>JADBKP010000020.1 GCA_014896315.1 Limnochordales bacterium
TGGCGAACAAGAAATTCTTCCGGCCGATCACGAACGGCTTGATCGACCGCTCGCTTCGGTTGTTGTCCAGCTCCAGGTGGCCGTCTTCCAGGAACACCACCAGCTTGCTCCATTGGTTCAGGCAGTACGCAATCGCTTTGCCCAAGACACTCTTGGGGACCACCTGGGCGCTTTGCTCCTGAAGCCATGCCAAAAACGCGTCCAGCACCGGCCGGCTCAACCTCTGCCGCCCTGCATGACGTTCCTCGGGGGTTGCGTCCTTCAAATCCCGTTCGATCTTAAATAGCCGGTTGCAATACTCCAGTCCGATCCTGGCCGCTGTCGGTTTTTTCCGTTCCGACACGGGGAGCGTTTTAAGCGCCTCGTCGAACTTGCGCCTCGCGTGCGCCCAACAGCCCACCAGGGTGACGTTCTCGAGGTCGTGGTACCCGCTGTACCCATCCACATGCAGGTACCCCTTAAATCCCTTCAGGAACCTCTTCGGGTGCTCGCTCGAGCGGCTCTCCTGATAGTCGAACAACACAATGGGTGGACCGTCCCGCCCGCTCCGGTACAGCCACATGTAGGACTCCGACTCCGCCGCCCGCCCCGGTTCGTGCAGCACCTGCAGGGTCGTTTCGTCCGCGTGCAGGTACTTTCGCCGCAGCAGTTCCTCGTGAAGCCGGTCGTATACCAGGCTAAGCCACCGGGTGGTCCCCAGCACCACCCAGTTGGCCAAGGTCTGGCGGGACAACTCCAACCCCCGCCGGGCAAAGTGTTGCTCCTGGCGGTACAGCGGCATCCCGTCCACGTACTTCTTCTCCATCACATGCGCCAACATCGACGGCGAGGCCAGACTGCCCGGAATCGCCGGGCGGGGCATCGGGGCTTTGACCACGGGCGTTTCGATCTCGTTCTTCTCACACGATCGGCACGCATACACGTATTGCACGTGCTCGACGATCACCGTCTGGGCCGGAATGTGCTTGAGTTCCCGACGAATCTCGGCGCTCATCTCGTGCAGGGAACCCCCGCAGCACGGACAGACCTGCTCTTCCTCCGAAAGGCGGTATTCCACCCGCTCCACCGGCAGATCCGCCAGCATGGCCTCCCGTTGGCCCGGCTGTTTCTTGCGCCGCTGATACGTCACCGTCTCGACGGTGGGTTCCTCCACCTCCGGCTGCGCCTGCGCTTCGGCTTCGTTAAACACGAACTCCAGCTGGGCCTGATCCTCGTTTGTCCGTTCGCTGGATGTCCCGAAATGCCGGTGCCGGGCCAGGCGAAGCTCTTCCAGCAGCAGCTTCACCTGCTTTTTCAACTCCGCGTTTTCCCGCTCCAGGTTGACGCAGTGTTGTTGCAGGGATTGGAGCGATTCAAATTGGTCGAGGGTGATCGTCCCTGTGTTTTCCATGGTCCAAGGATTTCGACACAGCCCCCACAATCTCCTGCCAGACATGCGTGTTTTTGCCGATTTCTTTTCTGCCGCCTTAGACCACCCGCCTTGCGTCCACCCTGGGGTGGGCTTTGTGCTGGGTGAGCGACAGCCCATCCAGGAGCCAGTTGAGTTCCCGCCGGCTGATGACCACCGTTTTGCCCGCACCCGCCTCCGGCCACTCAAACCGCCCGCGTTCCAAGCGCCGATCATACAGCCAGAAGCCGTTATGTTCCCAGAACAGGATTTTCAGCTTG
>JADBKP010000003.1 GCA_014896315.1 Limnochordales bacterium
CCGTAGCCGGCTTGGTAGAGGGTCGCAAAGAGGTGGTAGCGGTTATTCCTGGTTACTGGGAATCAGTGGAGAGTGGGTCGGAGGGATTGCGGGACTTGCGAGACCGGGGGATGAATGCACCCCGTCTGGTGATCGGGGACGGGCACTTGGGGATCTGGGGAGCGCTCCGAGTCTCTGCCGGAGGCCGATGAGCAGCGGTGTTGGAATCACAAGGTGCTCAACGTGCTGGAGCAGCTGCCACAACACCAGCAGGTGGCTGCCAAGGCCAAGCTGCGCGAAATCGTCTACGCTCCGACCCGAGTGGAAGCGGAGCACAAGCGTAAGGAGTTTGAGGCGTGGTGTCGCCAGCACGGGTACGGGAAGGCTGCGGAGACCTTAGGCAGGGATTGGGAACGGATGGTGACGTTTTACCGCTACCCCAGGGAGCACTGGGTGCATCTAAGAACCACGAACGTGGTGGAATCGCCCTTTGCGGCATTGCGGCTACGTACGGATGCCGCCAAGCGGTTCAAGAGAGTGGAGCGAGCGACGGCGGTAATCTGGAAGATGCTGATGGTGGCCGAGAAGAAAAAGTTTCGACGGCTTAATGCGCCAGAACTTCTGGCAAGAGTGTACGCCGGGGCACGGTATGAAGACGGCATTGAGGTCGCATGGGAGGGGACTGCCGCCTGATGTACATTTACACACCTATTGACGCAACCTCACGGTTCTTCTTCGTGATGCCTATCCTGGACGTGTACGACCGCTCGGTGGTGGAGTTTCACATTGGCCTGACTTGTCAGGCGGAAGAGGCGGCCAACGCGCTCAGAGAAGCAGTGCGCCGACGCAAACCGGAGTGGGAGGACACCAAACCAGTGGTCCGAACCGACAAAGGGCCACAATTCATTAGCCAGCTGTTTGAGGAGACGTGTGAGCAATTAGGGCTGGAACACGAACGGATACCGAATGCAACCCCCAACAAGAACGCCCACATCGAAGCGTTCAACGGGATCATGGAGGAGGAATGCCTAGCCCGCAACGAATTCCATACCTTTGCGGAAGCATATCTGACAGTGATCGACTTCATCGACTTCTACAACGAGCGTAGGTTACACTCCGCCCTGGGGTATCGTAGCCCTCAGGAGTTCCGGGAAGCATACCGGCAGAATCATACGCGACTCGCCCCGATCAAGGCATAGTTGTCCATCGATAGGGAGTCGGCGCGCTGTCCGCTGGACACGCTTGTAGGCAGACGCCTGCTTAGTGATTGGATAGCTATCAATCATCACTTTAGTCATGAGATAGTGGTAACACTACCCAGAACCCGTACCCCTTCCGTCCCTCAACCTCGAACTCCTGTCTACGGAATCCAAAACCAGCCTTTCTCCAAAGGCCTATCGCCTCTATCCTATCCTCTGTACTCCACGCACTTACCTGATAGAGTCTGTGCTGGCGAGCCCATTGAACAGTCCTCTGTAACAGACTACTACCTATCCCTCGTCGCTGATAGCTCGGCCGTACAACGATAATGTTGATGAAAGCTTCCGATAAGTCCGCCAATGGCGGCGGCAATGGTCTCCGAAATGCCGATATGAACCCTACAAGATCCTCACCAACGAAGGCACATATCGAGAAGCAATCTGGCCCAAGACGGATATGTTCACCCGCATTTCCCCACGACTTGTCCGCAATGATCTGATCCCTGAGACTATGGGTGATCTCCCTATACTCTAGGTCATCCATGCGTTCCATGTTCTCAACTCCTTGAGGCCGGTAGCTCACTACGATGGTTGGACACGCCTAACGGATCTTCCTGTCAGCGGCGGTTCCCAGCGGTCTTTTCTGAGCCATCGCAAGTCTAGCGTAGCCTCTTGGCAGGCAGTCCCATCGGGAATATCGACGATCGGACCGCCAGAGTTACTCCGTTCACTGAGGCCTCCAGGTACAACGCCTCTGGGGTGATCCTGCGCCCCATCAAGTCGCATGCATAGGCGTAAAACTCACAATCTGTTAATCCTGCTGCCAATATTATATTGACATGGAGTAAAATAGCAAGCAGGCGGTGGCTTGGGTATGAGGGTATCTCGCCGATCTCCGCGCCCATACGGGCTGAACCAAGATACCACGACGAGGTGAGCCCCAGATGGCTGTGACGCTGGTAGTGGTCCATGACCGGTGGGATCAGGAAGAGCCCTACCGCGTGTTGGCAGCCAGCGATCCCCGGATGCAGGGACTGGGAGTGATTAACTTCTACCTGCTCCGCTGGGAAATGGAGAATATCCGTCGCGAGGCCAAGAGTCAGCTGGGCCTGGCGAAGTTCCATGTACGGAAGCTGCATGCAATCAAGGCTCATATTGCTTTCACTTCACTGCCATGTTGGTGGCTGCGCTGTTCCGACGGTACGGCCCAACCCTAAAAGAAACCGGCATCACGGCAATCCGCCGTACGATCATTGCCATAGCCGCCTACATGAGGGGTAAACGCAGGCTAAGGCTGCAGGTGGACGAATCGGACCGTCAAGCAATAGAGGCAATGGGACGGGCTTTAGAGGCCCTCGCCGTTGGCTAGAGGCAATGGTAAAGAATGGCACACAATCTCTGTTCCAAATCGATATTCGACGAAGCTATGTCGTTGGTGATATGGGGGCTAGAGATATGAACCTGGCCAAAAACGTCCAGGCCAAGGCAATTCTGGTTCTCACTGGGGTGGGTAAGGGGAGTATTGGGGAATACAGAGACACCTGGTCGGGTTTTGAGCCGGACTATGTGGCCGATAACGTTCTTGCTGCTGTCAACTGGATACTGCTGCAGGAGACGCGGCCGCGAGTTTAGGACAAACCCATCAGGCTGACTTCGAAGCCGGGTAGCACGTGGGAGCAGAGGATGTCCTGCCTGCCCAAACGAGTAATCCGCCAGCCCCCGGCTTCTTGCGCGTGGTGCAGTAGCGTGGTCTCTTCGATGTCGGCGATCCACAGCTCACGAACGCCCTTTGCGAAGCACACGTCTCGTTTGCGGCCAAGGTCGAAGTGACGGGCAGAAGGTGAGAGCACTTCCACGACCAAGTCGGGAGTCCCCAACACTGCGTGATCGGCGATGATGTGCAGACGATCCTTGGCGATGAAGATGATGTCGGGTTGCAACGACTGATCGGCTGCGAGTACGACGTCCGGCGGGACGAAGTATACAGCGCTGGGACCGTCGAATCGGGTGTATGTAGAAATCGCGTACCATATATTACCAGCAACCAATGGAGTCAAGACCTGATGGGGCTTGCAGGCCCCTGTGAAAAACCCACGAATCATCTTTGGTGACAGAACCAAAGGAGTGATGATCCGTGGGCAGATCCAGAATACCATCCCCTCCCGTTCGGGGCAATCTGCAAACGAGCTTGTCCCGATCTTCGTGGAATTTGAGTGGTGACCCCCCGTGTAATTCACGCTGTTTGGATGGATTCCTCTCGACCTGGGTTTCCCTGTCCCACTTGCTTTCGTAAGGCGTCTTGCAGCACAGCCATCAAGAGATAGCCACGAATCCGGCGAAAGCCTTTCTCAGCGGTAAGAAAGGCCACGGCTACCCAACGGTCCACCTGTCTGCCTGACCCCCATTTCTTGACCCGCTTGGCCTGCGCTGAGAATGTGGAGAAGGGGGATTTAATGGGATTCGTGGTGGCTAGACTCACGCGCAGAGCTCCGGGTAAACCTAGCCGATGTACGGTCAGCGTTTCCTCCATTCCCTCCCTCAGGCTCCTCGCAGCCCCAGGGTAGTTCTGCTCCAATCGGCCGGCCAACCGCTCCAGATGCTTCTTGGCTGTTTCGTAATCAGGTTCCAAGTATGCCTGGCGGAGCTCCCGGGCTACAGCCTTCTGCTCGCTGTTGGGCAGATGATCCAGCACGTTCCGCTTCTTGTGAACCTGACACCTTTGGACCACTGCCTTATTACCAAATACAGCCCCTACAGCAGAGCGTAACGCTTTGGAACCATCAATGACTATCAGTAACCCTTCCTCATACTTCAGCCCCCGCTGGACCAGGTCCTCCAGGAGCTCTTTGGTCACCGTCGCGTTTTCCGTTGCCCCTTCCCTGTCAACGCCGGCTGTAAATTGACCCACTACGCGCCGGTTTGGAATTGACCCACCCCCGGGAAAGCAGTCCTAATCGAGCTACCCTCAAAAGGTGTGGAAATGTGCGTAGGCGGTGTACCCTCCTGTTGAGAGAACCAACCGGGGCAATGGGCCCCAGTAAGGAGGAGAGCCACCGCCATGGACAAGCGCACCACATCGAGCAGCCTGCCGTCAAGTCCCACTTGGGAAGGACTGCATGAATGGCTTCGGGATAGGATCCAGGAGCTTATTCAGGAATTGCTGGAGGATGAGGTAACTGAGCTTTTGGGCCGTGTTCGGTATCAGCGCCGGGCCGTCGTTGACGGCCCACCCGGCTACCGAAATGGGTATGGCAAGCCGCGGAAGCTAACGACTCCCCTGGGTACCATCACCCTTCGCCGTCCACGAGTGCGAGGCCTGGAGGAACGGTTCGAGAGCCGGATTCTACCCTTGTTTGTGCGGCGCACGAAAGAGGTTTCCGAGCTCTTGCCAGAGCTGTACCTGCACGGGCTGGCAGAGGGGGACTTTGACCTAGCCCTGCGAGGGCTGTTGGGAGAGGGAGCACCTGTGTCGGCCAGCACGGTGGCCCGGCTGAAGGAGCAATGGCAGGCCGAATGGGAAGCCTGGCGAACACGACGGCTCGACGACCTACGGGTGGTTTACCTTTGGATAGATGGGATCTACGTGAAAGCAGGACTAGAACGAGAACGAGCTGCATTGCTGGTGGCCGTAGCCGGTTTAGTAGATGGCCGCAAGGAGGTGGTAGCGGTTACTCCTGGTTACCGGGAATCAGTGGAGAATTGGTCGGAGGTATTGCGGGACTTGCGAGACCGGGGGATGAATGCACCCCGTCTGGTGATCGGGGACGGGCACTTGGGGATCTGGGGAGCGCTCCGAGTCTCTGCCGGAGGCCGATGAGCAGCGGTGTTGGAATCACAAGGTGCTCAACGTGCTGGAGCAGCTGCCACAACACCAGCAGGTGGCTGCCAAGGCCAAGCTGCGCGAAATCGTCTACGCTCCGACCCGAGTGGAAGCGGAGCACAAGCGTAAGGAGTTTGAGGCGTGGTGTCGCCAGCACGGGTACGGGAAGGCTGCGGAGACCTTAGGCAGGGATTGGGAACGGATGGTGACGTTTTACCGCTACCCCAGGGAGCACTGGGTGCATCTAAGAACCACGAACGTGGTGGAATCGCCCTTTGCGGCATTGCGGCTACGTACGGATGCCGCCAAGCGGTTCAAGAGAGTGGAGCGAGCGACGGCGGTAATCTGGAAGATGCTGATGGTGGCCGAGAAGAAAAAGTTTCGACGGCTTAATGCGCCAGAACTTCTGGCAAGAGTGTACGCCGGGGCACGGTACGAAGACGGCATTGAGGTCGCATGGGAGGGAACTGCCGCCTGATGCGCATTTACACACCTATTGACGAAACCTCGATCCTTCCCGACCTCTGCCGAAGTGGCGCGGAGACGGTCGCGCCTCTGGTAGCCCAGTGGGACTGGTACCAGACCGGCGGGCGTTGGTGCGGGCGCTTGCTTGTAAGAGATGATGCTGCGTATCAACGAGGTGGAGGTGCGCCAAGTCCCTTGATGAACGTAGAAGAGATTAGCATCGCACGCTGTAGCTCCTTTGCTACCTTCGCCGTTGTGACCCCCGACGGCCGATCGTATAGCAAAGACGAGGAGGCGGACGAAGAAACGTGGGAGGGGCAGTTCTTTGACCGCTTTCTCAAAAACGCTGACCTCGAGACCATAATCACTATTGTGGATTGCCATGTCTGAGGCAAGGAATGCCAAGATCCGTTACCGAGGCAGGACGAACGGGCCGCCGAAGCGATCAGCAAGACGACAAAGCCCCTCCGGAAACTCACTTCCAGAGGGGCTTTAAACTGGTGGACCTGAAGGGATTCGAACCCTCGACCTCTGCGATGCGAACGCAGCGCTCTCCCAACTGAGCTACAGGCCCAAAACTTTTGGCCAGGCAACACCCATATTGTACGCGACTGGAGCGCCGCAGGCAAGAGGCATCAGCTCAACTGAGCCCCCCGCGGAAATGCTCATCCAATGGCCGGGAGAAAGCCTCCCCCCATATCTCTTGAGCTGCTTCGACCCCTTGCAGGAGCCTGCGAGCGACCTCCTGGACCGTGCGAACCTCCCTGGACTCGCGCCCTTGCCCCGTCGACCGCTCCCCCGAGGATCGTACCTTCGCCTCTACCCGCTGCAGGGCCTGGTGGAGCGTGGCGAGCGCCGCCTGCACCCCTGCATCCAGCTCCTCACAGCCTTCTTTTCCCAGCGTGTCCCAGACCGACTGGTCCAGAATCAGTGTCCGCAGTGCCTCCTGAGCTTCCTGCAGTGGACGTTGCGCCCGGTGTAATACCGCCCATACCTCTGCCGCCCGTCTGAGCCCCACTGGTGGCCCTCCCCCGTCGTTATTTCTGCACTTCTGTCCGCGACATCCCAGTTTATTCTGCCGCTCCTTGCGCGCCACCAGTCAGGGTGAAGCTGCGAACCGGCGAGACAGCAAGGCTCACCGCGTCGTACTGAGTCCGCTCGGGCAAAAAGAGCGGCAGCGCTGCTACGGCCACAACCCGCCACCGGTATGTGCCCGCCGGCAACCCGCCGGCAGCCTGGGTGAGGTCTACCCGTGTACCGGTTGTGAACCCACTCCAGATCACCCGGTTGCTCTGCCCGGCGAGTACCTCGACGATGTACCCGTGTGCCAGGCTGTCACCCGCCCACTCGAGCACCGGCAGGGAGCTTGTGACCCTTCCGTCTGCCGGCGAGAGCAGGCGGGGATCGGCGAGATGCGGCAGCACTTCCACCGGACCGGCCGTGGCTGCCGGACCGCTCGCCCCTCCCCTCGCCGCCGCCAGGGTGTACGTTAACCTGTCGCCGGCCGCCAGTTTGCCCTCGCTATCACTCCAGGAGTACTCGCGCCATACTCCGGAGGGGTCAGGCCGTCCGACCGCCGTCGGCACGGTCGCACTCTGCCCCCCGTTGCGTCGTAATAAGAATCCTTCCACCGCCTGCGCCGTGTCTGCCGGCCACCGCCACCGCAGCCCGACATACACGAGTCCAGTCCCCACCTGCTGCACCCGGACTGCGGGTCTTCCTTGGAGTTTTGCCTTTCCATCGACCGCAGGCAAGGGGGCCACCGCCCGTATCAGCTGCGCCGCTGCCCGGGCATCACGCCCCGCCATCTGACCCTGCGCCTGCACCGAGCCCGCAGCGCTTTCTCCATCCTCGGCGAGCCAGGAATAGGCCGCAGGAGTCACCGACACCGCCGTCGCCCTGAAGTCTGCCGGAGCACTGGCCGGAGCCGACCCGCCCGGAGGGTCGGAAGACGGCCCGATCCGGACCCGCCGTTCGTACACGGTAGCATTCCCCGACACTCCACCCGCGGCCCCGGCCGCGGCCCGGTCCGTCACCCGCAGCACCAGGCGGTACTCGGCCACCGGCCACATGCCGGCGGGAAGCTCTACAGTTCCTTCCCAGGAGGTCTGACCCTCCAGATCGGCGCGCCAGACCGCAACAGAACCGGCAATCAGAATCTCGGCCTGCCCCAGCCCCCCATCATCGGTAAACCGCAACTGCCACTTCCGACCGCTGCTGTCGGCGTCCGTCCACGTAACCTGGGGCGGATTGCGGTCGGCCGAAGGCGAAGACAGCGGGAGAGAGTAAAGTACGATATCCTGCCGTCCGCCGGAGTCGACCCGGCCGAGCCAACGGGTAGTGGTACGAGAAGGAGCGGAGGCAACCAGCGAGATCTCCCCCGGCTGGACCGCCCCGAAACTGAACCGTCCGGCGGCATCGGTCACCGCCGTAGCCGTCCCTTTGTCACCATGGGTAATAGCAACGTTCACCCCGGAGACCGGCAATCCGCCCGGTCCCTCGGTGACCCGCCCGCCCACGGCAACACCTGCACTGCCCGGTGACCCGCCGCCGCAGCCGGCCACCGAAAGACCCAAAACACAAGACAACAGGATTCCTGCCCAAACTCGCAACTGCCGCTGCCGCATCTTTCCCCTCCTGGTACAGTGCCGGCAACTCAACCCACATTTATCAGACGAATATAAAGGGTGATTCGGCCCCTACGAAAGGTATGCGCCTGGTTCACCCCGAAATCTCTTGTGAACCAAGCGGCTTCAACTTTACCGCATCTGCAGGTGAAGGCGCATATGTCGCGACTGAGAAAGTGCTCGGCTAGTCTCCTCCTATTGCTATTGTTTATCACCTCCTGGGCCATCTTCCTCCCGCGGCCGGCCCAGGCAGCCTTTCCCGACCTGGACCTGCGGATCACTGGGGAGATCCGGCTGCGGGGCACCTCCTACCATGGAGATCTGCCGGCCAGCCCTCCGGGAACGTTACCTGACCCCCTGCGCGAAGAGCAACAGCGGGAAATCGACGCCGGGGCAGGCGGCATCGGCATACGCCAGACTGCTCGCCTGCAACTGTATCTCTACCCATCATCGGGGGTCGCCCTCAAGGTCGGCCTGCGCCACGTGGGATGGTGGGGCATTGACCGCTACACTTCGGGCACGTACGGTGCGCCCCTCTTTCTGAGCGACCCCTTCCACGTAGAGGAGCTCTTTGCTGCCATCCCCGTTGCGGCCGGCACTCTTTACGTCGGAAACCAGTACCTGCGCTTTGGTGAACTGGGCCTGCTCGTTGCCACACCTCTTTCGCAGGAGATCGACCCAACTCCGCTTGCCGCCGTCCTCTGGGAGTCAGGCGTCACTCCGACCAACGCCGGGACTGCCAATCGATACGCCTTCGCACTGGCCGCCGGGCGCCTATGGCTACAACCCGTCGCGGACGATGACGGGGAGAAAAGGTTTCTTGCTCACGACCTCGTCGCCGGTCGTCTCTCAACGACCTCCGCCTTTGAACTTACACCCATCAGACCTGCCACCGCGAGAGAAAAGACGTACCCCCTCAGGTTTGGGCTCAACGTGCTGGCCCTCGGCGTCGATCGCGAGCGGGGTCTGAGTATCGATGCTTACCTCCCCTTGGGGGAAGGCGGGTACGCAGGGTTGGAGGCCGCGGCCATCCGGCTGCCCGACTCCGCAAAGCTGGCACTGGCAGCCGCCGGGCGCCTGTTCTGGCAGTCGCCAGGAGATGGTCAAGCCGCCAACAGTACCCGGTGGGAGCTAGAGTTTACCGCCGGCGGAGCGCAGGCGGGTTATTCCCCCCTCCTCAGTGAACTGCGCAGCTCAGGCGGCAGGTTGCCCTTTGGGCCCGCCGAAGTCGGGCTGCAGGTACGCTGGCGGCAGACTCGCGGTTCATTCTCTGCTGAACTGGGCTGGGAGCATCGAACTCCTCTGGCCGGCACGCCCGCTGCCGCCGCCACGGGTGAGCAATCACCATCCCCGCGCCAGTCGGCCAGTCTCCGCCTCGGCTGGAAGCCCCCAATCCCCGGTCTATCCGCACAGGTGGGTTACGATCACTGGTGGGGCGAGGGGAGGGGCTACGGGCGCTGGCTATTGGAGGCCGCCTATGCGTTCTAAGTCTAAGCCGTTTCTCTTGCTGGCTGCCGCCCTCTGGGCACTGGCCGCCATCACCACCTGTTCGGCGGCCCAGGCAGACTCCCCGGCAGCCCTGGGACTGTCCGGTCAGTGGACCGCCGGCCTGTCTTTGCGAATCCCTTCGGAGGCAGGACCGGGGGAAGATGAGCCTCCTCTAAGCCTCTGGCAGGAGCTGCAGCTTGCGCTCTCTGCCCGTCTTCCGGGTCATCCCAAAGCAGCAGAGTCCGGGTGGCAGAGCTCGTTTTTCGTCAAGACCCGCTACCGCGGCGAAAGCCCGGTCGGTGTGACACCCGACCAGGCATTCCCGGCCGGCAACACCCTCAACGTTGATGAACTGTGGGTCGGGCTCTCAAGCCCCCGCGGCCTGGCAGCCCGGGCCGGACGTCTGCACTTTCAGTACGGACCGGCCGGGCTTCTCGCGGCCAACCCTTTCGACGGGCTGGCGGGGCTGGAGTTGAGCGGCAGTACCCGCCCGCGACTGCGACTCTCCGGTGTGCTCGCCCGTCTTGATACCAGCTACGTTACCCTGCTTCCGTACGTCTACGACACCGACTCCTACTGGGTGGTGCGAGGGGAATTTGACCCCGTACCCGGGCATACCCTGGGAGTGACTCTTCTCGGCGACGGCCTGGCCGACGAGCGGGGCGTGGGCGTCGACTGGCAGAGGAAAAGCTCCCGCCACTCATATGCCGCCGAGCTGGCTGCCTTCCGCGCCAGCCCGGGCGCGGACAACTTCCAGGGCTGGGTGCTAGGAGGTGTTCTCAGCGTCGACCTCTGGCAAGGAGCCGACTTCCTCGTTAACATGAACCTGGGTTCTATCCACCCCGGCTTCACTCCTCTGGCCTCTAACCTGGCTTCGGCCGGGGGCGAACTCAACTTCAGCAACGGCACGTCCGGACTGGAGATCAACACGAGCTGGCTGGTACGCCGTGATATCCTGATAGAATCGGAGTTCTCACTCCTTTGGCGCTGGCAGCGGCCCGATTTGCGCATTCACGGCCGCATGACCTACGGTGCGGCGCCAGGACTCCAGTATCAGGTCGCGGTGACCTGGCGGCAGGCCGGCGCCGGGCTGCAGACCACGGTCTCGGTGAACCAGCGGTTCTGAAAAGCGTCAAGAGGGGGCAGAAGTTTGATGGAAGTTCGAGGTACGACCGGAGGACTGATCATGGGCCTTATCCCTCGCCGGGCACGAACTGCCTTCTTTGTCTCCCTCTTTCTTTTGATCTTTCAAGCGCTGGCAGGGGGTCTTCTTGCCCAGCCCGCCCGGGCCGGCGGCCCGTTGACCGGTGTCAAGTTCGTCGTTGATCCCGGCCATGGCGGGAGTGACCCGGGAGCGGTGGGAGCCGGCGGACTGCGGGAGAAAGATGTAAACCTGCGGGTCGGTCTCGCCTTGCGGGATCTACTGGAAGCGTATGGCGGGGCGACCGTCTTCCTTACTCGCGACGACGACACCTACGTCGATCTCGACTCGCGAGCCGCTCTCGCCAACACTCTGGGAGCGAATATCTTCATATCGGTCCATCACAATGCCGTCTCCAACCCTGCCGTCAACGGAACCGAAACCTACTCCCGACCCGGTTCCGACCCGGTCACCCGGCATCTGCGGGACTCCGTTCACCAGGAATTGCTGCGTTTTACTCAGTTGCCGGACCGGGGTCAGCATGAAGCAAACTACCGGGTGCTGACCAGGACAACAATGCCGGCCATTCTGACGGAAGCGTCCTTCATCTCCAACCCTTACCAGGAAGCCCGCTTGCGGCAGGCGGAATATACGTTCCGAGAGGCTCTTGCCATCTACAAGGGAGTGCTGCTGCACTACGGCCGGAGCGATCTCCTGGTGACACCACCAGATACCCTCAAGCTGCGCGACGCACTCTCCTTCCCGCTTCCGGCCTGGTAGGTGCCGGGCGGGCGACCTGCCCGCTCAGCCCGCCCGGCCGCCGCCTGCTGCCTACCCCCGCTACTCTTGCGGAGTTCCGGACGTCGCCGCTAGCGCGGAAGCTCGGGAGGCTTGGGTCCTGGCGATTGCCCCGCCACCATCGCTTCCGCCTTTTCGATCGCCGCCCGTACCAGCAGGCCGGCTTGGCGGGTCGTGATGTTGCCCCAGTCGCCGTCCTGTACCCTGTCCAGGAAGCCTAGCTCACGTGCGAGCTCGTACTTGAGCTGATCCGACATGACACCACGACGGCGTCCCATCGGTGCATCACTCCCCCCGTTTAGTCTCGGGTGGCCGTCCGCAGGCTATACCAGGGCATGCTCCTTCGCACCTGCGCCGGTGTTGAAGCCGCTTGTGCCGTGTGCTACTATTCCGCCATCTACAGGATCGGAACTTATGCGGTGATTGAGCTGGGCACAGCACTGCAGCACTGATGGAAGCCCGGCCGGAGCACCTTCCCGCTCCCCGGGCCGCACGAGGAGATGACCAGGATTGTCCGAATACATCAGCACTCGGGGCAATACTGAGGCGGTGGGAGCACTTACCGCCATCCGACGGGGAATCGCCCCTGACGGCGGGCTCTACTTGCCCGAAAGCCTGCCTTCCCTGAGCCTTGCGCGGATTCTCGCCCTCGCCCCCCTCAGCTATCAGGAGCGGGCCCAAACGCTGCTTTCCCTCTTCCTCTCCGAATTGGAAAAGGCAGAGCTGCGCGCCATGGTCGACCTGGCTTATGGCCCGCAGTGGGACACCCCCCGGATTGCTCCGATCCGGGCCTTTGACAAGCTTGCGTTCCTGGAGCTGTGGCACGGCCCAACCTGTGCCTTCAAAGACCTGGCCCTGCAACTTCTGCCGCACCTTTTGACCGCAGCGGCCGCGCGCGCCGGTTCAAGCGCCGAAATCGTCATCCTGGTGGCTACTTCGGGCGATACGGGCAAGGCGGCACTGGCAGGCTTTGCCGACATACCCGGCACCCGCATCATCGTCTTCTACCCCAAGGAGGGAGTAAGCAGCGTCCAGGAGCGGCAGATGGTGACACAGACGGGCGGCAATGTGCACGTCGTCGCAGTTCAAGGGAATTTCGACGACGCCCAGGCGGGTGTAAAGGCCATTTTCACTGACGAACGGCTTCTCGCCGCGCTCTCCCGCGCCAACAAGGAGTTCTCCTCGGCCAACTCCATAAACTGGGGCCGCCTGGTGCCCCAGATCGTCTACTACTTCAGCGGCTATCTCGACATGGTGGCGCAGGGCCTGGTAGCCGCCGGCGATTCGATCAACGTTGTCGTTCCCAGCGGCAACTTCGGTAACATCCTGGCCGCCCACTACGCCCGCCGGATGGGCCTGCCCATCGCCCGCCTGATCTGTGCCTCAAACCGCAACCGGGTGCTGACCGACTTCTTGCGTACCGGAGTCTACGACCGCAACCGCCCTTTCTACCGGACCAGCTCACCTTCCATGGACATCCTGGTCTCCAGCAACGTGGAGCGTCTCCTATTCGAACTGGCCGACCGCGACAGCAGCCAGGTGCGCGCCTGGCAGGAGTCACTGGCCCGTACCGGCCGTTACGAACTGTCGCCCGGGCAGAGAGAACGGCTGCAAGCCGAATTCTGGGGAGGCTTCGCCGATGAGGAAGCAACCCGTGCGGCCATCGCCCGCACCTATCGGGAACTGGGCTATGTGGTAGATCCGCACACTGCCGTCGCAGTCCACGTCTTCCGGGAGTACGTGCATACCACGGGCGACAGGAGGCCAACGCTGATCGCCTCTACCGCCAGCCCCTTCAAGTTTTCCCGGGTAGTTCTGGAAGCAATATGGGAGGGTGAAACCTTCCCCGAGGACGAGCTCGAGCTCCTGCCAGTTCTGTCTGACCGCCTGCAGCTGGAGATTCCCGCAGGCCTGGCAGACCTGGCCCGTCGGCCGGTGCTGCACGATATGGTCTGCGCTCCCGCAGAGATGAAGCAAGTGGTCGCCGGCCTTCTTGGGCTGACCCAGTCGTAGCAGCTATACTAATAATAGTTGGGGAGATCAATAAGGAAGAAGACAGGGTGGCAACCAGGGAATAACCCCGGCGAGCTCAAGGGGGAATGACGATGGCAGGCGAATGGTTGGGCCACCGGTTGACCGATGCTGATCTGGCGTTCATCGCCCGGGTGGGCGCCCCGCATCGTCCGGACCAGGAGAAGGTAATCCGACTTCTCCGTGAAAACCCCGATTTTGCCGACCCGCTGCTGGAGAAAGAAGAGGTCTTCCAGGCGGTGATGGGTCAGCGCGAACGACTTCTCCATCTCTCCCCCTTTCTGCTCTTTTACATCCTCTTGCTTCGCGTGCGAGAGGACCTGCGCCGCCACCCGCATACCTTCGATCTGACCGACCGCGACTGGCTTCCGCTCTTCGACGGCGCGGCTGTGGCCAAACTCCTCAATGACGAGCCGACCCGCGTCTATCTTGCCGAGATGCTGGCCTCTTTCGTGCGCGGGCGGCAGTTTACCATTGTTCAGGAGAAAGATGGAAGGGTTACGATCCGGGTCTTGAGCGATATGCGGGTCGACCACCTCATTGAACTGATTCAGGCCGTTCCCCAGGAGAACCGCTACCCCTTCTACCGGCGACTCGGGGATCTTTGCCTCCTGCTGACCGGCTTCTTTGCCGACTCAACTCCACCTGAGGGCCGCCTTCCGCTCACAGCGGTCGGGCAGGAGTCATATCGGCAGGCAGCGAAGATGGCCGCCGCCCGGAATACGGGCTATGAGTACGTACTGAATGACCTTGCCGATAAATTTGAACTTGCGCGCAAGCCACTCCATCTGGTCCGTCATCACTACCTGACCGGGGTCTACTGAGTCTGTGACTGTGACACCTGGGCTCGGGCAAGCCCTGCTGCTGCCGACAGGCTGCAGCTGCCACCGGTCTGCAGGCCACACCATCATACACCGGTACCGGATTACCACCAGACCCCAGCACGAAACGGAACGGGAAAGGGCAAACTAGGTCTGTGTTGGACCTGAGTTGCCCAAGGAGGAGGCCCCGTGCCGTTGCCTGTCGACGTTCCCGTAGCCGGCTTCGGCCAAGCACCGGCACCATCGCCTGAGCCGGGGGCTTCCCCCCTTCTGGTGAGCTGGCCGCCCATCACCGTGCCCATCATGACCTTTGCTCTGCCCGGCTGGGCCCCTTTTAAGCCGCCCCGCCCGGAGGTTTGGAGCCGCGCCGAACCGGTAGCGGACCGCTGCCCCCTTAAACTCCGCTGGTCCCGTTCACGGTATGCGGAGATTCTGAACCAGCTCCGCCACGGCGTCTTCGACTCATGGCGCTGGTGGCAGCTGGGCCTGGAAAGCTACGATTGGGACGCGGCCGCCGTCGGCTGCATGCCCCACTTTCTGCCTCAGGCAACCCCCGGCGCGTCTGCAGCCAACGCATCCGCAGCCAGCGCGTCCCAGGCCATCACCCCAGTCCCCGCCTCCCTGCCTCCCCGTCCGTCTCCGCCGTCCCCGCCGCCCTATGCGTTGCGAGCACCGGTCTACCTGGCCGACCGCTTCCGTCAGGCAGGCGTCATCCTGTATCCGCACCAGCTGGAGACGGCCTGGAGGGTGGTGACCGAACTGGGCGGCCGCGCCCTTCTCGCCGACGAGGTGGGGCTTGGCAAGACAGTCGAGGCAGGTCTGATTCTGAAAGAGTACCAGCTGCGCGAGGGGCTGCGGCGCATCCTTATCCTGGTTCCCGCCTCGCTGGTCTGGCAGTGGTATCGGGAGCTGCTTGATAAGTTCGGTCTGCAACCGATCCTGCAGCGAACCACCTTCGACTGGCACCGGGATGGGGTGATTATCGCCTCTCTCGATACCGCCAAACGGCCCGAACACCGGGAGATCCTGCACTCGCTCGAATGGGATCTGGTGATCGTCGACGAGGCCCACCGCCTCAAGAACATGCAGACCCACAACTGGCAGCTGGTGAACCGTCTGCCCAAGCGGTACCTGCTGCTTCTGACGGCGACGCCGGTTCAGAACAATCTGCGGGAGCTCTTCAGTCTGCTGCACCTGCTTCACCCCGGACGTTTGGGCACCTGGGCCTCCTTCCGCCGCCGCTACCTTGAGGACGAGCGGACCCCGAAGGATCCTGCCGCGCTGAAGGAACTGCTTGCTGCCGTTATGATCCGCCACCGCCACGGCCCCGAGACCGTCACTCTGCCGCCCCGGTATGTGTACCGGATCGACGTTCACCTGCGGCCGGACGAGCGAGAGCTTTATGAGTCCGTAGCCGGTTGGGTGCGTCGCATCTACCGGGAGCGGGGACGGCTTGACGCCCACGTCTTCTCGCTGCTCACTCTGGAGCGGGAGCTGTGCAGCAGCCCGGCCGCCGCCGCTTTGACCCTGGCCCGCCTGACCCGTGTCGACGCGGGAGATCCCCGGGTGATAACCGCCCTGCAAGTCCTGCTGCGGCAGGGGTTTGGCAGCAAACTGCAGGCGCTGGTGCGCCTGATCCGTTCACTCAACCGGCAGCTGATTGTCTTCACCGAGTACGTGGCGACGCAGGCGCAGATCCTGGGGGCGCTACGGCAGGCCGGGATCGTCGCCTTTCCCTTCGATGGTTCGATGAGCCCGAGCCGGAAGGAGTGGGTCAGGCGCAGTTTTCAGCAGAAAGGGCAGGTCCTGGTCTGCACCGAGGCCGGTGGCGAAGGTATCAACTTCCAGTTTTGCAACACCTTGATCAACTACGACCTGCCCTGGAACCCCATGCGGGTCGAACAACGCATCGGCCGCCTCCACCGCCTGGGTCAGACCCGCCCGGTCGAGATCTATAACCTGGTCACGACCGGCACCATCGAGGAACACATTTTCTATCTGCTACACGAGAAGATCCGGCTCTTTCAGTCGGTCGTGGGTGAACTGGGTGGCATTCTGGGTGACCCGTCCGGGCTCAAGGAGTTCCAGGGCTCACTCATGCGGATCCTGGTGGATTGGCCGGGGGCTCAGGAGGGGCGGCGGATGCTGGATGAGCTCGCCCAAAGCCTGCTGGAAGCAGGTCGGCAGCGGCAACGCGAGCAGCATCCCATTCTCCAGATATGACGGCTATGACCCCGGAGGGGCGAGGTTACCGTATGGACTTGCCGCAAACACCGCAAACACCATCATCCCCACGCTGGATGAACTGGGTGAAAGAGGTCATCACCCTGCTTGGCATCTCCTGGCAAGAGGAAGAACCGGGCGTCCTGCGGGTTGTGCTCAAGGATGAGGAGGCGCGCCTCTTTGGCCTCGGCCGCCAGCAGTCGCTGCTCTGGATTCTCGATCCGGAGAAGATCGGCACCTTCCCCCAGGCCGAGCTGGTTGTCCCGGGCAGCATGCGGTTCACCCAACTGCAGGAAATAGCCCGTCGCCGCTCCCGCCTGACCCGCCTCTTCCTCGACCCTAGCAAGCTGACCGGTACTGCGGCTATCTCTGACGCGGCCGACAGCCAGGGCGGTATGAATCAGACCAGCGCTACACTCCCTGATTTCGGAGGCCGCGACGCCAGCTGGCGATTGGCTCCGGCGGCAGTCGTCTTCCTGCTAATAGAGCGGGTATGGCGCGAGCCAACAGGCCCATCCAACCTCCTGGTGAACGTCGGGGTCGACCTGCTCTCCGGCGCAACGCTGGTAAACGCCTGGGAGAGGTGGCGATCCCTGCCCTGGCAGGAAACAGCACCACCCTGGCCGCCCCGAGAACGCCGCCAGCTGTCCTACAGGGAAGCCTTCAACCGGGCAACTGCCGCCGCCCGGCAACTCCTGGCCGAGCTCTTTGCCGTGAACGAGCCCGGGTGGGTGGCGCAAGAGGTGCAAAGATACGAAGAGGCCACCGAACAGGTTCACCGCTACTTCGACGGGTTAGCGCGGGAGGAGCGGGCGCTACGGCGGGAAGAGGAAAGGCAGTTTCACCTGGAAGAAGCAGCCCGCCTCCACCCCCTCACCCTCGACGGGCGGCCTGTTTCCCTGCTGCTGCTCTTCCGCCCCCTGTTGATCCAGGCGTCGTCGTCTCCTGTCCTCTCTTCGCTTGAGCCTCAACCATCACCCGGGGAGGTAGTCCTCGCAGGTATACCGCCCGTGCCTTTTACCTCGAGTCTGCCACGACCGGCGCAGGCAGCATGCCAGGGCCAGCCTACCCTACGGCCCACCGCCCCGCCACAGCACCTGGCAATACTCTGGGATCCGCTGCATGCAGGACTGACATAACCCTTACGTTACCGGCAGGTGCCCCGAACCCCCACAAACAAATGAGAACGCTGCCGGGCCCGCTGGTGGTTCGCCTCAGGCTGATCCTCGCCGACTCTACCATGTAACCTTGCGCAAAGCCATCCCGTAAATCCCGGAGATACCGTACTCCGAGAACCATGCCGATGATGAGTCCGGCCCAAACTGGTGGAAATACCCCGACTCCCAGCTGTACACCACCTCGCCAGTCTGGGAGTCGTAGATCCTTCTGGCCTCGGGGGCAGCCACAAGTCGCCCGTCGGGAGAGACGGCCTGCACCCGTGACCCGCGAGGAAGCGTAACCGAGGGTGGAGCCGTCAGATCCCCCACCGCGTACCGCGATTCTTCCGCCCAAAAGTGAAGACCATCAGGTTCAACGATGATCGGCGTCCACGGGAAGTAGATGCTGGAGTCCTGCTCCAGGACGATTTCCCCAGATGACTCGAGACGGTAACGAGCCAACCTATAATGGTTCGGACTCCGAAGCAGTAGCGACCGGGATCTCGGAACATAAGCCACATAGTACCAGTCGTAGCTGGTGGAAAAACCCTGGGTAGTGCGGAAGAGTTCTTCACCTGTATTTTCATCGACAACATGCAGCATGTTGGTCTCTCCCGAGAAATACAGCAACAAGTTGGTACCGGTTGGTATCACGCGGGCTATTAGCCGCTTCGACGGGATCGCCCGCCATTCCCCCGTTCTGAGATCAAGACGGTGAATGTAGGTGGTCAGCTGGTTACCGAAGTAAAGATAATCTCCCTCTGGTGATAGAGCAAAACAGGAGGTGCCTCCGGGCACTGAACGACGTGCAATCAGGCTTTGGTGGTGATCGAGGATTATCAGCTTATATTCGTCGGTCAGGCCGTATAGTACCCCGCGCTTGGGATCAGGTATCAGTATGCCTGACACCAGATGACCTTCTTCATCTGGATAGTCAACTACATTCGGGATTCCTGCCAGGGAATAGGCACCGGCCGAGGTCCACACACCGGTTGCCTCAGCATCGTTACTGAATAGTGCAACGATCGGCTGCACCAAACGACCGTGGCTGGTAGTCGTAAAAGTAAGTGACAGGCTGATCTCCCCGTCGCGATCATCCACCAAGACCGGTTCCGTTTTGATCGACCGGTCGCTTTCGTCAAACAGCATGAGTCCGATCGCCCCTTGAGTGCCGGAACGAAGATGGTACTTTACCCGCGCCCGAATCGTAACTTCGGAGTTGCGAGGCAGGGGAGTGCCCGGAGAGGGCGAAATGACCGGTATGCTCACCGAGTCTATCGACACGGGAGAGTTTGTCCCCTGCGCGGCCACAAAACGAACCGGGGGAATTGTCAATTGCCCGGCCTCCGGCATTTGCACCCTCATTTGCACGGTTTCCTGCGGGCCTGCGAGTACGGGCCGGATTCGTCCCCCAGCGGTTTCGACCCACTCCCCATTACGGTCAAGAAGCGGGTACCGCCCGGCGGGCATGAAGCCGGGTACGGCAATCGCCAAGGTATAGACAGCACCTGGTTGGAGACCGGTGATCCGG
Organism: Limnochordales bacterium; assembly: GCA_014896315.1. Taxonomy (GTDB): domain Bacteria; phylum Bacillota; class Limnochordia; order Limnochordales; family DUMU01; genus DUMU01. Next base: position 19,281 of record JADBKP010000003.1, read on the forward strand.
TAGTTGCCGCAATCGTCGGCTGCGGTGACCCGACCGTCTTCCACCACCGTAACGCGGGCCGCGGGGATCGGCTGGCCATCCTGGTCGAGGACGGTGCCGGCTACGGTTACCAAGCCGTCGAGGGGGGATCGGCCGGTGCCCGTCTGTCCCAAGCTGCAGCCACCAGTGATCAATGCAGCGATGAGAGCCACCGCTAACAGAGTGGGCCGAAGCGGTCCGGCAGACCCGGCCTTACGGGTACAATGCGCCCTACGGCGCGGGCAGTCTCTGTTCCTTTTGAACATTCACTTCACCTCCCAACCAGGAATGCGCCGGGCGACTATGCCCCCACCGCTAGCCAACCAGACCAGACCGTCAGGAGTAAACCCCCCGAAATCGGTGCTGACACCAAACGACACAACAGGAAAGAGCCCCTCAGTCTCATAGACGGTTGTGTCCTTTCCCAACAGCCATCTTCCATTAGGTGCCAAGGCAATGAATCTACGCGACTCAACGGGAGTGTAGGCAATGATGTTACCCAGGTTATCCCCACTTATCTTGTAACCTCCGTAGAATAGATTTCCGCTCAACCGATCCACGAGGATTCTTCCTTCCGTGTAAGGCATCCACGGACCCTGTTGCACCAAGATGAGACTCCCTTGTAAGTTATCGTACCGCCATTTCTCCAGGCGTCCATCGCGAGCAGCAAAGACGGTCCGAGACCGTACGCTTCCTGCTATTTCTGTCTGATACGCAATATCGTCTAACCATGGCGTTTCAGTGCCTGTAGCGATGTTGAGCAGCGATCCTGCATTGCCGTACCCAATATCGAAGGCGTAAGCAACGATATGGTCAGCGATGGGAGCAATAGATGTTATGTTCCCGTGTTTGACCGAAATCGCCCGAGTGATGCCAGTATCCGTTTCGTAAATTGAGAGCTCTGGCAAAGATCTGCTGGCCATGTAGACCGTCTTGCCATCGTCAGATATGGCCATTGCTAAAGGGTCGTGCACGGTTGCCAAACTAGTGATCCTTCCGGTATCCATATTGATGATTACCAATTTGTCATCATGACCGTCTGGGAGATCGGCAGCAACGTAGACTTCATTTCGCTCCGGGTGAGTCACCAGGTTAGTGATGGTACCTAGCGGATCTTTGTAGGTGAATACTGTCACCGGATAAGCAGGAGGATACGTCCAGATATAGGTGAGAGTATCATCACCGGAAAACAGAGCAAGAACAGGCTGGATCAACGCTACTCCATTGGGAATGGTAACGGTCTGCCGCAAGACCACCTCGCCTTCTCCCGCAGGAATGCTGATGGCCGGGTTCGACGCCGGGTTAACCGGGTCCAAGCCGAACTCATCCACCAGAAAAAGTGTGATCTTGCCGGTTTCAGAGCTTGCCAGGCGGTACTGTACACGGGTTGTGATAGTAACAATAGTCCCAGAAGATAGGGTCTGACCAGGAGCGGGTGTAAGCTCTGCTACAGCTATCCAATCGACGTTAGATGATTTGTCAGTCAAGATCACATCAGGCGCCCGCACGACCGCATCCGCTATAACAGCGACCCGCGTTCTGCCCACGACGTCGTTGGCCATAGGTTGTACCCGTCCTGCTGTCAAACGCACCAACCCATTGAGGATATCGTGCCGCAGCGGCAGTGTGGTGGCCGCTGGATATTTGGTTGCGGCACTGTTGGATGGAGTGGCAGCATCTACTGGCTGGCGACCTCGTGTCACCAACCGGCCATCAGCGGTAATGGCCATGGTCATAGCTGAGACCATACCTGACTTGACGACCTCGATGGTTTGCCAACCGGCAGGAACGCCGTCCAACCGATATTTCCCGGCCCCATCCGTCGCAGTGACCAAGCCAGTCCCGGCCACGGTGACCCGTGCCCCTCCGACGCCTTGCCCATCGATGTTCACCACCAGACCGGTGACGCTCCCTTTCGGCACTGTGACCCCGCCCCCACCGCCACCACCACCGCACCCGGACAACACCATAGCCAGTGCCGTGGCTAGGCCGGCGACCACGAAACGGCTGACAACCCGGGCTACGGTCCCCACTCCCAACTGCTCGAGCTCTGTCCATCTCATCGGATGAGGTCCCTCCTTGCCTCCGTGCCGCTTCCTCCTCTTGCTTCTTGTCGTCTTCTTTCGACGGCGGCTGCTAGGGGGACGCCCCTAACCTTTATGCCAGGTTTTGTGCTGATCTTCTGATTTGTACATCCGCCCCTCCAATCTAGTTCATCCTGAAGGGGTGTATTCCTTTCCATCAATCTGCTTGGTATGAGAATCTTGGGAAGATACCGGTAAACACTAACCATCCTTGAGGAGACCGAGAGAGAAATGATAAGGGCCAGGAGACCAATGGGCATCGCAGGGACCTGGGGGCAAGAGACTTAAGACTCAACGGATCACAGTAGGCCACTACACCGCGACGATCAGGTTCACCGGTTGAAAAGCAGGACGGGCAAATCGCTACGGTCGGGTCAGGACGAACCACCACCCATTCTCTTGTCTTCTGAACACATCTGGGAGGTGAGGTGGACCGTGACCGACCACTCCCGGTACACTCGCGTGAGAGGTATTACTTTGCTCCGAGAGTATGCGGACGGGACCGATGGTCGGTTTCGACCGGAGTCTGTGGTCGCTTTGACCGGAATCCGCAGTTAAGGGCAAGGCTGAACGTCCCGAGCAGTCGCCCATGCGAGGTTACTCAGTTTGGCTGAGGGCCAGCACGAACGAGGTGGCTGAGATTGGCAAGATGGGCACGGGTAGCAGTCTCCCTCGCGATTGTTGACGGTATCGTAATCGTCGGCACGGCGGCCTGGATCTCCCACTTCGGAGCCGTGGCGCAACCCAAACCATCCGACTGCATTCTCATACTCGGCTGCGGATCGTATGGCTCCTCTCCCAGCCCGTTCTTGCGTGACCGGCTCGAACGCGGCCTGCAGCTCTATCGCGACGGGTATGGCGCAAAGATCATCGTATCGGGTGGCCAAGGACCCGGTGAAACCATCACCGAGGCCGAAGCCATGCAGAGATACCTGGTTAGCAAGGGAGTGCCGCCGGCGGACATCATCATTGAGGGCCGGTCAACCTCCACCGCCACCAACTTGAGGTATTCGCTGGAAAAGATGCGGGAGCACAGCCTGCAGAGCGCGGTCATAGTTTCCAACCGGTTCCACCTGGCTCGCGCGGCGATACTGGCAACAAGGCTCGGGTTGGATGCCACGTTTCCCGGCACTTACGCGCCCGAGTACTGGGCTGCCGAGACAGCAGGGCTCTTGCGCGAAGTCGCTGCGGTTTGGTGGGCTCTGGCAACAGTCCACGGCAACTCCCCGTAACCCAATCCGCGTCACCCCAACGCCTCCTGCCAAAGCTAAAACGCAGTGATGGCAAGTTTTTACCCATACCGCCAGCTGCAGTTCCCCCAACTGCCGCCCACAAGCAGGCGAACGATATTACGGTCACAAGGGCTGTGACACGTCTTACCTTTGTTGCTAATGATGAATTTTGGAACTCGCTTCACAAGGAGTGTGTTTCCTGCAAGAGAAATACTTGTCTGGTCATCGCCTGTTTTCCAGACCTGGTTGGTCACTCAGAAAGGAGGAGCTTTCGGTGCTGCGATCGGTGCGTGCAAAAGCGATCTCTGGATACGTATCCGTAGCCATTGCCCTGGCATTCCTTCTTGCCGGATGCGGCGGCGGGTCTCCCCCCCCATCGCCGACAGCCACGATCATCGGTTACGTAGTCGACCAGGCGGGCGGAAGCGCGGTTGAAGGTACTACTGTCGTGCTGCAGGAAATGGGTGCCCCCTCAACCCCCCTCACGACCACGACCGGCAATGAAGGGAGATTCCAATTTAGCAACCTACCGCCGGCCCCAGCCGACCGGCATGTCCGATGGTATCAATTGGTTATTTCCCAGCCCCAGTGGGCCACGGTCAAAATGGAGGTACCTGTTTGGCAAGCGGAGACTGTACGCTTAACCCTGGTCCAACAGCGGCGCGATCCCGCCTTCGCCAGTGACACCCAACCGCCCACTCTCACCGCGCAGGGACATACGGGCGATCCGTCCAAGTGGGATATCACGGCCAGCGACGAAGCAGGAGGCAGTGGGCTGAGACTCGTGGGTTGGCTTATGGACTACGACTGGGGCCACGTGGAAGCGCAGCCACTCAACGGTGTCTCCTCATACTCGGCCACGATCTACACGCCTGCCCTCTGGGAGCAAAGCTCGGGTGAACACGTTACTATGTTCGTCGCGGTCGACCGGGCCGGCAACATGACGATTGACTCCGTGGGTCACAGCCCCGCTGACAATCCCCCGCAACTGCTTGATACTGCTCCCACCATGGTCGGGGCTGTTGCCAGCACAATAACCAATTCTTTCCTCGAGCTGCCACCGGTGCTGCCCGCCGCTACCACTGCTTTGCTGGGATCCAGCGCCACGCAGGTGTTTAGCACTTCCACCCCCAACCTGCTGCAATGGGTGGCCCGGACCGCTCGGCAGGCGGGCAAGGACGCAGGCAAGCAGCCACGCAGGCAGGCAAATAGCCTAAGCAGCCCCACTGGCAGCCAGCCCGTCCAACCCTCGGCCTTACCCCCCGGCTCCGAAGCCGTCCTTTTCACGACGGTTGGCTGGCGCCAAGCCAGCTTGATCGGGGTGACCGGCTTTCGGCTCTACCGCAACGGGCGGTTCGCTTTCGACCACCAGAAGACTACCCCTAACGAGAGTCCGGACATCTACCGGACGGACGACTTCGGCGCTGAGCTCGTACCGGGCCAGACAACCACGTACGCCGTTTCTGCCTTCGGCTACGGTAGAGAATCGGCCCTGTCGGCTAGCCGTTCCGTCGTGCCTTTGGCTGTCCTGAATAGGCCAGCGGCCGTCTCCCCGGCAGACGGCACAGTACTCACCAGCCTGCCGACCTTGCAGTGGACCTCCGTGCCTGGACAGGCGGTCTCCTACGTCGTCGAGATCCTCGCTCCCGGCATGCAGGAGAGCGAGTTCTGGGAGGTCACCGGGACGGCGCTCCCCTTGAATATGGCTGAACCGCCGAGTGGCTACACCAGCTGGCCGGCAGGTACTTACGCCTGGCGTCCACTGGCAGCTCGCTCCGCTCCCAACCTCGGTACCCTCTTCCGTCCGTGGTATGAGTATCAAGCGGTGACACTGGCTGCCGGCAGTTGGCGTACGTTTACATATAGTCCCGTCCCTTGACGATTCGCTTGGGGGCAGAGCAGCCACTCGTACACAAATCCGGCCTGAGATTGCGACGAGGGGCTGCTCTCCCCGCCCCCAGGTCAGAACTCAACCATGCTGCTCCGCCCCCGCCCGTCCCGACTGTCACACAGGGCTCCACCTAATCTCTCCCCGGTTGCCCTGCTTGTTTTGTGTCCCGTTGGGCTGGTGTTGATGCCGCAATGGTTTGACGAAGTCCTTGAGTATCGTATAGCCACCCGTATATCCGCAGGCGCGGAGTTCCCGCAGGAGAACCTTGCAGTTCGTCACTCCCTCCGCCCATCGTTGCATGATAAACTCCTTGTAGGGATCCAGCTTCGAGGGTCTCTTCTGTCGAGGAGCTGGCCTGGGCACTTCTGGGGCCCTCAAATACTTGCGAACCGTGTTACGCGAGATTCCCAAGGTCCTGGCGATGGCTCGGATGGAGTACCCCTCGCCTTTGAATTCATAGAGCTTTTTCACTTTCCCGCCTCCCAGCACGACAGTTTCGACACCTCCGACTCGTGGTGGAATCGGCGGTGTCTTTCGCTGGGGGCGGGTCATTTTCATTCCGGCGCTACTGGGTCAGTTTACATCCGGCGCTGACAATGCCATTACTTAGGCGGCGCCATAGGCTTCTCGCCAACCCATTCGTCGTTCACGATCAAACCCTGCTCCACTGCGAACTGGTACTTAGGCAGCTTACGGAAGTCGTCGAGCGTCATCCCGAGGAGCTTCAGGTGTTCCATGAACTCCGCAGACTTATACGGTGGCAGGTTCCACCGCCATTTTATCCAGTCTGCATTCATGTCATCTTCAAGGCACAGCTGAGCTCCCATCTTCGTTCCTCGTTCCCCATATATGGTCGAAGCGATGGCTTCGGCCAACTTGTGATATCCAGGCTGTCTCCCAGCTGTAACAATCCTACCACCCTGCTTGTGCCAGGAGGATTGCCAAGAAACGCCACGGGAGCATGGTGGAACTGCCCCGAGGAAACCAGTGCAGAACACTTACCGAAAATTTCGGGAACTGAACCACGGCGACGCCATGTGTGTTGAGCCCGGGCCAGGGACACGTTTCGGCAAACGTTAGGTATGGTCTTAACCCGACCGTGAGCGCAGGAAATTTTTCCTGCACTCAAAAGGGGCGTTACTTGGGCTGGCTCAAACGCCAGGGACTCCAGGAAAGCTCTCTGCCAACTGACAAGGGACATAGCTTTACCCAAAGTTTGGGTAAAGCTGATCGCCACGCGCGCGAGACCTCGAGGCGGATCGCTCGGTGTGCAGCAGGCGTCTGGCCAGGGAGTTTTGACAGTTTCGACAGGCAGTCAAAAGGCAGTCCCCGCATTTTTGCGAGTTTTTCGAGGTGGAAACGGACGTTTACCAGGCCGTCGGGGGCCTCTGCCAGCGAGGACGGACTACGCGCTGAGCTTGCGGAGATCGACGAGAACCTGATCCGCAACGAGCTGACGGTCCTCGAGCGAGGCGAGCATCTGGCAGGCGAAAGGAGATTTACGAGGCGCTACATCCGGAAGCAAAGGCATACAGCAGTGAAAAGCAACGGCAACGACGCACAGGACAACCGAGGGAAACAGTTTCCCCCGGTTTTGCTCTTGATACCGCTGCCAAAACAGGTCTGACCCCCCGGACTATTCAGCAGGACGTGCGGAACCCATGCGTCGCGACGGGAGGCCCCCGTGGAGATGGGAGGGGACATGAGGAGGCCGATCACTTGCCATACTGAGTCGGTTCCCCGCGTTCAAAGCGAATGCCATGATCGCCGGGGTAGGGTTTGGTATGGTCGTTCTGCCCGAACCAGATGGCATCCGGGATACCCTCGGGGAATGCAGCACAAACCCGACGCTCCTTTGGATATCCAAACGTATCAGCGCGCCGATGTCGGCACGCCATACACACAGGGCTGTACAGCGGGTCTCCCCAGCCTGGTCCGTCCAGGCGAGTTCTTTCGGCCATGCTTGTCACCGTTCCTTACGTTCTCTTCGCTCATATTTGAGCCCCATCTTGTTTATCACTCGTGTCCAGACCTCATAGGGTTCCTAGGTAGCCAGGGGATTTCCAAGGGCCCGAGAGCCGGTTATGCTGGATGTGGGAATATCCCACGCCCGGGCGGTGAACACTATGGTTGCTATGCCTGAGCCCAGACCCATTTCGGTGCATGTGGACGAGAAGGGGCGCATCACCCTGCCGGCCAAGCTACGGAAGGCCCTCTCCCTGGAGTCGGGGGACACCCTCTTCGTACGCCTACGGGGGGACATCCTCGAGCTGACAAAGGCCGAGAACCCCTTCGATGCCCTGGCCCGTCATGCCTTAAAAGAGTACCGGGAGGGGCGCACTCGGGACCTGCGGGAGATCGCCCGGAACTGGGGCGTAGACCCGGACCGTGAGTGAGCTCTACCGGGTTCGGCTGACCCGCCAGGCCGAGAAGGACCTTGCGCGCCTGCGGAGCTTCCGGGACAAGGCCGTGCGGGCACTGCTGGCTCTGGAACGGGACCCGTACAAGGGCCACATCCTGACCGGCTCCTTGTGCGGCGCCAGGTTCCTCGAGTTTTCGCTGCCGGGCGGGGCCTACCGAGCCGCCTACGTGGTTCTGGAGGAGGAGCGGACCTGCCTGGTGTTTCTGGTAGGCCCCCTCGAGGGGTTCTACCATAAGGCTGAGAGAAGAATGGAGGCCCTGCGCAGGTTGGGGGAGATCTAACGAAAGGCCTTCGAGGCGGCTACTCCATCGGACGTGCATAGACCTAGGAAAACAGTACGGGGTGGACTTACAGGAGGATAGGTCCGGATGGCCGAGAAGACTAGAGAACGTGAAACTGCCCTGGGTGTTGACCTAGTGCCGCCCCCGAATTGCAAGGTTCGTTGTAGGAGGAAAGAGGAATTCTGAACTGCCGCGCGAATTGTCGCAGCAATACCCAACGGTTGCTGGCAAGGGTGAGCGCGGCGCTTTGGTTGGAAGAGGTGCCTCGAGAGATCAGGAAGACGTTGGAGAAGGTGGCTCGGCGCGCTCGAGACGGGGCCGCGCGGACCAGGGCTCGGGTGATCGTCTCCATGCTTCGATTTCAGAACATACCGCGGGCGGCACGCGAAGCTGGGGTTAGTGAAAGCTATGCTCGTAGAGTGGTACGAGAGTTCCGGGAGAGGAAGTTGGAGGTCCTTCCTCCTAAGCACGGCGGGGGTAGACCTCGGGCGGTGTCTGAAGATCAGGCAAAGGCCTTGGCCGACCTGGTACGTACACCTCCCACGGTACTGAACCTGCCCTGGACTCAATGGTCGCTGAGCAAGATCCACCTCTATGCCACGAAAGCGGGAATCATCCCGAAGATCTCGCTTGAAACCCTCCGGACCACTCTGAGCCGACCCTGAAGTCATCGAAAAGCTTCTGGCCCAGCATTCGCATTGAGCATCCACCCTCACGTTCTGTGGCTTCCAGAATTGTCTGACATCGCGCGTGTCAATCCGGGAGCGGCACTAGGTCGCGTGCGAGGAGGCGGTCGCCCAGACGTAATAGGTTCCTACAAAGAGTGACGCAACCAGCCTTACTCCAACGCGAATCCAGTATGCCAGAGGCACTGCTAGCACCTCCTCTGCTACAAACTCCTGGAGGAATGAACCCGTGGCTCAAAGCAAATCAAAACCGGCCCGCCTCCCGCGACCACTCCGCCCGGGCGATAAGGTGGCGGTGGTCGCTCCCGCAAGCCCCGTCGACCCAATCGCCTTGGAACGGGGACTCACCCTGCTGACCGCCTGGGGACTGCAGCCCGTCCTCGGGGAGGCCATCTACCTGCAGCACGGCTACCTGGCCGGCCCCGACCATCTCCGGGCGGCCGACCTCAACCGTTTCCTCGCCGACCCCTCGATCGCGGCAATCCTCTGCGCTCGCGGAGGATACGGTTCACTGAGAATACTGCCCCTCATAGACTGGGCGGCCGCCCGCCGGAATCCCAAGATCCTGGTCGGTTTCAGCGACATCACCGCTCTGCATCTGGCCTTCTGGAAAGAAGCGGGCTGGCGCACCTTTCACGGGCCGATGGTCGAAATCCACGATCCTTCCGGCCAGATGCACGCCTACAACGTACGCAACCTCCATGCCGCCCTTTTCGGTCAGGCCTTCCCCGGAGTGATCCCCTGGCCGGACGCCTCCGAAGCTCCGGACGCGCCCGTACCCCTGACCATCGTCCCCGGCCGGGCGGAGGGCCGGCTCCTCGGCGGCAATCTGGAAGTGCTGACCCGACTGATCGGCACACGCTGGCAACCCGATTTCCGCGGCGCCATCCTGGTCCTCGAAGACGTAGACGAAGCACCCTACCGTATCGACCGCATGCTGGTACAGTTGAAGCTCGCCGGCCTGCTCGATGGGGTGGCGGGCATCCTCTTCGGGCACTCCCCCACCTGCGAGAAGGCAAGCAACGACCGGCCCAGCCTCACCCTCATCGAGATTCTGCGTGAACTGCTGACGCCCCTCGCTATCCCGGTGCTCTACGGTTTCCCCTGCGGCCACAGCCGGTACCGGGCGACGCTGCCGCTCGGAACACTGGCCCGCCTGGATTCCGAATCAGCCACCCTCACCGTGCTTGAACCGGCAACCGAAGACGCAGTGAATGGCTGAAGATGCCGCCACCGACTACGGACAGTGGCCAGCGACACGACGTATGTAGAAGCTTAGCACTCCTGGCCGTCGTCCCGGGCCCACCCCCGCGCCCGGGCCACAGCCCGCCGCCAACCCCGGTACAGCCTCTCCCGCTCCTCCTCGTCCAGTCTTGGCTCAAACACCCGGTCTACCCGGAAACCGCCGGCCCGCGGCTTATCCCCCTCGCAGCCTGCTCCGACCGCTTCTGTCGCTCCCGCCCCGTGCGCCTGCTCCGGCGCCGGCAACAATCCCGCACCGACTCCTGCAAGCAGCGCCGCTCCCAGCGCCGTCGTCTCCGTCACCTGCGGGCGCATCACCCGCACGCCGAGCAGATCCGCCTGAAACTGCATCAGGAAATTGTTGGCAGCAGCGCCGCCGTCCACACGCAGTTCACGCAGGGTAAGTCCTGAATCCTCCTGCATGGCTGCCAGAACGTCGCGGGTCTGATAGGCTATGGCTTCCAGCGTCGCCCGAACCAGGTGTGCCCGGGTGGTTCCCCTGGTGATACCGACGATCGTGCCCCGGGCATAAGGATCCCAGTAGGGGGTGCCGAGCCCGGACAGGGCCGGAACGAAGTAGACTCTTCCCGTATCCGCCACCGAGCCCGCCAGCGTCTCGCTCTCGGCCGAACTGCTGATGATCCCCAGCCCATCCCGCAGCCACTGCACGGCCGCTCCGGCAATAAATACCGACCCCTCCAGGGCGTAGACGGCCGGTTGCGCCGCAAGCTGCCAGGCCACCGTGGTCAAGAGGCCTGACTTGGAGCTGACCGGCCGTTCACCGGTGTTCATTAAAAGGAAGCACCCGGTCCCGTAGGTGTTTTTCGCCATCCCGGGCTGCACGCATCCTTGACCGAAGAGCGCCGCCTGCTGGTCACCGGCCACCCCGGTGATGGGAATCGGCCGGCCGAAGATGGCCGGATCGGTAGCTCCGAAGTGCGAGGCCGACGGCTGTACCCGGGGCAGCCAGGCTGTCGGAAGGTCCAGAAGCTCAAGCATCTCCTCATCCCAGTCCAGAGTCCTGAGATTGAAGAGCATAGTCCGGGAGGCGTTGCTCACGTCGGTGGCATGCACCCGCCCGCCCGTCAGGTTGAAAATGAGCCACGAGTCGACCGTACCGAAGCAGAGATCACCGGCGGCCGCCTTCTCGCGCAGGCCCGGAATGTGGTCCACCAGCCACTTCGCCTTGCTGCCGGAAAAGTACGGGTCGATCACAAGGCCGGTCACCTGGCGCACCCGGTCGACGACACCAGCCTGCCCCCGCAGCTCCTCGCACCAGTCCGCCGTGCGCCGGTCCTGCCAGACGATGGCATTGTAAACCGGCCGGCCCGTTTTCCGCTCCCAGACAACCAGCGTCTCCCGCTGGTTGGTGATGCCGAGCGCGGCCACCGCCTCTGCGCCCACCCCCGCCTGCTGCAACACCGCGTGTGCCGTAGCCAGCTGGCTTGCGTAGATCTCGACCGGATCGTGCTCAACCCAACCCGGTTGGGGGTAGATCTGGGTGAACTGCTGCTTCGCGACGGCGACCGGCCGTCCCTCAAGGTCGAAGAGAATGCTGCGGCTGCTCGTGGTGCCCTGGTCAAAGGCGAGTAAGAAGTATCGCGACCGTGCCATACCGTACCGGTCCTCCTCTTTCCCTGTGCCGGTTTTCCTTCGATACGCCCTCTTTGCTTTTACTTCGCCCGCGTGGAGGAAAGTACCTTCCCCGCCACGAATAACATGGCAGAGGTGTCCCGACCTGCAGGGTCGGGTTCGCACGTGAGATCTCATCCGGTCAGGAGGTTGGTATCTCGTGCGGCATCTACTCACGGGGCGGGTTAGCCAGGCGGCCGTCCTTGCCCTCGCCGGCTTCGGACTGTTGCTCGCCAGCGTGCAAGTACCTGCAGATGCCAAGACTACTATTACGTGGGGGGTAATGGCCGGACCGCAGTGGGAGGAGCGGTACAACCGCATTGTGGCTGCCTTCGAAAAGGCTCACCCCAACATCGATGTGAAATGGGTCGGGCTGGAAGGACAGTTCCAGGAGAAGCTGCTGACCCTAGTGGCAGCGGGAGAAGCGCCCGATGTGATCCGCATCGACGTGGAGAACCTCCCCGAATACGTGGAGGGGGGCATTTTGGAGAACCTCAGTGCCTACATGGAGCGAGATAAGACGTTCTCCACAAAAGGCATCTTCCCCGCCGCCCTGGCTGGTTTCACCTATAAAGGCAAGGTGTGGGGGATTCCCCAGAGCGTAACAGTGAGTTCAACCTACTACAACGTCGATATGTTCGAGGCCGCCGGTCTAAGCCGTCCCGCCGACTCCTGGACCTGGCAGGACATGGTCAGCATCGGCAAGCGACTCACCCGGGATCTAAACGGTGACGGCAAGCTCGATCAGTTCGGACTTTTTCAGACTACAGATTTCGTGGAGTGGCTACCGCTCATCTACTCCCACGGCGGCGCGGTCCTGGACGAGGATGGCCGGGTCGTCTTCGACTCCCCGGCGAATCTGGCCGCCTTTACCCTCTACCAGACCTGGCGGAACTCAGCACACATAGCCCCGCGTCCTGGCGAGTCGACCTCGGTCTTCCAGGACGGGCGCTTTGGCATGATCATGATGGCTGACTGGGTGCGCCAGATCTACCGGAATATCAAGTCGTTCAAGTGGGACATCGCTACGATACCGGCCGGCCCCAAGGGACAGTACGCCTTTATCGGCGGCGGTGCAATGGGTATAAGCGCTCAGTCCAGGAACAAGCAGGCAGCCTGGGAGTTCGTCAAGTTCTTCGCCTCCGAGGACGTCCAGAACATAATCGTGGACTTGAACGTCGGAGTCCCCATCCTCGAGAAGATCGCCATCGAACGATACGTGGGCCAAAACCCCAATCCGCCGCACCTGATTACGGTGATCCAAATGCTGCGGGTCGCCCGGGGTGCACCCCAGCACCCGCGCTGGCGCGACATGCTGCGGGCAATCAACGCCCAGCTACCGGGACTGGTGAACGGCCAGACAAGCCCCAGCCACTTCATCTCCCGGGTAGCAGATGAACTGCGCAAGCTGGTCAGATAGCTATTGCTGAAGCCTGTAAAGGTGATGGAGCTGGCTATGGAGCAGCGAAAGGGGAGCGGAGATCCGAGCTGCTGTGCTGTTAGCGGCCCGGCTGCTCCCCTTCCCACCACCTCCCCTCCTCACGCTCCCGGTCAACTCCGACGCCGGTAGACCTCAACCTCCCAGACGGAATAGCCCCAGCGGGGGTCGGCCCGTTCCTCGAGGTAAAGCCGCAGGAAGCGGGCGGTCACCGCCGGGAACTCAATCTCATCCCGGCCACCATCCCCGCTCTCGATCCGGGCCACGGTACGCCACTTCTGCCCGTCTTCGGAAACCTGCACCTGGTAGCGGCGGGCGTAGGTTGCCTCCCACTCAACGGCCACCCGGGCCAGTTCGTAGGAAAAGCCGAGGTCAAGTTCGAGCCACTGCGGATCGGTCCCGCTCCCCATCACCGAACACCACCGGGTATCACGCCGCAGATCGGCCGCCTTGTCTGCTTCGTATCCGGGAAGCACAGACGAGGCCCGCTGGCTGATGACAAAGGCCCGGTCGAGATTCCCGGCCTGGGCCTGGCGAACGGCCTCCACCACCACTATGCTGTAGGGCGGCAGTTGCACCTCGCCCTCCCCGGATACCTCCCACCGCTCAATCTTCTTACCTTCCGCCAGGATCCAGGCACGATAGGTTGCGCCGGTCAACTCCACTGCGCTCAGGCGGACTGTCTCAGTGCGGGTCGCGCTCAAGTTAACGAGGAAAACCGAGACCCGCTGCATGGCGATTACCCCTGTTCCGACGTCCCGGTCGGACACGGTGGCGTAGGCCTTGACGTGAGCAGCTGTGCTTGAAGTCGCAACGACGGTGTCGCCCCAGTGCTCCTTGAAGAGCTTGAAGACATACCACGGATAGGTGGGTTCATGCGTGGCGGCCTTGAGAAAGCCGTACTCGCCGCCGCGCTTGCCCGCCGGGTTGTAGACCGCCCAGTAGTTCGCCCCGTCTACATCCAGCGTCTGCATCTCCGCCAGCATGCGAGCGACGAAGATCGCGTTCGGCATCGCTTCCACGAGCGGCGTCGGGTTGTAACTGACCGTATTCCAGCCGCCGATCATCACCAGGATCTCATCGGCCCGATCGGGCTGCTCTTCCCGGAGGATCCGGTGGATGTAGTCAAGCTGCGGACGCAGCTTGGCAGAGGCTTGGACAAACGCAGCCGGGCTCTCCTGCCCGGGCTCGAGCGGGTAGAAAGAGAAGACGACCATGTCGATCACATCACCCGCCCGGCGGATCACCTGGCGCGTCCAATCGTCGTATCCGGCAAACCCCACCACCGAGATACCGACTTTGATGGTCGGATCCTTGGCTTTCATGGCCTGGATGAACTGCCGTGCTTTGGCCGCATACACCTCGGGTGGTGCGTGCCCCTTCGCCCAGTCCCCGTACTCCTCGTCGCCTAGTTCCCAGTACTTAACATTATAATGATGTAAGTTATTCACGTAATCGACCCAGGCCGCCGCCACCTCCGGCCCTGCCGGGATATTCACTTGAATCCAGGGCTCGGCACCAACCGCCCGGCAGAAGGCAATAAACTCGTCGGTGTCCATCTCGCTGGCGGGATTGCGAGGGTTGTTCCACACGTACGAGTCGGCGGCCGTCCCGCCGGGGTACTTCAGGATCGTAACCCCCGCCTCCCGCACGCGCCCGATAACTTCCCGATTGGCGGAGAGCAGCATGTCGCTGGCTGGTCCCGGGAAGATGGTCTCGTCCCAATGGGCCGTGTTGATGCCAAACAGCAACGGATTGGTGCGCGCGAACTTCCGAGCGGTCTCCACCGTGACGGTTACGGTCGACGTTCCCGGGCTGACGGAGCCGCCGGTGCTGCCCTCACCCCATACACCCGGGGCAAGCGCGAGGAACATGCCGCCGAACACGCTGGCCGCAGCCACGACCGCCAGCGCCGCCGGCGCCAGGCCGAACACCGCCCGCGAGGAGAACCTCCTCGTGAGTCTGTTCATCTTTACCCCTCCCGCTGGGACGGAGATACCGCCGGCGCCCTACCCGGCGTTCCCGTCCTGGGAAAGGATTCGAGCAGGAAGGTTTTGTTCCTGCCGTTAGGGGTTGGAAGCTTGCGGCAGCAACCGGATACTCGCACTCACCGCCTGGAAGGTCGGATAGAGGATGTCAAAACGGTCCGCCACGGAACGGGCTTCGAGAACCAGCAAATGCCGCGCCGCTCCGGGCGCAGCGGGCGTCACGAGCTGGACCAGGAGCCATCCGGCTGCCGGGCCGACCTGCGGATCTTCATAGGTGAAGATTGCCTCAAACCGGGCCGGATCCGCACCCGTCAGCCCGGCTGCCTTCACGTCGATGGCAGCCAGGCCCTCACCCCCCTGCTCTGCCGGAACCGTCAGGATGGCCAGGTACGCCCGCCCTAACAGCTCAACTGCCTCCGTATCGGTACTCTCTTCACTCAGGCTGAGGGAGGAGTAGTCAATCAGGTGAATCAGAATCAGAGCTTTGCCGTCAGCAGCCGCCAGCTGCACCAGGCTTTCCACGCCCTGCCGGCCGGCGTATGCTTCCCAACCGCGGGGCTGTTTGAGCGCCAACTGCACCTCCGGCAGTTCAAGCGGCGCGAGCAGATCGTCTGCAGGATTGGCGCGGGCATCGTGGGTGACGGCTCCGGGAACGGTCGCCGCCAGAGGCCGGAAGGTAGCGACAATAGCTTTGAACAGCCCCAGCTCTGCTTCCACCTCTCTGGACGGTCCCCCGGCAATGACCAGATACCCCGGGGCAGCTGTTGGTTGGGCACTCTCCTTTTCACCTGGCCCGGCAAAGACCCACAGGTGCAGTTGCACCCTGGCACCGGTGCTATCCATCCCCTCGCCGCTGGCGTACGCGACCGGCCTGCTGCCTGCGGCAGCAGGCCCATCACTCCCTGGCAGGCGGGTGTCAGCTGTTCGCAGATCAACCAACCAGCGCCAGGCATAGTACGAACCCGACAACCAACTCGCCAGCGCGTTCTGCTCCTCTGCCGCCAGCTTCCCGGTAGCAGAATCCAGCTGCAGCGGGATGCGGATCACGCGAATCCACAGGCTTGCTCCCGTCCCCGCTCCGCTCGGGCGAAATTCGCACCAGGCCGCTTCCCCACCAGCCCCGGCACTTCCAGACTCGTGCGCCACCACCTGCCAGTGGCCAGGGAGGAGCAACTCGAAGCCTAGCTCGGCGTCAGTGTAGAGGCGGGTCGGGCCGGCAGCGACCGCCCCCGGTAGCGGGGGCAGTGCTGATACCGCCGGCAGGGCAGACGCCTTAGCACCTGCGGTAGCGGGCAGAAGAGACGCCCACACCCCTGCGCCAATGGCCAGCAAAACTCTCCACGGAAACCCGGCAACTCCCGGCTTCTGCACAGACAGCTCTCCTTGTCTTGGACATGGTCGACAACAACGGGACACAAGCTCGCTATCAGCAGATAAAAGAGGGTCTTCATGAACTTTCGGCACGCGTGCCATCTGCTCCTTCCCGCGGTAAATCTGGCCGGGGAGGCAGGAAAACGTTCGGCCGTTCACTAATATAAGAGATGGCTAGACGGATCGGGCCAGGTCAGGGCCTGATCACATTGGCTCTCCGTGGAGGGGTTTTACTGTGGCCATTCGTAGCGACGGCAAGATACGGATAGGAATCATCGGTGTCGGAAACATCGCCCAGAATGCTCATATTCCCGCCTATCTGCGTCAGCCCGATGTGGAACTGGTGGCTGTCTGCGATATCAAGGCGGAACGGGCAGAAGAGGTTGCCCGGCGGTACAACATCAAGCATGTCTTCACCGATTTCAACGAGATGGTAAAGCTGGCGGACCTGGATGCGGTCAGCGTCTGCACCTGGAATAACTCCCATGCCGCCGCCACCATCGCTGCCCTGGAGGCGGGCAAGCACGTCCTATGCGAAAAGCCGATGGCCATGAATGTCGCCGAAGCGGAAGCGATGCGGGATGCCGCCCGCCGCACGGGAAATGTTTTGCAGATCGGCTTCGTCAACCGCTTCCGCACGGAAGTTCAGGTTGCCAAGGAGATGGCCGCCAGCGGCAAGTTCGGTGAGATCTACTTCGGCAAGGCAACGATTCTCCGCCGGCGTGGCACACCACTGGGGTGGTTTACTGATCCGGCCAAGTCGGGCGGCGGGCCGGTGATTGACATCGGCGTTCATATAATCGATCTCACCCGCTACCTGATGGGTAATCCGGAGCCGGTGCGGGTAAGCGCTGGCGTCTTCGCTAAGTTCGGCGACTACAAGACCAAGGCCGTCAGCCGCTGGAAGGCGCTGGACACGGATAACCTGGTCTTTGGAGTAGAGGATCTTGCCGGTGGCGTGATTCATTTCGCCAACGGAGCCTGCATGATCTTCGACGTAAGCTGGGCGGCCAACATCAAAGAGGTACCCCTCCTGAGCCAGGTCTTTGGCACGAAGGCGGGCCTCAACCTCGATCCCTTCACCATCTACACCGAAGACGAAGGATATCTGGTCGATGAAACGCCCGTAGTCGAACGCGGCAATATGTGGGATGCCCAGATCCGTCACTTCCTCGACTGCATTAAGACGGGCCGCACTCCGCTCGCCAGCGCCGACGACGGTGTGGCCGTACAGAAGATCCTCAACGGAATCTACGACTCGGCCCGCCTCGGCAAGGAAGTTACGCTGTGACGGGTCCCAAGCGGCTGCCGGCAGCCGGCCGCGAAGGGTGGTAAAGCCTTTCGATCGGTCGGCTGTGTAAGGCCCGCCAGGCCCCCGCCCGGCCCGGGTATGACGCACCTGCAACGAAGCGGAAAAGCGGCCTTATCGGCTGTTGCTGGCGTCAGCAGGGGCGCCGAGGCCGCCCATACCCGGGCCGGGCTTGCGGGGCGGCTCAGAAACGTACGGATTGTCCTTCCAGAGGAACCGCCAGGGGCGCTTGGCCCATTCCCCAGCGTAATCCACATTGATACGGGTTGTGGCCACGATCTCGTCCGGCCCCGGTAGCCTGTCGCCGGGTAGGATGCAAAGCGGCGGGCGACACAGGTCCCAACCGTTATGGCTGCGGTCAAGACCAAAGGCGGCGGCCAGGCGACCCGGCCCCGAGGCCAGGAGCCGGCGGGCCCGCCGGCCTGCGGCGGTCTCGGCCGCAGGCAGCGGCCAGGCTAGATGCCGCCTGAGGGCCATAAGCTCCAGACCGGCTATGGGTTCGACCGCACGTAGCAGCACCGCCTGCGGCAGCCCCGGTGCGGCCACGACCACGTTCACGCAGTAGTACATGCCGTAGATGAAGTATATGTAGGCATGGCCCGCCGGCCCGTACATCACTTCATTGCGTGGGGTGCGCAGTCCACGACGGGCATGACAGGCCAGGTCCTCCGGTCCGCAGTACGCCTCCGTTTCGACAATCCTGCCGGCAACCAGCCCCTCTTCCCGCTCGTGAACAAGGATCTGGCCGATCAAAGCACGGGCTACCGAAACCGCATCCCGTTCATAGAACGAACGGGGCAGCGGTTCTACTCCCTTCGGCCATCGCCACTCGTCTTCCCCTTTGAGTTCCAACAGCACGGGTGCCTGTACCTCCTGGAGCATTATTTTCAACTCCCACAATAGGCAGGAAAAATACTCCGAACGTTGTACCAGTAGGGGGAAAAGATCCCGCTTTAGACTCACGGTCAGTATACCAGGGTAGGAGGGTCAGTCTCATGTTATCCCGGAGAGTACAGCCATCTTCACGTACACCCGCGGTAAACCGCTGGCCTTTGTACCCTGCCGCGGCCACCGGTTTTCTTACCCTGATCGCCTTGCTTGTTTTGCTGAGTACCTGGGGGGTGGTCCTTTCGGCCCGCGCCGCCTCGTCCCGCATCACGCTCCGATTCTCCGAGTATCCGCGTCCGTATGAAAACGAAATGCTGGCCGAGCTGATTCCGCTTTTCGAGAAGCAGAACCCCGACATAAAAATCGTGTATGAACCGATCACCGATCCGATAAAGATGACCACCAGCATGGTAGGAGGGACCGCGCCCGACATCGTCTGCTGGTGGAGCCCCGACCTCCACTTCTGGGCCAAACAAGGCCTGCTCCTGGATCTCAACCCGTACATCCAGAAAGGCCTCTTCGCAGATGACATTGCTGACATGGCTCTCGGACAGGTGCGGGGCTTCCAGGTGAATGGCGTTCAATATGCTCTTCCCCAGTACCTGGGTACGGTAGCCCTCTACTACAACCAGGACGCAGTGGAACGTGCCGGCGTCGTGGAGCCCTCCAACGATATGGACTGGGACGACTTCCTTATGCTGGCTCGAAAGCTCACCGTCAGACAGGGCAACAGTGTCAAGCAGTGGGGTTTCTACCTCTTCCACGAGATTGACCGCGTGGCCTACTGGGTGCGGCAAAACGGCGGGGAGATGATGTCGCCCACCGACGACACCCTCTGCCTGCTCGACCAGCCCGCCGCCATAAAGGCGATCCAGTACTGGGCCGATTTTATCCACCGCTGGAAGGTCTCTCCCACCTCCGCTCAGATATCCGGGACAACCCTGCGCGATGCCTTTGCCGGTGAACTGGCCGCCACCGCTGCTGACGGCTCGTGGAGTCTGGCTTTCATGCTGCCCAACACCCGGTTTAAGCTGGGTATCGCTCACTTGCCGAAGGGGCCCGTAGCACGATCGACCCTGGCCAATCTGGATGGTTATGCGATCTACGCCGGCTCCCCCCACAAGGAAGCAGCTGTCCGCTTCCTCAAGTTCCTGGTGAGCCCGGAAGCCAACAGATTGCGCGCCCGCTACCAGGGTCTACAGCCGGCTCGTCGGTCGGTCGCCCGTGAGTGGGTCGAACTACTGCTCAAGCAGTACCCGAACGCCCGTACAGCCGGTTCACAGATCCTGATCTTCGCCCTGGCCGCCGAGTACGCCGCCCCCGAGCCCATGTTCTACAACCCAAACACAGCCAAGACCATGCTCAACCAGGCCCTATACCGCATCTTCCAGCAGGGCGAACCGGCCGAGAAAGTGCTGAAAGAAGTGGTGCCGGCGCTCAACCAGAAGCTGCGCACCGAAAAGCAGGCGGCAGGCAAAGCGCGCAGGTAAGACCGAAAAAGCAATCGGTGAAAGCAAACCACAAGACAAGGGAGGGGGCGTTCCTGTTCCCTCCCTTTACTGTGTTGGCCATGCTTTGGCTCTTTGGCTCTTTGGCTCTGTCGCGATTTTGCCCGCGACTGATCTGCTTTCTCAATCCAGATAATAAATGTGCTGGCGATACCGCTCAATCCGCCGGCGGTTGATCTCATCTGCCCCATCCAGGTTGGCGCTGACGAAGACCGGAGGATCCTCCTCTCCCTGCTCCAGCAGGAAGAAGACCGTCTCCGTCAGGATGCAGTTGAGAATCACCGTGCCCGTCACAGTCGACGTCGGTCCGAAACGGGTCTCACTGTTGGGAAGCTGGACCACGGCATCACCGGGGATGCCGGCGTTGTCAATCACAAGGTCGGCCACCTCAAAGAGGCGCAACCCCGATGGCAGACGCGAGGAGACGGAACTGCTGTAAGCGAGCGAGGTTATGGCGATCACCGTAGCCTGCCGGCGTCGTGCCTCGATGGCCATCTCCACCGGCACGGCATTCCTACCCGAAGTTGAGTGAATGATCAACACATCACCGGCGCCGAGCCGGGTCGACCTCAGGATGACAGCTGCATACCCCGGCATCCTCTCCATCTCGGTGGTCATCGTCACGGGACGCACATTCAGAGAAAGCCCCGGAGCAAAGATGGGGTTGGCCAACATGAGGCCACCAGCGCGGTAGAACGACTCTTCGGCCACGATGCCGGCATGTCCCGCGCCGAAGACGTACAGATCATGCCCCCGGAGGATCGCGTCGGCAATCCGCCGGGCGGCTTCGCGAATCTTCTCCTTCTGAGTGAGACGAATGGTCTCTATCTGCTGAATTACGGCTTCGAGGTATTCCTCAAACAGGGCCAGCACCTCCATGTACGATGTACGGTATCCCGGGTCGTACCGTCACCGCGCCCGGCTTCGCTTCTGCTCAGGGATGGGCCAATGCCCGCCACTCGCTGGGGGCACGTAGCACGCTGGCCCGTTCGAGGGGCCAGTATCGCCATATCGCCCGCCCCACCACCAGCTTGCGGGGAATGAAGCCCACCCGCGGATCACGGCTATCGGCGCTGTTGTTGCGGTTGTCCCCCAGAACGAAGTAGTGATCCTCGGGAACAACGACCGGGCCGAATTCGCCCCATGTCTCCTCCGGCAGGTAATCCTCGGGCAGGGGTTGACCGTTAACCCAGACCTGGCCGTCACGGATGGCCACCACCTCTCCGGGCAGCGCCACCAACCGCTTGACGAAGAACTGCCTGGGGTTGGACGGATAACGGAAAACTATGACATCGCCCCGTTCGGGTGAACCGAAACGGTAACTCAATTCGTCGACGATCAGCCTTTCGCCGCTACGCAAGGTGGGGTACATGGACGGGCCCTCCACAGTGAAGGGCCTGCCGACAAAATGGACGATGAAGAAGGCAAGCAGCAAGGAGCTCCCAAGGACGTGCACTACCTCGAGGATTACCGGCACTGCCGACCGCCGGGTCGTGTCGCTTGCCGCCGCCGGTTGCATCCCCTGGTCTGCTGCGGCTGCGGGCAATTCTAGCTGCCCTCGCTCTATCACACCCATCCCTCGCATCCTGCACCTGCCTGCGGCCAACAATTCAAGCTAGCCGTGGGGAATCCTGCTGCCATCGGTTTACTGGGCGTTGGAGGAATCCCCGAACCTCAGAGACGAGCCCGCAGGTACTGGGTGGGCCAGGCTATCTCGGCCCCCAGGACGCGAGCCGCCTGCAGAGCAAAGTACGGATTGCGGAGTAGCTCCCTGCCCAGCAGGACCAGATCGGCCCGCTCGTTGCGCACAATCTCCTCTGCCTGTTCGGGAGCGGTAATCAGGCCGACCGCTCCGGTGGCGATTCCGGCCTCCCGACGGATCTTTTCGGCGAAGGGCACCTGGTATCCCGGTCCCACCGGAACATCAGCTTGCGGTACGTTACCCCCGGATGAACAGTCGATCAGATCGACTCCCTCTTCCTTCAGCGCCCGGGCCACTACCACCATGTCATCGGGCGTCAGGCCTCCCGCAGTCCAGTCGCTGGCCGAAACGCGGACAAACAAGGGCTTCTCCTGCGGCCAAACCTGGCGCACCGCCCGGGTAACCTGCAGCAGCAGCCGCATCCGATTGGCCAGACTGCCCCCATACTCGTCCTGGCGATGGTTGGAGAGGGGGGAGAGGAAACTGTGGAGCAGATACCCATGGGCAGCGTGAATCTCCACCACGTCGAAACCTGCCGCCAGAGCACGAACCGCTGCCATACGGAAGGCAGCGACTACCCGTTCGATTCCGGCTTCATCCAGAGCTTGCGGCGTCACCCAATCGGGCCCGAAGGGCAGAGGACTCGGGGCAACGGGTATGCCGGGCCCGCGCCCTTTCTTGTTGCTCCAGGCCTTGCGGCCCGCATGGGCGAGTTGCACACCAATGGCTGCTCCCTGAGAATGAACGAAGCGGACGACCCGGGCCAGCGGCTCTACCTGTCCATCCTCCCACAGGCCCAGATCCTCGGTGGAGATTCGGCCGATCGCTTCCACGGCCGTCGCCTCGACCAGGATCAATCCGACTCCACCTGTAGCCCTGGTTCCATAGTGAACCAGATGCCAATCGTTCGCCCGGCCATCTTGAGTAAAGACGCTGTACTGGCACATAGGTGACATGACAAGCCGGTTGCGCAGACGCAGATTGCGAAAGGTTACCGGTTCAAACAGGGTCGGCACCTCCGTGCACCTCCGGCGGCATTATAGACATCCAATCGCGCAAAGACCAGGGGCGCCTCCCCCGGTCCTCGTTACTCGTCAGCCTGTTTTCAGCAGCTAGTCCATCTACTCCACGTCGATCAGGCACCGCTCGCGCAACTGGTTGTATAGTCGTGCAGCCCGGGCAAACCGCTCGCGGTCGCCTTCCCGCAAAGCCTCTTCCACCTCGTATCGGCTCAAGATCGCATGCAAAGCCAGATCCAGCTGATCCCTGACTATCTGCCGTAAGACGCTGTCAATGCTCTGGCGGGCCTCAGATGTGACCGGTAGCGCCGGATTGGGCTCCGCTACCAGACGGTACCAGGCGGGCGTCTCCTGTGCAAAGACCAGCATCACGTAGAGCCGCCCCTGAAAGAGCTGCAGCGGGCGGATAGCACGGGTGGGTTCGTGAATACAGAGCGTGCGCGTCTTGTGGACGTGTCGGACCAGATGACCGTTGACCAGCGAAACCTCTTCCCGCTGCACTGCCCCAAGCTCGAGCTCGAAGGGGATAGCATCGCTCCCTGCTTCAGCAACCAGCAGGGTGTTAGGCAACAGGTCGCGGTTGGTCACAAATGAAAGCCGGGATAGGTAGCTGTCATCCTGAAGCAGGCGTAACACGGCCCTGCTGCGCGGATCCTTCAGCGGCAGGCTGCTGAACCGAATGAGGACTTCCCTTTTCGCATTCACCACCCTCACCTCTTTCGCAGTGGGTTGCGTCCAGGGTGTGGTCTACCGTTTGTTAGCCGCTGAGCCTCAAGCCGTCCGTAGCTGCTTTCGTGAACTGTGCAAGCAGGTAACGGTAAACGGGCTGGAAAGACGGGGTGGAAGGTCTGTAAGAAACTGGCGTCGTATCTGCTATCCCTGCTGTTAAGTTCGTCACCCGCACCGCTTCTCCTGCCAAACAAGAGCGTATTCCTGCAAATGCATCTGCGCTTTCCAGGGTTTCCAGAAGAGTGCCGGTTTAGTCATGGTGGGGAAAAGTTCCTCCTGAATCCCCATCCGGAATCCGTTGCGCCTGCAGGTCAGCCAATTATAATATAAGCGAACACCAGTTTCGAACAACAGTTCGCAAGCAGCATTCCGGCGGCCAACGGTAAGGTGACTGCTGATGTCCCAGGTAGCCTGTATCCTCCTGCCTCATTACTATGTGCCGGCCGTTCCTAAAGTAGCAGTACAGGCCGATCAATCATTATTGAGAGTTTGTATCAAGTACACTGAGGTAGTGGAAGTTTCCCATTCTGGGCAAATCTTCCTCGATCTATCTAGGCTTCCCGGCAGCAGCAGCATAATGCCTTCGCTGCTCAAGGAGATTGTCCTGGTCACCGGCCTGCAGCCTGCACTGGGCTGGGGAGTCAACCGCTGGATTGCCAAGCTGGCTGCCCGCCACGCCAGTACCCGCCAGTTGCCGGCACTGACCATAGTCCCTCCCGGCCATGAAATGGCGTTCTTGCAACCTTTGCCGATACGCTGGGCAGATGAGATTCCGGAAGAGGTTTGCCTTCGCCTGGAGCAACTGGGTATTCGCACCTGGGGCCAGGTCCTCTCTGTGCCCCCCCACCACTTGTTGGCCCAGGCGGGCCTGGAAGCCGGAAATCTGCTTTTGCGCCTGGCACGGAACGAAGACCGGCGTCCTCTGCAAACCTGGCCCTGTCCTCCCTGGCTTGAAGTCAGCCAAATCGGGGAGTTCACCCAGGAGATCATGCCAGTGGCCACAGAACTTGCCCGTTCCCTGGCAACCCGGCTCGCAGCCGGAGATTGGGCGGCGGGCAGATTGGTCCTGATAACGGCCGGACGCGAGGATCTTAAGCCGCTCCCGGCTCTCAAGGACACCGGCCCGGAAAGGAGACAACCACACCGCAGGAAAGAGTACAAAGCGGTGCTGAATCCCCCTTCTCCTGTTCCTGGAGACTTCGATCGCCTCAACCTTATCACCCGCCAGCTTTTCACCCGGCTTCTCGCCCGCCTGCAACAAGACGATCCGACCGGGGAATGGGAGATTACCTTACGGGCGGAAAACCTCACACGGGCGCGGCAGCAACAAACCCGCCTTCCCTTTGCCGCTCGCGGCGATGAAAGGGATAGGGAAAAACGCCTTATATCGCTGCTCAACTCCTTACAAGCTCGTTTTGGCCCCGACACCGTCCGGGTGGCCGGGGAGTACGCACCCGACCGCCGGGAGAAGGTGCACCAGCTGTTGAGGGAGGCTTACGAACTCTTATGAGCCATCTGGTCAAGCAAAAGGTGACCGTCCGGTGTGACGCGCACGGACTCCCTCTCTCCTTCCGCTGGCAGAACCTCTCCCGTGAGATCCAGGAGATCATCGACTTCTGGCTGGAGATAGGGAGCTGGTGGCGAAACGAACCGCCCAAGGCCTTCTTCCAGGTGCGCGCCGCCCTGGCCGACCGCTACACGCTCTACCGGGAGCTGCCCGAGGGAGATTGGTACCTATACCGGATAGAGGACTGAGGATATGAGGATATGAGTTTCGTTCATCTGCACGTACACTCACCCTACTCCTTCCTTTCCGCCACCGCCGCTCTGGAGGAATTGGTGGCCAAAGCCGCCGCCCTGGGAATGCCGGCCCTGGCGCTGACCGACCGGATGAATGTGAGTGGAGCACTGGCCTTCCATAAGCTGGCATGCGCCGCCGGCCTTAAACCGATCCAAGGGGTGGAACTGGTGGTACCTTGCCTCTTCCCCCAGTTTGCCCCCCACCATTGCTGTTCCCCGGACCAGCCGCAAGCAACAGCCATTCTCATCCTGCTGGCACAGAATCCCCGCGGGTATGCCAATATCTGCCGGCTTCTGACCCTGGCCTACCAAAACAGCCCCCGCCAGAATCCGTGCCTTCCCCGCTTCGCCCTGCCGGACAGAGTCCCCGAACTTTGGGAAGATGTGATCGTTCTCTCCGGCGGACGGGAAGGGGAGATCAGCCGGCTGCTGTTGGCCGGCCGGCGGGAGGAAGCTGCGACGGTTGCCCGGCTCTTCCAAGAAAATCTTGCTCTTTTCTATCTTGAACTGGAAAACCGGCTGCTTCCCCGCAGCATCTGGCTCAACCAGGCATTGGTGGAGCTGGGAGAATACTTGCACCTTCCGGTGGTGGCGACGAATCCCGTTCACCAGCTGGAGCGGGCTGACTTTCCTCTTTATGACGTGCTGACCTGCGTACGCACCGGCACGACACTGGAGGAAGTCCACCCGGCACGTCCCCTCAATGGCGAGAGCTACTTCAAGTCTGCCGAAGAGATGGCCGCACTCTTTGCCCAACATCCCCGAGCCCTGGCCGCCACCCTGGAGATAGCCGCACGCTGCCAGCCCGCACTTGACCTTTCCCGGCCCCGCTTTCCTTCTTTTCCCCTGCCCCCGGGCGAGATCTCGGCAGCCGCCTTCCTCCGTCGGCTGGTGGAAGCCGGGGCAAGGCAGCGGTACGGCGAGCTCACCCCGCCGCTCGCCGCCCGTATCGAACATGAGTTAAATGTGATCACCCGGCTGGGGGTGGAGGATTACTTCCTGGTCGTTTGGGATCTGGTGCAGTTTGCCCGGACCCGGGGCATTCGCCTGGCCGGCCGCGGCTCGGCAGCCGACTCCGTCGTCGCCTACTGTCTGGGACTGACGGAGGTCGACGCCTTCAAGCGGGGGTTGCTCTTCGAGCGCTTCCTCAGCCTGGAGCGGGCACAAAAGCCCGATATCGACATCGACTTCGCCGCCGAGCACCGGGACCGGGTGGCGGCTTACGTCTACGAAAAGTACGGGCGGGAGCACGTGGCTTCCGTCTGCACCTTTTCCACCTACCACGCCCGCTCCGCGCTGCGAGAAATCGGAAAGGTGTTGGGGTTTCCGGAGGCGGAGATGGACCGGCTGGCCAAGAAGTTTCCCCACATTCCGGCCGACGCCATCGAGAAAGCCGTAGCCACGCTGCCGGAAATCCGTGACAGCCACTTCCCGCTGGAACGTTATCAACTGCTCTTCCGGCTGGCGGCCCGTGTCGCCGGTTTCCCGCGGTTCATCGGCACACATCTGGGAGGGCTGGTAATCAGCCGCGATCCGATCACCGAGATATCGCCGCTGCAGGTGGCAGCCAAAGGGGTTGAAATCATCCAGTTCGACAAGGATGCCGTCGAGGATCTGGGGCTGATCAAACTCGACCTGCTCAGCCTGCGTACTCTCTCGGCCCTGGACCAGGCTGTTCAAACCGTCCGGCAGGTCTCTCCGGCATTTTCGGAAGCGGAGATACCGGATGAAGATCCTGCCACTTACAGGCGGATCAGGCGTGGCGAGACGGTGGGCATGTTCCAGCTGGAGAGCCCGGCCCAGCGGGCGCTGCAGGCCCGCCTGGGGGCGGATCACTTTGAAGACCTGGTGGCCAGCGTCGCCCTCATCCGCCCCGGGCCGATCAAGGGCGACATGGTCGAGCCTTTCCTGGCCCGCCGCCATGGCCGTGAGCCGGTAACCTACTTGCTGCCTGAGCTTGAGCCCATCCTTGCCAAAACCTATGGAGTAGTGCTCTATCAGGAACAGGTGATTGCCGTCGCCACCCGGGTGGCCGGCTTCAC
Source organism: Limnochordales bacterium (assembly GCA_014896315.1). Classification (GTDB taxonomy): domain Bacteria; phylum Bacillota; class Limnochordia; order Limnochordales; family DUMU01; genus DUMU01. The sequence continues at coordinate 46,563 of JADBKP010000003.1, forward strand.
GCCCGGAGAAGCTGACCGCCTGCGCCGGGTGATGACCCACTACCGTTCCCAAAAAGAGATGGATGCCATCGGTGAAGAGTTCATTGCCCGAGCCATTGCCCGCGGCATCGACCCCCAGATTGCCCGTACCATTTTCTCCTACATTGTGGGTTATGCCGGTTACGGCTTCTGCGAGGCCCATGCGGCTGCTTTCGCCAATACTGCCTACAAGACTGCCTATCTGCTCGAGCATTATCCGGCAGCCTTTTACGCCGCTCTCTTCAGCTGTCAACCGATGGGGTTCTATCCGCCCCACGCGCTGGCGGTGGAGGCAGCCCGGCGGGGCATCAAGATATTAAACCCCGATGTGAATAAGAGCGATGGTTGGCGATTTACGGTGGAGGATGAACACACCATCCGCCCAAGCCTTTTTCAGGTCGAGGGCTTGAAAGAGGCAGGAGTCCGGAAGATTCTTGCGGCCCGCGAGGAGGGTGGGAGTTTCCGCAGCTTCACCGACTTTGTCCGCCGCGTCGACCTGCCCCGGGACGTGCTGGCCAACCTGATCCTGGCGGGGGCCTTCGACTCTCTTACCCCCAACCCGCACCGGCGCGCCCTGCTCTTCCAGCTCCCCGACCTTCTTGGCGCAAGGCCCGAGGCTGCGGGAACCGGCCAGCAGTTGCGTCTGGCACTGGAGATGCCGGAAGAACAAGCCTGGCCGGACTTCACCCCCCTTGAGAAAAGCCTGCGGGAGTTTGCGGTCCTGGGCTTCAGCCCCAGCGGCCACCCGCTCTCTTTCTACAGGGAACAGTTGCGAACGCTCGGGATAGTCACCAACGAGGAAGTACAGGCCCGAGCCGAGGGAGAGCGAGTACGGGTGGCCGGCCTGCTGATCCGTCCCCACCGCCCCCCGACCCGCAGTGGCCGGGTGGTCGTCTTCTTCACGCTGGAAGATGAGACGGGCCTGCTGGACCTGACCGCGTTCGCACCCGTCTACCAGCGCTACGGCAAGTTCCTCTTCGGGGCGCCGGCCCTGGTCGTAACCGGCCGGGTACAGCGCCGGGGAGCACGCGCCAGCGTGCTGGCACAGGAGATCGCCCCTCTCAATCTGGGGTCAATGCCGTCCCCGTTCCTATCCTCGCTCCCGTCTCCGCCACCTTGAAATCGGCCGCGTGCAAAGCTCTGGCCGCATCGTAGCTGCTGCGAACCAGGGGCCCGGCCGCCACGTGTTTGAAGCCGATCTCAAGACCAAACCGGCGGTACTCTTCAAACTCTTCAGGAGGAACGTATCTTTCTACGGGAAGGTGGTCCTTGGACGGGCGCAGGTACTGACCGATGGTGAAGAAATCGACCCCCTGCTCACGCACGGCTACCATCGCCTCCCGGACCTCTTCCGGCGTCTCACCCAGCCCCAGCATGATACTGGACTTGGTCAGCACCCCGGGGCGGAACTCCTTGGCCCGTCGCAAAACCTCAAGGGAGCGACCGAACCGTCCCTGTGGGCGTACCCGACGCTGCAGTCGCTCCACAGTCTCAATATTGTGGGCGAGAACCTCCGGCCCCGCCTCCAGTACCGTCTTGAGCGGCCCGGCCTCACCTTTGAAGTCTGGGATCAACACTTCGACGCTGGTTTCGGGATTCAGCTGGTGAACGGCGCGGATCGTGGCAGCAAAATGCGCCGCACCTCCGTCTTCCAAATCATCGCGGGTCACCGAGGTGATCACCGCATGGCGTAGCTTGAGCTGGCGGACCGCTTGCGCCACGTTCCAGGGTTCGAAGGGATCTAGTACGTCCCCCCGGCCGGTAAGAACTTTACAGAAGCCGCAGCGGCGGGTGCAGTGCTTGCCCAGGATCATGAACGTTGCCGTACGCTGTGCCCAGCACTCCCCGAGATTGGGGCAACCGGCGTCCACACATACAGTTCGTAGATTAAGACGTGCCACCAGCTGCCTTACTTCGGCGGTGGCTTTGGCATCGGGAAGTGGCCGCAAAAGCCAGAGGGGTTTTCCAGCCATAGCGAATACTCCTTTTTCATGCAACCGCCGACTGGAACGAAGTCGGCCGCCATAGTATCTTAACTCTATCACATGCCTGCGTCCGCTCATAAGAGCACGCTCTGGCTCGGGAACGCCGCGGAGAAGAACGGAAGACTGGAGAAGGAAACCCCGGCCTTGTCTAGAATCCGATCCCGGGCGTCCCCTGTGCTCGCGGTCGTGGAAGGAGTGGTTCAGCATGCACTCAGTCCAGGTCACCCCCAGTTCATTCTCCACGCTCGACACCGGTAAATACCAACGACGCAGCCTCCGGAAGCTTGTGATTCTCATCGCTACTCTGGCCACGGTTGGCGGCTTCGCGAGGCTTTTCCCCGATCGGGGCCACCTGTATGCGGCTGCTACCGCTTCTAATGAACCTCTGGCCGAACTGGTAGCCCGGGTCGAAAAGAACACCCGCTCTCTGCAGGATATCACCATGAGCATCGAAATCGAGCAGTACCATCCCCAGACGAAAGAAAAGGCAGTCATAACCGGAAAAGTCCAGATGAAGCTCCCTGACATCCTGCGTTTGAACTATCTCTCCCCCGATTTCGTCGCTGGTCAGGTGATGGTCATCAACCGGGCCGCCGGCGAGCTGCGAGTATACTTGCCTGTAACCCATGAGATCGTAGTGCAGGACCTGAAAACGCTCATGAGCAAGCAAGGATTGGATGTAGCTCTCGGCCTGGACAGCCTGGTGGGCTTACCCCCTACCAGTCTGTTCCATCTGACCTATCTGGGTGAGGAGATTCGCGACGGTAAGAAGTATCACGTGGTCAAAGCTGTGCCCCGCACCGCCGAGGGCACGCTGGGCTGGGAGAAGATCTGGCTGAGCGCGCAAGAGCTCATAGCTCACCGCCTGGAGGTCTACAACCAGGAAGGCCAGCTAAGCTACGTTCTGACCGTAAAGGAAACCAAAATCAACTCCGGCTTACAGCCTTCCACCCTGCTGAGCCTGCCGCGCGATGCCAAGGTGGTAACGGCCGGGTCCGGATCGTGACCGTGAGTTATTCGTGACTCTTTCTGGCAAAGGAGAACACGAGCAGGACTGCCATGCAGATAATCAAATGGGCGGTGGCGCGGCCAATAGGCACCTTTATGATCACCCTCACCTTGCTCGTCTTTGGGGCAGTCACGCTACCCCAGCTGTCGGTAGATCTCTTTCCGCAAATCGATTACCCGGTCGCCTCAGTAGCCGTTATATATCCCGGAGCGACCCCCGAGACTATTCAGGAGAAGGTAACCAACCCGCTGCAGGCTGCCCTGGCCGGTCTGCCGGACGTGAGGCACACTACCTCCTACAGCCTCGAGAACGTAGGCGTGGTCATCCTGGAGTTCGAGTGGGGGACGAATATCACCCAGCGCTTGAACGAAATGCAGGCGCAGGTCTCACGCCTTTCCCTCACCCTGCCTGAAGATATTGAGCCTCCTCTCGTCCTTGCTACCGATCCCAGGCAGTACCCGGTACTTCTGCTCGCCCTTCAGAGTGAGAAGCTCGACCTCGAGACTCTCACTCAGAAGGCTGAGCTGGAGATTGCCCCCGCCCTCCGGCAGGTACCTGATGTAGTGCAGGTAGCAGTGGAGGGAGGCGCCCGTCCGCGCCTCGAAATCCGCTACGATCAGGAACGCTTGCGCGAGCTTGGCCTCAACCATGAGTTGCTAAGTCAACTCCTTGTCGCCGCCAATACCTACGTGCCGGCCAACCCGATCGAAGAAGGCGGCCGTCTCTACCAGATCCGCACCGGCTACAGCCTGCAAACCGTAGACGACCTGGCCGACGTGGTGGTTGGTGTCAAGACACCGCAGGCCAATCCTCTTTTCCCTTTCATGGCCTCCGTGCCCCAGCTTGTCCGGCTGAAGGATATTGCCACCATTACCCGGATTGCTGCTGATGAGCAAGCGGCTACCACCCGTGTGAACGGGAAGCCCACCGTGCTCTTGCGCATCCAGAAACGTTCGGATGCCAACACGGTCAAGGTGGTGGATGCGGTCAACGCCCGCCTGCAGCAGTTGCGGCTTGAAGAGCAAGGAATCAAGATCTATCCCTTAATCGACCAGTCGCTGCTGGTCCGACGCTCGCTCGATTCGCTCACGGAGGCAGGCGTTGTCGCGGCGCTGCTGACGGTCCTCTCGCTCTATCCCTTCCTGCGCCGCCGCTGGGTGGAACTGCTCCTCATCACCTTCAGTATCCCGCTTTCCGTCAGCATCACCCTTATCGTGATGAGATGGCTGGGACAGACCCTCAACCTGATGACGCTGGCAGGTATCGCTCTCGCGCTGGGCATGGTGGTTGACAACGCCATCGTAGTAACCGAGAACTTCTCCCGCTTGCGTGATCAAGGACTTAGCGCGGAGGAAGCAGCCATGACCGGCGCCGGGGAAGTGGCCGGGGCGATCACAGCTTCGACGCTAACCACGATCGCCGTCTTCTTGCCCGTAGTTTTCGTGCGCGGCCTGGCCAGCACCCTCTTCGGCCCACTCGGACTGACGGTCACTCTGGCCTTGCTGGCCTCCCTCGCCGTCGCATTGACCGTGGTGCCGGCGACAGCCGCCCGCATCCTGCGTGGCAGAAGCTTTCATCCCGCTCTCACGTCGGCAACTGCCGCTGCCAATGGCGCCGGGCTTGCCAGCCTGGATGGGACGTCCGAGGCGGCGTCAGCTCTTGCCGAACCGGAACAGGATTGGCTCCATCGTATACACATGCGGATCCTCACCTGGTCTCTGCAGCACCGGCTGGCCGTCGCTGCGTTTGCTCTCCTTGCTTTCGCTGCCTCACTGACGGTGCTGCCAGGGCTGGGAATTGAGCTGATTCCCGTTCCCGATGAGGACGTGGTGACCGTCAAGGCCAGCCTGCCCGCGGGTACTGCGTCCAGCCGCACTCTGCAACTGGTGGAAAAACTCGAGGCAGCCCTGCAAGGGCTCCCCGATATTGAGTGGGTAGCCGCCCAGGTCGGCTCCGGCAGTACTACCGACGTATCATCGTTGCTCAATGGCGGTACGCACCGGGCCCAGCTCACCATCCGCCTGCGAGCCGCCGCCCGTCGTCAAAGAAGTAACGAAGCCCTCCTGGAAGAGCTGACAGCACGGCTGAGCCGGGCCGCCAGCTCCTTCAGCCCGGATGCTTCCGTCACGGTTGTCCAGGGCGGAGGTTATGGCTCCCTGGCGATGCTCCAGGAAGGAGCCATCATTACCGAAGTGCGCGGTCCGGATAAGGACAAGGTCGAACTCCTGGCCAAGACCCTTGCCGAGCGGCTGCGGTCCGCCGGTGCCTTCAGCAGTGTAGATACAGATCTTCAGCAGGGCCTGCCGGAACTGCGTTATACGATCAGCCCGGCACGGGCCGCCATGGCTTCAGCATTGCCGGGACAGATCGGCCTTACCGTTCGCCAGGCCCTGGCCAATGACCCGATACTCTACATCAAAGACGCTCAGGGTCATACTCTCCCGGTGGAACTGCACCCCGACCTCACCGCCGACAGCCCCCGGCAGGAGGCTGCCTCCGGTTCTCTCGATAGGAAGCGGCTGGCGGCTCTCGAGATACCTGGCCTTATCGCCCGGCCGGACGGGACCCGCTCGGTAACCACGCTCGGGCGGGTGGCCACACCCGAAGAGACCGTCGGTCCTGCAATCCTGCGCCAGGTAGATGGGCTACCTGCAGTGCAGGTCCGGGCGTTCCTGGGGCGGCTTTCCCAGGCGGAAGGGGTCAGAATCGTCCGCTCGGTTATGGCTCAACTGCAGTCAGGCAATGTGATGCCCGAGGGATATGAGATAAGCATCGTCGGCACGCAGGAGCTCATCGACGAGTCCCTGGGAGAGCTCTGGCTCGTCCTGCTCCTTTCGATCTTCCTCATCTACGTCGTGATGGCGGTGCAGTTCGAATCGATCAGCAAACCGCTCCTCATCATGCTGACCATCCCGCTGGGCGCCACGGGTAGTCTCGTCGCCCTGGCACTGACCCGGACTCCCCTTGGCCTCTCGTCGGGAATGGGATTGGTCATGCTGGGCGGCATCATTGTCAACAACGCCATCGTACTGATCGATCGCATTCAGCAATTGCGTCAGCAAGGGATTGCCCTGCGCCCGGCCGTGCTTCTTGCCACCAGCACGCGGCTGCGCCCGATCCTGATGACCGCAATAACCACCATCGTCGGACTGTTCCCGCTGATTGTCGGCCCCTACGCCCGTGATACGCTGCAAACACCGCTCGCAATAGCACTACTCGGTGGCCTGGTGGTCGGCACAAGCCTGACGCTGGTCGTTATACCCGTGCTTTATGAGTGGCTGGAGAGCTGGCGGGCCAGGCGGGAAAATTCTACATTAGTAAGCAGGAAGTCCCGGACTAAGGAAGAATTGCAGGTATAGTTTTGCGCAAAACCGCGGGGGCAATGGGGGATGCGCGATGCTCAGGTTCATGCCGTTCCGTCTTAGTATCATACTTTGCCTTGCTGTGGTAGCTCTGGGCATCAGTACTTTATCCGCGTCTGCCGCGAGCGCCTCTCCGCCCTGGCATCTCACGCTCGAGCAAGGCATCGTAACCCCCGGCTCCTCCGCTGCCCTCCCCTGGCAGGGCACCACCTACCGTCTGGGCATCACCGCCCAGCAGCTTGGCAGCAGCGAGCAGTTGACTCTGGCCTGGGGCCACCTCTCGGCCCTGGAGACGGGCGAGAGCCTGGAGACCCTTGCTCTCGATTACACCTACCGGCAAATGCTGCTGGTCTTCGGTTACGTGCGGTTCGCCAGCCACCTGGCGCTGCAGGTTGCGCCCGACCGTACCGATTCTGTCGGGGCAGAGCTGCAACTCAGGGGCGAAGCTGTTGTGGGAAATCTCGGCGGTTTCTTCCGGGTCGCGTATCGCTCGCCCACCTTCGCAGAGCCGCTCTTTCTGCCCGCGCCGGACCTCTTTCCGGCCTGGCCGCTCGGTTCGCAGTACGCGGGTGCTGTAGCAGAGACAGAATTCCGGTCCCGCCTGAACTCGCGCACCACCTGGGTCGGCAATATCGCCTGGCGTTGGCCGCCAGCAGAAAGCCCCCAGGTCGGCCTGGCATTCGGCCCTGAGCTGAGCCTGGGAGATTGGGGTCGTATTGCCGGCAAGATTGGCTTCCGGTCCCAGAGCCGGGCTACGCACGGCATCCTCGGACTTTCAACCCGCCTCTACCCCGCCCCCTCCTTCCTGGTCCGGCTCGATGCCACAGCTGACAGTACCGGCAGGATTGACTGGTCAGGAGGGGTTGGTTTTGACCTGGAGATTCCGGGCTTCCGGGGCACGGCCAGCCTGGTAGCGACGCAACGCGAGGGTGACCCCACCGCCACGTTCGGTACCTCCCTCACGGCCTCTCTGCCGTTGCGGCATACGGAGATCAGTCTCGATTATCAGCTGAGCGGTGCGGCCTGCCTGACGTTCCGCTACCAATTCTGAAGCAGAATAATAAGGGGCAAGAGCAATCGAAAGCTCTTGCCCCTTTTGCTTAGTGATATCCTCATTCAGGCCCGGTCTTGCGCCTCAACTTGAAAAGCCTCATGCCTGCGTGTGGGGCTTATATCCCCGGCTTGCCCAGCAGTCGGAACATGTTCCGCTTGTACGCCTCCACTCCCGGTTGGTCGAAAGGATTGACTCCCAGCAGGTAGCCACTGATTGCGCAGGCAACCTCGAAGAAGAAGACAAGCTGCCCGAAGACGGGTGCACTGCGCTCGGCCAGGTGGAGCTGGATTACGGGGACACCACCAGCTACGTGGGCCTCAACGGTTCCCCGGAAGGCCATCTCGTTGACATGCCCCAGAGTGCGCCCGGCCAGGTACTCAAGGCCGTCGATATCGGTGGCTTCCGCGGGTATGACTAGATCCGGCCCCTGGTTTTCCAGGTGCAGGACGGTTTCGATGAGAATTCGCGCTCCCTCCTGGATGTACTGCCCGAGGGAATGCAGATCGGTGGTAAAGTCGGCCGAGGCCGGGTAGAGGCCCTTGCCGTCCTTGCCCTCACTCTCGCCAAAGAGCTGCTTCCACCATTCGCCAAAGGTGTGAAGGTGAGGATCGAAGTTCACGAGAAGCTCTATCTGGCGCCCTTTGCGGGCGAGAATGTTCCGTAAGGCCGCGTACTGGTAGGCTTCGTTGTTGCCCACCCCCGGTCTGGTCCACCACTCCGCCGCGGCTGCCGCTCCCGCCAGAACCGCCTCCACATCGATTCCCGCCACCGCCATCGGCAGCAGACCCACGGGTGTCAGTACCGAGTAACGGCCGCCTACGTCGTCGGGAATGGTGAAGGTCTCATACCCTTCCTCGGCGGCGAGCTTACGCAATGCCCCCTTCTCCCGGTCCGTAGTCACCAGAATCCGCCGGCGGGCCTCTTCCCGGCCATAACGGCGGAGCAGCTGCTCCCGCAACAGGCGAAAGGACAGCGCCGGCTCGGTGGTGGTGCCTGACTTGGAAATGACGTTGACGACCACTTCTTCCTGCTCCAGGAGCGCCAGGATCTCCGCAGTCACGGCAGGAGAGAGGTGATTGCCCAGGAAGTAGATGCGCGGCCCGTTACGCTTGGGCAGCGCCATCTCATTGCGGTGGAGGGGGAGAAGCATCTCAATAGCTGCCCGGGCGCCGAGATACGATCCGCCGATGCCCACCACCACGAACGCCGTGGCCTTCTCCCGCACCCGCCGGGCAGCCGCCAGGATCCTTTCTAATTCCTGGCGGTCAGCCCGGCGTGCCAGCTCCAACCATCCGCGAAAGTCAGCTCCTGCGCCCGTTCCCTGTCGGAGCAGATCGTGCGCGGTCCGAACAAAGGGATCAAGCCGATCCAGTTCACCGGAGGAGACAAAGCTGGAAAGAGCCGTTGTGTCCAACCGGACCATCTTTTCCATGTCCGCACGTGCCTCCCTACTGTTGGCGCTCGGCGGGAAACCCGCCCCGCACTTCCGCCGGCGCGCACGGGGCAATCCCGTGTACCCGCGGCTATCATGTACCTCCAGGATAAACCGGCACAAGCCATGTGGAAAGGCATGAATCATTTGACGCCGGCAGGAACGAAGCTGCGTCTCGTCGAAGTCGCCAACGTCTGATCTTGGAAACGGAGATGGCTCCCTTGGCTAATAGCAAACCCGAGTTCCTGAATCCCCAGGCTATCAATGTTGCTCCGGCTTCCGCTGGCCCGGACGATCCGGCCTCCGACCGGGATCCTTATCCGAACTGCCCTTTGCCCGATCCTCCCGGGCTGGTGAAAGAGCGACGGATCAAGGATGATGGGCGTTACATCATCTTCTACTGGGAGGAGGGGAGCCGGCCGCATGTCTGAGCTGCGATGGAATCCCATCCTGCGCGAATGGGTGGTGACCGCCACTCACCGGCAGGAGCGCACTTACAAACCTCCGGCGGACTTCTGTCCCCTCTGCCCCACCCGTCCGGGCGAGCATCCCACCGAAGTCCCGGCACCGACCTACGACATAGTAGTCTTTGAAAATAAGTTCCCATCCTTTCGCCGTCAGCCACCCGCCCCTGCCGTTGCCGGAGATGAGTTGAATCCGGTCGCTCCCGCCAGCGGGATCTGCGAGGTAGTGCTCTACTCTCCGGAGCATAAGGGAAGCCTTGCGACCTCACCCCTCTCCCGGCTGCGCCGTCTTGTACGCGTCTGGACCGACAGGTATCGAGAGCTGGGAAGCCGCCCGTTTATTAAATACGTGTTGATCTTCGAGAACAAGGGCGATGTGATCGGTGTAACCCTGGAGCATCCCCACGGACAGATCTACGGCTTCCCCTTCATTCCTCCCCGACCGGGGATAGAGCTCGAGGCTGCCAACGATTACTGGCAGGAGAAGCAGCGCTGTCTCTTCTGCGATCTTCTCGCCCGGGACCTGGAGGACGGTCGCCGGATCGTAGCGGCAAGCAAACAGTACGTCGCGTTTGTTCCCTTCGCTGCCCGCTATCCTTATGAGGTTCACATAATGCCCCGGCGGCATCTGGGTAGTCTGGCTGACCTGACATTGTCGGAAAGCGACGAGCTGGCGGCCATGTTGAAACTGGTGACGCAGAAGTACGACAATCTTTTCGGCTTTTCGCTCCCTTACATGATGATCATGCACCAGAGCCCTACCGACGGAAAGGAGTATCCTGGCTACCATTTCCACATCGAGTTCTACCCTCCCCACCGGACGGCAACCAGGCTCAAGTATCTGGCCGGCTGTGAATCGGGGGCGGGCACGTTCATCAACGATACTCTGCCAGAAGAGAAGGCAGCCGAGCTGCGCAACCTTGCGCCGCATACCGTAGAGGAGCTGCCCGATGCATAACAGAGTACCCGTACAGAAAAGGAAGGAGCGTACCCATGTCGCAGGCAGAGACCAACCCTCCGGTCCGTCACGAGCGGCTCACCTGCCTCTATGAGGAGTTCCATCGCCGCTTCGGAGATGCCCCCGCCGCCGACTTCCCGATACGGGCGGTACGAGCCCCGGGGCGGGTCAATCTCATTGGCGAGCATACCGACTACAATGGCGGCTTTGTGTTGCCGGCGGCCATCGACCGGGAAGTTATCATGGTCGGGCGCCGCCGTCCCGACCACGAGGTCCGCCTCTACTCCCTGGACTACCAGGAGGAGGCGGCCGGTGATGTCCGGACGCCGGATCGGACCGCGCACCCGACCTGGTCCCGCTATGTGCACGGGGTGGTCTGGGCCTTGCAGCAGCGGGGCTTCAAACCCGGCGGTTTTGAGGCCGTACTTACCGGCAACGTTCCGCAGGGGGCAGGGCTCTCCTCCTCCGCAGCCCTCGAAGTCGCCACCGCCATGTTGCTGCAAACCCTCTTTGACCTCCCGCTCTCCGGTCCGGAGATGGCCGCCCTCTGCCAGGAAGCGGAGAACCGTTTCGTCGGTGTCAACTGTGGCATCATGGACCAGTTTATCTCCCGAATGGGCAGGCAGGGTACCGCGCTGTTGCTCGACTGCCGTTCACTGGAGTACAGATGGGTACCGCTGCCGGATGAGCGGGTCCGAATCGTGATTGCCAATACCGCCGTGGTGCGGGGGCTTGTGGCATCCGCCTACAACGTGCGGCGGGCCGAGTGTGAGGAAGGTGTAAGGCTGATCCGTCAATGGGAGCCGACCGTCTCCCAGCTGCGGGATGTGACGCCGGAAATGCTGGAGAAGTATGCATCGCACCTGCCCGAGCCGGTTCGCCGGAGGGTGACCCACGTGGTAGCGGAAAACCAGCGCGTGCTTGAGACCGTGGCTGCCCTGGAAGAAGGAGACTGGCAGCGTTGCGGCGAGCTCCTTGTCGCATCACATGCGAGCTTGAGGGACCTCTACGAGGTGAGTTCGCCCGCTCTCGATCTGATGGTGGAGCTTGCCCTTTCGGTGCCCGGCGTCCTGGGATCGCGGATGACAGGTGCCGGCTTTGGTGGTTGCACCGTCAGCCTGGTGCGGGAGGAGGCTGTGGAGCAGTTTCTGGCGACGGTGATTCCTGAATACCGGCGACGGGCTACCTGGCAACTGGCGGGTGAACCGGAAGCTTATGTGTGCCGGGCCGCCGACGGTGCGACGGTGATCTCCTGAGTTACTCCGGTTCGGAGGTGCGGGGTATGTGGGTTATGGTTACCGGGGGCGCCGGTTACATCGGCAGTCATGCCGTGCTGGCGTTGCGAGAAGCAGGATTCGACGTGGTAGTCTACGATAACTTGAGCCGCGGCTTTGCCGACGCGCTGGCATCGGAAGACTTCCGGGGAGTACCGCTGGTTCGGGGCGATGTGGGCGATCGCCAGCTGGTAGGTGAGACTGTCCGCCGCTTCGGAGTACAAGCTGTGATGCACTTCGCCGCCCTGGCGCAGGTGGCCGAATCGGTGGCCGAACCGGTTGGTTACTTCCGCAACAATCTGGTACAGGGGCTCGACTTCGTGGAGACGCTCCTCGATGCAGGCATCAACACGTTTATCTTCTCATCGACGGCCGCTGTCTACGGTGAACCGCAAACCATCCCCATTCCCGAGGATCATCCGACCTGCCCCACCAACCCATACGGTATGTCCAAGTTGAGTTTCGAGTACGTTCTGGCGAGCCTGGCCCGGGCGCGTGGGCTGCGTTACGCTACACTCCGCTATTTCAACGTAGCAGGCGCCGACCCGCAGGGACGGGCAGGAGAAAGGCATGATCCGGAAACCCACCTGATTCCGCTGGTGCTGCGGGCGGCCAGCTCCGGGAAGGCCGTGGATATCTTCGGCACTGATTATCCGACGCCAGACGGGACGTGTATTCGCGACTACATCCACGTCACCGACCTGGTTGCCGCCCATATCCTGGCCCTGCGCGCGTTGCTGACCGGCGCGGTCGCGAGCCACCTTCCTTCCGGGGCCGGATACGGCCTCAAGTACAATCTCGGTAGTCAGAAGGGCTACTCGGTCCGGGAGATCATCACCGCCGCCGAAAAGGTTGTCGGCCATTCCATAAAGGTAAGAGAAGCGGGAAGACGCCCCGGCGACCCGGCAGTGCTGGTGGCCAGCTCGGAGCGGATCCGGCAGGAGCTTGGCTGGCAACCGCGCTTCGGGCTTGACGAGATTCTCGCTACGGCTTGGGCCTGGGAGCAAAAGCGCCAGACGGTAAATAAAGGACAAAGTGAGGAACATGGCAGATGACGAAAGAGCGTACCCGTCCCTACCTCTTGTTCGATGCCGGGGGTACCCTGGTTTTTCCCGATTTCCGTCTATTTGCCGAGCTGATCGCCAGAGCTTCCCCGGAACGGGTTCAAGTAGAGCCAGCAAGCCTGCACAACGCCTTCCTGCAGGCCACGCATAAACTGGACGTCCTTCTTGGCCGCAAGCTGAGAGGGGAGAGAGTGGAAAGTCAGGGAACGGATCTCTTCATTTATAGGCAGATGCTGGCCTATGCAGGGGTACCCGGCGAAAAGGTGGGTTGGATCCTGGCCCGCATCGACGAGCACGACCGCCAACGCAACCTGTGGAGCTTCACCTATCCCTGGGTGGCCGAAACGCTCCAGGCTTTGCAGGAGCAGGGCTGGTCGATGTCGGTCATCTCTAACTCCGATGGCAGGGTCGAACAGGTCTTATGGGAGGCAGGGCTCGGGCGCTTCTTCGAGATAGTGATCGATTCGCACCGCGAAGGATGTGAGAAACCCGATCCGCGCCTCTTCCAGCGGGCGCTGGCTCGACTAGGACTTCAGCCGCAGGATTGCCTTTACATTGGCGATTTCTATCACATCGACGTGCTGGGCGCTAACCGGGCGGGGATCGCCGCAGTACACCTGGACCGGGCCGGCCTGGCGGAGGCGGCAGGTTGGGAGGGCGTACGCCTGCCCAGCGTGGCCTCACTGCCAGATCTCTTGAGCAGACCCGACTTCTGCCTTGCTGATCCGGCCCTGCACCCCTTTGCGGGTAGACGCAGCGGTACCGATTACTGCCGGCGACCGCCGTCATGAACTTTCTGCACCTTTCGACGTCAGGATATAATAACGGTGAAAGGGTGGTACTCCGTGCCAAAGCCGCGCAAGAACCTCGGCATCGCTGTCGGGTTGGTACTGCTCCTGGCCGCCGGCACTTTCGCTGTGCGGGTCGCCCAGGCGATCTCAGGGGATACTCCGACAGCGGACGCACCGTCGACCGTGCCACCGGACGGCAGTTCCCCGTTATCGGCCGAAGGAGCGGAGGGACCGGTGACGACGCTGACCCCTGCTATCCCCAACTGGCCGTCGCTGGCCCGGGCAGTGGCAGCCAATGAGATCCGTCTGCCCGGAAGCGGCCGCCATATGGTTTTCACCCTCGCCGTCGTAAACACGGGAGCCGATCCGTTAACGCTGCGCTTCAATACGGGACAACGGTACGACTTCCTCGTCAGTGACGCTCACGGCAGGGAGATCTGGCGTTGGAGCAGTTCGAGGGCGTTCATCCAGATGGTGAGTGAGGTAGTGGCCGCGCCGCGCCAGCTACTCGCCTACTCCGTAATCTGGGACGGTAAAGACGATGAGGGACGACCCGTCGCTGGCGGCGAGTACTGGGTCCAGGGGGTCCTCACCACCGAGCCGTGGGCCGCCACCGAACCCGTCCGGTTTACCTGGCCCGGCCATTGACAGCCCCAAACCGGGCAACACGGGTGGTCAGTACAGCTTGTCCACCACCGCGTGGGCCGTCTTTTCCGTATAAGTGAGGGCACGGTCGCCAAGCCGCAGCACAACCCCCGTCCACAACAGGTCGAGGAGATGTATCTGCGCTATCTTGGAACGCAACGCACCGCTGCCGAGCGGCCCTTCCCGGCAGGCCGTCAGCAAGGTGATATCGGCAACCTCCACAATCGGAGCCCGCTTGTAGTCCGTAATGGCAATCACGGTTGCCCCAGCTTCGCGTGCAATGCGGCAGGAATCAACCACGTCTTTGGTGCTTCCCGAATGTGTGATCCCAACGGCCACATCCCCCGGCCCGAGAGTGGCCGCGGACATGGCCTGCAGGTGGGAGTCAACATAAGCGTCGCAGGTGAACCCGACGCGCAAGAACTTGTACTTAGCATCGAGCGCCGTTACCCCCGACGCACCCACCCCGTAAAACTCGACGCGCCGCGCACCCACGAGGGTGTCGATGGCTTTCTCCAAAGCCTGATAATCAACCATGCGCGCCGTATCCCGGATGATCTCGAGGTTGGCGTAAGTGACTTTCTCCACCATGACCGGCAAGCCGTCACCGGGCTGAACATCCCCCTGGATCTCCCGGGGAGGATCGCGATGTTGCAAGGCCAGAGCCAGCTTCAACTCCTGATAACCCCGGAATCCTACCGACTGGCAAAACCGGATCACCGTCGACTCGCCCACTCCGCAAGCTTCCGCCAGCTGCGTCACGGAGGCGTAGATCACTTCCTCCGGATGTTGCAGGACATAGTCGGCCACACGTTGTTCGGACGGCGCAAGTGAGGGATACATCGACCGGATCTCGGCCAGACCCATCTGCCTCGCCGTCTCCCCTACCGAAAGTCGTCCAGTCACCGCCACAGACTCGCACCCCCGCCTACGGCGGAGGACCGGGCCGCCCCCAGGACCGGCCCAGTCCTGCATCAAGAATAGTTGGTTAATCTCCCAATTTACGATTCGACTTCAGCCAGAAGTCTCTGTAGCGCGCGGAAGCTGGCAATCGTGCCCTCCTTAGGCTCTTCCCTGCCCTCAAACTCTACGGAGAGGGCACCCTGGTAGCCGGCTCGATGTAGTTCACGAATGATCTCCTGTATGGGAACCTGACCCTCGCCAGCGATGGTGCCCTTAAACCTCTTGCCCGACAAGGCGGAATATGCAGGACCCTGATCATCCGCACCCACTTCGAGGAAGTCCTTGAAGTGAACATGACTGGTGCGGTGGGCAAGCCTCCGGGCGGCAACCAGCGGATCGTCGTCTACCAGCAGGAAGTTGGCGGTGTCAATATTGGCCGTCAACGCCGGTGAACCGACCGCGTCGAGAATCTCTGCCACCTGCTCGCTGCGACCGGCAAAGTGCCCGTGATTCTCCAGAGCCAACCGGATCTGCCGCCGCTCGGCATACTCGGCAGCTTGCCGCAGTCCTTCAACTATCCACGCCTTCGCCTGCTCAAAGGCGATCCCCTGCCGGGCATCACCGGAGAAGACCCGCACTACGGGAGCTCCCAGGGCACGAGCTACCTCAATGTCCCAGAGCACCCGCTTAATCTCCGCCTCCCGCTTGGCCTCATCCTCTTGGACGAAGTTGTTGGTAGCATCGTAGGCAGCAACGGTCAGCCCGTGATCCTGGCAGAACCTGACCACCATCGGCAGCTCGGTTGGGAGGTCCTGCCAGAAGATATTGAGAAGCTCAACGCTGGGAATCTGGTTGGCCGCCGCCCACTCAAGGAATCCCATCACATTCATTTCCTTGGCATACCAGTAGCGATGAAGGCTCCACATGCTAACGGAAATCTTCATCAGGACTTACTCTCCTTTGCTCATACGGCTTTTTCTATCTTTCTCCTCGGCCGCGGCTTTCCCTGCCATCCCGCGCGGCCCTGTCGTCAGCGGGCGGCTCTTCTTGGGGTAACAGCAACGAACTGCTCAGTAATCCACTGCGGGCGGGTTATGGCCGTTCCTACCACGGCGGCAAACGCTCCTGCTTCGAAGACGGCCTTGAGATCCTCCGGCGTGTGAATCCTCCCCTCGCAGATAACCGGCACGGGGAGAACTTCCGCCAGACGGCGTACCAACTCGATGTCAGGGCCGCGCAAGGCCTGCGCTTTGCTCTCTTCCGTATAGCCGGAAAGCGTCGTGGCGACTATATCTGCCCCTGCCTCGGCCGCCGCCACTCCCTCCTCAAACGTGGATATGTCGGCCATTACCGGCACGTGCAACTCGGTGTGAATGGCCTCGATCAACTCGCGCGGCGAAAGACCACCAACCCGGGGCCTGGGGGTGGCATCCACCGCTACCAGGTCAGCCCCCGCGTCCACCACCGCCCGGGCAGCTTCCAGGGTCGGAGTTATATATACCGGGTAGCCCTCGGTTTGCTGTTTGAAGATGCCAATGATCGGCAGCCGGACCGCCCGACGGATGGCTGCCACGTCGTCGGGACCGTTGGCCCGGATACCCACTGCTCCTCCGAGCTCGGCCGCACGGGCCATGGCCGCCATGATATACGGGTCACGCAGTGGATCACCCGGAGGGGCCTGACACGAGACGATCAGGCCCCCTTTGAACTGGGAAATATCCATCCACCGAACCTTCTCTCTTCTTCAGCTTGTTGAGATCAGCGCGCAGCGAATGCCGGGATTATCCAGCCCGGCACTTTGCTTCCCATATTCGCTACCTGCAGGAGGTTTCCTCCTAGAACACCTGAGCTATGAGACACTTGAGGTAGGCAGTCTCCGGTACGGAAAGCAGATACGGATGATCTTTGGCCTGGCTGCGATACTCGACCACCTGGAGCATGCGGCGGGTGTCACTGGCTGCCTCCTGCACCACCTGCAGAAAAAGGCCGAAATCCATGTGATAGGAGCATGAGCAGGTGACAAGGAACCCGCCCGGGCGCAAAAGCTTGATGGCGCGCAGGTTGATCTCCTTGTAACCACGCCAGGCGCCCTCTAGCGTCTCCCGGCCCTTGGTAAAAGCGGGTGGGTCGAGGATGCACAGGTCGAACACTTCATCCTTGCGCACAAGTTCGCGCAAGAAGTCAAAGGCGTTAGCCGTCTCCCAGCGCACGCTGCCGGACGCCGGAACCAGCCCCTCATCCCGCAGAAGCCGCTCATTCTCCCGGGCAAGAGCTACCGCCTCCGCTGATATATCCACCGCCACAACTTCGCCAGCACCGTAGGCGAGGCTGTGCAGAGCAAAACTCCCGGTATGGGAGAAGGCATCGAGGACCCGCATGCCCGGAGTGATCAGAGTTCGAAGCTGGCGGCGATTTTCCTTTTGATCGAGGAAGTAACCGGTCTTCTGACCGCCCCGCAGGTCTACCCAGAAAGGAAGGCCGTTCTCCCGGATCTTGATCCGGTCCGGAACGCTGCCGTAGAGGAGTTCTATCCCCCGCGGCAACCCTTCTCGCTCTCTTACGGGCGCGTCCTGACGGCCAAGGATCCCGCGGGGGGAGAGCTCTTCGACCAGTAGCTTCACCCACAGGTCCCGGCGCCGGTCCACACCAACGGTGAGGAATTGACAGACGAGGTAATCCTCGTAGCGGTCGACGATCAGCCCGGGCAGGAAGTCGCCCTCACTGAAGATGAGGCGGACGCTGCGCTCGTCGGGGTAAAAGAGGGAACGACGGCGGAGGGCCGTGATGATCCTCCGCCGGAAAAACTCCTCGTCAATCGGCTCCGGGTGACGCGATAAGAGGCGTACGCAGATCTGGCTCTTGGGGCTGTAGAACCCTTGCCCCACCCAGCGCCCGGCCGCGTCGACAACGGCCACCAGGTCGCCGGGCTCAGGTTGGCCCTGGATCTCGGCGACTTCGCCGCTATAGACCCAGGGATGACCGGCCAGCAGCCTCCGCTGCCGGCCCGGTTTGAGAACCAGGCGGGCAGACTCCATATTCAGTTCAGGCAAGGGCTCCCGTGAGCCATGCTTCCAGCTCCCGTGCCGGCCGGTAACCCACCAGGCGGTCGACGACCTGGCCACCGCGGAAAAGGATCAGCGTGGGAATGCTCATTACTCCATACTCCCCGGCCAGATCAGGATTCTCGTCCACGTTCAGCTTCACGACCTTTACCCTGCCTGCAAAGCGAGACGCCACTTCTTCCACGACCGGGCCCATACGCAAACACGGGCCACACCAGGGAGCCCAGAAATCAACGACCACCGGGATCTCGCTCATCAGGACATCCCGGTCAAAGCTTTCCTTGTTGACCGCCAATACCGTGCCGGCTTCTGCCATGCGTGATCCTCCTGTGAACTGGAATGCTGGCGACTCCCATTTTAGGTATCCCCGAGAAGGCTTGTCAAACCGCCGTTTAGGATGTCCGCTCCCGGCCTGGCATACGCCGGGAAGATATCCCGGATACTAACAACGAAAGGATGTGAAGGGATGGCGCATCGGCGTCCGCCGGCCCGCCGACTCCGACTCCAACCATACCAGGTCGGTCTGATACTGCTGGCCCTGCTCGTGCTCGTACCCTTTACGATAACCTTTATCAGGGGGCTCGGGCTGGTACGCGCCTACGAAATGCGGCAGCCGCTGACGGGAGCAACGGTGCTTGACCGCCGGGGCGAGATGATCGCCGTGATCGGCAGTCGCAACCGCAGCTACGTGCCGATCCAGAGAATCCCCGTCCACCTGCAACAGGCCATTATTGCGGTGGAAGATGCCCGCTTTCGCCGCCACCCCGGTATTGACCCCATCGGCATCGTCCGGGCCCTGATCACCAACCTGCGCGCCGGCCGCGTGACCCAGGGCGCCAGCACCATCACTCAGCAGCTGGCAAAGAACCTCTTCCTTACCCCCAGCCGCACCTTGCGGCGGAAACTCGAGGAGGCGGTCCTTGCCCTCGTTCTAGAAGCAAGATACAGCAAGGACGAGATTCTTGAGCTCTACTTGAACTCTGTCTACTTCGGACAGGGAGCCACGGGCGTGCAGGCGGCCGCTTTGACATACTTCGGCAAGCCGGTAGGTGAACTATCCCTGGCAGAATCCGCCCTGCTCGCCGGACTTCTCCGCGGCCCTGCTATATACGACCCCTACCGGCATCCCGACAGAGCCCGGCAACGCCGGCAGTTGGTGCTCAACCGGATGGCGGAGGAAGGCTATATCACACCCGAGCAGGCGGAGGCGGCCGGCCGTATGCCCATAAAGGTGGAGCGGCGCAGTCCCACCCAGGCCCCTTACTTCGTCGACTGGATAACGGCCGAGCTTCTCACCAGGTACACCCCCGACCTTGTCTACCGCGGGGGATTGCGGGTTCACACCACGCTGGACCTCGACGTGCAGCGGGCGGCGGAGAGCGCCCTGGCGGCCCAGCCACACCAGGGAGCTATCGTCGTCCTCGACCCGAAGGATGGCGGCGTTCTGGCCATGGTGGGCGGGCGAGAGTACACAACCAGTCAGTTCAACCGGGCCGTCTCAGCCTACCGGCAGCCCGGGTCGGCTATGAAGCCCTTCGTCTATGCAGTTGCTTTCGAAAAGGGCTATAACATGTCGGATGCCATCTTCATCGATCAACCGATCAGTATCGCAGGCTACAGTCCGGCCAACTTCCGCAACGAATACCTCGGGACGACGGTGACACTCAAGTATGCGTTGGTCGAGTCGCTCAACAGCATTGCCGTGCAGCTGTTGCATCGTATCGGAGTCAACCCCGTCTTCGAACTGGCAAAGCAGGCGGGGCTGGCACTCAAGCCTGAGGATCGGACCCTGGCGTTGGCTCTGGGAGGGATAAGGGGCGTCACCCCGCTGCAGCTGGCAGCGGCTTACAACGTCTTTGCTGCCGGGGGTGTCTACCATCCGGTTTATGCCATTACCAGGGTCGTAACCGATAGCGGGCGCGTACTGGAGGAGCATACCCCCACCCCGGGGACGCGGTTGCTCTCGGTTGAGAGCACCTACCTGCTGACCAACATCCTGGAAGATGTGATCCTAAACGGAACAGGTAAGGCAGCCGCCATCGGCCCTGGTCTGCCGGCCGCAGGCAAGACCGGTACATCAGACGACCGCACCAACGCCTGGTTTGCCGGCTATACGCCCGAGATGACCGCCGTAGTCTACATAGGTAACGACGACAACTCTCCCCTGGGAACTACGGGCGGTCTGGCCGCTGCACCCGTATGGGGTGATATGATGCGCCGCATCGCGGCCACACGCAAGAGTCTTACCCGCGGCCGTTTCCCGCCGCCCCCTGGAATTGTCACCGGGATCGCCATCGATCGGATCACGGGTGCGCTGGCCACCGAAAACTGCCCGGTCGATCAAATCGAATGGGATGCGTTCCGTGAATGGAGCATACCGGAGGCAACCTGCCCCTTGCACCCGGGAACGCCCCTGCGCCCTCAGCAGCAGGCGGGGTCGGCCGAATCGTCCGAGCCTGCGGCCCTGTCCCCCGCCCCGCCCGAGCCGACCGCCATGGAAACGCCGGCCTCCCCCTCACCCCCTTCCTCCCTGCCTCTCCCGGACGATCTACCGGAGCAGGAGAGCGATCCCCTGCCGCCCGGTGAGTACCCCATTGCCCCGCTTGATCTACCCTTCCCTCTCTCTCCTCTTGCCCCCCTTGCCCCCTAGTGGCCCCCTTTGTGAGTGTGCAGTAACGGCAACAGCGCCAAATAAGAACGTGAGAACAAAAAACAAAAAACGCCCGGATGTCGCCGGGCGAGGTCTGATGCTTGAGTTCCAGACTACCGCTTGCTGTACTGCGGTGCCTTGCGCGCCTTCTTCAAGCCATACTTGCGCCGCTCCTTCATGCGCGGATCGCGCGTGAGGAAGCCCGCCTTCTTGAGAGGTGCGCGCAACTCCGGTACTTCCATCTGTAGAGCCCGGGCCAACCCGTGACGTACGGCATAAGCCTGCGCCACGATACCGCCACCGCGGACGTTGGCCACCACGTCCCAGCGTACCTCGACGCCGGCTACCCGGAACACCTCCTCGATCGCCTGCACCAGTAGATCACGGCCAAAATACTCCTTGGCCTCTTTTCCGTTGACCACGATCCGACCGCTGCCAGGCATCAACCGCACCCGGGCGACCGCCGTCTTCCTGCGACCGGTGGCCATAGGAATCGTCGCTGCCATCTCATTCCCTCCGCTCAGATTCGCAAGTGACCTGGAGAATCATAACGACCTACACCACTCAGGCGGACCCAGCCTTCGCCTCCTGCCGCCTCCACTACACGGGCTCCTGCTCCAGGGCGGCTCAGACCGGCAGGACCTCCGGCTTCTGTGCCTGGTGCGGATGTTGCGGCCCCGCGTACACCTTCAGCTTGCGCAACTGCTTCCGCCCGAGAGTGGTATTGGGCAGCATGCGGCGGACCGCCAGCCAGATAACGCGCTCCGGGTGACGCCTGAGCATCTCCCGGGCCGTCTGGCTCTTGATTCCGCCCGGATGCCCCGTGTGCCGATAATAAATCTTCTTGTCGAGCTTCTTTCCGGTCAGAACAACTTTGTCAGCATTTACCACGATGACAAAATCGCCCGTGTCCACGTGCGGAGTGAAAACTGGCTTATGCTTTCCCCGCAAGATTGAGGCCACGCGGGACGCCAGCCGACCAAGCGTCTTTCCGCTAGCGTCGACCACGTACCACTTGCGCTCCACTGAACCGGGTTTTGCCTGAAATGTCTTCTGCACGCGCGTGTCCCCCTTGTATCGCACACTCCACCAGTCTACGGCAATACCCCAGCTTGTGTCAACACCTCATTCGCAGCCCTGAATCCCCAGGGACCAACCAGGGTAAGCAACGGCCACCAGGTACAGACCGTGGGCCGGCGCGGTCGGCCCTGCTTCACTCCGGTCCTTCCCCTCAAGCAGCTGCATAAGGGAGTCGATGCTCCTCTCCCCCCGCCCGATCTCCCATAGTGTGCCCACCATAGTGCGAATCTGGTGGTAGAGAAAACCGTCTGCCTCGACCCATAGCGACCAGGCGCAGCCGGCCTGCGCCGGCGCATTATGCGCGTCACAGTACGCATCCACTGTTCCGTCAGTTTCTTGCCGGTCCTGAGGGAGCAGCGGCACCCTTCCCAGGGGAGTAAGGGCGTAGAGCATCTCCCCGGCCTGGCTGCCCCGCTCTTCTCCCGTCACTTCCATAAATCCGGGCGGCCAAAGCCTCAGAGGCATCCCCGCCCCGATGACGGACTGGCTCAAGACCCGGCTCGACCCCTTGCTCCACCCCGGCCACATCCCGCCCACTCCATCCGGCAATAGCCGGCAGCGGTAGATCCGGCGACGGAATCCGCGACCTCCGTCTCCTTGCTCAAGGCTCTGCTCCCGCCTGGCGATTCGCTCCGCCCCCGCCGCCCCGCAGAAGGCCCGCAGATCGTGCTCACCCTCAAACAGAGAAGCTGCCCGGATCATCGCCTGAACGTCGAGCGGGGGACGGACAGCCACCGCCTGCCGGGAGGCCATTGCGCTGACCACGGGCGAAAGGTAGAAACGGTAACGGTAGAGCTTCCGTCGGGCATGCCGCCGTGCGTCGAAGCCGGGGGCTACCCGGAAGGCCTGCCAGGCGCGGACCTCCGGCGGGAGCTTGGAGTTGAGAGCCGCCGGCCAGCGCTCGCTTGGGATACGAGCGCGGGTAGAGAAACCGATCACCTGCCCGAGCGCATGTACGCCGGCGTCAGTCCGGCCCGCCCCAGTCACCCGCACCCGTTCACCCGTAAGCTCGCCGATAGCCTTCTCCACAGTCTCCTGAACTGTGGGTAATCTCTCCTGCCTTCTCTGGGCCTGAAAACCGTGGAAGGCATCTCCCGCATACTCGAGAACCACCGCCAGGGTGACGGTGGAGGAACCTTGCCCGGCCTCCTGCCGCCCGGTTAGAATACTGCCGCAGTTCCCACCAGCCAGAGCAAGCTCACCGCCATCCAGAGCAAATCAATCGGTTGGAAATGCAACTCCCGCAGGTGCGTGCGGCCCGCACCACCCCGGTAGGCCCGGGCCTCCATTGCCACTGCCAGCTCGTCGGCCCGCCGGAACGCGCTGACAAACAACGGCACCAGAACGGGCAGGAGGCTGCGAATTCGCTGCTGGATACTCCCGCTTTCAAAATCAGCACCCCGGGCTTTCTGAGCCTTCATTATCCGCTCGGCCTCTTCGAGGAGAGTCGGAATAAAGCGCAGTGCAATCGCCATCATCATCGCCAGCTCGTGCGCGGGAAGGCCTATACGTTGCAGAGGACGTAGCAGCGTCTCGATGCCGTCCGACAAAGCCAGTGGCGACGTGGTCAGGGTAAGAATGCTCGCGCCAGCGATCAAGAGCAACAGGCGGGCCGTGACAAGGCCGGCCGTGACAAGACCTGCATCAGTGATGGCCAACGGCCCCAACCTGACCACCGGTTGCCCCGGAGTGGCCAGAAGGTTGAAGAAGGCTGTAAAGAGGATCAAATACATCAGAGGGCGGATTCCCCGCCAGACCGCTCGCACCGGTATCCTCGCCAGAACCAGGACTGCCACCAGGAAAACTCCAAAGGAGACGTAGCCGGCAAACGAGCCTACGCCAAAGAGAGTTACCATCCAAAGTAGCGTCCAGATGATCTTGGTGCGGGGATCGAGCCGGTGCACTGCCGATTCCCCTGGCAGGTACTGGCCGACAGGGAGCCGGGCACCGAGAGCCATGCCATTCACCTCTCTCCCGCCCCCGCTACCCTGCGCGCCCGGATGATCTCGGCCGCAGCCTCCTCCGCCGTAAGGCAATCGGTCCGGACCGGCCAGCCGGCGGCCCGGAGCCGCCCAAGGAGATTGACGGGCTCGGGGGGAATCAACCCCCAGCTGCTGATCTCCTCGGCGCTCCTACCCGCAAAGAGCTCCCGCGGTGTCCCATCAAAGATCAATCTCCCCCGATTGAGCACCAGAACCCGCGTGGCGAGCCGGCTTACCAGCTCCATATCATGGCTCACGACGACCAGCGTATGCCGGCCTTCGTGCCAGAAGCGGATCAGAAGCTCGACCAGGCTTTCCCGGCCCGCTGGGTCAAGACCGACCGTCGGTTCATCCAGCACCAGCACCTCCGGCTGCATGGCCAGCACCCCCGCGAGCGCCACCCGGCGTCGCTCACCGCCGCTCAACTCCAGCGGTGAACGGCCGGCAAACTCCGCCGGAGTCAGCCCCACAGCTTCCAGAGCCGCTTCCACCCGGCGCTCCACTTCGGCGGCATCCAGACCAAGGTTGCGCGGGCCAAAGGCGATGTCTTCCGCCACAGTCTCAGCAAAGAGCTGATCTTCCGGAAACTGGAAGACCAGCCCCACCCTGGCCCGCAATCGCCGCAGCTCTGCGGGGGACGGTCCCCGCCGGGGGCTATCCGCCTTGCTCCTCTCCCCGGGAGCAACCAGATAGTGATCGAACACCCGCAGCCAGCCGCCGGTAGGAAAGAGGAGACCGTTTAAATGTTGAACTAAAGTCGATTTCCCGGACCCGGTCGCCCCCACCACCGCCACTCGCTCCCCGCGGTGGATGGCAAAGCTTACCCGGTGCAGCGCCTCCACACAACTGCCTACCCCGGCATAGACATGCGACAGCTCCCGGGCCTCGATGATCGGCTCTTCTTGCTTCACTTGTTCTGCATGCATCCCGTCCATCCTTGCATCAGCGCTCGCACCAGTTCTTCCCCGGTGAGAACGGTGGGCGGGATGGCAAACCCCGCCTCTCGCAGCCGCGCGGCGATGGTCACCACTGCCGGTACGTCGAGCCGGAGTCGCCGCAGCCACTCCGCCTCGGCAAAGATGCGGGCCGGCGGAGCGTCCATGACCAACCGACCATCGGCCAGCAGCCAGACCCGTTCAGCAAGGACAGCCTCCTCCATGGAGTGCGTGATCCAGACCACAGTTATGCCCAGCTGGCGGTGCAGACGGATAACAGTTGAGATCACTTCCTGCCGGCCTACCGGGTCGAGCAGCGCGGTCGGTTCATCCAGGACTAAGACCTCCGGCTGCATGGCTAGCACGCCGGCTATGGCCACCCGCTGCTTCTGCCCTCCGGACAAGGTGTGGGTCTCTGCCTTGGCATAGGCAGACATCCCTACCGCCTCCAGAGCCTCCCACACGCGCCGGCCGAGCTCCGGCTGGGGAATGCCTAGGTTCTCGGGGCCGAAGGCGACATCCTCTTCTACCGTGGGGGCAACCAGCTGATTGTCGGGATTCTGAAAGACCATGCCGACCCGCCGGCGTATCTCCCAGATAGCCCCGGGATCCCGGGTATCCAGGCCTGCCACCTTCACCGAGCCGCGCGTCGGCAAAAGCAGCCCGTTGAGCAGCCGCGCCAGCGTCGACTTGCCGGAACCGTTCGGACCGATCAGGCTAAGAAACTGCCCCGCGGGGATATCAGCGTTGATTCCCCGCAGGGCAAACGCCAATCCTTCTCCGCCCTGCTCGGCCGGCGCCGGCGACCGGTAGGAAAAATCCACATTGCTCAGAACTATGAGACTGCCCAACTCCGGCCCTACATCCACTCGATCAGCGCCACCGGAGCTCCGTCGCCGCTGCGCACACCCAGCCGGACAACCCGGGTGTACCCGCCCCGCCGATCCTGATACCGCGGCGCCAGTTCATTAAAGAGCTTCTGAACTGCCTTTGGATCCAGCAACCAGGCAGCTGCCTGCCGCCGTGCGGCCAGGTCTCCCTGCTTGCCGAGGGTGATCATCCGGTCGGCCAGCGGTTTGATCGCTTTCGCCTTCGCCTCGGTAGTACGAATCCGCCCGTTGAGGATGAGCGAGGTGACCAGATTGCGCAAAAGCATTTTTCGCTCTCCGCTTGGGCGTCCCAGCTTTCTTTCTCTCACGCGTTACACCATCCTTCGCTCAGGTCGCCTCATTCGTCCGAAGGCCGCAAGGAAAGGCCCAGCTTGGCCAGTTTCTCCTTCACTTCCTGCAGCGACTTCTTGCCCATGTTGCGGACTTTCATCATATCCTCTTCGGTCTTGCGTACCAGCTCACCGATGGTGTCGATTCCCGCCCGCTTGAGGCAGTTGTACGAACGAACGGAAAGATCGAGCTCTTCGATGGGCTGGGCCAGGAGCCGTGCCTGCTCGTCCTGGCGAGGTTCGGCGGCAACCTCCGCCTCTCCCGTCTGCCCACCCAGGGTCTGGAAGAGCTCGAGATGCTCGATAAGTATCCGCGCCGCCGAGGCCACCGCGTCGTCCGGAGAGATTGTGCGGTTGGTCCACACCTCAAGCTCCAGCCGGTCGTAGTCTGTAACCTGGCCGACACGGGTATCGCTCACCCGGTAGTTGACACGGCGCACCGGCGTATAGATCGAGTCAATGGGAATCAACCCGATCACCTTTTGCGCGGGCTTGTTCTTCTCTGCCGGCACGTATCCGCGGCCCGTCGAGAGCTGAATCTCCATGCCAAGACGGCCGCCGGGAGCAAGCGTGGCAATATGCAGGTCGGGGTTGAGTATTTCCGCCTCCGGCGGACAGACTATGTCTGCCGCGGTAACCTCGCGCTCCCCATCCTCCGCCTGAACGTCCAGCCGCGCCAGCACCGGCTTGTCGCTGTACACCCTTACCAGGAGGTCCTTCAGGTTGAGGATGATCTCCGTGGTATCCTCGACCACGCCCGGTATGGTCGAAAACTCGTGCAGCACCCCATCGATCTTCACCCAAGTAGGTGCCGCACCAGGAAGCGAGGAGAGCAGAACCCGCCGCAACGCGTTCCCCAGCGTCGTACCGTAGCCGCGCTCCAGCGGCTCAATCACGAACTTGCCGTAGTCTGGCGTGAGCTCCACTTGCTCAACCCGAGGTCTTTCTATCACGATGCCGACCCCTCCCTGTTACACCGCTTACACCGCGCACCTGGCGTCATGCGGCGCCAGCCTGCCGGCAAGCACTAGCGGGAGTAGAACTCCACGATGAGGTTCTCCTGAACCGGTACGTCCGAGATCTGCTCGCGGGTCGGCTTAGCCAGCACCCGTCCCTCGTAACCGTCGGAGCTGAGCTCGAGCCATTCGGGCACTCCGCGACCCCTGGCCGCCTCCACATTCTGCTTGATCACCGCCAGCTCCCGGCTGCCCTCACGAACGCTGACCACATCGCCGGGGCGGACTTCGTATGAGGGAATGCTCACCTTTTTCCCGTTCACGGCGATATGACCATGGCGCACCAGCTGACGCGCCTGCGGGCGGGAACTGGCTATGCCGAGCCGGTAGACAACATTGTCGAGCCGCATCTCGAGAGCCTGGAGCAACGCCACACCCGTAATGCCGCGTTGGCGCGCAGCCTTCTCATAGTAGCGGCGGAACTGCCGTTCCAGCACTCCGTAGATACGGCGGAGCTTCTGCTTCTCACGGAGGTGGATACCGTACTCGGTCTCGCGCTTCCTACCTTGACCATGCTGCCCGGGCGGATAGTTCCGGCGCTCGATCGCACACTTAGGTGTATAGCAACGTTCACCTTTGAGATAGAGCTTCAGTCCCTCCCGCCGGCAGAGGGCGCAGACGCTACCTATGTATCTGGCCATTCATACACCTCCAGAGTCTTTCATACCCGACGCCGCTTGGGTGGCCGGCACCCGTTGTGCGGAATCGGAGTAACATCTTTAATAACGGTTACCTCCAGCCCGGCTGCCTGCAACGACCGGATTGCCGTCTCCCTGCCAGCCCCGGGCCCTTTCACCAGAACCTCTACTTCACGCATACCGTGCTCCATGGCCGCCCGTGCCGCTTTCTCGGCGGCAAGGCCGGCCGCATACGGCGTACCCTTACGCGATCCTTTAAAACCGACGTGACCCGCGCTGGCCCAGGCGATAACATTCCCCTGCTTATCAGTGATGGTCACGATTGTGTTGTTGAAAGTCGACTTGATGTGGGCGATGCCGCTTGGTACATTCTTTCTCTCCCGTCGACGGGGACGGGCGACGGCCGCTCGCGTTTTGGGCATGAACCTACTCCTCCCTCAACAGACACGTCAGATCTACTTCGTTGCCGTCTTGCTGCGCCGCACACCTACGGTCTTCCGCGGCCCCTTGCGGGTGCGAGCATTGGTCCGGGTCCGCTGCCCCCGTACCGGGAGGCCGCGCCGATGCCGCAGTCCCCGGTAGCAGCCGATGTCTATCAGCCGCTTGATATTGGCTGCGATTTCGCGGCGCAGATCACCTTCCACTTTGTACTCGCGGTCAATAACGTCCCGCAACCGG
Organism: Limnochordales bacterium; assembly: GCA_014896315.1. Classification (GTDB taxonomy): domain Bacteria; phylum Bacillota; class Limnochordia; order Limnochordales; family DUMU01; genus DUMU01. Next base: position 74,782 of record JADBKP010000003.1, read on the forward strand.
CTGATCTCGTCCTCAGTCAGATCCTTCACCCGCGTATCGGGGTTGATCTGCGTCTTCGCCAAGATCTCGCGGGAGGTGCTCAGACCGATACCGAAAATATACGTAAGTGCTATCTCGATTCTTTTCTCGCGCGGCAGGTCCACGCCTGCTATACGTGCCATACTCTGCCTCCTTAAGCCACTGGCCCTACGGCCTCAACCCTGGCGCTGCTTGTGCTTGGGATTCTCACAGATCACCCTCACCCGGCCCTTACGCCGGATGATCTTGCACTTCTCGCAGATACGCTTCACCGATGCTCGGACCTTCATCTCTCAACCCAACCCCCTCGGTTACGCCCATGCCTCGCCGACCGCTCACCCTCCGCCCTCCCGGTTCCCGCTCAATCTTACTTGAACCGGTATATAATCCGCCCCCGGCTGAGGTCGTAGGGCGACAACTCTACCGTTACCCTGTCACCAGGCAGGATTCGGATAAAATTCATCCGCATCTTGCCAGATATGTGCGCCAGCACCTTATGACCATTATCCAACTCTACACGAAACATAGCATTGGGTAAGGGTTCCAGGACGACTCCCTGCACTTCAATGGTTTCTTTATTCGCCATTCAGCATCCCCCCTTTCTATCACAGTCGTCTCGCTCCTCCGTCGCCCTGTCCTCCCTCGCCGTAACCTCCGGCAAGCCCTTGCCCTTCGCCCACAGGGCAAGCGCCTCCCGTACATGTAGATCATCGGCCACCCAGAACGGATCACGAAAACAGGTGCGATGAATCCACAGATGCCGGGGGTTCTTCACCTTTGGCCGCTCCAACGGGCGTATCCGGCCATCTGCCACCAGCACCCGGCCATCCGGTCGTACGCCGACTACCAGGTAGGTCCGGCCGGCATCCCTGCCCGCACGCGAGGTAACCACCTGGCCGACGGCGATCCGAGCTGCCATCACCGCCACGGCACCTCCTGCCTCACTCCCCGTACGGGCGGGTGAGGATTTCCACACCATCTTCCCGGATGGCCACCGTATCTTCAAAGTGAGCGGCAAGGCTCCCGTCTGCCGTCACCGCTGTCCACCCGTCACCCAAAACCCGGACGCTGGGATTTCCCTGGGTGACCATCGGTTCAATAGCAAGAACCATACCCGGCTCAAGCCGGGGTCCCCGCCCCGGTCGTCCGTAGTTGGGTACTGAAGGGTCCTCATGCATCTGCCGACCGATACCGTGGCCGGTAAAATCCCTGACCACTGAGAACCCGTGCGCTTCCACGTAGGATTGTACCGCCCACGAGATATCGGAGACGCGCCTACCCGGTTGGGCGGCAGCAATCGCGCGCTCCAGCGCTTCCCACGTCACTTCCAGCAAACGCCGCGCTTGCTCGCTGACAGCACCCACGGGATATGTACGGGCCATGTCTCCGTAATACCCGTCGACCACCGCCCCGATATCGATGCTGATAATATCGCCCTCTTCCAGCCGGCGGTCACCGGGTATACCGTGAATCACCACCTCGTTCACGGAAGCACAGATGGAGGCAGGGTATCCCCTGTAGCCCTTGAAGGCCGGTATGCCACCCGCCGCCCGGATCGCCTCTTCCGCAACCCGGTCCAGCTCCCGTGTGGTGATACCGGGCCGGATCGTTTCCGCGACGCGGGCAAGCGCCCTTGCCGTCACCTCTCCCGCGCGGCGCATCCGCTCAAGCTCGGCTGCGGTTTTGAGTATGATCATCTTCTTCTCATCCCCGGGCCCCGGCCCGGTCCTGCCTTGAGGCCGCGGCCATCCGCCGCCTCTCCAACCGCTCAACTATCTGGGCAAACGTCGCCGGGATCTCGAGCTCACCATCCACCTCTTCCAGAAGCATCAGCCGGGCGTAGTAGCTCGCCACAGGGCGCGTCTGGACGAGGTAGACGGCGATCCTCTCCCTCGCCGTGGCGATATTGTCGTCCGCCCTCCGGCCAAGCTCGCCTCCACACCGGGGACAAGCATACGGGCCGCCGGCAGGCAGGTCCCGCTGTTGGACGCTAAGTCCGCACTGCTGGCAGACCAGGCGCCCCACAATCCTTTCGACCGCCACTTCCGGAGAGACGCGAATATCGACGGCCGCATCCAACCGCTGGCCTAGCCCCTCTAGGAGCCGGGTCAGCATGCGGGCTTGCGGCAGGGTCCGGGGAAAGCCGTCGAGCAAGAACCCGTCCCGGCAGTCGCTGGCCTGCAGACGGGTACGAACTATCTCCGCCATCACCTCATCCGGCACGAGCTGCCCCCGGTTCATATACCGGCTTGCCCGTTCCCCCACGGGCAAGCCGTCCCGGATGGCCTCTCGCAGAATGGCACCTGTCGAGATAGCAGGTATTCCATACTTCTCCGCCAGCAGCGAAGCCTGCGTCCCCTTCCCTGCTCCCGGTATGCCGAGCAGGACCAGCCGCACCGATTATCCCCCTTATCTAAGGAATCCCTCGTAATGCCGCATTAGCAACTGCGCTTCGATCTGCTTCATGGTATCCAGCGCCACGCCCACTACAATCAGCAGGGACGTACCGCCAAAGTAAACCAGGTTGGTCGGAATGCCAGTCACCCTGGCCATCAACGTTGGCAGTAGTGCGATGAAAGCCAGGAAGATCGCACCGACCAGCGTGATCCGGGTAAGGATCCGGTCCAGAAACTCGGCCGTCGGCCTACCCGGACGCAACCCGGGAATAAACCCTCCCCACTTCTTGAGATTGTCGGCCACATCGTTGGGGTTGAATGTCACCGCCGTGTAAAAGTATGTAAAGAATATCACCAGCAGCGCGTAAACAATATTATAGCCCCAAGTCCCGTATCCCATCCAGCGGTTTATGCCGTCAAGAGCCGGGAACCAAGTGCCAATTGTGGCCGGAAAAGTCAGGATCGAGGAGGCAAAGATGACCGGCATAACTCCGGCCGAGTTGACCCGCAGCGGGATGTGTGTGCTCTGACCGCCGTACATGCGTCGCCCAACCACCCGCCGCGCATACTGAACGGGAATTCTCCGCACGCCCTCCTGCATGAGGACCACTGCCACCACGACCGCCAGCGACAGGATCACAAAAAGGATCACGCTGAAATAGGAGACACCGCCCGGCCCGAGTGCCCGCATAACGTTGATGGCATAGGCAGGGAATCGGGCGACGATACCGGCGAAGATCAGTATCGAAATACCGTTGCCGACACCGTTCTCCGTCATCAGTTCACCCATCCACATCAGCAGCATCGAACCGGCCGTCAGGCTGACTATGATGACCGAGATCGAAAGGAAGCTCCGCTCTGCTATTCCGTTGCTGACAGCCAGTATTACCGTTCCGACTGCCTGGATGACTGCCAGCACCACCGTGCCCCAGCGGGTGTACTGGGCCAGGACCTTACGCCCCTCAACCCCCTCTTTCGCCAGCTCCTCCAGCGACGGTATTACCACCGTCAGCAGCTGGAGGATGATCGAGGCGGTGATATACGGGTTGACGCCCAACGCAAATATAGAGAAGTTCGACAGAGCGCCGCCCGCAAACAAGTCAAGCAAGCCAAAAACGTTGCCTGTCTCGCCCCGGAGCAGGTCTGCGAAAGCACGTGCATCAACCCCAGGAACGGGGATGTACGACCCCAGGCGGAACAGCACCAGCATTCCCAACGTATAGAGGATGCGCACCCTCAGGTCGGAGATACGGACCGCGCTGCGCAGAGTGTCAAGCACTCTGAATCACCTCAGCTTTCCCGCCTGCGGCCTCGATGCCGGTCTGAGCACTCTTGCTGAACCCATGGGCCCGTACCGTGAGGGCCACCTTAAGCTCGCCGCCACCGAGTATCTTGACCAATGTGCCCTCCTTCACCAGCCCGGCCTCTTTTAGCTCGGCCGGCGTGACCACACTGCCGGCGGGAAAGCCGTTCAACACGTGCAGCGGTACTATCTCATATACCTTCTTGTTCGGCGACACAAAGCCTCGTTTCGGTAGCCGCCGGTGCAACGGCGTCTGGCCGCCTTCGAACGCGGGCCCCTTCGCACCGCCGCTGCGCGATTTCTGCCCTTTCTGACCTCGGCCAGCCCGCTTGCCCCATCCTGAGCCAACGCCCCTGCCAACGCGATGCCGGCGCGGGCGTGAACCAGGAGCCGGATGAAGCTCATGCACCTGCATACTCGTTCCCTCCTCCTGAGTCCTGCCCGATTACCTCAGAATCTCTTGCACGTCCAGGCCACGAATGCGTGCCACCTCTTCCGGCGTTCGCAGCTGTTGCAGGGCGGTATAGGTGGCGCGCACCACATTGATCGGGTTCGTCGAGCCCAGGCATTTCGACAGGACATCCCTGACACCCGCCAGCTCCAGTACGGCGCGGGCCGACCCACCAGCTATGACTCCCGTACCCTCGGAGGCGGGCTTGAGCAGTACCACCGACCCCGAGTAGCGGGTGATGATCGGATGGGGGATAGTCGTCCCCTGAAGGGGTACCTCGATCAGGTTCTTCTTTGCCTCTTCCACACCCTTGCGGATGGCGTCCGCTACCTCATTCGCCTTGCCCAGGCCGACCCCAACATGACCTCGCCGGTCGCCGACCACCACCAAAGCGGTAAAGCTCCGGCGTTTTCCACCTTTAACGGTCTTGGAAACGGCGTTGATGCTAACAACCCGTTCCTCCAGATCTAGCTGCTCCCCGTTTCTCCTCGCCAAGCGCTCTCCCCCCTACAAATTGAGCCCGGCTTCCCGCGCGCCTTCGGCCAGCGCCGCCACGCGTCCGTGGTACAGATACCCGGCCCGGTCAAAAACCACCTTTTCGATACCTTTCTGCCGGGCTCTTTCACCCACCAGGCGACCGACAGCACGGGCAGCCTCAATATTGGCAGTGGACTCCAGCTTTCCCCGCAATTCCGGATCAACCGTAGAAGCCGCCACCAGGGTCCTGCCGGCCTCATCATCGATTACCTGTGCATATATGTGGCGTTGACTGCGGAAGACGACCAGCCTTGGCCGTTCTGCCGTACCGAACACCCGCTGTCGCACCCGCAGGTGACGTCTCCGCCTGGCCAGGATCTTGGACACTTTCGCCATCCTCGTACCCCTCCTGCGCCCCTGACTACTTCTTGCCTACCTTTCCGGCCTTGCCCGCCTTGCGCCGGATCCGCTCGCCCTCATAGCTGATACCCTTCCCCAGATAGGGCTCAACCGGACGAACCGCACGGATGCGGGCCGCCACCTGTCCCACCAGCTCCTTGTCCACACCACGCACGGTCATCTTGGTGGGAGTGGGTACGTCAATCTCGATACCGGGCGGTATCTCAATCTCCACCGGGTGGCTGAATCCTATGCTCAGAACCAGCTTGTTACCCTGCCGGGCGGCACGATAGCCAACCCCGGAGATCTCGAGAGCCTTCTGATAACCCTCTGTTACCCCGCGCACCATATTGGCGATCAGGGCGCGCGTCAGACCATGAAGCGCCCGGTGCTCCTTCTCGTCGCTGGGGCGCGTCACCTTAATGCTCCCGTCTACGACCTCTATCTTCATATCCGGGTGGAATTCCCGCTGCAACTCGCCCTTAGGACCCTTGACCCGGACAACATTGCCTTCCACCGCGACTTCCACCCCGGCCGGAATCTTCACCGGCATTCTGCCGATCCGTGACACGCCTGCGCCTCCTTTCTCCACATAGCTGATGAAGCCGTGCAACAGGCTTCAGGCAGTCTCCGCTTACCAAACGTAACAGACGACTTCGCCGCCAATACGCCTCCGCCTTGCCTCGCGGTCGGACATCACACCTTGTGGCGTAGTTAAGATAGCCACTCCCAGGCCCCCCAGCACCCTGGGTACACGGTCTTTGCTAACGTAGATGCGCAAACCGGGTTTGCTGATACGCCGAATGCCCGTCAGCGCTGCCCGCCGCCCCTCTCCGTACTTCAGGTGTAGGCGCAGCACCGGCTTGCTGTCGACCGTGATAACCTCGTACCCGCGTATGTATCCCTCTTCCTTGAGAATGCGGGCCAGCTCCAGCTTGAACCGGGAGTGCGGAACATCTACGCGCTCATGCCTCGCTGCGTAGGCATTTCTGAGTCTTGTCAGCATGTCTCCCACGGGATCAGTGATCGCCATACTCCCGACCTCCCTCTACCAGCTGGCCTTCCTTACCCCGGGAATCTCTCCGCGGCTTGCCAGGGTGCGGAAGCAGATTCTGCACATCTGGAATCGCCGCATAAAGGCCCGTGGCCGTCCACACAGCTTGCAGCGATTGTGTGCCCGAACCGCAAATTTCGGCTTTCGCAGGCTCTTTTGGATCATCGATTTCTTGGCCACCAGTCCACCTCCGCTCTAACCCTCCCGCTCCTTTTGGGCGGGAGCATCTCTCACGCGGCCCGGAAGGGCATTCCCAGGAGCCGCAATAGCTCGAGAGCCTCTTCATCAGTGCGGGCCGTGGTGTCGATGATCACGTCCATACCTCGCACCTGATCCACCTTGTCATAATCGATCTCCGGAAAAATCAGCTGTTCCTTGAGGCCCAACGCGTAATTGCCCCGCCCGTCAAACGACTTGGGCGACACTCCGTGAAAGTCCCGGATACGGGGCAGAGCTACGTTGATCAACTTGTCCAGGAAATAGTACATCCGGTCGCCCCGCAAGGTCACCATGCAGCCAATGGGCATCCCCTCCCGGATCTTGAAGGCCGCAATTGACTTGCGTGCCCGCGTCAGTTTGGGCTTCTGCCCTGAAATGGCGGCCAGCTGCTCCATGGCTGCATCCAGGGCCTTGGGGTTCTGAACCGCTTCACCGACGCCCATGTTTATGACAACCTTGTCAAGCTTCGGAACCTGCATGATGTTCTCGTAACCGAAACGCTTCATCAGCGCCGGTACCACTTCTTTTTGGTAGAGTTCCTTCAGCCGCGGTGCCAAGCTCTCCCCTCCTCCCGTTTGCCTGGCTTCAGTCCATACTCTTTCCGCAGCGTGCGCAGACACGCACCCGCGTCCCGTCCGCCGCTCTCCTGTGTCGCTGGCGGCTGGGCTGATCACAACTGGGACAGACCACCATCAAGTTGGAGACATGGATCTTCCCCGGCCGTTCGACCACTCCCCCCTGCGGGTTCTGCCGGTCAGGACGGACGTGGCGCTTGATGATGTTCACACCCTCGACAATCGCCCGTGCCTCGCGGGGAAAGACCTCGAGGACCTTACCACGTTTGCCGGCATCCTTCCCCGTGAGCACGGCCACCATGTCTCCCTTGCGAACATGCAGCTTTCTTACGGCGGTAACTTTGTGCATCACCAAAACCGCTCCTCTCCTACAGAACCTCTGGAGCGAGCGAGATGATCTTCATGAAGTTCTTGTCCCGCAGCTCCCGGGCAACGGGACCAAAGATACGCGTACCCCGCGGATCATTGTCGTCGTTGATGATCACCGCGGCATTCTCGTCGAACCGGATATACGAGCCATCCGGCCGAGCGGTGGGATACTTGGTACGCACCACCACCGCCTTTACCACCTCGCCCTTCTTGACCATGCCCCCGGGCGTAGCGGACTTAACCGAGCAGATGACCACGTCCCCCACGCCCGCATAGCGCCGCTTGCTGCCGCCCAGCACGCGGATGCAGAGGAGCTCCTTCGCTCCGGTATTATCAGCGGAAACCAGCACGCTCTCTTGCTGAATCACTGCTATCGCTCCTCCCGGAACGTTCTTCACTCAGACCTGCCGGCCGCGCTCCAGGATCTGTACTACTCGCCAGCGTTTCTCCTTGCTGAGCGGACGGGTTTCCATGAGCAGCACCCGATCGCCCACCCGGCACTCGTTCTTTTCGTCATGTGCTTTCAGGCGCTTGGTGCGCCGGATAACCTTGTGGTATCTGGGGTGGGCCACCAGCCGCTCCACCTCGACCACCACCGTCTTGTCCATCTTATCGCTGACTACCACACCGACGCGAACCTTGCGCCGTCCTCGCGTGGCACTCGCGGCCGTCGTAGCCGTCTCAGCCATCACCAAACTCACCTACCCTTCCCCTTCAGCTCCTGCAGCTCCCTTTCCCGCAGGATCGTCAGGATTCTCGCAATATCCTTGCGGACCTGCCTGATCCGACTGGTATTCTCCAGTTGGCCGGTGGCGAGCTGAAACCGGAGATTGAAAAGCTCCTCTCTCAGGCTACTCAAACGACGCTGCAGCTCATCATTGTCCAGCTGCCTGATTTCACTGGCTTTCACCTGCCACCCCCGCCTCTCGTCTCGCCACAAACTTCGTCTTGATCGGCAGCTTGTGCCCGGCCAGACGCAATGCCTCCCTGGCCGTCTCCTCGGTAATCCCAGCTACCTCGAACAGGATCCGACCGGGTCGTACCACGGCCACCCAGTACTCGGGAGTACCTTTTCCGCTCCCCATACGGGTCTCCGCAGGCTTCTTCGTCACCGGCTTGTCAGGAAAGATCCGGATCCAAATCTTCCCGCCCCTCTTCAAATAGCGAGTGATAGCTATACGGGCCGCTTCGATCTGGGTACTGGTTATCCAGGCCGGTTCCAGGGCCTGCAAGCCGTACTCGCCGAGTTGAACTTCACAGCCCCGGTACGCTTTACCGGTCATGCGTCCTCTCTGCTGCTTACGATACTTCACTCGCTTTGGCATCAACATCTCATTCGGCCCCCGTCCCGGCGGCGACTGGAGCGCGATCGGTAAGAACGTCGCCTTTGTAAATCCATACCTTCACACCCAGCCGCCCGTAAGTGGTCTTGGCCTCCGCAAAACCGTAATCGATGTCCGCCCGCAAGGTATGGAGAGGAATCTTCCCCTCCGCCGTCCACTCCGTCCGCGCAATCTCGGCCCCGCCTATGCGCCCGGAAACGGCAATCTTAATCCCCTGCGCACCGCCCCGCATGGCACGCTGAACGGCTTGCTTCATTGCCCGGCGGAAGCTTACGCGCCGCTCCAGCTGGTAGGCAACGTTCTCTGCCACCAGCGTGGCATCTATGTCGGCGTTTTTCACCTCCACGATGTTGACCTGCACATGCCGGCCGGTCTGGGCTTCCAGTTCCTTGCGCAGATTTTCAACCTCCTGCCCACCCTTGCCGATCAGCATGCCGGGCCTCGCCGTGTGGATCGTCAAACGGATCCGTCCTCCCGCCCGCTCAATCTCCACCCGGGAGATGCCGGCACTGAAGAAACGCTGTTTTACGTACCGGCGCAGCTTGATGTCCTCATGAAGCAGCGTCGCCAGCTCTTTCTTTCCCGCGTACCAGCGAGCATCCCAGTCACGGATGATCCCCAAGCGCAGGCCGCGCGGATCAACCTTCTGCCCCACGCTTTCACTCCCTTTCCGCCACGACTACCGTGATATGGCTCGTGCGTTTCCGGATCGGGTCAGGACGCCCCCTGAACCCCGGACGCCACCGCTTGAGCATCGGACCCTCGTCCACGAACGCCCGGGCTATATAAAGCCGACCGCGATTCATCTGATGATTGTTCTCCGCGTTGGCCGCCGCCGACCGGACCACCTTCTCCAGGGGGCGAGCGGCGGACTTGTGTACGGCCCGCAGTATCTGCAAGGCTTCGTCGACATCCCGTCCCCGGATCAGCGCCAGCACCTGCCGCACCTTGAGGGGCGAAACCCTTACGTAGCGGGCTACCGCTCGTGCCTCCACCGGCCTACCTCCTCACTTGAGCGCCGTGGAACGCTCAGTATGCGCTCCGTGCCCCCGGAAGGTCCGGGTCGGCGCAAATTCACCGAGTTTGTGCCCCACCATTTCCTCGGTTATATAGACGGGCACATGCTTGCGCCCATCGTAGACGGCAATGGTGTGGCCAACCATCTCCGGAAAGATCGTCGAGCGCCGGGACCAGGTCTTGATGACCCGTTTCTCTCCCGCCTCGTTGAGCGCCCGGATCTTTTTGAGCAGGTGCTCATCAGCAAACGGCCCTTTCTTCTTCGAACGCCCCATTGTCCGCCTCCTCTCCTTGCCTCGCAAGACACTACTTGCGCCGCCGCACAATGAAACGATCCGACGGCTTATTCGGTTTGCGTGTCTTGTATCCCAACGTAGGCTTGCCCCAAGGCGTCACCGGAGAAGGCATACCAATCGGCGACTTGCCCTCACCGCCGCCGTGCGGATGGTCGACCGGGTTCATCACAACGCCTCGCACATGCGGCCGCAGTCCCAGCCAGCGGCTACGACCGGCCTTCCCCAGTCTCACATTCTCCCAATCCAGATTGCCGACCTGCCCAATGGTGGCCCGACACTCCGCCAGCACCATGCGGTACTCTCCGGACGGCAACCGGAGCGTTACGTATCGCCCTTCCTTTGCCATCACCTGCGCGCCGGCGCCGGCCGCGCGAACCAGCTGACCACCCTTGCCCGGATACAGTTCCACGTTGTGAACTGTCGTTCCGACCGGGATGTTGGCCAGAGGCAGACAGTTGCCCACCTTGATGTCGGCGTCCGGGCCGCTCATTACGACGTCGCCAACCTTCAACCCGTCCGGGGCAATGATATACCGCTTCTCGCCGTCGACATAGTGCAGCAAGGCGATCCGTGCCGTGCGGTTGGGATCGTATTCGATAGCCGCCACCTTGGCCGGAATGCCATCCTTGCGCCGAACGAAATCAATAATCCGGTAGTGTCGCGCGGCCCCGCCGCCCCGATGCCGGCTGGTAATCCGTCCCTGCGCGTTCCGCCCGGCATGTTTCTTCAGCCGCACGACCAGCGACCGCTCCGGCTCCTTCTTGGTGATCTCCTCGAACGTGGAGACCGTCATTCCCCGCCGGCCGGGCGAAGTCGGCTTAAAAGTCTTGACCGGCATGCAGTGTCACCCTTCCCCTAATAGCCACTGGTAAAGTCAGATACCTTCAAAGGCCTGGATTCGCTCGCCCTCAGCCAGCGTGACAATGGCCTTCTTTCGGTCCGGCAGCCGACCGGTAAAGCGGCCGACTCGCCGAACCTTGCCGGGAATCCGCACGGTGTTTACGGCCACCACACGCACCTTGAAGAGCTGCTCCACCGCCTTCCGTATCTGGATCTTGTTGGCGTCAGGATGCACCTCGAAAGTGTACTGGTTGTGCTTCTCCATAAGCCGGTGGCTCTTCTCCGTAATCAGAGGCCTGATCAGGATCTCCCTGGGATCCATCAGCCCCACACCTCCTCCACCCTCTCCACTGCCGCCTTGGAGAGGATCAGGTGACGGTGGGCAGTGACCGCATATGGATTCAGGTCCTCCGCCCGCAGCGTGCTCACGCCCGGGATGTTGCGGGAGGCCAGCATCACGTTCCTGCGCGCCTCGGCGTCTGCACCGTCCAGGACGATCAGCGCAGTGGAGACCTTTAGATTCTTAAGAATCCGGGCCATCGCTGCCGTTTTCGGCTCGGCCAGGCGCAGGTCATCAACCACAAGGATCTCGCCATCCCGCGCCTTGCCGGACAGAGCTGACCTCAGTGCTTGCCGGCGAGCCTTCTTATTCAACGAGTAACCATACTCGCGCGGCTTGGGTCCAAAGACCACTCCGCCGCCCACCCAGTGCGGGGCCCTGATACTCCCCTGGCGGGCGCGACCGGTCCCCTTTTGCCGCCACGGCTTGCGGCCACCACCCGACACCTCCCCCCGCGTCTTCGTGGAAGCGGTGCCCTGCCGCTGCCGCGCTAGTTGCGCAATCACCGCCTCATGAATCAGTGCCTCATTCACTTCCACACCGAAAACGCTCTCGGGGAGCTCAATCTCACCGATCGTCTCCCCTTCGAGGTTGAGCAATGGCGCTTTAGGCACTCTTACGCCCCTCCTTTACGCTGCGCCGCACCACCACCAGGCTGCCCTTGGGACCCGGTACAGCACCGCGCACAAGAAGCAGGTTTGTCTCCGGATCCACCCGCATTACTTCGAGATTCAGCACGGTGACGCGACGCCCACCTGTCCTCCCGGGCATCTTCTTCCCCGGAAAGACCCGCTGCGGCGCGGTCGCACCCAGAGTGCCGACCCGCCGATGGTACATAGACCCGTGGCTCATCGGCCCCCGGCGGTTTCCGTACCGCTTAATCACTCCCTGGAATCCCTTGCCCCGAGAGGTGCCGATAACGTCGACTCGCTGCCCTGGACGGAAAAGATCCACCTTCAGGACCTCGCCCACCTGAATGCTGGCGGCCTCCTGCGGATCCCAGCGTATCTCCCGCAACCACCGCAGCGGTTTCAAATTGGCCCGGGCAAAATGCCCGCGCAGCGGTTTGTTAACACGGCGCTCCTTGACCGCGCCAAACCCGAGCTGCAGGGCGCTGTAACCGTCCTTCTCGACGGTCTTCTTCTGCACAACCGGACAGGGCCCGACTTCCAATACGGTGACGGGCACCCTCTCGCCCTCGTCAGTAAAGATCTGTGTCATTCCCAGTTTTCGGCCGAGTAGACCCTGGGTTGGTCCGGCCATAACCAGTCCCCCTCTCACCACCTGCGTCTGCCCGGCTGCAAGACACCGTCTCACTTGATCTCGATATCCACGCCAGCGGGCAGATCCAGCCGCATCAGCGCGTCCACGGTCTTACTGGTCGGTTCCCAGATATCGATGAGCCGCTTGTGCGTCCGCATTTCGAACTGTTCGCGCGAATCCTTGTCAATGTGGGGCGAACGCAGCACGGTAAAGACACTCCGTTCGGTTGGCAGCGGTATGGGACCGGCTACAACCGCCCCGGTGCGACGGGCCGTCTCCACGATCTTTTGGGCCGAGGCGTCCAACAGCCGGTGGTCAAATCCCTTCAGACGAATCCTGATCCTTTGCCCTGCCATCATTGCCCCCCTCTCTTTGCCAGGCATGTTTGAGGGCGCAGGTTCGGGCAGCGCCGAGCCCTGCGCCCCCTGTACAAACTCAAGGTCCTACCATTCAAAGCCGCAACAGACCCACAAGCGCCCGGATAAGCTCAGGCCAGGATCTTCGTCACGACTCCGGCACCCACCGTCCGGCCGCCCTCGCGAATCGCAAACCGCAGGCCTTCCTCCAGGGCGACGGGGGTGATCAGCTCGGCAGTAATCGTCACGTTGTCGCCGGGCATCACCATTTCCGTCCCCTCCGGCAACTTCACCTCGCCGGTCACATCCGTAGTCCGGAAGTAGAATTGCGGCCGGTAGCCGTTGAAGAACGGCGTATGCCGTCCGCCTTCCTCCTTGGTCAGAACGTACACCGAGCCCTCGAACTTGGTGTGCGGCGTAATCGAACCCGGCTTCGCCAAAACCTGGCCGCGCTCCACCTCGTCCCTGTCGATTCCCCGCAGCAACACACCGATGTTGTCGCCAGCCTCGGCCACGTCCAGCGTCTTACGGAACATCTCAACGCCGGTCGCCACAGTCTTGCGCGGCTCGGGACGCAGCCCGACGATCTCCAGTTCGTCACCAACTTTCACCTGGCCGCGCTCGACCCTGCCGGTTGCCACCGTACCACGCCCCGTGATGCTAAAGACGTCCTCCACCGGCATCAAGAAAGGCTTGTCGACATCGCGCTGCGGCGTCGGGATATAATTGTCCACCGCATCGAGCAACTTGGCCAGGGACTGGCAATACTCGCACTGGCCGCATGCGCCGCACTCGAGCACCTTTAGCGCCGAACCGGCAATGACCGGGATCTCGTCGCCCGGGAACTCATACTTGGAGAGCAGTTCCCGCACTTCCATCTCGACCAGTTCCAGAAGCTCGGGGTCATCCACCATGTCCGCCTTGTTCAGGAAAACGACGATCGCCGGCACTCCTACCTGGCGGGCCAGCAGAATGTGCTCCCGCGTTTGCGGCATCGGACCGTCAGCAGCCGAAACCACCAGGATTGCGCCGTCCATTTGGGCCGCACCGGTGATCATGTTCTTGATGTAGTCGGCGTGACCAGGGCAGTCGACGTGCGCGTAGTGCCGCTTATCCGTCTCGTACTCGACGTGAGCAGTATTAATGGTGATACCACGAGCCTTCTCTTCGGGAGCGTTGTCGATCTCGTCGTACCTCTTGTACTGCGCCTTACCCTGCTTGGAAAGGTACAGCGTAATCGCAGCCGTCAAGGTCGTCTTGCCATGGTCGACGTGACCAATAGTGCCGACATTGACGTGCGGCTTGGTCCGTATAAACTTCTGTTTCGCCATTTCCATAGCCTCCTTCAATCTTGGCCGCTCCTGCGGCCGGTTGCCTCAAATGCCGTGCACCTAAGGCACTACTGCATTTCTCCCTGTTGTCCTGCCGGTCCGTCCGCCGGTCCTTTACCGAGCGCTCAATACCTCCTGAGCGACGCTGCTTGGCACCTCCTCGTAATGAGAGAACTCCATGGTATACGTGGCCCGCCCCTGAGTCATTGAGCGCAGATCGGTCGCATAGCCGAACATTGTTGCCAGCGGCACGAGTGCGCTCACCACCTGAGCGTTACCCCGCCGGTCCATGCCGTTGATTCGGCCCCGACGTGCGTTTAGATCACCCATGACGTCGCCCAGGAACTCTTCAGGCGTTACCACTTCCACCTTCATGATCGGTTCAAGCAGCACCGGGTCGGCCTGCCGGGCAGCTTCCTTGAAGCCCATGGACGCGGCTATCTTGAAAGCCATCTCCGACGAGTCGACCTCATGGTACGAACCATCCACCAGGCTGACGCGGACGTCTACCACCGGATACCCGGCCAGCACACCCGTGCTCATCGCTTCCCTTATACCCGCTTCGACAGCCGGGATGTACTCCTTCGGCACTACGCCGCCCACGATCTTGTTCACAAACTCGAATCCCGAGCCCGGGGGCAGCGGCTCAAGCTCCAACCAGACATGCCCGTACTGACCACGACCGCCCGTCTGGCGAATGAACCGGCCTTCCGCTCGCGCCGGCCTACGGATGGTCTCGCGGTAGGCGACCTGCGGCTTGCCCACCTTGGCTTCGACTTTGAATTCCCGCATCAACCGGTCGACAATGATCTCCAGGTGCAGTTCACCCATGCCGGAGATGACCGTCTGGCCGGTCTCCTCGTCCTGGCGTACCCGGAAAGTGGGATCCTCCTCGGCCAGACGCTGCAGGGCGATGGCCAGTTTATCCTGGTCGGCCTTGCTCTTGGGTTCAATGGCCTGGGAGATGACCGGCTCGGGGAACTTGAGCGACTCCAGGACAATGGGATGCGCTTCATCACAAAGCGTATCGCCCGTCGTCGTATCCCTGAGTCCCACCGCCGCAACGATATCGCCCGTGACAACCTCTTCTACTTCCTCCCGGTGGTTGGCATGCATCCGCACCAGGCGGCCGAACCTCTCCTTTCGGTCCTTGGTCGCGTTGTAGACGTACGACCCCGCCTTGACGCGCCCCGAATAGACCCGGAAGTAGCAGAGCTTGCCTACAAACGGGTCGGTCTGGATCTTAAACGCTAGCGCCGTGAAGGGTTCCTCATCAGACGGCCGCCGCTCGACCACCTCCTCCGTCCCGGGCACCATCCCCTTAACCGACGGCAAATCTAACGGGGAGGGGAGGTAGTCGACGATGGCGTCAAGCAACAACTGGACCCCTTTGTTCTTGAAGGACGAGCCGCAGAGCACTGGGACGAGTGCTCCCGATATACACGCAGCACGCAAAGCCTTCTTGAGATCCTGCGGGCTGATCTCTCCACCCTCAATGTAGCGTTGCAGCAGCTCCTCGTCAGTCTCCACTATCTTTTCTATCATGGCCTCACGGGCTGCCGCCGCCTCATCGGCGAGTTCCGCGGGGATGGAGTCCTCCTCGATCCGGGTTCCAAGGTCATCCGCATAAATATAGGCCTTGTTCTCTACCAGATCCACCATGCCGCGGAAGGAATCCTCGACACCGATGGGAAGCTGGATTGGTACCGGATTTGCCCCCAGCCTTTCCCTGATCTGCTTAACCACCCGGAGGAAGTCGGCACCCACCCGGTCCATCTTGTTTACATACGCGATCCTCGGGACGTTGTACTTATCAGCCTGACGCCAGACTGTCTCCGACTGCGGCTCCACCCCTCCTACCGAGTCGAATACCGCTACCGCCCCATCGAGGACGCGCAGTGAACGCTCTACTTCGACCGTAAAATCCACGTGTCCGGGAGTGTCTATTATGTTAATCTCATGACCCCGCCACAAGCAGGTCGTCGCTGCCGAGGTGATCGTGATCCCCCGTTCGCGCTCCTGCACCATCCAGTCCATGGTGGCGGTCCCTTCATGCACCTCGCCGATCTTGTGAACCCGGCCGGTGTAGAAGAGGATGCGCTCCGTGGTAGTGGTCTTGCCAGCATCGATGTGTGCCATGATTCCGATGTTGCGTACTCGTTCAAGAGGTACCGATCTTGCCACTGCGCTGCCCTCCTTTCCTTGCCTGTATCGCTTTCCAGTGTTCTCCCACAAATGGCCGCCCTCAGGGCGGCCCGTGCTTTCTGAAGAGCATGCTCACCAGCGATAATGAGCAAAGGCCCGGTTGGCCTCGGCCATTCGGTGAGTATCCTCGCGCTTTTTGACAGCACCGCCCTGGCCGTTGGCCGCATCCATGATCTCGGCCGCCAGCTTCTCTACCATAGTGCGCTTATCGCCACGGAGCCGGGCGTATCCTACCAGCCACCGCAACCCCAGTGACTCACGCCGCTCCGGCCGAACCTCCATCGGCACCTGATAGGTTGCCCCGCCGACACGCCGCGGCCTCACTTCTAGAACCGGCATCACATTCTTGAGCGCCTGTTCAAAAACCTCGAGCGGATCACGGCCCGTCTTGGCCGCCACTTCTTTCAGCGCCGAATAAACTATCTTCTGGGCCAAGCTCTTCTTGCCGTCCTTCATGACGACGTTTATCAACGCCGTAACCAGCGGACTGCCATACACCGGATCTGGTAGCCTTGGCCGGCGCGGAACAGGACCCCGTCTTGGCATATCGCTACTTCCTCCTCAGCTCACTTTGGCCGCTTGGCACCGTACTTGCTGCGCCCCTGGCGACGATCAGCAACCCCGGCTGCATCCAGCGCACCGCGGATAATATGGTAACGAATACCGGGCAAGTCCTTCACACGTCCGCCGCGGATGAGAACCACCGAGTGCTCTTGCAGGTTATGGCCCTCGCCAGGAATGTAGGCGGTGACTTCCACACCATTGGTGAGGCGTACACGGGCGATCTTCCGCAGAGCCGAGTTAGGCTTCTTCGGGGTCATCGTGGTGACTCGCGTACAAACCCCCCGCTTCTGCGGCGATCCTTCCCCGTAGGTCACCTCATCCTTGAGTGTGTTCCGGACAAAGTGAAGCGCCGGGGACTTGCTTTTCTCCCTCAACCGCTTCCGGCCATGACGGACCAGTTGATTGATTGTCGGCATTACTACGCTCCTTTCCACCCGCCACGTGCAGAGAGAACGGCCGCCGCAGCTGCGCCGACCGCTATCCCGCAGATTCGGCCAAGCTCTTCCATACTTTCTGCCTCAACGACCGGAACTCCGGCCCGCTCACAGGCTTCCCTGATCGGACGGACCACCCGCTCATCGGCATCACGGGCAATATAAACGGTCTGTGCCTCGCCTCGTTCTACCGCACGCAGCGTCTGTTTTGCTCCCACCACGCGGCGGGCGGCATCTGTCAAATCCATAACGTCTCCTCCGCTGCGGCTTCTTGTCTCACTCGAATCGACCATGTTTGCCCCGCCCGTTGCCCGCACAATCGCGCGGACAGGGAGGGAGCGACACACACCAAGAGAGTATATCTCCCCGCCCCCGCCCTGTCAACCAACTCTTCGCTCTTAGTCTCCACTTGGCGCTCCGGTTTTGGCTTCGGTGTCGGCAGGCTGCCCATCCCCATCGCCGGCGGAGTGTTGGTTACCGCTCGCTTCGGGGGCAAACAGCTCCTCGGCTGCCGGCTCATCCGTCGTCGAAGTTCTCGCTTCATCGGCCGGTGCATAGCCGGGCTCAGCGCCTTCCGCTACGTACACTCGGATGTTGCGGTAGCGGGACATGCCCGTACCGGCCGGGATCAGCTTGCCGATTATCACGTTCTCCTTCAAGCCAATGAGCGGATCAACACGCCCCTTGATCGATGCATCCGTAAGCACCCTGGCGGTCTCCTGGAAGGAGGCTGCCGAAAGGAAGCTTTCCGTCGCCAACGAAGCTTTGGTGATCCCGAGCAACACCGGCCGCCCTTCTGCCGGTTTCCCACCTTGCTGCTTGACCCGCTCGTTCTCCTCACGGAACTCGAAGCGGTCCACGAGGCTACCAGGCAAGAGCCGGGTATCACCGGGGTCTTCTACTCTGACCTTCCGCATCATCTGGCGGACGATTACTTCGATATGCTTGTCGTTGATGTCGACGCCCTGCGAGCGGTATACCGCCTGTACCTGCTGCACCAGGTAGACCTGAACCGCCTCCGGACCTTTCACCCGCAGGATGTCGTGGGGGTTGAGCGGTCCCTCGGTAAGCGGATCACCGGCCTCCACCCGATCACCCGCCTGGACCCGCAACCGGGCAGCATAACTTACCGGATAGCTTACTTCTGAACCGTCATCACCCACCACCGTCACCTTACGGGTACCGCGGTCTTCATCGATCCGCACGGTACCGGATATCTCGCTGATGACTGCCTGCCCTTTGGGCTTACGGGCTTCGAACAACTCTTCTACCCGGGGCAGACCGGCAGTGATGTCTTCCTGGGCCACGCCGCCGGTGTGGAAGGTACGCATCGTCAGCTGTGTGCCGGGCTCGCCGATGGACTGGGCGGCGATGATCCCCACCGCTTCGCCTACCTCCACCATCCCGCCGGTGGCCAGGTTCCGTCCGTAACAGCGGGCACAGACACCGTAGCGGGTTTCGCAGGTGAGCACCGACCGGATTCGGATCTCTTCGATGCCCGCCTCCTCAATCCGGACAGCAAGGTTCTCGTCGATCATGGTATTGGCCGGAGCCAGTACCTCTCCCGTGCGGGGGTCGATTACGGGTGCTGCGGTCATCCGCCCTGTGATCCGCTCAGAGAGCGGTTCGATGACATCTCCGCCTTCATCAACGAGCGCCCGCACCGGAATTCCGGCGGTAGTCCCACAGTCCTCCTCGCGGACGATGACGTCCTGAGCGACGTCGACCAGACGCCGCGTCAGATAACCCGAGTCGGCAGTGCGCAGGGCGGTGTCCGCCAGTCCCTTGCGAGTACCGTGGGTAGAGATAAAGTACTGCAACACCGTCAAACCTTCACGGAAGTTGGCCGTGATCGGGATTTCGATGGTTCGTCCGGTCGGATCCGCTACCAGCCCGCGCATACCGGCCAGCTGTGACAGCTGCGACCAGTTGCCGCGAGCCCCCGAGTTGGCCATCATGTAAACCGGGTTGAACTTCCCCAGCCTCTGTTGCAGCTTCTTGGTCACCTGCTCCTTGGCACGGGTCCAAACGTCGCAGATCTGCTGGTACCGTTCATCAGCCGACAGCAAGCCCATGCGATGCTGCTGCTCGATCTGGGCCACCTGCTTTTCGGCCTCTTCGAGAATCTCTTTCTTCTCTTCGGGGACCATCAGGTCATCAATAGAGATGGTCGTTCCGGAACGGGTCGCATACCGGAAACCGAGCTCTTTGATCCGGTCCAGCACCTCGGCTGTCTGCACGCTGCCGTACCGGTGGTAGAGACGATCAACCAGTTTGGAGAGGTCGCTCTTGCCCATCACCTGGTTGATGTACTCCATATCGGGCGGCAGCACTTCGTTGAAGAAGAGTCGGCCCGGGGTCGTCTCCAGGAATCCGCCTCCCACCATGCGGATTTTTACCCGGGCATGCAGATCTACCTCACCGTGGGCGTAAGCCAGATAAACCTCATCGGTGTCCTTGAAGTAGCGGCCCTCTCCCTTAGCACCTTCTTTTTCCAGCGTCAGGTAGTAACAACCGATAACCATATCCTGCGTCGGCACTGCCACCGGCCGCCCGCTGGCCGGCAACAGGAGGTTATGTGTGGAGAGCATCAGTATGCGGGCCTCTGCCTGTGCCTCGGCCGACAGCGGAACATGGACCGCCATCTGGTCGCCGTCGAAGTCGGCGTTGTACGCCTGGCAGACCAGAGGATGAATCTTGATAGCGCGCCCTTCCACCAGGACCGGCTCAAACGCCTGGATGCCGAGCCGGTGCAGAGTCGGAGCACGGTTGAGTAAGACGGGATGCTCCCGAATCACTTCATCAAGAACGTCCCAAACTTCGTCGCGTACGCGCTCCACCGTCTTCTTAGCGCTCTTGATGTTGGGGCAAATCCCCTTCTCCACCAGCTTCTTCATTACAAAAGGCTTAAATAGCTCGAGCGCCATCTCCTTGGGCAGCCCGCACTGGTGCATCTTCAGTTCCGGACCGACGACGATAACCGAGCGGCCGGAATAGTCGACGCGCTTGCCGAGGAGATTCTGGCGGAAGCGTCCCTGCTTACCTTTGAGCATGTCGGAGAGCGACTTGAGGGGACGGTTGCCCGGACCGGTGACCGGCCGACCGCGCCGGCCGTTGTCGATCAGGGCGTCGACCGCCTCCTGGAGCATCCGCTTCTCGTTGCGGACGATGATATCGGGCGCCCCCAGTTCCAGCAATCGCTTGAGACGGTTGTTACGATTGATGACCCGTCGGTAGAGGTCGTTCAGGTCGGAGGTAGCAAAACGTCCGCCATCCAGCTGCACCATGGGTCGCAGCTCCGGCGGAATCACGGGGATGACCTCGAGGATCATCCATTCTGGCCGGTTCCCCGACTGGCGGAATGCCTCCGCCACCTCAAGCCGCCGGATGGCGCGAATCCGCCGCTGCCCGGTGTTGTCCATGGCCTCGCGGCGCAGCTCTTCGCAGAGCTGATCCAGATCGATTTCAGCCAGCAACTGCTTGATGGCCTCTGCGCCTATGCCCGCCCTGAACGCGTCACCGAACCGTTCCCGGTAGTCACGGTACTCGGTCTCGTTCAGCAGCTGCTTCTTCGCCAGAGGCGTGTCACCCGGGTCGAGCACGATGTACGAAGCAAAATAGATGACCTTCTCAAGGGCACGCGGTGAAAGGTCGAGGATCAGACCCATGCGGCTGGGAATACCCTTGAGGAACCAGATATGCGAGACGGGCGCGGCCAGCTCGATGTGACCCATACGCTCCCGCCGCACCTTACTGCGGGTGACCTCCACGCCGCACCGATCGCAAACGATACCTTTATACCGCACCCGCTTGTATTTGCCGCAATGGCATTCCCAGTCCTTCACGGGGCCGAAGATCTTCTCACAGAACAGCCCTTCCCTTTCGGGCTTGAGGGTCCGGTAGTTGATGGTCTCCGGCTTCTTCACTTCCCCGCTGGACCAGGCTCTGATTTGCTCCGGAGAGGCCAGGCCGATCCTTATGGAATCAAACAGATTGACGTCCAGCAAGTTGTCTGCCCCCTTGCTTAGAACTGGTCGTCATCATCGCGGTCGCCACCGAAGAGGTCGGCCCCGTCCAGGTCGCTGTCAGCTGTCTCGTCGAGCGGCGGACGGCGACCGGAGCGGCGTCGGAGACCGTAGGCCGGATCCTCCTCGTCATCGGCCTCCACCAGATAGTCGTCTTGCTGATCGTCTCCATAGCCCCCATCATACTCGTCACCGTCGTCCAAGCCCTCTTCGAGGTCCGCCTCATCCCCCAGATCAGTGCCGAGCAGGTCTACGTCGTCATCCAGCTCCTCCTCGGCTTCGCCCGGGAGGGATATTCCCAGGCTCTTGCGGGACGTGCTCGCACTCTCCGGCGGGAGCTTGCTTGCGGCATTGGGGCTGCTGGCTGCCCGCACCGGTTTGTCCAGCCCCAGCTCGGCCGCCAGCTCTTCTTCCTCCTCCGTACCGCTTTCCTCCGCGTCTTCAACCGCCAGGCCCGTATCCGCTTCCTCGGTTGTATCGCTGTCGGCCCCAACACCACTGCTCAGGAAAGCGGAGACCGCCCGAGCCTTGTCCCGTGAACGCGGCTCTCTTCCATCCGTCTCCCGCCCCTGGATGTCGATACCGAGCTCACGGGCCATCTCGTTGATATCCTCGTCGTCTTCCCTGATCTCAATCTCCCGGTTGTCCTCACTCAGAACCCGCACATCCAGTGCCAGGCTCTGCAACTCCTTGATCAGAACTTTGAAGGACTCGGGCACACCCGGTTCGGGTATGTTCTCTCCTTTGACAATCGCCTCGTACGTCTTGACCCGTCCCACCACATCGTCCGATTTCACGGTCAGCAGCTCCTGGAGGGTGTAGGCAGCACCGTAAGCTTCAAGCGCCCACACTTCCATCTCACCGAAGCGCTGTCCACCAAACTGCGCCTTCCCTCCCAGAGGCTGCTGCGTGACGAGGGAGTACGGGCCGGTAGAACGGGCGTGGATCTTGTCGTCCACCAGGTGGGCCAGCTTCATCATGTAGATGTAACCAACCGTCACCGGGTTGTCGAAGGGCTCGCCGGTCCGCCCATCGTAGAGGATGGTCTTGCCATCCGGCGGCAGCCCCGCTTTCTCCAGCATCTGTTTGATGTCCTCTTCCGTGGCACCGTCGAACACGGGGCTTGCCACGTGGATCCCCAGGGCATGAGCAGCCCAGCCCAGGTGCGTCTCGAGCACCTGCCCGATATTCATACGGGACGGCACGCCGAGCGGGTTGAGGACAATATCAACCGGCCGTCCATCGGGCAGAAAAGGCATATCCTCCTCGGGCAGGATACGGGAGATCACACCCTTGTTCCCGTGCCGCCCGGCCATCTTGTCGCCGACGGAGATCTTCCGCTTCTGGGCAATGTACACCCTCACCAGCTTGTTGACACCAGGCGCGAGTTCGGCGCCGTCATCACGCGTGAAGACCTTGACATCCACGACCACGCCGCCTTCCCCATGGGGAACGCGCAGCGACGTGTCCCGGACCTCCCGCGCCTTCTCGCCGAAGATAGCCCGCAACAACCTTTCCTCCGCCGTCAGCTCGGTCTCACCCTTGGGCGTTACCTTGCCCACCAGGATATCACCCGGCCGGACCTCGGCACCGATGCGGACGATACCCCGTTCGTCGAGATCTTCCAGCGCATCCTCGCTCACATTCGGAATGTCGCGGGTGATCTCCTCGGGGCCGAGTTTGGTATCGCGGGCCGCGCACTCGTACTCCTCGATGTGGATAGAGGTATAGACGTCCTCCTTCACCAGCCGCTCACTGAGAAGGATAGCGTCTTCGTAGTTGTAACCTTCCCAGGGCATGAAGGCGACCAGCACGTTCTTACCCAGGGCCAGCTCTCCCTGGTCGGTCGAGGGGCCGTCCGCCAGCAAATCGCCCTTTTCGACCCGCTGTCCCAGGCGAACTACCGGTCGCTGATTGATGCAGGTGCTCTGGTTGGAACGAGCAAACTTGATCAACTTGTAGCGGTCTTCCCGCCCGCTGTCGGTTCGCACCCGGATCTCCCGGGCATCAACGTAGGTTACCACACCGCCCTCCCGGGCCAGCACCACGGCACCGGAGTCAATCGCAGCCCGGTACTCGATGCCCGTGCCTACCAGCGGCGCCTCCGACCGCAACAGAGGAACGGCCTGGCGTTGCATGTTGGCGCCCATCAAAGCACGGCTCGCATCATCATGCTCCAGGAAAGGGATGCAGGCCGTCGCCACACTGACGATCTGCTTGGGCGATACATCCATGAACTCGACTTCTTCCGGCGGCACCAGCTGGATCTTGTCGCGGAAGCGGACGGTTACCCGCGGTGCAAGCAGACGGCCCTCCTCATCCACCGGTTCGTTGGCCTGGGCAATGTTGTACTGGTCCTCTTCGTCTGCGGTTAGATACACGATCTCATCGGTCACCCGGCCGTTCGCGACCCGCCGATACGGCGTTTCGATAAATCCGTACTCGTTCACCCGGGCATAGGTGCAAAGCGAGCCGATCAGTCCGATATTCGGGCCTTCCGGCGTCTCGATGGGGCACATCCGTCCGTAGTGAGAGTGATGGACGTCCCGCACTTCAAATCCGGCCCGTTCCCGGCTGAGACCGCCCGGTCCGAGCGCGCTGAGACGACGCTTGTGGGTCAACTCCGCCAGCGGGTTGGTCTGGTCCATAAACTGGGACAGCTGGCTTGAACCAAAGAACTCCCGGATCGCGGCCACCAGCGGCCGGATATTGATCAACGCTTGCGGGGTGGCGATATCAACGTCCTGAATGGTCATGCGCTCCCGCACCACCCGTTCCATGCGGGAGAGACCGATCCGGAACTGGTTCTGCAAAAGCTCGCCGACGGACTTCAGACGCCGGTTGCCCAGGTGATCGATGTCGTCGAAGTTGCCTACCCCATACGCCAGGCCCACCATGTAGTTGACTACTGCGACCACATCCTCGGCCGTGAGAACCTGGACGCTCTGGTCAGGCTGCCCGTTGCTGATGACCGGTACCGGCCGGTCCTCATCACCCAGCACATATATCTTGCGAATCCCACGCTCCTCGAAGCGCGAGATCAGATCCCGGGTGAGCTTGGTCCCGTACTCGGCCAGGACCTCTCCGGTTGCCTCGTCCACAACGGTACGCGCCAGAATCCGGCCCAGGGCGCGCTCCATCAACCGGAGCTTCTTGTTGAGCTTGTACCTGCCGACCGGCGCAAGATCGTACCGCTTGGGGTCATAGAAGAGCCCCTCAAAGAGGGCACGGGCACTCTCGACCGTAGGCGGTTCACCCGGCCGCAGGCGCTTATAGATCTCCACCAGCGCCTCGTCCTGGGTGGAAGTGCTATCTCGTTCCAGAGTGGTACGGATTGCTTCGTTTTCGTCAAACAACTCCAGAATCTGTGCCGAGGAACTGAAACCGAAGGCGCGCAGCAGCACCGTCACCGGCACCTTGCGGGTGCGGTCTACCCGGACCCAAATAACGTCATTTGCATCGCGCTCGAATTCCAGCCAGGCGCCCCGATTGGGAATGATCGAGGCTGTAAGCATCTCCTTCCCGTTGGGGTCGTGCTCTTTTTGGAAATAGGCCCCGGGGGAGCGTACGAGCTGGCTTACCACCACACGTTCGGCGCCGTTAATGATAAACGTCCCTTTCTCGGTCATGAGCGGGAGGTCGCCCATGAACACTTCCTGCTCTTTGACCTCCCCGGTGTCCTTCTGGATGAGCTGCACTCGTACTTTGAGGGGAGCGGAGTAGATGGCATCCTTCTCCTTGCACTCTTCGGGAGTGTACTTCGGTTCCCCCAGCTCACAGGATTCAAACTGCAGAATAAGGTTACCAGTGAAGTCTTCGATCGGCGAGATATCCCGGAAGGCCTGTTCCAATCCGTATTTGATAAACCAATCGAACGACTTCCGCTGGATCTCGATCAGGTTCGGCAGATCAATGATCTCCTTGATCCTGCCAAAACTCAGCCGGGTTCTCCGGCGCTCCTCAGTCTTGGCGACTGCCAATCCCCTCACCTCTCTCGGGTCAGATGCCGCACGCTGGGCCTATGCGTTCTTGGGGATAAAGAGACTACGGCTGCTCGAACAAGTGCCGGCAAATGAATCCGGGCGACAGGAAAATGCAAAGACGACACAGAATATAACGTTGACCAGGAAGGGTGTAGGTATGCGCCCTGGAATCGCAAAACGCAGGATGAGCCAGGAAAGCAGGCCACCGGGCACTCGCCTCGATCTGACCTGACCAGAAGGACCGCCCTCCCCCAAAACCGGCAGATCGCTCCTGAGCAGCATCGCAGGACGACCCCGGTGAAAGCGACACCACCTAGCGAGTGTACCACTGCCTGCGGAATAAGTCAACGATGTTGCCAATCTCCAGACCGCCCTCTCCCATGCCAAAAGCGGGAAGGCGGCCGCCTGCCTGCGGCGCCCGCCTTCCCTTGTCCTCGCGACTCAAGGCTGCTTGTTTGGCTCTTACTTGATCTCGACCTGGGCTCCGGCTTCGACAAGCTTCTTCTTGATCTCTTCGGCCTGGTCCTTCGGTACCCCGGTCTTCACCGGCTTTGGTGCGCCGTCGACCAGGTCCTTCGCCTCCTTGAGGCCGAGGCCGGTGATCTCGCGCACCACCTTGATAACCTGGATCTTGTTTGCGCCAGCCGCAGTGAGGATGACATCAAACTCGGTCTTCTCCTCCTCCGCGGGAGCAGCAGCCGGCGCTGCCCCGGCCGCGGGAGCGGCAACTGCCACGGGAGCCGCGGCAGTGACACCAAACTTCTCCTCGAGCGCCTTGACCAGCTCGGCCAGTTCGATCACGGTCATCTGTTCAATTGCGGCAATCAACTCTTCTTTGCTGAGAGCCATCTAACTCTGCCTCCCTATTTCTCGTCAGTCTCGTCAGTCCCGTCAGACGTCAACAGTCAACCAAGCCGCACGCATAGCAAGCTTTACGATCCTGCGGTGGCGGCCCCACCCGCCTCTTCCCGTTGCCGGCGGATGGCATCGAGGGCGTAAACCAGCTGGCGTACCGGTCCTTGCAGCACCGAGACCAGCCCGACCAGGGGGGCCTGCATCTGTCCGAGCAACTTCGCGAGCAGCACCTCGCGCGGCGGCAGCTCGGCCAGCTTCACCACTTCTTCCGCCGTGATGACCCGCTGCCCCAGGAGACCTCCCTTGAGGACCAGGTTCTTGTGGTCGCGGGTGAACTGGTGCAAGACCTTGGCCATGGCTGCCGGGTCTCCGTGCGCCAGCGCGACGGCGGTCGGACCCTCGAGGTATTGCTCCAGACTCGGGAGACCGGCCTGCTGTGCCGCCCGCTGCAACAGGCGGTTTTTCACCACCCGCAGCTCGGCACCCTGTTCCCGCAGGCGCCGCCGCAACTCTGTGCTCTCCTTAACGGTAAGGCCCCGGAAGTCGGCCAGGACCGCTCCGCTCGCCTTGGCCAGCTTCTCCTGCAACTCTGCTACTACCCGGCGCTTCTCTTCCTGATTCATGCTTTCCCCCCTTCCCACCAGGCACAGCGTAAAACCGACAAAGAGGCAAACCTGCGCAAACAAAGATAAGCCCCTGCGAGACCGCAGAGGCTTGCAAAGCCGTCGCCGGGCAGCACCAACAGACCCGCCCTCTCCCTGCGAAAGCACCCGACCCTCCGGCCTTCCGCTCGCGGGAGTGGGGAAGTGCCACCCGCGTGACCGCTCTCCTGGCCTCGGCAGGCTGGCTACGCCATTTGAATCCGGGATACCGCCGCGCGTTGGAACAGCTCCCGGCCTACCTGCTGTCTACGGCCCCGTCCGCCCGCCACTATTGGCGGGGCAGAGAAGCAGCTGTACCATTATGCAGCCATATTCAATTGTAACCGAGCTTCAGGAACGCTCGGCAACGGCACTCTGAGCGGCACCCACATCGATCCGAATTCCCGGGCTCATCGTAGAGGAGATTGCCAGCCGTCGCAGGTACGTGCCCTTGGCTGCTGCCGGTCTGGCCCGCAAAACAGCGTCTAACAGCGCCCGGAAGTTGTCAAGCAGGGCCTGCTCGCTGAAGGTAACCTTGCCGATCGGAACGTTGATACAACCTTCTTTGTTGACACGAAACTCCACTTTTCCGGCCTTGATTTCCTTGACCGCCCGCCCCACTTCCATGGTCACCGTGCCAGCCTTGGGGTTGGGCATGAGCCCGCGCGGGCCGAGGATACGGCCAAGGCGCCCCACCAGTCCCATCATGTCCGGAGTGGCTACCGCCACATCAAAATCCAGGAAGCCTTGCTGGACCTTCTCCACCAGGTCCTCTGCACCGACGATGTCGGCCCCGGCTTCCTCAGCCTCCTTGGCCTTTTCACCCTTAGCAAAGACCGCCACCCGGACCGTCTTACCCAGCCCATGCGGCAGGACCACTGTGCCGCGAACCTGCTGGTCGGCCTGGCGCGGATCGACCCCGAGCTTCATTGCCACCTCCACCGTCTCAGGGAAACGAGCAGTGGCCACCTTCTTTAAGAGGCTTATGGCCTCGCTTGGGGTGTAACTCTTCTGCTTGTCTATAAGCTTTGCGGCCTCAATGTACCGCTTACCGTGTCTCGCCATACAAAAACCCCCTGTGGTAGAGCGGCTGCCGGCGGCAGCCTCCCACAAATCAACAAATAATCAACTAATCCTCAACGACGATACCCATGGAACGAGCCGTGCCCTCAATCATGCGCATGGCCGCCTCAATAGAAGCCGCATTCAGGTCCGGCATTTTCATCTCGGCGATCTTGCGCACTTCGGAACGCTTGACCCGAGCCACCTTCTGCTTGTTGGGTACGCCCGAACCCTTCTCGATTCCGGCGGCCTTCAACAAGAGCACTGCTGCCGGCGGCGTCTTCAGCCTGAAGGTAAAAGAACGGTCCTCGTAAACCGTGATCTCAACCGGAATGATCATGCCCGCCTGGCCGGCCGTCTTCTCGTTGAAGGACTTGACGAACTCCATAATGTTAACGCCGTGCTGACCCAGCGCCGGCCCCACCGGGGGCGCCGGAGTCGCCTTACCCGCGGGAACTTGAAGCTTGACAATTGCTGCTACCTTCTTTGCCATGCCGTTCGCTCCCTACACTTTCTCGACCTGATCGAAGTCCAGTTCTACCGGTGTCTCCCGACCAAACATCGACACCATGACTTTGAGCTTACCCCGCTCCACATTGACCTGTTCGATCCGGCCGTTGAAATTGACAAACGGCCCGTCGATCACCTTTACCTGCTCTCCCACCTCGAAGGCTACTTTCGGCCCGGCCTCATCCGGCGCGGTCTCATGGAGGATGCGCTCGACCTCTTCGTCACTCAACGGAAGCGGCCGGTTGCCCGAGCTGACGAACCCCGTCACTCCCGGCGTGTTTCTCACCACATACCAGGAGTCGTTGCTCATCCTCATGCGAACCAACACATAGCCGGGGAAGACCTTCTTCTCTACGATCCGCTTACGACCTTCCTTGAAATCCAGTTCTTTCTCGGTCGGCACCAGCACCTCGAAGATCTTGTCCCCCATGCCCATGCTGGCTACGCGCCGCATCAGGTTCTCTTTTACCTTGTTTTCGTAGCCCGAATAGGTGTGAACCACGTACCAACGCGTCTCCGGATCATTTGGGATTCCACCGGCCCCGGTTGCCACTACCGTCAGCCTCCCAGACCTGACAAAGCGGAGAAAATGGCACTGAGACCCAGGTCAATAACGCCCAAAAAGAGCGCCACTATCAACGAGAGCGTAATGACGACCGCCGTATAGGTGGTCAGCTCCTTCCGGTTGGGCCATGTCACCTTGCGTAACTCCGCCTTTACCTCCCGGAAAAACCGGCCCGCTTTGTCCACAAATTTCTGCCCCGCCTTCGCCGGGCGATTTGCCGCCGTTGCCATTCTCTCACCCCTTGCCGGAGCTGACCGCTGAAGCGCTATCGGGTCTCCTTATGCACCGTGTGCCGCCTGCAAACCGGGCAGTACTTTCGCAGCTCAAGACGGTCCGGATCGTTACGCTTGTTCTTGGTGGTACGATAGTTGCGGTTCTTGCACTCGGTACACTCAAGCGTTATCCCCACCCGCATGCCCCGTCACCTCCGGTAGACAGTCACCGAGCGAGTGTACCATAAGCTGAAAGTTACTGTCAACGCACACGTACCTTCCCTAGTCTAAACGCCCTTGCCACATACCATACCCAGCAACCATTGCTGCAAGGCGCCGGAATACCCAGGTGCTTCGCCGGCCGGCGAAAATGGGAAGCCCCTCGCGAGGGGAATCTCACGAGGGGCAACAAACTGGAGCCCGCAACCAGGATCGAACTGGTGACCTCATCCTTACCATGGATGCGCTCTACCTACTGAGCTATGCGGGCTCAAAATTGGTTGCGGGGGCCGGATTCGAACCGACAACCTTCGGGTTATGAGCCCGACGAGCTACCAGACTGCTCCACCCCGCGACGAAAACTTGCCAAAACTTCTCCTGGTGGAGGGGGTAGGATTTGAACCTACGAAGGCGACGGCCAGCAGATTTACAGTCTGCCCCCTTTGGCCACTCGGGAACCCCTCCACGCTGTCAACCACGGCTTTTATTCTAGCGCACACCCATCGGCGTGTCAACCTTTGTTGCTGGAGCCGGCGGAGGGACTCGAACCCTCAACCTGCGGTTTACAAGACCGCTGCTCTACCTTTGAGCTACACCGGCCCGTGCCGCGCGCATCAGTATAGCGACAATCGGCGCAGCTTGCAAGCCGTCTCTTAATACCGCATCCTGCTTGCATTCCGCTTTTCCAGGTAACGCTCCAGCTTGCGTTTCACCCGCTGGAGTGCGTTGTCGATGGATTTGACGTGCCGGTTGAGTTCCTGGGCGATCTCCTGGTAGGACTTGCCGTCCAGGTAGTAATTGAGCACCTTCCACTCCAGATCGCTCAGAAACTCTCCCATCTTGGCCTCGATGTCGCCGTACTCCTCCTGGCTGATGACAACCTCCTCCGGGTCGTTAACATCAGCCTGGAAGATGTCCATCAACGTACGGTCAGAATCCTCGTCGTAGATGGGCTTGTTAAGCGACACGGCCGAGTTGAGCGGCGAGTGCTTCTGCCTGGTAGCAGTCTTGATGGCTGTAATAATCTGTCGCGTTACGCACAGCTCGGCAAAGGCCCGGAACGAAGCCAGCTTGTCCAACCGAAAGTCGCGAATCGCCTTGTAGAGGCCGATCATGCCTTCCTGGATGATATCCTCACGATCAGCCCCGATGAGGAAGTAGGCCCGCGCCTTAGAACGGACAAAATTCCTGTATTTATTAATGAGAAACTCTTGCGCTAGCTTGTCCCCGCCTTGGGCAAGCGCGACAATCTCCTCGTCCACAAGTTCTTCATACGCCGCATAGATATTCTTGGGAGCGTTGACACTCACGCGATCGCCTCCAGGCGGCAGGATGGAGGCCTGTCCGAGCTCGACAGCCAGCGCGCGCCAGCTGCCGCTGGACGAGGTATCAGCGGTTCAAGCATACAAGAGGATTATACACTCACTGTTAAAGTAAGGTCAAGGTAAACCGGCTGCTCCGGGCATTGCCAGCAACGTCCCCGCCCTTCCGGTTAGCTGCAGGGACTGGATGATATCTTCTGCCTCGACCCCGGATCCCTTATGCACTATGTATGCCCGCGGCTGGTAATAGTCCCGGTGCAGCTCTTCGCGACGTAGCAGCTGGCCCTCCGGGCTGTATGTACTTCGGAATACAGAAACTTCAACTCCATCCCAACCACGCTGAACCAGCTTCCATGTGCCGCTGGGAAGCCGGGGGTCGTCCACCAGCTCTAAAGGTGCGGGCAGGCGGCGTTCGGCAGAGGTCTCGATATGAACCTGCCCCGTCACCGGCTGACTCCCCCACAGTTCCACCGTCAACCGATTTTCCACCACTTCCGCCGTGATGAGAACCGGCGCCGGCGTTGAGTTAACAAAGCGGAAGTCGAGAACGTTATCATATACCGTGGCATCCCGGCCTGCCGGAACATAGCCCAGCGGGCGGGAGTGGTGCACTCGCTCCGTCACTTTCAACATGGCGAAGAGGACTGCGTTGTAGAGCGTGGAGGAGAGCTGGCAGATTCCCCCCCCAACACCATCGACCAGCTCGCCGCCGACCAGCTCAGGGGCGGGAAGAAACCCGGCAGTGCGAGTTCGCGGGCCGACTACCTCGTTAAAGGAGAATACCTGCCCCGGTTGAAGCAGAATCCCGTCAATGGCGGCCGCCGCCAGCCGCAAATTGTGGACCCGCGCGCTCAGTTGCGGGTTGAAATAAGTGGAGTAGCGACCAAGCAGGTGAACCAGTCCGAGGGCAGCACGGGCCTGGGCAGAAAGCTTCCCATGTTCGGAAAGCTTGAGCGATTGGGGATTGGCGGGATCGCCCACCACCGGTAAGCCTGCCACGTGGTTGGCCCCGAAACCAGAACCGGGTGAAATGTCCAGGACGAGATAAAGGGGCCCGGCAAGAGCAAAAAGCGCGGCCAGAGCCGCTAACACGGATAGGAGCCGTCGGAACAAGGGCATCCCCTCCGTGTCTAGTGTGCCCGCTGCCTCAGCACCTCATAGAGCAGAATACCTCCGGCGACCGAAGCATTGAGAGAACCAACGCGGCCCAGCATGGGCAGACGGACTACTACATCACACAGCTGGGCAATGCTACGCCGCATCCCCCGCCCTTCGTTGCCCACCACCACCACCAGCGGTACGGTCAAGTCCACCTCATACGGAGTGGTAGGAGCGTCGGGTGCCGTCCCCACCACCCACAAGCCGGCGGCTTGCAACTGCTGCAATCCGTACGTCAGGCTGGGCAGACGAACCACGGGCAACCATTCCTCGGCGCCAGCCGCGGCCCTGGCCGCGGCAGGGGTGAGCCCGGCCGAGCGCCGTTCCGTTATCAGCACGGCGTCCACACCAGCAGCCTCGGCAGTCCGCATGAGCGCCCCAAGATTTCGCGGGTCCTGGATCTCATCCAGAGCAAGAAGAAAAGGCTCTCCCTGTATCTGCCCGCCCCGGCGGCTCCGCCAGCTGGCAAACCTCTCTGCGAGCGCCGCCATCAGATCGTCCAGGGTATGATAGGGGCGGACCGCAGCCAGGGCGACAACTCCCTGGTGCTCCGTCCCGGCCAGCTGGGAAAGCCTCTCCCGGTCTACCCGTTCCACCGGCACTCGCCGTCGCTCTGCTTCGGCCAGCAACTGCTGTACGCTTTTGCTCTGCTCCTGCACTCCCCAGGCCAGAAGTAGCTTATGCAGGGGACGCCCGGCCCGCAACGCCTCTGCTACCGCCCGCCTCCCCGCAATCACTTCTTCTCGTTGCTTTCCTGAATCCACCGGAATATCTCCTCCATCCGTGCCAGTTGCCCCTCAAGGAAGAGAAAACCAAAGAGCGCTTCCAGCCCCGAGCTGTACCGGTAATCCCGGACATTCGCCCCGGCCGGAACGTTGTGTTTGGGCCGAGCGTTACGCGCCCTGCGCACCACATCCAGTTCGACAGGGTTCAAGCGGGGCAAGACCCTGGCCAGCGCGGCGGCCTGCGCGCCCGCCCGCACCAGAGCCACGGCCTGGCGATGGAGCTCTGCCAGTGACGCCGGCGTATCCCTGCCGGAGCCTCCTGTGAGCAGCTCCCGGCGCACGAGCAACTCGTAAACAGCATCGCCCAGGTAGGCCAGCTGCAGAGGCGAATAACGTTGCGCGATCGAGCCTTCCTGCTCACGGCCCGGTTCGGCCCGGGATCCGATGGCAGGATCTGCCCTTGTCGCTGCCGCAGCTCCTGGAGCGGCTGCATCAGTCCCCGCGGAAGCGCCACCGCGGGCCGGCCGGCGTATCTTCCACCACAATGCCACAAGCCCCCAACGCGTCCCGAATCCGGTCGGCCTGGACAAAGTCCCGCCGCCGGCGTGCATCCTCCCGCACCTCCAGCAGGAGTTCGATCAGACGGGTGGTAATAGCCGTATCGTCCGTTCCACCGGCGGCCGAGGCCCCGAAAGCCCGGTGTGGATCGGCCGGCAGAATGCCGAGCAACTCCACCCCCAGCTCGCGCATGAGATCCCGTGCCGCGGCCAGTGCGGTCAGGGTGTCACCAGCGAGCTCCGCACCACTGTGCAAAAGGCTGTTGACGCTGCGGGTCAATTCAAACAGAGTGCTGATGGCGACCGGGGTGTTCCAATCGTCATCCATCGCCCGCCTGAAGTTTTCCCGCGTCTGCCTAACCACACCGGCCAGCGGCGAAGTTGCTCCGATTCCCGGGCCGGTCGCCGCGCCCGTTGCCTGCGGTAGAGAGGGCATGACAGTTTCCAGCCGCCGGTTTAGCTCCTGCCATCCAAGCAGCAGGCGCTCCCAGCCCCGCCGGGCGGCGGCAAGGGCATCCGCTCCAAACTCAAGCGGGCTTCTGTAGTGAACTGAAAGCAACAAGTATCTGATAAACTCGGCAGGATACTCCTTGAGCAACGCACGCACCGTGATGAAGTTGCCCAGGGACTTGGACATCTTCTCGGCCCTGGTCGTAACCAGGCCGTTGTGCAACCAGTAACGTACAAAGGGGGCATCGCCGGTGTACGCCTCTGACTGGGCGATCTCATTCTCGTGGTGCGGGAAGACCAGGTCCAAACCACCACCGTGGATATCGAAATGGTTACCTAGGTAGTGCAAGGACATGGCCGAACACTCAATATGCCAGCCCGGCCGCCCCGGACCCCACGGGCTCTGCCAGGAGGGCTCCCCCGGCCGTGCGGCTTTCCAGAGGGCGAAGTCGGCGGGATGGCGCTTCCCCTCCCCCACTTCCACGCGCGCTCCCGCCATCATCTCCTCCAGCCTCTGACCTGACAACTTGCCGTAGCCGGGGAAACTCTCCACTGCGAAGTAAACGTCTCCTCCGCTGACGTATGCGTGTCCCTTCTCCACCAGTCGGGCTACCATCTCGATAATGACGGGAATATGCTCACTGACCTTGGGGTAGACGTCGGCCCGGCGCACCCCCAGGGCATCCATGGCCGCCAGGTACTCGTCGGCATAGCGGCGGGAGATCTCCAGAGCCGGGATCCCTTCCCGCTGCGCACGGGCGATGATCTTGTCGTCAACATCGGTGAAGTTCTGTACGTACCGGACCTGCCAGCCCCGGGAGGCCAGATAGCGACGCACTACATCGAAGAAAACAGCCGGCCGGGCATGTCCCAGGTGACTTTCGTCATAAGGGGTCACACCACAAGTGTAGATGCTGACCCGCCCCTCATCGCGGGGGATGAAAACCTCCTTCTGGCGCGTCAGCGTGTTCGTGACCCGTAAGGATTCGCTACGATCGCCCACCACGTACTCCACTCCTCAACTGGATTACATTTCCCCCAACGCCACCCTGCATATCCTCTCTCTCCGCTGCCGGGGACGGTGCTAGAGATGCCACCAGGGGCGGCGGTGTGTCAACCCCTTCCATGCTGGCCAGGCTGGCCCACTCTCCCCGCCAGTGGGGGGCACTCGCCGGCTGGATCAACATGCGCAGCTCGGCCAGCTGCCGCTCCAGCTGCTCGATCCGCGCCTGCAGCTCGCGGAACATCCGGCCTACGGGATCGGGCAGATTGGCATGGTCAAGATCAATCATACCCACCCGCCGGCCATCCTGCACCACCACCCTGCCGGGTACGCCCACTACAGTAGAGTTGGGCGGTACCTCCCGCAGCACCACCGCCCCGGCGCCGATCTTGGCGTTGTCGCCAACTTTGAAAGAACCCAGGATCTTCGCCCCGGCCGCGACCACTACGTTGTTGCCGATGGTCGGATGCCGCTTCCCTTTCTCTTTACCCGTCCCCCCCAGGGTGCATCCCTGGTAGAGAGTAACGTTCTCCCCGATCTCGGCGGTCTCGCCGATCACCACGCCGATGCCGTGGTCGATGAAGAGGCCGGGCCCGATCTTCGCTCCCGGGTGAATGTCAACGTCGGTCAGGAAGCGGGCGAAGTTGGAGATCATCCGGGCGATCAGGTAGAGACGCCGCTCCCAAAACCAGTGGGCGATACGGTAAAACCAGAGCGCGTGCAGGCCCGGATAGCAAAGGATCACTTCCAGGACGTTCCTGGCGGCCGGATCGCGTTCCAGAACCGCCTGTACGTCCCGCCGTAAGGTCTGCCACCAACGCATCCGTCCCACTCCCTTCCGATGAAAAACCCCCGTCCGGCACAAGTCCGAGACGGAGGTTTCCCGCGGTTCCACTCGGTTTCCCCGCTGCCCGGCTAAAACCGGTGCAAGCCTGGGGCACTCGAAGGCTTAACGCGCCGGAAACGTCCCCGTCTATTCAGACAGTCCTCGCCTGCCGCCCCACGAGGCTGATGCCTTTTCGACGGGGCTCCTCCGGGGTGCACACCCGCCGGTGTTTGAACCCGGGGCTGCTTCCAGCCCGCGACAGCCCCTCTCTGCGGGAACACCGGGGACTCTCCCCCTCATCGGATTTGGTAAAACCCAAGGAAGTTACTTAGGATTCCGAGTTCGAGTGTAGCTATTTCGAAGGGCACTGTCAATGAACGGAAAGCCGCTCTTACCGTTCATGCAAAGATTGGGAGCTGCACGTCTTGACATGCTAAAGCCGGTAGCATAGGCTGAAGGCAGCAAGACCTGGCCACGTGAGGATTGTCACTCTCGACAAAGGCAAACCCGTCGAAAGGCGGGGACGCAAAGCCACGGGTCTACCGGGCGGAAGTTGCTTGCGCCGATAGACGCAGGCCATTTCCTCCCCACGACAGCCGGGCTGCCGAAAGGGTGATCAGGTGTGGCCGTCTGGCCGTCTTTTCATGTTGGTCGACACATACGTGTCGGCTTAGCCGCAAGAATCATATTGGTCGCGTTCTTCACGTGGGGACTGCCTCTACTTGCAGGCTTCTTGCCTTCACCGGGCGTGGCTCACGCGCGGACAGTGACCGCAGTCACCAGTCTGACTGTAGTTGTCCCCCCGGTGACCCTGGTCGAACTACCCAAGTCGACTCCGCCTCGGTTCGTTGCAGCCAGTACCAGCGGCGATCATCTCCTGCCCGGAGCCGTCCACCTGCAAGTACGCAGCAACGTCCCCTGGCAGGTCAGCCTCGCCGCCTCCCCGAAGCTGCAGACGCTGATCCCCAAAGGCATAGACAACGTTCAGGACGGTCGAAGCGAGCAACGGGTCGTGCCCGGACCTCGTGCCCTTCTTTTCTGGGCCCCTGCTGGCAGCTCTGCCTGGCAACCCCTCACCCCTGGTGAACCGGTGATCGTCACGCCGATCTCCCCGCCGTCAGCTCTGACAGACCTCCTTTTTGACTTGCTGGTTCGGCCCGCCCCCGGAGAAGAGTTCGAGCCCGGTGTGGTCTACCAGGTTGAACTGTTTGTGCAAGCCGTACAGCACTCTGCCATCTGATGCGCAGAGACCAGGTTCAAAACGTCCATTCGATCTCTTGTACGTAGGGTGGTACCGGCAACAGTACTCCCGTGCGGCTTTCGCCCGGGGCAAGGCTGAGAACCACTTCAACCGGTCCGGACCTGGCTGCCTTCTGGGGCAGGGTGGCCGGATCAACCACGAGCTGCCATTCGCCAGGGTAAACATCGTAGAAGGCAAACGTCCCGTCGTCCGCAGTGAACGTGCTAAACGGAGTTCCTGCGAGGCGGAGGAAGACGCCGCCCAGCCCCGGCTCTCCGCTGTCGCGCAGTCCGTTACCGTTGGCATCGAGGAAAAGCAGCCCGGCAAGGGAGCAGAGCCTTACCAGGGCAAAGTTGACAACATTGCCCTCCTTTCCGGCTTTGAGGTCGACCGCCCGCCGGGCTTCCGTGCCGGGAGCCAATCCCAGCTCCAGGGGGATGCTTGCCAGATCTAACGTGACCTGGTGTCGTCCGGCTCCCAGGAGCTGTAGCCCATATCGCCCTTCGCTGTCGGTGCGGACCGCAGTTCTCTCATCTACCAGCACCGTCGCCTCGGTTACCGGCTCGTCCCCCCGGTCGAACAGGCCGTTGCCATTGTTATCCACAAAGACGCGCCCGGAGAGGAAAACCAGATCGCCCAGGTCCACTGGCCCGGCCGGGGTCGTTTGGCCGCCAATCCGGACGGGCGGCTGCCCGAGCTGTACCGGCAATGTCAGGCGGCCCTCGAGCCGCCACTCTGCCGCCTGGCTGCTGCCTGGCGACGCGGCGTAAGCAAGCAGAAGTGAAATATCACGGGTCGGAGACGACCGTTCCCACTTGGCCTCCAGCTTCATCCGGTCGAGGACCGTTCGCTGCTCACTACCAGGAGTTCCGGCGAAGCGGATGGGGACATAGGTCAGGCCTCCTTTTAGAGAGAGGCGACCACCGGCGACTGTGTGCGGACTTGTGAAAGTTACGTTTGTGGATATTTGGGGTACAACGCTTTGCTCCGGGGTTCGCTTTCGCCAGCTGACGTCGCTTTCCCAAACGAAAGGCCAGCCCGCCAGTTGACCGCTATCCTGCAGGGTAAAGAGCCGGGTGCGCTCGCCCTGTTCCCGATCACCGGCCAGAGGGTCATCGGTATCCAGGCGCAGCATAAGCCCGGGCCAGACAGAGGGATTCCAGAGGAGCGTGAGCCGCCGGCTGGCCGGGACGGATGAGGAGGCCCGGCTCTCCCATTCAGTGGCAGCCGACCATTGAAACCACCCCAGTCGCCCCGAGATCTCGCCTCCTACTCTCAGCTGGGTCACATCACCATCGACATACCGTTTCACGCTTCCCGACAGCCCGACACGGTATGAAGACCGGAAGCGCTCCAAGGTCGACGTAACCGACCAGAGCGGCAGGTCATCCCGATCGGCGTTTAGCAGGGCGAAAGCCTCGCTGCGGACGGCAGCCAGGGCCGACCAACCCCAGCCGGCCCCACGGTACTCTAGCGTCAGCCCCGCGCTCCCCCCTCCCCTAGCCCAGCCCAGGCTGAGCTGCGCCTTTACCCGGTCGGACCACGCTCCCTCGATCCTGGCCGCCAGCCCCGCCCCTTGCCCCCACGCGGCTTCCAGTTGCAGCTGGCGGATCCACTGCCCTAGCCCCTGACTTTGCTCCCATCGGGCCATGGCGATCGGCAGCATTCCGCGGGCAGATATTACACCCGCTTCCAGGCGGGCACCTTGCATGCCGGTGGAACGTTCCCATGCCAGTCTATCGGCAACCGTCTCGGCCAGCAGTAGGCTTCCTGACAGCTTCTCGCGGCCGGAAAGAATGATCTTGTAGTCCGGGGCATGGAGTACCAGTTTACTTTGCTCAAGACGAAGTCCCGAACCGGCAGGAACGTTTACCGCCGGCCAGGCCAGGGTGAGATTAGCAGCAAGCTCCCAGGGCAGACCCCCGGTTACTCCATGTAGTTCGGGTTGTAGACCTATGGTTGGCTGCCCGCCGGTGTTGAACTTCCAGCCGAGCCACCCGGCGAGCCAGCTCGTCGCCCCTTCCTCGCCCGGCCGACTTTCAACCAAATCGCCCTTGTTGTCTCCGGAAGAGTAGACTGCAGTGGCATTCTGCGCCATAAGGCCCAGAAGGGTGAAGGCCAAGGGAAGCAGGATCACGTGTGTGATGTTACGGCTGCTCCGTCTGCGCAGGGACACGGTAATTCAGGCGCCCGCCGGTCAGCTTAGCTCCCCCGTAGTCGAAGAGAGCGATAATCTGGTAATCACCGGAAGGCAAGGGCTCCGGCAGGGCAACAGTGAAAATGCGAGTCGCATCGGGCAACACCGTAGCTGCGGCTTCGTTTATGGGCAGCTGGTAGAGAAGGCGGTCTCCCTGGCGCACTTCCAGCCTCCCCACGGGCCGCAGGTGTACGTTGCCCGTGTTCTTTACCTGCACCTGAAAGGACGGCGGCTGTACGGCCCCGGAGCTGAGCGGGCGAGAGACTTCGCGCAGGTCGGTCACCGCCAGGCCCGGCGCCGCTGCACCAATCTGAACGAAAACCTTGATCGCCACGGCTCCAGCAATCATGATGCCGCCGGTGCGGGACGGAAGCGCCTGGGACTGGGCCACGATCATGCTACGGTACTCCCCGCCCACCCCGTCGGCCACCGTTGCCGGCACTGAGATTGCGTAACGAACGGTAAACGTACCTTTAGCCGGGACGTCAAACTCCCGGGGACTCACCCGTACCCAGGGCGAGGCAGAGCGAGGGAGGCTACCCGCAGGAGCAAGCTCAAGGTCACCGTCGGGACTGATCTGCCAGTCCGCCAAAGTGGTTGTAAAATGCAGCGTCTCGTCGGTGCCGTTGTATACCTGGAAGGTCCCGCTGACCGACTTACCAGCCGCGGTCTGGTGCTCAAGCTCAAGGGGGTAGGCGCCGATAACAAACGAACCCTCGGCCGCCCGGCCCGGGCTTGCGACCACTACCATAAGAGCCACAACCACGGCCGAGAAAATCGCCAGATGGATTGCCCAGCGTCTCACAGTCCGTCGGCCACTCTCCCGTCTTATGACTGACCCGGCGTATCTCATGCTGGTTTGTACACTCCCCACCCGTTGGCTAAAGCAGAAGCTGCACCATCAGTTCGTTACCGCGGTAAAGGTGATGAACCCCTGGTAAACGGACGGCCCTGCGTACTCCCACAGGTTACAGATCCGCACGTCCACCCCGAGTACGATCCATGGCCGCCCCGGGCGGGCCCAGACATAGATGGGTCGGCCGCCTTCCGGCAGAGTCTGGTACTCGGGCAAGAGCGAGTCTTTGCCTGCCACCCGTACTTGCACGTCTTCCCGGCGCAGAGCAGGAGTTCCGGGCTGGTATGAGGCCCAGATCACAATGTCCCGCTTGCTGTTGGACAAAAGCAGGAGCAGGATACCGTCAAGCCCGGTCCGCTCCACGTACCCCTGTTCCATGTCGGCCTGGTTCACGTCCACGGCCAGCCAGGGAGTGAGCACCTCCAGCCAGACAATCTCTTCTGCCAGCGCGCCCACGGTCTGGCTGGCCTCCCGGGAGGCCGCTTCTACCCCGGCCGCTCCTATCCCCGCTCCTGCTAGTGATCCTGCGAGAAAAATGAGGACAAGCAGGGTGGCGGTAAGCGCCGGCTGCCTCCGCTGCGCTGGTCTCGAACGCTGCGGTCCGGTCTCAGGCATGTCTACAGGAACCCGCCGCCCCTGCCCCACGTGTACCATGTGCATGTCTCTCCGTCAGGACGGTGGGGCTCGTAGTCACGTCCGGCACTCCCCGAGCAAGTACCCGCACTACAAGCCCCTACCGCCACCCACCTCGGGTCTTAGTTGGTTGAGATCACGAAGGTGAGAGTGTTGCTGTAGGTCCCTTCCGCATAATTCCAAAGGTTTTCGATCCTGAGGTCGAGGTATACGCTCAACCAGCTCGATTGCTTACCAGAGATACTCCAAATGGTCTGAGCATCATCACGATTGCCGGCAATCGCGGTCCACTCTTTGACCTGCGATCCTGTTGCATCGCTTCTGATAAGTAGATCAGTCAGGGCAATACCCGGATTTCCCGCGGTTCCGTATACCTTCAGCGTTGCACCGGAATTGCTATTGGTCCGAACTTGGACCTCCACGGCCTTTTCGGATTCGACATAGCCCTTGGTCATATCATTATCGGTGGGAGTAAGCGTGACCTTGGAGGTAACAACACTGAGCGCGGCAAACTTGGACATGCTCAACTGCAGAGTGGCTGTCCCTTCCGTGGCCGCCAGGGCCGGCACTGCCATCCAGAACATGGCCACGACCAGCAAGACCAGAAGACTTCCCGCTACTCTACTCGCCCGCACCTTCATTAAGCCATCCCTCCACTACGCTTCGCTGTTTTCGCAAACGGGCATACGGCCCGTTCACTGCCTCCGGTATGGCATGTAACGATCATGGAATCACTCATCTTCCGTCTCTAACTCATACAAAATGCGGACCTGATACGAGCCCGGCAAATCCTCCCAAGTCACACGCAGCCGCAGGTCCACGTCGACCGATGCTGGGGTCGCGCCGGTCGGTCCACCCGAAGCGATAAGGAAACGCTTGCCCTTCACGAACTGCGTGTAGCTGCCGGAAGGAGTACGGAACTCCAGCTGCTGAATGGGGATAACCCGCGTTAAGTCTTCCGCGGCAACCAGGTCACTCTCTACCCGCGCGTACAATCTCCAGGGGGTATTGCTCCGGAGGATCAAACGGCTAGCTTGAGGCAACTCGTGATAACCATCACCATCACCTGGTTGCACACGACCGAAAGAGACGAAGGGGTTGGTAAGGTACAGCTCTGCCGAGGCGCTGTTTACCGCTTGAACGTTAAGGATCCGGCTCCTTGCGCCGTTATCCGCCGAAGGGGCGGCCAGGAGCAGACCGCTTTGCCCCCCGGGTGTACTTTGACCTCCACCGGCCAGACCTGCGCTCCAGCGTCCCAGGACAAACCCGGCCAACAGCACAAGGAGCAGTGCGCGGCAGCGCCTCATCGCCGTCAGCCCTCCTTCCAACTGAGTTAAATTATGTTATTTCGTGCGTGATCTTAGTCTAATAACCGAAATGAACGGAAGTCAAGACGGAACCGACTGGCCCTGGCGCGACTGCGCCCTCGGCAGGCGTCCGGCCTGCCAGATCCGGCTGCTCAGCCTGACCGGCCGGCAACTCTCAAGCTGCTTGGCTATCTCCCGATAGGCTGCCGCCCCCGGTGTGTCCGGCGCATACTGTATCACACTCTTGCCCGTCTGGGCAGCCTCCTGAAACCGGACGCTCCGGTGGACTGGCGGCTGCAGGACCGGTAGTTCCCGACCTAACTCCCCGTAGAGCAACTCGAGGATCTCCCGGGAGTGGCGGGTGCGGGTATCGAACATGGTGGGCAAGATGCCGATCAACCTCAGCTGGCTGTTTAGCTCAAGCCTGACCCGCCCCACCAGCTTGAAGAGAACCTCCAGGGCTCGCCAGGCAAGAAAATCGCAGGAGACCGGAATCAGGATCTCATCGGCGGCGACGAGCGCATTGATCGTTAACAGGCCGAGGGACGGTTCACAATCAAGGAAGATGAAATCGTAGCTGTCGCGCACCGGCGCCATCAACGCAACGAGACGGCGCTCCCGCGCCACCATGTTGACCAGATCCATCTCCGCCAGCCCCAACTCGGCATTGGAAGGCACAAGATCATAACCAAGCGAAGTACGTAGTATAAGATCAGTGGCGCTGACGTCCTCATCTTCGTCCTCGCTCAGGTACGCCAGAGTCGTGGAGGAGTGCGCGCCGGTACCCTGCGAAGCTGCGCGAACCGGTCGGGATTCGTCATAGCGGACGCGCCGCGGCCCTACCAGACCGTGGTAGACGGTTTTAGCCAGTTCGTCAGGCTCGAGACCACTCCAGACGGTCAAGCTTCCCTGGGGATCCAGATCCACGGCGAGGACCCTGCGCCCTGCCTCTGCCAGCGCCGCTGCCAGGTTAACCACTGTCGTGGTCTTTCCCACTCCACCTTTCTGGTTGACGACAGCAATCAGACGCCCCATGGTATGCCTCCGGCCCGTATGATCGCCAGCATATTTTTGAACCGGAGGCCAACCATCCTGCCGGCAAAGAAAAGTCATCGGGAAGTAACGGACTCTCCTGCAGTACCACCAAGCAGGAATTTGTACCGGAGGGGAGAAGAGCTTAGCTTATATTGCCACCTGGTGGAGAGGCGAAGCTTATTTGCGCAACTTTGCGGCGGGAGTCAATCGCTTTCGTCTTTTTTATTTCCTTTACTTCACCGCTTTCGGGGCCTACACTGCCTTCATGAACCTCCATTTTAAACGGCTCGGGCTGAGCGGCGCTGAGATCGGCAGGCTCAGTGCGCTTGCCCCCATCGCCACCCTCGTCGTACCGCCCGTCGTGGCTGCATGGGTCGATCTGCGCTGGCAGAAGCGGAGGGCTGTGGCAGCATCGCTTTTGGCCAGCCTGGTTGTCTTCTCCCTCTATCTGACAGCCACCAGCTTCTGGCCGCTTTTTGTCATCTCGCTTCTCTTCGCACTGGTCAATACCCCCCTTGTTCCGCTGGCCGATTCGGCGACGCTCGACCATCTGGCACAGCACGGCAGTCACTACAGCCGCGTACGGGTCTTTGGTTCGATCGGATTTGCCGCGGGTGCGATTCTGGCCGGCCAGGTGCAGCAGCGGCTCGGCGGGACGAGTGCGGCCGGAGCTTTCCTCTTTCTTTACCTTCTCGCCGCTGGAATGGCACTTCTGGTATCTCTCACCTTCCCGGCCGAAGGGAGTCATCCTGCGCTCCCCGCCGGCGAGAAGCCTCTTACCCCGGGGGAGAGATTCCTGCTCCCCTGGAAAGCGATTCTGCAGCAGAAGGCGCTGCTCTCCTTCCTCTTCGCCCTTTTCCTTGCCCGGGCCAGTTCCGTCGTCTACTACAATTTCTTCTCCATCTACCTGAATGAACTGGGAGTTACTGAGAGCGGCATCGGCGTCACCTGGGCGGTGGCAATCGCCGGCGAGGTGGTGTTGATGACCCTGGCTCCGTTCCTGATCCGCCGCTTCGGGAGTCGGAATCTGCTGCTTCTCTCCATCATCGCCTCAGCCGTCCGCTGGGGTCTCTACGCGCAGGTCCACTCACACACCGCTGTTGCCGTCGCCCAACTCCTCCACGGCTTCACCTTTGCCACTCTCTGGGTTGCTGCCGTGACGTACGTGGATGAACAGACGCCTTCCCGTTGGCGGGCGAGCAGCCAGGCCTTGCTGGCGGCGGTGAGCAACGGCCTTGCTCCCGCTCTGGGAGTGCTGGCAGCCGGATACCTCTACGCGCAAACGGACCAGGTTGCGCCCCTCTTCTTCTATGCGTCGCTGGTGGCCCTGGCCGCCGCGATCTACTTTCTGGTTTACCTTCTGTTGGAAAAACGATCGGCCCCGCCGCCTGCAGGAATTTGATTACACAAGAGGAAATATACTCCTGCCGCGCTCCCCACCGCACTCCACCGGGGAAAGGAGCAACTGCGATGGGGAGTCCTGCTGTGCATCACAAGGTTGCGCGAACCATTGCCGCGACCCTTCACTTCTGGCTTCTCACAACAGCCGCCCCGGATGCGGGAATCCCAGGCGCGCTGGCAGCATCCTCCAGTGCCGATTCTCTGTGGGCCGTGGCATACACTCTGGAGTACCGGGACGCTGGGCTCTTCCGGCTCGTTTACGCTGGCTACCTGCGCCCCGTAACGGCCGGCAGGCCTGCTGCCAGCCGGATCGAAACTTCCCCCGACCCCGGACCGGACGGCACTCCGCTGGGATGGCCGGATGGCATCACCATCACCGCCCCCGAGCTGGCCGCCGCCATACGGCGAGGGCACGACCAGGCGAACGGTTCATCACCACCCTCCCTCGATGGGCTGCACGAAGGTGCGGTACTGCTGGTCC
Source organism: Limnochordales bacterium (assembly GCA_014896315.1). GTDB lineage: Bacteria > Bacillota > Limnochordia > Limnochordales > DUMU01 > DUMU01. The sequence continues at coordinate 119,295 of JADBKP010000003.1, forward strand.
TGGCCCGTCCCGCCGAAGACGGACCTGTACTCCACTCGCCCGGTCACGCCCCTCCGTCCCTGGTCCTTCTTACACCGCTCGTGATCTTCCTTGATCCTGAGGGCTTCCTCCACCGACAGCAGCTGGTGGAAGAGCTCCTGCAGCGGCTCGGCGTACGGGAGTCCTCCTACTCCTCCGGGCCCTCACCCGGCCCGCCACCAGACCCTAAGGGTGAATTACCGGCCGGCCCCGGCAGCTGAGTCTCTCGCCGTCCGGTCAGCCGGGAGAGGAGTCCCTCTATCCGCTGCCGCGCCGCTTCTGTTTCGCCCGGCGCCTCCTCCAGATGCAGTCGCAGGATGCTCCCCTCGCGAGTACCCGGGGGAAGAAAGCGGCGCGGAAAAGTTATGGCACTCTTTTCGCCGTCATCCCGGACCAGCAGCACGGCAAAGCTTCCTTCAAAACGATCCACGGTCACCAGGAGCGCGGTCGCCGGCTGCCTTTCCCTCTCTTCTCCCACCATGGTCAATCCTCCCTTTCGGATTGCCCTACCATAACGAGCGGTCGCAGCGTTTCCAACAACTTCGGTCCGATACCCTTGATCTCGAGTAGCTGGTCTACAGTGACGAAAGGATGCTCCTGCCGATAGTCGATGATACGCTGAGCGAGCACCGGTCCGATTCCCGGCAAAGCCTCAAGCTCCTCCCGGGTTGCCCGGTTCAGGTCTAGCCGGTTCGAGGACGGCAGACGATCCGTGTCCAACGCCTTCGACGTACCCGGAGGCGTCTTCTCCGTCTCGACTCTTACCTCACGGCCGTCCGTGATCAGCGTCACGGTTCCGTGCTGGTCGTTCCGGTATATACGGGCCCTGGGCGCGCACGCGGCCAACCGCTGCAAGGTCTCCCGGTGGGGATGGCCGTAGGGATTGCCCGCTCCGGATTGGATCACGACGATGGCCGGCTGTACCGCCTTCAGCCAGCCACAGGAGGTGCTGTCCGAACTGCCGTGGTGCGCCACCTGGAGTACCGTGGCCGGGGCGACCTTGCGCCGGAGCACCGCCGCTTCTCCCGGAATATCCAGATCACCGGTGAGGAGGAAAGCCACCTGCCCGTACTCGATCCGGAGGACCACCGAGTTGCTGTTCAGGCCGGAGGGGAGCAGCGGCTCAGCGGGGTGCAGCACCAGCAAGCGGACCGAACCTACTTCAAGCTGCTTGCCGGCGCGGGCCAGTTCAAACGGGATCCTTTTCCGCTCGATGAGGCGCAGGAAGCTCTCGTACGTGTAGGAGGTATGGACCTGGCCGTCTGCGAGAACCCGGCCGACCGGAACTCTCTCCAGGACGGGCAACAGGCCGCCGATGTGATCCGAGTGAGGATGCGTGGCCACGACCAGGTCGAGTTGCTTGACTCCCAGGCGGCTGAGGTACGGCAGCAGCACCTGCTCTCCGGCCTGCCGTTCGCCCCCATCCACAAGGATGAAACGGTCTTCCGGTGTCCTGATCAGAACCGCCGCTCCCTGGCCTACATCTATGAACTTGACCCACAGCTCGGCCGGGCGGTCTGACGCCGGCGCCGTCCTCGTCCCGACCACCCCGGCCGGGATCAGCAAGACGGCAAGAAGTACCGCCAGGCCGACGATGAGCGCCCGTTGTCGGTGACGGTAGCACCAGTACCACTCCCAACGCACCGCTGCTTTCGCCCTCCGTCCAGCCGCAAGAGTTATCTGGTTACGCGTTCGACGGCAAAGGTACTTGACCTTCTCCTCACCCATTGAATTAGCGGATTGCCGGTGTTATGCTGAACCTGGTTTGAGACCTTCGGGGCAAGGTGAGCCCGCAAAGGGCAATTCCTGACCGGTGGTAGGTCGGCAGCCGACGAGTGCAGGCAGGACTGGCAAAGAAGCCGGCGCGCTACGGTCGTCCGCTGTCCGACGAGCCCACGAGCCCGTCGCCACACCCAATGGGGCGGGCAGATCTGGTGCAAGCCAGAGCCGACGGTATAGTCCGGATGGGAGAAGGTCGTCTCAAGGTTTGAAATCGCGGCCCGGGCAGCTTGCAGCTTCAAGCAGGTGGTTGCCCGTCCAGCATTCTCCCTTTACGACGACCGGCCACCCCCGAGAGGTCATCGGGGGTGTTTTCGCGCAGCCTCACTTAGAAAGGGGAGCGAAAATGGCCGTCGACATTGTGAAGACGCTCACCAAGACGCCAGGGGCACTGCCAGGCGCGGGCTGCGGCACTGACCCTCACGAACTTGACCGCTACTGGATGGAACGCGCCATTGAGCTGGCACAAGAAGCCCGGGGCTACACCAGTCCGAACCCGCTGGTAGGTGCTATCGTCCTGGACGCGGCCGGCCGTCTCGTCGGCGCGGACTATCACCACCGGGCGGGCCAACCCCATGCCGAACGGCTGGCACTGGCCCAGGCCGGGGAGGCAGCCCGGGGCGGCACCCTCTACGTCACCCTCGAGCCCTGCTGCCACTTCGGGCGGACCCCTCCCTGCACCGAAGCGATCATTGCCAGTGGGGTGCGCCGCGTGGTTGTCGCCATGCAGGATCCCAACCCTCGGGTGGCGGGTAAAGGGTTCGCAGCCCTGCGAGAGGCGGGTATAGAAGTGACCGTCGGCGTGGCCGAGGAACAGGCCCGCCGGCTAAATGAGGCTTTCTGCAAGTACATCACCACCGGTCTTCCTTTCGGCCTCTGGAAGGTTGCCATGAGCTTGGATGGCAAGATCGCTGCCAGGACCGGTGATTCCCGGTGGATTAGCAGCCCCGAATCCCGCGCCGAGGTGCATGAGCTCCGGCAGGCTGCCGACGCCATACTGGTGGGCAGCGGTACCATCCTGAGCGATGATCCTCTGCTGACCACCCGGAGGGCCAACGGAAAGCCAGGACGGGACGCCCGCCCGATCCTGGTGGATTCTCGCGGGCGCATTCCACCCTCGGCCAAAGTACTCACGGTTCCCAGGAATCCGCCCGTTCCCCCGTTGATCGTCACCACCCGGCAGGCGCCGGCCCAGGTCCGCGCCGCCTGGGAGCGGGCAGGGGCAGAAGTCTGGGTGCTTCCCGAGGACGACAGCGGGCACGTGGACCTGGTGGAGCTGAATCAGCGCCTGGGCGCCTGTGAGATCACCTCGATTCTGATCGAATCAGGCGGGACACTGGCCGAGGCAGCCCTGCGGGCGGGCATGATTGACCGGGTTCTTGTCTACATCGCCCCCATCCTGATCGGAGGCACAACCTCCCCTACGGCTCTGGGAGGTACCGGCGTGGAGAGGTTGGCGGAGGCCTGGCAGCTTGTCGAGGTGGAGGTTGGCCGTAGCGGTACTGATATACGGGTGACGGGCCGGGTGCGGTATGCAGGTTCGCCCGGACAGAAAGGGATGGCGGGTGTCGAAGGAGATGACGGGCGTTGTTCACCGGAATAGTTGAGGAAGTCGGCCGCATAGCCGCTATCGTACATACGGGACAACAGGCCCGGTTGCGTGTGGAGGCGGGCCGCGTGCTGGAGGGCACCGCCATCGGTGACAGCATTGCCGTCAACGGCGTCTGCCTGACGGTCGTCGAACGGACGGATCATTCCTTCACGGCTGACGTGAGCGAGGAGACGCTGCGCCGGACCACCCTCGGACACCTCACCCGGGGTTGCCCCGTCAACCTCGAGCGGGCTCTAACTCTTCAGAGCCGCCTCGGTGGGCATCTGGTACTCGGCCACGTAGACGGAATCGGACAGGTTACGGCGACTCGGGCCCAGGGCGACGGTCTGCGACTTGAGATCGCCGCGCCGGAGGCGCTTCTGCCGTTCATAGCGGAAAAGGGTTCAATTGCGGTGGACGGCGTCAGCCTGACTGTGGCCGGGCTGACTTCGGGCGGTTTCTGGGTGGCGGTCATTCCCCAGACCGCCCGCGTCACGATCACCAACACCTACCGCCCCGGAACGCAGGTTAACCTGGAAGTGGACGTGCTTGCCCGGTACGTGCTGCGGCTCCTTGAGACCGGCAAGCTTGCCCACCAGCAAGTTCAGGATCAGGACAAGAGAGGCAGTCTGGCGTTGGATTGGGAGAGACTGGCCCGGCAGGGTCTGTAACCCACTTACGAGGCAGGAAAGCTAGGACAAGCAGAACCGGCAGGACCGGGCAGTACACAGGGGGGACCGTTAGATGATTTTTCAGGAAACTCCAGGGAACGGCATGCGCCTTCCTGAAGCCGAGCGAGAACTGCAGAGGGAGGCGGCCGCGTTTGACGAAAGAGCAGACTCTGGCGACAGGGGCGAGGTGAGCCCCGGTCAGTTCAACACCATTGAGGAGGCGCTCGCGGAGTTGCGGGCTGGCCGCCCAGTGGTGGTGGTGGACGACCCGGATAGGGAAAACGAGGGCGACCTCATACTGGCGGCGGAGAAAGTTACGCCCCAGGCCATCAACTTCATGCTCAAGTACGCCCGCGGCTTGATATGCGTGCCCATGGAAGGGCGGCGGCTGGATGAGCTAGAGATCCCGCTCATGACAGAACACAATACCGAACCTTTGGAGACAGCCTTCACCATCTCCGTAGATGACCGGGAAAACCGTACGGGTATCTCGGCAGAGGAGCGGGCGCGAACAATTCGCCGCCTGATCGATCCCAAAGCCAAACCGACGGACCTGGTACGGCCGGGTCACGTCTTCCCGCTGCGGGCAAAAGAGGGAGGGGTGCTGGCCCGGGCCGGTCATACGGAAGCGGCGGTTGACCTCGCCAGGCTGGCAGGTCTGTACCCGGCCGGCGTTATCTGCGAGATCATGAATGACGACGGCACCATGGCCCGTCTGCCCGACTTGTTCGCCTTCTCCCAGCGGCACGGCCTCAAGATCATCACCATCGCCGATCTTATACGTTACCGGCTCAAGCGTGAAACCCTGATCCGCCGGGGAGCCGAAGCTCTGCTTCCTACCGCCTACGGTCAGTTCCGCATTATTGGATACGAAAGCCTGGTGGATGGGAAGACCCACGTGGCACTGGTCAAGGGCGAGGTGGCGGGCAAAGAGAATGTCCTGGTCCGGGTGCATTCTGAGTGCCTCACCGGCGACGTGTTCGGTTCCCTGCGCTGTGACTGCGGCCCGCAATTGCATGCAGCCATGAAGATGGTGGAGGAGGAAGGGCTGGGCGTCATACTCTACATGCGCCAGGAGGGCCGGGGCATCGGGTTGCTCAACAAGATCAAGGCCTATGCCCTGCAGGACGCAGGCAAAGACACGGTTGAAGCCAACCTGGCCCTTGGCTTCCCGCCCGACCTGCGTCACTATGGTATCGGCGCGCAGATCCTGGCCGACCTTGGTCTGACCACCATCCGCCTGATTACCAACAACCCCCGCAAGGTGGTGGGTCTTGAGGCCTATGGACTCAAGGTGGTCGACCGGGTGCCGCTCCAGGTGGGCGAGAACGAGGTAAACCGGCACTACCTGGAAACCAAGAAAGCCAAACTCGGTCATCTCCTCAACGCCTGACTTCAGACGGCATGCGGTTGGCCAAATAGGAATGTATATCAAATGAAATGGAAAGGAAGGACATGCAGAGATGCCCAACACGTACGAAGGACAGCTCCTGGGAATCGGCCTCCGCTTTGGCATCGTGGTCAGCCGTTTCAACGAATTCCTCTCGGCCAAGCTGGTCGAAGGCGCGCTGGATGCCCTGCACCGGCACGGAGTACGTCCGGATGATATCGATGTGGTCTGGGTTCCCGGGGCCTTTGAGATCCCCCTGATCGCCAAGAAACTGGCAGAATCCCGTCGCTACGACGCGGTGATCTGCCTCGGCACCGTTATCCGGGGTGCGACTCCCCATTTCGAGTACGTGGCAGGCGAGGTAGCCAAGGGTATCGCCCAGGTTAACCTGAGCACCGGCGTGCCGGTCCTCTTTGGGGTGATCACGGCCGATACGATTGAACAGGCAGTAGAACGTGCAGGCACCAAGATGGGCAACAAGGGATGGGATGCGGCCCTCAGCGCCATTGAGATGGCCAACCTGATGAAGAGCCTCAACTGACGCGACAAGCAAGCAAGGAGGCGTCGGCGGTTTGATGGGTGGCGACGGGTGCGGGCCGGGTGCTGGTCTGCGATACGAGGCCCGCAGAGTTGCCGATTTCCTCGTGGAAGCGGCTTCCGACGGGATCATCGTCCTCACCGGCGCCGGAATCAGCACCGCCTCGGGAATTCCGGATTTCCGTTCACCGGGAAGCGGTCTGTGGGAGAGGATCGACCCCATGGAAGCCATGTCGCTGGCGAGTTTTGAACGGGATCCCGCTGCCTTCTACCGGCTGGCTCTGGCTTCGTGGCTGCCGCCGCTTCTGGGTGCGCAGCCGAACGCCGCCCATCTGGCCCTGGCCCGCCTCGAGGTTGCCGGCCTGATCCGGGGGGTCATCACGCAAAACATAGACGGGCTGCACCAGGCCGCCGGGTCCCGGGCTGTCCTGGAGATTCACGGCAATGTGCAGCACGTGGAGTGCCGCCGGTGTGGATACCGGGGAGAGGCGCCGCCACTAGGTACCGAAAGAGAGACGGAGTTACCGCCCCTCTGCCCCCTCTGCCATGCCCCGCTCAAGCCGGGCATCGTCCTCTTTGGTGAGCAGATGCCTCCCGCTTTCTACGAGGCCCTGGCGCTGGCGCAGGAGTGCGCCGCCATGATCGTGATCGGTTCGAGTTTGCAGGTGGCACCGGCCGCGTACCTGCCCGAGCTCGCCCGGCGATTGGTGGTGAACAACCTGCAGCCGACGCCCTTCGACACTGTGGCCGAGCTGGTAGTGCCCCTACCAGCGCAGGAGTTATGGCCGGAAGTGGTGGCAGAGCTGGCCGAGAGGGGACTCGTATCTCAATGACCCGGCTGCGAAACGAATGCCCCGGTTGCCTGTTGCCAGTCGACATGCGGGATTAACCGGCGCACGAACTCCTCCAGTCCCCGGGCATCAACTGCGTCGAAACGACCGGGTTCCGGACTGTCAAGGTCAAGGACGCCGGCCACCCAGTCCTTTTTTCCCTCCTCGCTCTCGCCCCCGCCCTCCCCTGCGGAGACAACAATGGGAACGACGATCTCCGACCGAGAGAGCGGATCACAGGCTATGTGTCCCGGGAAATGGTGCACATCCGGCACCACCACCGTCTCCCGCCGGCTGAAAGCGGTGCCACATACACCCTGTCCGGGCCGGATCCGGACACAGGCCGGCCGCCCCTGGAAAGGCCCAAGGACCAATTCCCCGTCCTTGTACAGATAGAAGCCGGCCCAGTTGAGCCCGGGCAGCTGGTCATAGAGGAGCGCCGCTGCGTTCGCCAGATTGGCCAGCCAGTCGGTCTCGACACCCACCAGGGCCTGCAGTTCACGGACGAGGAGGCTATAGAGGTCTGCCTTGCTGCTGGCTGTCCGGGCTAGCGCCAACCGTTCCCATGACGCCGTGAGCCCACTAGTCGTACCGATTCCCCCCTTCCCGCGAGACTGGCTCCCTTGCTTTATACTATACTGGCATCCGGCCGCGCCAAAACAGACGAGGTGACCGTGCGTGCCCATCGCTTCCGGAGACAGAGTAACCCTTGACGTCAAAGCCGTGACCAGGGACGGCATCGGCCTGGCAGAACGGGACGGAGTGCTCTTCTTCCTCCCCGGCGCGCTCCCCGGAGAAGAAGTGGTGGCCGAGGTGGAAAAGATCACTGCCTTCCGGCGTCGTCACCGGCCTTATGCAGCCCTGCTGGCCGCCCGGCCGGACAGCTTTGCTTTCCAGGCAACGGCACGGCTGGTGGACGTGGTACGGCCGTCTGATGCCCGCCAGACGCCCCTCTGCCCCCATTTCTCCACCTGCGGCGGCTGCACCTGGCAGCATCAAGAGTACTCCGTTCAACTGGCCCAAAAGCGCGCCCTGGTCGTGGCGGCGCTGAGGCCGGCACTGGAAGCGGCGGGGCTGGCGGAGGAACAGATCGACACTATGGTCCGCCCCGTCATCCCCTCGCCCTCTCCCTGGCGGTATCGCAATAAGCTCGAATTCACCTTCTCCCCCACCGGCTGGCCCGGTTTTCACCAGCGGGGTGACTTTCGTCGTCTCGTTGAATTGCAGGAGTGCCAGATCGGTTCACCGGAGATGATAGCCGCCGCCAAGATCGTGGGAGAGTGGGCACAGGCGCACGGGTTGCCCGGTTATGACAAGGTCCGCAACACCGGTTTCCTGCGTCACCTGGTCGTCCGGCAGGCATACCACACGCAGGAACTGATGGTGGCGCTGGAAACGTTCACTCCCGCCAAGCTGCCGGTAGTTCCAGCTCCCGCAGCGGACCCGGCACTTCCGGTAGCTGCCCTACCCTTTGCGGAAGATCTGGTTGCGCGGCTGACCCAGGAGCTTCCCCACCTGACGAGTCTTCTCTGGGTGATCAACCCGTCCCCGTCCGATGTGGTCAAAGTCGAGCCGGGACAACTCCACGTCCTCTGGGGACGTCCCTACATTCTGGAGAAGCTCGCCGGACTCACCTTCCGCATCGAGCTCCCTACCTTCTTCCAGACCAACACCCAGCAGGCAGAGACCCTGATCCGTCTGGCCCGGGAAGGGGCACAGCTTCGCCCCTCCGACCTGCTCTTTGACCTTTACTGCGGCGTCGGTACCTTCAGCCTGGCTCTCGCACGGGAGTGCCGGCACGTGCTCGGTATTGAGCTTGTGGAAGAGGCGGTAGAGGCCGCCCGCGCCAACGCCGCACTCAACGGCATCACCAACGTCACCTTCCGTGCCGGCGACACCCGCAGGCAACTGGCCGTTGCCCTGCGCGACCCGGGCAACCCCGACGTAGTCCTGCTCGACCCTCCCCGGGCGGGAGCAGGGCGCCGGGTAATGACTGCGCTGGCCCGTGCCAACCCCCGCCGCGTGGTTTATGTATCCTGTAACCCGGAAACGCTGGGAAGCGATCTGCTGGAGCTGATACCTTTCGGCTACACTATCCAGTCAGTACAGCCCGTAGACCTATTTCCCCACACCAGCCACGTCGAGACGGTGGCCGTTGCCGTCCGCTCTGCAACCACTGCGGGGTAGGCAAGCGCCGCGAGTGCCATCGCGTACCGGATTGGCGACTTTGGGCCGGCGAGCGCTCGACCAAAGCCTCAGAAAGTCTGGCCGAAGCCGAAATAGAACTTACCCTTCCGGTCGCCACCCATGGGGAAGCCCAAGTCAAAGCGCATCAGACCGAGGGGCGTCTCAAGCCGCCGGCACAAGATGCTCCAGGGCGTACCTCATCCGCTCCCGCACCTTTTCCGGTCCCAGCACAGCCAGTGTGTCAAAGAGCGGCGGGCTAGCAGTCCGCCCGGTCACGGCCACCCGGATGGGCTGGAAGACCTCGATCCGCTTCAGCCCGTGTTCGTTGACGTATCCATCCAGCAGCTTCTCCAGCGTCTCCGTCGTCCAGTTCGTCTCGGTGATCCCCTCAAGAAGCGAGAGTGCCGCTTCCAGATGCGGCCGGCACTCCGGCTTCAACACTTTCTGAACCGCCTTCGGATCATAGGTGATCTCAGTCTTGAAGAAATACTCGGTGGCCGGCACGATCTCTGCCAGGGTGCGAATCCGCTCCTGCTCCAGCGCGACTACCCGCCCGATCCACTCGCGCTTCTCCGGGCTTGGGTTTTCCTCGACCAATCCGGCCTGCTGCAGGTAGGGAAGGCAGCGGGCGAGCAGCTCTTCACGGCTGAGCATGCGAATGTAGACCCCGTTCATCCACTCCAGCTTCTGCAGATCGAAGATGGCTGGTGACTTTCCCACCCGCTCCAGGTCAAACGTGCGGATGATGTTGTCGCGGCTTTGAATCTCCTGACCGTCAGGCGGGGTCCAACCCAGCAACGCCAGGAAGTTAAAGAGCGCCTCGGGAAGGAATCCCCGGTCGCGGTAATCGCCGACGTATGCGTCGCCATTCCGCTTGCTCAGCTTCTTCCCGTCTGTTCCCAGAATGTGGCCGATATGGCCGATCGCCGGCACCTCCGCCCCCAGAGCCTGATAGACCAGGAGCTGCATGGGGGTATTGCTTATGTGCCCCTCGCCGCGGATGACATGGGTGATCTTCATGGTAATGTCGTCCACCACCACGGCGAAGTTGTAGAGAGGAATACCGTTGCCCCGCATGATCACAAAATCAGAGATGGTATCCGATGCCGTTTCGATCCGGCCACGGATGAGGTCGTCCCAGGCCAGAATCTGACCTTCGGGTACGCGGAAGCGTATAACCGGCCGGCGCCCCTGCTCCCGTAGCTTCGCCTCCGCCTGAGCCTTTTCAGCTTCGGTCAGGTGCAGACAGCGACGACTGTACTTGTACGCCTGGCCCGCCTTTTCCGCGGCTTTTCTCTCCGCCTCGAGCTCTTCCGGAGTGCAGTAACAGTAATAGGCGTAACCCCGATCGATGAGCTCCTGCGCATACTTCTGATACAGCTCGAGCCGCTCGCTCTGCCGGTAGGGGCCGTATGGTCCGCCCACGTCCGGTCCTTCGTCCCAGTCCAGCCCCAGCCAGCGCATCTCCTTATAGATCAGCTCTTCCCACTTCCGATCGGAGCGCTCCTGGTCGGTATCCTCGAAGCGCAGTATGAAAGTGCCGCCCTGTTTGCGGGCGAAAAGCCAGTTAAAGAGTGCGGTATGGATATTGCCGATATGAATGGGGCCTGTTGGGCTGGGGGCGATACGTACCCGGACCGGCCCTGTCTGTGTTTCTGCCATCGGACTTCCACTCCCTCCCCGGACAGTTTACCACGCCTGTCCCAGCCCCAAAACGGTACAGCACCTTTACCGCGCTTCACGGAAGATCTATCATCGGTTACAAGACCCGTCTCGCCGGTGTTGTCGCCTTTGCTGCCGCTGCCAACCGCGACGAGCCGCGCGCTTGAGGAGGTGTACGCCGTGGCACAAGCAGCCGCACCTGCTCCCCCTTGCACAGTGGTGATCTTCGGGGCTACCGGCGACCTGGCCCGGCGCAAACTATTTCCCGCCCTGTACGGTCTGGAACGAGAGCAGCTTCTTGCTCCTCAAACCCGGATCGTGGGTGTAGGCCGGCGTGAGAAAACAGACCCGGAGTTTCGCCGGGAGTTGGAGGATGCCGTCCGCAAATACTCCCGCTTCGGCCTGGATGCTGAGGTTGATTGGGATAGTTTTGTCCGCCGCTTCTCCTACTTCCGCCTGGAGATGCATGATGCCGAAGGTTACCGCCGGCTGGCCGCATACCTGCAAAGTCTCGAAAGCGAACAGGGGCTTCCGCCCCGGCGGGTGTATTACCTTTCGGTCATGCCGGTTCTTTTTGAACCTATCACCGTAAACCTGCAAAGAGCGGGACTCGTAGGTAAAGCCAACGGTAATGGTCATGAGTTCTTCCGCCTGGTAATTGAGAAGCCATTCGGCTATGACCTGGAGTCTGCCGAGCAGCTCAACCGGCAAATCCGTCAGGTCTTCCGCGAAGAACAGATATACCGAATCGATCACTACCTGGGCAAGGAGATGACGCAGAACATCAGCGTCATCCGCTTTGCCAACACGCTTTTTGAACCCATCTGGAACAACCGTTATATCGACAACGTGCAGATCACCTCGAGCGAGAGTGTCGGTGTAGAGAACCGCGGTGAGTACTACGATAAGACCGGTGCGTTGCGTGACATGGTTCAAAACCACATGCTGCAGTTGCTTAGCCTGGTGGCCATGGAACCTCCTGAAAGCCTCGACTCCGAGGCGGTTCGGGACGAGAAGGTGCGCGTGCTCCGTTCCCTGGTCCGCTGGGAAAATCCAAAGGAAGTCCTCACCAACGTGGTGCGGGGTCAATACGGACCTGGTATGATCAACAACCAGTTCGTCCCCGGCTACCGAAACGAACCGGAAGTGCATCCGGACTCGCAGACCGAGACTTTCGTAGCGATGCGAGTCTTCATCGACAACGAACGCTGGCGGGGAGTTCCGTTTTACATTCGTACCGGTAAGCGCTTGCCGGTAAAGGCCACCGAAATCCAGGTGCAGTTCAAGCATGTACCGGGCCTCCCTTACTATCGCTATCCCGCGAGTTTGGCCGGCCTGTCCGAACCGGCTTATTCCAACCAGATGGCAGCGGCTATCCATCCCAACCGCCTCGTAATTCGCATCCAGCCCCTGGAAGGCATCTACCTGGAGATCAACGCCAAGAGCCCCGGTACGCACCCTCAAGTAACGCCGGTGGCGCTCGACTTTTGTCGGAACTGCACAACACCCATCAACTCTCCGGAGGCTTATGAGAGGTTGCTCTATGATGTGATGCGCGGCGATCCCACTCTTTTCACTCGCTGGGACGAGGTGGCTCTCGCGTGGCAGTTCATCGATCCCATCGAGGCGGTCTGGGCCAGTGAGCCGGTGGATTTTCCCAACTATGCTGCCGGCACGTGGGGCCCTGCTGCCGCCGCCGAACTGCTGGCACGGGATGGGCGTCACTGGTGGCCGGTTCAGAATGAAAACTGATAATGGTCTGGGGGCGGTGCTTGTGGCAGGAAAAAGCCAGGCTGAAAGGGTAGGAACGCCAAGCTTCACTCTCTACGACATTTCCCGACCGATCTACCCGGGGATGCTGGTGTGGAAAGACAAACCGGAAAAGGCGCCTTGCTTCACCACCTCGCGGGAACATCCGCGGGAGACACGCCTTTCCTTTGACTCCCACTCCGGCACTCACGTAGACGCACCGCTGCACATGATCCCGGGCGGCGCACCCATCAATCAGGTTGCACTGGAACGGTTTGTAGGCAGCTGCCGGGTGGTCGACCTTACCCATATCGAAGAGAAGATCACCCGCGCCGATCTGGAAAGCGTAGATGCCCTCGATCCTCTTGTGCCCCGGGATTTCGTCCTGCTGAAGACCCGGAACTCGTGGCAGATCGCGCCCCCCTTCGATCAGCGCTTCGTCTATCTTGCCCGGGATGGCGCAGAGTTCCTGGCCGAGCGGGGTGTACGGGGAGTAGGCATAGACTCCCTGGGGATCGAGCGGGACCAACCCGGTTATCCCAGCCACCGGTGTCTCTTGGTTGCCGGCATTCCTATAATCGAAGGGTTGTACCTGGCCCGGGTGCCCGCCGGCCGCTATTTCCTCGTCGCTGCTCCGCTGCCCCTGGTGGGCATTGATGCCGCCCCCGCCCGGGTCTTCCTCATCCGTTTTGACGAGTGGTGATTCCCGTCGCCGGGACTTGTGTTAACGTTGTGAGTAGCAGAGGGGAAGGTGGGGGCGTTGGCCGAGACGTCGCTGCGGGAACGGGTCCTCCCCGGCCTGTGGGAGGTACGGACGCACCTTCTCGAGTACGGTCCCGAGAATGGGGAGCCGGTAGTATTCGTTCACGGTTACCAATCAGACGCCCGTATCTGGAGCAGGAATCTGGCCGGGCTCGGTCCGGACTTCCACACCATCGCCGTGGACCTACCCGGCCACGGTAAGAGCGGAAAGCCCCTGACGACCTACACCATTCCTTTCTACAGCCGGTTCCTGGGGGATCTCCTCGGTCGCCTCAACCTGGGCCCGGTCACGCTGGTGGGTCTCTCCCTGGGAGGGGCGATCGCCGCCGCAACTGCCATTGCCTGGCCAAGCCGCGTCAAGCGCCTGGTCGTCGTGGACGGCCTGGGAATGGGAGCAGCTCACCCAAGGCAGCTGGTACACCTTGTAAAACGTTTCTTCCCTCTGGTGTGGGCTCAGGTCACCGGCCGCATCGGCCGACAAGATATCTACAGGTTCCTCAGCGAAGTTCTCTTCGCCGACAGCCACCGGATCGACGAGGAACTGGTCAGTCTGGCCGTCGAAGGCAGCCGCCAAAGCCGCCTCGCCAGTCTGCTTACCGGCCTGATGCTGGTACTTCCCTCAAGCCACCTTTACCCGCGACTGCACCTGGTCCAACAACCCACCCTGCTTATCTGGGGCGACTCCGATCACCTTTTCCCGGTGGACCATGCTCGGCAGGCGGCCGCCCGGATTCCTCACTGCCAGTTGGTTGTGATACCAAAGGCAGGTCATCTGCCCCACCTGGAACAACCCGCCATCTTCCATGAGGAGCTGGTGCGCTTTCTGCGCAGCACCCCCGCCGACTCTGACTGAACCAAGATGCCCCGTCCCCTCTAGCAGCACCCGCTTCGGCGACCAGCATTCCCAGCAGTATCAGCGCCGAGCCCACCGCTTCTTCCCGTCCCACTTGCTCTCCCGCCAGGAGATACCCGGTCAACATGGCAAAAACCGGTTCAAGAGAGAAGATGATGGCTGCATGGGCCGGAGTGGTATACCGCTGAGCGCGGGTCTGTACGAGCAACACGCCGGCGGTCACCACGATACCCGTAAAGGCTGCGGTGGCCCAAACCGGACCGGGTGCCGGCCAATCCACCACTTCCCAGTAGATGCTGACCAGCAGGCTGGCCACAAAGACAACACCAATCTGCAATACGCTGAGAACAGCCTCGTGCATCTCTGCCCCAAAGCGACTGATAGCCACCACGTGCCCGGCAAAGGCAAAGGCGCACCCAAGCAGGAGCAGGTCGCCGGGGTCCATAGGCCAGAGACTTCCGTGGATTCTGGCCGCCGGCAGGAACATCGAGTACAGACCTGCGGCGGCAAAACCGGCGCCTACAAGCGGCGGCCAGCCGGGCAGGCGCCGGTATACCACGGCGGCAATAAAAGGGACAATAATCACCGACATTCCGGTGAAAAAACCGGCTCTCCCTGCGGTGGCAGACTGCAGCCCCAGCGTCTGCAGCGCGTACCCGGCAAAAAGCAGGCCGCCGGTCAGCAAACCGTAGCCTAACTGCCGCCAGGAGAGATGGAGTTTACCCTTCATTAGCAGGTGGACGAGGATTGGCAGGAGTACTACCAGGGCCAACCCGAAGCGGATGGCCAGGAAGGCGAAGACGGGGTAGGCACTGATAGCATTCTTTACGATTACAAAAGTACTGCCCCACAGGAAAGTGATCCCAAGAAGGATCAGATCTGCCTCCAGCCGGCCAAGGTGCGGCCGAGGGCAGGGTAATGCCTCCGGCGCTGCCACATTCCCCATCCGGTACCACCCTCAGTTCGTGGTCACCGGCGGGGGTGATGATACTCTCTGGCCGCCGGCGCGCCGGAAAAGATTGTTCCGCCGCTCGATCCAGTTGACGAGCAAGGAGATGGCCTTGGTCATCACCAGGTAGATCACAGCCGTCATCAGGTAGACCTCAAAAGGTTTGAAGGTACGCGTTACAAGGATCTGTGAACGGCGGAAAAGCTCTTCCAGAGAGATCACCGCCACAAGCGACGAGTCCTTGAGGAGAGCAATAAACTCGTTGCCGAGCGGTGGAACCATGCGTCGCATGGCTTGAGGCAGGACCACGTGCCACATGGCCTGGACGTAGGTGAGGCCGGTAGCCAGAGCCGCTTCCATCTGGCCGCGGTCAATCGACTGGATGCCCGCGCGCACTATTTCGCCCACATACGCCCCGGAGTTGAGGCTGAGAGCGATGACCCCGGCAGTGAAGGCGTCAAAGGACAGCGAGGTGAAGACCATCGGCAGGCCGAAGAAGACGATATAGAGTTGAACTAGCAGAGGCGTACCCCGGAAGAAGTCGACATACGCCCCGGCTGCCCGGTGCACGAAGCGCAGGACGAGCTTGCGCAGTACCCTGGCCATCCCCTCGTTCGGGCGGATCGGTTTCGGAGGGATCACCCGGCACAGGCCGATGATCGTGCCGAACACTATCCCAAGGCCCACCGACAACGTGGTGAGAATCAGTGTGGTTCGCGCACCTTCAAGCAAGTAAGGAACTTCGGGACCCCATTCTCGGAAGAAGGCAATCACGTCCGCCCACAAGCCTGCCAAACCGTCCAAGACGAGCACCTCCACAAGGATTCACATCAAAAGGGAGACCGCCCTCCCGTCGAGCAGGGGGTCTCCCTTCCTTGCCAAAGCCGTCGACCCACCCGGACTCTTGCTCTCAAGTCCCACTCAGCTATCGGTAAGCGTTTGGCCCTAGCTTCAAGCGCAGGCCAAAAACTTTCCTTCACTCAGCCCCAAACCACTTCTCATATATCGCATCGTACGTGCCATCGGCCTTCATCAGGGCCAGCGCCCGGTTGATCTGGCGTAGCAGATCGGTCCGGCCTTTGTTGACAGCTATGCCGTAGTACTCCACGGTGAACGGCCGGCCTACCACCCGTACCTGGCCCGGATTGGCTCGTTGCTCTTCTTTGGCCACCAGCTCGTCAGCTATAACCGCATCGGCCTTCCGCATCTTCAGTGCCAGAAAGGCGGCCGGGTAGGTGTCATAGGTGTCGATCCGCTTCAGGCCCTGAATCTTCTGGGCCGCAAAATGGCCGGTGGTACCGATCTGAACCGCTACCACCTTCCCCTTCAGATCGGCCGGTTCCTTTATGTCGGTAGTGTCGGGGCGTACCAGGATCACCTGTCCAGTAGCGAAATACGGGTCCGAGAAATCGACCGCCTGGGCACGCTCATCAGTAATCGTCATGCCGGCGATGACCACATCGAACTTACCCGTCTTGAGGCCGGGCAGCAGACCGTCCCAGGCGGTGTTGATAATCTCCACGGTCATCCCGAGCCGCCTACCAATCTCCTTGATGATGTCAATGTCGAACCCGACCACCTCGCGCCCTTTCTCGTCCACGAACTCAAACGGCGGGAACGTGGCATCGGTGGCGACCCGCAGTTTTCCGGCGGCCAGAGCCGGCACGCTCCCGGCCAGGACCAACGCCAGGAGCACCAGCAGGATCCCTACTTTTTTCATTGCAAAAGCTCCCCCTTTATGCTACGTAATGAATAATAATGCAGGGCAAATTCGGCGGCAGTGGCAGCAAGTCCTCCTCTTGGTTTTACCACGCGGCCGAGGGATTTGTCTCCAGGGGGACGTCGACTTTGATAGCAACGCAGGAAAAGGCTGGAGCAGCTGAGCCGATTATACAGTTGCGCGGAGTCAACAAGTACTATAACGACCTGCATGTTCTCAAAGATATCAACGAGACCATCCATTCCGGAGAGGTGGTGGTCGTACTCGGGCCGAGCGGTTCGGGCAAGAGCACGATGCTCCGCTGCATCAACAGGCTGGAGGAGATCCAGTCCGGCCAGATCATTGTGGACGGCATCGACATCAACTCGCCTTCGGTGGACATCACCAAGGTCAGGGCCGAGGTAGGGATGGTCTTTCAACACTTCCACCTCTACCCTCACCGGACGGTGCTGGAGAACATCATGCTGGCCCCGCTCAAGGTCCGGAAAATGAGCCGTGCCGAAGCCGAGGCCATCGCTCTCGAACTGCTGGAAAAGGTGGGCATCCCGGACAAGC
The DNA here is from genome assembly GCA_014896315.1 of Limnochordales bacterium. Lineage (GTDB taxonomy): Bacteria > Bacillota > Limnochordia > Limnochordales > DUMU01 > DUMU01. Next base: position 136,548 of record JADBKP010000003.1, read on the forward strand.
GCGATGCATACCCCGCCCAGCTTTCCGGCGGCCAGCAACAGCGGGTGGCCATCGCCCGGAGCCTGGCGATGCATCCCAAAGTGATGCTCTTCGATGAGCCAACCTCCGCGCTCGACCCGGAGATGATCAAGGAGGTTCTCGACGTCATGAAGGCCCTCGCCCGCGACGGAATGACCATGGTGGTGGTCACACACGAGATGGGTTTTGCCCGCGAGGTGGCTCACCGGATTATCTTCATGGACGAGGGTCGCATCATCGAACGGGGAACGCCGGAAGAGTTCTTCAATCACCCGCAGCATCCCCGCACCCGCCAGTTCCTCGAGAAAATCCTGTAAGGTCGCAGGGATTCGTCACCAGTTGCCGAAAGCAGGAAGAGAGCGAGCGGACAAGCCTATTCCCGCAACCGGCGTCGCGCCGGTAAAAGAAAGGAGATATCATTATGCCAAGGATTGTTTTCCCCTGGCTTCCGAACCAGGCTGCCATCTCTTCGTTCCTGGCGAACACCGACGTGATCACCCACATCAGCCCGACGGGCCTTTCCCTAAGCTCCGACGGGTCTATCAAGCAGGCCGAAAACCCGGATATCGCCACCGTTTGCCAGATCGCTCGGGAAAAGGGAGTCAAGTGCGTACCGCTGGTCGTAAACGAAGGATTCAGCGCCGCTTCGGCCGCCGCCATACTCTGCGATCCGGTCCGGCGCCGGCAGGCGGCTGATCGTCTCTGCGACCTGGTAGAAGAGAACGACTGGGACGGAATCAACCTGGACTTCGAGGGGCCGTGGGCGTTCCGCTCGGAATATACCGCCTTCGTCGCCCGCGTGGCCGACCGGTTGCGCCCGCGGAGCAAACTGGTCACCCTGGACGTCGTCGCTCAGTATCGACCACCCACCGGTAACTCAGAACATCCCAACTCAGCCTGGGCCGATCCTTATGATTATCCGGCACTGGGCCAGCTGGTCGACCTTTTCATTATCATGGGGTATGACTTCCATTCCCGCAGCGGTCCCCCCGGGCCGGTCGGACCGGCGTGGTGGCTGGAAAGGGTGCTAGAGTATGCAACGGCCCATGTACAACCGGAGAGAATCGTGCTGGGCCTCCCGTTCTATGGCTATCATTGGATCGTCGACGAGGACGGTAAGACCATCAGCGGCAATTATGTGTCCTACAGCCGCGCTGAAGAGATCCGGCTGCAGCATCAGGTCGGCAAATCGTGGGATTATGATGGTCAGTGCCGCCACTTCCATTTCCGTGACGCGGATGGCCGAGAAAACATTGTCTTTTATGACGATGCCCGTTCACTAGCCCGCCGTCTGAGACTTGTCGACCTATTCCACCTCGCCGGAGTTGCCTTCTGGTCGCTCGGGCAGGAAGATCCTGAGGTTTGGTCCGAAATCCGTGCCTGGCATCAACAAGGCTGAACTTACTCTTGACATGCTGGTAGGTATCACCATCTGATTCTATATACGTCAATTACCAGCAGGGACAGGCAGGTTTGCGTCTAACTATCAGTGCAACAGGACGTTACCTGGTCTTAAACGTTACTGGATAGGTTACCAAACTGTCCTGCAATCATCTTGTCTCACTCTGCCAAACACAGCACCACATCAGACAACTTACTGGGAACGTCCTGGCACGTTCAACACCAGAAAGGAGTCAGGGTGCTTGATGTCGCTTCGACGGCACTCGATCTACTTCTTCACGGTGTCAGTCCTCCTGATGGGCTTGATAGCCGCAAGCTGTCCTGCCTGGGCTTTCCCGTACACGGTTCAGCCAGGAGATACTTTTTACAAGCTGAGCCAGCGATTCGGTGTATCGATGTCCGCCCTGCAAAAGGCCAATAACAACTGGAGCGGCTACCTCGAGGTCGGACAGGTCATCACTATCCCTGACCCCAGTCCCTCTTCCGGTTCGGGAACTACCTACACGGTAAAGCCCGGCGATTCACTCTACCTGATCGCCCAGCGGTTCGGCACTACCGTTGCCGCGCTGATGTCGGCCAACAACCTCTCCCACTCCGAGATCTACCCGGGACAGGTCCTGACTATACCCCGGACAAGCAGTGGTAGCGGCAAGAGCGGGAGCGGGCAGCGATATACCGTTCAGTATGGCGATACACTCTACCTGATCGCCCAGCGGTTCGGCACTACCGTTGCCGCGCTGATGTCGGCCAACAACCTCTCCCGGTCCGAAATCCACCCCGGACAGGTCCTGATCATACCTGCCTCGTCAGGAGCACCCCCCAACCCCTCCACCCCCCGGCTCTCGCTGACGTGGAACGAGAAGGACCTGGTAGCGCGGCTGGTACGGGCGGAAGCGGAGGCAGAACCGTTTGAAGGACAGGTAGCAGTGGCGGCTACGGTATTCAATCGCCTCAAGGACCCCCGCTACCCCAAGAACGTAACTGCCGTCATCTATCAGAAGGTGCACGGTTACTACCAGTACGAGCCGGTTCAGAACGGCACCATCAACCAGCCGGCCAACGCGCTCTCCCTGCGGGCGGTAGAGCTCGCGTTGAACGGCTGGGATCCGAGCCTCGGTGCCACCGGCTTCTACAACCCGGCCAAGGTCAGCCCTACCAGCTGGGTACTCCGCCAGCCGGTAACCGTGGTCATTGGCAACCACGTTTTCATCAAGCCCTAACTTCCCGAGGACTGGCGGGCTCTGCTTAAGTTGACCGCCCCGCCCGCTGGATGATGAACTCAAAGAGCGCACGGGCTGCTGCTTCCGGCCCTCTGGGCCCGTACCCGGGTACCCCCAGCTGAGTGCGCAGCTGACCTACGACCACACCAGTTTTCAGCATATGGGAGAGATAGCGCCGGGCCAGCTCGTGATGCTTCTCCCTCTTCTGCTGCGCGCCGAAGGGGTTGGCGAAGTAGGTGTGGGTCAACCCCTCCTCGTCCGTCGTCCCTTTGGACATCCGCGCCCCGGCACTGAAGACCCGCAGTGCCAGCTCAACATCGGTAAACACTTCCAGATAGGGGTGCTCGTCGTCGACCTGCTCATAGTTGTTCGCATACAGGTACATGTCTACCGGGACACCCTTGATCACCTGTTCGTAGCGAGTGATAGGGATGACAAGCCGGGCATTGGTCTTGTGCGGGTTCATGAAAATAGAGCGGTCGATCTCGTCATAGCCAAAGCCGGGCTCAAGATCGTCGAGGCGGACGAATGCACCGATCTCCGTTCCCTTGGCCACTACACTACCATCGCCCTCGGGCGGCAGGCGCAAGGATCCCATGTCATCGAAAATGACCGTCAACTGGCGCAAGTACTCCCCTGCCAGCACGCGGAAAGCCTCCAGCGACTCCGATTTGCCGGCGCCGCTGTCACCCACCAGCACTACATTGGCCTCCGCCCCCGAGCGCAAGAGGATCCGGGCCATTGCTCCGTGGACGGGCAGCCACCCCCGTTCAATACAAATGACGTTATGCAACGTAAGGGTCATCTTCTTGAAATAACCGAAGTAATCGACGTCGTCGGATTTGACCACCAGCCCCACCACAACACCGGCCTCCGGATCTTCGTAGTACATGGTCGGATTGTCCGGCAGCACCTCTTTCTCAACGCCAAACAACAGGATGCCGTCGGGGCGACGACCCGCAATTTGGTAGGGGGCAGCCAGCTCGAAGAGGTTGGAGAGGCTGGCGGCCAGAGCCATGTAGCGCTTGTGGAAGAATATGAAGATAAGCAGATCGCCCACCCAAGCCGGATAGCAGAGCCATTGAGAAGGTTCAATCTGCACCTGGGGCATGGGGTTGCTCGTCAACGGCTCGAAAGTGCCGCGCCGGAAGTTACGCTTGGGGTAGTAAACCAGCGGCGGTTCAATGACGGCTGTCTGTATGAACGGTATTGCTTTCAACTTCTCGTAATGTGTGCCCGGTACGACCCAATCCACCGGACCGACCAGAAACCCGACACCGGCCCCGCAAGGAAGCTGTCGGTACACCTGCGGACGCTTACCAACCAGGTTAGCCCCAATCTTGCGGTAGGTCTCGAGGACAACCGCCTTAAACTCCTCGTTCAGCTGGATGAACTGCTGGTGCTGCTCGGCCGTAGTAAGCCGCGGGTTTGGTTCCAGAATCAAGAACCGTTCATGCTTGCGCCAGAAATCATAAAGTTCCTCGACAAAATCGCTGAAGAGTGCGATATCGGGCAGCCGGTTAGCGAAAGCCGGTACGGCTGCGCGGATGTCCTCAGCCCGTCGGTGGGCAAGGAGCTGCAAGAGCTGGATGAAGGCATCCAGGTCGTAGGGCACACCGTAAACGGCGGTTTTATCCTCCCCGCCGTCCAGGCTAAACGGCTCCATTACCGCCAACAGGGGCGAGGCACGGCGCTCCAGATACCGGAGGAAACGGATCAGAACCCGGCGAAAAGCCGAGCTCTGCAACAACTCGTCGCTGGTACGGCATATAAGATGCTCGATAATTTCGACATGCTTCTCTTCCACTGGCATCCAACTTCCCACCTGTCATTGCGGCCTGTGGCCACAGATCCCATGATTCTATAAGCTTAGCACAGCGATGGGCAATCTGGCTACGCCTGCACCGGCTGCAGGATCAAAGTTTCTGGCCCGCGCCACTCTATCTCTATTCCTCGCGTCGCACTGCGGAATCGACGGCCGGAGAGAAGGTCTACCCACCCCCCGGGCACTTCCGGCAGGGGGAGATATGTTGTGGTACGTTCGTCTCGCGCGGTGGTCGCCACCACCACCCCTCCCTTAGTGTCCTGGGGGGCAAGGGGATCAGGGCGGCGATAGGCGAAAATACCGGAGTTGTCGTCGGCCACGAGCAGCTGCAACCGAGCTCCGCGCAGCGCCGGGTGGGTGCGGCGTAGGCGAATCAGCTGCTGGTACCAGCGAAACAGGTCTTCATCCTTCTGCTGCCAGTTGACCGGCGCCCGCTGGGCATCCCAGTTGTCTCGTTTCTCGCCCAGCATCCCCCTTTCATCGCCGTAGTAGATCACAGGGATCCCCGGCAGGGTAAACTGAACGGCCGTCAACGCCTTCAGTCTGGCCACGGCCTCCGGTCGCGGGCGCTCACCCAGATTACCTCCCCCAAGCAGCGTCAGCACTCTGTCGGTATCATGGGAGTCGACCACGTTGAACATCATGGCGAGCGCCTGCGGGGGATATAAGCGCATCAGGTGCCTAATAACGTTTCTCAGGCGAGAAGGCGGCCAGCTTCTCTCGTTGCGGAAGAAAGGGACCAAGCTGTCAAGCCCCCAGGGGTAGTTCATCAGGCTATCGAAGCGATCACCCTGTAGCCAGCTGGGATCGGGACGCCAGATCTCGCCAACGATAAAAGCATGCCTGTTGATGGATTTCACTACCCGGCGGAACTCCTCCCAGAAGCCCAGGACCTGGATTTCATTGGGTACATCCAGACGCCAGCCATCGATACCCATGGACGTCCAGTAACGGGCGACCTCCAGCAGATACTCACGTACAGGACGGTACGAAACATTCAGTTTGGGAAGCGAGGGGACGCCCCACCAGCATTCGTAGTTACCAAGGTCGGTTCGGACCGGGAACGAGTGGATGTAGAACCAATCCACGTAGGGAGAGGCAGCTCCTCTGCGACAGACGTCCTGGAAGGCCCAAAAACCGGTCCCTACGTGGTTGAAAACCCCGTCCAGAATGATCCTTATGCCCAGACGGTGTGCCTCAGCGAGCAAGGCTTTGAACTCCTCAAGGGTACCCAGTATCGGATCGATACGCATGTAATCGACGGTATCGTAGCGATGCGAGCTCTGCGCAGCAAAGATCGGGTTGAGGTAGAGCGCCGTGACCCCCAGATCGGCAAGGTAGTCAAGGCGTCTGCGGATACCCGCCAGGTCACCTCCAAAGTACTGGGTGGAGGTACCGTGCCGGACCGGTCCATTCCAGGGAGTAACGCCGGGAGGATCGTTGGCTGGGTTAGCATTGTCAAACCGGTCAGGGAATATCTGATAGAAAACGGCCTCCTGTGTCCAGGGAATAACCGGATAAAGCTCCTGGCTGTTCTCCTCCAGACGAAACCAACCCACCTCGGGCAAACAGGGGGCGGTCGCATCTTCCAGGACGGCATGCCCCTGAGGTCCGACACCCCAGACCTGCGATCCCACCGCGGCGACGAACTGATATTCCACCGTCTCTCCCGGCAGCTGGACCGTCGCTTCCCAGTAGGAGTCGCTTCCGCTTTCAAAGTCGTCACTGTCGATCAGCTCAAGGGCGATTCGCCGGATTGGGTCTGTCCTCAGTATCAGAAAGACCCGGCCGGCGACTCTTTCCGCTTCGCCGGCAATCCGAAGGCGAAACAGCCAACGCCCGGGTGATAGGCGGTTGACAAAACTCCGATCGGTGGGATCAAAGATAATGGCAGGCACAGTATCTCCCCTCTCCCGGCGCAGGGGCAAACTCACCACTAAGCTTTCCCCGTGGTATCTCTGTCTCTGCACTCGGACGGGCGCCAGTGAGAGCAAGAATCGGTGAACACAGGGGGTAACGGAAATGAGCAAAACCAGCACCGAAGTACAGGAAGAGGCGGCCCTGGCCATCTACGACCGGCTTCTCTTTCCCCCCGCACCGGCCGGACGCCCGCTGGTTGCCATCAACATGGTAGCCACCGTCGACGGACGCACCACCCTGAGCAGATCGGGAATGCCCGTGCGGGAGCGGATCGGCAGTGAGGTGGACCGCATCTTGATGAAAAGGCTACGGGCTCATTTCGACGCCGTCGCCCGCGGAGCTGCGACCGTCCGTCGGAACCCTTACTACCCTCTTGCAGCAGCAACGAACGCAAATCCGGGAGAGATCCGGCAGCCGCTTGCCGTAGTCTTCAGTCGCAGCGGTGAACTGCCAATTACGACAGCTTTCTTCCGGGAAGCCCCCCGCCCGCCATTGGTGGTCACCGGTCCGCTTTCCTTGCTGCGCCGGACCGAACTTGAGGCTGCCGGGGCGGAGATCTGGGAGATCGAAGATGAACGTCGACGCGTCCCCCTGGCTCTGGAACGCCTCGCACGCGAAAAGAAGGTAAACCGCCTGCTACTTGAAGGCGGCCCCCGGCTCAACCACGCCTTCCTGCTGGCTGACGCCGTGGACGAGCTCTTCTTGACAATTGCTCCCCGGCTGGCCTCCACCGCCGGCGGCCTCAACCTGTCGTTAGTAGAAGGAGAGGAGGCTTTTTGGCCTCCTCTCCCCCTCGAGCTTGTCTCCTGCTTCCGGTACGGCAGCGAGCTTTACCTGCGCTATCGCCGCCACCCATTGCAGGCAGGCGACTGACAGCCACCGCTACACCTGAAAGCGCGCCACCAGATGTTGTAATTGCTCGGCGGTCGCTGCGACGCGTCGGGCGGCCTCCGCCGTACTCGCCACCGCTCCGTTCACCTCTTCGGTGGAGGCCGAAGCTTCCTCGGCGGCGGCAGCACTCTCCTCAGTTACTGCTGCTATATTCTCGATCGCCTGGCGAACCGTGTCAGCACTCTGAGACATCTCCCGGGTGGCCTGCCGATTCTGCTCTGCAAGCTCTGCCATCCTCTCGGTGGTCTCGGTCACCTGCTGAATGGCCGCCACCATCTCGTCCAGCACGGTACGGATATTCTGAACCGCAGCATCGGTCTGACGAACGGCCTCAGCAATCTCATCAAAGCTCGTACCCATGTCCTCTACCAGGCTCGTCCCCTGTTCCACCGCCTCATTACCCTTCTCCATACTGGCCACCGCCGCCTCGATGCTGCCCTGCATCGTCTGGATGATACCCGCGATCTCCTTAGTCGCCTGGCGGGAACGTTCCGCCAGCCGTCTCACTTCGTCGGCCACCACGGCGAAGCCCTTCCCATGTTCACCGGCCCGGGCTGCCTCGATCGCCGCGTTGAGAGCCAGAAGATTGGTCTGGTCAGCGATCTCATCTATAACCTGGATAATGTCCCCAATTCTGGCCGACTGACTGCCGAGCTGGCGAACCGCGGCAGTGACCTGCTCCATAGCCTGGCTGATTCCTCTGATACCCCGGATGGTGTTCTCCACCCGCTGTTGGCCCTGCGTGGCCGACTCCGAGGCGTTCTCCGACATCTCGCTCAGTTTCTGAGCAGACTGGCGCAGGCTCTCCACGCCCTGACTTACCCGTTCCATCAACTCCCGGTTGCCGCGAGCCGCTTCAGCCTGTTCCTCCACTGCTGCCACCAGCCGCGCCACTGCCGCACCCAGCCTCTGCGTGCTCTCAGTAGTAGCTTGAGCGTTATCCGACTGCTCCTGGGCTCCGTGGGCCAGTTGCTGTACCACGTCGCTGATCTGCCGGACGGCGTTGGCAGACTGTTCGGAGGTAGCAACCAGTTCCTCACTGGTAGCGCCGAGTTGCGCCGCGGCCGCCGCTACCTGCTGTACCAGATCCCTCAAGCTTGCCATGAACCGATTGAAGGCTCGGGCAGTCATGCCAGCTTCGTCGTCGCTGCTGATCTCGAGTTGTCGCCGCAGGTCCGCCTCGCCGGAAGCCAGTGCTTCCGCCTGCGCCTGGAATTGTTGCAGCGGTCGCACGATACGGCGGAAGAGGACGAGCCCGGTTACTACCGCCGCCACCAAAAGGCCAACAATGCCGGCGACGGCAACCGTGGCCGCGAAACCGACCAGAGCTTGCGCCCGGTCAATCAAGCTCTCGGAGTCTGCTTTCTCCTTGCTTCTTATCTGCTCTACACGGCTGCGGATACTCTCCTGCGCGGGCAAGTACTGATCCTGGTAAAGCTCCAAAGCCGCACCGGGTTCGAACGTCACCAGGGAAGTGATCTGATCGGCTATCCCGTCCTCTTGCGCCTGCTGATCGAGAAGCGCCTTCATCTGGGCAATCAGCTCGGAGTCCGACTCACGTCCGACCAGTTCCTGGAGATGGCTGCTTGCCGCGTCCCGCGCCGTCCGGATCTCTAGATAGGCGTTCTGCTTGCCTGGATTACCGGGATCGAGAACTTGCTGCAACAGTGCCTGACCAAGCTTCTCCTCCGCCAGCTCATACTCGTAGAGCGCCGAAACTAGCCTGGTCGCATCGTTGACCTGGACCGCAGCATTCCGGGCATTGAGAACTGAGAAAAAGAGGTAGCTCAGGGATAACACGGCCAGAAGGGTGATGACCCCCAGACCCAGGGTGAGTCGGGAGCCGATCCCTCTGGTGCTAAGAATCCGTCTCATACTTGGCCTCCCTCAACCAACTCTGGCAACTGCCAACAGCGAAATGGCTTCCTTATGTTGCATCGGCAGGCAAGCGCAGGACATGAGAAGGGGTAGACGCTCGCTTACTGCCAGATCCGACCGATCGCCCTAACCAGCGGAGGAATCAATGCCAGTTGCAGGATGATACCGGGCAGACCGGTGAGAGTAGCTCCTACCACGTAAGGGCAGGCCTGGAACGGCCACCCGAACAATGGGCCAAGCAGCCAGATCGCCAGCCCCATCACGAAACGCCCGGCCAGCATGGCCACCGGCAGGAATAGAAAGGGCAGCCAACCAGAGGAATCCATCGGTCTTGAGGAGGCCAACCGGGTACGGTGGACGAGGACAGAATGACCCAACCCGGCCACTGTACCATACACAACCAGCTCGATCACCATCACGGGCAGGACCGGCGGGGTAAGCGGCGGCCTTCCGGTCAGGGCAAAGCTGCCCAGGGGAGCGGCAATGCCCACCAGCAAACCGGCGGGCGGGCCTAAGAGAAAGCCGGCAAGCAGTACGGGAAGATGCATGGGCAGGAATACCGGACCGGGAACCCCGCTGACATGGGTGATTAGTGGAAGAAGCACTCCCACGGCGACCAGCAGGGCGAGCCGCGCCAGGTAGCGCGTCCGACTCACGGCAGGCTCTCCTCTCCAGACATAACCTCAGTGCGGATAGGCTCGGGTTAAGGCCAGTCCGACCACGGTGCCGGCGCCCGACCGTCGCAAGGCATACGCTACCTGGCGCATACTCGCCCCGGAGACCAGTACATCATCGAGTACCAGCACCCTGCTGCCGGGTCTGACTCCGGTTACCTCCACCGCACCTTCCAGGTTGAGCCAGCGATCTTGCGGGTCGGCGATGCTTTTCTGTGGCTGCGGAACGGCCAAAGAGACAGTAGCAGTCGTCAGTGCAAAACGGTTGGTCAGCCGTTCTGCCAGCATCTCCAGCAACGTCCGGCCGGCCGCCCCTGCCGGTGTGGCAGCGGCGGTCGCCCCGCCCCGGCGGGCGGCCGCCTCACCAGAGGGAACAACGGCGAGGGCATTGACGGTGCGAAAGAGCGGCTGGGTGGCAAGGAACTGTGCCAGTTCTTCCCAGAAGAGTTCCGGGTCTACTCTCCCCTCCTGCCGCTTGCTCTGCATAATGGCAGCCCCCCACGGGCTTGGCCGGAACTCTCCCCGGTATTCGCCGTGCGGGTGAAGAGCGACCAGGGCCTGCAGGGGGCCGGCCTCTCCGGCCTCGAGGAGATAACGCCCCCCTATGAAGGTTAGCAGCTGTTCAAGCCGCTCCCGTGCCGACGTCGCCGAGGAACGGTGTACGGCGTAGATGGCCCAACGGAACGGCAACTGGCGCGCCGGTTCAATAGCACTCCAGCTCCACTCCGGAAGACTGAGTGCGAGGTAGGTGGCAAGTGCTGGCGGGCCGAGCACCTGCAAGGTACAGGTCTGCCAGCCGGCCGCGGTCCTGTCGAAGGTTACGTGCCAGGCCTGAACCCGCTCGTCTTCCCCCCCGTACATCCCTGACCCTCGCCCCTTTCAACGTGCCGTCAACTTGTTCATCAATACCTGCCAGCGGTCCAGGTCGGCGTCGCGGTACGAACGGAGTTCATCAACGGCCCGGGACGTGCTGTAGCCGTCGTGAACTATTCGGTATACTGCGAGCGCCACGGCCGCCGGATCATCCATCCCCGGATACAATATGTTGCGCCCGACCAGCGCCCCGCGCACGTTCGCCCCCGCCGCCATGCCCCGTTCAAAATCGAGCAGGGTAGGCAGCGGAGTCTGCCTTGCTTCGCCGCCCAGCATCAGGATGGGAAGAGTGGTGGCGCGGGCCACCTCCGTGAACCCCGTTACATACGGGATCTTCAACCAGACGTTGACCGATGAATCGCCCATAGCGGAGGCGATGCCTACAATCCGGATCAGTGCCTCCGCCTCCATTACGGTACGGTAGCCCTGATCCGTTCTCTCCACGGGAAGCGGTTCGAGGAAGACCGGCAGACCATGGCGGCGACACTCATTCATCGCCTGCGACACGTAATACATCGTCTGGATCGAGTAGCGGGAGTAGGGGCCGCTATCAAGCCGGAAGAGGAGTTTGGCTCCATCCAGCCCCAATTCGGCCATACGGGCGGCCGTGAAGGCGCTGACGCGGTCGTCCATCTCGTAATCGAGCCCCGCCAATCCGGTGCGGTTCATCGAACCGATAATGACCTTCTCGTCCAGGAAACCGGGCAATCCCGCCTCCTTGGCCAGCCCCTCCAGCAAGAAGAGATCCTCGATGATGTCGGGCGTGGCCATGACGCCATCCACCCAGGGAGAAGCGACCACCCGCAAAGTCCGCCCCAGGTATTCGAGACGGTCCCCCATCGCGAGCGGCCGGTCGCCCACCCTGGTAACGTTACGGGCCGGATGATCTGCCGCCACTATCACCAGTTTGCCATCAGCCCCCGCCAGGCGGCTGCGACGCCGACGAGCGGCTGCTACTGCCGCGACCATCTCCTGTCCCCGTTCCCAGCGGAGTTGAGAGAGGCGGGCCATGAGTGACAGCGGGAAGTACTTCTGCACCCGGAAAGCGTAACTCCCCCGGGCGATCCTGACTTCTGGCCGGCTGGCCGCGGCGAGAAAGTGGGCTTTGGTGCTGGCTACCAGGGCCACCGGATCTTCGGTCCCCACCGGTTTCACCTCAAAACCGATAGGACCGCGGTAATCGATATCAACCAGCGCTTCGAGGAAATCAGCCAGGAGCTTGTCGCTGACAGCGCTGCCCGGGTAATCAAACCCAGGATGGGTGTCGCCGGTCAGGGGATCGTCCGGATCCGTAACGCAGGTGCCAATATGCACATGGTTGAGATAGGGAGCCAGCACCCGCAGGGCGTCGGGGGTCTCCGCCTGACCGGGATCGTCGCCGGCCAGCAGCATGTGGCTCAGATCGTAAAGAAGCCCGAATTCCCACACCCCGTAAACATCCCGCAATGTGCGGGCGATCGCGGCCGCCTCGATGGCCGGCCCAACCAGCAATCCTTTGCAACCCTTGGTAGAACGCCGGTCAAAGATCTCCAGGGTCAGCAAGAGAGGCTCGACTCCCAGCTCCCGCGCCCGGGCACGAGAGTACTCGGACAGCTCACGAATGGAACGGATGAGCGCGCCTCGCGCCGCCTCGCGTCGGTCCTCCGCCGCCCCTGGCGGGATAACACCGCCCCTTTCAGCAACGACCGGGTCGCGGCCGGAGACAAAGGCAAACTGGCGGGCCCGCCAGCGATAGGCCATGTCAATGTATTCCTGAAGCCGTACCACGGCCTGGCGCCGGTTGACTTCATCAACATCGCTAATGTCTAAGGGTGAGACAATCCCCTCCAGGTTTTGCAGCTGGATTACCTGAGCGCTGAAGATCACTTCCAGGTGCGGATGCTGGTTGAGCCAATTGATGAGCTCGCGCTCCACCTCTGGATCTTGTACCTGCGTGAGCTCCACCGCCCCGAAGAACGGATCTGCAGCGATCGCCTCCAGGCTTTCCCGTAAAACGGGCCAACTCGCCTCGCCCCGTTGCATCACGGGCGAGTTTCCCGGCCCTGGCCAGGCCATGAATTGAACAATAGACTTCACGTTCTTTGTGAGAACCACCTTGTAAACCTCCATATCGCCTTACTGAACTCACTGGATGGACGGGTTGTCTGTAATGCGCGATGCCTCTAATTCGTTTTTGCGCCCGGTCACTCCTGTTGCTTCTGCCATTGTCCGGCTGCGGCCGGGCGCCCACCTTCCGGACCGGCTGACACTCGCATACGCACATCTCGACTGCCTGGTTGCCATGCAACTTATGTAGTATGATACTGACGATCTTACAATCTGAAAGATCCATCCGCTGGCGGCAAGAAAACCCCAAGGGAGGAATTGAGCAAATGCCCGCCAAAGGCGCGGGAGTCAAACCGGTCCAGGCTGTGCTGCGTGCTCTGCAGATTCTCGAAACCCTCGGGCAGCACGACCGCCCGCTTGCCCTGGGTGAGATAGCCAGCAACGTAGGGCTGAATGAGAGCACTACTTACCGGTTGCTGCAGACGATGGCACAGGCCGGGTTTGTTTCCAGTGATCGTCGCCGCGGTTTCCGCCTGACTGCCAAGCTTTTCGACCTTGCGCAGGCGGCAATCCCGGGGATGGAGGTCAGGACCCTGGTTCGCCCGCTGCTCGAAGAGGTAGTGGCCCGCTGTAACGAGACGGCCAACATCGTCCTCTTCGACGGCGTCGAGGTGGTCTACGTCGATCAGGTGCAATCCCGGCAGACCATCCGTATCCTGGCCGAAGTAGGTCGACGATTGCCGGCTTACGCTACCGCGTCGGGCAAAGTCTTTCTGGCTCACCTGCCACCGGAACACCTCGAGCGTTATTTGCGGACGGTCCCCCTGCACCGCTTCACCGCGCACACCATTGCCGACCCGGAAAGATTGCGCCAGCACCTCGCCGTGGTTCGCCAGCGAGGTTACGCGGAGGAGAACCAGGAGATGGAGGAGGGCGTAAGCTGCGTGGCCGCACCGATCCGTGACGCCGGCGGTAAGGTGGTGGCAGTGCTCAGCATCTCCGGCCCTACAGCCCGCTGGACGGACGCCTTGATGGAGGGCTTGCTCATTCCTACTGTGCGGGAGTATGCCGAGCGGATGAGCCAATTGTTGCGGGAATAGACCGCGATTGGCTTGACAGATGGTCACAGGAGGTTGAGATCCATGGCGGCAGAACAGATTGCCGCAACAGCAGTTGAGGAATTGAACCCCTTTCACATTGTCCAGCAGGAGATCCGGCAGGCTGTAGAGGCGGCCGGACTGCCGGCGGCGGTGGCAGAGATCCTGCAGGAACCGGCCCGGGTGGTAGCGGTCTCCTTCCCCGTCCGTATGGACAACGGCGAGGTCCGGCTGTTCCGGGGCTTTCGTTCCCAGCATACTTTCGCCTTGGGACCGACCAAGGGCGGCATTCGTTTTCATCCCCAGGTCACCCTGGACGAAGTCAAGGCCCTATCTATGTGGATGACGTTGAAGTGCGGGGTGATCGGGTTGCCCTACGGGGGCGGCAAGGGTGGTGTTATCTGCAATCCCAAAGAGCTCTCCCAGGGTGAACTGGAGAGGGTGAGCCGGGGTTACATCCGGGCCATCGCCGCGTTCATCGGGCCGGATGTCGATATTCCCGCTCCTGACGTTTATACCAACGCCCAGGTGATGGCCTGGATGATGGACGAATACAGCCAGATCACCGGGCGTCCCGTACCCGCAGTTATCACCGGCAAGCCCATCATCCTTGGCGGCTCGCTGGGGCGCAATGAGGCTACGGCCCGGGGCTGCGTGATTGTGATCCGCGAGGCGGCCAGGGAGATCGGGCTGGATCTGCAGCAGGCTACCGCCGCCATCCAGGGCTTCGGTAACGCAGGCAGTATCGCCGCCCGCCTGCTGTCGGAGCTAGGTGTGCGGGTGATCGCCGTCAACGACTCCCGGGGTGGCGTCTACAACCCGGATGGCCTTGACGTGGCCGCCCTGGTCCGCCACAAGCAGGCAACCGGAAGTGTTGCTGGCTTCCCCGGCTCGCAACCCATCAGCACCGAGGAGTTGCTGACGCTCCCCTGCGACATTCTCATACCGGCCGCCCTGGAAAACCAGATAACCGCCGCAGTGGCGGAGCGGGTCAGGGCCAGGATCGTGGCCGAGGCGGCAAATGGCCCTACCACGCCTGAGGCTGACGTCATCCTGACCGCCCACAACATTCTGGTCTTGCCGGACATCCTCGCCAATGCCGGCGGCGTTACCGTCTCTTACTTTGAGTGGGTGCAAAACCTGCAACAGTACTACTGGACCGAGCAGGAGGTAAACCAGCGGCTCGAAGCCCTTATGGTCAAGGCGTTCCGCAGCGTCTACAGCACTTACAGGGAGAAGAACGTAACCATGCGACGGGCCGCTTACATGGTGAGCCTGGCTCGCGTGGCCGAGGCCATGAAGAGCCGGGGCTGGCTATAGCAGCGCCGGCGGGCAATGATGGGGCACTGGCAATCCGGGCTCAGGATGGCGCAGAACGCCAGCCTGAGCCCGTAATCTTGGTGAGAAGCGCAGAAGCTTGTGTGATCGCCCGGCTAACGCAGGTGGCGACTCCCCCGCTCCGTCACAGGGATACCCTGCTGGCACAGGGGGCAGGCGGATGGCGGCCAGGCGCTGATGTCCAGGGAGAGCAGCGCTTCGACAGGAATACCAGACCAGGCAGCCAGTGCCCTGCCCCCACTCCGATCAACAAGAAGGCCGATGGCGGCAACCTGCCCCCCGGCAGCCCGCACTGCCGCCAGCACCTCATTCACGCTCCCGCCGGTGGTGCAGACGTCTTCCACTACGATTACCGGTTCTCCGGGCTTGATCTGAAAGCCCCGCCGGAAGACCATCTTCCCCTCCTCGCGCTCAGTGAAGAGTGAACGGGCTTCCGGTCCCAGATGTCTCGCGACCACATGGCTGAGCAGGATACCGCCGGTGGCCGGTCCGACCACGGTGCGAACGGTTACGTTGGCCAAGAGAAGCCGCCGTTGCAGACGAGCGGCCAGCTCGGCACCCAGGCGGTCGGTGAGATGCGGGTACTGCAACACCCGGAATTTCTCAAAGTAGCGATCGGAGTGGAGCCCGGACGTGAGCAGAAAATGACCTGTGAGCAGCGCTCCACAATCTTCAAAGACTCGCGCGATCTCTTTGCTGTCCAACCCCAAAGCCTCCCTGCCTCCCGTTACGCCAGGCCTTCCCGATGCGCGGCCCCAACAAGCTGCCGCAGCGAGCGGATACCGTGTCGCTGGCAGTACTCCCGGATTCCGCTCACCACCTCAAGCACCGTCACCGGTCGAACGAAGGTGGCCGTACCGACGGCGACGGCGCTCGCACCTGCCAGGATAAACTCGAGGGCGTCCCGGGCACTGGTAATGCCGCCCATACCGATGATGGGAACTTTAGAGCGCTCGCCACCCCCTCCCCCTTCCCGGTCGGTGTCGGAGAGAGCCCGGTACGCCTGCCATACCTGGTATACCGCCAACGGCCGGATGGCTGGACCGGAAAGCCCCCCGACTCCCCGCGCCAGAACCGGGCGTCGCCGCTCCACATCGATCACCATCCCCGTATAGGTGTTGACCAACGAGACAGCGTCGGCACCCGCCTGCACCACCGCCCGGGCCATGATGCCGATGTCGGTGACGTTGGGCGATAGCTTCACAATGACCGGAAGCCGGGTGACTTGCCTGACGGTGGCTACGACTTCGGCAGCCAGTTGCGGATCGGCCCCGAAGAGCATCCCGCCCTTCTCCACGTTGGGGCAGGAGATGTTGAGCTCGATCCCGGCCACCCCCGAAACCTTGTCGAGACGAGCCGCCAGTTCGCCGTACTCCGCGGGCGTGTCGCCGGCAATATTAACGATCACCGGCACTCCCAGGCGGGCCAGAAAGGGAATCTTCTCCGCAATCACCCGGTCGATTCCCGGATTTTGCAGACCTATGGAATTGAGCACGCCGGCCGGCGTCTCTACCAGCCGCGGCGGCGGATTGCCCACCCGTGGATGCAGCGTCGTACCCTTGACGACGAAAGCCCCAAGCTGTCTAAGGTCGATAAAACGGGCGAGTTCCTCACCATAACCGCAGGTCCCTGAGGCGGTCATCACCGGATTGGCCAGGATCAGGCCCCGGCCAAGGTCCACGCTGAGATCGACCGGACTAGCCAGAGAGATCGACCTCCTCCGACGCAAATACCGGACCATCCTGGCACACCAGAGCATATGAACCGTCGGGCCGCGGCAAGACACAGGAAAGGCAAACGCCAAAGCCACACCCCATGGTCCGCTCCGCCGACACCTGGCAGGGAACGCCCGCCGCCCGGGCAAGCTCCGCAGTGGCCTTCAGCATGACGGCGGGGCCACAGGCCAGGATAGCATCGAAGCGGGCGGGGGTGGGGGCGGGGCCGTGGCCGCAGTCGCAGCCGCTGCTGCTGGTGCTGGTGGTGGTGGTGCTGGCGCTGGCGAGCAGGCGCCTGAGGACGTCTGTGACAAGCCCCTTTTTGCCAGCGCTGCCATCTTCCGTGACCAGATAACGGGAGGTAGCCCAGGCAGAAGTGGCCTCCCACCCGATCACGCTCCCGGCGTTGCGGAAGCCGAAGAGCACTGTGACTGCTATTCCCCGGGCGGCAAACCGTTCACCGGCGAAGACCAGGGGGGCTACCCCTGCGCCTCCGCCTACGAGCAACAGGTGTTTCCAGCCCGGTTCGACGCGAAACGGCCGGCCCAGCGGCCCCAGCACCGAGTACACCTGCCCGGGTACCGCAGCGGCAAGGATCCGCGAACCCCGACCTGTCGCCTGGCCAAGCAGGAAGATCTCTTCTTCTGCGCTGTTTACCCGATAGATACTGAATGGTCGCCTAAGCAGCGGATCCCAACTGGACGAGATGGCCAAAAACCCGCTGTCGGCAGCCAGCTGAGGATGAACGGCAATCATGACAAACTGTCCCGGCTCGGCCTGCCGGGCAATCGACCCGGCCCGCAACCCGATGGTGAAGAAATGAGAGCCGTGCCTTTCCATCCGGGTGACGACGGCATCTTGAAGCTGCGGGGCCGCTACCATCCCTAGACCACCTCACTGTTGGCTGCCCAGGCCGCCGCGCCGGCAGCGTTACCGCCCGCTTGCCCGCCCCGGACCAGTTCCAGGAAACGGTCGAAGAAGTAGGCTGCGTCCTGGGGGCCGGGCATCGCCTCCGGGTGGTACTGGATCGAGAATATCGGCCGGGTCTTATGCCGCAGCCCCTCGACCGTACCGTCGTTCAGTTCACGATGAGTAACGACGATATCGGACGGCAACGAGGACTCGTCTACGGCAAAGCCATGATTTTGTGAGGTCATGTAGGCCCGGCCCGTAGACAGCTCCACCACCGGGTGGTTTGCTCCCCGGTGACCGTACTTGAGCTTGTAGGTTCGGGCACCAAAGGCTAGTGCCAGTACCTGATGGCCGAGGCAGATGCCGAAAATAGGCAACTCTGGTCTCTCCTTGATGATCCCGCGGACCGTTTCCACCGCATACGGAATGGCCTGGGGATCACCGGGGCCGTTCGATATGAGCACGCCGTCGGGATGGAACGAAAGGATCTCGTCAGCGCTAGCCCGCGCCGGGACGACGGTCACCCGGCAACCCCGCTGCTGCAACATGCGGATCTGGCTATACTTTGCCCCCAGATCGTAGAGGACGATATGAGGGGGGATGCGGGCCGCAGCTTCGGGGCGAGAGTTGTCGGCGGAGTCGCCGGTGGGGGCTGCAACCGGTTCATACGTTTGGACCGACTCCCCGGTTACCCGCGCCACCCAGTCGGTATCACTGATTGTGGGAGCCTGGCGGGCCATAGCCAGGAGTTCCCCCGCGGTTCTTCCCGGCAGGGTGCTGATCACCGCCCGGCATGTACCAAACTCGCGCAAATGGCGGACGAGGGCCCGAGTGTCGACCCCCTCAATACCCGGCACTCCCTGTGATCTGAGAAAAGAGTCCAGAGTCTGCTCGGAGCGCCAGTGGCTGGGCGCGGTTGCCGCCTCCCGCACGACCAGCCCCAGGGCAAACGACCGGCGCGACTCGCTGTCATCCCGGTTGATGCCGCAGTTACCAATCAAGGGATAGGTGAATGTGATTATCTGGCCGGCATAGGACGGGTCGGTGAGAATTTCCTGGTACCCGGTCATGCCTGTACTGAAAACAATCTCGCCGGCATTCTCCGCCTCCGCCCCCACCGCCCATCCTTGCAGGACCATTCCGGTCTCAAGGACAAGCAGGGCCGACCGACGTTCATCTGTGAACATGCTCTTCACCCGTTCACCCACTACCTGAGTATTGGAACTAGTGTACTCCCCCGGCAAACAGAGTGTCAACGAAAGTCGGCCGGCCATGGGCCCGGCTGCCGGCCGCTCTCCAGGTCAGGTAGCCTTCCCATCCAACACGATCGCACCGGCAGGTTCGGCTGCGGACTCGGCTACAGCTTCTGCTTCGTCCTCAGGTTCGGTCCTCGCTTCGCCGTCATGACCGATCAGCAGGTTGAGCTGGCGCCAGATTGCCCCGAATCCGGGCATATCCGGACGGCGGGGGCGTGGGAGGGTGTTTTCGATGAGTGCGGCAATGCTGCTCAGAGGGCGCTGAGAACCATTGTCGGCAGCCCCGCAGGGAGTGTTGGCGCCGTTGGCCGGTAAGAGCGGTCGCAAAACCAGGATGCGATCGCTCTGGATAATGGCCTCCTGAATATTGTGGGTAACAAAGATGATAGTGATTTTCGTCTCCTGCCAGAGCCGCAGCAATTCTTGCTGCAGGACGTTGCGGGTCATGGCGTCCAGCGCAGCAAACGGTTCATCCATGAGCAGCATTCGCGGCGCAACCGAAAGAGCGCGGGCGATCGCCACCCGCTGTTTCATGCCGCCGGATAGCTGGTGGGGGTAGTATTCGAGAAAACGTTCCAATCCCACCATCTCCAGGTAGTGAACGGCACGCGCCCGCCGCTCCCGGCGCGGTACTCCTGCGGCCTGCAGGGCGAACTCGACGTTGCCGAGGACGGTGAGCCAGAGGAAGAGCTGGTCGGTCTCCTGAAAGACCATCATCCGGTCGATCCCCGGCCCGGTGATCTCCCGCCCCTCGATGAGCAGAGAGCCCCGGGAGGGTTTTTCGAAGCCAGCGATACAGCGTAGCAGGGTAGTCTTTCCGCACCCGGACCGTCCGATGATCGAAAGAAACTCCCCGCGGTAAACCGTCAACTCCACACCCGCCAGAACGGTAAGTTCTCCCCCGCCCCTGGGACTCGGAAAGCGTTTGTAAAGAGAGTTCACCGCGAGGAGCGGTTCTGCCCCCTCCCTCCGCTGGTGGTGATTGAGAAAAACAGCCATCGTTGCCACCCTCCCGTGCTTTCACTCACTACTCACTCACTCTGCCCGGCTCATTCCCCACCGCCGGACGGTCAGGCGCTCGAGCGTACCAAAAACAACATGTTCGACCAGTATGCCGATGATGATGATCATCAGCATGCCGGCAAAGACGGCCGGGATCTCCAGGAAGAAGCGTCGCTTGTAGATGAACCACCCAAGTCCCCCATCGCCGCCGCCCGCTCCAAAGACCATCTCACCTGCAACCGCCGTCTGCCACCCTCGCGCCCAGGCCAGGCGCAGGCCCGCCAGGGCATAGGGAAGCGAGGCGGGAATGAGGACGAAGAGGATAAGACGGGCACGTCGCAATCCCAGGTTCCGTCCTACCTCGATCTGGGTTCGGGGCACTGCTTCCAGGCCGGCCAGAAGGTTTTGCACCATCGGCCAGATGCAGGAGAAGACGACCACTGCCAGGACTGCGGGAGCTCCGGTACCAAACCACAAGAGGAAGATGGGCAACACGGCAATGCCGGGCAGCGGGTGAAGAACGTTGAGCAGTGCGTCGACGAGGGGACGGAGGGGGCGAATGCCGAGGGCGATACCGGCCGCAGCGATGGAGATGGCAACTGCCAGCGCCACACCCGTGCAGATCGTCCCTAGCGACCAGCCGGTGCGGGCCAGGATCTCGCCGGTCCGCATCTCCGTAACGAGCGTCGCCAAGACGTCGGACAACCGGGGAAAGAGGATGGGCGGGTAGACGCTGGCCCGGGCCAGGGCTTCCCATCCAGCGGCGACCGCCATGAGCCAGGCTACCTGCCGGGCGAGGTGCGTGCGCAAGAGATTCTGCCCCCACGAGCGTGCCATGAGCGCCAACCTGGTGCGAGCTTCGTTTATCAACCGCATCTCGGCCTTGCCCCCTGCAGATCCGGTCTTTCAGCAGACTGTCTTCTGGTTCTCTACTCTTCTCCCGGCGGCACAAGCGCCCGCGCGTTCTCCCAGACGAGGTCGTCAAGGCTGGCCGGCATGTTCCGGATAAACCCGTTTTCGTACATGAACCGGGCAAATTTCATCAATCCCCGAACTTCCACAGTGTAGTGAACTCCCGGCCAGGTGAGGTAGGCGTACGTCTTCTCAACGCTCAGGTTGAACTCAGGTGCCAGCAGCGGCGCTGCCTCTTTTTTGTGGGTTTCCAGCCAGTTCATGGCTTCGGTCAGAGCGGCCACAAACTGGCGGTAGGCCTGCGGACGGGAGTCATGAAATTGCTTCGTAACTACGCCCACATTGAAACTGAACCGGCCGCCGAAGGCCTGCCTATCCGTGAGCACGGCATGGAATCCCGGCTGGCTCAGCAATTCAAAGGCGTACGGCGGCGTGGTGAAATGGGCCGTGATTCCCCGCCGGGCGAGCAGTGCGGCCATGCCATCGGGGTGGGCCATGGCCACCAGGAGCGAATCCAGAGCCTTGGCATTCCCCAGCTCTCGCCTGGCCGCCATTCCCAGGAGAAGGTGCTGCACGGAGCCCGGGGACGGAAGAGCTATTCGATCCTTGCTGGTGAAGTCTGTGAGGCTTTTGATGTCTTTCCGGTAGGTTATCAGCATGATAGGAACCTCACCGAAGCCGACCGCCACTTTCCAGGGAACACCTTTATCCCAGCCGATCAGAAAGGGCGGGATACCCATAAACCCCACGTCTACCTGCCCGGCGATAAGCGCCTCGTTGATCGCGGCACCCGAACCCAGTTGCCGCCACTCCACCTGCAGCCCGTGTTTCTCGAAGATCTCCAGTTCACGGGCGATGGAAAGCGGCGCGTAGACAAGACCGAATTGCTGGGCGATGCGAATCTTCTCCAGGGGCTGTCTCGCCGCCGACACCCTCGTGCTCAGCAGGGCCGAGGTGGGTGCGATCAAGACTGCCAGGGCCAAAGCAATCACCGCTGCCTCTGCGAAGAGCCTCTTGCGAGCCCACCACTGGCCGTCTCCGCCTGGGCTTGTGGCCTCGATCCCAATCAACCTCATTGTCGGTCCTCCTTCTCCTGACCGTTGGTCCTGATACCCGCCCGGCGCAATATCCGCCCGGCGCACGGCACTCAGGCGGCGCGTCTGGCGGGTCGGCCGGACGATCGGTCCAGTATATGGGCCAGCAGTACTGTTGGTACCGGCGTAGTGGCCAAAACCTCCGGGGCTGCTTTGGGTTGGCCAACGAGGTGCTATACTAGTTCCGAGAGCCGGGCATTGGGGGAAGCGATGCGGCAAGGCGCACGGGAACGTGACGAAAAGTGGATGCGCAGGGCTCTCGCCGAGGCCGAGATAGCTCTGGCGGAGGGAGAAGTCCCCGTGGGCGCAGTGCTGGTTTGCGGGGACGAAGAGGTGGCCGCCGGCCACAACCGGCGGGAGAATGACTTTGATCCCACCGCTCACGCCGAGATGCTCGTCTTGCGGGCGGCGGGGCAGGTTCTCGGGCGCTGGCGATTGACCGGATGCACATTGTATGTTACGCTGGAGCCCTGCCCGATGTGCGCGGCGGCTATCACGCTGGCCCGGGTAGAGCGTGTGGTCTTCGCCTGCGATGACCCGCAGGTCGGGGCGGTCTATTCGGTCTTTGACCTGCTTCGTCATCCGGTGTTCGGCCACAGCCCTGCGGTGACAGCAGGAGTTTTGGCGGAGGAAGCCGAAAAGATCCTGCGACACTTTTTCAACCAGTTGCGGAGAGGTGCCGGAGCGGTTGAACGGGGCGGTCTCGAAAACCGTTAGGCGGGTTTCCGCCTCGGGGGTTCGAATCCCCCCCTCTCCGCCAGTGCTGATAATCACTGAATACTCTTAGCTAACGCGGAAGGGTGCTGGAGCGGCCGAACAGGCACGCCTGGAGAGCGTGTGGCGGTCTACACCGCCCGTGGGTTCAAATCCCACCCCTTCCGCCATTTTTGTACCTGTCTAGCTGCGAAAATTGTTAGTCGGGAACATGCTGTCAAGCCTGACTGGAACTGCTGGCGTGTGATGTTTGACTGGAGTTTGACTGGAGTTGAGCTTCGGGACCAGTACTAGCAGTAAGTCCGGATATCGTGCTGACCGCCCGCCTAGCCATGTCGAGTGTCACACCTTGGTAGATAGCCAAGGTGGTCCTGACGTCTCCATGTCCCAGCAAAGCAGCAATAGTCTTCGGGTCTACCCCTGCATCCGCCAGCCAGGTGGCAAAGGACTTCCTTGTGCTGTGCAGGGTTAGGCGTTTGTCGAGACCCAAGCGGTCGCGAATAGCAGCAAACATGTGGTCAAGATGCTGGGCACTGACCGGGCCACCATGTCGCCCCGTGCAAACAAAGCCATCAAGGGAGATAACCTTCTGGCTGGCTCGGTGGCGTTTTAGTGTCTCCCATAGTTCGGGAGGCATGGGAATGTCCCGCCTGCTCTGCTGCGTTTTCAACGGTTGCAGGCCATCGCGTTGAAGTTGCTCCACGACATGGATCACTCCATGTTGCAGATCCACGTTCCGCCACCGCAAGCCCAGGATCTCTCCCCTTCTCATACCAGTGGAGAAGGCCAGTAGAAGGGGCAGATACGCGACGCTCTTCTTGGCTTCTTCGAGCATGAGCCTGGCTTGCTCCTTGGTCAAGAAGGCCACCTCGTGTTTGACAGCGCGGGGAGGGTCCGCAATTAGATCGCAGGGGTTGCGGGTGAGCAACCCTTCCTTAACAGCAGCCTCAAACGCCACGTGCAGGAGCTTGTGCGCCATCTCCGCCCTTCGGGGGGAGAGTCCCTTCTGCAGGATCTGGGAATACAATGCCTGCAGGTGTCTTGGAGTCACCTTGTCCAACCGTAGTTGTCCAATAGCCGGAATAATGTGGAGGCGTAGCTGTACGGAATAATCACGAACTGTGTTCGGTCGTAGCGGGCCTCCATCCCGACCACCAAACTGTTTGTGGTGCTCAAGCCATTGTGTTAGGAAGGCCTCGACAGTCGGAGTACCCGCGTTTGGAAGGATACCCTGTCCAGCCGAAGCAGCCAGCTCTGCCAACTTTTCCGCGACCTCTTGGCGAGTCTTCCCGTATACGACACGTCGGTCACGTGTCCCGTCGGGTTTGTACCCGACCATGATCTGCCCTTCCCACCGACCATCAGGGCGCTTCCTAATTGAGCCTTCTCGGTTACCCCGTCTTGGCATTTAATCCCCTCCAGAATTGAGCAAAACTTACATGCCATCATTTGTTCGCCATTACACTTCCGCCTCCTTGCACAAAAGAAAACCCCCCGAGTCGGGCGACTGCCATTGGCCACTCGACCCGGGGTAATCGCAAAACTTGACCGTCTATACGTGTTAAGTAATCCGACTAGTCAAGCCACTTTTGTCAAGTAACGAAAGGGCGTCCTCGCCGAAGTCCACCTCAAAACCGCCACGTAGCCTGCACTCCTGCCCGCACCTTGTCCGGACCTCCGACCGCCACCCCAGCGGACCAGGCATCCGACTCCCACCGAATCCCGACGCCACCTCCCGAGGCGAGGCCTAGCGTAACGTCACCGACCCGGACCCCAGTGATTTTGGGACGACGGTCATTCCCTGGGCCTTCTGCTTCAAGACAGCCCGCTCGACCTCTGTGGCCACCCACGCCTCAAGGTCGCCCACAGCTGCCCGCAGGACCTCTGCTAGTGCCTTAGGCATGGTCGCCTGGAACTTCTCCCATGCCATCCTGCGGATCTCTTGAATCTCGTCCGCGGTCAGTTTCCCATCCTGGGCCTTTGCCTTCAACTGTTCAACAACGGTCTGCTGCAGCTGGGCTACGATAGCCTCCACCTGCTGACGTCCGGTTTCCAAGGCGGTCAACAACAGCGCCAGCCCCCGGTTCTCCTTTTGGGCCTGGAGAACCCGGAGTACGTAGGAGATGCCAGCGACCACCAAGGCGCTGAGCAGGGTCAACAGCAAGCTTGCCAGGGTGGGCATTGCCTGGGCAGCAAGACTGGAAAGAAAGTCACTCATCGAACACCTCTCCTTTCATGGGCATGAAAAAAGCAGCCCTCTGGCTGCACTCGTGAGCTGTGCACTATTCCGTCTAGGCGGACAGATTCGGGACCGGTTTCCCCTTGTTTACCCCGCTGCGCCACAGGGCAGCGGTGATCTGGGCTAGGGTCAGACGTGGCGGTCGAGGCCACTCGAGGAGCCCGTGCAACCGCATGATCGACTTGAGCTTAGCAGCATATTTGGGGTCAGTGGCGTAGCCAGCTCGTGCGATCTCCTCTGCAAATCGCTCCGGGTCATCCGCCACCGCCAAGGCTTGGCTGTACCTCGGGTTTTCGAGGAGAAATGCTGAGTGATCCCGGAGGCTTTCATAAGGGGTTTCGTACGCCCGAAACTTGGCAATCACAGACTGCTTCTTTCCGTTGACGTACTCGGTGGTACGGGCCTCCTGGTACGGGCCTTGGCCTGTCCACTTGATTCCAAACAGGTTGTTCCCGACAGCACTCTTCCCCCACCCAGTCTCTAGGGCTGCCTGAGCTGCGATTACGGCAGCAGGAATGCCCAGTTCGTTCTGGAGCTTGAGCGCGTGAGGCTTGATCCAGGCGAGGAACTCCTTAGGCGTCATGCTTGTCACCACCTCTCCGGGTCATGAGGGCGTCCACCCGTTGAGCCACCCGATTCACCTTTTCGGAGAGTTCTTCGAGGATCGTTTGCCAAGGCGGTCCTCCATCGCCGCGAGAGGTCCATAATTCGAATCGTCGGGTTAGCTCATCTATTTTCTCGGTCAACTCTCTCAGTGCAACCTGCCACTGCGAGTTGACCTCGATCAACCGACGCTCTCGTTCTGCACTTGTTCTCATTACCCAGACCAGCAAGCCAACGAACAAAAGTGGCCAGGCAGCGATAATCGCTGCTGTGACCGGGTATTGAAGAAGGAGCTTTGCCATCTCTGCTTCCATCGTTCATCACCACCTGGCCCTAGTGGAACGCCCAGGGTCACAAGCCCTGGACGTCCGACAGTTCGATGATCAGTGTCTCCATGTCACGTCCACCCACGGTGCGCAGAGTGTGCGTCCGTGCGATGCCCTTACCGCTACAGACCTGCGTCCCGTCGGAGTAAAACACAGTGACATCGCTCTCCTCGTTCGCCAGCCCGGCAAGAGCCAGTTGCCCCGTAACCGGGGCTTGCAGCGTAATCAGACACCGGGGGTCTTGCTTGGTCGGGATCTGAAGAGAAACCTCAAGGTTCGGGATCTCCACAGAAGCACCGTTCACCGTAATTGTCATTGCTTACCACTCCTCATTCAGGGATTAGTCGGATCTCGACGTTTGGACCGACGGAATCGAAGGTATCGCTAAACCACGGATTGCTCACCTCCATCTCTCCCCCCGCCCTGCGAAAGACAACGGGGGCGCGGAGTACAGTCTCCAGGTCGCTCCTGATGCCCTCGGGGATCAGGGGCAGGAGCTGGTTCGCGAATCGGACTGCTGCTCCGCAACGCAGGGTACATGGGACGAAGGGCAGCAGCGCCAAGTTGGGCCAGAAAACGTTCAGTTGCCACGGGAAGCTCAGCTCGCCCGATGCATTAGGAAGGAGCGTACCCAGGTTGTTCTGGGCCAGAGCGCAGCACCGGGGATAGCCCATTGCCAGCCATAGGGCTTCGTGCTTTCCCGAGGCCCATACTTCGGAGACCCGGGTTAGAGCTGCAGCGTCTCGGGCCACAGCGACCAACCCCACGTCGTCCACCCGGGACACTAACAAGCGGGCCTCCTTGGCTTTTCCAGCGAGAGTTTCGGGGACGATGGTCGCCCCGCTCACCTCATGAGCCACCGCGAGAATGGGGAGCTCGCGCGAAAGAAAATGGACCACCTGCGCCAGGCGGTCCGCGTTTTCCGGGGACTCCATCACAGTTCGACCACCCCTGCTTGGCTGATTGGTCCGACCACCGGGGCATCTCTCAGCCTGAGCCCCGCCTCCCTGCAAAGGCCAGCGAGCGACCCATACCGGGTTACCCAGTCTCCGTAGGCGTAGGCAATGACGGTCGCCCCCGAGTGGCGAAGGCAGTTCAGCAGAAGAAACGCCCGGTAGATTGGGACTTCAACGAGACGCCCGGGCATCAGCAGAACCACGTCAATGCTCCGGGGCAGACGATACTCAAACATGTCCCCGACCACGAAATGGTTGGCAAACTCGGGCAGCAGTTGCTTCGCGTTTTGGATGGCTACCGGGTTCACGTCCACCCCATAGGGAATGAAATCCGGGTTGCGTTCCCGGAGCTTTTTCAGCAGCGCCCCGTTCCCGCAACCGAGGTCGAGGATGTTACCGCCCTGCGCCACCTGGGGAATTAGGTCCAGAAGCGGGCGGTGCGCCTGTTCCTGGGCCTCAAGCGTGCTGAACCCGTTGTCTCGCCAGTACCACTCGTTCACTCCGCCCCCACCGCCTTCCGGTAGGACTTGGTCTCGGTAAGGCGCGTCCCTCTGGGTGACCTGAACGGAAACACGAGCCCCTGCGCCCCCTCCTCGGGGTAGCTCGTCCCCTGGCGTCTTACCACCAGCTTGCTGGGGGTGTAGTCCGTACGAGCGGTAATCTGCAGCACTGGCGTCTTGATTATGGCAATTCCGTGCAGGGCAGACCATTCGACGGGCCATGAAAGCATCTCCAACAGCCAGTCCATCTCCCGGTCATAGCCTCGTGCCCGCCCGACCTCGACCAGGCGTCTTCCGAAGTCCACCGTGGCCTGGCAGGTAAAGCTGCATGGTAGGTGGGGTACTGCTCGTACCCCGAGCCACCTTAGCAGGATGTTGGCCTCAGGAGGCCCCGAGACCTCGACCACGTGCCCTTCCGGGCCAACGGTATTGGTAGCCATCTGCCAGGTTGTATCCACGTGTTGCCCGTCTACCCAGACCCGGCGGAAGAAGTCGATGCAACATCCCGGATACCCGAGCAGTTGTCCAATGATCTCGTCATCGCGATCTGAGGAGGCTCTGGCGAATTCCGAGGCGACCTCGGGCTTGCAGATGGCCACCCGGTATTCCCATGCCCCACCTGGCTTGATCCCTGGCGTTGTTGCGGCATAGGTGCGACCTCTGCCCTGCCGGGCCAGTGGCACGAGAACTAGCCCTAGGTCCATCACATACCGCGCCCGCGCTGGTAGTTCTTCGGGCGTTGCTACCTGGAGGGCAGCTTGGCGCATGCCTTCGCTAACCGCCCAGACCTCGACCTCCGTCCACACGCGCTGGATGGCCTCGACTCGGGGTTGCCAAACTTCTCTGGCACGCTGGCTTGCCCACATCACTCGTGTAAAGTCCGGAAGCTCAAAGCTCACTGCCCCGCCCCCCTCGTGTCATAGTGGTCGCCATGGGTTATCTGGTCTCCGTGGCCTCCCGGGTGGCACTGGCCACCGACGACAGGCGCCCTCCCGCCCCGGAGAGCCTGTCTTGCCTGCTGAATCGTAGGGCGTTCCCCTGCAACCCACCGGGCCAAGAAGTAGCGTTCGATGTCCTGGCGCTTCGGATCTTGGGAGATGGGCGTGATTCCGACGTCAAGCAGTTTGGCCTCGAAATACTCCATCAGCCCGAACCAAACCCGACAATGCTCGCTCCGGTTACGCCAGTCCCCGTCAATGGCTGTAGCTGGGCAGTTACCCTTGCAAGCAAGCCAAAACCTGCATCCCTGGCAGCCCCCGTCCTCCTGTGGGGTCTGGTATAGAGCCAGGTAGCGCTCGAAACCCACTTGGTCTGCCTTGAACCAATCGACCCCGTCCTTGTTGGTCCTGCTACAGTTCGACCGCTCCCCGTGGGCCTCTATGCCCCTTACAGCATGTGTGGTCCATGCGTCGCACCCCTGCCAGATACAGGTGGCGCGCCCGTCCTCGCCTTTGAGCATGGCAAGGATGTCTCGGAAAACGTCAAACCGTAGGGTTTTCAGTTCCCGCTCGAGCTTAGCGAGTTCGATGAACGCACTCAGGTTCTCCTCGTCCGACAACGCCCACCGAGCCCGAACTAGCGGGTGGTCGACCTCAAGAATGTGCAACCTGGCACTCTGGATGCCCTTTTGGTCCAGCTCCCTGAACCAATCCTTAAGTCTGGGAAGGCGCTCTGGGCTGGCATTCCCCCGGTGCAAGGTAACAATTAAGCCGGGCTTGAGCCCGGCTTCAAGCAGCTTGTCGATGGCTTGCATCGTTCTTCGAGTCGCCTCTCGCGTCTTTTCGAGGCTACCAGCCCATCTGACATCATTGAGTTCATCTGGCCCATCGATGCTAATCCCGACGTTGACATTGTAGCGCTTGAACAACTCGATATGCTTGTCGGTGATCAAGGCCCCGTTGGTCTGTATACCGTTTCTCCCGAACCGCTCATAGCCCCAACGCCAAAGTTCCTTGAGGTCAGACAAAGGCATCAAGAGTGCCTCACCGCCAAACAAGGAGAAGCTGTCAGCGCCCTCTGCTTCGACAGCCCGTTTGATCGCGTCAAGGTCGTAATCCCGCGCGAAGTTTCCCGCATCGCGGACGGGATGCTCGTAACAATATGTACATGCAAGATTGCACGTGACGCCAAGTGGTCTTACTTCGGCGTTCATCGTTTGCCTCCTCAGGTTACTAGCACGGGTTGGTCAAGGTGTGTGCCAAACACCTCGTCAATATGGTCACTATAGTCGGAGTAATCGTAATGGTCGTGATACAGCACGGTGTCGTAGTAAGGTCCATCCGTGTGGTCTACGTACAATGCGCTATCCTGATGGTCAACATGTTCGTAGTACGGTTCATCCTGATGGTAAGCGCTATCATAGTACGGGTCGTCGGTGTAGTCACTGTGGTAGTAGTCGCCGTAGTCAGAGTGAGCCTGGTGCTTGTGCTGTGACGCGTCTAACCACGCCCACCACGTCGCCTCCACCCACAAGCTTCCCGCCAGGCCTGTTTTGGCCCCGAAGTCGGGCCCGGTGATCTTTCGCTCGGCGCCGTTGGCGTCGATGTAGTGAAACTCGCTGCCCTCGATCCAGAACGATCCTGGAAGAGCCCCGGAGGGGGTGGAAACATAGTCCCCGGTGAAGGCCCACTCGTTTCCATTGGCGTCGACATAGTGCCAGTCTGTGCCTTCAACCCAGATCGAGCCAGGTACTTTCGCCATGTTTCCACCCCTTTACGCAGTCGCCCATTTGTCTGGGCCTACCGGCGCGACCAGGCGACCGTTGGTTGTGTTGAAGGTCCACCGAGAATTGACCGATGTGGCAGCATCCACACGCCCGAAGCTGGACGCGTGCAGGCTATCAACCGTGTCTGCGTTCATCGCCTGGGCCACCGCGCTGGTAATGTCTCCGCCAGCATGGGTATGGCTCGCCTGCGCCACCCCGGTCACTGCAATCGTGACTTTGTCATTCGTGGCATCGGGCGTGAGGCTGATGTTCGCTCCCGCGACCAGTTCCAGCACATCCGTTGGGGAATCCGCATCGATGTTGGTCGTCCCCACCCTCACCGTGCTGAAGGCGGGCTGGTTCACTTGCGCCCCGGCCTGGATGCCATCGAGCTTGGCTTTATCGGACGCGCTCATGAACCCCGCGGTGGTGGGGGTCGCTACTGCGTGAAGGCTGCCCCCGCCTCGGTTGCCATGAACAGCGTCGCTCATGGCAAACCCGATGGTCACCTTGTCGTTGGTGGCATCCGTCGTTATCGTGACCCCGCCCGTCCCTTCAAGGGTCAGGGTGTCGGAAGGCGAATCCGCTGCCACGGTCGATTGCCCGGAGACTGCCACGTTCGTAAACGCGTTCTGGCTTGCGGTGGAGGAGATGGTGATGACATCACCGCTGACACTTAGACCGATGCCCGTGCCAGCCCGCAGGTTGACCGTGTCGGTCTTGGAGTCAGCACTGACAGAGCCAACAACCGCCCCCGAACCATCCTGCGCCTGGATCACGCTAAAGGCGTTCTGGTTGACCTCCGCGCCCGCAGCGATCCCGTCAAGTTTGGCCTTGTCACTCGGGGACATGAAGCCTGCGGCGCTGGTGGTCGCGTTAGCATGGGTGTGGCTGGCAGAGGCAAACGCAGAGGCATGCTGACCGTCCAGCGTATCCGCGTTCAAACCCGACGTGTTGACCCCGATGGTGATCACGTCGTTCGTCGAGTCGACCGCCAAAGAGATGTTCTGGCCTTCTTTGAGGGTGAGCAGGTCCGTCTTCGCATCCGCATCCACCTGGCCCCGCGAGGTGGTCCCGTCCGATGCCACCGCCTTAACGCTGGAAAAAGCATTCTGGTTGGGCTCTGAACCGGACGCCACCGTGTCCAGCTTTGCCTTATCAGCGGGCGACATGAACCCTGCAGTGGTTGTGGTGGCCAGCGCATGAGCACTCCCACCTGCCCCCACATGAGAAGCTGGGGCAAACCCGCTAGGCGCGATGCCCCCTACGGTCGCTGCATCCCCAGTGATGCTGGCCGGCAACTTTGCATCAGCGTTCAACCGCAGGATCTTCCCAGCCACTGGTGCGTCCACAACGTCGCTGACGAGCACATGCCCCGGATGGGGCGCAGCAGCATCCATGTGGGCCTTGACAGCCTCCAGCGTCGTGGCCGGGGCCTCCCACCAGTTCGCCTTCCCCGTAATGGCCTTGATCCGGTTGGTGATCCAGCTAATCCACTGGACCAGTTTGCCTGGTCCGTTGCCTGTAGGAGTCTGAGACGGGTCAGCAGTAGGAGTCAGAGCAGCGTCGATCTGGTCGGCGTTGTAGTTAAGGTCTGCAATGTTGACGACATCCGTTCCATCGGGTTTCTTCAGACCGTAGTTAGGAGTCGTCTGCACCACTCATCACCTCACTGCTGCAAGGGTTTTGCAACCCGGAATTGATCCCACGTCATCACGCTTGCCTGTGCCCATGTGTAGGTCGGGGTTTCGTTCCACACCATGTAGGTGTAGGCATAAGAAAAAGCCAGGTGCGCTGGCTTGATCTCTTCGATGGCCTGGGTCAGGTCACCCAGGTTCGGGGGAATCCCCCTTGTCCCGATAAACTTGACCACGAAGCGATATTCGCTGGGGTATTCGATGACATCTGTTTCCCCGCCCGAAAATGCAGCTGCTACAGTCCGTATGAGTTCCTTGGTGGTTGTTCCCACGCCGCGCAGCTTCGCTTTGATCACCGAACGTCTGAAGTCCACGGGCTTGCTTGGATCTGTTGGTATTCCCAGTTCCTTCTCCCACAGATCCAGCCCCCATGTAGCCCGATCCACAAAGAACTGGTCTAATGTCTCGTCCAAGGCCTGCCAAAGCTTTGCCAGTTCGCTACCAATGGCAGCCTGTATAGAGTTCATGACCCGACTGGTTCTGTAGTAAGGAGGCAGGTACTTCATGAGATCGGGAGGCGGGCGAAGGGTGGAAGTACTCCCCGTGTCCCCATATTGGGCTTGCCCATATACCAACTCACCGTAGGCCACTCAGCCCACCTCCCTATAGCCCTGCGAGCTGATTCCAAGTGACCGGACCCTTGGGCATCTTGCTGTTTGGGTCGAAGTTGCCAGCGTGCCAGACTTGGTTCCAACCAACCCACAACCCGAAACTCTCGTCCGCGGCCCCGGAGGTCTCGCCGGTGGACCACGTTTGCGTCTTGTTCGTCTTTGACGGGTAAAACGTGAAGTGTGCCCCCAGGATAAAGTACCGGAAAGCACCTTCAGCATCTCCTGACCAATCAGAGTGCCCGGCTATCAACAACCGCTGTGTAGGTCCACCTCGCGTCATTTTTTGAAGTTGCGTAGTCCACCATGGCACCCAGAAGGTGCTCGTATCCCCCCGCTTACTTCGCGATGCCTGAGCATGGCCCAGATAGATGTCAGGGTCTCCATCCATCTTCTTCCATGTGCCTGTGGACGTATCGAAGAACTCACGTCGCAGATATAGGTACATGCCATGCCAATGATCTGCCGAATAGTGCAGAGTCACCTTGGCATACAGCTTGGAGTACCCCTGCGGAAGTGCGGGTGGGATCGCCCATGCGCCTCTATGTGTCCAATCCCACTCGTTCAACTGCCACACGGTCGGCTTGGCAAAGTTAGGGCCTTGGCCATATGCCGAGTTGACAACCGCTATCTGTGGAGTCAGGAAAAACTCCTCGCCCACAGGTATCATGCTCACAGTGTCATCGATGTCTGCCACGTAGAAGTGCATCAGGTCATCCGCGTGTTTTCCATCGACGGTGTCAGCCTCGGAAACCACGCTAGTGATGTCCGCTCCCGAGTGTGTATGGGGAGCTGGTGTAAAGGTGCTCGGCTTCCCCATTACCCCCGTCCATGGTACGCTATCAGCCACTTCCGCTGCATCTACTCGCCCGTCGTTGTCCGTGTCGTAAATGCTCTTCAGCATGTCGCCAGCGGTGGACACGTTGACGAGCAGGACGTTTCCGGTCGGCGTACCAATGTAGAGTTTCTGAGTATCGGTGGTGAATCCCAGTTCGCCCGGGGCAAGGGTAACGCCTGCCAGTTCTGCCTCTGTCCCCCGACGAATCTGGATGAGTACCTTCCTCGGCATGATGTCACCACCTGCCCAGATTAAGCAAACGTTCCACCATCAACTACAGCCACCATGAGACGGTTCCCGTTGGCAGGGTCATATTGGATGGAGACTCCATCGATATTGACAGCCACACCGTTTGCGTCAACCGTTATCCCTTTATAGGCCTTTACCGATATGGAATCATCACCAACGATAATCCCGTCCCCCGCGCCCACGTTGAGGGTAACAGTGTCCGCCTGCCCCCCGCCTGTAAGGCCAGCCCCGGCCACAATGGTCTGGAGAGCGCCGCCAGTTCTCACCCAGGCGCTCCCATTCCAGGAGTAGATCTTCTGCTCGTCATCGACATAGCAGGTCCAACCGGTTTGAGGGGTGTAGAACACCCACCCGGCACCATTCCACTCCGCGATCTCATTCGTGTGACCGTTCCATGCGCCTGTGGCGCCAGCGGGAACGATGTAGCGATCTCCTACCGCGGGGGTCGTGGGCGGAGTAGTCGTCGTCCGGTTCTTCACACTGGCCTGGGGCTCGATGTTATGCTTGGCCAGCTCAATCTCGTTCTTGATTTTCTGGGCAGACCACAGGTCCGTTGGCCCGGTCCCGTTGTCATTGATCGACCGATGAATGGCCGGGTCATTGATATGGCTCGCGATCTCCGCAGCGGTCTTCGTGTTCGTCCCGTCCGAGACCTTGTTGACATGCCCGTCCGTGATATCCGCCTTGAGCACCCGGGCATAGGTGCTACCATCCGCGATGTTGTCCAGCGAACCCGTCAGGTCTGCCAGGGTCTGGGTGTTCACCCGACGCCAGGCAGTCCCATCGTCGAGGAACAGGTACCCCGCCTGGTCGCCCGAGGTTACGTAGTACAGGCGTCCCGGAACCGACGCATTGGGGCGGCTGGCAAGCGTTCCCGACATTACCCGCCCGACGAAGATGTTCGTGGTCCCGTCCCCGATGTACACCTCTTTGGTGTCGGTGCAGAAACCAAGCTCGCCCGGAGCGAGTGCGCCCCGGGCGACCAATTCCGCCTTGGTGCCACGACGGATCTGGATGATCTGCGCCATTGCCTTGTCTCCCCCTTGTTACACGAACGTCCCGCCATCCACCCGGAAGTCTGCGATATGGCTAGAACTGTCTCGTTCGTGGGCTGCCAGCGCCTGCTGCAGTTCCTCCAACAAGGTCTGTAACATGTTCACGTCGTCAGCTTCCACCTGGTCACCTGTCGTTTCATAGGTGAGATAGACCCGGTCTACGGGTGCCGTGACCCGAATGATCGTCTTCCAGGGCTGGTCCGGCACTTCCCGCAGCGTGTAAGTGAACAATCGAACACCTGTTTTGCCCGGGCCCGTCCAGACCTCGATGCTTTCCGCCCGGACATTGTCGTGGGCGAACTGGGCCTCACCCACTCCGTCTTTCAGGGTTAGAACCTCATCATAGATCACATAGGGCGTGGTTCGTCGGTTCAGCTTCGGTACGAACCCCATGACCATCACCTCATGTGCTTAGAGTGACCGTGCCCAGCACAGGCACGGACTCTTCGTCCATCATCACGTTCGCGGCTGCCCCATTCAGCGCCAGGGCGGAATAGTCCAATACGCCTGGAAGCGCCAATAAGAGTGCTCCGACCTGGGCATAGCTGACGTAGTACTGCTTGAAAGCCAAACTTGCGAAATGCTCCGTCAGCTTCGCAGCGAATGCCTGCTGAACGTCGTTCAGCACATACCCGCTGGCGAGAGTGATGGTGGCAGTTACATCCACCACCACGCCCTTGGCTGGCTCCACAGTCACGCTTGCCCCTATGGGGCGCTCTTCCTCGATATGGGCAGCCACCTGGGCCACCAGCTCAGGGCTCGCGGGTTTCTTGTTCACGTCGATGACCCGTACCTTAACTGTCCCTGGACCATTCCAGAGTGGGTAGACTTTGGCGTCCCCAACCCCAGGTATGTCCAGCGCCCACATCCGGTAGTGGGCGGCATTCCCGCTGGTAGCTGGAGTGCGGACCTTGAGGAAGTACCGCGCCAGTAACGCCTCGTCCGATTCCGCATCCGCCCCGCCTGTGGTCGGTGCAGGGTTGGTAACCGAGGCCACGCCGGGCGTTCCATCGACCACGAGAGTGATCGCTCCAGCCCCGACGTTACCCGATGCCCCCGGAACTGTCGCCTGCACATCAACAGTGGCTTGTCCCGCGCTATCCAGGGTCACGTCTGCCACCGTGCGAAACTCCACCGACGGGGTCCGGGTGACAGGGTCTCCTGGTGTGGCTACCCTGGTCCCAGCAGGGATGATGACTCCCGGTAGGCCCACGAATCGAACCTTCCCCGTCGCCGGCGTGGCGGGCCTGCGCTCGACCCCATGTTCCGCACAACGGAGGTCGAGGTACGGGCCAAAGGTCGTCGAGGCAAACCCGCGACGCAGCACCTCCTGTGCCCAGATCGCAGCCTGAGCCAGTTCTGCAGCTGTCGGTGCGAGGGCGTCCCAAATGTAGCTGCCCTCTGACTTATCCAGGTCAGAGGGCAGGCTGTCCAGCATCCGTTGGCGTATCCTTTCCTCGGTCTGATCGGTGAGGTACTCTGGCAACTCGGCCATTAGGGAATCACCACCATTCCGGTTACAACGCCCTTTTCGCCCCGAACGTTCGTAACCTCGCACGTAAAGCGAACGGTGTCCCCGTCCCACTCAAAGACGAAGTGGTCCACGCTGGCAGTACGCGGATCGACCATCAGCGTCTCTCGGGTGATCCGCTGGATCTCGCTCTCGTTCGCTGCCCGGGTCAAGTGCCGCGCCATCAAGTCCTCGTACTCCTGACCGTACTGGTCAGAGTAGGCCAGATACCGATACCTCTCCGTGAGAAGGGCCTTCTGGCACCATTCCAGCCACGCGTCTGCACCATGGCTCTCCGCCACCCGCCCGGTCGGAGTTAGCACGAATTCGCCCTTCGCAAAATCGAACCGCCAGGAGCGACCGAACGGAACGATCTTGCTCACTGGCGGTGCTGGCTGCAAAGAAGGAGGCTCTGTCGGAAACAGGTTAGGCATAGGGCACCACCCTCGCGAGGATCACGACGTCCCGCCCTCCATGGACGAGGGCGCAGACCACCCTGTCCCCAGGCTTGTACTGGGGACGGAACTTGAGCCTGGCCTTGGTTACTTTGATGAACCCCTGGGCCTTGGCGTCATGAACCCACTTGTCGAACTTGAATGTGGCAGCGTACTCACCCGCCACCGTGGGCCCGCCCCCGGATGTTGGGATTGCAGGCAGCACGATCTTCCCGGTTTCTTGATGGGCCGGCACCTCGAGGCTGACCTCTATGTCGCAGTCCACCACCGGTTCCAGGACCAGTGGGTCCGTGAATTCGTGAGGAAAGCGGTCCAACCTCACACCTCTATCCGTGATCACGCCTAGCTCCGTAGCAACCATCGCGCTGGCCTGAGCGGATGCCTGCTGGGCCAGCCTACGCAGGTCGAATGCCAGCTCCTGTATCCCACTAGGCATAGTACCGCCTCCTAACGTATTCCTCAGACCCGAGCTCCAATGTCATCTCGCCAGGTGTTCCTGGCTGATACCGGTGGGTGACGTTGCAGACGATGTATGACGCACCGGAATACGTCACCCGGTCTCCAGCCCGAACGGTGGGAACATCGATGGTCGTAACCCGGACGGTTCCGTCGATCCCGGCGAGGAGTGCCTTACCAGCCTCCCTCGCTGCCCCGACGGTGTCGATCTGTGAATCCTGGAGCACTTTCTGCAGCGTCCCTAGCTCTTTCGTCTGGCCGGTGACTATCGCTAGCACAGGTGACCGCACGTCCTCGATAGCTGCTCCCAGCACTTTCACCTGGGTCACCGCGCCTTCGAGCGAGCGGGACATCTCGGTCTCCATCACATTCTCCAGCGCCAGAACCGGGCCACTACCCAGCTCGACCAGTTCCATCTGTTGACCCCGCATGCGCACCCGGTACAACCCCCCGCCCTGGCGGGCAGTCTCCCGGAGGTCGCTCTGGATCATGCTGAAAATGGTCTGCGCTCGGTAAACAGCTTTTCCCAACTTCACACGGGTATCTGCGAGCGGTCCCAGCGTAATGCCCCAGGGTTGAACGTACTGCCGAATCCGTGATGTGGCAGTCTGGCCCGAAGGCCAGAGATACTCATCTTCCGATCGGTCCAGGTAAATCATTCGGTCAAACACGACCACTTCAACCCTGGGTTGCCCCTGCTCGCTGCGGGTCGCAGTCCAGATGATTCCATCGAGAAGCGTCTGCCCCTCGTGTTCCACCGCTGCATATTGTCCCGCGTCCAGCTTGGGCAGCTCCGGGGTGACTACCAGGCGAACCGTCGCCTTGTACGCGACTGACGCCAGCGAATCTTCGAGCATAACCTCTTCGAGCAGGTGCTGAGCGTCCCAACCCGAAACCTTCAAGTTCATGGGATCACCAGCTCCATGCCTGGCTTGAGACTATCTGGATCTGGTCCAATCAGCTTCTTGTTTGCATTGTAGATCTCCATCCAGCGACTGCCATCGCCGAGAGTCCTTTTCGCTATGATCCACAGATTGTCTCCCAGGTTGACGGTGTAGGTCTTCGGTTTTGGTTTCGTGGATGGTCTTGGCTGGCCAGCAGGAGCTCCACTCGAGGGCGCGGTGGTTTTGTTCCCGGCAACCTCCCGCCACGTTCTGGCTGTCACCTCGTAGTAGATGTCACCGGGCTCTCCTCCGCGTAGTGTGTAGTTCACCCTGACTATCAGCACCAATGTGTTGATCGGACTGTCGGTGATCAGCAAGCGCACGGGCTTGCCGGAATCCCGAAAGCTCAGGAGCTGGGCGAGAGCTTGTTGGGGATCAGGGATGTCTGCATAGCGACAGTAGCCCGGGTCGTAATGGGCTGGGAAAAACGAGGCGAAGTGGATCTCAGCCCGTTTGTCCCCGGTCGGAAAGTCGACCTCGCCCAGGCGCAGGATATTCACTGTCTCGATCTGCTTCTCGCCCATAACCGTGACTTCTTCTGGGTTCACGGGGAGGCGCAGGGTCTGGTTGTCTTCACCCATGAGGTAGAAGTCCATGCTCTGCGCCTCCTCTCGTTAGCTAATGGCATTCGCCAGTGCGGCCCGCAGATTGCGGGAAAGGATCGTCGCAGCCTGGTCCGCCACGCGATCAATATCTGCCTCGTTACGAACCACGATGGTGTTCACCGCTGGTCCGATGTGGATATGGACTACGGTCGGTGCCCGGACCGGAGTTGGTGAAGGCAGAGCAAAAACGGGCTGCTCGTTTCCACCCAGCCAGCGGGGAGAGGAAGCAGGGCCAACGATCCCGCCCTCTGCGAACCTCTGTATCCCCAGCCTGCGCCCGACTTCCGACCAGAGCGCAATGGCTCGGGCCCGCATGGCAACCGACAACGGTATGATTGCCTCCGGCCCTGCCTCAGCGACCAATCCCAAGTGCGGGCGGGTCAGAATCCCGCCTTGAGCATAGGTCGGGACACTTGCGGGCTCCAGGACGGGGCGAATGCCAGGAGGACGGGCTACCTTGCCTGCAACCTCCTTGGCAACGTCCACGACCTTCCTCAAGCCCGGGATCAACAGCCCAAACTGTTCCCCGACTTCCTGCCCCAAGGCAATCGCCTGCGCCCGCCACGTCGGAGAAAGCGGGATGACCGCCTCCGTAACCAGTCTCAGCGTTGAGCGGGCCATCGGTCCAGTAATCAGCCTGGGCAGTCCCAGTCGCGCGCCCACTTCCTGCCACAGAGAAAGCGCTCGGGCCCGGTATTCTGTAGCCAGAGGAATAATCGCCTCCGGCCCGCGCTCGGCAACCAGGGCGATGTGGGGCTGGGTCGCAATCGTGCCCAGGGCATGGCCGGGAAGACTCCTGCCTGCACGTTCCAACACCTGCTTGGCAGTAGCCTCCGCAGCCTCGCGCTGCATCCGGGCCTGCTCCATTAGTCGCTGGAGGTCTGGTACATAGAGAGCTTCTGCCTTCTCTTTCTCTTTGGCTACAACCGGTACTGGTGTTATAGGTGTTGCAGCAATTTTGGCTGTTTCCAAAGCCGGAATAGTAGTCAGAGTCGGCTCGACTTTAAACGGCATAACAGGGGAAGGGAGTCCAAGAGGGCCCTCGCCCGGTCTTACTGCCGCATTGAACAGCCCCCACAACCCTGAAACCCCTGCGCCTACTCCTGCGCCAATAGCTGCACCAGCCGCCGTCCCAATTGGACCTCCGAGGCTTCCGATAATCGCCCCGATTCCTGCTCCAGCCTTTGCCCCGCCCCAGGCGAGAAGCAAAGTCCGGATGATCCAGTTGCTCTTCAGGGCGGTCCATATCCCTTCGACAAGGGCTTTGCCCAGGGTTGTCGCTATTGCCAGACCAGCGTTAGTCGCCCACACCTTACCGTTCGAAGACCACCAGCGGTCGAAGGGCTTGGCTATGATTTCATCCCAGAGGATTTGAGTCTTACCGAACAAATCGGCCTTCTGGAAGCGCGGTTCCTTCATCAACGCGTCCAGTCTGTTAAAGGCCGACTCGATCTTGCTGAACAGGGCCTCGCCCACCTGATAGGCAGCCCGCTCCAGGGTGTCGCCCCACCGGTCGACGACCTCTTCGTTCTTCGTGAACAGGTCTACCAATCGCTCAAGCCGCGGCTTCACGGCCCGGCTCAACCCATCGCCCCACCGGGTGACAAGTGACAGGTTGAACACGTCCTTGATCGTGCTCCAGAGACCGAAGAGGGACCGCGACTGCTTCTCCATCATGCCGCGGAATTGCTCATTCATGCCCTTGACCAGGATCTTGATTGCCTGATCAGCGGGGATAAGGCCTTTCTCAGCCATCTTCATGACCTCTGCGGTGGTCTTCCCCATCGCCTTCGCCAGCATATCCCACGCAGGGATACCGGCTTCAGTCAACTGAAGCATCTCCTCCGCCGAAACCTTGGTCTTGGCCTGCATCTGGCCGAGGGCAAGGATTATCCGCTGCATCCCCTCTTCCCCACGACCGAGACCGGCAGCGGCATTGCCAATGGCGGTCAGCATTTCAGGGATCTCCTCTGCCACAAAGCGAAAGGCAAGGAGCTGCCGGGCAGCTTCCTGAATGCCGGCAAACTCGTAAGGTGTAGTCGCTGCAAACTTTTTCAATTCAGCCAGGAACGCTTTGCCCCGCTCCCGGCCCAGCATCGTTTCAAACGCGATCTCGCTCTGCTCCATCGTTCCTGCCGCCTGAAGTGGTCGGAGCCCGAAGGCTTGGACCGCAGCTCCTGCCCCGACGCCGATACCAAGCATGGTCAGGGGAGAGGTCAGTATCCGGGTAATCCGACCGACTACGCCGGTCACCATGTCCTTGGCCTTGATGACCACGTCCCAACTCCGACTCGCGAGTCCACGTAGCCTGGAAGAGATGGCCGAAACCGTCCCGGAAACCCGGTCGATCAGGGTCGCGCGGGGAGTGACCAGCATATCGTCAAGGCTTCTCAGGAGGGCCTCGGCCTTGGTGAGCTGCCCAAACAGCTCTCCCCGGAGCTGGGCTACCGGGCCGATGTTGATCCCGGATAGCTCCCGCAGGGTCGCCTTGGCCCGTGTTATCTCGTCAAACAGGGGGCCACGCATCTCGGCAGCTATGGCGATCTTGCCCTGGTCCAGCGCCCGGAGCATTGTATCTACCCGGGCCAGGACTCCAGACACCCGATCCCGGGCCTCCAGGATCGGGGAAGCCGTCTGAAGATTCAGCGCCTTAAGCTTCGAGTCCGTCTGGGCCAGCTTCGCCGTCAGTCGATCCCGGAGCGAGACAAGGGGTTCGGCTTTGGTGAAGTCAAGCTTCTGGACCTTCTCCTTGGCCTGCTCAAGCTGCTGAAGAAGAGGACCCTTCAGTTCAGCGTAGGGTGACCCCTTCGCCCCGCTTATCCGACGTACCGCCTTCTCGGCAGCGTCGATTTGTTTCAGGATCTCACCGCGCATGGAAACGGCTACGTCGGCTTTCCCCTGATCAATGGTTTCGACAGCCTGGCTTATCCGGTCGATCACAGCCTGGGCTTCGTCTCTCGCTGTGATAACCGGAGTAGCTACTTCCGCACTCAGCCGCTTAACCAGGGCATCAGCCCGGAGCAGGCTCTGGGTCAGCCTGTCCCGGACCGTCAGCATGGGAGCAATCCGGGTCTGACTCAGGCTCTTGCCCAGCCTGTCCATCCGGGCCAGTGACTGCTCGAATTTCCGCTGTATGCGCTCGGTCCGGGCAATGGCATCCCGGTCATTTATGTCGATCACTATTTCGGACCTGTAGAGCTCATCTGCCATTGCCCGTACCCCCTTCCTTTGCCTGCTTCGCTTCCTCTTCGAGTTTCAGGGCCATGCTCGCCAGCATGAAACGACGCGCCCCGTCCGGTTTGGCCCAAAACTCGTCCGGTGGTAACCCGGTACGCTGGAAAATCTCATGGACCAAACGAAGGACGGGGCGCGTACTGATCAGTTTTTTAGTTCGGTGAGGTCCTCATCGAAGCCCGACAATGCCAGGATCTCGCTAAAGATCTGGCTCAGCTCGCCCGCCAACAATAACCGCTGAAGCGCTTCCTCCGGACCGCTGACCTGCAGCTTCTCTAGGAGTCTTGGGTTGTCGAACTTCGGCTCGACGATCCCTGCGAGAACTACTCGCAGCGTGAACAGCTCGGTGTCCACTTCCTCACGGTCGGGTTGCCCCCGCTTGCCTCGAATTGTTCGCGTGCACTGCTCCCGGATGGCGTAGACCTGCTTGCTGGTGAGCGCCTGTACAACCACCGGGATTTGCAGACGTTTGAGCCAGAGCCTGGCCTGGGGGACCTTCTGGCCATTCAACAACCGTTCCAGGATCTGCTCGTCTGTCAGCTTCTCCACATCCATAACGCGTCATTTACCCCCTTACACGACTTGCCAACCACCGGGAGGCGTGAACCCGCCACCACCGCCACCTTCGACGATGGGATCAACAAGCTCGTAGTCCTCGAAAGTAAAGGGCCACTCCTCGTTTACGACCTCCCCGGTGGTCCAGTTAGCAAGGCTGATTCGGTCGAACATCACGTTCTTGAGACGGATACGCTCGTACCCCCACGCCTCGGGGTCAGCGAGCTTGCTCACAATCTCTGTCCTGACCGCGCCCTTGGTGCTGTCACGGATTGGATCATTGAGCTGAATAAGTCTGCTCGTTACCTTGAATCCGGAGATCACACCAGTTCCTCTCAGCCCGGTCACCTTGTGGTGCACCCACCTGTCACCAGAGGGGCGTATCTCCGCTTTCTGGATCTCCACGTTTGCCTCAAGATGGTTGAAGTTCGTTTCCCATTGACCATCTACATAAACCTCACCGTAGCTCCCGTTAATCACACGACTCGCGTCCAGAGGCATTCATCTCACCCCCTGACGTTGAACGTGCCGAAGATGAACTCCATCGTGTCGGTCAGGCGTGCATCCCAGCGAATGTAAACCTCATCTGGTGCAGCCAAGGCAGGGTGATAGGCAGGATCGAGCTGCACCGTATAGTCCGGTTCAATCAAGCCTCCGTTCACCAGTTGGTCCATGTACTGCTTGCAGGCATTGATCAAGGCCAGCTTCCCGTCATCGTTGTTCACGACTTTGCCAATGTAGTTGTCCGAGGCAGTCTTGAGCAGATCCGCATTGATGGCATCCATGACCCGGATGGCCCGGATCTTGCGCCACTGCCGGTTCTGCCCCTCGCGCAGGCTGGTGAGCGTGTTAATGCCTTGCTCGACCTTCACCTTTTCGCCATCGTGCACCAGCACCAGCGAGCCCGAGTTCAGGGCTTCCCGAATCTGGCTGTCCGTTAGGCGCGGTTTTACGTCTGTGAATGGGCAAACCGCGTAGGTGATGCTCTCTGCCAGCCTCTGCCCAGCGATCAGCCCGGCGATGAACGGCGCGATCTGGGCGCTCGAGTACCAGGTATCACCCAGTTGGGCGGAGGTGATAACGTTGACGATGCCCTCATGATTGAAGCTGAGTGACCGGGCGTTGCCCTTGGTCGGATCCTCGTCGTCGGTAGCGCTACCGCCCAAGACCGCGATAACGCCATGGCCTTCATCGCGCAGACGGGCCACCCATGCCTTCACCGAAGCTTGCAGGGAAGCGTCCGTCGCTCCGTCCAAGGAGAACAGGTTGAACTGACGCGCTTCGAAGGCAGCCAGAGCGCCCATGTAGTCCGCATTCGTGACCCCGGTTGCCCCATTGTTGCCATTGGCGAAAGGCTGCGCATTGACCGCTGCAAGAGTTCCATTACCGTCAGCGATCTTGGTTGCAGTGATCCACCGGTTACCCGCGTCTCCGTTCACTGCTGTCACCGCAGCGTCAATTGTCCCCTTGAGGAAAGTGAACGTACGCAGTTGGGCAGTCCCCTCGTAGAGCACAATGTCCTGCTTGGTGCTGTCCACGGGGTTGTCACG
The DNA here is from genome assembly GCA_014896315.1 of Limnochordales bacterium. Classification (GTDB taxonomy): domain Bacteria; phylum Bacillota; class Limnochordia; order Limnochordales; family DUMU01; genus DUMU01. The sequence goes on from JADBKP010000003.1 coordinate 180,418, forward strand.
GACGGTCACTGCAAACGGACGATTGGTCTCATATTTCGTCTCGAGCCTCAGTACATCCCCTGGAGTGCTGGCAGTGTCCTTCAGCGTGATGCTGCCCTTGGACGCGTATGAATCAGCCAGGCGGTACACCAGGACGGTTCTCGCTCCACCCAGGAGCGCCATCCGTACGGTGTTATAGGCAGTCAGCCCGTTGGTGGTCGCATTCCCGAACCTATCGACCAGTTCTGCCTCACTGCTGATCTCTACTACCTGACGAATAGGTCCCCAATCCGCCTTCACCGGCACGGCCACAATGCCTCGAGCCCCGGGCTTGATTGCAGCCACGCCAGCAGCAACGAAATTAAGATAAAAGCCCGGACGGACCTTACCTTCCGTCGGGCTCCAGATCCCACCTGCCATGGCTTACCCTCCTTACCTAGGTTTGGCCTGCAAGAAAGCCTTGATTGCTTGTCGGACTTCGCTTACTGTCAGCTCCTGCTTGTTGACACCATACAGCGCCCCAATTACCACCTCGGGTCCGACCCCGAAAATGGCTCGAGCGTCTCGTATCAGTTCGTTGCGGGGGTACGTGACCTCGAGCTGGCGCGCTGGACGCTGCTCTTGTGACTTCTCGGCCATATGCTCACCTCCATGCGCCCTGAGAGTAGACGCGCTGGATGTACGGAATCTCGTCGAACGGTCGGTTAGTCATCCGACTAAGCTGGACACTGAGCTGGCCTCCGGTCAAGGCATCTGAACGGTAGTCAGCTCGCACGTCCTCTACCGTCAAGTACAGGCGCTGCACTGGGTCTAGTGGCAACTTGATTACCTGCCCCAAGCCCTGCGCAATCTGGAGCACCCCGCCAGACTCTTCATTGGGGGTCCTTCCCAGCACATGCCCTTGCAATGTCTTCGCGACTTTGAACGCCCCCCTCGTCGCCGGCTCTAAGGCTAGGCTCAGCTGATGCCATAGGACTGCTGGCTTGCGATAGCCCAGGGGCCAGATATCCCTGTAGACCGTCCAGCCTGGCCCAAGGAGCTGCTCCGTCCAACCAGCCACCGCCTCCACCCACGCGTCTCCCGCCACGGTTTCCGGGGTTGAGACGGGTTGTAGAGCCAGGACGGCGAACTGCAGGCCTCGCGTGATGGCGTCCCACTCCGTGTCCACCGTGTCTGCGCCAACCGTGCCCATGTACTGGCAGGTGAACGCCTCTCCCGCGTCAGTGGACAGGAGCTGTCCATTCAGGGCCTGGATTACCTGGTTCGCCAGTTCGTCCACCCGCTGGAAGGTGGTCCTCGCCACATAGGGCCAAACCTCGATGATCCGTCGAAAGCCAGCCCAAGGGTTCTCCTCGGACTCCACTCCCTGACGCACCACCAGGTAGGGCTTTTCCACATCGGGCCCGGCAGCTTGAGGTTCGTAGACCCTTCCACCAACAGCGGGGATAGCCTCGACAAGGCGTTGACGAATAGCTGCCCTCATTTGCGCCACAGCTCCTCAATGGTCTTCCGGATGCGACGCTCGTGAGCTTGCATCGTAGGCTCAACGATGGCATAGGGCCCGGGCTTGTTCCAAAGCGCTTTGCGCAGCCTCTTGGGCTTACAGGCGATCTCTAGCCACTCTCCGTACTCGACCCCATGGCTGAGGTAAAGCACCATACTACTTCCCCGAACCTCGACCCCGGCGTGCAGCCCCTGCCGGGCATGCCCCGTCCGGTCGGTCCAGGAGGCATGAGACTTCGCGTAGGCCTCCAAGTAACCGCTCCAGTTTTGAAGCAAGGCGTAGATAGCAGCTCGCCTGCGCTCCAGCGTGTCCCGGACACCATCCGCCATCCTGCGCTTTGCCATCAGCTCACCTTCTCCAGGTCAGCCTGCATACCCACCACTTGCCCCTGGACCACTTGGGGATACACCGCCTTTACCAGGAAGTGCCCCAGGCCCGGAACGTCGAACTCATCCTTGATGTTTGGTCCTACCCGCAGGTCTGCGCGCTCGTCAGCCAGAAGTGCCCAGCCGCGGTCTACCTGTTTGGTGCCAGCCAGGCCCGATACTTCCTGGGGGATCCGATTACCGGCAGTGAAGATCCGAACCGTGATAGGCCCATGCTGGGTTTTTACCTCGTCGAAGTATCCGCCCCGGTCCACCCGTTCGGTACGCTGGACGGTTATCGTCGTAGGGTTTTGAGCAATGGTCCAGGCGATGTGCTGGCGACGCAACGCAACCATGTCCATCTACAGCACCTCCGGAGGAGTCAGGCGAAGAATCACGCTGCTCCCACTGACCTGTGCAAGATTGGCATACTGCTGGGCCATCGCCAGTGCATGAGCCAACCTGTCCTTTAGAGGGGTCAGGTCATACCGTTCCTGACCCACGCTGTAACTCTCGATCTGTGCCTGGAGCAGGCCCGCCTTCATCGTCCACCCTGCTGACGCTGCGCCGTACAGGTTCTGGCTTTCAGTGAGCAGTAGGTCCAGGTCTGCATCGGAGAGCTCAGCGTCCGCGTCGCTGCCTCCGGCCGGTATCGGGTCGTTCAGCAACTTTCGGAGGCGTGCCCTCAGTTCCGGAGTAGGTGTCATCACTCTTCACCTCCCGAGGACAGAACTCGGGGCATGCATGCTCCGCCAGCACACCATCTCGTGTCCAGCGTCGGGCAGGGAGGCTTGGACTGCATCGCATCACCGGGAGCATAGAAACGTCTGCGCCTGGTTCCCAAGGGAACCAGGCGCAGTCCTTACAACGTGCCATTGCTACTCACCGCCTTAGCTGGTGGGCAGGGTGAGTTCCTCTACCGCGTCAGCAGGATAGGCCAACACACCCCGACGCGCCCGGGCCACGATCTGCTGCTCTACCAAGCGGGAAAGGTCCGCGCCCGACGCGTCGACCATCAGGTCATGCTTTACCAGCTCCCGGAAGTACTTCTGGCCCTCGATGAGATAGGCCTTATTCGGATCAACTCCCGGGTAGGTATAGTTCTTCTCGCCGACGTTGACTGACCAGCCATCGTAGAAGATGAGGGTGTCGATCCCGGAGACCGCTGGGTACTCGGTTCCGCCAATCACCATCCGCTGCAGCACCTCTTCGATGTCCCACCGCCTGCTGGAATGTGCCAGCAAGATGTTGGGACGACGAGGCGCACCGGTGGTCGTGTTCTTGTCCTGCGAAGCATGGATCAAACCGGCCTTGATCGTCTCGCGCAGGCGCTCTCGGTAGGTAGGCGCGGTCGTGTTAGCTGCGGTCTTATTCTTGGCCGGATAGTTGTACGACAAGATCGGGTAGAGGTGGATGTGGTTGAGCAGCGCGTTATATGCCTCACCCAGTGCCCGGTTCGTCTCCGTCAGCTGCCAGGTCTTGTCATAGACCCGCATGTCTTCGGTGATCTCGAAGCCAGCCGCGTACGTCACGATGGGAACGGTGTCCTTCTGTCCGATACGCCGGTGGCCGAATTTCACTTCCTCAAGCTCCATGTGCTCGAGGAAAACGACCTGCGCCCCCACAAACGGTGCGACGTCTACGTACTCGGTGAAATTGGGGTCCTCGAGCCTGCGATAGATGGGCGTATACAGCAGAGGCACAGACTCACGCCCAAGCTCCAGGTCGATCACGCTTTTTTGGACGACATCATAAAGCCCGGCCGGGGTCGTCAACATCTCCCCCAGTGGCCGGGCCAGGTCGAAGACTTCCATTTCCCCGTTGACAATGCGCTTCTTCACGGTGGCAAGCTTACCGCCAGGCGCAATGAAGGGGACGTCAATTTCCACGGTCTGCTGGCGTCGTTCCTGCTTCAGCGTGTCAATGCTAATGATCTTCACCTACTTCACCCCCTGGTCCTCACGCCGGATGAACTTGAACTTGCGGTCCGAGCTTGAACCAGATGACGTTGTTGGCGTCCTTGGCCTCGGTCACTATGCCTACCAGACGGTTTTGCGGGTTCCCGCTGGCATCCGGGTTCGCAGCAGTGGTCAAGACCTTGGCAGCAGCGTCGTAGAACACCTTGTCGCCCTTATTGAAGGCATCTGTCGTTTTGATCTGGCTAGTCTCGTACTCCGCCTCCTCGATGTTCAACACCACCTGCGCCGTCTGTCCTACACCGGTGGTTACACTTTGAACCGCCATGCCGAAGAATCCGTCGAGCAAGTAAAACTTGCCCTGTTCAATAACGGTGTTCTCCGGGACAGTTACCCGGACCGACCTCCCATCGCTTACTTTCCGACCCATCGAATCCACCTCCCCAAATTAAATGGCCTGCCGCTTTACGCGCAGGCCGGTGGGCTGCTGGTTGTTGCTGCTGCCAATCACGGGTGGTTTGTCAATGTAGAACTTGCCAATGGCAGCTTTGACTGTCTCGTCCGCCAGAAGCTTGTCAATCTCGCCTGCCACTTGCTCCTTTGTCGCGCCCGTGGGTACTTGCAGGAGCTTCTTCACCAATGCCTGGGCCATTTCGCCGGCGACCTTCTGGGATACGACCTCATTTACCAAAGCCTCATGCTGCGCCTTGCGGGCATCAGCAACAACTTTGGCCGCGTCCTGGGCTACCTGCACCACATCCATTTCACCGGTAACCCCGAGGACCTGCTTGACCTTGCCCAGGGTCTCTGCATCCTTGGCAGCTTGCATGGCAACCTTGACGACGTCCGTCTCGCCGGTCGCCTTCAGAGTTTCCCGAACCTTCTCAAGGATCTCCGCAGCCCCGTTGACCTGCTTGAGCCACCCGGGGTCGATCTCCCCAGCCACGTCCTGCGCGTTCCAGCCCAGCTCACTGAGGATCTGCGCCCGGGTCACATCCCCCGAGGCCAACATCGTTTTCAGCTGCGTAACCAACTCCCGCCAACTCATGGTCTTCACTCCCTCCACGATTTGATCCATCTCCCCTATCGCTACTACTGCCGTGGGCATCCCCGCCCGCCCCAGTGGCGTCCAATCGATGCTCAAAGGCTGGTAGTCCACGACGTTCGTCTCGCCAGCCACCTGCTCAAGTGTCGGGATCCCGAAGATGCTCACGGTCCGGACGACCTTGCCCCGAATCCACCGCTTGAGGTCTGCCGCAGACTTGTCAATAACGCCCCGGAAGTATGCCTTTCCGTCCTTCCACAGCGCCCCAACCCAGTGGGTAACGGGGGTGGGAAACTCATGGTCCACGTCCTCCGGCTTCTGGTGGCCCAAGAAGCCAGGTAGACCTTGGGTCATCACCTCGCCTACGATTCGCTGCAAGGCTTTGGGCGTGTAGTTCCAGCCCCGCTTGCTGCGCCCCGCAGGTATTTCGACCACGACCTCCATAGGGTCCGGGTCTCCCGCCTTCAACGCTTCCAGGTCCGCCCAAGGCGCGACCGGGACGTCTTCCACCCGCATCTCTCCGCTGACGGTGGCTTGGACCGCGGTCATCTCCCCTGTGAGACTGGCCGGGGCTGGCATCTCCAGCTGTCGATAGTGGCGCAGTAGGTGCTGGCGAGCTCTGGCCATCTGCTCTGGCGTCAGGTTAGGTTCCGCCCGGGCCCCTGCCAAAGCTGCTGCTGCCGCGATCAGCCCAGCCCGGTTCAGGACCACCGTTCCATCCTCCCGAACCTCATGATGAGGACCCCAGCAATCCGCCTCGGTGAGGTTCTCGTCAACCGTGGCTTTAACTACTGCGTAAACCTCACGCACAGCCTCTGCAGCTCCAGCTTCACCGTCGGCAAGCCCCTGCTTGAGTCGCTGCCAGATTTTGCTCTTGTCCACATCGCCCCAGGCCCGGTTGCTGACGGTGTCGCTAATGCGAAACGCCATCTACTCACCCCCCTCTTCTTGGGCATAAGAAAACCGCCTCGGCTCGCGCCTCGGCGGTCAGTGGCCAACATGGTGACCCAGGCATGCCTCGAGCGTTACCCTTGGAGCCTATGACTTCGGAGCGAACTTGCCTGTCTGCATGTCTCTGACCAAGATCTTTCCGGTCCGACTACTGACCTCCACCTGCTTTTGGATAACCTGCATTGGGCCCGGCGGAGAAGTCGCCAGCTTCACAATCCCTTGCACCACATTCTCACCCCCTTATGGACATAAGAAAACCGCCGAGGCCTAAGCCCAGGCGGCAGTGTCGGGCGAACGTAGTATCCTTTTGACGCCCTACTGGGGGCGCTCCTCCTCACCGACCCACCACCACCAGTGGGACCTGGGAGGATTGATCCGTTCTCTGTATCCAGTGTCAATGAACCGACGCACTGCAGCCCCGTACTTGCGCAGCCTGTTGTCTGCAGCCTCAAGTCGCTGGAGTTCCGACGCCGACAGTTGCTCCTTGTATTGCTCGATGAGATCCCTACCATCCAGCATGTTATCCCAGGCGCCATAGGGGTTACCGTCTGGCAACCGCGCCACCATCCGCTCGTAGGTGGCAAGGATCGCTGCCGCGTCGGATATGATGGCCTCGGCCATCCTCATCCCTCCAGAGGCTTGATCTCGACGAAATCGCTTTGGGCGCGAAAGTAACTCTGCCCTTTCGTGATTTTCCAGAAACCAACTCGTGCGTCTTTTGCGATATTATACACCAAGCCAACATTCCGAAGCACTTTCCCGGACCAGTGGATCCTGTCGATGTAGACTGCCAGTTCCTCCCCTGCCTGGCGGTGGACATAATAATACACCGCGGCGCGGGAATCTCCCAGCAACGCCTCCTGCAGGTCTTCGAACTCCTTCAGCTCCAGGGCCCTGCCGAGCTCTTTTACCCAGTCGCCCCGATGATCAGCATACTCAGCCTTGAGGGCTCTCGAACTCTCCCAGCTAGACGCCCGTATCACTTCCAGGACCTGCTCGGGCTTGTATCTGGCCTTGATCTGGTCAGGGTCTATCCTCGCTCCTAAGCTGGCTGGGAAACGCAAAGAGATAGGCGTTACCTCTTTGCGTTGCCCCGCGTACACGGAGCGGTACCACCCCTCCAACCCGGGTTCAGTGGCAGGGTTAGCTTGCCAGCGTCGCAGGCGTTGGACAAACTCCTCAGGCGTCTCATGCACCGGCACAAGCACGCACAAGCAGTTCGGGTGGGCAGGGTACATCGGTTCGTTCCCCGGGGCATACACTCCAGGTCCTAGCCCGAAGTCGTCCCGCTCAGCCAGGTCGTTGCACACGTCGGGCAGTGGGTGGGCACTGCTGAGTATCCAGCGCATCCCCTTGTAGCTCGGGCTTACCCGAGCAGCAGAGATAGCCCCTTCCCCGAACGCAGCGGTAACTTCCGTTCGGGCCAAGCGCAGCCCTTCGTAAGTCAGATTTGCCGGTATGCGCCCCTTCAAGCGCTTCATCATGTTGGGATATTGACGGGCAAGGGTCTGCGCGCCGTTGCTGACGTACCCCTCCAAGGCCCGGGCCAGATCCTTGGCATCCATACCCGTCGCCACGCCCGTTTGGATGATCTCTTTCATGGCGTCGCGAACCTGCTGACCTTGCTGCCAGATCCGGTCGGACAGGAACAGCCCGTTCTTGGTCCTGGCCCAGCACGCCTCCACGGCTTGCTGGTTCACCTGGGCAAATAACCGAACGACAGGACCAACCTCCCAGTTGGCCTGCTTCGCCAGAGAAACCATGATCGCTCGGGAGTAGCCCGTGCCAGCCTCCACCGCTTTCGTGATGTGGACTTTCAGCTTAGCGGTGTACTCGTCGTTAAAGGCTTTGGCAACCTCCTCGAGCTCGGTCTGCAGGTGCCGCAACCGCGTGCGCAGTACTGCGTCTGATGGCCACCGGTTCCTGGCCCGCAGCAGCTCGCCAGCTCGACGGGCTGCTTCAAGGTACACCTTGCGGATTTCCGGGTCTTGGCGGAGGCGCAGGTCCACATATTGTTTACGGGCCTCCAAAGCCCAGCGCACGTACTCGCGGTCCCTGGCTGTGTGCCGGATCTGCTCCGCCAGGTTGCGGGCATACTCGTCCGCAAACGAGTAGGCCATGGGCTATGCCCCTTTCTGCAATGCTTTTGCTTCGCTCTCGAGTAGCTGGCCTTCCTCCAATCTGGCCAGCAGCAGGCGCGTCCGCAGAATCCGCTCTCGCTCACCCGGCACTTCCGGATCGTCGCTGATGTAGTCGTTCATCGTCGTGATGTACTGGGCCAGGAACTGCGCAGCAGCATCCAAGCTGATGAACCCGCCCTGCAGCGCCGTGTTGAGGGCGTTGGTGATCCGCTCCAGGGTCTCCGCCACGTCCTTCGCGTCCCTCGGGTCGATCTCATCCCACTCGAGGGTGGTGGCATAGGTTGAAAACTGGCGCCCTTCTGCTTGGGCGGTCATGGCCAACACGATCCGGGCCAGCCTCTGCCAGGCCTCGGTGAAGTACTCACGCTTGCGGGCAATACGCCGGACCAGGATCGGCATCTGCTCCTTGACACTGGAGAGGCTGGATGGGGTATGCACCCCGAAGACGAACTCCGGGATTTCGCTGGTGTCAACGATGCAGTAGAACAGGAGCTGCAGTAGGTCTTTGGCATCGCCAATAGCTGATCGTACCTCGATGAACCCTGCGTCTTCGCCATCCTGGAAGATCAGCAGCTCGTGGCCATCAAGGTTGATGGTTCCACCCTTACTGGCAAACTCTGCCGGGTTGGTAATCCCAAAGTTGTTGGCAAGAAAGCCAGCCACGTCTTTGAGCTGGAGCTTCAGCCTTGGGGTGCTGTGCATCTTGGACCCCTGAATGGCGTGCATCAGGACGTCATGATAGGCCTTAAGGAACGGTTCGATAGGCTCGATATCCGAACGCCCGAACTCCTGGGTCTCGTCTCCCTCGTTCTTGAAATGTACGATGGGCAGGAAGCCCCAGGGGTTGCGCTCTTCCCCAGGCTGTATATCAGGTGGGACATCTCCTTCCACCTGCACCAGTCGCCTCTCCGCACTAATGCGCTGGGTGATAATCGCCCGCCGGTACCTCCCGTCCAAGTCGGTCCACTCGTGTTCGCTGCGCAGCACGTACTCCCGAGGTGTCCGCGTCACCGGGTCACGAATGATCTGCGCCACCTGTTCGGGAGGAATCAGTGTGAGCACGATCCTGGCCTGGGCCTCCGGGTACAGCGCTTTATCCTCAGCCTCTTGCCGGGTCACCCAGACGAATGCATCCCCGTCCCGCAGCGCGTTCCGGTGAATCTGCTGCATGCGGGAAACGTTCGCGCCAAACACTTCGTCCAGCACAGCCTGGGCTTCCGGGTCCTCCGAACGAAACCGGGGCACACCCATGAAGGCGACAGTGGTGTTGATAACGGGCTTGGCGAACCCCGCCCCCAGCTTGTAGGCGTCGTCGGTGTTTTCGTACAGGGCCCGGGCCTTGGCGTAGTCCACCCGGCTACTGTCCAACCGGTAGGCCGCCGCAAAAAAGCCGCCCGTAATCCGATAACTCCCCGAGGAAAACAGCAGCGAGCGCAACTTAGAGATCTCGCCCGTCGCCCACCGCAGAAGTCTCGGCTTTGGTCTGGCTATCCGGGTCGCCACCCGTCTCACCTCCAGCCAACAACCCGTTGTCGATCAGCAGGGCAATCGTTCCCGTCCCCAGGACCTCGATAACCTGCTCCAGCTCCACCTTCTCGTCGGTCTTCCAAATCCCGGCGTTCGCTAGAATCCCATGCATGGCCTCATGGAACAAGGACGCCCATATGCGCTCCAGAGAAGGCATAGCCGAGAGCTTGATTTCGTGGGTCATGTGGTCTATTTCCCCAAACAACAATCGCCCCTGCTCATCCCGCAGAGGCGATTCCCGGAAGATCCGCACCGTATAGGTATATGGCCCGATCTTCAGACTCGTGGGAATCGGTCTCATGAGTAGCCTCCTATCCCTAGCCATAGACCCTCGCCCGTCTCAGCACTTGCGCGGTTACAGGATCTTGCCTCGCCGCCACGGGTGCGAACGCCATCGCAACCGCGTCGCCCCAGTCAGGCGAGTCAAGTCCTTTGCGTCGCATCTCCTCTTTGGACTGGAGCTTCATCTGACCACTGGACGTGTAATGAAACTTCCTCGACGTGAGCTGGGAGATCACCTTACGATTGGCAAACACTGGACCACCAATCTCCTGGGAGCGCAACTTGTCTGCCAGAAGTCCCCACCATTCAGTGCCTGCGTCCGCATACTTGCGGTCGTCCAGGGGCTTAGCCCCGGCGTTCATTTCCATGATTTGAACGCCCGGGCGCAAACGCCCCTCTCGCTGCAGCTCCCGCAGGCGGTCCACGACTCCAGCTCCCATGCCCACTACGTCTACCTTGAGGACTTTCGCTTGTACCCGATCAGCAAACGCCAGAAGCCTGCCAACCGTCTCCATCGTGTCCTGCTTCTGGTGAGACTCTGCCGCAAAAGCGCACGCGCCAGCTCGGGCAACGAATACCGTCTCGTCGCTCCCGTACCTGGCAATGTCCGCGCCAACCTCCACGTCCCCTTCGGGCTGGTAATCCTGGTTGGCTGCGATTTCCACCCAGGTAATCGCAATGAGCGTGTCTGTAAGCTGCGTCGGGAACTGGCCCAGAATCCTTGACTGCCAGAGGAACGAGCCCTCGCCCCAATCCTGACGGGCGCTCTCCACATCCTCCGGCGTCACTAGACCGGGTATCACCACACCCCGCCCTTGCAAATTAGGCGTGTCAAAGGCGCTGATGTGGGTCGTCCACCACCCGGGTGAAGAAAAAGCCCGGAAGAACGTACCTTCGAGGCTGGTCGGATTCCCAATGGCGAGGAGCCTGGTATGCTGACCCCGCAAAATCGCCATGATTCCTTCCCAAATGGGTTCGCTGATCCCCGCCGCCTCATCGGCAATAACGAGAAGGTGTGGTGCATGCAACCCCTGGAAAGCATCTGGGTCATAGTCCTTCGTGGCGAACCCAATCGCAAAGTGCTCCTCCGAGAACCGCCAGGTCTTCGTCAGCAGCTCCCCGCCGAGAGGGTGGCCCGCACGTTCCGCAGCTGCGGCAGCGGCATGGATCTCTTTCCATATGATGTGACGAACTTGTCTATCCGTTGGCGCTGTCGTTACCACCACGGACGGGCGGTAAACGTCCAGAAACCAGGCAGCAGCGCGGGCAGCAAGCCAGCTTTTCCCAGCAGCATTACAACTTGCTACCGCCACTCTGCGATGTATCGCCAAGGCCCGCAGAATCTCCGCCTGCTTCCTCCAAGGCCTTTCCCCTGTCTTGTCCCGAATCCATAGGTCCGGGCAAGCTGCCCAGATCAATCGTTGACGCTCCTGAGGCGAGAGCTTCCTGAAGAGCTCGTAAGAATCCCTCGTTGGTGGCAAGGTCGAGAGCGATGCTACCGTCATGCTTGAGTTCCACCTGCCCAGAAACCTCCTGCTTCATGCTGACGTCCACCGCCCTCCTCCCCCACCGCTCGGGGTACCGGCGCTCAAGCCACCAGGCGTCCGCCTGCCAGTTGCCCTCCTTGGCAGCTTCTCTTATGCGTTTGATCCTTTCAGCTTCCGCAAACGCTTCCGCCCTTTTTAAGTCCTGAACAAACTGAAAGTAGATGCCTGACTTTGCACGCTCACCCTTTTCTCGCCACTTGGCAAACGTCCGGTAGGTGATCCCCGCGAGGGCGCAGGCCGTTTCGTAGTAGTTACCTGCAGCAACAGCATCGACGAGTATCTTGATTCTCTCAGGTGTTAACTTGGTCGGTCGTCCCACCTAATCTCACCGCCTTCTGCCCCGTCAAGGCCTCCCAGCGCTGCATGGTGAGCTCGCAATAGATCGGGTCGATCTCGATCCCGTAGGCAACTCGTCCTAGCTTCTCGGCTGCCACCAGGGTCGCCCCCGCCCCCATGAAGGGGTCGCAGACGATCTCGCCCTCCCCGGTGAGCAAGCTCATGACAGCCTTGGGCAGCTCGACCGGGTACGCAGCCGGGTGAGCCTTGACCATGTGCGATGTCTTGCCATTCTTCTCCAGGCCAGTCGATTTAGTCCCCAGTGTCGGCAAGTCAACCGTCGCCTGGCTCTGCGCTATGTGCCAGATGTCATGGGCGTACTGCCGCGACGGTCTGTTCTTATCGCCCAGCTGCTCCTTACCGCGACGCAGCAGGACGAGCATCTGATGCCCCGGGATTAGCTCGTAACCCTCGACCCGTCCCTGGCCACCGCAGAACGGGCACTCCTGCTCGGGAAGCCTTTCGGGGTCTCCTGGAGCTTGGAAGAGATAGATCACTTCGTGCTTGTAGTTCGGTTTGTAATGCCTCACCCGCTTGGCCTTAAGACTCGAAGGAAAGATCGGATAAGGCACTCCGGTTTTCTCCCAGACGATCTGGCGGTAAAACTCCAGCCCGCACCCCTCGAGGGTAACAACGTGGTAGTGCGGGTAGGACTCCGGCGACACCCCGACATTCCAGGCCACAAACCGGCCCTTGTTGAGATAGCGCACTATTAGCTCCCCGACCGCGGCGATCATGCCCAGGTAATCGTCCTTGGCCTGCTTGTCATGGTAGGACGCATACTTGATCCCCACGTTGTATGGGGGCGAGGTGACGACCAGGTCCGCCCGATTATCACCGAACAAGCGCGCCCACACGTCCTGCCGCGCCGAATCACCGCACGCCAGGCGATGACGCCCGAGCTGCCAGACCTCACCGCGGGTAATCCGCGGGTTGACGATCTCTGCCAGGGCCTTAGCGGGATCGAAGTCCTCTTTGTCGTCATCCTCCACATGCACCTGGGTCATGAGGTCTTCGAGCTCTTCGTCGGTGAAGCCCGTTAACTCCATGTCGAAGGCCCCGGTGTCGAGTTCCTGGAGGAGGTCCTTGAGGGCGGTGTTATCCATCTCCGCTAGCTCAGCGATCCGGTTGTCAGCGATGAGATCCGCCCACTCCTCCGCCTCCGAGGCATAGTCCTGATAATCGACCGGGACCTCTTCTACACCCAGCTTCTGCGCTGCCAGCAGGCGTCCGTGTCCGCGGACGATGAACCCGGAACGGGTGCTGATGGTGATCGGAGCCCTCCATCCCTGGGCCTGGATGATATGGGCCAACAATTCGATCTGTTTGTCGGGATGTCGGTTGGGGTTGCGCGGGTTCGGGACGCACTTCTCAATGGGCACGATGGCGTCGTGGGCGCAGTAGACTGGGATCCCGCTGGCCTTGACCAGGTCAACCGTCTTGGCCCTCGCCATGGGTCATCTACTCCTCGAGAGGTTCGATGGTCACCTTGAACGCCTTGCCCCGGAGGAGAAGCAACCGCAGAACTGCTGCAGTCTCCGTCCCGGGAACCTCAAGCTTGATCTTGCTGGCATCACCCTCTGCCCCACCGATGCTGATGGCACTTTGGATCGGCGGCAGACTAGCGATGAACTCGATCCGTTGCTTCTCGTCCCTCATATCCGTGCCTCCAATATGCGGGCTTTGCTCACCCATTCGTCCTGGGTAATCCCCTCACGTCGACACACGATCGCAACCAACTCGCTCCGGGGAACTCGCCCGTCATGGTACGCCCGGTGACAGCCGGGGCACAGGGCAATGAGATTCCACGCCTCGTCACAGCGCCTGCCCCCGCCCATGCCCCGAGCGATCACGTGGTGAACCTGAGTAGGTCCCCACCGCCCGCATCGCTCGCAGGCGTTCCGACGGGCAAGCTTCAATGCTTTCGGATTCACCACGACCCTGGGCCTTGAGACTCCCATTACGCGACTTGGCCGCCCTCTCGGGCGGCCCGCAGCTTCCGTTCCCATTCCAGGAACTCCTCTGGCGATGCTTTTTCTAGCACCACCCTGGTCTCACACCTGGGAGGATCGGGCTTCCAATCCCCGCCCATGTACTCCTCTACGGTTAACTCTGAAAACTCAGGGGCATGCCCCCTCAGCAAATACACGGGTATACCCACGTTCAGGAAATGGTTGTAGCCAAGTACCTCTGCAAATGTTACCCGGTCATACGGTTGCTTGTAGTCCAATATGGCAACGATGCCCGGGACAACCTTGCTGACCAGGGCGAGGTCAACATCCATGGCGTAGAGGTCAGTTGCCAACTGTTTGTGCCAGAACTTGAACTCATCCCGTGAAGTTGAACCTTTCAGGCGGCGGAGGTAGTTACCCATCCCCGCTCCCTCCTCGCCCGTTCGACGTACTCTGGGTTGATGTCCACCCCGATGGACTCGTAGCCCATCTTCTGAGCCACCGCACAAGTTGTCATGCTGCCCCCAAAGGGATCGAGCACGACAATGCCTGGCCTTCCGACCGCCTCGAGACAGCGCCTCGGGAGCTCCTCGGGGAACGGTGCAGGATGCCAGGTACCCGGGATCGGTCCCGGGAACGACCAGACCGTTGGCATGCCAATGGGCCTGTCGGGCAACACCGGCTGCCCTTTGGTCAGCCAGTAAATTCGCTCATCGTGAGGCCAGAACAGCTTCGGACTGTGATTGTGGGTGCTGCCCCGGTCCCAAATGATCTCCTGCCTCAACGTCCACGGATTCTCGGGGCTGCGCAGCCAGTCCAGGGGATGGATGATCGTCCCTCCCCGCTGGCGAACCTTATGGTTGTAGAACAGCGACGCTCCGGGCTTTGCCACCCGGTACAGCTCCTTCAAAACCTGCAATTGCCAAGCCTGATACTCCGCTTCAGGCATGGCATCCTCATATCCGACCCCGCTGGTGCGAGGAATCCGCCCGTCACCGCCCATGGGCCAATACTCGCTGCCCAGGTTGTAGGGCGGAGAGGTGATGATTACATCGACAAACTCGTCGGGCAGGAAATCGAGGTTTTCAGCCCGTCCCACATAGAGGCGGGGCACAGGACCGTTGCTGACGGGCTTTGGCCTTGGCTCTTCCTCTGCCAGTGTACGTTTCACCAGCTTGTAAGCAGCATTGATGGTAATCTTGTTAGCATTCAATGCAGCCACGGCCTTCTGCGCCGTCTCGTCGCCGCGTTTGGCTGCCTCCCACACTTTGAGTGCCTTGTCATACGTCCGTCCGCTCCCCAGACCGATGGCAGCAGCTACCTTGTCGCGGGTTTTACCGGTATCACCCGTGGAAATATTTCCACAGGTGTTTGCAGGACGCCCGGGAGCAGTACCTCCATGCTCTTGGATGCGTCGCCTCGCCCGCTCCGCCTCAATGGCCCTCAGCTCGTCGCCTTCAGCCATCCGCTGCTCGAATGTCTTTTCTCGCTGCCGGTTATAGGCGATGATAGCTTCGCGCTCGTCCAACTCATCGTCGTAGTGGACAACCTCTACTGGCACACTCTGCATCCCGAGAAGCTGGGCAACCCGCCACCGCCTATGCCCGCTGATGATTGTTCCATCCTCTTTGATGACCAGCGGTACCAAAATCCCCTTGGTCCGGATGCTGTCTATGAAATCCTGCGGAATCTGCTCATTACCATAGATCTCTGCGTTCTTCGGATGCGGCTTCAGAGTATCAGTTCTGCGCTCCAACACCTCGGAAACCCCTCCCTCGTGGTCTCCCTCGTGCAGGCACGAAAAAGGGGCTGCAGCCCACGAGGGCAAGCTGCAGCCCCATAACCCCCGCTGGCCAAGCGGAGGAATTCAGTCTTTGGTCGCGGGCGCGGGAGTCGAACCCGCCGTGCCAGAGGTATGAGCCCTAGCTGAGCACCGGCCCGCCCGCCTAAAACTCAACCTTCATCCCCAGCCAAAGGCAGCTCGAACGTCCCATCCCGGAGCATCAGGGCGATGATGGCATACCCTGCGAGATCTCGCCATGAATCCCGGATGCTCTCGTTAGCTGGCTGCTCACCCGGGCGGTCCCAAAGCAGGTGCTTCAACCGCGCTAACTTGTCGTTAGCCCGGACCAGGACGCCCTTCTCGCCAAAGGCCAGGATGTTGCCATGCCCGTAATCATGCTGCTTGGCGATGATCAGGCTCCGCAACTCTGCCAGCACGTCGTCGAGCCCGTCCTCAAATGTCCCCCGGTCCATAAACGCCTCCAGACTTCCGTTGCTTTACGAAACGTCGAAGGGCGCGAAAAAGGGCTGGGATTTCAGGTCCCAGCCCCAGCGCCCTTCCACGTAACTGGGGGTAACCGGCTGATGGTCGGTGGCTAATCAGCCGTCAATAGCAGAATAGCACGTCTACCCCGGAAAAGTGTCTCAGGATTGTCTCCAGATAGTCTCCAAAAAGTCTCCAAATAGTCTCAGAAAAATCTCAGAAAAATCTCAGGCTCGTCAGGCTAGCATTCCGCCACTGCCGCCTACCAAATGGGGGGATGGGTGCGAAAAAGCCCGGGGCGTTCCCCCGGGCAGTAGGACTGGAGCTGGTCTCCATCAAAAGTTCCGGGCCACCCACTCCTCCCACTTCTGCCGGATCTTTTCTGGCGGGTCCTTTATCAACGCCGCGAAAGCATCGCTCAGAGACCCGTTGTACTTCCAGACGGCAAGGACCGTTCCCTTCCCAATAGTCCATTCAACCCACCCCACATTACAGCAGCTGTTCTTGTGTGCCCCCGCGAATTCGGCTCAGCGTAGGCGGATTACGCATCTCATCTGGGACCGGGGGCAGTTCCTCCGACTCGAAGCATGGGCCGGTTACGATAGCCTCCAGCAGTTTTTCCTGTTCAGGATAACTTGCGACAGTCTCCTCGAGCACCCAAAGTAATTCGAGTAGTTCGGTGGTGCATTGACCTGTCCAGCGTTCGGGGCGGATGAGATCTAGTGGCGACGATTTCTTCCCAGCCCCATGTTTCATGCGGTAGCTGAGCCATGACTGTACGACGACGAGCCCCGAGACCTCGAACCGGTACACCTCTGATGAGACGGGCCGGAACTCCCCCTCGCCAACATGGAGCGTTCGCGTCTCCTCATCGTAGTAAAATGACTCAGGATACCTGTCGGGATCTCCTGGAACAGCCTTGACGCATTTTGCCTCCCCGGGCGGGATATACCCGAGTGGTTTTCCTGGAGGTACTAGCCGCTCACCATAGGTGTGCAACCACAGAAGATGTGCTCCTACTTTGCGTACCTTCTCAAACAACTCGGCGTTCTTTGTGAAGGGCACGCGCAATTCGCAGGTCTCTAGTTCTTTCGCGTAGCGCACCGTGAAGGCAGGTTGGGCTAATACGCCGTAGACATAGGCTAAGAAGTCTTCGGGCGTAACGTCACGTCCATATGCCTTGCCAAGCAACTCGAGTAGACCTGGAATAATGTTTGCCTCCGAAGCATCAGAAGATCGATAAAGAGGAATCGTGTCCTTGGCGCCAAAAGAACCCTTAAAATGATGAAGGTCTGGAATCGCGGCACACGCGGTCAGCGCTGGCCCAGCACCAAGTGGTTCGTGGAGAAGGGTGGTGATATATATCTGCCGTTCACTGTGTACGCGCCAGAGATGAGGACGTAGGCGGTCCCCCAGTCGGTTATCTGCCAAAACCCACTGGCGGTCAAAAGACCGATATGCATATCGTTCTATCCTCGGTGCAGGAGTATTCTTGGGAAGGTCTACCAAGGGCTTCTCTCGCTTATCACCGGTTATCGAGGGATATCCGACGGTTATCTTTCGGTCTGGGGTCTCCCTGAATGCCTCGGCCATATCTTTCGCGTTCAATAACGCGGTCCAGCGAATGCGGAGTGTTTCTGGATCGTGGCATATAGGCCATGTCCGCTTCCACTGTACGCCGGAGTGCTGCCATGGCATGAGGTCCGTAAGTAAGGGCCATCTGAAGTATTCTCCCTTCCCTACAGGTCGGAAGGGATCGTGCCAACCATTAGGACAGTCCTGCCACTTTACAGAACCAAAACCGGCAATGGTATCAAGTGTGGCAAGCTTAGCATCTCGACTACCTTCAATGCGAGCGTAATGGACCTTGGCAGGCTGATTTTCATTCGTTGGGCCTGAACGCATAGCAATAGCGATGGCGACTGGAGTCCGAATGCTCGGAAAAATGTTATCGTCCTTGCGAGGCCCACGTTTCTCTCCGCCAAGATCCAGAACCCAGATTTCATCGCACTGCCTACGCAGGTATTCTCGCATCCCGCAAAACGCGTCACCATCGAGATAACTAGATGCACTAATGAAACTGATAACACCTGGACCGCCAGAATCCATCTGCTCCAAAACCTTCCATAATGCCCAGCGCCAAAAATAGACATAGAGGTTATATAGATTCTTAACATCGCGACCATGACCAGCTGCAATCGCGGGGTCGAGGAAATCTCTCAAGATCGGTCTTTTGCCACTGTCAGGATCGTTAGGATCGCCCCACCGGACCCACCCACCCGTGCGTGCGCGATTGTCCGTCCGTGCTGCCTCATGGCGGTCATAAGGCGGATTGCCCAAGCAGACGATTACAGGAACGTCGCTCTTGACCTTCAAGGCCCTAGCGTGCTCGTCAGCAATGGGCCTGAGGAAGAGAGGTACCTGCGGGGGCTTAGCGTGAGGGCTTTCCAGTGTGTCGGTCAGGTAGACTCGCGTACCACCCGAAGGTAACTGCGCACCATGATCTAGCAATGCACGACTCACGCGCAGTTGGGCCACCGCATAGGGGCCAACTAACAGCTCAAAGCCATAGAGATTGTTTGCCAGCACGGATGCCTGGCCCGGCACCGCACCGATGCCTTGTTCGTTCTTGACGCGCCCAAGGGCATGCTCAATCACGCCCAAAAGGTAGGTACCTGTTCCGCAGGCCGGGTCGAGCGTGACAACGCCCGGCTCAGCAAAACCGAGCGGCTTGCCGAAACGGTTCACAAGAAGGTCATCAATCAGACGAACCTGCGCGTGAACAACCTGTACTGGGGTGTAGTACACACCTGCGTCCTTGCGTAGCTTGGGATCGTAGGCACCAAGAAAGTCTTCATAAAAGTAGAGCCATGGGTCACCATTACCGACGAGAGAATATGGCGGAACCTCTCCAATGACGCGCAGTAACAGATTGAGCGAAGCAGAGATCTCATCTCGCACACCAATGTCAGTCAAAACTTGGAGGGCACGGGAAAGCAGATTGTGCTCTGGAGTCAAAGACCTTACAGCTTCTTCTAGGGTAAGCGGATCAGCTCCTTCACTTCTGGCCAGCAACAGTGCAAAGGTAACAGTCTGAGCATAGGCATCGGCAAACTGCGCATCAGTGGCGTCGGGGAAAAGCAATTGTCGCCAGTCTTTGGCAAGTTGGACAAGCGAGGAGTTCTGACGTTTTAGTGCATCAATCACATCATCCCGCAACATTCGGCAGATAGGCGCCAACAAGCGGGCAAAGTCCTTGAGGTTGATCTGTCCGCTTCGGTTAACAGGTATAATCGGGCGCCACGACAGGAAGTCCCGCAAAAGTCTTTCGAGAGCGTCGACGTCCTGAGAGCTAAGAACCACCTTCCCTCTGGCAGCGAAATCTCCGGAAAGCCGAACGATCCTTTCAAGCTTACCATTGCGGCACAATACCCACTCCGAGCCATCCGTATAGAGCAAGTTTGGTATAACTGAAAAGCGCTTCCACTGTTGACGGTTATGCCCAGTGAAATACCTAACATTCGCGCCCGATCCAGGGGCTTTCAACTCGACGTACCCGACGAGAAGGCTGTCCACATGGACTGCATAATCGGGACGCCCCAGTCGCTCAGGCAGAGGCGTTTCGCCGATGCAACTAACGTCCAAATAGAAGATGCGGCCAACAGTAACCATGAAGCTCTCGAATGGACCACGCAGCTGGTCTTCGGGCTCACCCGGCGTTAAGAGGAGACGGGCCATTTTAGCAGCCACAACCTCGGCGAAATGTACCACAGCGTCGTAAAAGGTAACACTTTCGGACATACACTGATCCTCTCCATACCTTAATCTGTCGCGATGAATTACTCAAATAAGCACGAATGTGAAAGAACTCCGTAATGATTCAGCAGTCTACTTCCACTCCGCCTGAGCCAGAGCACGCCAGACCAGCAGTGCTCCGTTGTTCTGGCGTTCTGTAGGATGGTCTTTCAGATAAGCAACTACAACATCCTTAACCTGCCCTATTGTTACGTTGGCAGGCAAATAGGATTCCACCGCACCTTTCAAAAGCAGACGGTCTTCTTCCCTTATGTTGTCCTTTGCTATTACCGCCACCAACTTGCCAACTACTTGAACAGGGTGATTTCCGTTGCGTATCATCTGAAGCGCCTCTTCGACAACAGTGTAGTATGCATCCCATACTCCTACCACGTATGCAAGTTGGTCACTGGGGTCCAAGTAATAGAGCATGTTTCCGTTAATCACGCCCTGCTGAACGCTTGCCGTGGGCTGATAGGAATCTGTGACCTTACCTACAGTTACACCTGCACCGAAAACCAGCAGTCCCGCTGCTAAGGCAATACTTGTCCACTGCCTCTTGTTCATTGATCTGCCCTCCCCGCGCGCCTGATATTGCCATGGTTCTGCCCACACTGCCACCATCCTGCAATCCTCGCAGAAAAACTAGAGTTCTCGCCGGTGCGAGCTTTCATCGAGCCCCAAGAAGACTGGCACCGCTACCCTCACAAGCCAGAACAGAAGCGCTGGGAGAACCTGCCTCAGGGTCGCTTTAAAAGCACTCGTTTCTCTCGCTTCGGACTCCCTGGAGGCCGACTAGCCCCAGAAACTCCTCGCGGCGGAAACGCCGCCAAGCGTCGGTACGCCTCGCACGGGAAAGCAGCCACCGCTCTCGGAAGATCCAGAAGAGATGCTCGGTGGGCCAGTCGTACTCCTCGAGACGGTCTGCCTCCCCGCGCAAGAATGCAAGAGCATTATCCCCTAGTGGCGCGGCATAGACTTCGCGTTTGAGTTCGTGCCTCAAGACGTCCTCTGGTAGCCCGAGCAATTCCAGTGCCCGCCGCACGAGGCGGAACTTCCAGTTTGGTCCGCATCCATAGCGGTGCTTTTTGAGAAGTGGGTCCTCTGCCTCCTCGAGGAGGGCGTGCAAGCCCTCCCAAAGGCCGTTGTAGCTTAGATGGTGGTGACCCCAACCGGCCGTCTCCCCGAGGCGGAAGTAGTAGGTGCGCCCGCGCGCCTTGAGGCGGTTGTACAGGCTCGAACGTCCTAGGGCAGAAGTGACGGTGATGAGTGCGAGAACACCGTCATGTGGTCTCCCCTTAATCACGCTCTCTTGACCCCTGTAGCGTCTCCGGAACTCAGCACGGACCTCATTGCTCAAGGCCAACAGAGCGACAAGCTTCCCGCCGAGGAGAAAAGAGTACGGGGGGACCGCGCCGAGGACATAAGCATTCATAACGGAGCGCAAGCGCTCCTCCTTTTGCCTCACCTCCCAGCCGATCCATCTGTCGCGACAGGCAAGGTTAAAGACCGGGTCGCAGAGACCGAGGATCCCGATTAGCTTCTCGTTGTGCTGGTCGAGTACAAGGAAGCGGAGTCTCCGCCCATAGCCGGAGCTCACCGGCACGCTCCACGAGAGCGAGGCGAAGCGGAAGAGCATCGAGTCCCTCTCGGTGGCCACTGGAATGACAACGGGGGACATCCGCTCTGGCTCAACCTCGAAGCCGGAGGCTATGTGTTCAAGGAGCCGTTCCGAGTGCCTCTCAAGGAAGGTCCTGTTCTTCTCGAGCACGTACTGCCGGGCAGGCAGGAATAGTCTCCGGCGGCCCTCCTTATCCCCGGATGCCGCGCCTGCAGCGAAGTGGCGGTAGAAATCCCAGACCCGTGCCGCAAGTTCCTGAGTCGTCAAACGCACACCCCCTTTCTTTTCTCCGGACCACCGTTATTTCTCTGGGAAGGCTCTCAGCGGAGCAAATTGATGCTGTTTCCTCCGAGGAGCTCACTAGGCCGAGTGAAAGCATCGAAGAAGAGCGGCGCGCCTGAAAAGGCGAGGGGAGAGACCGGCCCGACGACCATGAAGGAGAAGGTCTTGCTCTCTTCCCCGAATGCCGACTGAGGGTCTTTGAATGACTGGTAAAGCCTGATGTAATTCCTCTCCCCTCCAACCAACTCCCGCAATGCCTCGAGCTCGACACCACTGCCGAGGCCGAACCCGAAAAACATCACCCTAAGCTGCCCAAGGACGTCCCTGTCCAGGCTGGAGAGAGTCTGGCTTATGAACAGCCAGCCGAGGCCGTACTTGCGAGTCGTGCGGACGGCGTCGACCAGTACCCTCTTGATCTGTGCTTTCCGCTCGTTCTCCACGCGCTCACGGGGAGCGAAACGGTGGGCCTCGTCGATGACCACAAGGGCGTTGAGGTTCCCCCCCTCCCTGTAGGCGCGCTCACCGGAATCGACAACGGCCTGCAGGAAACGCTCCACGAGGAGGGGCTTCACCTTGTCGTTCCATAGAGACTCCTCTATCTCCGGCGGGTGTGCCGAAAGGTCAACGACCACGAGCGGCCTCGCGCCTTGCCCAACGGTGAGGGCCTTCCAGACCACGTATGCGACAGAGTAAGCCCGTTCACGCTCGTGGAACAGGCTGCCCGCCTGCCTCCATTTCCTCCGTACGGCCGCGCCCAGCGCCGAGTCGGGCTCCTCGAGGACCCGTCTTACGTTTTCTCTTACCCTTTCCGCACCTGACCGCTGGGCGTAGAGCCTCTCGGCTCCCTGATCGCGGAGGAAGACCAGGGCTTTTTCAAGCACCTCTTCACCTTGCACATTCTTCAATAAGATGTTTTGGTTCTCGAAGAAGTCCTGAAGGTACTCAGCAGCATTGCCCTGGTACTCCCCCCACTTGATCCCGAGGTCGCTGAAGAAGCCGAGTTGGACGAGGATCTCCCTCCAGAGCTCCCACCGGTCCAGCACGAGATTGTCAATGTCAAACACCTCGACCGGACGCCCGAGCGCTCCGAAGACCCTCCTCGAAAAGATTTGGTCCATCGAGGACGGGCTCTCCGCCGACCTCGCATCCTTCCCAAACTCGCCCATGGGGTCGAGAACGAACAGCCCCATGCGGGGGTGGCGCGCATAGGCGACGAGCATCATCTTCGCGAGGCTCGACTTGCCTGAGCCGGTCTTGCCGAAGATGCCGATGGAATAGGCCTCGCCCGCTCCCCCGGCCCCGGGGCCGAAGTGCTTGAACCACATGGGCAGCCGCAGCCGGGAGCCGTAGACATAGCCGAGGTAGAAGACCTCGGGCAGGCAGGGGGCGAGGATCTCCCTCAAAAGCTCTTCCGTGGCGCAGTAGATGAGCGTCCCCGTAGGCGGCACGGTACCCAGCATGGATTGCGTCAGTGTGCCCCCTGTGGAAGCGAAGACTGCCCCCACGTCCATGGTCGCGGTGTGCGTGTCCTGCCGCCCTTGGACGGTACTCCACCTCTCCCGCTCCCGCACTATGCTGCGCGAGATGGACTGCTCGAGGATCGGGTTCCTGAGGACGACCTCCGTGATCTGACCCAGGGCGTAGTGATCGAGCCCGTCCTGGGTGTAGTGGAACACCCCCAGTTCCCCCACCAGCTTTTTCCCGACTGCCGAGCCAAATAGGTCTATCGTCAGTTGGCTGGTGGAGGATGGTGACCCTATCGCTCCCAACCGCTCGCTCAGGCTCAGAAGCTCGGAAAGGCCAGGTTTCTTCCCCGTCACTTCTTCACTCCTCCTCCGTTCTGTAACCGTGCAAAACGAGAGAGACGTCGCTGACCTCGCCGGGGTAGCTCCGGAGCACCTCGTGAGTCAATACCCCACGCAGAGCCGGGAGGGCCACCCCTAGGCTCTTAGCCATCCTGTCCGCGTAGTAGAGGGGCTCGGGCTCAAGGAGGCCCGGCACCGAACTCTGCCAGCGGAGCGCCTGCAGAGCCATCGAGAGCCGGTAATCGCTCTCTGCTACTGCCCTCGGAACCTCGACCCTCAAGGCTGGATTGCCCGGAGTAGATCTGACATACACGACCCGAATCCCGTCCCTCAGCATTTCCTCGAGGTCTTCCTTCAGCCCCCTCGCCTCCGCGTCGAGGTGCTTTTCGCTCAGGTAGTACCCCGACCAGTCCGGGTCGGAAGGCTGTTCGAGCGGGACGGGGCCCAGAAACTCGCCCGGCCGCAAAAGAAGAGAAACCAGGGCACGGTCGCTCAGTTCAGGGTCTAGCTGCAGGCGGCTCCCGACCTCCCTCTTCGACGTGTACTTCGGGACACTCAGCCAAATTTTATCCGTGCGCTGGGCGGCGACGACCCGGTGGTAGTGCCGCACGGCCGAGTTCGCCACCTCGAGGAGCTTGTCGAAGAGCTTCTCCTTCCCGCCGCCGAAGTGCTGGCCCTGCTCGCTTCGCGAGAGAGCCTGGTGGAGGGCGGAGATCGGCGTGACGAAGGACCCGTCCATGAGCACGACGTCGTGGGGGGCTCCCGCCGCCTGTTCCAGCTCAAAGGCGACCATCAGCGCGCGGGCGTAAAGCCGATTTTCTCCGCGGTGTGGCTCGACTCCGAGAAAGTGTGAGAAGTGAGGCTCGGGCCAGTAGCGCCGTTCATCAGGTGGCGTCAGCCCCTCCACAGCAACCCCGACCGCGACAACAAGGTCGTGGCCCACAAGAGCCTCCACTCCGAAGGCGCCGTCGACCCCGCATACCGTCGGAAGAGGGGCCGGCGGTAGCTCGTCCACCCTCCGCAGGAGTCCTTCCTCCTGCAGGCGCTCGCGCGCCTCCGCGCGGAGGGAGTCAACCTTCCCAAGTAGCTCTGCTACTTTCTCCCCTAGCTCCTCGCTCCCGGCGACCAGCTTCTCGACCAGCGCCTGCGGAAGCTCGCCAAAATCCTCTGCCAAACTATGGGCTTCAAGCAATCGCTCGACACCTCCGCCGATCCCGCCTGGCGCCCTCTTGCCAGAGGCCGCGCGCCGGCGGGCCGCCAAAACTCGCACGGGCCTAAGTGTCTCCTTAGCAGAAGCGGGCCGTTTTGTGTCCTTGTTCTGCTCAGCCAATGACCATACCCTGTTAGCCTTGACGTCCCAGTGCCCTGAGAACGACCGCACCGGCTATTCCGAGAACCATCACGATCTCTCTGCCATCCCTCCAGGCAAACGCCGGTTCAAGTCTCACCTTCCCCCCACCATCATCAACAAGCGTGATCAGGATCGCTGTCTCGCCTCCCTGTGCATGTTGGTTCTCCCTGCTCAGCCAAGTCCCTGCCAATTGCAATTGATTGATGAGTTCACACCAACCCCATCCGGATAGCAAACAGCCTAACGATGTGCGCCCGCCTCCGGTAGAACTCGGACCTGCTCATTACCAACTCCCTGGCCACCGTCTCCACGTCCCAGTCAGGGTGGTCCCAGTACCGTATCCGTACCAGGTTCTGATCGTCAGCAGGCAGCGTCCGCATGACGCTCTCAATGGCATCGACGATTCGCTTACGCTTCAAGTATGTCATGTGGTGCAATGCCAACAGGGTGGCCTTCCGCTGGGTGGGGTCGGGCAGCCTCCCCCCATCGACGGGTATCTCGGGGTGCCAGGAAGCCAACAAAATCTCCTGGCGGTCGCGCTCGTAGTCTGCGACCGCCTGCTTGGAGATGGGGTATTCATACAGCTCCCGTTCCACCAACCGGAAGACCCAAGTCGGGACCTCCGCCCTCACTGCGCCTGCCTGCATTCCGTCGCCTCCGCGATTTCGACCTCGACTTCGACCCGCGGGTACTGGCGGTCCACCTGCCAGTCCATCACCCGGGGTAAAACCCACCGGTCGTCCTCGAACAGTTGACCTTTCAGCCCATCCAGCAAAATCTTCCAAATGTTGTCCGTATCCCTGCGCCGGTTGTCTGGCCAAAAGACCCATATCTTGACGACCACTTTCTTTCCGCTAGGAACACACCGCCACCCGTGGCGAAGCTTGGCTGCTCTGGCAGCCCAGGCTATCGCCTCTTTCCAGCGCTCCGCCTCGCGGGATGGTTTCCGGTGCACCCTCCCCTTGCGGTCCAGGAAGCGAATGTACATGTGGTTAACCGAAGGTGGCGTCCCCGGGATCACAAACCGCATCAGGCTGCCCTCCCCGCGCGAAGCAACTGGAGGACCCTGGCCTCCTCCTGCTCAAGCGCAGAGATCCACGAGATCAGCGTGTCGATGACCTTGGGGTCGGTGGCCTCGTTGAACACGCTTTGGAGTGCATGTCTTTGCTCCCGGATCTGGTTCAAGTACTGCACGAGATCTCGGTCCTCCACGCTCGTACACCTCCATGCCCGCCTGCTTCCGGTCACACCGAGCACAGGACGAAACGATCTTGCCATCCTTCATGGGCCGCTCGGCGATGGATTGGCCGGAATCTGGTAAACGTTCCCGAGGGCCTCAATCAACCGTTTCAGTTCGCGCTGGGCGTCCTCCAGACGGTCAAAAGTGCCGACTAAGCTGTACATGCGGTCATCCCTCTGGTAAGTGACGCCGGGCAGGTTGGGAATGATATGGGGATGGTAGGCTCGTATCTCCCAACCCACTGCTGTCTTCCCCGGAAGGCCCTCAACGTACTCGTTGTGTGTTTCTATTTCGAACATGATTACGAAGTCGGTGTTAATAACTCTTTGCCCGTTCCTAGACACTACCCATGCTATTGCCATCTCTCCCTGCGCTAAGGTTGGGCCCCGGCCGGACCCAGACGCCGTGCCACTACCCGACCGGGGCTATTTGGTTGTATGGATCACCGGCAAGAGCCGCGAGATCGCCGCGTTAAGCGACCCGCACCCTTCACCTCAGAAAGGCTCGAAACTCTCCTCCGAGGCCTCGCCGCTACCGGTCTCGTCAGTCTTCTTCCGGTTCAGAAAACGGACGTGGCTGGCCACGACCGAGAACGTCTTGCGCTTCTGCCCGTCCTTGCCCACGTAAGTCCCAGTCTCGATCCTCCCCTCGACCGCCACGAGACTGCCCTGCGCCAGGTAGTTGGCACAGTTCTCAGCGAGCTTGTTCCAGGCTGTAACCGGGATGAAGTCTGCCTTGTGCTCCCCCGAGCTCCCGGGTCGGTCGACCGCCACAGTCAAGTTGGTCACGGGCGTACCTGACTGGGTATACCGCAGCTCCGGATCCCTTGTGAGCCTGCCAACCAGCACGACGACGTTCATGCCTTACCCCTCCCTCACGCTGCGGAATTACCCAGGACCGTTGGGGTGACCAGGCTGGTCACATGGTCAACTGGCAGTACAGCGGGCTCACGAATCCGCCCGATGGCCCAAGCCACCAACCCCGCTGCGCTAGGGTTCATACGCGGTTCTCCTGGTACGTCCCGAAACTCGATCCCGAATGGCAACCGTCGCCAAACACCGTTCCGACGCTCCGCATGCACCAACACCCGCCCATTGTGGGCCACTGCTACCAATTCGGCCTCAGCCACGCTGTCCGTCCACTCGAA
Source organism: Limnochordales bacterium (assembly GCA_014896315.1). Taxonomy (GTDB): domain Bacteria; phylum Bacillota; class Limnochordia; order Limnochordales; family DUMU01; genus DUMU01. The sequence goes on from JADBKP010000003.1 coordinate 207,470, forward strand.
ATCCGACGACCCCAACCATTCGAGGGGAATCCGGGTAGAGATTCCGGGACGTCGACGCAAAAGGCCCCAAACCGTGTCCATCACGACATCCTCCTGTCCGGACCAGTGAGACGAACTATGCTCGCCATCTCGAACAATCGGGAGTAGACCCGACCACCGTACCGGGCTTTGATCTCATCCAGTCCCAGGTTGGTGGTGACAATTAGTGGCAAGCAGTCGTCATAGCGTCGCACTATGACCGCCTCCAACTGCTCCACCAGGAAGTCCGAGTCCCGTTCAGCCCCCAAGTCGTCCAGGATAAGCACCCGGTTGGAGTCGATCAGTGCGTCGCGCTCTCTGCGACTTGGCGAGTCCGTCCTGGCTATCTCGTCCCGCAGGCGCTGTGCCAGCTGGTGTACTTCCCGCCAGATAGGCCAGTGATGCCGTCCGAGCCTAGCAGCCAGTTCCCGCCCTATCGCTGCTGCCATGAACGTCTTTCCCGTACCCGCGTCCCCGTAGAGGACCAGCCCGTTCTTCTGCCTGTTGCCCAGAGGGCTTTCAGGCGTAAATTGCTCCAAGTACGCCTCAGCCAGCTTGCGTCGCTCTGGAGGCAGCATGTCGAGGTTTGCATGCCGGTACCGTTCCGGAAGGTTACGCTCCGCCCAATCAAGCGGTCTATTCAGCAGCTTTTCGAGCTCGGATTCCCAATCAATCATGTCAACTACCCCCTAGATCGTGATGACGTGTTTGGCGATGGCCTCCGCTTCCTGAGCAGCCCGCTCGGGGCTCTCTCGTATCTGCTGCCACGCTCGAGTCCCTGAGACCCGCTCCAGTTCTTCCAACCGTGGCCCATTCAGCCACTCCCGCCAGGGCTCGTCCCTGCCCAGAAATGTTGCCGGATGCTTGATGTACTCCAGCGCCCTTCGGGCAACACGACAGTTGAGCGCATAGTTCCGTGCTGCCTGAATCAGCTCTTCGGGTGAGGGACGCGGGGCATCACGAGATCTCCCTCGGAGTACTTGCTGCCAAGCGCGAAACGCCCGACGCTTCTCGATGTGCCGAGGATACTCAGCCCAGAAGCGCTCGAAATCAGGCGGATACTCAAGGCATGTCACCTTCGGGTCCGTAGGCTCGACTGGTTTACTCGGGGGCTGCTCGTCAGGCGATTTAAGCCCCTCCCTCTCCCCGCACCCTTCTTCCTCCCGCGACTCTCTTTTGGAACCGGAACCTAAACAGGAACCAGAAAGAGAAATAGAACTGCATTTCACTGATGTGTCACTATCTTGTCGTTGTACTGTCATTGACACGCCATTGTCGGTACCTTGCTTTGAGGATCGAGCGTCAGTGCTCTGCACCTGCTCCTCATTGCCCTGAGATAGAGAAGCCTCCGCGATGACGAAACCACGACGCGTATCCCTCTTGACAGGAACCGGGCACTTAGAGGGGTCAATAACGAACCGCCCGTCCCGCCGTTGCGAACCAGGTTCCCATCTGATCCATTCGGGTAACGGGTACTCTGGCTCCGACGGGTAGTCGAGCGTCTGGTGGACATGGAAGTTCCTCAACCACAGATAAGCCCTCCCATCCACCTCGTAGCGGACCAACTTCCCCGCTGCGATCAACCGGTCAGCATACTCCCGCAACATGGCAGGCTGGATGCTGTCGAAGCCCGCAAAAAGCATGATCTTCCACTGGAGCTCGTCGTCGGGCAGGCACCCCGAGTCGTCCGCGATGTGCCACATGCCCTGATAGAGCATGAGGCCTACCGGGTCACCCACAACCCGAATGAGGTCTGTGGACAGCCATAGGTCCGCCTTGACCAGCCTGTTGTGTAGTCGCACGGCAACTCCCCCGCATAAACCCCCGTCTTAATGGGTCTGGCGGAAGGCTTCCCCGGGGTTGTCCCCCGGGGAAGCCAGGATCGGTTACTGACCGCCCGCGAACAACTCGCCCTGATACTCCGCCTCGACTGCTTCCCCGTCGAGAGTTGTCGTCTGTTGCTCCACCTGTCGGGACTCGACCAGGTCCTGCAGAGCCTCCTTCCAGCGGTCAAACTCGACACGGGAGTGGGACCACCCGCGCATGGTCACTCTCCCTGTCGCTTGCTGGAAGGCATCCCGAATCTGGTCCTGAGTCAGCCCCTGGCTCTTGGCCCAGGCCAACACCTCGTCTACTTCAGCCTTCGTGACTTTGGGCTGGGGTATGGGGGTGGTATCATGGATCTCGCCAGTATCTGGGTCCACCTGAGCCCTTACTGCCTCCGGAATGCTTTCCACCTCGGTCTCGTCCATCCACCCGAGGCCAGCCAGGGAAAGCGTGAGACGTCGCTTCGCCTTCGTCTCTGCCTTCATAATTGCGTTGGCAAGGGCTTCACCTTTAAGGCCTCCAATGTAGACTGCTCCGGTCGCTATATCTTCCCGGCCTTTCATGTCGCGTCCATATGCGGTGATAATGCAAAGATCATGTTCGATCTGCCTGTCCAGCTTGACGATAGAAATACCTCTGGACACCCGAAGCTGTTCCGCTGCATCCTTACGGGCATACAGCACGAGCTTTCCATTCAACCAAATGTAGTCAAACGGACGGGTTAAGGGATTAAGACCGAGTGACTCGCAGACCCTCCGGTAATACAACACCCGTTCCGCAGGGGTCAGCTTGGACAGGTCACCCTCCATTACGACCTTCTCCAGTATCGCCATCTTGCTGTCCAGCTCATTTCGCTTCTCCAACGCCACCGACATCACCGCTTACCCCCCTTGAGAGTCCATCTGGTATAGCCACCCGTCTGCTTGGCAAACGGGAGGAGTGCCTGCTTCATCTCGCTGGTGAAGACCCCAGCCTTCTCCGCACTGTCGAGGTCCCAGGTCAGGCGACCCGGGACCTTCGTCCGCTTAACCGTTGTTCCGTCGGGCGCAATCGTCTCATCCACGCCCAGGCGGTCGTAAACCGCGTCCAACGCCTCCTGCAGCTCCGTAACCTTAGCCCGGAGGGGCTCCGTGGCTTGTTTGTGGCTCTTCTCGAGCTCATCGAGCTTGGACTTGACCTCCCGGTACTGGGCGATCAGTTGCAGAGCTTCCTCATCGGGTTTTCCGGAGTACAACGGATCAAACGGATCGGTCTCCGAATGGCAGTGCTGCCAGAAGGGGCAGCGCTTGACCCCTTGTGGTGTGTGGGTCACGCATGGTTCCTGGTCCGGGAAATATGTCACTGGTGGCAGCTGGCCGAGGTTTGCCATCCGTGTCAGCTGCTCGAGCTCTTTCTCAATGGCTTCGCCCTGGGTTGGGTCGTACTGAACTGGAAACACCCTCATCCGGAGAGTGTCCATGTCGACATAGACCAGCTCAGCATGGTCCGCCCTGCGCTGCCCCTTATGGTCACGGAAGAAATGCAGGTAGGCCTGTACTTGAGCGATGTGTTCATCTCGGGGAATGGCGTTATCGAACGACCACCGCCCGACGGATTTGACCTCGACGATCAGGGCCTTTCCCGGAAACCACAGGTCGATATGGCCCGTCCCATACGGTGTGTGGACCTTCATCTGAGCGCGGGTGTGGCGTGGATAAGTCCGTCGGTACTGCTGCACCACCCAGGCCTCCGCAATGTGCCCGCGCTCGAAGTACCGGGCGTCCTCTTCGGTCGGTGGCTGCTCCTCATAGCCCAGGACACGCATTACACGCATCCGGGGGCACTTACCCACCTCGCTCAACCTGAACTCGGCCCGGTCAAACTTGGGTTGCAGTACAGCACGAAGACGGTTCTGAATCAGTTCCTCCGTGACGCTCATGGTATAGCCTCCTCCGCTTTGTGGTGGTAAACTGGAGGCAGAGAAGCTTACCTCCGCGGGCCAGGAGACCGCCTTCCCCTGGCCCGCACCGTTTCTGCCTCCTGCACCCTTCACACCGCCTTGGCAACTGGTTGCTCGAGTTCAAGACTGGCCTGCTCTTGACGTAGCAGTGCCATCTCCTCCAGGCTCTTGCCCCAGCAGACCGGGCCCATACCCCTTTGAACAGAGCTGGGATCGGTCAACTTGCGCCCGCACCGGATGCACTTGCCCACAGACTGCTGTTGGACCGGTTCCGCCTGCTCCTGTTGGTTCTGCCCGTTCTGCTCCGAGAGCTGTTCTGGCCCCCTGAGGAACCTCCTGAACTCGATAACCTTTCCCGAAAAGCTTTTGACACCAACCATCAGACTGCTACCCCCTTCTTGTGCGTGACGATGATCTTGTCTAGGTCCTGTTTGTCGACGCGCAGCGTTCTACCGATACGGACTGCGGGAATTTCCCCGCGGAGGATTGCGTTCTTGACGAACGACTCCGAGACGCCCAGGTAGATGGCTACCTCCCGGATCCTGAGAAGGCGTTGTTTGATTGGCTCGTCGCCATCCCGTGCGATGTTCATGCAGCCTTCCTCCAGGACACGTCGTGCTGTAACAGCAGCATCTCGTCATGCTTACGGTAGAGCTGCACAACGTCGATACCTGCCCAGTCGCAGACTGCGGAGATCAGCGTCTGATCCCAACGGTGGTCTGCGATCAGGGCCAGCAGTTGCTTCTTGATGACCTCCACGTCGTCGGGCGTCAGGCTGTCGCACAACCGGGTGACGAACCCTCGCAGCAAGTCCCGAGCTTGCGAGGCCTCTTTGGCTGCTACGACGCTGCGCAGGTAGGCAACCGCAGGATGGATATCTCTCCCGACTCCGTCAGGCCAGGGAGAAGTGAACAGCCCTTCCGTGGCTTCATACGTCACTACCTGCCACAGCTTGGCGCTCTTGACGACATGGGCGATCTCGCGCATTAGCGGAGTGATCGCGGGGCGCTTGCCACGCAGGATCTTGCTGACCTCACTGTGATGAATGGGGATGGCATCTGCGACCTGCTTACCCCGCAAGCCTTTCTGCCTCATCCCGTCCTCCAGTGCGCTGCACACTCCCAGGGACACTGGTTTCACCCCCTTTCTCTGCCACTTCTTGGACCTCGCGGTTGGCCCGGTGGTGAGCCATAGTGGCACTCGCGATGGCTTCCATGGGGAGACCGAGGACTGACGACAACCTGGAGGCGACACCGAGACTTGGAGTTCTTTTCCCTGCCTCGATTGCCTGAATCAACTGGCGGGACACTCCCACGAGTTCCGCGAGTTGAAGCTGCGTTAGCCCTCGCTCCCGTCTGGCCTGTCTCAAGGTCACCTGCACCTTTGGACCACCTGCCATCATCAGTGGCCTGTCGGCCACATCACGTAGCATTTGCAACTGTATGGTATGCCACCCCTCGTGGCATGTCAATACCCTGTAGCCACGTTTTGTGGCCTGGCTTTTAAGCCAATCGGAGGGAGCTATAGAATGTTGTCGGGGGCGCTACTCACAGTGGCACAAAAGAAAGAGACTCCTCACTGGGCAACTCGAATACGGGAGATGCGTCTGGCACGTGGTCTAAGCCAGAAAGCCCTCAGTGAACTGCTTGGAGTGAGTCGCCAAGCGGTTCAGGCTTGGGAGTCAGGGCGAAATCAACCTGACCTTGAGGCAATCCAACAGCTTTGCTCGGTCTTTGGTTGCACTCCCGAAGACCTGATTGGTCGTCCGCAGATCTCTCCCCCCACCGGTCTCGCAGCCCGTCTGAAGGAACGTCGTGAGGCTGCAGGCTGGAGCAAGGGTGAAGTAGCCACTTACTTCCACCTTCCCCCCACAATCCTTGACCGGTGGGAGTCAGGCGAGGTCGTACCCGGCGACGACATGCTCATGCGCCTTGCAGCTTTCTACCGCACCACGAAGGACTACCTGACCGGCAAGATCGACGACCCCTCGCCTCTGCCACCTGCGGACGTCTCGGGACCCAACGTGGTCGTGGCGGACTTCAAGGGTACCGATCCCCTCCCGCCCGACCTCCCCATCGAGGCTGAAGAGGAGTTCCGCATCCTGATGGACTATCTGCGGATGAAGTACGGGCGGAGGAAGGAGGCAGAGAAAAAAGAGCAGACCTAGTGCCCAATGGCTGGTGCCGCCACAATACCTGGCGCTTGACCGCGAACACGTGTTCGCCATATACGAGGAGGTAGATCGACACACGGAGGTACCGTGAGTGGTTCCGGCACAAGCATTGTGGGAGCTGATCGAGGCCGAGGGCATTCAGATTGAGTGGTGGCCATTCGAGTCCAGAGTGGGGATGTACGTTCGGATTCCGGAACTAGACAAGCCTGTTATCGTCCTAAGCACTGGACTCGAAACAGAAGAGCAGAGCCTTTGGGCTGTCTTGGCCCACGAACTCGGGCACCATTTCACGACTGTGGGAGATGTGGTCGTCGCCCTGGACTTCAATGGCCAGGTGATGAACACCAAGGCAGAACGACTCGCCAACGAATGGGCAGTCCGGTTCCTCCAGGGAATCCGGAGTGCCTGAGCACGATTGGATATCTGGTGCAGTACGTTCGCCGGAGGGCAGTCGAACCAGGTTGGTGCATATCGTTGTGTTGCGGTTGAGGCGAAGCCCCGGTAACTGGTAGTCGGAGTAAAGCAACGGAGGAGGACCGCCATGGATTTCATTGATGAAGTTCGCCAGTTTTCTAGCAGGGTTCAAAACCTGTTGGTTCACATCAAGAGCGAAGAAGCCACGAAACACTCCCTCGTTTTGCCCTTCTTGCAGCTCCTTGGTTACAACGTGTTTGACCCTGCTGAAGTTGTACCCGAATTTACCGCCGATATTGGTACTAAGAAGGGCGAGAAGGTTGATTATGCCATTGTGATTGGTGGCAAGCCCGCCATTTTGGTAGAGGCCAAACCCGTTACAGACGACTTGACCGGACATGATTCGCAGTTATTCCGGTATTTCACTGCCACTGAAGCTAAGTTCGCGATAATGACAAACGGTATCATATACAAATTCTACTCGGATCTTCAGGAACCAAACAAGATGGACGAGGAGCCATTCTTGGAGTTCAACCTGCTTGATCCGAATGAAGCCATAGTGGCTGAGGTCAAGCGTTTTCACAAAGAGAACTTCAATGCTGATGACCTTTTCTCTACAGCATCAAACCTTAAGTATACGACCAAGATCAAGGCATTGATGGACAGCCAGTTCAAGGATCCGTCCGAAAGCTTTCTTCGTTTCGTTCTCAAGGAAGTTTACCATGGAAAGATAACTCACAACGTCCTCGAACGATTTGGCCCAATTGTCAAGAAAGCTCTGAACCAGTATATCGGTGAGCTCATCAGTGAGAAGCTAAAGTCAGCCATAAAGACAACGATGGAGGCAGAGAAGGAATCTCCTCCTGCAGCCCAGGAGGTTGCCACAGCTAGCGAAACTAGCGAGGCGGAAGAAGGCAGTTCAAGGGTGCAGACCACCACAGCCGAGCTCGAAGGCTTCTTCCTGGTTAAGGCCATCGTCCGGGAGGTCATCGCGCCAGAAAGGGTGACGTTCAAGGATACAGCGTCGTATTTTGCGATACTGGTCGATGGGAACGTCCGCAAGTGGATCTGTAGGCTGTACTTCAACCGAGCCCAGAAGTACGTTTCCATCCAATCGAAGGATAAAACCGCGTCGCCTCTTATACCCATCGAGAAAATTGACGACTTGTTCAATTACCGGGATCAGCTGGTAGCCATAGCAGCGGCGCTGGCAGATACAGGACAAGGTGAATAGCGGTGTCTTGGTTCGTAAGCGTCAAACCGTAACCACCTGGCCCGGCGGCCTGCCCTTGGCGATAATCTCCTCCAGAGTTATGCAGGGGAGGTTGTCGTCGGATGACCAATACCGAACAACGAGAAGAGTGGCAGGCACGGGTTACAGCCTTTTTGGCCAGCGGGCAGACTGTGGCGGCGTGGTGTAGAGCCCAAGGAATCAAACCCCATCAGATGTACTATTGGATCAGACGGCTGGCACCCGTACCAGCACGTACAAAGAAAGCGTCACAATGGCTGCCGGTGGTGGTAGACGACCGGGAGCTCCCCCATACCGGCAACGGGTTGCTTGTGCGAGTGGGCTCAGCCGTTATTGAGGTGCAATCGGGGTTCGATCCGGAATTGCTAACAGCCGTTGTGCGGGTGCTGACGGCATTATGCTGACCGATATCGGCCCGGACCGGGTCTATCTGGCGTGCGGCAGCACGGACCTGCGCAAGTCGATCGACGGCTTGGCAGCGTTAGTGCGTGAGGCATTTGCGCTGGACCCATTCTCCTCTTGCCTGTTTGTTTTCTGCAATCGCCGCCGGGACAAGCTCAAGATTCTCCAGTGGGACCACAACGGATTTTGGCTGCATTACCGGCGGCTAGAGCGGGGTCACTTTCAATGGCCGGCAAAGCCCAGTGCTACTCCGCTGGCTATCACTCGTCGCCAGTTGCGCTGGTTACTCGACGGTCTCCCCCTTGAACAGCGGGAGGCTCATCCAGAGGTAACCGCCCGGACGATCATTTGAGATCGAGGCGAAAAAACTTGCTAAGCAAGAGGAGATCGACGTAACAACGGCGAATGAGACTATCATGACACTTTCTTCCGACGCAACCACTGAAGATCTTCGCCACCGATGCGCTGCTTTGGAACAGCAGAACGCTGCATTGTTGCAACAGATTGCTGAGCTGACGGCAAAGCTGCATTGGTTTGAGGAGCAATTTCGTTTAGCGAGGCACCGCCAGTTTGGTGCTTCCAGTGAACGTACCCCGACAGAACAGCAACCATTGATCTTCAACGAAGCCGAGGTCGAAGCAGCCAGCCCAGCTCCGCCGGAACCGACGCTGGAGACGGTCAACTCTTATCGCCGTCGCAAGGCCCGCGGCCATCGTGAAGCCATGCTTCAAGACCTTCCGGTGGAGACCATTGAGTACCGTCTCCCTGAGGCGGAGCAGATCTGCCCGGCTTGCGGTGGCCCATTGCACGAGATGAGTACGGAAGTTAGGCAGGAACTTCAGATCATCCCGGCTCAGGCGAAAGTGATCGAGCATGTTCGCCACATCTATGGCTGCCGGCACTGTGAGCGAGAGGAGGTCACTGCTTCCATCGTCCCTGCGCCGATGCCTGCACCTGTAATTCCGGGAAGTCTGGCTTCTGCCTCGACCGTCGCCTACGTAATGACCCAGAAGTTCGTGGAGGGTTTGCCTCTCTACCGCCAGGAGCAGCAGTTTGAACGGCTCGGGATCGCTCTCTCCCGTCAAACCCTGGCCAACTGGATGCTCATCGCTGCTGACCGGTGGTTGAGCCCGCTCTACGAGCGGATGCACGAACACCTGCTCCGACAAGAGATCCTCCATGCGGATGAGACCACCGTACAGGTGCTCCACGAACCAGGACGAGCGGCACAGACTCAGTCATATTTTTGGCTGTATCGCACGGGACGAGATGGACCACCCATCGTTCTCTTCGAGTATCAGCAGACTCGTGCGGGGGAGCACGCCCGCAAATTCCTGTCGGGCTTTTCGGGTTACCTGCATGTGGACGGTTATTCCGGCTACGACGGGCTGCCCAACGTTACCCTGGTGGGTTGTTGGGCGCATGCACGGCGCAAGTTCGACGAAGCTCTCAAAGCGCTTCCTCCATCTGCCCGCGCCGGCAAACGAGTGGCGGCGCAAGAAGGGTTGGAATTCTGTAACCGCCTGTTTGCGCTCGAGCGAGAGTTGGCCGATGTCACGCCGGCAGAGCGCCAGGCCGCCCGTCTGGAACGCAGCCGGCCGGTGCTAGAGGAGTTTCATACTTGGCTTGAGCGCCAGGCGGCCTGTGCTCTACCGAAAAGCGCCTTTGGGCAGGCGGTCCAGTACTGTCTCAACCAATGGAGCAAACTGACGGCGTTCCTCCAGGACGGCCGGTTGGAACTGGACAACAACCGTAGCGAACGGTCGATCAAGGCGTTCGTCATCGGGCGCAAGAACTGGCTGTTCGCCAACACTCCTCGCGGTGCACGTTCGAGCGCCATCATCTACAGCATCGTGGAGACGGCCAAGGAGAACGGGCTCAATCCCTTCGCCTACCTAACGTATCTGCTCGACCGGCTTCTGAACGTGGACATTGGGAACCCGGCGGCCCTGGACGACCTGCTGCCGTGGTCTGCCAACCTGCCGGCCACCTGCCGGGTGCCTGCATCGCCTACCGCCTGATCCCTTCGCCTGTTGTCTTCATAGGCTCTATGGGCCCCCGCTCACATGGCGGGGGCTTTTCGCCGTCAACGTGGTCACGATTTGACGCTTACCTTGGTTCCACCTACGGGTTTCACCTGCCAGGGACGAATAACCTCTACGAGATCCAGGCAAACCACGGAGCTGCAGAGGCCCTCATGCCCGCCTGGGCAGTAAAGGAGGTGGGGACAAGCCTGGGGTATGACGTAGCGCGACTGGCCCGGAAGTTCGGAGTGAGTCGGAAGGCCATGGAGATCAGGTTGGAGGAGTTAGGGATTCGGTCAGCGTCGTGAGGGAAAGGCATGCAAACGAGTGGGCAGCCCGGTTCCTCAAGGGGGCCCGGACTGCCTGAGTACTTAGCAGATGCCAAGAGGTATCCAGAGGGTCGGCAATCGGGTCAGCCGCCGCGGCGTCCCCTTGCTCCACTTATCTTGATCGTATCGAGGAACTGCCAAGCGGATACGGCTTGCACCGTCTTGCCCGAAGAGTTAAGGATGGGCCCAGGAATGGACGTCAAGTGATGGTCCCCGGTCACGATGAAGTCCGCGTCCCCGTCGATAGCGCAGTCGACGAACTTATTGTCGCCCGGGTCCACTGTGCACATATTGTGCTGTTTGGGGCATACGAAATCAGCCCCTTTGAGTAGTTGCACCATTGCCTCTGCTACCCGAACAATAGACCGGCCAGCGACTCGCCCCTGAATCCCGAAGCGAATAACTATCAGAATGTACTCGGTCAGGATGTCCTTGGAAAGAAGAACCTGGTAGGTACTTCCCGATTGCCTAAGGACATCCTGGCAATGGCGATCGCCGTTGAATACCGCGTCAATCAGGACGCACGTGTCCAAAACGGCGCGCAAGCTCACGGACCTCCTTGAGCAGGGCGCGAGAGCCCTCTTTGGAGATCAGCCCGCGCCGCGCCACTTCCTCACCCCACCGAAAAACATCGTCCCACGTAGCGTTGTCCGGGTCGACATCCGGTACTGACTGGGCAGAGGTTGCAGACTCCACCTCGTTCACAAGCTGCTTAATCAGCTGCGCAGGCATAGCCTCGCCCCTCCTTGCGTCGCCTGACTTCGACATCTGTGCGCAGACTCCTTCTTGGCAACCGCGATGACGTATCCGTTTTTCCAAGATACGCCCTCGGGGTTACGATTATACATCTTCCACCGCCAGTTGGTAGCGAACGGACGAACGCCAGCATTCCCGTTCGTGCATACCGGTATACCAAGAAGGAACGACCTTCTAGCCTGGCGAACGACTTTCCCAGTGGGTCAAGCAGAATGGCAAGTGGTCGTAATGCCAAGACGGGGTAACCGAGAGGGGTCGATCAGGAAACATTCTGATGGTCGGATGAGACCTGCCCAGGCTGCGGGCCAGCGAATAAGAGAGAGCGCGGGATTATGGCATTCACGCGTCTCCTTTTTCTGCTGGCCCGCGCCATGCCCCTGGTGATCATGACGGATCGGACGTGGGGAGCCATATGGCAAGTGCGCCAAGGGAGTTCTACTGTCAAAGGGCAGTTTTCTCTTAAGGGCTACCTTGTCTTGGTGTAAATACCATATGAGCCCCGCGAAGAGTGTCGTTAGCTGCTGGCAGGCATACCTGCTCCCCTGCCGGTACTTGCCCCTTCGGGACGCTCCTGATATACCTGGGTGGGGACAGCGGGAGAGTTTGGTCACTTTGACTGGAATTCTGACTGGAATTGAGGAAGCTCTCCTGACTGGAATATGACCGTCGGTTGCGGGAGAACCCCAGCTAAAGGCCGATTTTCCGCGCTGGGCATAGGGGTGGGATCCTACCCGTTTACGCCTGGAGAGCGTGTGGCGGTCTACACCGCCCGTGGGTTCAAATCCCACCCCTTCCGCCATTTTTGTGCACGGTACCGGCCAGCCAACAAGAGCGAACGCGGGGTCATGGCGTTCGCGTGTCTCCTCTTGCTTATGGCCGCACTACCGACAAACCCCGCAAAGAGTATCATCAGCTGCTGACAGACATGCCTGCCCCCGCCGCTACTTGTCCCTCACAGTGCTCCTGGTATATCTGGGTGGGAACAGCGGGAGAGGCTGGTAAGGCCGGATGAGGACAAGAAGGGCAGGACCGTCTGCCGGAGACTCTGTTGGTTGAGAGCTAAACGGAAAGGGGTACGGTCTATGCGGGCGGCAGTCATCGAGCAGCCGGGTGTGGTGGCCATCCGTGACGTTCCCGACCCGGTGGCCGAACGTGGGCTCGGGCCAGATGAGGTCGAGATCGAGGTGAAGGCGGCCGGCCTGTGTGGCACCGACTGGCATATCTTTCGTGGCGAACACGGAGGCGTCTACCCGATCATTCCCGGCCACGAGTTTGCCGGCGTGGTTTTGCGACCGGCTCCAACGTCGACCCCGAACGCCTCGCTCCTGGTACTCCTGTCACCGCCAACCCCAACCTCTCCTGCGGCCAGTGCCGCTTCTGTCGTACCGGCCGCCCCAATCACTATCGCCACCCTCGCCGGCGGAGCAACCTCCATTGTGGCGGCCGACCTGCGGCCCGAGCGCCTGCGGCTTGCTCGCGAACTTGGCGCCACCCACACCGTTCTGCTACCCAAGGCTGATGACAGCCGCGCGGCCAAGCCTGAAGCGAACCGCAACACTGCGCCTGACGCAAACGGTGGTCCCGGCGAAAGCAGCGAAAACGCTGGTAAACTTACTGGCGACGAGCTGGATGAGATCATGCGGGCGCTTGCGCCCGACGGGTTTGAACTGGTCATCGACGCCAGCGGTTCACCGTCAGCAGTAGAGATGGCGCTTACCCGCAATTGGGTAACCCCCGGTGGGGTACTCCTCGTCTTTGGGGTAGCACCACCCCGGGCCCGGATAAACCTCTCACCCTACCTGGTCTACCGGCGAGATATCACGATCGTGGGATCTTTCGCTGTCAACGCCACGTTCCAGGCGGCGCTGGAGCTTGCGGCTTCCGGCCGCCTCGACCTCGAGCGGTTAGTCTCGGATCGCGAGCCCCTCGATGCCTTTCCTGACCTACTCCGCCGCTACGGCCGGGGTGAGGTACTGCTAAAAGCTCAAATACTCTTCTGAAACGGCCTCTTAGGGTTAGACCCTCAGGTCTCAAGGAGTTAGGAAACAAGTTACAGCCAACTGCCCTACTGCATCCTGAATCCAGGTAAGGACGCACCACCGCCCAACGCCGTTTGCCGGTGGTACTTGCCCCTGCAGGACGCTCCTGATATACCTGGGTGGAGACACCGGAAGAGGATGGACAGATTCCCCGCCTTGGACGTAAAGGCGGGATCCCAAACGATGGCCATCACCTACGCACACAGGAGGCAATGGCACGCATGACGGCGGGTGGCAAAACCGTCGACTTTTACCGTCCTCCGGCGACACTCCAGTTTCCCCCAGGCGATTGGGAGCTCAGCCTGGATGAGGTTCGCCGGCGCATGGCCGACCGCCTTGCCCATGTGGAGGAGGCGATCCGCGCCGCGGCTGACACCGTCGGCAGGCGGCGGGAGGAGATTCAGATCATACTGGCGACCAAAACCGTTGGCCCGGAACGGCTGCGGCTGGCGGCAGAGCTTGGTCTTCTCCGTTTCGGCGAAAACCGAGCCCAGGAGTTACGGGTGAAAAGTGCTGCCCTCGCCGATCTCCCCATCGAATGGCACTTCATCGGGTATCTGCAGCGGAACAAGATCAAGGATGTTTGCCCGCGTGTCGCCCTGCTCCATTCCCTGGATCGCCTGGAACTGGCGACCGCCCTGGAAGCCTGGCTTGCCGGGCATTCCACCAGCCTGCCACCGGACCGCCTGCCGTTACCGGTCCTAATCGAAGTGAACATTTCCGGTGAACCGAACAAGCACGGAGTTCCCCCAACCCAGGCCGTCGAGCTTGCCCGGCAGATAGCTTCCCTGCCACACCTGGCCCTACAGGGGCTTATGACCGTAGCCAGCGCGGAAGGCTCAGCACCATTGGTCAGGGCTCAGTTTGCCCGCCTCCGCCAGCTGGCCGAAGAGATTCAGGATCTGCGCCTGCCCGGCGTAGAGATGCGCCATCTTTCCATGGGCATGTCCCACGACTTTCCTCTGGCCATCGTGGAAGGCGCCACGCTGATCCGGCTCGGGACGGCGATTCTCGGGCCACGTCCACCGGCGGGGTAAAGTAAAGAGCGCAGGATCGTGTAGTAAACGGTATAAAGTAAAGGCAAGGGCAGGCGTGTACTGCCCGGGAAGGGGGTGAGCTTTCCCATGGCAAAGCTGCCGACCAAGGAGGAGGTCATGGAGGCACTCAAGGAGGTCCTCGATCCCGAGCTGCGACTCAGCATTGTCGACCTCGGTCTGGTCTATGATGTCGACATCACGGAGGCCGGGGACGTTACCGTAACTATGACGCTGACCACACCCGGTTGCCCGCTCAACGAGTACCTGCCGGCGCAGGTAGACGAGGCCGTCAGCCGGCTTGAGGGCGTACGGCACGTGGACGTGAACCTCGTATGGGACCCGCCCTGGAATCCAGACATGATGAGTGATGAGGCCAAACTGGCTCTGGGGTGGTTTAGATAGGACGGGCGCTCCTGGCCTGACGTTCCGTCACTTCTTGCGCCCTGCCGGAAGGCAGGGCGTTTTCATGAGGAAAATGGTAGAATGGCGCCGGCACCGGTTGCTTGAATTGACCGACTCGGTTTACCGGTACGCCACCGAAAAGCAGCAAACGGGGAACGGGGCGTCAACGAGAGGAGGGCTAGGAAGCGTGCCGCTGGTAACCTGGGATGAGACTTACAGTGTCCACGTGGATACTCTCGATCGCCAACACCAGAAGCTTTTCGACCTCATTAACGAGCTGCATTCCGCCATGGCTTCGGGAAGAGGACGAGAAGTGGTCGGAGAGGTGCTCGCAGGCCTGGTGGAATACACGCGAGTCCATTTCACCACCGAAGGTAACTACATGTTAAAGTACGGTTATCCGGGCTACAATGACCATAAGGTTCAACACGATTACTTTATCAGCAAGCTTGACAACTTTCGCCAGGATTTCACCCAAGGTAAGCTTAACGTCTCGATCAAACTCCTGATCTTCCTCAGCGACTGGTTGGTTAGCCATATCAAGGGCTCGGACAAGGCCTATTCTCGTTATTTCCAGGAGAAGGGACTCCATGTATGAATTTGTCGCCAGAGAGAAAGCCGGAAATGCGGCCGGCAGTGCCAGCAGCAACGCCGTCAGGGGTACGCTCCACGCCCCGGCAATCAGCCGAATCAGCCGACCCAACGGAACAACTGCGCTTTGAGGTCTTCAGCCGGATTGATACTCTCGCCCCGGAGATAGTGGCCACTCGCCGTTCGTTCCACCGCTACCCGGAAGTCGGTTGGACGGAGTTCTGTACTGCGGCCCGGGTCGCCACGGCTTTGGAGAGCTGGGGATGGCAGGTTCGGGCCGGTCCGGCGGTCACCGCCGCCTGGGCCAGAATGGGAGTACCCGGGCCGGCCGAACTGGAAGCAGCCTGGCAGCGGGCGCGGGAACTGGTTTTGACACCTGGAATTGCCGGCGACTGGGGCCCGCAGGAACGGCTGCTGCGCTGGCTTGAGATAATGCGGGGAGGTTTTACCGGGATCGTGGCCGACCTGCCGCTGGGCAGTAGAGGTGAGCAGCAACCGCTGGTAGCTTTCCGCTTTGATCTCGACGCGCTTCCCCTTCCCGAGTCGACCGACCCATCTCACCCTCCGGCACTCAACGGCTACGTTTCCACACGCCCCGGGGTGATGCACGCGTGCGGTCATGATGGCCATATCGCCATGGGACTGGCTCTCGGCCGCTTGGCCCCCCTGCTTGCCCCCCATCTTCGCGGCCGCCTGCGCCTCATCTTCCAGCCGGCTGAGGAAGGCTGTCGGGGTGCCCGGGCGATGCTGGCCGCGGGAGCGTGCGACGGCGTGACCGCGCTGATCTGCGTTCACCTGGGGCTGGGGCTACCCACCGGCACGGTGGCCGGGGGAGCGGTTGATTTCCTGGCCTGCTCCCAGTACGAAGCCGTATTCCAGGGCAAGAGTGCCCATGCGGGAATCGCCCCCCAGGAAGGGCGCAGCGCTCTACTGGCGGCGGCTCAGGCAGCCCTGGCCCTGGCAACCCTGCCCCAGGACAGCCGGGCCATCACCAGGGTTAACGTTGGCCGGCTTATCTCCGGAACGGCGGCCAACATCGTCCCGGCCCACGCACAGCTCCTTTTCGAAACCCGTTCCTCCCGAACCGAGGTCAACGCCGAGCTGGGTGAGCGGGCCGAGGCCATCATCCAGGGCACGGCAACCGCTTTCGCTTGCTCAGCCTACCTGACACGGATTGGCGAGGGAGCGGCCGAAAACAGCAACCCCGAACTCGCCCACCTGGTCGCCGAGGCGGCCGCCACCATCCCGCAGGTGCGGCAGGTTATATTGCACCATCCCTTCGGCGCGAGCGAGGACGCGACGCTGCTGATGGAGGCCACTCACCGGCAAGGAGGGAAGGCGACCTACATCTTGCTGGGGGCAGACACCGCCTCGGCCCATCACAGTTCAACGTTCGAATTTGATGAAACAGCCTTGCCCATCGGGGTCAAACTGCTGGCCTCCACGCTGATTACGCTGGCTGCTCCAGCATCAGCAGGGTGAACTGCTGTCAACGGCGAACTGGCAGGACAATGCAGCAGAAACCAGAGGAAGGTAGGATTGACGGAATGCGGATCACGAGTATCAAAGCGTATCCGGTCAACATTCCCTACAAGAAGCCCTTCGTGATCACCGGCGGGGCGAGCGCCGTCGGCGATCACGTGCTTGTGCGGCTGGAAACGGATACAGACGTGGTCGGGTACGGTGAAGCCGCGCCTATGACCTCATACTCAGACGAGACCCAGAACGACATTCTGAACGCCATCAACAAGTACCTCGCACCGGCCGTGATCGGCTGCGACCCCTTCGACCTGGAGGAGATCCACAGCCGAATGGCGCGGGCTCTCCCGGGCCACCATTTCAGCCGGGCCGCTATCGACCTGGCCCTGTACGATGTACAGGGAAAAGCCCTTGGCCTGCCGGCATATAAGCTGATGGGCGGATGCGTGCGGGACCGCATCCCGATGGCCTGGGTGGTCGGCATGGGGACGATCGACGAGATGGTGGCCGAGGCCGTTGAACACGTGCGCCGGTACGGGTTCAAGACGGTGAAACTCAAGATCGGCCGCGATCCCAGGAAAGACCTGGAGGTGGTCCGGCTGGTACGCCAGGCGCTCGGCCCCGACGTCAAAATCCGGGTTGACGCCAACCAGGGCTATGATGTAGCCACCGCCATCCGGACCTTGCGCAAGATGGAAGAGTACGACCTGGAGCTGATCGAGCAACCCGTTCCCCGGCATAACCTTCTCGGGATGGCGGAGGTGGCGGCCGCCCTCGACACCCCGATCGAAGCGGACGAGTCCATGTTTGACCAGTTTGAGGCGATGACCCTCATCCGTCTCAAGGCCTGTGACATCATCAACATCAAGATCATGAAACCGGGTGGTCTCTACCCCTCAAAGAAGGTCGCTGCCCTCTGCGAAGCAGCCGGGATTAGCTGCCTTGTCGGTTCAATGGTTGAGTTCGGTCTGGGAACCGCCGCCGGACTCCATTTCGCTGCCTCCACTCCTGCCGTTGAGCACGCCTGTGAACCGGTGGGCGGCTTCCTCTATGCCGGCGATGTCGTGCAGGAGGATTTCAGCCTGAGTGCCGTGGTGGACGGCTGCCTCCCCGTGCCGCAAAAGCCGGGGCTGGGCGTCACTCTGAAACCGGAGTACCAGACAATCTGGTGAGGCCTGAATGAGGAGCGGGTGGGTCGTTTGCGACCCACCCGTCACAAGTTGCAGCGCTTTTTCTACATTTCTACGGCGTTAAAACCGGCGCTCGCGCGGCCCTCTGCCCGCCGGTTGCGGACGAGGCTGAGCCTCTTTCACATTGAGCGGACGCCCGTCCAACTCCTGCCCGTTAACCTCACTGATCACGCGCTCCGCATCTTCATCAGGAACTTCAACGAAGCCAAAGCCCCGGGAACGACCGGTCTCCCGGTCCGAGATGATGCGGGCCGACAGTACCTGGGTGTAATTGGAGAAAAACTCGGTCAGCGTCTGCTCCGTTGTCCGCCAGGCAAGGTTACCAACATACAGAGTCTTGGCCATGGATACGTCTCCTTCTGCTGGCGATGACCAGCACTGAGTCTCGGTCCGCGTCCCCAAGCCAAACCAAACTGGTGACACAGCGAAACCGGAGTCTGCCGGGGTACCCCATCGCCAGCCCATCGACGGAGACCTAGGGCCGATACCAGCGCCGATGACCCAATGGTGCCATAAGGGCGCGACCTCTTTTTGATTTTAGCATCGCACATCCGTCAACGCAAGTTACGAATCTGATAAAATGATACCTGCTGCTTCGAGCGTTCCCAGTAAAGGACGGCGAATTGGTTGCTCCGCTCCATTCGGCAATTGCCTTACTGGCAATGGAATCTCTATGTCATTTGGGGTGCAGTCTTTACTGCCCAGATTGCCTTCTCCATCGTCACCCCCTTTCTCCCTACCCTCGTCGTCGAGCTGGGCGTCAGAGAGAACGTCTCCGCCTGGGCCGGGCTGGTCTTTGCCGTTAACTTCATTACCTCCAGCCTGATCGCCCCCGTCTGGGGCTCTCTGTCCGACCGGTACGGCAAGAAACCGATGATGCTGCGGGCCGGGCTGGGAATCGGAATCACCTACTTTGGGATGGCATCCGCTACCTCTGTCTGGCAGTTGATCCTCTGGCGGGCCGTCAACGGCCTCGTCTCCGGTTTCATCCCGGCAGCCAACACCTTTATCGCCAGCAACACCCCCGAGGGCGAACTGGGCAAGGCCCTCGGCTTCCTTCAGGCAGGCGGGGCTGCCGGTCTGATCATAGGCCCGCTGCTTGGCGGGCTCATCGCCGGATGGGTGGGACCCCGCGGTTCTTTTCTGGTCAGCGGAGGGCTGCTGATCATGGCAGCCCTCTCCCCCTACATCTTCCGCCTGCAGGAGCGTGCACCGGTCCGCAAGGAACAACCCCGTCCCCTGCAGGATGTGAAGGAGTGCCTGCAAAACACAAGCCTCCGCCTGCTCTTTCTCGTGCAACTGATGGTGCAGTCCGGCCTGCTCTTCGTTCAACCGACGCTGCCGCTCTACATCAGGGAGATAACCACTTCCCGGGTAGAACTGGTAACCGGGATCGTCTACTCCCTGGTAGGTATAGCAACTGTTTTGGGCAGTCCCTTCCTATCGCGCCGGGCCAGCCGAAACGGGCCGGCTCTGCTGACCGCCTGTCTCGCGCTGGCCGCCCTCTTCAATGTGGGCCAGGGGCTGTCACGCAGCCCCTGGCTTCTCGGAGTCTTCCGCTTTCTCTTCGGGCTTGCCAACGCCGGTATTTCGGTGAGCGCCAGCCTGATGATGGCGCTCAGCGTTCCCCCCGAGGCCCGCGGCCGCACTTTCGGCTTGCTGCAGAGCGTCAACTCCCTGGGGGGAGTACTCGGTCCGCTGATTGGCGGCTCACTGGGCGATGCCCTGGGACTGCGCTCCCCCTTCTTCGCCACCGCTGCCGTCCTGGCCTCTGCCAGCGCCCTGATCAGGCTGTACGGATCAGAGTTGCCGGCTGCGCCAGCGGTGGAGGCGACAGCAAAAGCTCCTTGTCCGCCGCCGGCTGGGGACGGCCCTTCGCTACCAGCTTGTCCCACGGGTACCGGCAGGGCTGGCCGCGCCACCGGTTGAACGGGCCGGGGCGACGTGTACCGGCATTCCCAGGAAGAGATGGGCGCTCTCCACCACCGCTTCCGACAGGGTCGGATGGGCGTGGATCGTCTCGGCCACCTGCTTAATGGTCAGACCGTTCTGCAGCGCCAGGGTATACTCGTGGACCAGCTCGGTAGCGTTGGGCCCGATAAGATGCGCTCCCAGAAGACGGGCCGCACCGGGATCCCCCGCCTCACCGATCAGCTTGATCATCCCTTCGGTCTCGCCCAGCACCTGCGCCTTGCCGACAGCAGCAAACGGCAGCTTCACCAGCTGATAGGGGGTGCCGTTCTTCTTCAGCTCCTCTTCTGTAGCCCCCACCCATGCAACCTCCGGGGCAGAGAAGACAGCCGCCGGCACGGGATGGTGGAATTGTGCCTTCCCTCCGAGGGCATTTTCGGCCGCTACCATTCCCTGCATGAAAGCGGCGTGGGCCAGCATCGTGCCGCCGGTAACGTCCCCCACCGCATAGACATGCGGTCGGCTGGTCTGCTGGCGGTCATTCACCCGAACCCGGCCGCTTTCGATCTCGACCCCCGCTTCCTCCAGGCCGGCCAGATTGGGCCGCCGCCCTACTGCCACCAGTATCGTCTCCGCCTGCACCTCTTCAGCCTTGCCGTTCCGTTCAAAACGCAGGGTGAAGTTACCGGCGCTGCCGGTCACTTCGGTAAGGCTCGCTCCCGTCTCTACCCGGATGCCCCGCCGTTTGAAGCTGAGAGCCAGGCGTTTGCTGATCTCTTCGTCGGCCACCGGCAGAAGTGTCGGCATCATTTCGATAATGGTTACCTCCGATCCGAAGGAACGGTAGATCGAAGCAAACTCCACGCCGATCACGCCGCCGCCAACGATGGCCAGCCGGGCCGGTGGCCTGTCCAGGGCCAGGGCCTCGTCGCTGCCAATCACCCCTGCAGCATCGAGCCCGGGCACCGGAATACGCGCCGGTACGGATCCGAGCGCCAGGATGACGTTGCTCGCCACCAGCCGGCGTCTCGCCTCACCTGATTCCCCTGCTGCTTCCCCGGCTGCAGCAGCACTTGAACGGACTTCGACGACTGGCCTTTGATCAGCCCCGCTACCAGCAGGAAGCAGTCGGCCCTCGCCGTTGATGATCTCTATGCCATGACCGCGGACGAGACGGGTTAGCCCTTCGACGAGAGTCCTGACCACCTCCGCCCTCCGTGCCTGTACCTTCTCCCAGGAAAAGCTTATCGGGCCATTGATCACGACCCCGAACTCAGCGGCGCGACGTGTCGTCTCGAGCACTTCGGCACTGCGGACCAGCACTTTTGTGGGTATGCAGCCGGCATTAAGGCACGTCCCGCCGAGATTCGCTTTCTCTATCAGCGCCACTTTGGCCCCCAATTCGGCCGCATGAATAGCAGCCACGTACCCGCTGGGACCGCCACCGATTACAATCAGGTCGAATTCTCCCGCTTGCAGTTGTACCATTGTATAGCATCACCTCCAGAGACACTGCCAGTATACCATGGAGGTGACAGCTCACTGCTTGTCAGCACTTGCCCGTCCCGAACCGGCGGGCGAATCCTCGGCTGTCCGGCCGACGGCTGTGCGTACCACGGCGTCGCACCCACGGCGCGCGACGTCGACGCGTACATCGCTGCCCTGGGCGACTCCGGCCTGTCGCCGGCGGTTGAAGGGATGCACTCCGCGGCTGGTGACGCGGGGCTCCAGACAAATAGCTACGCCAAGCCCTGACCGGCCGTCCGATCATGCACCCGATCCTACGGAGGGGACCGCACCTTGCGCAGCGAAATGTCTTCTAACTCTTAAGGGGGTATCCGTCGTGCAGGAAACGCAGGCTGCCCGGGGGCAGCGGAGCAACATGATCAAGATGGGGGTTGACCGGGCGCCCCACCGGAGTCTCTTGCGGGCGGCTGGGGTGCGCGACAGCGATTTCGGTAAACCCTTCATCGCTATCGCCAACTCATACTGTGACATCGTGCCCGGCCACGTTCACCTGCAGGAGTTCGGACGGCTGATCAAAGAGGCGGTCCGGCAAGCAGGCGGCGTGCCGTTCGAGTTTAACACCATCGCCGTCGACGACGGGATCGCCATGGGTCACATCGGTATGCACTACTCCCTCCCCAGCCGGGAGCTGATCGCGGATTCGATCGAGACGATGGTGAACGCCCACTGGTTCGACGGACTGATCTGCATTCCCAACTGCGACAAGATCGTGCCCGGGATGATCATGGGGGCGTTGCGGGTCAACATCCCGACTATCTTCATCAGCGGGGGCCCGATGCCCGCCGGGCGGGACCCGCAGACGGGCGAGGCGCTCGACCTCATCTCGGTATTTGAGGGCGTGGGAGCTCTCAAAGCGGGCAGGATCGATGCCGAACGCCTCGCGGAGCTGGAACGGCTTGCCTGCCCCAGTTGCGGCTCGTGCTCGGGTATGTTCACCGCTAACTCCATCAACTGCATGCTGGAGGCGCTGGGTCTCGCGCTCCCCGGCAACGGCACGATCCTGGCCAACACCCCGCAAAGGGCCGAACTGGCGAAAAAGGCGGCGGCACAGATCATGAAGCTGGTTGAGGCCGGCTTGCGGCCGCGGGATATAGTCACGCGGGAGAGCCTCGACGACGCCTTCGCCCTGGACATGGCCATGGGGGGTTCAACCAACACTGTACTGCACGGTTTGGCCATCGCTTACGAGGCCGGATTCGAGTACCCGCTCGCGCGGCTGAATGAACTCTCCGCCAAGGTGCCGCACCTGTGCAAGGTTAGCCCCGCCTCCCGGTGGCACATCGAGGACGTGCACCGGGCGGGTGGGATCAGCGCCATCCTGAAAGAACTGAGCAAGATCCCCGGCCTGCTCCACCTGGACCGGCCCACGGTCACGCTCAGCACGCTGCGGCAAAACATCGAGGCGGCTGAAATTCGGGATACCGAAGTGATCCGGCCGCTCTCCCGCCCCTACAGCACCACAGGGGGCCTGGCAGTCTTCTTCGGCAACCTCGCTCCAGAAGGGGCTTTGCTCAAGACCGGAGCCGTCGATCCAGACGTGACCTTCCATCGCGGCCCGGCGGTCATCTTTGAATCGCAGGAAGAGGCGGACGCGGGAATCAAGGCGGGCAAGGTGAAGCCCGGCGATGTGGTGGTCATTCGCTATGAAGGCCCCAAAGGAGGACCGGGTATGCCCGAGATGCTCTCCCCCACTTCCGCCATCGTCGGCATGGGCCTCGGCAAGAGTGTCGCCCTCATCACCGATGGGCGCTTCAGCGGTGGCACA
Source organism: Limnochordales bacterium (assembly GCA_014896315.1). Classification (GTDB taxonomy): domain Bacteria; phylum Bacillota; class Limnochordia; order Limnochordales; family DUMU01; genus DUMU01. The sequence continues at coordinate 230,545 of JADBKP010000003.1, forward strand.
CGGGGGATCTGCCTGGGCCACATCTCGCCGGAAGCGGCCGAAGGTGGCCCCATCGCCCTCATCGAACCGGGGGACATCATTACCATCGATATTCCGAACCGCCGGCTGGAGCTCGAAGTATCGGACGAGGAATTGGCCCGGCGCCGCAGCCGGTGGCAGCCACCGGCGCCCAAGGTCAAAAACGGCTGGCTGGCCCGGTATGCGTACTTCGTTACATCGGCAAGCCACGGAGCTGTACTCCGTTCACCCAGCTAAACTGCGGCTGCTTCCCGTACGGCCGTCTGCGCAAATTGCGAAGACGGCCGTTCGGGTTTCTTGAGTGGGAGATGCCCGGACGCCCATCTTTACGATCATGCCAGGAGCGGGTATTTTATGAGAGACCATGCAACTTGTAAATAGGCTAACAGAAAGGAGTCTATCTTCATTAGCATGACGAAAGCACTTGCTTATATTGCCGTGGTAGGAATCTTCGCGCTGATAGCAGCCTTCAGCGGCTTTACCACGGACCAGCTAGTCGCCATCGCAGTCTTCATCGGTTTCATCGCCGGCACTCTCTTCTACTGGCCTTTCCGGCTGGCTTTTGCCTTTGCCGGAATTGCGATACTCCTCGGAGCTAACTTGCTTGACATTCCGCACCTGATCGAATTTGCCAGTCTCGACGTTATCCTCTTCCTGATTGGAATGATGACGCTTATCGGGTATCTCGAGGAGCGTCACTTCTTTGAATGGGTGCTCGATAGGCTCTTACCCTTCATTGGCGGGACGGCCCGCAAGCTCATGGGCTCTATCATGTTCCTTGCCTTCCTTTCCGCCGCTCTGGTAGATGAAGTTACCTCCATCCTCTTCATGTCGGCCATCGTCTTGCGCGTCGCCCGTCATTACAAAGTGAATCCCATCCCGTTCATCATCATGACAGTCTTCGCCACCAACATCGGCAGCAGTGCCACGGTCGTCGGCAATCCCATCGGCGTCCTGATTGCGCTCAGGGCCGGCCTGACCTTCCCCGACTTCCTGCGCTGGGCCACCCCCATCGCTGTGGCAGCACTCGTCCTGACCATCGTCCTCTCTTTCATATACTTCCGCCGCCCGCTCGAGGAGATGGAGAAGAAGATGCGCGAGGCCCGGCAGAATCTCAAAGTGAAGGAGGCCGAAGCGCTGGCGCAGGCAACCGGGAGCGAAACAGGCAGCATGCTCTTTCCCGCGCTCCTTTTCCTTGGCACGGTTGCCGGGTTGATCCTGCATAAGCAGATCGAACATGCTCTCGGGCTCGGCACCAACACCATGCTGGTGGGTGTGGCGTTGCTGGCCGGTGCGCTGGTCCTCTTCATCGAGCGTGAACGCGCCCGCGAGCTGGTGGAGAAGCGGGTTGACTGGTGGACGCTCGCCTTCTTCATGCTTCTGTTTGCTTCCGCCGGCACGCTGCGCTTCAAGGGAGTCACCGATGTGATAGCCCGCGGGATGATCCACGTCACCGGGGGCGAGACGACACCTCTGTTGCTCGTGATCACCTGGAGCATCGGGGCCCTTACGGCCTTTATGGACAACGTGCTGGCGGTAGCCAGCTTTATCCCCATCGTCAGTGACCTGGCCAAGGAGGGAATACAGACCGCCCCGCTCTGGTGGGGTATGCTTTTTGGTGGAACGATTCTGGGTAACCTGACCCTGATCGGTAGTACCGCCAACATCGTGGCGATCGGTCTTCTGGAACGGCAGGAGAAACGCCAGGTCTCCTTCATGGAGTGGTTCTGGCCCGGACTGGTAACGGCAGTGCCATCCCTGGCCCTGGCTACCCTGCTCATCTGGTTGCAGCTACCGCTCTTGACGAAGTAGGATCACCGTGGTAAACTGCGCACAAATCAGACCAGTTCCTGCCGATGAAGGGGACCAGTAGCCGGTGCGGAATGCTCAAGAGAGCCGGCGGATGCTGCGAGCCGGTGCTTCCCCCGAGCGAATCCCCCCCGGAGGTGCCGCCGAAGCCTGAGATCGCAGACAAGGGGCTCAGGATAAGGCGTGCCGGACCAACCGTTAACGGAAATGAGTGGCTCATCCGCTCGAGCCGTGACGTGGCACGGTTCGTATCTGGTTTTACGGCGCGGGTGGGCAATCTGGGTGGCACCGCGGTGATTCGCCCCAGCCTGACTAGGCTGGGGTTTCTTTTTCCGCCGGCAGCCCGAGTACTCGTTTCCTTCTCTCACCAGGAAAGCACGGCAGGACTGGGGGCTTGGGAGGTACACCGAGATGACCGATGCTGAGTTCCTTGTGCCGCCGGAAGACGAATTACTGCTCATCCCCGGCCCCACGCCGGTGCCGCGTGCGCTGCGGCTGGCGGCGGCAAGGCCGTTGATCAACCACCGCGGCCCGAAGTTTACCAGCATGTACCGGCAGATCGAGGCCGGGCTTCGTCCGCTCTTTGGCACCGAAAACGGCACAATCCTGATCTTCCCCGCCTCCGGTACGGGCGTGATGGAGTCTGCCATCGTCAACCTCTTCTCCCCCGGCGACCGGGTTGTGGTGGGGGTAATGGGCGAGTTCGGCCACCGGTTTGCCGAGATCGCTCGCGCCTTCGGGCTGCAGGTCGAAGAGCTTGCGGTCCCATGGGGTACGGCCATCACTCCGGAGCTGTTGCGGAGCTACCTGGCCAGCCACGATCCAGCGAGCATTGCCGGCGTCATTCTCACCCAGAACGAGACTTCCACCGGAGTGACGCTCGACCTGGCCACTCTCGGACCGCAAGTGAAGGAGTTTGGCCTGCTGCTGGTCGTCGACGCCGTCAGCGCTTTCGGTGGGATCCCCATGCAGATGGATGCCTGGGGCGTAGATGTGGTGGTCACCGCCTCGCAAAAGGCGCTGATGTGCCCGCCCGGATTAGGCCTGGTTGCCGTCTCCCAGTCCGCGTGGGCGGCTGTGGAGAAAGCAAAGCTTCCCCGGTATTACTGGGACTTTCGGGCGGCCCGTAAGTTTGGTGAACGGGGTGAGACTCCCTACACTCCTGCTGTCAGCCTCTGGTTTGCCCTGAAGGAGGCTCTTGCCCTGATCAACGCGACCGGGCTCGATGCCACGTATGCCAGCCACCGGCGGCGGGCAGCGATGGTGCGAGCCGGCCTGCGAGCCCTGGGGCTGGAACTGCTGGTAAAAGACGAGCGCATCGCCTCCCCCACCGTCACGGCAGTGCTGGTGCCTGCGGGAGTGGATGGAAGCAAGGTTCTCGCCCGGTTGCGGGACGAGAAGAAGGTAGTGGCCGCCGGCGGGCAGGGTCAGTTGAAAGGCAAGATCTGGCGGTTTGCCCACATGGGTGCGATTGACGAAGCCTCCCTGCTCAGAGCCCTGAATGCCCTGGAAGAGATTCTGCGGGAGGAGGGCTACACTACCGTCCCCACCGGAACGGCGGCCAAAGCCGCGCAAGAGGCAGCGGCTACGGCCGACTGAGCCAGCCCCGGAACTCACCTGGGAACAGGCCGGGCCGGCAGTCTTCCCAGCTGGCAGAGCGACTGCCGGCCCGCTCAGCTCGATGATCTCAGTACTCTCTTCTTACTCGAAACTTACCTTCGTACCCGGAACCAGGTTAGCCAGGATCCAATAGCCGGCAGCATCGTGGCCGGAAATGACAAGGCCATCGTCGGGAATGTCAAGCGCCGGGTCTTCCCTGAGCTGGCGGACATAGATAACCTCGCCGTTCTGCACCAGCGCCTCTGCGCCCCAGAAGTTGGTGTAGGTGTTATTGCCCCAGTCGGGGGTGTAGACAATCAGTTCGTTGGGGCCGCGGCCGGTGTTCCAGGCCGTGATCGGGTAGCTTTCGCCGTTTTCGGCCACCACCATGGTGGGTTGGGGATCAGGGGTTACCGAATCCCTTTCGATGATCCTGACCTCGTCACCAACCTTGACGGCGTCGAGGAAGACCGAGCCGCGGCCGATCCCTACGACCAGGTATCCGTCGGCCGGAATGGGCAGTTTCACCTGGCCCCCGGAAGGCACCTTTTCGGTGGCAATAACTTTACCGCCCGAAACAGCAATAACTGTGGTGGGACTGCCAAGAACGGTGATCGGCTGTGTGAAGTCGGGGGTATAGACCATCATAAGATGGTAATATCCTTCAATACCTTGAACCTGCAACTGGTTGCGAGCCGTTATGATCAGACTCTTCCCGTCCGCCCGCACCAGCTGCTCAATACTTCCCGCCGCGTGGCTGGCCGGAACGGCTCCGACGGCTGCAAACGCAAGCATCAGAACCGATACCAACACCACCAGCATTGACCTGCGCAGCCCGGTCGTTTGCACGGATAACCCCTCCTCACCGGTCAGATCGCTTTATCTAATAGACAATTCCACGTTTAGTGAACGTTTCCTGCTCACGAGTTGCTCTGCCGCAGCAGCTCCTGCAGCATGACGAGAAAGGCACGGCGTCCTTCCTCCACTTCGTGAACGTGCATACGGCGCAGCATGTGGCTTACGGCCGACGGGCTCATGCCACTCATCTCGGCCACACGGGACACCTGGGGTCCGTGTTCTTTGTATATCTGAAAAAGCTTCCGTTGGCGTCCTGTCCAGGATGAGGTAACTGCCTCCGTCAGGGCCCACAAAGCCGCCGCGGTCCGATCGAGATCGGGCCGGCCGCTCCCAACGCGAATTCCCACTGCTCCGTCTTCATCGTCCACGAGCGCCCAGGCCCTCTCGGCAGCAAGGGCCGGTCCTTCGCCAATACCCACTGCCAGGCTGATACCGACCTTATCCGGCCAGCCCCCGGTCAGTTCGGCAATGGCAGGGCCAAGGAACTCATCAACCAGCACCCGTGGAGAGAGCCCCACGTCCGGCTCGCAGACAAGGCCGCCAAACCGGCGCGGCTCCAGCAGCACCAGCGCCACACCTGGTTGCGACCCGCTGGTGGCCACGACAGCTGCCAGCAACCGGTTAAGTCGGGCGACACGCGCCTTAAGACGCAACTCGCCCTGTTCACGCCAGGGAGTTGCGGCGCGGCCCACCAGCCTTCCGGCAAGGTAGACTGCTTTGCCCACCCTTTCCAATGCGGCCAACCTTTCCTTTCTGGCAGGATCCGGCTAGGCTTCCCACCGCCGCAAGCGTTCGATCACGGCCCGGGTAATATGACTGGGAGTTGAGGAACCGGCGGTCACTGCTACCCGTGTGACCCCCTGCAGCCATTCAGGGCGGATATCGTTTTCGTCGTCGATGAGGTAGGCCGGCTTGCCGGCTATCTCCCGTACCACCTGCACCAGGCGATTTGAGTTGTTGCTGCGCCGATCGCCTACCACCAGTACCAAATCAACCTGACGGGCTGCCTCAACGGCCGCCTCCTGCCGCGTCTGGGTAGCCCGACAGATCTCGTTGTAGACCTCCGCATCGGGATAGCGCTGCCGGATGGCCGCGATAATGCGGATCGTATCCCACTGGCTGAGCGTAGTCTGCGTCGTTACCGCCACCGGTCTGGTAGCCAGCCGCTGTTGAACTTCCTCCGGGAGCTGGTCGAGGTCTCCCTCTTGCTCCACCAGGTGAATATGCTCCGGCGCTTCGCCGATAACTCCCTCCGGTTCGGGGTGGTTTCGTTTTCCCACATAAAGTAACTCATAACCTTGTGCGACCAACTTGCGCACGAGCTCGTGGGTTCTGGCCACGTCCGGACAGGTGGCGTCCACCACCCGCAGCCCGCGCCGGATAGCCGCCTCTCGCACTGCCGGCGAGATACCATGAGCTGTGAAGATGACCGTCCCACCCTCCACCTTTTCCAGAAGCTTCAGGCGGTCCGGTCCATCCAGAGTGATGACGCCCAGCCGGTCCAGTTCTTCCACTACATGCCGGTTGTGAACTATCTGCCCTAGAACCTGGATGGGACGGGGATACCCCGGATCCCGAGCCACCTCGCGGACAAGCTGGATGGCATCTACCACCCCGTAGCAGTAGCCACGGGGAGTAACAGGAATCACTTCCATTGCCAGCCCTACCCTCTACTGCTGCTACTGCTCTCGTCGCCGCGCAAAATACCAAGACGCGCCAGTCCTTCCCGCGCCCGTATCACGGCCTGCGGGTCACGGCTCTCCACCGTATGCAGGTGAAAACCTCCCGTCAGAGACGACAAGAGGCGTGCGCCTTCGGCCTCCACTCTTTGCAGAAAGTCCTCGACCTCGGCGGGAGTGCCAAGTTGCAGTTCACCCCGGAGCTCACCGTAGAGGGGATGTTCAACTATCACGTCCAGCACACGGCAGCCGGACTCCACCAGCAGCATCAACTCGGCCCGCGTCTGGTCGGGAGTATGGCAGACCGCCAGGACGTCCCGGACCAGCCCTGGCAGAGCCGCCGGCAGGAGCAGATAACCGCGAGGCGTAGCGACGACCGGAGTTCCCGCAGCCCGCAACACGGCCATGTCCTGGACTATGACCTGGCGGCTGACTCCCAGGCGGGAGGCCAGCTCCGCGCCGGTGAGCGGCTGGTCTGCCTGCTGCAACCAGCGGACCAGCTGTCGACGCCTCTCTTCCGCTCCGCTACCTGCACCCGGGTGGAAGCTCAAGCCCAATCCATCGACCCCCAAAAGAAAGGTTCGGCAGCGGCAACAGCTTTCCTGCGCCCCGTTGAACCGCCACCGACCCCCTCACCCGGCCCTTTAAGCCGGCCGGCCCTCATGCAAACTCTGCCAGCAGACGTTCCTCATCGGCCTGGCTGAGCGGTGCGATGGTTCTGGTCGCCACCGGCCCCTCCTGCAACAGGGTGGCCAGGCTCTCCTCGTAGGCCAGCCGCCCCGTCTCCTCATAGAAAACGCCCGTAGGGATACGGTCTCCCCACTCGAACGCCTTCCGCCAGGCCCAATCGCGGTCGGCAGGATTGTATTCCGGCTCTTCGTCCAGGTGGTAGACCCGCTCCCGGTACCACTGGGCCGTATTGATCCGGTTGAAGATCACGCAGGGCTGGAGTACATCGACCAGGGCATAGCCGGGATGCATGATCGCCCGGGCAATCAGCCGGGCCAGATACTTGGGATCACCGGCGAAGCCACGGGCGACGAAGCCGGCACCCGCCGCAATCGCCATAGCCAGAGGGTTCACCGGATCCTCCGGCGAACCATGGGGCGTCGTCTTGGTCACAAACCCCCTGGGGCTGGTGGGCGATGTCTGGCCCTTGGTCAAACCATAGACCATGTTGTTTTCGACTATGTGCGTGATATTGATGTTGCGGCGCATGGCGTGCAGCAAGTGGTTGCCGCCGATGCCGTAGCCATCGCCATCGCCGGTGACAACGATCACGTGCATCCTGGGATTGGCCAGCTTTGCCCCCTGCGCCACCGGCAACGCCCGCCCGTGCAGGGTTGTCATCCCGTTAGCGTGGATATAATCAGGGAGCTTGCTGCCGCAGCCGATCCCGGAGACGAACAGGACTTCGTGCGGCCGAATCTCCAGCTCTGCCAGGGCAAGCTTGACGGCGTTCAGAATGCCAAAGTCACCGCATCCCGGACACCAGGTGGGCTTCACTTCACTCTTGTACAGATTCAGATCAAGCAACGCGATTTCCTCCTTCCACCCGTTCGCCCAAACCTCCATCCCGGGAGATCGCGGCCGGCATCAGGCCGAGCAACTTCTCCACGATGTAGGTGGCCGTCAGCGGCCGTCCGTCGTAGCGTAGCACCCTGTCCTCCAGGCTGATTCCGGTCTCCGCCCGCAGCAGCCGGCCAAACTGGCCGGTGATATTCCCCTCCACCAGGACCAGCCGACTACCGCTCTGGGCGAACCCTGCGAGCACAGCCTTCACCCTCTCCGGGGAGAGCGGCCACAAGTCGCAGAAATGTACCAGGTTGGCCGCCACCCCCCGGGCGTTTAACTGCTCCACCGCCTCCCGCACCGGACCGTAGCTCGAACCCCAGCAGACCAGCGTCATTGCAGGTTCCGCAGAGCCGTATACAAGGGGCTCCCGCATCTCGGTGCGGGCCGTATCAAGCTTTCGCATGCGTTTCTCATGCATCCGCACCCGGTTCTCCGCATCTTCATCTTCGAAGTTGCCGAACTCGGTATGCTCGTCGGAGTTAGCCAGGTACACGGCCTTTGGATGGCCGGGTAGAGCCCTCGGCGAGATACCCGAGGCGGTCAGCTTGTAGCGGGCATACCTATCCGTCATGCGATCCAGTTCTTCTTCACTGACCAGCTCACCCCGGTCAATCTCAACCTTGCTCACGGAAAGCTTTGACCGCTCCAAGGTCTTGACCGAATTGGCCAGGAAGGCGTCGGTCAGGATGATCACGGGCAGCTGGTACTTCTCCGCCAGATTGAAAGCCCGCGCGCCCATAAGGAAGGCTTCCTCAGCCGTACCCGGCGCCAGAACGATGCGCGGGAAATCCCCTTGTGACGCGTGCAGAGCAAAGAGCAGATCCCCCTGCTCGGTGCGGGTGGGCATGCCCGTGGACGGACCGGGACGCTGGGCCAGGGCAATCACCACCGGCACCTCCATCATCCCCGCCATTCCCAAAGCCTCCACCATCAGCGAGAATCCGCCGCCAGAGGTCGCGGTCATGGCCCGTGCCCCCATGTGTGCCGCACCGATCGCCATCAAAATGGCGGCCAGTTCGTCCTCGCACTGCTTGGTCACAATGCCGTACTGATCAGCATGGTCGATCATCCATTCAAAGATGGACGAGGCCGGTGTCATGGGATAAGCGGAGATGAACCGACAGCCGCCCGCCAGCGCTCCCAGGGCGAGGGCCTGGTTGCCATTGATCAGCACATAGGGGCTTTTGCCCAGAGGCGTTGCAGCCTCGAGCTTCCAGGGAAAGATCGCGCCGTAGCGCCGGCTCGCCTCCTTGTAGGCGGTCTCCGCCACCTTCAGGTTGGCATCGGTGATCCTGTCGCCCTTCTTTTTGAAATTGTCCCGGATAACTGACTCCAGATACTCAAGACCGTAGCCCACGATCCCGGCCGCAGCCGCCAGCGCCGCCGTGTTACTCATGATTCTGCTGCCGCCTGTTTCTTCGGCGATTCGGTTCAGCGGGAGTGGTAGAGCCTCTGCCCCCCGGGAACGGATGGTATCGGCATCTACCGGCAGCGTTTCATCATAGATGACACCACCGCCCGGCAGCACTTCGCCCGCGTGCAGGTGAACACTCTCCTCATCGAAGGCCAGCAGAAGGTGGATCCGCTCCGTGGGAGCGTAGAGGGGACGTCGGGAAGCCCGTACAACGTAGAAATTGTGCCCTCCCCGAATTCGCGACATGTAATCCTGCGAACCAAAGACCGACAGGCCGCCGCGAGCCAGGGCCCGGGCAAAACCGGCGCCGCTCGACTCGACGCCCTGGCCTGCCTTCCCCCCGAGTTTCAGAACCAGTTCTTCGGTCATCAATCCTGTCTCCTTCCCCCGGGTAGCCGGACGAGCGTGGGACGCCGGCCACGCATGGAAGATGATAGTGAACCGATAGCGAACGGATAACGAACGGATACAACACGTTAACCGCCAGTTCAAGTGGTTTATATAGCTCATCCTTATTATACTATACGTTCCTTGCTAAAACAAAAGGCGGTGGCAAGAGAATGCCAACCGCCTCGTCGCTCAGCTTGCGACTGCCGCTCGCCTTATACGGAAACCGGCTGCAGGCGTACCGGCTCATGCCGACGGCCCGCCTCGTACGCGGCAAAGGCCACTTCGGCCGCCCGCAACCCGTCCAGCCCGGTGGCCAGCTGAGTCGGCCCGCCCTCCCTGATTACCCGGGCAAACTCAGCAATCATGCGGTAATCCGCGCTTTCTCCGAAAAACTGCCAGGTTGGCCGCATCTGCTTGTCAGAGTAGAGGGTCATTACCTGGTCAAAGGCGTCGAGCCGGATCACTCCCGCGGTCCCCTGGATGCCCATGGTCACATCACCCCAGAAGGGGAAAGAACGGGGACGCGACCAGCTCGCGTCGAGCGTGGCAAAGATACCGCCCTCGATCTCCATAGTGAGGATGGCGCAGTCCTCGACGGGAATGTCATAGAGGCGACGGTCGTACTCCGCATAGACTTCGGTCACCTCCGCATCGAGGAACCACCGGATCAGGTCGGCCACATGCACCGTATGGTCGATCAGCGCACCGCCTCCCGCCTCCTGCGGGTCGGTGAACCAGCCGCCCGGCATCGTACCGTGGTTGGTGCCGTTTATGGCCAGAACCCGGCCGATCCGCCCCGAGCGGATGATCTGCCTCGCCCGCTCCACAGAAGGAATGAAACGGCAGGGGAAGGCGGTGAAGAGCGGCACACCCGCTTCGCGAGCGGCGCGGACCATGCGTGCTCCTGCCTCCGCATTGATGGCCAGTGGCTTCTCACAGAGGGCCGCCTTGCCTTTCTCCACTGCCGCCAACACCAATTCCTCGTGCCGGCGATTGGTGGAGGCAATCACCACGCCGTCGACCAGGTCGAGCAGCTCACTGACGCTGGCAAAGTAACGGGTCCCGAAGTGTTGGGCGTACTGCTTGCCCTGTTCGGCATTCTCATGATAAATACCGACGAACTCGACCCCGGGCATGCGAGCCATGCAGTCAGCGTAGCTCCAGCCGTGGAGGTGAGCCATGCTCAGCATACCCAGGCGTACGGGACGATCCCCTATCCCGCTTGCGTTCTTGCTCGTGTTCATCCCAACTCCCCCTCCACCCGGACCGGACGCCCGGTCTCAATCGATTCCAGCACCGCCAGGGCGATCTTGAGTGATTCGTAGCCTTCCTTGCCATCAACCGGGACCGGCTCGCCCCGGTCGAGAGCGTCAATGAAGGCCCGGATCTCTTTCAGATAGGGGCTCTCGCCCGGCGACTCCGGCACAGCCACACCCGCCGTCCCGGGAGTGGGAGGAGTGATTGTCACCAGCGGCTGGACTTTGCGGCTGTCATAGGAGAGCATCCCCTGACTGCCGGCAATCTCAAAAGAGGTGGCAAACCCTCCGGCCTGGAGCCAGGTACCCTCCATGTGAGCAATGGCGCCGCTCTTCAACCGCACCGTGGCCAGCACGTACTCTTCCCGGTTAAAGTCGCGGCGGAAAGTGCTCTTGGCGAATACGCGCTCGACCGGCCCGAAGGTCCAGCGGAGCCAGTCAAAGTCGTGGATCATGAGGTCGAGAGCGAGGCCGCCACTCCAGGCGTAATTGGCATACCAGTCCTGCCAGGCTGTGGGGAAGCCGCCACCGCCGCGGGAAGTGCGAATGACGCCGATCTCACCCAGCTGGCCGGATCGTACTATCTCCCGCGCCTTAGCATATTCTGGGAAGAAGCGCACTACATGGCCTACTCCCAGTTTCACGCCGGCCTTCTCCACCGCGTCCAGGATGGCCCGGCCATCGGCAAGCGTTCTGGCCAGCGGCTTTTCACAGAAGATCTGCTTCTTTGCCGCTGCCGCCATCTCCACATAATAACGATGCAGATGGGTGGGCAGGCAGATGTCGATCACATCGATGTCAGGCCGGTTGATCAGATCCTCGGCCCGTGGCACGGCGGTACAACCCGTTGCGTCCGCCAACCGTTTTGCTTTTTCCAGGTCAATGTCAGCTATCCCAACCAACCGCACGTTGGGAAGCCGTGCATAGGCGTGTGCGTGGGCCGAACCCATAGTGCCCGCACCCACGACCCCTACGTTGAGCATGCAACCGTCCTCCTTAACTCGCAGGTTCGCCCGTCTACATTCAACATCTTTACCCGCTTTCCTCCTTGCTTAGCCGGCCGGTGGGCAACCCTTCCGGCCCGGCGGAAGGCCTCGCCGCCGGGTGTTACCCAGTAGCGTCGGCCCGTCGCCGGTTCAGCGTCCGCACCGGCGAAGCCTCCGCCGCCACTTCCTGCCTGGCCTCCTCCCCGCCGCTCCGCTTGCCGGGACCAGCTTTCGCTGCACCTGCCGGCGGCGCCTCCACCACCAGCGGTTCAACCAGCAATCTGACAATCCGTGCGCCTTTTACCTCCAGGACCTGGAAGCGATACTGCTCGTGGACGATCATATCACCACGCTTGGGCTTGCGACCCAACCGGTTGAAAACAAATCCGCCCACCGTCTCCACGTCAGGATCCTCAAGACGCGTATTGAGCAGCTCCGCCACATCTTCCAGGAGGAGCGAGCCGTCCAGTTCGTAAGCGTTAGCGCCCCGCGGCTGCACTTTGGGCGGCTCTTTGTCGAACTCGTCGTAGATCTCGCCAACTATCTCCTCGACAATGTCCTCCATAGTGATCAAGCCGGCTGTGCCGCCGTATTCGTCTAGCACGATCGCCATATGCGTCCGCCGTCGCTGCATCTCTTTGAGCAGCCGGGTGACGGAGGTTCCTTCGGGAATCATCAGCACTTCATGGGTAATCCTGCGCCAGTCGGGTAAGTCAGAGAGGCGTCTTTCGCTACTAACACCCGGCTGCACACTGAGTCCGATGAGATCACGAACGTGAACAAGCCCGATGATATGGTCTCGATCACCTTCGCAGAGAGGGTAGCGGGTGTGGCCGCTGCTCCTTATGGTCTGCATGATCTCGCCAAGCGTCTGGTCGGTGAATATGCAGACCATGTCCTGACGGGGAATCATCACCTCTTTGGCCACGCGCTCGGAGAGGTCAAACACATTTACCAGCAGGTCCCGTTCGACGGCGTCGAGCACACCCTGCTCGTGGCTGGATGAGACGAGATCCCGCAGCTCCTCTTCCGAGCGGGCAAGGTCTGCCTCGCTGGCCACGGTAAGCCCGAAAAGCCGCAGCACACGGGTGACCCCCTTATGAAAGAGCCAGAGGAATGGGAAGGTAAGGTAGTAGAGCGCAAGCAGCACGGGCGCCGTCCACAGTGCCCCTCTCTCCGCAGCGCGAATAGCCAGGGATTTGGGCACCAGCTCGCCCGCGAGTACGTGCAGGAATGCCAGAAGGCCAAAGGCGAGCACCGCGACGATCCAGTGCCAGACGGCACCCGATCCGGTCTGCCAGGGTGCGAACAAGCTTCTGATCCACTCAGCGAGCGCAGGCAGACCGATCCAGCCGAGAGCCAGGGAAGCAACAGTTATCCCGAGTTGAATGGCGGGCAGGAAAAACTGAAGGTTTTCCACAACTCGCTGAACTGCCCTGGCCCGGCCACTCCCGGTCTCGGCCAGGTCGTGTAGCCGGCTCCCTTTCATCTTGACCAGGGAGAACTCGGCCACCACGAAGAAACCGTTGAGAATGACAAGCAACACGGCAATGAGCAGATTGCCTAAGTCGCCAAATGGGTCGTCGATAGCCCTTCACCTCTCATTGTTGAAACCGGCAGCGGCAACGGGGGCTGCATCGCGGACCGGTCTCACAACCATCATTATTCTAACATTAGTACGGCTATACGGGGAGCAGACCTCGTGCCCAAGGCAGGCGGCCTGCTGCCCTGCCTGCCGCCCTACCGGCCGCCCTGCCCATTGAACTTCCTGATCAGCCAGCCCCCTCAACCCATTCACCATCCGCCGTCTGGCGCAGACCCGCCCGCTGCAGGGCTTGGATCATGCCGGTAAGGCACCGGCGTGACGCCTCTCTGCCACTTATCTCAGCAGGCCGCCAGTGGGTCTCCAAAGAGAGTACTCCAACGTAGCCATCTCGCGCCAGGGCAGCAAACTGCCCGACATAGTCGATCTCGCCCTTGCCTACCTCGGTCCACTCGTAGGGCTCAGCGGGTTTGCCAGTCGCCCGGGCGTCTTTTACATGTACGTGGAGCACACGCTCCATCCCCGGACCTCGCTTTACGGCCTCATACCCGTCGGGATAAGGAGTTTCACCCAGGAAAAAGGCATTGCCGGGATCCCAGATCAACCCCAGCTCCTCTAAGCCGGGATACCGCCAAAGCTCCTCGACCTCCGCTCCCGTACCGATGTAGCAGGCATGCTCATTTTCCAGGAGCAGCCGGCGTCCCGATCCCCGCACAATCGCCAGCAACCGTTGCAGGGCCGAGGCTATCTCCCGGTACAGATCGGGCCCGGGAACCGGAGTCGTCCGCCAGAAAGAGAAAGTGCGAACAAACTGGGCGTCCCAGGCGTCAGCCAACTCCAGGCATTTCCGCAGCAACTCCAGGTGGGCTTCGGGCGGCAACTCCTCGGGTCCACCATGCAGATTGCCGACACGCTCGCGAGTCCCTCCGCGCAGGTGACACTTGTAGACCGGCCCGGCCACGCTCACGACCCGCATGCCCCGGCGGCGGATCAGCTTGCCCACATCCGCTACCTCGTCAGCATCCAGGTGAACGACGTTCTTCCCCCACACGCTGCGCAGCTCAAGATCACGGATATTGAACTCTTCCGCCAGGTCTAGTGCCTCTTGGAGATCCTGGCTGACTTCGTCAGTGATCAAGCCCAGGCGCACCTGCTTCTCCCCCCGTTTCCTTCTTCGCCGCCGCTACCGGTTATCCTACCTTCAAAACCAGCAGGATTTGTCCCCGTGACAGCGAAGCCCTTGCCGGGATTTCCTGTCGAATTCTTGTCGATTTCGATTGCTTTCTGGACGAGGAGGAATCGCCGTGCCCCTAATGGATTCACGCATCGTGGCAGAAAGCGCTCGCCGTGCCCTGGCCACTTGTGAAAGGAAACCGGCCAACCTACCCGTCGTGGCCGGCCTGGACGGTTTTGTTGACGAGATTTGTGACGTCGTGGACAAGCGATCAGATCCGAACCATTACACCCGGATCGAGACCATCGCCAGCTTCGCCCAGCGGATAGCGGGAGCAGCCGGGCTCTCGACCAACATCGAGATCGTGCCCCGCCAGGTCAAGCTCGGGGGCAACGGCCCGATCATGGCCAACGCCCTCGTTAACTACGGTTTCCCTCTAACCTACATCGGCAGCGTTGGCCTGCCCGACCCCCATCCGGTCTTTCATGAGTTGGCCCGTCGCTGCCGGGTGATCAGCATTGCCGACCCAGGACATACGGACGCTCTGGAGTTCAACGATGGCAAGCTGATGATGGGGAAGATCGAGCCTATCAAACAGGTCAATTGGGAGAACATTCTGGCGCGCATCCCCTTTGATGAACTGGTCCGCATAGTCGGGGAGGCACGTCTGGTGGCCCTGGTCGACTGGTCGATCCTCCCGTACGCGACCGAAGTCTGGAAGCACGTGGTCTCGGATCTCCTGCCTCACGTCAAGTTTGCTGAACCGCCCTATTTCTTCTTCGATCTGGCCGATCCGGAGAAGCGGACCGTTGATGAACTGCGGGAGGCCCTCGAAGTAATCCGGAGCTTCCGCCCCTACGGTAGGGTGATTGCCGGGTTTAACCGCAAGGAGGCCGACCAGGTAGCCTGGGCTCTGGGAGTCGCCCGGCGGGATGAGCCGAAGCTTCCGCTCCCTGAGCTGACCCAGCGCATCGGTGAGAAACTGGACGTGTGGGCGACGGTAGTTCACCCGACCGAGGAAGCCGCCGGGTTGTTCGAGGGGACGCTCTATCACGTCGCCGGTCCGTATACACCCACACCACGTCTTACCACCGGTGCGGGTGACAACTTCAACGCCGGTCTTTGCACCGGCGTGCTGCTGGGTCTGCCACCCGCCGAAGCTCTGCTGGTGGGAACGGCCACTTCCGGCTTCTACGTCCGCCAGATGCACAGCCCCAGCCTGGACAAACTTGTGACATTCCTGAAGGTCTGGGCCAACGAGGGAGTGGAGGCTCTGGATCGTTACGAATCGTTTTCCGGCGGGACTGCCAATTTATAGACTCGAGTCTGTCAAATTGCCGGGGGCGGGGAGCTGCTGAGTCCCGCCCCCGGCGCTTTTCCCGGACCGAGTCCTCCGGTACCTCCAGAGGCCCGGCCGGGTTGCCGGTCAATTCTCCGGCTGCTTCTGGTAAACCCTGATGTAGTCGATCTCCATCACCTGCGGGAAGGTGGTGGTCTCGTCCGGATACCCGGGCCACCGCCCTCCCACGGCTAAGTTGACGATAAAGAAGTAGTCATGATCGTAGACCCATTCCCGCTCGGCGTAGCTTGCTGGCATACGGTCCCGCCGCAACTCCTGGTATACGGTCTCGTCCACGAAAAACCTTATCACGCCTTCGCTCCATTCAATTCCAAACACGTGGAACTCCTCGGAGAACTTCCGCCCGCCAGGCAGGGTATAGGAGGCACTGATGCCGGGACCGCCTGAGAGTGGTCCGTGTACAGTACCGTGGATCGTGTCCGGCTTGTGGCCCACCAGCTCCATGATGTCGATCTCGCCGCAAGCGGGCCACCCCTTCTCACCGATATCCGCCCCCAGGAGCCAGATCGCCGGCCAGATTCCCCTCCCCTCCGGGAGTCTGGCCCTCACTTCGATGCGACCGTAGCGGACTGTCACCTTGCCCCTGGTATTGAGCCGGGCAGAGGTGTAATAGTAGGTGCCAAAGCGGTCGGTCCGCTGCTCTTTCTCCGCCTTTATCACAAGCTTGCCGTCCTGTATGTAAGCGTTGGTCGGATCGTCGGTGTAGTACTGCAGCTCTGCATTACCCCAACCGGGAATACCGGCGGCGTGCCCGTTGCCAATGTCAAAGTTCCAGACGGAACGGTCGATCTCGGGGCCATCAAACTCCTCGCTCCAGACCAGCTGCCAGCCACTCATCTCCGCTCTCTCCTTCCCCTCGCCCTCTGCTGCTCCCGAGCCCCCCGCTGCCAGTACACTGTCGGCTCCGCCTGAAGCGAGGGCAATCGCCAGGAGTGTCAACAGCAAACGCCACGTCCTGCCCATCACGTCTTCCCCCCGTCAGACACCAACAACCCCCCACCCGGCCGGGTCGTTTTCAACCCATCTTCAACCCGTACAGATCGCTGTACTTACCCTCGATGTACTCTAGATAAGGCTGGGGATCCAGGGGCCGTCCTGTAACCTTGCGCACCAGCTCCTGGGGCTCAAACTTCGCACCGTGCACGTGAATCCGGCGGCGCAGCCACTCCTTCAGCATCATGAGCTCACCCCGGGCAATGGCCTGGGGGATCTCCGGCTCCTCCTGCACCGCCTGGCGGTAGAACTGCACGGAAAGCACGTTCCCCAGCGTGTAGGTGGGGAAGTATCCGATCGACCCCATGGACCAGTGGATGTCCTGCAACACGCCCCGGGCCAGGTCCGGGGGCCGTATTCCCAGATAGCTTTCCATCTTGTCGTCCCAGGCCGCCGGCAATTCGCCAACCTCCAGCTGCCCGTTGAGCACCGCCCGCTCGAGCTCAAACCGGAGAAAGATGTGCAGGTTGTAAGTCACCTCGTCGGCTTCCGTGCGGATGAAGGAAGGTTTGACACGGTTGACCGCTCGGTAGATCTGCTCAACGGTAACCCCGGCAAGCTGTGCCGGGAAGACCTCCCGGGCCACCGGCAGGAAAAACTGCCAGAACTCGCGGGAGCGGCCGACCACGTTCTCCCACAGGCGGGATTGCGACTCGTGAACTCCTAGAGAAGCCCCCTCCCCCAGGTGGGTGCGGGAGAGAGCACGAGGAATCCCCTGTTCATACAGGGCATGTCCGCCCTCATGAATGCTGGAAAAGAGCGCAGAAAGCGGGTCGTCCGGGATGATCCGGGTGGTTATACGTACATCGTCCGGGGAGAAGTGTATGGTAAAAGGATGCGCCGACTTATCCTGCCGCCCGCGACTGAAGTCATAACCCATAGCCCGCAGCGCGCGCAGGGTGAGCTCCCATTGGCCTGCTTCGTCGTAGGGCTGACGCAGGAAGGTGTCGTCGACCGCCCCTTTGCCCGCCCGGCTCGCCTCTCCGATCGCCCCCACCAGCGGGAGCAGTCGCTCTTTAAGCGCGGTGAAGAGATGCTCCACCTCGGCAGTGCGCATGCCCGGCTCATAGAGATCAAGCAGAGCATCGTAACGCTCGTTTGGGTATCCCAAATGATCGGCAATCTCCCGGGCAAGGGCGAAAAGCCTCTCTAGATGAGGCTGGAAGAGACCGAAATCCTGCTTTTCCCGGGCCTCGGCCCAGACCACTTGGGCCACGGACGCCACCCTGGCCTGCTCTTCCACCAGCCTGGCAGGAAGCTTCCGCAGCTTCTCGTATTCCCGGGCCGTCACCCGAATGAGAGATGCTTCGTAACTTTCCGGATCAAGCTCTTCGAGGGCGGGTTTAAGCTTGGCCAGCAGTTCGCCTACCGCATCGGAGACGAAACGGGCATGCGCCAGGCGGGCCAGGGTACCCAGGACTTGCGCCCGGCTCTCCGAACCGCCGGTCGGCATATAGGTCTCCTGATCCCATCGCAACACCGCTCCGGCTCTCTCGAGGTCGACCACTTCCGCCACAATCTCTTCTAAGTCCCGAAAAGCCTGCTGGAGGTCTCGATCCATGTCGGCCAAGGATTGTACCAAACATACCACTCCTTCGAGCGGAGGCAGGCCGCTCCTACCCGGCCTGCCTCCGCCAGCTGCTTGGTGCTTGCCGCTTACTGCTGGCTACTTCTTCGCCCTCTGGAACTCGTTTACCTTGTTCTGGACCTTTTGCACCAGGTCGGCAGCGGCCTGAGCGGGGTTGGTCCCATCCCGCACCTGCCACATGGCCGTGGCAAAGTCTACGTCGGCGCTGGCGATTCCGTAGACCAGGTATTGCGCCTCCGACCACGCTCCCGGCAGGTTGGCGATGAAACCAGCAGCCCATGGCCGGTACGGGTCGTAGTAAGGCGACGAGAAGTCATCACGATTGACCGGCAGAGACTTGTGAGCGAGTGCGTGGCCGAGCGGAGTCACACCTTCGATCGGTTGCAGCGCCAGCCATTCGAGCAGTTTCCAGGCCTCCTGCTGGTGCTTGCTGCGGGCGTTGACCCCGAAGGCGTGGGCATAGTGGAATGCTCCGTTGCCACCCGGGCCTTTGGGGAAGACGGTCACCCCAAAGTCCTTCAAGTAGTCTCCTTTATAGTTCTCCTTTATTATCCCGGACCACCACAGGTAACCAAAGCCATAGGGTATCTCGCCCCGGAAAAACCGGAGCAGCTGGTCCCACCCCTGGGACATGAATCCCTGAGGTCCGATCCAGCGAGGCACTATTGTAAGCAGATCCCGCAGCGGCTGACCTTCCAGTACCAGCCGGCCATTATTGTCGAAGACCTGGCCGCCCAGCGCCTTAAACATGGTCCATCCAAATTGATTGAAACTCCACCACTCGCCATGCTCCACGAGTCCAGGCCGCTCTCGTCTCCCATCACCGGCAAACCGGGTCAACCGCAACCCAAGCTTCTCCAGCTCATCCAGGGTTTGTGGATGGTTGGCAATACCAGCCTCATCCAGTCTCTGCTTATTGAACCACAGCCCGGTAACCATGTTCTCAGCTGGTATGCCGGCGAGGCGGCCGTTGTAGTTAACGGCAGCTACCAACACCGGGTAGAACTTCTGAGCTATACGATTGGCGAGATCGGCAGGAACGGGAGCGAGGAATCCTTCCCGATACAACTGCTGGATAAATTCGTCACTATGCTGGATGATGTCGGGGGCATTGCCTGCCACAAAGAGGGTAGTCAGTTTGCTTGTGTCCCACTCGGATCCGAGATTCTCGATCTTTACGTTGGGGTTGAGTTTTTCATAAAGGCGCAGGTATTCGTCGATGATGGTTTCGGTCCTCTCAAAGCCACTGTAAATACGTATTACAATCTTTTCAGCAGCCAAAGCTGGTACTGCTAAAGTAGCTTCTAACCCTGCTACGGCTAACGACAACGCGGCCAACATGACAAAGGGGACAAGAACGCGCTGGAAGACTCTTCTCATCCAGGAGCACCTCCCAAATATGATGCCTGACAGCCCAGACAGCTCTCCGCACAGGTGTGCCAAGCTATCCCCCGGTTCCGGTTGTCGTAGCTGCACTTAACCCTAAAAGGACGCCCCTCCCTTCGCACTTCCCTTCCTCCCGTGGCGACACTCCAGGTGGTGGGAACGCTCCCATTTCTTCGCCATCGCTCTCTAAGTTCCTGCCCGGTCACGGGCAAGTTCTTAGAAGGGAAATCTGCTGGGGCACGGAAAAAGATCAGTGACAAGCGGGAGGGAAACCTCATGGCCGATGAAGTGCCGTTAAGTACTCTACTGGCGCTCCTGACACTCCTGGTTTTTTCCAGTTTCTTCTCCGCTTCTGAGACCGCACTGATGAGCATAAACCGGCTGCGCTTGCGCCATCGCGCCGAGGAGGGCGACCACTCTGCCCGCCGGATGCTGGAGATGCTAACCAACCCAAGCCGGCTCATCAGCGCCATCCTGATCGGCAACAACCTGGTGAACATTGCCGCTTCGGCTCTGGCAACCGATGCTGCGCTCCGGCTCTTCGGACCGGCCGGAACGGGCATCGCCACCGCTGCGATGACGGTTCTGATAATCACCTTCGGTGAAGTGCTACCCAAAACGCTGGCAGTTCACTATAGTGAGGTAATTGCCTTCTTCGTCGCTCCCCTGGTCCGGGCGGTCATGTGGCTGCTCGCCCCCTTGGTTTGGTTTTTCACGGCCCTCGGCAACGCCGCAGTGCGCCTCGTCGGCAAGCGGGGAGCGGAATCTTCCCACCCGAACCATCCCGTGACCCTGGGTGAGATCCGCACCATCGTCTCCGTGGGAGGCGAAACCGGCGCACTGGATGAGGAGCAGGAAAGCATGCTGACCGGCGTGGTCGATCTCGAAGAGACCGAGGTCCAGCAGATTTTCGTCCCCCGCACCCGCATCGTCAGCATCTCTCGCCACGCCACCGTACGGGAGGCTGCCGAACTGCTCGCGCAGTACGGGTTCAGCAAGTTGCCCGTCTACGACGAGGAACCGGACAATTTTGTCGGTGTCGTCTTCGGCCAGCAAATCCTGAAAGCCCTGTTGAGCGGGCAGGAGGATATCCAGGTTGGCACACTGCTGCGTCCGGTGCTTACCGTTCCCGAGACGATGAAAGCCCGACGGCTCCTGGAGGAGATGCGCCGGAGCGGCTGCACGGTGGCGATCGCCGTAGATGAGTTCGGCACCACGAGCGGCATGGTCACTTTCCACGACCTCGTAGGGGAGGTGCTGGGCGAGATTCCTGGCCCGGGGAAGCCGGCGTCAGACGAAGAGCTGAAGCAGATCGATGAGTTTACCTGGGAGGCAAGTGGGGAGACCACCGTGCGGCACCTCAACCGCGAGCTCGACCTGGAGTTACCGGAGGAAGAGACAGTGACCGTGGGCGGCCTTGTGTTTCACCGGCTTGGGCGGCTGCCCCGGCCCGGCGACGAAGTGGAGGTCGAGGGGGTCAAGTTGCAGGTGCTGGAGGTGGCCGAGCGGCGAGTACGCCGCTTGCGCCTGCTGCTTCCACGGCCATCTGATCCCGGCTCCGAATCCAACCCGTAGCCCGTGCTCTCATTTGAGCTTCTCTTCGACCGCCCTGATCTTGCCCTCCATGTCGTGGGCCGCATCCCGCCGGTCGTCAATCTTGATTACCATCGAGACGCGCCGGGCGCCGGCAGCAACCACAGCCTCTTCCATATCCTGGATGGCGGCGAAAACCTCGCTCAGTTCACCCTCGATATTGGTGAACATTGGGTCAAGGCGACTGCGCAACTGCGGATGACGGGCGAGGGCCCGCTGGGCGGCAGCCACGTAACGGCTGACACTGGTCTCCCCCGTTCCGATAGGTACAATGCTCACAGCCGCAATCACTCTGGGCATCAACGATTCCTCCCGGTCCCAATGTTGTCTGGAAACATTATGTCACCACTGCTCGCAGGCGGTAAGAGTTCCGACTGCAGAGAGCCGGACGATGACGCGAAAGGCAGGTACCGTACCACCGGAAGCACCAGGCGGTCGGCAAGCAGGGAAACGCTGCCAGACCGGCGAAAGCTGTGGCTGTGGCAGCAATTCAACCGGCAGAGGAGGGAAAGGCCACGCCTCCCCACATACTCGTCGTCGGAAGTATCAATATGGACCTGGTGGTCGAGGTTGAGCGTGCTCCCATCGCCGGAGAAACGATAATCGGCCGTGCTTTTCGCCAGGTGGCGGGAGGTAAGGGCGCCAACCAGGCACAGGCCGCTGCCAGGTTGGGAGCAGAAGTAAAGCTGGTCGGCCGGGTCGGGCAGGACTCGCTGGGTGAAACACGCCTGGCCGCTCTCCGGGCAGAAGGGATCGACACCAGCCGGGTCATCCGGGATTCCGCCCATCCCACCGGTGTGGCCCTGATCACAGTCGAGGCAGACGGACAGAATCGCATCGTCGTCGTCCCCGGTGCCAACGAAGCGGTGAGTCCGAGCGACATCGCCAGCGCCATCCCGCTTTTTGCCTGGGCGGATATGGTGGTCGTGCAGCTGGAGATACCCCTTGAGGCAGTAGATGCCGCTTTGAGCACAGCTGCAGCCCATCGGGTGCCCGTGCTGCTCAACCCCGCTCCCGCGCCGGCCACTTCCCTGCCCGATTCCTGGTGGCCGCGGATCTCCCTGCTTGTGCCAAACCAGACCGAGGCAGCAACGCTGACGGGGATAGATACCGGCTCTCCGGCGGGTATTGAGCAAGCCGCCCGGCAGCTGCTGGGCATGGGCGCAGGAGCAGTGATCATCACCGCGGGAGCGTCCGGAGCGTACGTTCTGAGCCGCCCCGGCAGCGCCGGAGCGGCGCCTGCCGGATGCTGGATTCCGGCATTCCCTGTCAGCCCGGTCGATACAGTCGGCGCCGGCGACGCCTTCTGCGGCGCGCTCGCCACACGGCTCGCCATGGGAGATGATCTGCTCGCAGCAGCCCGTTATGCTAGCGCCACCGCCGCCATCGCCATCACGCGTCCGGGGGCATCCGACTCCCTGCCGCGGGCAGACGAGGTGGAACAGTTCCTGGCGACCGGTCTTGTGCCACCACCGGCAGCCACCTGAAGCAAGCGGGGACGGTTTCGCACCGTCCCCGCTTGCGACCTGACGACGCCCTGTTTCCCTACTTCCCTCTTCCTCGCTCCTTCGGTGTCGCTCTTGCCGTCCCTGTCCCCTCAGGCTACGGTTTGCTTTAACGCCGCTTCTGCAGCCGGGCGGTGATGGTCTGGTCGAGCTCCTGCAGAGTTTGCTGCACCGGCTTCTGCCCGGCCCACATGGGGGCGAAACCCGATTCCACCAGCGGCCTGATATCGAGCCAGGAATCGATCACGTGGTCGATGGACTCCCGTCCGTACCGCTGCGACCCTTCCATAGCGATCAGCACCTCCTGCGGCGACATGTGCCCGGAGATGCTAGAGATGCGCTTGATATAGTCGACCACAGCCGACCGGCGGGCCGGCGGGAAGACTGCTATCTCAGTGTAACTCTTCATCACTTCCTTGCTTGTCATGAACTTGACGAACTCCCACGCAGCTTCCTTATCCTTTGTTGCACTGCTGATCATCCACGGGTCGGTATAAACGATCGACGCCAGCTTAGTCTGGCTGGTGGCCCGGGGCACCGGCGCCATTCCCCAGCTGAACTTCCGCTTGTCCTTCTGTCCCAACATGCCCCAGGGGCCTTCGCCAAGCAGCATTCCCACCTGTCCGTTGTAGAAAGCCTGGGGCGGACCGACCGGGTTGTTGGGATCCCAGGCCACCTTCTCCTTAAAGATCAGATCAAGCGCAGCCTGATAGGCACGGACGTTCTCCGGCCGAGCAAAGGTGGTGCGGGTCGGATGGCCAGTGATGTACGCCTCCTCAGGAAACCAGTCACCGCCGAACATCCACGGGTACGCGATGTCAAGAAGACTCCAGTGAACGACCGAGACCCCGGCCTGGATCATCCGGTTACCACTGAACTTAACCATCTTCCGGGCGGCTTCCGCCATCCTCTCCCAGGTCCACGAAGTGTCGTCCCAGCTTATCGGTGGAGTCTTGAGTCCGGCGGCCTCCATCATATTTGCGTTGTAGAAAAGCCAGCTGCCCACCGACATAAAGGGCATGCCAAGTTGCTTTCCGCCTATACGGTAGGCGGCCCAGGCAGCCGGGAAGAAGTCCTCGATATCGAGCTCATCTTTGTCCCGTTCAACTAGCGGTTTCAAATCGAGAAGCCAGCCCAACCGCTCGTAGTTACGGATCGCACCGCCCTCTCCCCATACATCCGGCGGTGTACCGGCCGCCCACAGAGAGGTAAGCTTGTCCAGGTAGGCGCTGCCGGCATTGGTGATAACCTCGACATCGATATCCGGATGCTTCTCCTCAAAGCGGGCAATCATCCGCATCTCCCAGTCGAGCAGGTATGCGTTGTCCGCCCCCAGATAGACGGTGATCTTGCGCGTTGGCTTCGCCTCTACCTCACCGGCCACGGACAGGAGCATGCTTATCGGCACCGCAGCCGTGACGGCAAATAGGAGGACGGCTGTTGCCCACTTGCGCCAGCCTTCAGCTACTTTCCCGGGATGCACGCCTGCCGATCTGACTCTACCACCGAACACCATTTGGGAACCTCCTTAGGGTGGTCTCTTTACCGCTGTTATTCGCCGTCGGAGTCAAATTCCCTGGGCACTTCTGTCTTTGAAGGATACTTACTCCCGATTGGCAAGGGCTTCCCGGACCACTCGCAAGCGTGCACCATGGAGCGGGTAATACCAGATGGCTACGAATGCGAGGAGCAAGAGCAGCGCCGGGATCCCGGAAAGGAGAAGCCGCATGACCATCAGCGCTGCTTGTGGCTGTACCGCCGCATCCGGCACGTAACCGCTGGCGTCCAGAAGCCGCGTCACCAGAACCGCCTGGATCGAAATCCCCAAGCGGAAGATGAAGGCCTGGATTCCGAAGTACGCTCCCTCGCGGCGCTGTCCTACTCTAACCTCGTCTTCGTCGATGATATCGGCCAGCAGGACGTCAAAGAGCATCATCAAGGCGGCCAGAGCCACTCCTACGAGCGCCCCCGTTACCAGCGCGGTCAGAAGATCAGAGGCCAACCAGAATCCCCACAAAAAGATGGCAAAAAGGGCTGTGCCGACCAGCATCACGTGACGGGCGCCCTTGCGGATCGTGTACCTGCTCCAGAAAGGCATGGCCGCGAACGCAAAAGCAAAGACCGTAAGAAGAAGCAGCGACGTTTGAAAACTATCGAGGCCGAGGACATATTTCGTATAGAAAGGCAGGACCGCCGTCAGAATGAGAAAGACCAGCTGAACCAGGAAATTGCCGGCCACATAAAACGCAAAGGAACGGTTGGCTAAAGTGTAGCGAAGTGCGTCCACAAGGCCCAGCGGCGGCGCTGAGCCGGCCTGGCGGTTTGAAGAGCCTGCGTGCCGCTCCTGGCTGCCAAGAAGCGAGATAAAGATCGAAATGCCGGAAATCAGGGCGAAGATCAGACCCATAGCAGGCCAACCCCAGCTACCGTAGATAGCGGGCGCAAGAGCGATGCCCAACACCATACCGAGAATACCGAACATCTGCCGATAAGCGGACACCCGGCTTCTCTCCGCCAGTGACACAAACATCTCCGGAAAGAGAGCGGTCCAGTTTAGGATCACTAGCGTGTACAGGCCATCCCAGAGGAAAACAAGCAGCGCATAGTAGGCAATCAACTTGCCGGCCTCAGCAGCTGTATAGGGCGGCCGCCACAATAAGTAGAAGGCGATCATCAGAGGTATGGTTCCCAGAGCTATGTAAGGCCTGCGCCGGCCAAAACGGGTAGACGTGCGGTCCGAAATCAGTCCGAAGAGAGGATCATTGATGGCATTCCAGATACCGTAAAGAAACATCACGTTGCCTATGGCGATCTTCGCAGCCTTGAGAGTATCCACGTAGAAGAAGAGTATGTAAGTGTTGAAGGCCTGCGACAGGAGCGCAGACCCCAGTGAACCGAAGCTGTAGGCCAGTTTCCGCCACGTCTCCATGGGCACTCCACCCCTCCTTGCCATGGTATTCCACGGCCTTGAGTGCAATCCTTGTTATCTGCCCGTGACTTTCGTATTCCGCTGCCGATATCAGCAAAGGGAAGGGGAGGCGATACGGCGATGTTTCCACCTGATCCTGTGATCAGGATATGAGGATTGGCTAAGGCTGGTCGATGCGGCCCGCCTCCCCGGCCAAGCGGTTCGGCAGGCCGCAGCCGAAAGGTAGTCAAGAGCCATAACCGAGGCCAGCCGGACGCAGCCGCCAAGCCTCCGCCGCCGCGATGCTCCTCAGCTGCAACAGTTTCTCCCGAACCACGGACCAGAGGGCAAGCTCGGCGCTGACGGAGGGGGAGGTAGCGGTGCCTGAAGTGGCTGACGGCAAAGCTTCGAGCAACGACGCTGTGCTCTGCTGCAGCCTGTACCAGTCTATGTACGTAGTCAGCCTTCCGACTGTCTGGCGCAGGGCCAGCACCCGGTTGAGGTAGCTTGCATGCCCGGCAACCACCTCAGCTGTCAGGCCGGCCGCCTCGGGTCTCTCCCGCACACCGTTCACCAGCAACGCCAGCTGGTTGACCACCGCACGCGCCCCTTCGGCCGGTGCGAGGACGGGGTTTATCGCCGGCTGCCGGAACGCCCCCTCCCGCAGCAACCGCCGATGCTCGAGGCGCAGATGCGGGTAGGCGAAGATCCGGTACCCGGCCGCCCCTTGCCGTTGAACGACACGAATCTGCTGCAACAGGCCAAGGGCACCCCAGGGCGACTCATCAATGGACAAGATCGAAAGGCTCGGGGCAAGCATGACCCGCCCCTGTGCCAGCTGGTCGACATTGATCATTTCACGTCTCACAACCGCCGGATTGTCCGTATAGGTCAGGGGGGAGAGCAAGTTCGGAATCCGTCGCTCAACCCACACCGGCCAATTCTGGTGCAGAAGCAGAGCTTGCTGATACGTACCCCCTCCCCAGGGAGCAACTATGGGGGCGACCGAGACAGCCAGGCCGGGACGCTCCCGGCGGGCCGCCCCGACGACCCGGAAGAGAAGGCTCGAGATGATCTCCTGACGGAAAGAATTCCAGACCTGATACTCTGCCGGCAGATCCTCCGGGCGGAAATCGGCGCTCCCCCGGCGGCCGGCCGGGATCGGCTCCAGAGCGCGGGGGTCAAAGCCGTAGAGGTTTTGGAACTGTGCAACCGTCACCGGGTCGTAGCTGTAATCAAGATCAGTTCCGTAGTTGTTGGGATAGCGTACGTAGTCGAACTGCAGGCCGTCGACCTCATAACGACGGACCAGGTCGGAGATCTGGTTGGTGAGATAGTCGCGGACCTCCGGGTGGGCGGGGTTCAGCCAGACAAAGTTGTAGGGTACGGTCTGGAGCCTTCCGTCCTGCATCACCGCCGCCCAGTCGGGATGGCGGGAGAGTACCGGCCCCGGCTCTCCCGTCGCCGTAGCAAAGAGCAGCTTGATCCAGGGAAAGACCGCCAGTCCCTCCTCATGCGCAGCGGCAATCAGCTCTTGCAGGGGGTCAAGCCCGGCGGCTGCCAGCTCGGGAGCTTGTTCACCCCAGGAGGAGGGGTAGATCAGATATCCGTCATCCCGCAGCGTCTCAACAAAGAGGGCGTTGAAACCCGAACCCCTCGCCATGCTGGCCAGAAGCTCAAGATCGCCCTCGTTCGTGGCCATACGTGAAAGCGAGGAGGCATCTGTAGCCAGAATCCTGATCTCCACCGGCCGGGAAGGAATCAGAGAGATGTAGAGGTCGGCCAGGTCGGTTGCAAGACGGTTGATGGCCGACTCCAGCTGATCTGTCGAAAGTTGACCGGACTGTGTGGCGGAGATGTTACCTTCGCCTGCCGCCGGCTTCAGGATCCCCTGCTCGACCCTTCTTAACTCGGCCTCCACCTCCTGTATTCCCTGCGCCAGTGTTTGCCAGTCATCTCCTAACTCGCCGATCAGGGCCCGCAGCGGTGCTTCGGCCGACATCTCCCTGATTTCAGGGAGAAGGCTGTTGATTCTCTCCCAGGTGGCCGCGGCTTCATGGGAGAGGCCGGC
This sequence comes from Limnochordales bacterium, assembly GCA_014896315.1. GTDB lineage: Bacteria > Bacillota > Limnochordia > Limnochordales > DUMU01 > DUMU01. The sequence continues at coordinate 258,250 of JADBKP010000003.1, forward strand.
AGCCGGCGTTGTGCTCGTGGCAGCCGCTCCCGCATGACCCGGGCCGGCAGTTCCAACTGCTGCTCCCGTCAGGATCCCAACGAGAACGAGCAAGACCCGCGTCCCCATCCACCTGTGACCTGATCCCCAGCTTGTCACGCTTACCACCCCCATGCTGCCACACCGCGCCGGGACTGAATCTACCTGCTACCACGCACTGTCGTTCTCTTGGCCCAATAGTTGTCGAGAATCGTTTGAATCTCGCTGTTTATCCTCTTGAGGGCATTTTCAGGGTCAATTGAACCACTTAGCGGTGCCCACAGCCCGTTGATTACGGCGTTGTAGATATCCATGTGAACTGGCAGTACCGGGAAAGCCACGTCATTGTCCAGGTACTTGATGATAAGCGGCCAATTGCTGCCGATTTTTCGCATATACTCCGGGTTGAGGTTGAACCGGCGGATGGAAGCGGGGCGCCCCTGTTGCAGCATGAAGTAGCCTGCCCCCCGTTCATCGGTGGTGATGAATTTGAGGAAGAGCCAGGCCGCCTCCTGCTTCTCCGGCGACAATCCCTTCGGGATGGCGTAGCCCCATCCCCATTGGAAACCGGCAATACCGCGCGGCTTGGAGTTTCGGGTTGTTTTCGTTGTATGGGGCCGGCATCACACCCCAGTTGAAGTTCTTGGGGGCCTGGTCCAGGATCACCCCTATGACACTGGGATGCCCACCAATCATGGCCTGCTTACCCTGGACGAAGGGACCTGCTGGAGTCTGGCCGGCCCGGAAGGCGTCGATGGCCGCCGCCCCTCCCAGCGCTTTCTGGTTGAGGTCGATGGCGACGAACCGCAGCGCCTCTATGGCTTCCTGGCTGTCGAAAAGCGCCCGCCGCCGGTCGTCGCTGATGATCTGTCCGCCGTTGGCGTATGTCATATGCACTACCATCGGCGGATGGGTATCAATTGCCAGCTGGGTCACGCGCCCCTGGGCATTGATCCGGGTGAGCTTCCTGGCAGCCTGCTGGAAGGCGCGCCAGGTGACCGGCGGATGCTCCGGGTCGAGACCGGCCTCTTCGAACAATCGCTTGTTGTAGAAGTACATGCTCCCCTCACCCGAGACGCTGGGCAGCGGCAGGCTCCACAGTTCACCATCCCAGATGAAGGCCTGTACCTCGGCGGCGAAAAACTCCTTAAGGTCGAGCTTGTCCCGCTGAACGAACTGCGTGATCGGAATAATCGCCCCCATGTCCGACAGGGCCGCCAGCTCCTGCCGCAAGACCATGGTGAGCTCGGCCGGCGCACCGGCTGCATAGGCAGCCAGGACCTTAGCGCTCCGGTCCGACCACCCCTGCACTTCGTTGCGCACATCGATCCAGGGGTATTCGGCCTCAAAACGGCGTATTACCTCATCCATCCATTCTTTGCGGGGGCCATCCCACCAGTTCCAGAAACGGATGAGTACTTTCTGTTTGGTCGACGTTGCTCCCTCCGCCGCCGCTGCCGTCCCGCTTGCCGCCAAAGCAACGGCAGCCAGCCCCAGAAGCAAAGCTCCCAGCGTTCCCACCCACCCGATCGCTACTGCTCGCCGCGTCTTCCGCATTTGCGCATTACCTCCGCAGTTCCCCGGAATATGGCAAAGGCCGGGCAAGACCCGGCCCAAAACTGGATAACAGACCCTCACTTCCCGGCTTTGGATGCCCAGTACTTGTCGAGGATCGCCTGAATCTTCTCGTTCAGCTCGTTCAGACCGTTTCTTACATCCTTTTCGTTGTTGAGGATCTGGCCGCCGATCTCCTTTACGGTGTTGTAGACCTCCCCGTAATTGGGCCGCCAGTATTCAACCGGTATGGCGTACGGGGCTCCCTTGATGAAGACTAGCCAGTCCACGTCCGGACGCTGCTTCTTAAACTGCTCGACAAAAAGCAAGGCACCATCCTTGGTCGGCGGGATAGCGTTGTACCCGTACACGGCCATTCCCGGCAGCACATCAGGACGGGACAGATACTTGATCAGCTCCCAGGCGGCTTCGGGGTTGGGACCACCATTGATCATGTTGATGGTGTTGAGGTAGAGGAGAACCTTCGGGCCAGCGGGGCCGCGCGGCTTGGCCGCCAGGTCGAATTTCAGGTCCTTGCGGTTGATGTAGTTGCCGGCACGGGTGGTAAAGTCAATGAGCATGCCAGCGACGCCCCGATCGAAGGCGACACCGCCCAGGTTAAGTGCGAGGCGCTCCTGATAGGTAGGGCTGATGTGATATCTGAACTGAATATCCCGAGCCAGCTCGTACGCCTTTACCACCCCAGGAGAGTCGTACTGGGCCTTCCGGAAATCCGACGAGAAGGGGAACGAGCCGAAAGAGGCGGCAACCGTATCCAGGTGACCGATCCCGTCGATACCCCAGATCTCCGGAATACCGTCACCATTGGTGTCTTTGGTAAGCTTTTTGCCGTACTCTATGAATTTGTCCCACGTCCAGCTGGTATCGTTGTAGTCATGGGGAGGTTCGGGAAGACCGGCCTGGTTGAAAAGTTCAACGTTGTAGATAAGTGCATCGGTAAACATCGCAATTGGCAGACCGTACCGTTTCCCCTGAAACGTGCTGGCCTCAAGGGTCGGCTGGAAGTACTGGCTGAGATCGAACTTATCCCGGTTGATTAGCGGCGTGAGATCCTTCCAGACGCCCTGCTCTACGTACTGGTTTGAGGCATACATGCCCGCCGACAGCCACATGTCGGGAACAGCACCGCTCACAAGAAGACTCTGGAACTTGGTGTACTGGGGCCACGGGACACGTATCGTCTCCACTTTGACGCCGGGGTGAAGCTTCTCAAAGCCCTTCAGGACACTGTCTTGATACTTATTCCGCTCGTCCACTGCCTCTAGCGAAGTGAACACCTGCACCTTACCGCTGATCTGCGCAGCGCAGACCGGGATTGTTGCTGCCACGGCCAGCAGCACGGTCGTGGTCAATCCAGCGGCGATTCGCTTTAACCTCACCTTTTGCACCCCCAATTACGTCTCTCGTCACTTCAACCTTGAATTCTCCACTGCTGGGAACTTTCCTCCCCGTTATCATCTTCTGACGGTGCAGTTCTACAGAGCCGGCCGAGCCGGAATCGGCTGACCCGCAGCAGGCCGGTACGCTTCCCCTGACCACCACAGCCCGCACCTGTGCAGACCGGCCGCGAACGCGAAAAAGGGACTGGTCATCGGACCAATCCCCTCACCGGCTGCCTGCGTACCGGGTGCCCGCCTCTTACGATCTCTTGAGAACCGACCGTACGGCCGGCCAAAGGATGAGAACAATAACCCCGCCGGTAAGGGCGGTGAAGAGTTGCGGCCACTGCATGGCTGCCGCCAGCTTGTCGGGAACATGAACGATCCGGGCGACGGCCAGAGCCAGGAAACCGGCTTTCAGGCCCGAGGCAAGGACCACACCGAGCACGCTCAGGAGAGCCCAGGCCCCGGCCCGAGCGACGAATCCGGCCACCGGCCGCTGGCTGAGCCAGAAAACCAGCACCAAGATGGCGTTACCCACGGCGATGAAGGGAACGAGGGGGGCTGCTGCCGGAGCCAGAATCCCCCGCCAGAGAGCGATGACGGGGGTGAGGGCTCCAACCACCACCCCGTACCCCGGAGGTGCCGACAAGGCGGTCATGTAGAGCACTGCATTGACGGCGCTCCCTGTGATCAATTGCGGCAGCCCCAGCATCTGCACGCTCATGGCCAGGGCTAGAAGCACCGCGCTGCGCGTCAGATACCGGACATGCTGACTGGCCTGCGACATCTTGCCTCCCGTCCCGTCCCGGCATTCCTGGACCGTCGTGCAATCCTCCTGCCGCTTCAACCCTCTTTCTCCCGGGTAGCCGCGACCAGCTCATAGGCATCCTGGGGTTGGTAGTGGGTGTGCAGCAGGTGGTGCGCCGTGCTTGAACCCGGTTCACCCAGGAACTCTGCATACACCTTCTGAATTGCCGGGTTCCGATGCGACAGGCGGATCTCCTTCTTCTGGTCGATAGCGTACAGCCCCGCAGCCCTCTTTTGTGCATGCAAGCCGCGAGCTGCCTTCACTTCCGGACGCAGCTGCCCGCCGCCGTCCACACATCCGCCCGGGCAGGCCATCACTTCCACGAAGTCATACTGCTTGTACTCGCCCGACTCGAGCAACCGGCGGGCTCCGGCCAACCCGCTTACCACTGCACAACGCACCGCCGTACCGTCTATGGTAATCGTTGCCGTGCGCAGGTTGTCCCAGCCGCGCACCGCCTCAAACTCGAGCGGCGCAGGATCCTTGCCCGAAACCAGGTAGTAGGCGGTACGGAGCGCAGCCTCGGCCACGCCACCGCTCGCTCCGAAGATGGCCCCCGCACCCGTCGACTCACCGAGGGGCGAATCGAACGGCTGCGGTTCGAGCTTGCCAGGATCGATACCGGCCTGCGCCATCAGGCGCTCCAGCTCGCGGCTGGTCAGAACGATGTCCACATCGGGCCTGCCATCACGGCCGAGTTCGGGGCGGCTCGCCTCAAACTTCTTCGCCGTGCAGGGCATGATGGAGACCACCGTAATGCGGGCCGGATCAACGCCGATCTTCTGAGCGTAGTATGTCTTCAGCAGCGCCCCCAGCATTCCCTGAGGCGACTTGCAGCTGGACAGGTGCTCGACCTGTTCCGGGAAGTAGAGTTCAACGAAGCGCACCCAGGCCGGGCAGCAGGAGGTGAAAATCGGCAGCCGTTCCCCCCGCTTGAACCGTTCCACAAACTCGTGGGTCTCCTCCATGATGGTCAGGTCGGCACTGAACTGAGTGTCGAAGACGGCCCGGAAACCGAGGGCCTTCAGCCCGGCCACAATTCGCTCCGAGAAGTCCTCAGGGATCTCGTCCCGGCTGACACCCCGACTGTCCGCCCAAGCCTCCCCCATGGTCACTCGCACGGCCGGCGCAATCTGAGCGACCACATACCGATCGGGATCGTTCAAGGCCTGCCAGACCCGGGCGGTATCATCATGCTCAGTCAGCGCACCCGTGGGACATACCACGGTGCACTGGCCACAGAAAGTGCAACCGCTCTCTGCCCACGGCATCTCAAACGGTGGGGAGACCTTCGTCTTAATACCCCGCCTCACCAGGCTTATGGCATTGACCTCCTGCACTTCCGAACAGACCCGGACGCACCGCTGACAGAGGACACACTTCTCCGGATCATAGGCAAGGGCCGGGCTGCTCAAATCCGGTTCAAAGTGGCGGAGCATCTCCTCATACTGTTTCTGCCGCACCCCGTACTCGGCTGCCAGCGCCTGCAACTCGCAGTCCCCCGACCTCTGGCAGAAGAGGCACTCATTGGGGTGGTCGCCAAGCAACAGCTGCAGTACCTCCCGGCGTGCCTCCCGAACCCGTGCCGAGTTGGTGTAGATCTCCATGCCGTCCCGAACCGCAGTCGTGCAGGCAGTTTGCAACTTGGGGACTCCCGCAATCTCCACCAGGCAGAGTCGGCAGGCCCCGATACCCGGCAACCCTTCGAGGTAGCAGAGGCTGGGAACAGAGAAACCGGCCTGCCGGAGTACTGTCAGGAGGTTTGCTCCCTCCGGGGCCCGCAGTACCTGCCCATTAACCTTAATCGTCACCATGGAAACGCTGGTGACCCCGTTTGCGTGAAGACTAGTCTCACTCATGCTGCTACCCCCACCTCAGACAGCCTTGACCGCCCCGAAGTTGCATACCCGCAGACAGAGGGCACAGCGGATGCAGACATCCGGGTTGATATGGTACTTCTTGCCCTTTTCGCCGCCAATAGCTCCGCTGGGGCAGGACCGCGCGCACTGAGCACAGCCCTGGCAAAGCGCCTCATCGATGCTGTAGGTGAGCAGATCCGAGCAGCGTCCGGCCGGGCACCGGGCTTCCACCGCGTGGGTCATGTACTCATCCCGGAAGTAGCGGAGGGTGCTCAGAACCGGGCTGGGAGCAGTCTGCCCCAAACCGCACAGGGACGTGTCCCGGATGGTCCGTCCCAACCTCTCAATCTCCTCCAGCAAGGCTGCCCGCTCTTCTGCGGTTTTCGCTGCACCCAGGCGACCGCCGTTCCATCCTGGCCTGTGCGTTATCTCCTCCAGGAGATTGTAAAGACGCGCTATCCCCTCGCGGCAGGGCGTGCACTGGCCGCAAGACTCCTCCCGGGTGAAGTTGAGGAAGAAGCGGGCAACATCCACCATGCAGGTGGTGTCGTCCATAACCACCATACCGCCGGACCCCATGATCGCCCCGGCAGCAACCAGCGAGTCATAATCGACGGGAGTGTCAAGGAGTGCCTCCGGCAGGCATCCACCCGAGGGCCCTCCCATCTGCACGGCCTTGAACTTCCGGTCGCCCTCGATGCCGCCGCCGATCTTGAAGACGATATCCCGAATGGAGGTCCCCATGGGTACCTCGATCAGGCCGCTCCAGCGCACCTTGCCGCTGAGAGCAAACACCTTGGTTCCCTTGCTCTTCTCCGTACCAATGGAAGCAAACCACTTGCCGCCCCGCTTCACGATATCGGGAATGTTGGCATATGTCTCGACGTTGTTGATGTTGGTCGGGCAGCCGAAGACGCCTCGCTCGGCCGGATACGGCGGCCGCGGCCGCGGCATTCCCCTCTTACCCTCGACGGAGGCGATCAGGGCGGTCTCTTCACCGCAGACAAACGCCCCGGCGCCTATTTTCAACTCGATGTCAAATGAGAACGAGGTTCCCAGGATGTTTTCGCCGAGCAGCCCGTGCTCACGGGCTGACTCGATCGCCTTCCGCAGCCGCTCTACCGCGAGCGGGTACTCAGCCCGTACATAGATGAACCCGAAGCTGGCACCGATGGCATAAGCCGAAATGGTCATGCCCTCTAGGATGCGGAAGGGATCTCCTTCCAGGACGCTCCGGTCCATGAAGGCGCCCGGGTCGCCCTCGTCGGCGTTGCAGATCACATACTTGGGTGAACCCTTTGCCTGCCGGGCCAGAGCCCATTTCTTACCGGTGGGGAAGCCGGCGCCACCGCGCCCCCGCAAGCCCGAAATGGTAACCTCTTCGATAACCTGCTCCGGGCTGAGCTCGAACAGGGCGCGCTGCAGACCGGCATAACCGCCACGCTCCAGATACTCTTCCAGAGACTCGGGGTCGATGAGACCGCAGTTTTGCAGCACGATCCGGAGCTGGTGCCGCATCATGGGGTGGTCCTTAAGCAGCGGCAACCGACCGACGACTGGGAGTTCATTGGGACCAGGCTGAATGGGCGCGGTTAGCCACTCTTCTTCTGTTATGGAACGCCCTTCCATTTCCTCGAGAGATGGCGGTTCTTCATATCCTGGAGTAACACCAAGGAGCATATCCCCCGGTACAACGCCGTTGTCCAGGTACTCGTGGAGCAAACGCTTGGCGTTCTTCTCGTTGACAGGGCCAAAGGAGAGGCGTGGCCGGCCTGGCAGCCAGACATCGACCATCACTTCCCACTTACACATGCCCATGCAACCCACCCGTTTGATCACGGCTGGGGTTCCACGGATGGCCAGCTCAGCCTCGAGAACTTGGATTACTTTTTCTGCACCGGCAGCCAACCCGCATGTTCCCGCGCCTACCAGGAAGTGGGGCTGCGCCACAACCTTGCGGGGCCTGTGCTGCTGTGCTGTCGGCCGGATCTGCAAGACCTGAGCCATAACCTTATCCTCTCCTCCGATAACGAGCGAGAATCCTCGGGATCTCCCGGGGGGTTACCCGTCCATAGACGTCATCTCCCACAACCATGGCCGGGGACATGCTGCAAGCACCCAGGCAAGCTACGGTCTCCAGGCTGAAAAGACCGTCCGGAGTCGTCTCTCCCGGCTCGATGCCCAGTTCGGAACGGAGCCGCTCCAAAAGCCCCTGACCGCCCTGCACATGACAGGCCGTGCCGGTGCAGACCCGGATCGGGTACTTCCCGGGCTTGGAAAGTTTAAAGAAATTATAGAAACTGGCCACCCCATAGGCCTGGGCGACCGAAATGCCTGCCGCCCGGGCACAACGGGCCACCTCTTCTCGCGGCAGATAACCGTACCGCTCCTGCACCTCCTGCAGCAGGACGATGATAGAGGGCCTCGTCTTGACCGGGCTGACAACAGTGGCCATGCCGCCTGCCTCCTCACTACGTTCTTAATCTACCGTGCTCCGGGGATGCTGGCTATTGATTCCTGATATCACTTGTGCACACAATCACTTGTACTATTATGATATATGCACCGCCGGGGAGCAAGGGGCTACCGGAAGAGGACGGTACAGCTTCAACGGCCAGGGATCGTTCTGCTCCGAAGCGCTGTGATTACAATGCCTAACAATTTACATTTCTTCTGGTGCGGCCAGCCCGAGCAGTCTCAACCCGTTGCGGATCACTTGGCACGTCGTCCTCATGCGGGAGTAGACTCGCTTGAGATCCCGGACGCTCCAGTCCCGAAACTGTTGCCACAGCGCGGTGGCTTCCGGATCGCCCATTTCAAGCCGGCGAAACCAGGCCCGCCCCCTTCCTCCTCCAGCGCGGAATCCGCCTGCGCCTCCTGTGAAACCGGACGTAGAGGTCAAGCAGTTCGCACATGGGATGTTGCTGAACCCTACCTGGATCGCCCCAGCGTTTGTAAGCGGCGATGACCTGACCGAATTGCGTACCCCAGTCACCCAGTAACAGATCTTTATCACTTCGTAACCCAGCGCCTCAAAGATCCTCGACAGTGCCTGGCCTATCCTGGTGGTCCGGAGGTGGTGTATGCCAAAGCGTGTGGGAATGGCGCAATACCCGTGCCAGGGCGAAACAGGGCAGCGCAGACCGCCCAACTCGGGACTGGGCGGGGTGGCGAGTTCAAGCCCTGCTACTTGCGCCTTCCGGCAGCAGCGGCCGAACGGCGGAGTTGATCCTCTCCTTGAGTGCCTCATGAAGCTGTTGCATATCCTGTCCACCTCGTTTGGCCGTGGACGTTGCATCTCTGGAGTTGCATTTGGCAGCCCTCTACATCGACGTTGCGACACCGCAGAGTTGTTGCGAGGTGCTGCGGTATGTTGTTCCCAACCAGTTGTTGCGGGTGAGTTATTGCTACTCGCTTCGGTCGTGCGGGAGGACGGCCCGGTAGACGCGGAGATGGAGTTGCAGACCCCTTTGTTTCGGGCCAAGTATTGCGACGTAGCGAGCGGCCCGGGACCCAAGGCTATAAAAGTTTCAAACCCCTTTGTTACGGGTCAAGCGTTGCAACCGAGTCGGGAGCGCCCTCGCTTACCTGGGGCTCTGCCGATCCAGGAATGCCAGGAATTAAGATCCTGGGCGACTGGGCCCGATCCCGCGATTTTGGCAGGCACCAGACAGCACATTCAGAAAGATTTTCCAGTTGCCGATCTGCCTTGCCCCAAAAAGATCCCGTTGTCAAGTTGCAAGCTATGCAACCCAGCACTTCCCTGCCATCAGTTCGCCATCACGCCGGCAACTCCTGCAACACTTCCTCGAACGAGCAGGCAAGCCTACCCCGGCTGCATCGGCGCGACAGTTGCCGGAGTCCGCAAGTCAAGAACGGATCGGGTAGACCACAGAGTACAGGGAGCGCCCTAGGTATGACATCAAGACCGCGCCAGGAAACAGACTAAACACCAACAACTCGAAAATCCTGCGTGGAGGGAGTTCAATGATAGAGTCGAATGGTAAGGAGAGGGCGGGCCAGGTCGGGGAGTACGGCGGATCCACCGGCAGGGAACACTTCGGGTACAGGATTGCCTCACTGTCTCCCCGGCAACTGGAGATTGTCCAGGCTACTGAGAGCCTGCTCTCCCTGACCGCCGGAAAACGGCTCGTGGTGGTGGTATACGAATCGACCGCGGCGACCGGTGAGTTGCATAATGAGAGGCAAGATAATCAGGGCGGTAAGGACATTTAGAATATTCCAGCGGCCGGCTGCCCTGGCCGACGACAGCAGGCCCTTTCTCCTGCCCGGTGTCCCGGCCTGGGTGCTGACCGTCGCAACACGCCTGCAGGCCGCGGGACACCAGGCCTTTCTCGTCGGCGGTTGCGTCCGCGACCGCCTGCTTGGCCGTGAACCCAAAGACTGGGACATTGCCACCGACGCCCGCCCGGAGCAGGTGCAACAGCTGTTTGAACATACGGTGCCGACGGGGATCAAGTATGGCACCGTAACGGTACTCGCTCCCCCTGGCACAACTCCGTCCCGGGTAGAAGTGACCACCTTCCGCCGGGACATCGGAACCCGGGATCAGCGACATCCTGCCGAGGTGGTCTTCGGCAGTTCGCTGGTAGACGATCTGGCCCGGCGTGATTTCACCGTCAACGCCATGGCCTGGGACCCTCGGCCGGGCCACGAACGCCTGCTCGACCCGTGGAAGGGGCGGCAGGACCTGCAACGCCGGCTGATCCGCGCCGTCGGCAACCCGCGTGAACGCTTCCGGGAAGATGCTCTGCGCATGCTGCGGGCAGTTCGCTTAGCCGCCGAGCTTGGCTTCCGTTTAGAAGCACGCACCCGGGCGGCAATCCGCCGGGAGGCTGCCGGGGTCGATGCCCTCAGCCGGGAAAGAGTCCGGGACGAGCTGCTCCGCATCCTCGCCTCTCCCGACCCCCAGTGGGCGCTCTGGGAGATGCAGGACCTGGGCCTGCTATTTCGTATCATCCCAGAACTCGAACCCACTTACCACCTGCCTCAGGCCAAGCCCGGCATCCTCTCGCTCCTCGACCACCTGATCCGAACGGTACAGCACTGCCCCCCCGATCCCATCCTGCGGCTGGCAGCCTTGCTGCACGATATCGGCAAGCCAGCTACGCTTACCGTCGGGGAGACAATTCACTTCCACGGTCACGAGGTAGCAGGAGCAGAGATCGCGGCTGCCATCGCCCGCCGCCTCCGCCTTTCCCGGGCCGAGACTGAGCGTATCGAGTCCCTGATCCGCATGCATATGTTCTCCGTTGCCACGGTCACCCGCAAGACCCTGCGCCGATGGCTGGGGCAGTATGGCGAGGAATGGGTGCGCCAGCTCATCGCCCTGCGCCGGGCCGACAGCCTGGCCAGCGGCATGCCGGCAGACGAGCCCGACCCCTGGCTCGACCGTCTGGAGGATGAGCTAAACGAGATTCTGCACCGGTCCGAAGCGTTCCGCCTTGAAGATCTGGCGCTGGGCGGACGGGACGTTATGCGCATTCTCAACCTCAAGCCCGGCCCTGCGGTAGGAGAGGCGTTGCGTTATCTTTACGAACGGGTGCTGGAAGACCCCACCCTCAACACACCAGACAAACTGGGTGAGTTGCTGAAAGAATACTGGCGAAATCGTCAATCCAGCGGCGAAGAAGGAAGAACAAGCGAAAAGGCCTAAACCTGGTGCAATAGTTCCGCTAGAGTAGCCTACGAGCTGCCGGCATGACCATCCAACTCTTGATGCGCAATGCTCCCAGGACTCGCTCGCACTTACTTGACACTCACGGCGGGGCCCGCCAGTTGCACCCGCAGGACATGCCGGGTATACTCGCGCCCTGGAGGTGTTCTGTCCGTGCCCAGCTACGAGTTTCGCTGCAACCAATGCAACCGGGAATTTGTCGTAAAGATCAGCTACAGCGAGAAAAGCTCCGTACGGTGCCCAGACTGCGGGAGCGGCGATCTCAAGGAGCTGTTCGGTCGCTATCATTTCATCGCCCCCGGCGTAGGGGCGCCGGACGTGGAGAAAAGCAGTTCCAACGGCGCCGGCTCCAAAGCTGCTGCCAGGTCCGGATCAGAATCAGGATCGGGCTGCAGCTGCGGCGGTTCCTGCTCCTGTGCTGTCTGAGCGGCTCGTTTGTCTGCTCGAGTAGCAGAGTGACTACCGGGCCGGGGAACCGCCAGGCTTTCCCGGACCCGGCCATACCGTATTTTGTTTCCGGCCGCCTGCCAAACCGCTTATCCCTCTCAAAGCACTAACGAGATCAACCAGGCGAGCAACGCGATAGGTGCTACCACGATCAGCAACGGCACAAGCAAGACAGCAACGCTAACCCCAAGAGCAAAGACTATGGCCATCAGGGCCACGAGCAAGGCAAGCCCCACCACCGGGGCAACTACGCCTGCAAGCACCAGTACCACAATGAGGCCGGCAACCAACGCCGAGAACGAGCCGACCAGGAATTTCAGCAAAGGACTCCGAGGCGTCCACGAGCCAATGCGGACATCCCAGTTTGCAGGACGCAAACCGTGCAGTTGAATGTGAATCCTGCCGCCTTCGCTTATCTTTAACACGATGTAGCCTCCTTCCAGGAAGAACATTACGTCAGAATCCTCCAGTAAGTAACCTAGACAGCACAGGGGACACGCAAAGCCAGATCATCCTCATCATCCTCAGCCGGTCGGGAAAAGCTCGGAATTGCCTTCGGCATTGACGCTCTCTGCGTGGCAGACTAGACTTCAGGTGGCAATCACCGGGGGGAGTATTCCATGCCGCGTCAACTCTACGAGACTGCCGACAGCCAACCGCAACGCGCCTTTCTGGTTGGCGTCGAACTGCCGACCACCAGAAACTCGGGCTGGAGTGCCGAGGAATCGCTGGCGGAGCTGGCCCAGCTGGCCGACACTGCCGGTGCCATCGTGGTCGGCCGGACCATCCAGCGGCGGGCCGCTCCCGATCCGGCCACTTACATAGGTGAAGGCAAGGCCTACGAGATCGAGGCAGAGCGAGCGGTCCTCGACTTCGACCTGGTGATCTTCGACGATGAGATATCCGCAGTTCAACAGCGGAATCTCGAGCAGATCATCGGCTGTGCCATTATCGACCGCACCACGCTCATCCTTGACATCTTCGCCCGGCGGGCGAGGACCTACGAAGCCAAGCTCCAGGTAGAGCTGGCCCAGCTCCAGTACCGCCTCACCCGCCTGGCCGGCAAGGGCGTCGACCTGTCCCGCCTGGGTGCGGGCATCGGCACGCGCGGTCCCGGCGAGACCAAGCTCGAGACCGACCGGCGCCGTATCCGCGACCGCATCAGCCATCTGCAGGCCGAGCTGCGCGAGGTAGCCGCCCACCGCGAGCGCCTGCGCCGCGAACGCACCGGCAAGATCCCGGTAGTTGCCCTGACCGGCTACACCAACGCCGGCAAGTCCACCCTGCACCGAGCGCTGGCCAGCTCGGACGTCCAGGTGGAAGACCGCCTCTTTGCTACGCTGGATCCCACCGCGCGCCGGGTCGATCCGCCCGGTGGTGGTGAACCTTTCATCCTCGTAGATACGGTCGGTTTCATCCAGAAGCTGCCCCACCAGCTGGTAGCAGCTTTCCGTTCCACGCTGGAGGAAGTTATATCCGCCGATCTGATTCTGCATGTGGTCGACACGGCACACCCCAAGATGGCGGAGCAGATGGCAACCGTCAACCATGTCCTGCGTGAACTGGAGGCTGCCCAACGTTCTGCCGGCCGCAACTCCGACAACTCCTCAGCCGGCTACGACAGCATGCCTGCGAGCCGCCCGCAGATCATCGTCTTCAACAAGATCGACAAGCTTCCCGACCGGGAACTGGCGGAACATCTGGTAAAGCAGCATCCCGGCAGTGTGGCGGTGAGTGCGTTGACCGGCGAGAACCTCGACCACCTGCTTGAGGCCATAGATCGGGCACTGGCCAACCGAAGGCAGATCATAGACGTCGTCGTCCCCTACTCTGCATCCGGCTGGGTCGCCTGGCTACACGAACGGGGCCAGGTCCTGGTGGAGGAGCATACTGCTGAAGGAACCCGTCTGCGGGTGGAGCTCCAGACCGGCCTCGCCCACCAGGTGCTGGCCCGGCTGCGGACTGCAATGAAGGGGAAGCCTTGACAACCCCCCTCTTGCACTCTCTCTTTCCGTCTCATCCATTGTGACATGGAGTCAAAACGAAGCTAGCGCGGTTCCTCTGGCTGCGGCGGCGGAGTCGGCTCACCAGGCTCGGCCAGTTCACTCGGATCAGGAGCTGAAGGCGGCTCAGTACCTGCCGCCACCCGCAAGCGGGCCAGGATTTCATCGGGATTCACGCCTGCACGGACACCTTCTTTGATTATCTCCACGGCCAGCCGCATGTCGGTGCCGGCCGCCAGATTGAGGTTGAGTTGCTGCAGGACCTGCACCACCCAGCCATACTCATACCCGTGGCTGAGGGCAAACTGGAGGGACGAGTGTAGCTGGGCGGCCAGGTTCATCTCCAGCTCGACGGAGACTTCCGCCTCGCCGTCTGCCAGGGAGACGATCCCCACCTGTCCCCGCTGATGCTCTTCCTGCTGGCCCGGGGGTGAGCCGGCCGCGAAGCGGATCCTCAGGCGGAGCTGATTGCGTACCTCGGCCTGCTCCCGCTCTCGTTGCTTGTCCCTTTCCTCGTCTCCGTGCCGGTCCTTATCCCGGTCCTCGCCCTGATCCTGATTCTGGTCCTGCTCCTGCTCGCGATTCTGTTCGCGGTCACGGCTCCGATCCCGATCATGCTCGCGGTCCTGCCCGCGATCGTTTTCCGCATCCCCTATGCCAGGTTTATCTACAACTTCGTCGTCATCATCGGGTTGATCCTGCGAACCATCTCCCGGTCCCACCTCGTCTTCCTCTTCGTCCCCCTGATCCTTGTCCTCGACCTCGTGACCATCTCCCGACCGTCCTTTCTCATCGTCTCTCGGACTGTATCCCGGACTTGAGCGCTTGGCCTCCCTATCCCCCGCAGCCAAAGCCCGGGCGTGAAACGCCGCCCCACCGCTCCCGGCCGCCTCTCCGCTTGTGAGGCTTTCTTCCCGAAGACTAGCGGCCTGGACCGGCAGCGACACGGCCGGGATCAACGCCGCCACTACCACCAGGGCCAGGAACGCCGTCAACAGCGCTGCTGCCATGCTACGGGCAGAACCGGTCATCTCCGTCCCCGTCCTGACGCTCTGCCTGCCAATCATACATCCGACCCTCCTTCTCGTCTCTTGCTTCTGTTATTATCGGCAACCTGCCGTTCACCGTTAACCTATCGCCGGACTCGCCGCGCCGGCTATGGCGTGACGCGCTTGCAGGCGGACCTGCAGGAGGAAAGGAAGCACCGGAGGTAGAAACGCTTTACTAATTATCGACGAAGCCGCAAGGCCTGGTACGAGCCGGGCCGGCGGGAAAGGTGGCCCGAAAGATGAAAATTGGCGTCGTCACAGTTAACCTGCACGTGGGCTGGCCTGCTTGCATACAGACGGCCGCGCAGATAGGTGCAGAAGGGGTGTCGGTGCGAGTGAACGGCGAGGAGTTGCGCCCCGACCTCACCGCTGCGGAGGCGGAAGAGGTACGGGAGCTAGTAGCCCGCCACGGGCTGATCCTCGCCTCCACCTGCGGGGAAGTGGGAGGATTCGCCCAGGAAGAACACTGGCAACAACGATTGGATACGACTCTCAGGTGTCTGCAGGCCAGCGCTCTGCTGGGGGCACCGGTAATGACCGCCCACGTGGGCGTGATTCCCGAAGACCGGGAGCACCCTACCTGGCGACGCATCTTCCAGGCCTTGCAGGCAATCGGCGAAGTCTGCGAAAAAGTACAAGTGAAGTTTGCCATCGAGACCGGCCCAGAGCATCCCGCCGTTCTGCGGGATATGCTGGAGAGGCTCGGCAACCCCTACGTGGGCGTCAACTTTGACCCGGCGAACCTGGTGATGCGCGGCTGGTCCCCCCAGGCGGGGGTACGGATCTTGCGTGAGTACATATTCCATACCCACGCCAAGGACGGTCGGTGCCTCTCCGCCACCTCCTACAAGGAGCTGCCGCTGGGTGAGGGCGACGTCTGCTACCCGCTCTACCTGCAAGCGCTCCAGGAGATAGGGTTTGACGGCTTCCTTGCCATTGAACGGGAGACCGGAAACGACCGGGTGGGTGATATGCGGCGGGGGATCGAGTTCTTGCGCCGGGAACTGGCCAACCTGCCCCCGCTCCCGCGGACCAGTGCCGGTCTGGCCTAAACGTGCCTGGCGGTGGCGGGGCGGGTCAATCGCCCCGCTTGCGCAACCGACAGATGAAGAATCCCTCCATAAGTTCGGATGGAAGGATGCGGACTGCCAGTCCGACGGCAGGAGGATAGCCATCCAACCGGCGGCCGGTGCCGTCCGTACCGGCCGCCATCGCCTCCGGTAGCACTTCCGTAAGCAGCGCTTCCCGGCTGAGCCCTGCAGCCCGGCTGATCTGGATCTGGCAGGGCTCTATCTCCATCTTGCTGCCGAACTGGCGGAGTGCCCACGCGATCAGATCCTCATTCTCCGCTCGTGAGAGCGTACAGGTAGAATAAACCAGCACACCTCCGGGACGCAGTGCCTCCCAGGCACTGACAAAGAGCCGTCGCTGCAAGGCCGCCATTCTCTCCACCATCGCCGGCGTCCAGTACTGGTAGGAACGGGGATCCTCCAGCAAGAAGAGACCCTCTCCGCTGCAGGGCGCATCCAGCAGCACCCGGTCGAACTGTTGCCTACCTGGCCGTGGTCCTTGCTGCGAACCCTGCTGCGCCCTCGGCCCGCGCCCGAACTGCGTGGCATCCATCTGTACCGTCCTGGCGATGGTGACTCCCTGGACGCGCAGGTTGTGCTGAAGACGGCCAAGGCGGATGGGGTTTTTGTCACAGGCGACTATCTCGCCGGCATTCCCCATAAGCGCAGCCATCTGCGTCGTCTTCGAACCGGGAGCGGCCGTCAGGTCGAGCACCCTTTCCCCCGGTTGCGGAGCAAGCACCAGGGGCGGCAGCATGCTGGAGAGACTCTGCAGATAGATGCGGCCTTCTTGATAAGCCGAGGTCTTTGCCAGATCTCGTTCCCTGACGCCAGGCGTCGTTACCACCAGGGCATCGGCGTACCAGGCAACCGGTTCGGTGGCAATGCCCTGCGCGGCCAGTTCCGCTCTGACGGCGGCTGCGAGGTCACCAGTCTCGGCAGCTTCTTTCCCGCCGCCCTCATTCGCTGGATTTGCGGCCACCCGCAAGCGGTTCACACGGAGGGTGACAGGGCGGGTGACCGCAAATCCTCTCAGTATGCGCTCAACCAGCAGGGCGGGAAAGTCGGCATACAACCTGTCTATGAAGTCGCGCGGGAGGTGGCGCAGAACGTCATTGATAGAGAGACTCTTCACCCGACCGTACTCAGCCATTTCGCTTCAGCTTGCCCGTACGAAGGGCATACATTTCACCGGCCCGGAAGATCAAGTAACCTACCGGTATAAAGAAGAAGGCAAAGCCGGCCAGGCGCAAGAGGTCCGGCAGCAACTCGGCCAGACCAGCTCCCTGCAAGAGGGCCGCCCGCTCGGCCCGCAGGGTGTAGGTGGCAGGAGAGAGCGCCGACAGCGGCTGCAACCATCTGGGCAGGACCGACACATCATAGTAGACTCCGGAGATGAGCAGAATGAAGCCCTGGACGATGTGGGCTGCCTGCGAACCCTTCTCCGGTGACATAAGTGGCAGGACGGCCGCGATCAGTCCAAGGCCGATGAAAGAGAAGCTGGACACACAAAGGACCAGCAGTGCCGACAAGAGGTTGGCCGCCTCTAGCTGCAGGTCGAGGAAGGAGACCAGCGCCAGCAGGACCACTGTGGTCCGCAGCAGCCCATAGAGTACCGCCCACCACGAGGCACCGAGTAGATAGGTGAGCCGGTGGATGGGAGCCATAAAGGTATACTCGATGGTCCCCTCCCACCTCTCCCACTGCACCGATTGCGCCACCTCATTGAAGAGTACCGAAAGAAAGCCCCACAAGAGCGCACCTATCACCAGGTAGAGCACGACCTGCGGTCCTTGCCCCACACCGATAAAGGCGATGGTAAGCGCGTTGACCACATTGTAGAAAAGGTCCACCACCTCCCAGCTGAGGTAGCGGCGCAAAAGACTGAAGTTACGCTCTACCAGACCCCAGCCGGCCAGGATCTCCTGACGCCAGCGTCCGCGGCGGTTCAGAGGCAATAGCTGCGTTGCGCCTTTCATGCGTTCTCTGCCGTCTCCTCTTCCATCAGATTGCCCGTCACGGCAAAGAAGACATCTTCCATGCTGGCGTCCTCCCGGCCGCACCAGGTCCGCTTCAATTCGGCCGGTGTACCCAGGGCCTTCACCTCGCCCGCCTCCATGATTGCGACCCGGTCACACAGGCGGTCTACTTCGTCCATGTCGTGGCTGGTCAGCACAACCGTAGCCTGACGCTCCCGGTTGATCTCCTGAACGAATTCCTGCACTTCCCGGCGGGAACGGGGGTCAAGACCCGTGGTCGGTTCATCAAGTAGCATGACCACCGGTGAGGTGAGCAGAGCTCGAGCGATGGCAACTTTCTGCTGCTGGCCGCGGGATAGATACTCCATGGGTTCGTGAAACTTGCTGCGCTTCAATCCCAGACGGTCCAGGATGGCGCGTACCTCACAAGCAGCCCGGTCCGGAGGAAGCCCGTAGAGCCGTGCTGCGTAGCGCAGATTTTCCCAGGGCGAGAGTTTCTTGAAGAATGCAGCTTCCACCGACACCCGGTTGATGTACCTGCGCACCAGAGTCGCCTCTTTGACCACATCATGCCCGAAAATGTAAATGTTACCAGCATCGGGCAAGAGAAGGGTCGCCATCAGTCGGATCAACGTCGACTTGCCGGAACCGTTCTGGCCCAGGATGCCGATGATCTCGCCCGGATACACCTGCAGCGTCACCGCCCGAACCGCATCCACCCGGCGTCTGCGGCCGCGGCGACGGGCGAGAAATGGCAAAAGCAGCTGACGGCCATCCCGAACACCGGCTTCGTCGGGCCCGCTCAGGTCAGCATCGCCGACCTCAACAAAACTCTTGCTCACATTGACACATTCGATGGCCAAGCCAGATGCTCGGTCCGGAACCGGCTGGCTTCCCTCGGCTTGCCCGTATTGATTGATAGCGAGAAGAACCGGATTCCTGCCGCTGCTGCTCATGCTTGCGTTCCTCCTTGGAGCGATGCGCCCCATATCAGGAATCTTACCACAGCCCCGGCTTCCTCTTGCTGGCGAAGAACCCGTAGACACAAAGCCGCCCGGAATGGACCTGATAATCCATCCCGGGCACGCCCATCGTCAATCCCAGGGCCGCCTACCCCAACAGAGCAGTGCGGCCTGTGCCTCATGCCTCACTTTGCTTCCTGTCAGGCTCTTGCCGAGCCTTAGCTGACCGGTGTCACTGCCACCGGCCCGAGCTCGACGCTACGCTTCTCCAGCCAGCGGATGGCGTTCTCGAGGTCCTGGGCCTTGTAGATCGTGTACCACTGATCCCACACGAAGGTATCGCCCGGCTCGGCATGGAGCGCCCAGTTGCCCTTCTCCATGTCAGGCTCGAGCTCAACCTTGATGCCATTGTCCAGCCGGCGCTGCACTATCTCCTGGGCCACCCAGCGGAAGTAGATGGTCCGCCACTCGCTCTCCAGCTGCCAGCCAAGCCCCTTGATCTTATCGGCCAGACCCTCGGGGAGCGCGGGCGGGTTAACTATGATCTCCGCCACCCCCATCCCTTGGGAGGCAGAGTAATTGGTCCGCCACTTCTCGACGCTGGCGAATATGTAGGAAGCGCCCCAGAAAGGCGGCTGGGGACCGCGGGTGTCGGCAAAGGCGATGTACGGCTTCCCATCTACCTCGACAACCGCGCCCTTCTCCCGATAGTACTCAACGCTGGTCTTGCCCTCTTCCTCGGCAAAGTCCAGCCACCGGAAGGGAACCAACACGTGGCGGGCATCCTTGGCATCTGCCATGACTGCGTTGACGATCGTGCCCAGCTTGGTGAAATCGGTGTACGCCTTGATGGATGCTGTGGTTCTGACCCGGATATCACCGGTAGCGTAGATGGCGATCACCACGCCAACCCGCAGCCCGGGGAAGAGGTCGCTCGCATACTGCTGCACTACCGCCACCCGCGCCGGACCGGGCTTGAGGACACGTCCCTGTACGATGCGGAGCGGTTCTTCCAGGGTCGTACGCTCCTCATGGGGACCGAGGCTGCCACCCGACCAGTAGCGGCTCTGAGGAAAGCCTGCAAAGCGAACAAGCCCGAGGTCTTTAATGTAGGTCTGCTCCACACCGGCAAAGCGGGTTACGTTTACCGTACCAAACCGCGTTACCTCTGCGGCCATCCCTCCGTCCTGAGAGAGGATCCTAAACTCGCCGTCCTGGCCGCTTTCCACCGTGAAGGCCGCCGGATACTGGGGAACATCGGCCCACTCGTCGTCAGTGACCTTGATCGTCACCGGACCGCTGGCGATGAAGGCGATCTCGTCAGCCCGGGAAAGCTCGCCGTTGAGATCCACATCGTCGATCTGGAAGGGGATCTCCTTACCGGCCGCATCGATCACCCGCAGCGTGTCCCAGTTGACAAAGAAGTCCTTATCCAGCTGATCCCGGACATCTCCCAGCGGAATCGCCACCGGAACCGGCTGGCCGCTGACGCTCTTTACGTCTACGGCAAAGCTCCTTTCCTCGGCCGAAACCGTCACGGCGGAGGCACCCAGAACCAGGGCCAGGAAAAGCAGCAACCAAACAGTAGGCATCAGACGATAGGTAAGGTTCTTCCGCTTCTCCATGCCTTATTCCCCTCTCCTGCGTTTGGCATTGCTTCCGAGCAACTGCTTCTGCCCTGCCAACTCCGATCTCCCGGCATTCTCCCAGTTACACTTGCCAGATCAGTTCCCGCATTCTCACCCCCCTCCCCTCTCACGAAGTCATTTCCCGTTAGAAGAGCAGTTTGTCGACCCGCTCAACGGCAGTCTTCACGGCCGCTTCTACCGACTTCTTGCCCGTGATAGCGGCGACAAACTCCGCGCTGATCGCCCGGAAGATCTCCTGGGTGTTAGGAACGATGTCGAGCCCCCGCGTGTGGGCCATGTTGAGCGCGAAGGGCAGGCCCAGGGGATTGGCCTTAAACCAGGCAGCAAACGCCGGGTGCCGGGCCAGGTCCTCCCGCACGGGGAAGCGTCCGCTGGCCAGAAGTATCTGTTCGTTTTCCGGCTCGAGCATGAATTTCACAAACTCCCAGGCTTCTTTGGGATGTGCCGCCTGTTTGGGGATGGCCAACCCCTTCATGTTGAAGTAGGTGTACGGAGGCTGAGGCCCGTCGTAGTCGTCAGGAACAAGAATAGGAGCAACATTCCACTTGAACTTGGCCTGTTCACGATAGAGCACGATGGCTACCTGGCCGTAGCGCTGGGTGAAAATCTTCTGCTGGACGAAACCATCGCCACTGATCGGATCCTGTGGCACGAACTTGTAGCGGACCATGTCGGCGAAGAACTGAAAAACATTACGGGCAAACTCGTTGTCGAAAGCAGCACGGTTATTGCGTACCAGGGTCTTTCCTCCCGACGCGGCCAGGTAGAAGCAGTAGAAGTCGCCGATGCGGGAATCCCAGGGATCAACAGTCTGGCTCACGTCAATGCTGGCCACTTTGATCGACTGTAGTTTGCGGCTGAGTTCGATGAACTTACCGTAAGTCTTAGGAAACGATGGCCATCCGACTCGATCCATCAGATCCTCGTTGTACTCGATCATAGTGATCTCAGCTTGCCAGGGAATCAAGTAATAGTGGCCATCGCGCAAACGGTATGTGCGGGTTATGTTTTGTGCCGTCCGTTTCTCGAGAACATTCCAGAAATCACTGAACTGATCGAGTGCGAGCAGAGCTCCGTCTCTGGCAAAGCTCGCCATGGGGCCGGCCGCCATAGCTGTGAAGAGATCAGGCGCTTTACCACCGGCCATGCGGATCAACAGGATCTGTTCGGCCAGACTCCCCTCGGGAATCATCTCGACCTTAATCCGGACATCCTTGTGTGTGGCATTCCACCGTTCGGCCATGGCAGCCACGACGTCGTATTCCGATTGAGCCGGCCCGGTCAGAACCTCAACTGTGACAGGGGCCGCCCAAACCGCCGTCGATCCGGCACCTACCGCCCCTGCCACCCCCAGCGTCATCGTCACTACCAGGGCAATCATCGGCGAGAGTCTCAAGTGCGCCGGCATCGGCAATCCCATGCAACCAACTCCTTTCCTGCGAACCGTAGGGGTTGAGTTGTGGCAAACTCCGCCTCAAGGAGATGCAACAAGCGAACCGGTACTCGCCTTTTGCTGGAGTCGCTCTCACCCCCTCGGGCTGCTCTCTGCTGCCTGCGCCGAACTCCGCCAACCGTCCCGACTCTCCAGGTAAGACTTCCAGCTGAGTAAGCCTGCAGCTTATGCTCAAAACCCCGTTTTCAGACGGTACAGCCGCAGGACTGCCGAACTACCAACTCGGTGCCTACCAGTACGGTCTGTCCCGCCACCGGCGGGGCGGCCACATCCCCGGCGACCATCCCCAGCAGCACGCGGGCGGCTGCCACCCCGATCCGGTCGGTAAAGACCCGCACGGTAGTGAGGGGAGGGGTAGCCTCCGCAGCCATGGCCACATCATCGAAGCCAACGATCGCCAGATCCTGCGGTATCCGGAACCCCTGGTCTTTGGCAGCTCGTAACGCCCCCAGGGCCATGGCATCGTTTGCACAAAAGAGCGCTTGCGGCATGGGCTCACCCGTCGTCCGCACTTCTTCCAACAGGCGTAGCAGCGCCTGGTACCCACTGGCTTCGGTCGTCTCCGGCATCGACACGACCCGAGCACCGCCTTCGGCTCCGGCCAAAGCCAGGGCGCCGGCGTAACCGAAGTAGCGGTTGCGACTGCTCGGCCATGTGAGCGGCCCACAAAGGCAAGCAAAGCGGCGATAGCCATGGGTCAGCAGGTGTTGAACTGCCTGTGCCGCCCCTCCCTGGTCATCGCCGGCGACGACCGGCGTATTGGGTAGTTCGGGATCACGGTTGTCAATCAGCACCAGGGGCAAGCCCTGCGCTGCTACCTCGCGTACCAGCTCCGCCGGTACCTCCGGCCCGGCCAGAAGGAACCCGCCCAATCGGCCGCTACCGACCAGCCGACGCAGGTGCTCGGCCTCCATCTCTCCTACGGGCAGCGGCACCAGCTGGTACCCATGCCGCCCGAGTTCAGCACTGGCCGCGTACAGCACTGCGGAGTAGAAAGGATCTTCGTTTCGCCGCACCCGGTGGTATCGAACAATGAAGCCGAAGGAGTCCGGCTGCGCCGACGTGAGCCGCCGCGCCGAGTCATTGGGCACGAACCCAAGACGCGCAGCGGCAGCCAAAACGCGGGCGCGCGTCTTCTCACCCACACCCTCTTTATCATTGAGAACACGGGAGACGGTGGCGACCGACACCCCCGCTTCTGCCGCCACATCTCTAATGGTACGCCGCGCCACTCACCGACCGCCTTTGCGTAACCGTTTTCTCTTTTTGTTACATACGCCAGCCACAGCATAATTCCTTCCGGCCGGCCGCGGGAAATCAGCCCTGCAGTCCTATAACCCCGGACCCAGGAAATGAATACTCCTGCCCCGGGGTCAGACAAGGGCAGACAAAAGAATTAAGGCCGACCCCGAAGGAGGATACTAATGGGACGTTTCGATGATAAGTTCGCTTTCGTGCTTTTCCTTATTCTGGTCCTCTTGCTGTTGGGTGATGACGGAAAGCACCTGTAAGCTGGCGTAGCTAGCAGTGGTCTGGCGGGGGGCGGTGTCCGGTACCGGAAGGGTGGGGACACTGTCCCTCGCTTTGTGGATTTCGGCCCGTGCTCTCATACCACGCGAACCATGTTGAACGTATGTTGTTGGCGGTCGCGGGGAGACCGGATGCCCCGCTACCAACCTTGAACAGGGGGGATAGAAATGCCGGACGGATTAGGTGGATTCTTTGGCGGTCGCTGGGCTTTCGTGATCTTTCTGATTCTTATTCTGTTGATCCTCGGCGACAACTAGCACTGATCGGCAGCTGAAGCCAGTTCAGCTCTGGGAGGAAAGGAGGAGAGTGGATGGGCGGCTTCGTGTTCGGTCCCCGGTGGGCGTTTGTGATCTTCCTGATCCTTATTCTCCTCATCCTGGGTGACGACTAGCTGCAGCGGTATCCATCGACCTGGGCCATCCCGCACCGCGGGGTGGCCTATGTTTGTTTGTCGATTCTTCTTTCGGAGACCGGGTCGAAGAGGTATTGATGCCCCGGTGACCAGGCCAGGAAGTACTGATCACCGATCTGGAGCTGTAGAGTTGCCGGAACGACCGCCCGTATACAAATCCTGGCCGTGTCCGAGCTGCAGATAGCAGGAGCAAGTTCAACCAGCTTGTACCAGCCCTGAAACTGGATTGCCGCCACCTTAAACTCCGGCGTCACTATACTTCCTGTGGGAAAGCCCCCAGGGTCGGACCCGAGAAGAATTTGTTCGGGACGGACACAAACAAGCACCACGTCCCTTCCCTTTCCCTCGCCGGCCATCCACCGCATAACGCCCGCAGCCTCTCCCTCGGCCAGGGGCAACTCCCATTCCCCCAGCGCCGGAACGCGAAGGCTCCTGCAAGGAGATGAAACAGCCCTCGCCTCGAGAACGTTAGGTGGCAGCGGGCTGAAGCCCCGGGCCACAGCCAGGTGGCGCGGATCTGTATAGAGCGCCTCAGGTGCGCCCCCCTGAAGTACCTGACCTTCTGACAGATAGACCACCTCATCGGCAAGGGCGAGCGCTGTCATGGCATCCGCCACCGACCAAATCACCACCGGGGTGAGATCCATTTCGTCAAGGAGTCTCCGCACGAGGGTTACAAGTTCCTGCCGGGTACCGGTCGGGAACGAGGTCAGAGGGTCGTCGAGCAGCAGTACCCGCGGCCGGGAAGCAAAGCTGCGGGCAAGTGCTACCCGGAAAGCTTCGGGCGGCGCCAGCTCCTGTGGGTATCGCTCCAGGAGCCGCTCCACTCCGCACGCTTCCGCAAACAACCGAACCTGGTCTTCCACGTCGGCTCGGAGCTTACCCTTCCACCACCTGCCACCAGCACCTTGCCGAAAAAGCACCCCGGCAGCGATCTGCCGGCTGACCGAAAGATGGGGCCAGAGGGCGAAGTCGTGCCCGATCATTGCCATCGAGCGCTCCGGCACCGGAAGCCGATCAATCCGTCGCCCGTCGAGCCGGATCTCGCCGGAGTCCAACTCCTCGAGACCCGCCAGGCAGCGCAGGAGCAACGTCTTGCCCGCGCCTTCTGGGCCGGCCACCATAGTCAGGCGTCCGGACTGCGCCCGCAGTGAAACGTCCCGCAACAGGGGCACTTGGGTGGCCTCGGCGGCACCAGCCGCAGACCTGCGCCACTTGTTCAGACCGGTTACAGTCAGTTCCACACCCCATTCACCTCCAGTCCAGCAGCCGCTGTAAACCCGGCACTACCCACCCAGCGCCCGCGGGCGCGTGCGACTGCCTCCCTCGTTCCACAGCCCAAAGAGCCTGTGCCCCGCAACCAGCAACAAGAGCCACCCCGGCAAGGCGAGAACGAGGGCGGCCAAAGCCACCAGCGCCGGCGGCGCGGCGGTGATTCCCGGTTCGGACCACCAGCGATAGACCACCGCTCCGACCGTAGGCGTCAGGGGTAACAGCAAGGAGGCCAGCAGAACCTCGTTTGCCATCCCGACCAGGAACAGTCCCCCTGTGATCAGCACGTCCCGCCAGACCAGCGGCCAGACAACCCGCCGCCGCGCCTGCGCAGGTGAAAGTCCCAGCAGCCAGGCAGCCTCCTCCCAACCTTGGGGGAGACGGCGGAAAAGCAGATACCCCATTCCTGCCGCCCAGGGAGTACCGAAAGCTGCATATACCAGCGTCAAAACGGCCGCGGGCGCATGCGCCCGCACGGTCCGCGAGATCTCAAGTACGGGTATGCCCACGGCTACGGCCGGGAGTAGCCGGGTCAGGAGCAACAGGACGATCAGGTCCCGGGTCCGGGTAGTGGCCGCAGCTTCTGGCGGGCGGGCCGGTGCCGCTCGCTCCCACTGCACCAGCCTCCAGCCGGCGGGAAGGCCAAGGAGCAGGGCGATGGCTGCGGCGGGTATGGCTACCACCAGCATGTTGGCCAGGGCGAGCAAGAGCCGGGGGCGCAGGAAGAAGAGCTGACGCAGGCCGGCAAGGAACGGGCCGGGCCAGGGCGCCGGTTCTGTGACCCAAAGCAGAAGGGAAAGAAGGGGAACGTAGAGCAGGCCGGCCACAAGCAGTGCGACAAGTGCAAGCAATAGTTTGACTAGCTGCCTAGACACCGCTGCCACTCCGTTCAACAGGCAGTACGGCGATGGTGACGTCTCGCCCCTGCCTGCCCGCGGCCCGCAAGGGTGGAATCAGCAAGACCAGACAGGCCACGCCGAGAAGCAGTACCACCAGCATGCTGATCCAGGCTACTGCCGGGACGCGACGATACGCTCCGGCATGTTCCAGTATCTGTTCAAGAAGCAAGGGGGGACGTGAACCCGGGAAGAGTAACAACCCTGCGGCATAGAGCTGGATGCCCTGCAAGAAACGGACAAGCAGTCCCACCCGCCAGAAAGGGCGTAGTGCAGAGAAGAGAAACCCCCATAAGACCGGTCCCCGGGCTCCCAGAAGCCGAACGGTCTCGATCTCGGCGGCGCTTAACTGGCTCAGGCCGGCAAGAAGTATGAGCGAAAGTACGGGCCAGCCACGCCATGCGTCTACCAGTGCCAGCAGAGCTGCCGGATTGGCCTGCAGCACCCCACCCAGCCAAGAGAGGCTTCGCCGCGCCAGCACCAGATACCAGGACGCAGCCGCTGTAAATTCGGGAAGGAGGAGAACGGCTGCAAGCCCATAGAGGATAACCCTGCTGCCCGGCAACCGCAGCCAGAGCCAGAAAGAGGTGAGTCCGGCCAGAACGGCCGAGCCGGCGGTCGCGGCCAGGGCGACCCCTAGAGTGAAAGCTACGGTGTTCCAGAAGTCCCGGTTAGCCGCCACCATCTGCCAGCCAAAGATCCCCGGCCGGAGTATCGCCTGTACCAGTCCGAAAAGCAACGGAGCAAACAACATAACGCCCAGGTAAAGCAGGGCAAAAAGCAACGCCGGGTGCCACCACGAGGATCTCAAATGAACACCGGCACCTGCCGGGCGCTCTGTGGGCCGAAGCGGCATAAGAACACCCCGGTCTTAATATGCCCGCATTTGGCTTCACCGCTCCCCCGCCTCGCGTTTCCGTAGCTTTTCCAGGGCACGGGCGAACTCTGGCGGCAACGGTTCAGTAAATTGAAGGAACTCGCCCGTCCGCGGGTGCACAAACCCCAGTGTCCCGGCGTGCAAGGCCTGGCCACTCAATCCCAACCACTCCCGGTCGTCCCGCAGAAGATGCGGCGGACAGTAAAGGGGGTCGCCCGCCACGGGATGGCCAAAAGTAGAAAGATGCACCCGGATCTGGTGCGTACGCCCGGTGGCAAGGCGGAGCTCGAGAAGGGAGTGATTGGTAAACCGTTCTACCAGACGGTAATGGGTTATTGCCGGTTTGCCCTTTTCCGGCGGTACGACCGCCAGGCGCACACGGTCTACAGGATGCCGGCCTATCGCTCCCGCAAGCACGCCGGATTCGGGGTCGGGCACACCATGCACCAGCGCCTGGTAAACCCGCTTAACCGAGTGCTCCCGCAGCTGCGCCGCAAGCGACCGGTAAGCCAGCTCGGTCTTGGCCACCATCAGCAGGCCGGAGGTGTCTTTGTCAAGCCGGTGAACTATACCCGGACGAAACTCGGCATCCGGATGAACGTAGAGCGTCGTTCCGCGCCCGAGGAGCGCATTGACCAGCGTTCCACCTGGGTGTCCGGGGGCGGGATGAGCAGGCATCCCTGCCGGCTTGGCTACCACCAGCAGGTCGTCATCCTCGTAAACGACCTTGATGGGAATATCCTCGGGTGCCGCCGATAAGGGCGGACGTGGCAGTGCGCGAGCCTCGATCCGATCCCCGGGCTGGACATAAGCGGCCGGTTTGGTAGTCACCGCGCCGTTCACCGTGACCGCACCCTGCCGGATCCACTCCTGTACCAGGGCGCGGCTGGCACCGATCGCGGTCGCCAACACCCGGTCCAGGCGGCCGGCTTCGGCGGCCACAAGGGTTATCAGTGATGGCGAGCCGGTTGGCGTCGTCATTTTCTGGCGGTTCTCTCCGTGCGGGAAAGCTCAAGCTGCCGGTTTTCCTGCCACCAGATGCCCAGCACTATCAGGATAGTCCCCAACACCAGGGCAGCATCGGCCAGATTGAAGACCGGCCAGTGCGGTATGTCGATGAAATCGATGACGTAGCCCAGGCGCACCCGATCGATCAGATTGCCTGCGGTCCCGCCGGTCACGAGAGCCGCTCCCAGATCGGCAGGCCTGGCGGTCGCACGAGAAAGCTGCCGGCGAAAGAGGAAGATGCCGATCAGCAAGATCACGGAAGTAGCGATGGAGAGAAACCGGTAGCCGGGCAAAAGGCCGAAGGCCGAGCCCCGGTTGTGAACCAGGCTCAGGGAGAGAAACGGTGGCAGAAGCGGGAGCGAGGAATAGGGGGAGAGCGTCGCACTGGCCGCCACCTTACTGCACTGGTCGGCCAGGAGTGTAAACGCCAAGAGACCCCAAGCCAGTCGCCGGCGTCGGATCTCCTCGGTGCCGGCCTTTGTCGATTCAACGACGACGATGGCCCTCTCCTCCTGACTCCTGCATCTAACATCTGATCATCATTGCTGAGGGTGGTGCCCGCCGCCCTTTGCAGGCTCGGGATAGATCAGCTCCGGATCAGTGACCCCGGTTGCCGCCAGATCGACCACCGCGTCCACCGGCTCGACTGCTCCGGTGTCCTCATCTGTGTCGGAGAGCTCCCCGTGCTCCACCGCCTCCGGAATGTCCTGAGGCGAATTGGCATTCCCGTACCTGGCCACGTCCTGCCAAGCATCTTCGCCGTCATAGCCGGTGTATCCTTCTCCATCCCGAACGACATATCCCCACTGAAACGGTTCTTCCTGAACCCCATGTATCGTGTCATGTGCTTTCTCCTCGGCCACCTGACAAGTATAACAAAACACCGCGTAGGGCCTTGCTGCCAGGCGCTCCCTTCCAATCGGGCGGCCGCAACGATCGCATATGCCATACGTTCCTGCATCCAGCTTCTGTAGCGCTCGCTCGATCAGTTCCAGCATATGACGGGCCTGGAGCCGCAACGTCACATCCTTTTCCCGTTCAAACGTCTCCGTGGCCAGGTCCGATGTGTGGTTGTCGTAGGCGGACAACTCACCCACCGAGCTCAGCAACGGTTCACCCAGCTGGCGGTCATTCATGCCCTGCACCCTCTCCCGCAGGCGTTCGGCCTCGGCCCGCAGGTAGGTCCGGATATCCTCCGGGTCAGCAGGCAGAATGTCGTCCGTACCGCGATGGTGAGCCAACCCGGTTAACCCCCTTCTGCTTTTCCTTCCGATCGCCGGCCACGGCCGAGGAAGGCGGGCGTGGCAGAACTGCCGCTGAGCCCCTGCCGTCAGCGGCCAGGGTCCGGGCCAACCCGCAACGGCTCTCTCTAAAGGCCCGGCGGCCGCAACTGCAGCTCCCGTTCGACGATGCGGGTAATATCGGCGATGAACTCCCCGATCACCGGCAGGTTGAGGGAGGCAAGCCGCCCGAGAAAGTAAATCACCAGGGCCGCTACGGCAGTGAAGCCAATGGCCGTGCCCACTCCCCGCATCATCCCGCTGGCCAGGCTGAGCAGCAACATCCGCCGTGGTCGGCGGTAGAGCTCAACCAGCTCCGCCAGGCTCGAACGCTCGAGAGCGTCAGCCAGCCGCTCCATCTGCGTCAAGAGGAAGTCTCGATCGGAGCCGGCGGCCGATCGCCGGGACTCTTCCCGCATCATTCCCTCCCTCTCCTGAGGCTGCCGATCATCCCGCTCGGCGGGGCTCATACCATGCTCCCTTTCCGCGGTTAGCGTAACCGGACGCCTGCGGCCGAACGCAACCATTCTCCACCGGCACTGGCATCCTGGCGATACTGCTACTCGGCGGCCTCCGCCTCCATCCGGGCTACAGCCTCTGTGCAGCGGTCGCACAGGTCGGGATAGCGCGGGTC
This sequence comes from Limnochordales bacterium, assembly GCA_014896315.1. GTDB lineage: Bacteria > Bacillota > Limnochordia > Limnochordales > DUMU01 > DUMU01. The sequence continues at coordinate 288,111 of JADBKP010000003.1, forward strand.
GCTACCCACCTTGCCCCATTTCCAGCAACGGGCGCACTTGCTGCCCGGGTGCTTTTCCACCAGCACCCGCACCCCTTCGTCCTCCTCAAGGGGTAGGACAACGCCCGTTCGGTCGGCCGTGGTCGTCGCCGCCGCAGTCATCGCTTCTGCCGGTGCCGCCTGAACCCGAACTGGCCCGAGCACAACTTCCGACACCAGGAAAAGATCGGCCAACTCCTCCGGGCTGAAGTGCGTAAGGGTCTCCTGGGCCTCGGAGGCGAGCGGCTCTATACGGACCAGCGCCTCCAGTGAACCGCCAATCAGATCACTGCTACGGGCCGCTTCGATGGCCCGCAAGACCACCCGCCGGATCTCCAGGAGCCTGGCCCAGCGACGTTCCTCCTCCGGCGTCAGGTAGTCGCAGACCGGCTTGCTCCAGCGGCGCAGGTGGATGCTCTCCTCCACGGCGGGTGTCCCGTCCAGCACCCGGGCTTCCGTCGCTCCCGGAAGACGCCGCAACGCCTGCCAGATCTCATCGGCGGTGAATACCAGGACCGGAGCTATGCACTCCGCGAGCAGCTGCAGGATCCGGTAGAGGGTGGTCTGCGCTGCCCGACGTCGCCGTGAGTCACGCAGGTCGGTATAAAGGCGGTCCTTCAGCACGTCCAGGTAGAAGCCGCCCATGTCGACGGCGCAGAAGTCGTGCATACCATGGAATACCATGTGAAATTCAAACTCCCGGTACGCCCGCTGCAACCTCTCGGCAAGCTTTCCCGCCTGCTGGAGAGCGAAGCGATCCAGCTCGGTCAGTTCCTCCCGCCCGACCGCATCCCGGCGCGGGTCGAAGTCGTGGAGGTTCCCCAGGATGAACCGGGCGGTGTTGCGGATGCGGCGGTACACCTCGGCCATCTGGGCAAGAATAGACGGCGAAACCCGGATGTCTCCCCGGTAGTCGGCCGACGACACCCAAAGGCGGAGGATATCCGCGCCGAAGTTCTTGATCACCTCTTCGGGATACACGACGTTACCCAGGGACTTGGACATCTTGCGGCCTTCGCCGTCAACGATGAAGCCATGGGTGAGGACCGCACGGTAGGGTGCAGCCCCCCGGGTAGCTACAGCCGTCAGCAGCGAAGACTGGAACCAACCCCGATGCTGGTCACTGCCCTCAAGGTAGATGTCAGCCGGCCACCGCAACTCGGGATGCTGCTCGAGGACCGCGGCGTGCGACGAGCCCGAGTCAAACCAGACATCCATGATATCTTTCTCTTTCCGGAACTCTGTCGCCCCACAGCGCGGGCAGCGGGTACCGGGCGGCAGGATCTCTTCCGCTTCCCGGGCGAACCAGGCGTCCGAACCTTCCTGGGCGAAGAGCTGTGCTACCGCTTCGATGCTCTCGGCAGTAACAAGGGATTCACCGCAGGCCCGGCAGTAGAAGACGGGGATCGGTACACCCCACACCCGCTGGCGGGAGATGCACCAGTCGTGCCGCTCAGCCACCATATTGCGGATGCGCTCCTTGCCCCACTCGGGTACCCACTTGACCTGATCAATCGCATAAAGAGCAGCGTCACGGAAGCCGTCCACTGAGGCAAACCACTGCTCCGTGGCCCGGAAGACGACAGGATTCTTACAACGCCAGCAGTGGGGATACTGGTGCACTATGCTGTCCCGCCAGAGCAACGTCCCTTCGGCCAGGAGATCGGAGATGATCACCTCGTTGGCTTGCCCGAGCTCAAGGCCCTGGTACTTGCCCGCTTCCTGCGTGAAGTGCCCCCGGGCGTCCACCGGAGCAAAGACCGGCAGGCCGTAACGCATGCCGACGTCATAGTCTTCAAGGCCATGGCCGGGGGCGGTATGAACCACGCCCGTGCCCTGCTCCAGCGTGACATGCTCGGCGAGGATGAAGGGAGAGAGTTCGCCCGCACCGACGTTGACCGGCCGGCGGGCAACCAGCACCTCGAGCTCCTCCCCCCGCCAGCGTCCCAGCTCCCGCCAGCGCTCCCAGCCCAACGTCCTGGCCACCTGGCTGAGCAGCCCGGCAGCCAGCAGATACCGTTCACCGGAACGATGCTTACGTTCGGCCGGCTCGAGCTTCTCACCCTCATCCTCCACTTCCACCAGCACGTACTCGAGGTCCGGGTGAAGTGCTACCGCCTCATCCGCCGGCAAGGTCCACGGGGTGGTCGTCCAAACCAGGACAAACGTATGTCCGGGTCGGTAGAGCTCAGACCAGCCGGCGGGTATCCTGGCACTCATTTCCTTTTCGTCATCTGCCCGACCGGCCTGGCCATCGCGCCCCAGGACCGGGACACCACCACGGCCGCTTCCCGGCGGCAGAATCGGAAAGCGAAGGTAGATAGAGGGGGACTTGCGGTCATCGTACTCGATCTCAGCTTCCGCCAGCGAGGTTTCGCAATGCGGACACCAGTAGACCGGCTTCAAGCCTTTGTAGATGTAACCGCGCCGTACCATCTCGCCGAAAACCCGAACCTGGGCCGCCTCGTATTCCGGTTTCAGCGTAAGGTAAGGGTTATCCCAGTCACCCCAAACCCCCAGCCGCCGGAACTCGTCTCGCTGGATCTGCACGTACTTTAGTGCATACTCCCGGCAGCGCCGGCGGAACTCAACCACCGGAAGCTGGTGGCGGTCAAAGCCGAGCTCCTGTTCCATCCGGACTTCGATAGGAAGCCCGTGGGTATCCCAGCCGGGCACGTACGGCGCCCGGTACCCATCCATACTGCGTGAACGGATAACGATGTCCTTGAGAATCTTGTTGAAGGCCGTTCCGATGTGGATATGGCCGTTGGCATAAGGTGGGCCGTCATGCAAGACAAAAAGCGGGCGTCCCTCGGCCTTCCCCTTCTCCTGAAGCTTGTGGTAGAGATCTGCCTCCTCCCAGGCCTTCAACATCTCCGGTTCACGCTGGGGAAGGTTGGCTTTCATGGGAAAGTCAGTTTGGGGGAGGTGTACCGTCCTCTGGTACCGCCCCTCCTTCCCCCCGGGTCGTCTTGCGCCCTTTCCTGTCGCTTCTGCTTGAACGGTTACCGGTCGTGCCTGGCTTGCCATGTTGACCTCGGACATACTCCTATCCCCTTTGCCAATACCTCTAATTTGCCTGGAAAAAATAAAACCCGTCCCCATGGGACGGGATCATTCCCGCGGTACCACCCAGATTGCCCGCACCGCCGGAGTCGACATGGCACCTCCCGCTTTCTTTGCCATGCCCAACGTCGGACCACTCTTTAGCTTTAACGGGCTCGCCCGCCCCCGGCTACTTGCCGCACACCCTTTGCCGCTTTCGCCGGGAGAGCTCCAGGATGATCTTCGCCAGGCTTCTGGCCACCGCGCTCCCACCTGCCGCGGCTCTCTTTAGGCCGACCGCCCGCTACTCTTCCCTTCATCGCCTCTGCTAATCGTGTATCGTCTATTTTACCATTTGCTCATTGCCGGCGTCAATTGCCCACCGGGTGTCGGGTTGCTCACGCTGCTCCGTCTTTTCCCATAGCCTTTCCAGCGACAGTTCTTTTACTGCTTTTTCTAATACTGATTCCTGCAGTACCAGCGATTGAACCAGCTCGGCTAGACTGGCCGCCAGCTGCTCGAGCCCCTTGCGGTAGCTTGCTCCCTCACGCAAGAGATCCAGCATAACCCCCTGCCACTGATGTATCGTGGCGGCCAGCTCCCTCCTGATCTCCTCCGCCCTGGTCTCAGCCCGGGCCAGCTGCAACTGGGCCTCGCTCTGGGCCTGCGCCTTGATGCGGCTGGCCTCCTCCTGGGCTTCCTGGATGATTCTCTCGGCCCGTTCACGCGCCGACTCAAGTAGCAGACGTGAATGGCGCTCGGCTCCGGCTTTCAACTCTGCGGCCAGTGCCTGCGTCTCCTCGAGCATCTCCTGTACTTTCGTTTCGTTCTGCCGGTAGACGCTGATCTGGTGGCGAAGATGCTCGACCTCATCTTTGAGAGCCTTGTTCTCGTTAAACAGTGCCTCGTACTCGTTGACGACTCGTGCCAGGAAATCGTCAACTTCCTTCTCACTGTAGCCGCGGAACACCACATGAAACTCGGCTTCGTGAATATCACGGGGTGTTAACATGGGATAAGCCCTCCTGCATCCCTCGCCCTGCTGCTACAGGTATCGCACCAGTCTGACTACAGTCCGCCCCTTCCTGGACGAACCCTCCAACGCCTCCACCACCACCCGTCCCCTCCCACGCAGGGAGATGGTGTCTCCTACTTTGACGGGATGCGCCGGATCGTCCTGCAGCTTCCAGTTTAGCTTCACCCTGGCCGTGCGGATCTCCCGAGCCATCCGGCTGCGAGAGAGGGCAAACCCTGCCGCCGCCACCGCATCGAGGCGGAGGGAGGCCACAAAGGCCCGTATCTCCTTACGGCGCTGGTTGGGCGGAGCAAGGGCTTCCACGTCGATGAGAGAGATCTGTACCGGCCAACGCCCCGCCCGCCGCCACCGGGCCAGCACTTCCTCCACTGCCTCCGGCGCCACCACCAGCTGGCAGGATCGGCCATCCTCCTGCGGCAGCAAATCCCCCAGCTTCTCCCCGGCAATGCCGGTCGCACGCAAGGCCGCCTCCCAGTCGACCTTCACCGTTCCCTGCCCGTCTTCTTCCAGACTGTCTTCCGCCTCGACGGCCAGCCTTGCCTCTACCGCAGCCAGGATGGAAGGAAGGTCCTCTTCCGGAAGATAGTCGGGGTAGATATGCAGCCGGCAGCGGGCCGCCCCGGCATACCCGCCCTCCCAGCGGTGAAGCAGACCGGCAGCCCCATCAAGCAGCGCCTGGGCCAAAGGCCGGAACTCTGGCGCGATAAACCCGGTCGCCTGCGGCTCTTGCAAAGCTTCGGCCCGGCGCCGTGCCTCCTGTACCATCTCTGTTACGCGGCTCTCTTCGTCGCCAGTCACCAGCGCATCCATTCCTCTAGTAACCTCCGTTGGCCAGTCGCCACAGCAGGCTGGCTATCAGCGCCCACCCCTGGTCGAGCACCAGCAACGCCACCATCGGTGAGAAGTCGAGACCGCCGAGCGGCGGCAAAAATGAGCGGAAGATCCGCAAGTAGGGCTCGGTCATCACGTCCAGGGCTCGCACCACCGGATGGTACCAGTCCCGCACAAACCAGGAAAGCACGATCCGAGCGACAATGAGCAGTTCATAGATGCGCACGATACTGGCACCCAGATTGATAAGGAACGCAACTAGATCGGCGTTCATCCTTCACCTCCGGTCTCCGCCCGATAGCCAGGCCGCATGCCTGACGCGCCACGGCCGCTACCGAACTGCGTTTCGGTCACGCTTTGCCCTCTGTCCGGGTCGCGGTGCGCAACGCCGCGGCGCGGGCCGATTGGGCCAGCTCCTGTGAACGGCGTGCTGCCTGGGTCACCGCCTCCCAAATAGCTCCCCTGACCCCCCTGCTCTCCAGCACCTGCAACCCGGCAGCCGTGGTTCCTGCAGGCGACATTACCGCCGCGCGCAAAACGGCTGGCGACTCTCCCGTTTCCAGTACCAGACGGGCTGCCCCGAGCAGGGTCTGCGCCGCCAGTTCTTCGGCGACCTGGCGCGGCAGGCCGGCTGCCACACCTCCGTCAGCCAGAGCCTCGAGAATCAGCAATGCATAAGCCGGTCCTGAGCCGCTCAACCCGGTGACGGCATGTAGCAGCGCTTCGGGCAGCCGCACTACTCGCCCTACGGAACGGAAGATCGCCTCAGCCACGGCCAGCTGTGCCGGGGTCACCCAGCGGCCGGCGCTGATGGCGGTGGCCGATTCGCGTACCCGGTTGGCGATGTTCGGCATCGCCCGGACCACAGGCGTTCCCTGCGGTACGACCGCCTCCAGCGTCTCAAGCTCGACCCCGGCTGCCACCGAAATAACCAGCCTTTCGCGAGAGAGAACCGAAGCTATCTCGGCCAACACCCTCAAAACCACGTCAGGTTTGACCGCCAGCAGCACTACCTCGGCCTGCCCGGCCGCTTCCCGGTTGTCAGCAGTGGCGACCAGCCCGGGCAGCTGTGCTGCCGCCTCCCGCCGCGCCGGATCAGGATCGGCAACCACGATCCTGTCCGGTGTATAAACCCTCGCCTCGACCAGCCCCCGAACCATGGATAGGCCGAGTGCCCCGGCCCCGATCACAGCGAGGCGTCCCCCTGCAGTTTCCACGGTCATCCCAGCCACACGTCAAAGCCTCCCGTCCTGCCTGACTTCACCCGGCTCAGCGGCCGCCCGCCGTCAGAAGCCCTGCTAGCCCCTGCGCCCGCCGTTGTCGCTCCGGCCGAGCCCGCCGGTACCGCCGGTACGCAGGCCCGGCGTCCCGGGAGTCTGCGCCTGCGGCCCTGAGGCCAGGAACTCCCGCAGCGTCAGCCTATCTCTATGTTCACTGGCGCTCTCTGCATCCAGGCTTCCGGCGGCCGCCGCCTGTTGGCGGCTCTGGCGCAATTCGATGCGGGGGTCGGTCTCAATTGAAACATTGCTCGGAACAACCAGGAAGATACCCTCACCCACCCGCTGGATCTTCCCGTCCAGCGCGTAGGCCGTACCGCTCAAGAAGTCCACTATCTTGCGAGCCAGGTCGCGGTCGACCCGGTCCAGGCAGACAACAACCGGACGCCGATTCTTCACATGATCGGCTACGGCCTGGACCTCTTCAAAAGTGAGCGGTTCTTGAACCACCAGCTTCTGCGGAAGCTGACCGGGAATGCTCACCAGTTGCCCCCGCTTTCCCTGACCCCAGCGGCGAGCGGTCTCTACCGCCTCCCGCGCTTCTCCCGGATCTACAGAAGGTTCCTGAACCTGAACCGGCTCCTCCCGCTCGTCTTCCTCTTCTTCCAGCTCTTCCCTGACGCCCAGGAAGCCGAGTATTTTATCCCAAAATCCCATCGCCACCGCCCTCTTCGTCCGGCAAGCATACTGTTTACTACCTTCTCTAGGAAAGAGGAATTCCCTCCCGTTTTACAGCTGCCAACGTACCGCCCAGCCGGGATTGGTCACAACCCTTGCTCCCGCCGGCACACCCTCCACGGCCGCCAGTCCATCCTCGAGCCCCAACCAGGTAGCAAAAGGCCCGTCAGGTATGGGAGGAGCAGGCCGGTTGGTATCTGACTGACCGGCTCCGCCGGACAGGGCTACGAGCTGCCCAAGCCTCTTCAGCAGATGCATCCGTCTTTGCCAGGCTGCCCCCGCTGCGCCTGTGCTCCCCGGACTGACCTGCACCGCGGCCATTCTTTCGGTCCAGGCAGTATTCCCTGCCTCTGCTCGCGTGGCGGCTACCTGCGCCCGCTCGGACCAGACCGCCAGGAGCTTCACCGGTGTCCACAGCGGCCGCATCCCGCCCTGCGCCGGGCGCAGGAAAAGACCAAGCCGCCCGTGACGCACCCAGAGCGAGGAGAGCGGTACGACCCGGCCAGAACCGGTCACGGTTGTCACAAGCTTCACATCGATCAGGCGAGTATCCAGCAAACTTTCGGGAAGCGAACTCAGGCGCAGCTGCACGACCACCTCTCCCCCGTCCACCGCGGGGGGACTCCAGCCCTGCACCCTCGCCTCAGCGGTGGCCATCGCCACCGATTGCGGTGAATCAGCCTCTCCCGGTGGATAAGCTACGACCGTGACTGAGCTTCCGGGCGGTGGCAACCACCCGGCAGCGGTTGCGGATAGCCAGGCGAAGAGCGTCGCACCGGCAGGTTGTACCAGCCGACCGATGGGGTCGCCGCCCCTGACCCAGGCCCCACTCTCCCGGCGAACCAGCAGTGCTCCGACAGAACCGCCCATCTGCGCCACTTGCGGGCGGTGGGGTGCCCGTTCGAGCTCGGAGGCAGCCCAGAGTGTTTCTTGCCCGTCCCAGGAGAAGCGGACGATCCCGGAACGGGGAGCAACCACCACGGTCTCCCCTACCGTCGCCACCGCCTGCTGCCCCAGCACCCACTCACCATCTTCCACTTCCGGACGAAAGCGGCCGGCAAGGGGGGCACGCAGAACCTCTTCTTCTCTCAGTACCAGCCCTTCACCCAATCCCTCGGCCAGCAGGGGTGCCGGGCGGGCAGGTACGGTTCGCAGCAAGAGCGGGGCGATCCAGCCGGGCCACAGCCAGGCCAGGAGGGAGTAGCCAAGAACCAGCGACAGGCCCAGCACGATCCAGATGCCGGGCTGCCACCCATCCCACCACCGGCGCCGGCGGTGCTCCGGAAAGTCCCGGTGCCCTCTGCGCCGCCGCCTGGAAGCCAGGTGCACAATCCGCCCATGCTCTGATATGGCCCTCAGCCTCCCAGATAAGCCCGGCGCACCTCGGGGTTGGCCGCCACCTCCTGCGCCGCCCCGGCCATTACCAGCTCGCCGCTTTGCAGAACGTAGGCGCGATGACCGATGCGTAGCGCCTGGTTGGCATTCTGTTCAACCAGCAGAATGGTGGTGCCGGCCTTGTTGATCTCCTGAATGACGCGGAAGATCTCGGCTACCAGCAGGGGGGCAAGCCCCATGGAAGGTTCATCCAGGAGCAAAAGGCGCGGTTTGGCCATCAATCCCCTGCCGATGGCCAGCATCTGCTGTTCGCCGCCGGAGAGCGTGCCGGCCAGTTGCCTCTCCCTCTCCTTCAACCGCGGAAAGAGGTGGTATACCATCTCCCGATCGGCCTCGATTCCCCGCCGGTCCCGGCGCAAATACGCCCCCAGATCGAGATTCTCCCGGACGGTCATGGTGGCAAAGATGCGGCGACCCTCCGGCACATGAACTATCCCCCGGGCCACGATGTCATCCGCCCGCAACCCGTGTATGGGCTTGCCGTCCCAGAGGATCTTGCCCGAGCGGGCCCGCACCAACCCGGATATGGCCCGAAGTGTAGTGCTCTTCCCTGCCCCGTTTGCCCCGATCAGAGTCACGATCTCGGCCGGCTCAACCACCAGAGAGATCCCTTTGAGGGCGTGGATGCCGCCGTAGTACACGTGCAGGTCTTGCAGCTCCAGCATCAGACCACCGCCTCCCCGCCCAGATACGCCTGGATCACCCTGGGATTAGACCGGATCTCCTCGGGTGAACCTTCGGCGATGGTCTGGCCATAGTCCAGCACGATGATACGCGGGGCTATCTGCATTACGAGCCGCATGTCGTGTTCAATAAGGATAACCGTCAGGTTGAACTTCTCCTGTATCATGCGGATCAGCTGCGTGAGCTCGTCTGTCTCCTGCGGATTCATACCGGCCGCCGGTTCATCCAGAAGCAGCAGTACCGGACGGGTAGCCAGGGCGCGGGCGATCTCAAGCCGCCGCTGCTCACCGTAGGGTAGGGTGCGGGCCTTCTGCCGGGCTCTGTGCGCCAGGCCGACCAGTTCCAGTAGCTCGTAGCTCTCTTCGGTAATACGCTTCTCCTCGCGTCGAAAGCGCGGCAGACGCAGGATCGCCTCGGCCAGCGTCGCTTTCTGGCGAAGATGGGCAGCAATGCGGACGTTGTCCAGGGCATCCAGATCCCGAAAGAGCCGGATGTTCTGGAAGGTACGGGCAATACCGGCCCGAGCTATGCGGTGGGGTGGCCAGCCCGTAATATCCGTCTCCTTGAGCCGGATCAAACCGCGGGTTGGACGGTAGACACCGGTCAGGCAGTTGAAGATCGTGCTCTTTCCTGCTCCGTTCGGGCCGATCAGCGCCACGAGCTCACCCGGAGTCAGGCTCAGGTTAAAGTTGGCCACGGCTACCAACCCGCCGAAGGCCATGGTCAACCCCCGCACGTCCAGGAGCGGTACTGTCGGATCTACCATTGCCCTGCCACCTCCCGCGGCGAACCTGTTGCGCCTGCTTTGTCCGGCATCGCTAATCCACCCCGGCCGCTGCCCCCGGGCTTCCCGGGTAGACCACCTGGCCCGTTTGTTCTGTCACCCAAAAGCTGCCAGATCTCGACCTGCCCGAAGAGGCCGGACGGACGCAGGAGCATGACGAGGATGAGGAGAGCTGAATAGATCACCATCCGGTAGTCGGCAAAGCCGCGCAAGAACTCGGGCAGGGCAGTGAGCAAGACGGCAGCTACCACCGAACCGGAGAAACTGCCAAGCCCACCCAGGACAACCATCATCAAGATCTCAATGGACTTGAGGATGCCAAACTGGGAAGGGTCGATGAAGAGCAGGTAGTGAGCAAAGAGCCCGCCGGCTACCCCGGCAAAGAAAGAGCCGATGGCGAAAGCAAGGACCTTGTAGTAAGTGGTGGGTACGCCTACCGTCTCGGCCGCGAACTCGTCCTCCCGTACCGCCAGCAACGCCCGTCCCGGGCTGGACCGGATGAAGTTGGAAAGAACGAGGAGGGTGACCACCACCGCCCCCTCAACCCAGAAGAAATTGGTGTAGGGGGGCATACCGGAAAAACCGAAAGCTCCGCCGGTGATCGGCAGATTGACGATGATCACCCGGATGATCTCACCTAGGCCGAGCGTGGCGATGGCCAGGTAGTCACCCCTGAGCCGCAGGGTGGGGATACCCACACCCAGGCCGACCAGCGCCGCGGCAAGCCCCCCGGCTATGAGGGCAGGAAGGAAAGGCAGACTCCGCAGGGTTGTGAGAAGCGCGGAGACATAAGCGCCGATGGCCATGAAACCAGCGTGGCCTATGGCAAACTGGCCAGCAAATCCGTTGATCAGATTGAGGCTGGTGGCCAGAATGATGTTGATTCCCATAACCGTGAGAATGCCAAGTATGTAGAAGTCGATTCGCCCCTGGTAGGCCCAAAGATTCACCGCAGCGAGCAGCAAGAGCCCCGCCCCCAGCAAGGCGAATCGCAGCCAGCGCCACCAGGTATTGTGCTTAGCGGATCTGTCCATGGTTCACGCCTTCTCCTCCGCTGTCTTACCCAGAATGCCTGTGGGCTTAAGCAGCAAGATCATGATCAGAATGGCGAAGGCGACGGCATCCTTCCAGCTCGAACTAATAAAGGCGACTACCAGCACCTCGGCTACGCCGATCGCCAGCCCCCCGAGCATCGCGCCGGGAATCAAGCCGATACCTCCGAGCACCGCCGCCACGAACGCTTTCAGGCCCGGCATGAAGCCCATCAACGGGTCGATGCGGGTGTAGTAGATACCGACCAGCACCCCGGCGGCCGCCGCCAACGCCGAACCCAATACGAAGGTAAAAGCGATAACCCGGTCCACGTTGATCCCCATCAGCCGGCTGGCTTCGGTATCCTCGGCCACCGCCCGCATCGCTTTGCCCATTCGGGTACGGGTAACGATAAACTGCAAAAGCATCATAAGAACAACTGACGTGGCGATAATGACCAGTTGCCGGTTGTTGACGATAAGAGGACCGACCTGATAGGTCTCAAGTCTGATCAGTTCGGGAAAGGCCCGCGGATCGGGCCGCAGGATGAGAATGCCCAGATTCTCGAGCAACAGTGAGACGCCGATGGCGGTAATAAGTGCGGCGATTCGCGGTGCATTCCGCAATGGTCGATAAGCAACGCGTTCGATTACCAGCCCGAAGAGGGCGGCCACCAGCATGGCAAAGCAAAGCGCCGGGAGGAAGCCCCAGCCGAAGGCCGTGGCGGCAAAGAAACCGGCAAAAGCGCCGACCATGTAGACGTCGCCATGGGCGAAATTGATCAGCTTGAGGACTCCGTAAACCATGGTGTAGCCAAGGGCGATCAGCGCGTAGATACTTCCTAACGATATACCGTTTACCAATTGCTGTAACACTTCTGCCATCTCTTTGCCCTCACCTCAGCGACATGCGGCCAGCTCAGTCCGACATCTGCGGCGTGGCAATGAGTAAGCCGCTCAAAAATGGGAAAAGGCGGCCGCATACATTGCCGGCCGCCTTACCTTCCCTAGCGGTGCTTTTGGCGGAGTGCTCCGCCTGCTCCCTTCGCCGGCCAAAGACTCTCATCCTCAGGGCTTAATCGAGGTTACTATCTCGTGGCCGTTTTTCGTAACCCGCAGGATCAGAGCGGTTTTGATCGGGTCACGGTTCTCATCAAACGTGATATACCCCGTGACACCATGGAAATCCTTCAAGCCGGAGAGCGCCTGCCGGATGCCTTCCCGCACTCCCTGCAGATCGCTCACCTTATGCCTGGCCAGTGCTCTCTCAATGGCATCAGCCATCACCGCCGCTGCATCCCAGGCCAGAGCGGCCAGGGCATCGGGGGTCTTCCCATACGCAGCCCGGTACTTCTGCTGGAATTCCACGGCCAGGGGGTCTTTGGTCAGCGGGCTGTAGTGGTTGGTGAAATAAGAGCCGACGATCGCATCGCCACCGATCTCGAGCAACTGGTCGGAGTCAAAGCCGTCCGGCCCGAGCAGCGGCAGGTTCACGCCCAGCTGCCGTGCCTGCTTGGCGATGAGACCGGCTGCGGTGTAGTAAACAGGGGTATAGATGGCCTGAGCACCAGATCTGCGGATTCGGGTCAACTGGGCACTGAAATCCTGATCGCCCTTGCCGTAGGCCTCCTCGGCCACGATCATTCCGCCGAGCTTAGTAAAGTACTCCTTGAACGAGTTCGCCAGGCCTTTGCTGTACGTATCGGTGTTTTCGTAGAGAATGGCGACCCGGGAGATCTTCAGCTCTTCCCGGGCAAACTTGGCCATCACTTTACCCTGGAAGTCGTCCACAAAGCAGGTACGGAAGATGTACGGACCGATATCGGTCAGCCCCTCCTGCGTCGCCGTCGGGCTCAGCATCGGCACTTTCATGCTATTGGCAATGGGGGCGGCTGCCCGCATCGGCCCCGAGGTGGTCGTACCGATGATGGCGGCGACCTGGTCCCGGGTTATCAGCCGGCGCACGGCGTTGACCGCCTCACTGGCATCTCCCTTGTCGTCGAGGGCGATGACGTCGATCTTGACTCCCCGGATACCGCCCTTGGCATTGACCTCTTTGAAATAAAGTTCGACCGCGTTCTTGACCGAGATGCCGTAGGTAGCAGAATCACCGGAAAGAGGACCGACCACACCTATCTTGATGGTTTGCGCCGCCCAGACCTCGGAGGAGAACAAGGCGAGGCCGGCCAGAAGGAACGCAACGAGAACCATCCCGCATCGGCCTGCCCACCGAGCAGGCAATGCTATCCGGCGTCGCCGACAAGCGCGTTTTGCCATGCACTATTACCCCTTCCTACCCAGGCTCAGATCAGCAGGACCATTCCCTGCTTCTACTGGTTATGCGTGATTATACACAGCGCAGGCATGGAGGTCAATCAGCACCAAGTGCCTTCTTTCGCTGCGCGAAAGTGTAGTTTTTATCTTGGAAACCGCGTAATCGGTAAGCAGGCGGTTGAGTTATTACTAGTGAAACTAATTACCAACAAACCCACCAGCTTATCTGAGATAGAAGAGGGTAAGAGCACCAAGCACGAACAAATAGACAGCAAAGGGGAGCAAACGACCCCGAGTGACTTGCCGGATTAAGAGGCGAATGGCAATATATCCCGCCAGCAGGGCACAGAACGCACCGGCAAGATAGAAAACAAGCATATCCCTGCTGGAACTGATCGCCGCCACGAATTCCGGCGCTTCCAGCAGACCTGCTCCTGCAATCACCGGCATTGAAAGAAGGAAGGAGAACCGCGCCGCTCCTTCACGCGACAGGCCCGCCACCAGACCAGCGGTAATCGTACTGCCGGACCGGGATACCCCGGGGAAGATGGCGACGGCCTGGGCGATCCCGACCAGAAGGCTCTGCCCGAGGGTGGGGATCTCAGCGTGCCGGTCCACCGGTCGCGTCCGCCCCACCATGTCGGCGGCCAGAAGAAACAGGGAGGTCGCCCAGAAGTAAAGCCCGATGGTCCGGGGGCTTGCCAGAAGTAACTCTACCTCATCTTCAAGCAGGACCCCCGCCAGGCCCGCAGGAATCGAGCCGATGAGCAGAGCAAGTAGCAAGGAGAGCTGTTGTCTTCTTTCTGCGGCCTCCCCTTTCCACGTACCCGGCACGACGAGGCTGGCAGTGGCCCGGGCCAGTTTGACTACCTCCTGCCGGTAGGCTACAACTACCGCCACCAGAGTGGCTACGTGCAGAAGCACATCAAAAGCAAGGCCGGGCGTCACGCCCAGGACGGCCTGCGTCAAGGCAAGGTGCCCCGACGAGGAGACCGGCAGAAACTCCGTCAAGCCCTGGACAAGCCCAAGCAGGACTGCATACCACAGCGACATTCGGCCACCCCCGCAACACTTTACCCATCATCCGTGACAGATCTGCTGCCAGCACGGATGCTGGGCTCTATTCGCTGCCGGCCACCAGCTTCCTGCCCACAGGGCACTTTCTGGCGGCCCGCCCATCCTCACCCCCTCCTGTCAGCCACGCCGCTGCCCCAAGCAGGTGGTGCCTGAAACGAAGGGCGATTGTGGCGGTAAAAACGTTGAAAAAGGTATGGGCGTTGGCCACCTGCCGTTCCGGGCTTCCTGCCCACCGCAAAAGCCACGGAGTCAGCACTCCCAGCCAGGGTAGCACCACAAGCACGCCGAAGAGATTAAAGAGAAAGTCGGCTACGGCCGCGCGTCGCGAGCTCACCTGGGTGCCGACACTGGTGAGCAGGCCCTGGCAGGAGGTACCGACGTTAGCTCCCAGCACCACCGCGACAGCGGCAGGAAGGGGCAGAAGCCCACGGGCGTACGCCACCATAGCTAACCCGACCGTCGCCGTGCTGCTTTGCAGGGCGGCAGCCACTACCATACCCAGGCCGGCCGACGCCCACGGCGAACCGGAAAAACGCCGGACGACGGCCACCGCTTCCGGCTGCGCCGCCCAGGCAGCAGCCACCACCGACATGGCCTCGATCCCCCAGAAAAGTCCCCCGAGGCCTTCCAGGGCGCCGCCGGCGCCCCACAACCGTGGATTGCACCGGAAAGCTCCAAGAAAGAACAGGAGCGTCCCTGTCAGAATCAGAGGACCGATCAGGCCTGACCAGGAGAGGGTAGCGAGCTGCGCGGTGAAGGTGGTACCGATGTTTGCTCCCAGAATGACGGCAAAGCCCTGGCTTTCACTGAAAATGCCTGCATGGACCAGGGCTATGCTGCTGGCGGCTGTGATACCACTTGAATGTAGCAGGGCGGAGACAATAGCTCCCAGGGCGAAGGCCCGTGCCGGCGTGGCCGCCAGCTGCTTGAGCATGCGCTCCGCCGTACCGCCAGCGACGCTCTCAAGAGAGCGGGCGAGCAACCGCACGCCGAGCAGAAATACTGCCAGACCCCACAAAAAGGCAAGTGGGAGCGGCAAGCCCTGCCACCAGTGGGCCGACGGTTGCAGGTCAGGCCACATACGGTGGCGTCCCTCCAACTCAACCGGGTTACTTTGATACTACGTGGGCATGGTGAGCGAAAAGAACGGCCAGATGGCGCCGGGTTGGAAGGCAGGATGGAGGTAGGCCGACGGATTGCTGCTGATTACCCGGACTACCTCATATGCACCGAGCGGATCTCCCTCAAGCGGACGAACCACCAGCAACACATCACTGAGGCGCACCTCTCGTTCACCGGTGGCGGACCGACCGAGCAGGTCATTGCCCCACCCGGGGCCGGGTTGCACGTCCGGCTCAAGAAGCAGTGGCTGGTCAACCCACGGGGCGGTGGCCTCCCGCTCCTCACCGAAGAGTATTTCGGGGGGAACGATAGTGTACAGCATCTCTCTCACCCCCGGCCGTTACCAGATTGCGGATCGGCCCAGGGCCGGGAGCAGACCACAGCGGTCGCATCCTGGGTACTCGCAGGGGGGACTTGCGCTGGGGCCCCGGACGGCAGGCCCGGCTTCGCTGCTCCGGCCTGATGTATCAACTCCCGCAGCTTGGCCAGCGCATCGGAAACCCCGCCCACCGCGTCTATCAATCCCACTTCCACTGCCTCGCTGCCAACCAGCACCGACCCCACGTCACGGACCAGGTCACCGGTACGGAACATCAGCTCGCGCAACTTCTCTTTGGAGATCCGCGAGTTGTCGGTGATGAAGCGGATGATCCGTTCCTGGACCTTATCTAGATAGTCGAGCATCTGTGGCACGCCGACCACAAGCCCGGTCAACCTGACCGGGTGAATGGTCATGCTGGCCGTCGGCGCTATGAACGAATAATCCGCTGCGACCGCGATAGGGACGCCGATGGAGTGCCCGCCGCCGAGTATCAGCGAAACCGTCGGTTTGCTCAATGAACGAATCATCTCAGCAATAGCCAGGCCCGCCTCGATGTCCCCCCCGACCGTGTTCAAGAGCACCAGCAGCCCTTTTATCTGCGAACTCTGCTCGATCGCCACAAGCTGCGGAATCAGATGCTCGTACTTAGTAGTCTTGTTTTTGGGCGGCAGAGCAAAATGCCCTTCCACCTGCCCGATGATGGAAAGCATGTGAATGTCATCCTGCAGTGGCGGGGGCGGTTGCAACTGACCGGTCTGCTGCAGCGTCTGCAGGCGCAACTGCTCTGCCTCCGCAGTCCCGGCCCCAACTGTTGTCCCACCCGGTGCCCCCATCAGAATCTCTCGCCAACCCATACTCTCCTGGCCCCCCGCAGGATTTTGCTCTTCAATGCCAAATCTCCATCGGTATCCAGGCTCCACCTTGCCCCGTTTGACCGCGGCCATCCCCAAACCGCTTTCCTGGATCAGCCAGGACCGGACCAAAGGAGAAGCGCAGCAGCCTCATGAGCAGTTTCACCCGCGCACGGATAAACCATACTCGCTATCGTCACGGGCTCGCCGCGGTCGCGGTCAGCTTGATCCTTGGTGCGGCAGGCCCGCCGGCCAGCGCCAGCCTGGCGGGCTCAGGCGACCGGGCTTCCGGTCTGGAAGAGTGGCTCGCGCGGCTCCACGCCCCCGGTGAAGTGCTCCTCTCAGTGGCGCTCAGCCGGGATGCGGGGCTGAGCTCCGATTTCAACCACTCGCAACTCTCTCTCTCCGCCCCGCAGGGCCTCCTCCTCATCGATTCTGAGTCGGGAGCAGTGCTGCTGGAGACCGGTCCCGGCGAAACGGTGCAGTTCATGGCGGGGGAGGGGGGAGTCATAGCGATACCTGGGGTTGCCAGCGCAGCACAGCCCACCCTGGAGTCGGACCCAGCTGCACCCGCTGCCCCCGATACACCCGCGCCGGCGATCCTTCCCCTCACCGCCCCGGGTTTCCTGGTGATGGCGCGTCAGGTTGGCGAACCCGTCACCGTCCTGGAGCTGTCGCGGCCAGGCGGCGGACCGAGCGCCCGCTACCGGGGTGCTCTGCTCGTCCTCCCCAGCGACAAGGCAGGATACCTCTGGCTGGTGAACCGGGTCGGACTCGAGTCCTACCTGCGGGGGGTCGTCCCGGTAGAGATGCCGGTCTCCTTCTCCCTGGAGGCACTCAAAGCCCAGGCCGTCGTGGCCAGGACGTACGCCCTCTACCAGTACAGCCGCGGTCGCGGCTATGCGAACGGATTGGCCGGCCTCTGCGACGGGCCCTCCTGCCAGGTCTACTACGGAGCCGGGGTGGAACGAGCTCGCTCGGACCAGGCAGTGGAGGAGACTGCCGGGCTTGTCATCACATATGAAGGTGAACCGATACCGGCCTACTACTCGTCGACGGCCGGAGGGCACACCGAATCAGCAGCGTTGCTCTGGGGGAACGGTGCGGCGGGGGGCGCTGCAGCCGCCGACAAGATTCCGTACCTGCGCGGCGTACCCGACGATCCCCAATGGGCCTCCTTTGACGATGAGGAACGTTTCCGGAGCTTCCTGGCGGAGCGGCCCGCCTCGTTCGACGACGGTTCACCGTATTACCGCTGGGAGTATACATGGACGCGTGCAGAGCTTGAGGCGCACTTGAAGAAGGTACTACCGCAACTTCCGGCACGGGCAGCATCCTTCACCCCGCGGTCCGTCCCTGCCACCACGGAGGGGGCAACCATAGCGCCGGCCAACCCTCCCGCCCCCTCCATTTACCTGCAGGATATCGTCCCGGTACGACGAGGCGTTTCCGGTCGGCTGTTAGCGCTGGAGATCGTCACCGTCGAAGGAAGTTGGACCGTTCAGGGAGAGCTCTATATCCGCCGTCTCTTCCCCGTGCCGCGGCTCGGACAGCTGCCCAGCTCCGCCGCCGCCTTCGATTTCGTCCGGGATAGCTCCGGTGTCATCGAGCAGGTGAGGGTGACGGGCACGGGATCAGGACACGGCGTGGGACTTTCCCAGTACGGAGCTGACGGCATGGCCCGCCGGGGATACCAGTTTACCGACATCATCGCTCACTACTTCCCCGGAACCGAGACCCGCCATTGGTCCGCCCCGTCGCAATCCCAGGCAGGAAGTCCCGCTTCCGCACGGAATGAAGGGAACGACGACGAAAGCGGAACTGAGAAAGAGGAGGGGGCCGCATGAGTAACGGATTTCCGTTCCCGGGGGAAGTGCAGGTTATACCCAGTGCCGGCGCACCAGGCACTCCGGTGCGGATAGAGATTCGCCTCTCTGACGACGCTCCGCCCATCAGCAGGGTGGAGGCAGAGGTGGTCGGCTACGGCATACGCTACCCGATCTACGGTGCCGGGCGCAAGTTTGCGGCAGATGTCCAGGTACCCCATGAGGCGCCTCCCGGCCGCTACCAGATCATTTTCAGCGCTTATACTCCCAGCGGCGAGGCATCGCAGGGCGAGCGGGTCGAGTTTACAGTCATCTGAGCCCGGGTACCGGCCTCGACTCTCCTGCTGCGAAAAGTGAAAGCAGCCGGGAGCGAATCACCTTCAGGTGAATCGCTTGCCGGCTGCTCTTGAAAGTTCAGCGAATCCTAATTCCTACTGCGACAGGTCGGTGTTATCCTCGGTCGGTGAAGCCGGAGGCATCGTGGGCGTTGCAGGCGCCTCGTCAGGTGTTGAACTGCCGTCAGGAACGGCAAGATCTTCTGCACCCACGGCAGCTTCGGAAGTGGCGGGCACGCTCTGCTGCGGCTGCTGCTGCGGCAGAAAGCCCAGTTTGGTCGCGAGATCCGTCAGGTAGCCGGGCATGCTGGCCATCGACGCATAGTCGAAATAGACCACCCCGCTCGCCCCGGCGTTCAAGGCCCGCCGTGTCTGTTCAACCAGTTCATCCACCTGGTAGAGAAGCTTGTAGGCCCCGAGGCCGGCCCAGATCTCGCCCTTGCCCTTGCGGGCAACGGCCATCTTAATCTGGGATTCTACCAGGGAGGTATTGGTGTTGTACGCCATTGGGACCGCCACGTCGATATAGCCTTCTTTGAGCCACAGGGGCCAGTCCTGCGCCTTATCCGAACCGGCGGTATAGACGTCGGCAAAGACCGCCGCCGAGATGAGCACGTCCGGGCGGATAGCCTTTACCGCCTCATGGACCATGCGCACCGTTTCCGTCACGTTGCTGCGCCGGAACTTCTCCCAGGCAGCGTCAAGTTGCCCAACCTTGGCCGTCCCCAGCTCATTGCGCAGCTCTGTGCGGCGCTGGCGCAGATCCAGCGGGTCGACTCCGTACTGCTGCTTGAAGATCTCCCGGACCTTCGGATTGTAACCATAGTTTCGGCCGGGATACCGGACGAAGTCGTGATGGACCCCGTCCACCGGGTATTTCTTCACCACCTCAACAAAGCGCGAGACCACCCACTCCCGCACCTCCGGCAGCCCCGGATCCACATAAGCCCCTTCCAGGTCGCCGGGGCGGTTTACCGCCAGCGACGGATCGGCCGTGCTGATCCCCTGGTAGTTGTAGGTGATCCATTCCGGATGCTGGTTGACTACGTGTTGTGGCCAGGCGGGTGAACCCCCGAGGTTGTAGACAAAAAAGTCATTGAGCCACGCGTGCACCTTCAGCCCGCGAGCATGGGCCAGTTCTAAAACGGTAGCGAGTGGATCGAAGTCCTTCGGCGCCCAGATGAGCTCTTCTGCCGGTGGCATGATCTCCGACCGGAAGTAAGCATCACCCCTCCCGGAGACCTGGACAATCAGCGTGTTGAAGCCATGGGTAACCGCGTCGTCCACGAACCTCTCGATGGACTCACGACTCGTCAGAGCAGTGCGTACCACCCACATAGCCCGTATTTGCTCGGGCATTCCCGCTTCATCCCCCTGAGCCTGCACTCCGACCAGACTTGCAACGACGGCTACCATGGCCACAACGGCCACCAGCACTAAAGCCCGGCGGTATCGGTGGTCGGTCACCATCGACCTCATCCGGCAATCCTCCTCCAACCCTCCACCGCCTCGCCAGACACTGAGGATGCGGCAGGAAGGGTATCACTTGTCACTTGCTCAGAAGGTACTTTATGATGTTGATTGCCAGCTGCTGTAGCTCTGGTTGATCAGCACCGCCGGGCGTGAAGATCATGTCACCGATATAGATGACGTTACCCGCCGGGCCTTCGATAATAGCGCCGTTATTCTCGGGAACTGCCTGCGAGGGCGTCAGCTGGTCCTCGTCGTACCATTCGGCGAGGATCTTTGCTCCTCCCCGCACCGTATTCACCATCGCCCAGTAGCGCGGGAAGCGGATAAACTCCGGCAGCCCTGCGAAGATGGGATGATCTTTGGCGACAACCCTGGCATAGGCGTGCTTAGGGGCAGCACCGAACCAGGCTACGTAAGCAATGCCGATCTCGTCGGCCAGCTGGTAGCTCTCATCCCGGACCTTCTGGTTTTTATCGTCACGGAACGAGGTCTGGCCCAATGCAAGGAGCCTCCCGCCCCGGCCCAGGAACTCCTGTACCGCCGCCACTTCCGCCGGGGACATACGACGCGTGTTGGGCAGTATCAGTACCTTGGCATCGCCCAGGTTACCGGCTTCCAGGTCTTCAACACTGATCTCGGTGAAAGAGAAACCGCCAGCCTGCAGAGTGGAGCGTAACACATCCATATCGGCTTCGTAGTCCCAACCGACTTCGGTGTACCAGTCGGCAGTTCGCTGGCTATTGAGGACGGCCACGTCGGCCGCCTGGGCCGCACCACCCAGCGCGACCAGAAGCAAGAAGGCGCATACGGCTCCCAGCAATCGCTTCACCATTATTCCCTCCCGCTCATCCTGTTTGAACCGGCCCTAGAAAAACCGGTCCTTTTGGAGTTCGCTGGTCGAAGGCAAATTCCTCCTATACTTCTGAATCGAGTGGCTCGCCGGTGGCGTCCGAAGAAGGCAGAAGGCGGATGGAAGAGATATTAGAAGCTAGCGCCATTTAGTTCTCGGCCAACGCCCCCCAGGCCAGATAACGGCGATTTACATTTCTTCCTGTTTTTGGTTAGACTGGAGATGCCGCCTCAGCCGTCATGCCGGACACCTGGACCCGGAGCACAAGTTCCAACCCAGCACTCAGGACAAAGGAGGACGTATGGATGAGCTTCGGGACTCAGGCAATGGCAATGTCAAAGATGTGCCGATGCAAGTGGTTTGCCCTGGTCGTAGTAGCCGGCATTGCTCTCGCCCTCGTTACTCAACCGGTCGCGGCCAAAGCGGCTTTCAGTAACGTCACTGCGGCCTCACCCCAGTCAGACTCTTCGCTGTCGGAAACAGAGCTGGCGACCGCAATGGCGCTGGTCGGCTGGGGTGAATTGTTGACCGAAGATGAGATGAAGAGCATTAGCGGCGGCGTCAGCCCGGTACTCGTCGGTGCCGGACTCGGAGCACTTTCCAGCGGTGTCTCCTACGGCCTAAATGCTCTACGAACGGGCACGTGGGACTGGGGCGACTTCGCTTCTAACGTCGGCAGCGGCGCACTGGGCGGCGCAGCTGCAGGTCTCATCCCCGGCTCATCCGCCCTGTCCGAGACCGCGCGTACCATAGGTGCCGCGGTTGTTGGGACGGTAAGCAGCTGGTTCGCGGACTGGTTCGGATGGTGAAGTACACGCCAGGTCAGCCTGCATGGTAACTTTACCGGCTCCCGAGGGGCTTTGCACATCCTCCGGCTCAAGCGGGAGGGCTGAAGCCCCTCGGTAATCCTACCCTCGGCCCATGAGGAGGTGACCGTTTGGACTTCTGGGACATCTTATCGATTCTCGTGGGCGCCTGTGTGTTCTCCTGGCTCATGGCCTGGTGGCAGCATGCAAAAAACGGCCTTCCCTGGCCGGAGGCGATCCGGCTCGGCATCATTCAGGCTACCGGATGGGCTCTCTTCTTCACCTTCTTCCAATTGCTTCTGCTGCCCACCGGCCATTCCATGTTCGACTAGGCACCGCACCAGCCACGACACAGATCGCGCTAACGGCGGAGGCATGCCCTCCGCCGTTAGCAGCCTGCGCCGACTTCACAACCGGGAGATAATCGCGTCTGCCATCTCCCGGGTTCCGACTGCCGTGGGATCGTTCCGGTCTTCCTTCAGGTCGTAGGTGACGTACCTGCCTTCGCGGATTACTTCCGCCACCGCCCTTTCAATCCTGTCGGCAGCCTCGGTCTCCCCGAGATACCGGAGCATCATCACCCCGGAAAGAATCAACGCCGTTGGGTTTGCTTTGTTAAGGCCCTTGTACTTGGGCGCTGAACCGTGCGTCGCTTCAAATACGGCTGCGTCGTCCCCGATGTTAGCCCCGGGCGCAACCCCCAGACCTCCCACCAGGCCGGCCGCAAGGTCGGAGAGGATATCTCCGTAAAGGTTGGGCAGTACCAGGACGTCGTACAGCTCCGGCTTCTGAACCAGCTGCATGCACATGTTATCAACCAGCCGTTCCTCGTACTCGACCCGCCCGGCGTACTCCGCCGCCACCTCCTGGCCGACTCGGAAGAAGAGGCCGTCTGTATATTTCATGATGTTCGCCTTGGCCACCGCCGTCACCTTACGCCGCCCGTGAGCCAGGGCGTATTCGAAGGCAAAGCGGAAGATCCGTCGTGAGGCAGAAGGTGAAATGGGTTTGATGGAAATGGCCGCATCGGGAGCAATCTTCTGCGGGGCAAAACTGCGAATCTGCTCCGCCTGAGGCGAACCGGACTCGAACTCCACCCCGGCATAAAGATCTTCCGTATTCTCGCGGATTATCACCAGATCCACGCGTTCATAGCGAGAGCGTACACCCGGATATAGCTTGCAGGGACGCACACAGGCATAGAGGTTGAGTTCTTGCCGCAAAGCCACGTTGACACTCCGGAACCCGGTGCCGATCGGCGTGGTGATCGGGCCCTTGAGGGCCACCCGATTCCGGCGCACCGACTCCAGAACCCCGTCAGGCAACGGGGTGCCGTACTTATCCATCACATCTGCCCCGGCCTCCTGAACCTCCCATTCGATCTCAACCCCGCTGGCGTCAATGACCCGACGCGCGGCTTCAGCTACCTCCGGGCCTATACCGTCGCCCGGAATCAGCGTTACCCGATGACGCATTCCTTTTCTCTCCTTTTTGCCCGTGCTCTGATAGAATGGGACAGGAATGGCTCTCCCGATACGGTAACACGAAAGGAGCATCACCTTGCAACTCCCCTCCTGCCCCTGGTTTAAGGTTCTTCGCACGCTCTTGCCCGTCACAGTCGCGGCAATCTTAACATCTCTTTCCATTGGCGGACTGGTATCTCCCTGCGTCAGCCAGGTCCTTGCTGCTGAGGCCGGAGCACCCCCGGCTTCGTCAACAACTCCAGCCGCAGTCGATGACGGGGCCGTAGCTCTGGTCAACGGGTATGTGATCACCGAACGCCAGCTGTACGAAGCCCTGCTCGACCTTGCCGGGAGGAACGTTCTCAACCAGCTGATCGACGAGGTGTTGATAATGCAGCAGGCGGAGGCGGCAAGCGTTACCGTCACCGAAGAGGAAGTCGCTTTGCGACTGCAGGAGATCCGCAGCCGGTTCTCTTCGGAGCTCGAGTTCCAGCAGGCGCTCGAACAGGTAGGACTGACCGAGAACCTCTTCCGCCGCCAGCTTTACCTGGATGCATTGATCATCCGCCTGCTGACTCCCAGGACCAAAGTGACCGAAGAAGATGTTCGCGCCTATTTTGAGGCGCACAAAGCCGAATACGACCAGCCAGCTCAGGTGCGGGCCCGTCATATTCTGGTCAAGACCAAAGAAGAGGCGGAGGCTATCAGGGCCGAGCTGGCGAAAGGTGCTGACTTTGCCGAGCTGGCGCGCACTCGTTCCCTCGACAAGGGGAGCGCCACGAGCGGCGGAGAGCTGGGATTCTTCACTGCCGACGATGTCGTACCGGAGTTTGCCGCAGCAGCCTTCTCCCTGCAACCAGGTGAGGTCAGTGAGCCGGTCCAGACGGTCTACGGCTTCCATATCATCCAGGTGGAGGAACGCAAAGAGGCAAAGCCGGCTACCTTCGAAGAGGTCGCTCCACTGATCCGACAGGCTCTCACCGATGAACAGCTGCAGCAGCTCGTTCCGGTCTGGCTGAACGAAATCCGGGCCCAAGCAGATATCCTGATTCTATTACCGTAGCCGCCAGTGCCGGGCTTCTGCCCGGCACTCTGTGCCGTATTAGCCACCAAGGTTGCTTCCACTTTAGAGCTGATTTTCCACCCTTGACATCAAGGCCACACACTCCACATGGGCCGTATGCGGAAACATGTCAACGGGCGTCACTTTGACCAGACGGTAATGCGAACCGTAGCTGGTCTCCTTGGCCAAAAGAAAACGCAGGTCCCGAGCCAGGGTGGCCGGGTTGCAGGAGACATACACTATCCTGGAAGGGGCGAGCTGTCGCAGCACCGCCAGGGCAGGAGCCTCTACCCCGGCCCGCGGTGGGTCAAGCAGGACCACGGCCGGCCGTTCCGGGAGACGCTGCGCGAGGCGTGGCAGCAGCTCCTCTACCCTGCCGGCGAGGAAGCGGATGTTCGTTGTGCCGTTCAGACGCGCATTGATCTTCCCATCCGCCACCGCGGCATCTGTCTCCTCGATACCGATCACCTCCCGGGCGTACGCGGCCAAGAAGAGGGCAAAAGTACCGGCGCCACAGAACAAATCCATGGCCAGCTCCTCACCCTGAAGCTGCGCGGCTGCCAGTGCGATGCCGATCAGACGCTCGGCCTGTTCGCTGTTGACCTGAAAGAAGCTGCGGGCGGAGATACGAAAGGTCCTGGCCAGTCCGCCCACCTCCAGGACTTCATGGAAGTAGCTGCGCCCCCACAGCACGCGCTCCTCCGGGCCGAGTATCACATTGCCGCGCCGGGGGTTGATATTCTGCACCACCCCAACCAGCTCGGGAAAGTCGGCGGCCAGTTTCCGAGCGAATTGCTCGCCCTGGGGAAACTCGTGCTGCCGGGTGACCACTACCACCAGCGCCTCCCCACCCCGGCGGGCCACCCTGATCAACACGTGGCGCACCTGTCCAGTACCGGAAAGCTCATCGTAGGGTTCGATCTGCAGTTCCTCAAGCAGTTCCCTTATCCGGGCCGCCAGGTCATTGCCGAGGTCGGGCTGGACAAGGCAGGACGATACGTCAACCACTCTGTGGGTCCCGCGCTGGTAGAATCCGAGAAGACGCGTCGTGGGACTCTCGCCCCGAGCTACCGGCATCTGGACTTTGTTCCGGTAACCGCGCGGGTTCTCCATTCCTACACACTCCACCACGGGCGGGTCTTCGATTCCCCCCAGGTGCGTCAGCGCGTCCACCACCAGTTGCCGTTTCCAGCGCAGCTGGGCACGGTAGTCCAGATGCTGGAGCCCGCAGCCACCGCAGAGTCCAAATAAGGGACATGCAGGCGTCACCCGGTCGGGCGAAATCCGTTCCACCGCTTTCAGAACAGCATTGACATAGCGGCGATGTTCCTCTGTCACCTCCGCCAGTACTCGCTCCCCGGGCAGAGCACCGGGAATGAAACATGTCTTCCCCCAAGCCTCACCGGCTTCCGGTGGAAGCCTTCCCACCCCTTCACCGGCGTAACCGAGTCCTGTCACTTCGACTGAAAACGTCCTGCCAACCAGTCCCGTGAGCTCCTTCACTTTGCCACGCTCCGTCCAGTACGCTTCCATCATGTGACGCGACAGGTGCGGCCATACCATACTGCCTCCCGGGCTTTAGCCGCAAGCGGCAGGAAAGAGATTGAATGGCGAGAAGTGATGGATTTCAGGAGGTTGATAAGGTGTCGCGTTTGGAAAAGGCACGTCAGGCCTACGCCAGGCAGGATTTGGAGGCAGCCCGCGCCGCCCATACGCCGGAGGCTATCAGCGGTAGCGCGCCGGAGGAACATGAAGAAGAACGGGGCAAATACCTGAGCGACGCCGTCTACGGCGCTTCGGATGGGATAGTAACCACCTTTGCCGTGGTGGCAGGTGTGGCGGGAGCAGCCCTCTCCCCGGCCATAGTCTTGATTCTGGGGTTGGCCAACCTGCTCGGAGATGGTTTCTCCATGGCCGCCGGAGCCTACCTGAGCAACCGCTCCGAACAGGACTACCAGCGCAAGGAACGGGAACGGGAGCTCTGGGAGATCGAGCATTTCCCCGAAGGTGAACGGGAGGAGATTCGTGAGATCTACGCCCGCAAGGGGTTTACCGGTCAGGATCTTGAGCGGGCGGTAGCGATTATCACTTCCGACCGCGAACGCTGGGTGGAGACCATGATGCGGGAGGAGCTGCAGATAATCGAAGAAAGAAAGGACCCGCTGCGGGCGGCTCTGACCACCTTTGTCTCCTTCCTGATCGGCGGAATCATCCCCCTTGTTGGTTACCTCGCTGCCGCCCGATTGCCAGGGCTGGCCGATCACACCTTTGCCGTTGCCTCAGTGGTCACCGGGTTGACCATGTTTGGAGTGGGAGCCGCCCGGTCCCTGGTAACGCATAAGCCATGGTGGCTTACCGGTTGCGAGATGTTTCTGGTAGGGTCACTGGCAGCCGCGGTCGCCTATTTCGTGGGCTTTATGTTGAAAGGGACGATCCTGGCGTAGGCCGGCCCACGACATATTCCGAGAAGAATCGAGAGAGTTGGTAGGAATCTTTTGCAGGAAGGAGGCCGGCGGGGACGAAGAGATCAACACCTGTGGAGGCAACATTTTTCGGTTCAGGAGCAAAATGGAGGTGGCTTCCTTGAACGAGCATACCCGCCGGCCCGCACTTTCGCGCTTCGCTTTTCTCGTCTGGATAGCAGCAACCGCCCTCGCCTTTTTCGCTTCCAACGTCGCCGTCACCGCGCAAGAGCCCCTGCCCTCGGCCGCTGAGATCTTCAAAGCCAATGTGGCGGCCGATGCTCCCCTTCTCAACCCCTTCCAGCTCCGCGCCCAGTTGGAAGTAGACGGCAGTCAGATTGCCGATCTGACCCTGGGCTGGAGCGGCGGCGCGATCGTCTCGCTCCAAGCTAGGCTATCCACCATGCCGGGATTTGGCGAGATTGCCGCGGCACTTCGTCCTTCCGGTTTCGCGTTGATCAAGGTCGGCTCATCGTCACAGGTGCTCGCTCCCCTGGTACCCTACTCCCAGTTTCTTGAGCTGCTCCCTCGCCTCGCCAACCGGGCGCTACTCGCCGACATAATTGACTCCCTCGCATCATCGGCCCGGCTGATCGGCGAGACAGAGATCCAGGGCCGCCGCGCCTATATCATCGAATGGACGCTACAACCGCAAGCCATACTCGCAGGGATGAAAACGAGTCTCACCCGATTGGCCACCGACGATGAAGTCGCCTCTTTGCTGGCCGACATGGGGGTGCCGCTGGATCAGGTGCTGGAAGCCTGGGACGTGGAGATTCCGGAATTCATCGAAGCGATCTCGGCTGACTCGGCCCTTCCCCCGCTCACCTATCGCCAGTACGTAGATGCGCAAAACCACGTAACGCTGAAGAACGAGGTCGATATCCCTGAAGATCTCCAAAGCGACGAACTACTCACCCCCTTTACTCCCCAGGTCGAGCTCGAAGAGATCATTACAGGGGAAGATGGCCAGATCGAAAAGCTGGTCTGGCACGTGACTCTGGACCTGCCGGTGCAGGAATTGGTCTACATATACGCGACTTTGGCGGACACCGTAGTGACCACCACCGCTGACGCCGCGGCTGAGGCTGAGAGCAACGAGGCTGCAAACGAGGAAGCGCCCGTTGACTCACAATCTCCCTCTCTTGCTCTCGACCTCCGGATAACCCTGCAACGCGTCGGCGGGGGTTACCTGCCCGCGGAAATATCCGGGCGCGTCCGGGCTGACCGCGCTGCCCTTTCCGTTCTGGAAGCTTTACAACCTCTGGATGAGGGGTCTGAAGAGTTACTGCTTGCTCCGGAGCCCTCGTCTGAACCCGTGGAACATACCTTCCGCCTCACCTTGCGATGGGATACGACCCGCGGCGCTGAGCCCGCGCTGGTGGAGGACACAAGGCTACTGGACGCCGAACGTTCGTGGCAACAAGCCCAGGCTGCTGTGCAGGCAGACGATTGGGAGGCAGCCATACCGCCGCTTGCCCGGCTCACCCGTCAGGTGCCGACCTTTGTCCTGGCTCACCTATATCTGTCCGACGCCTACGAGAAGGTCGGGGAGATCTGG
Source organism: Limnochordales bacterium (assembly GCA_014896315.1). Lineage (GTDB taxonomy): Bacteria > Bacillota > Limnochordia > Limnochordales > DUMU01 > DUMU01. The sequence continues at coordinate 316,375 of JADBKP010000003.1, forward strand.
TCTGCCATTGGCGAGCTCGAGCAAGTGGTGATGCTTCAACCGCAAAACTGGTTAGCCTTGAATAACCTGGCTTATACTTACGTAGATCACGACATCGATGCGGAACGCGGTCTCGAGCTGGCCCTGGAAGCCTACGATCTCGTACCCGACCCGGCGCCTGCGTTCCTGCTCGACACCCTGGGGTGGGCGTACTACAAGAACGGTCAACTTGAGGCAGCCTCCTGGTATCTTGAAGAGTCATCGATTCAGCTCACAGAGGAGAACAAGGCCGGCATGTACGAACCGGAAGAGTATGCTGAATACGCCGGCATTCTCCACTATCATCTGGGGGCAGTCTACGCGGCACGCGGCATGTACGACCAGGCCAAAGTCCACCTGGAGATATCACTGCAGCACGACCCCGACTTGACGGAAGCTCACGAACTGCTTACCCAGGTCAACGAAGCGCTGGCCGAAGCACCGGCTGAATCCTGATGCTGCCCGGCAGCGGCGGCCTGCATCCGCCGCTGCCTTTTCTATTCCTGGCCTTCCGGCCGCAGTGCCTGCCAGAGAAGGGTAAGCGAGCGGTCCCAGCGGTAGCCGGTGTCCATGTGGCCGTCCGGGTAGGTCTCAAACAGGTGCGGGATACCGAGAGCCTCCAGCCGGCGGGCGAACTGGCGGGCGCCGTAGAGCAGGTTAAACTCATCCCATTCGCCGCAGTCAAAAAAGAGCAGCTTCAGGCTGCGCAGGGCTTCCGCAGCAGAACTTCGCGCAACCATGCGCAGCGGATCATGGGCGAGCCACCTCTCCCAAACCTGATGCCTGATCTCTCCCGTGTAAAGATCAACGGGCAGATCGACTCCTCCTTCGGCCGCCGGATTGGGCGAATAGGTAGCGGCCATAGCAAAGAGGTTCTGGGCGGCCCGCAGCGAAGGACCAGGCCGGCGAGTCCTACCGCTGAGCAGTGCCTCGCGGAAGGCTGCCACACCTCCTGCTCTTGCCACCTCTCGCAGCAGGTGACCGATATCCGGCAGATAACAGAGTTCAAACGCCATGTCGCCTGAATGACAGAGAACGGCGGCGAACAAACCCGGCCGGTGCATGGCACTGACCAGCGCTCCATATCCTCCCGAAGACTTCCCGGCCACCGCCAGCGCTGAGGCCGGGTGACGTGCCTGCACAAAGGGGAGCAGTTCATCCCATAGGTAGGTGGCGTACGCTCCTACGCCCTCCGAATCGATATGCTGGTTGCCCCCAAGCGACGTGTAGGTATCAGGGAGCACGAACACCATATCGCCAATCTGGCCTGCCGCCCGAAGGCGCGTCACTCTCTCGACCAGATCCTCGCGCCCCGGGGAAAAGTTGAGGAAGCTCCTGCCTGTTGCCCCAAAGGCGGGCAGCATCCAGACCTGCGGGTAAGCACGACTACTGTCATAGTCTGGGGGAAGAAGGAGGGTTACCAGCCGTTCCGCCGGATCACCCAGTGGATTGCGAGCCAGGGCACGGCTTGTGAACGGGTAAGTTACCACGGAGAAACCATGCGGGGCAGCGGTCCAGCGCAAGCACTTCACTCCCCTGTCGCTTTGGAAATACAGCTACAGCAAATGAATACCACAGCCAGTCTGGTCACAGATCTTTCATAATTTGGTCGTCATGCCGACACAGTTTCCGGGTATCGGTTACTACGGAAGGGGATCGGACATCCCCAGGTACACTAGTCAAGGAGGGATGGCGATGATTGTCAGAGAACGCTGCCACTTCCGCTTCCTGGGTCACGACGGTAACACAGATTCCTGGGCCCGCCGGCGTCTGGGTCTTGCCCTCACCTTCTTCTGTACGATGCTGGTGATCGTGGGACTGGCCACCGCCGGTGTGATGGCAGCTGCCGGTGCGGAGATAAGGCCGAGAGACCCCGCGCCGGAGGCAGAACGCGTTCCCCTACTTCTGCCACACGGTATCGGGCGCATTCCCTCGTTCTCCTCTCTACCCCTGTTCCGGTACATGGCGTCCCAGGCCGGCCAGTTCAAGCTGACCGATAGACAGTACAGCGCCCTCCGTTCCATATACCAGGAACTGCACGATGAGTTGAAACCTCTCCTCACCGAGCTGCGGCAGGCAAGGGAGAGACTGGCAAAGGCATGGCAGAAGTCACCGGTCAACGAAGAGGAGGTGCTGGCAGCCACCGAGGAGGCGACCAAGCTGGCGCTTGAGATACGCAGCAAGATGGCCGCAGCCCAGAAAAGAGTCGAAGCGGTGTTGACACCGGAGCAGAAGCAAGAACTAGAGAAGCTGAAGCAGCAGTTTCAGGAGAGGCAACGGCAGTGGAAAGAGCAGTTGAACCGGCAGGATGCGCCAGGCCGCGGGGCTTTGCTACCTCGGGAGCAGGCTCGTCGGGTGATGGAGCTCAGGGAGCGAATTCGCACGCAAAAAGACGGACACCTCCCGTACCTCAAGCCGGGGTGGTCAGCGATTATCCGAATCTTCCCGCTTGTTCCCGGCTTTCCTTTCATGCGTTAGTTAACCTTACCGCGGTACCGGCTGTCGGCGAAGCGCGGTTCATCTCCGCCGACAGCCTTCATCTTCTTTTCTTTGACAACTAGCCGACCCCGCAGTAACCTACAAGTACAGACCCCCGAATTGCGCCAAGCCCTGGCACGCACAAGGAAAGGACGAGTCAGCGCCAGCGGCCAGGGGAACCTGGTCTTGTTGTGGCAGGAATGTAGCGCAGCATGTGGAAAAACAAGCAGTAGCTGGGAACCGGGCGGGAGGCACACAGATGAGCCGCGTGCAACCAGCAGGCCATCTAATCCTTACCACTGTAGGGGCAGACCTTCTTCTCAATATCCTAACCCCGGGTGAGGTCGAAGAGGGAAAGCATCTCTGGGTGTTGGATTCGTTGAGTGAACGGGAGAGTAACCTCTCAGTCTTAACGCGGGACTATATCCGATCGCTCGGGGAGAGGGCACTTGACGCCTTGCGCCGGAGTCCGGTCGCCGAACGCAGCCGCCTCTGCCCAGAGCTTGGCAGGATCTACGCCCTGTACGGTGACGAGCGGCTCGTGGCATCTCCGGAGGATAAGCACCTGCTGGTCGCCACCGATGCCCACACAAGCCGCACTGCTGCGCAGGTTATCCAGCGTTTCCTGGCCGAACAATCCCATGCGGCCGAGCTTCTCCTCATTCCGCAGTCCGGGCCTTCCGGCCTGGCCCGCGAACTGGAGAGTTCTTACGCGGACAAGCTGGCCGCCTACGTCCGTCAGGGTGGGGAGGTAGTGCTCAACCTGGTGGGTGGCCCGGAATGGTTGCGGGAGTTCTGCAGCAGTGTAGTCAGTCGCTGTCAGATCTGAGATTTGAAGGGGGGGCTACTTGCGCCCCCCTTTTTCGTACCGCTACCCGCACCGCTAACGGTAGGCTTTGAGCACGTTGTTCCACTCCTCAGCGGCGCTGGCCATGGCGTTCTCAGGACTCTGTTCACCTTTGAGTATTCTCTGGTAGGCGGTGGCCCAAAGCCGCGTCAACCTGTCGGCCTCCGGGAAGATCGGGTAGCGACGGGCGAATTCCAGAGCCTGATACGAGAAACGGAGGGCCGGATTCTCTTTAACTATAGCGGCCACCGTCGAGTAACGCGGTGACGGCAGACCCATCTGCAGATTGAGTTTCATTAAGGTCTCGGGTGCGGTTAGAGTCTGGATGAACTTCCAGGCCAGCTCTTTCTGCTGGCTCTGCCGATGGATGGCCACCCAGTCGGAGAAGACCGGCGTAACCCTCTCTTTGTCTCTGGGCACAAAGATGCCGATCCGATCGAGCTGCCTGGGATCTTTGCGAGCAATCTCTGACCCCACCAGACCGCTGAAGAGGAAGATCGCCGCCTTTTTTTCGTAGAAGGCATAGTTGCTGGTCGGCCGCCAGGTATATCCTGCCGGCAGCACCGCGTTGCGCAGATCGAGCATAAACCGGAGCGCTTTTATGGCTGCCGACGAGGTGAAACCGGGCCGCAGCTCTTCGTCAATCAACTCCCCGCCCGCCTGCCAGAGGTAGGGCACGAACTCCTGCATATTGCCGAAGGGTTCGTTGCGGGTAAGCCGCTCCACCGAGTATCCTTGCTGAAGCACTTCATTACCCCTGGTACGGGTGAGCTTGCGGGCTGCAGCCAGAAGCTCCTCCCAGTCATCGGGCGGCCGTTTGGGGTCAAGGCCTGCCTCCTCAAAAAGGTCGTAATGGTACCACCACATCCGTGGCGCGGCAAGCAGTGGGACCCCATAATTCCGTCCTCCCCAGGTTGAACTGCCGAATGCCCCCGGGATAAAGTCCCGCTTATCCTGCCAACTTGCCAGACGATCAGTTATGTCAAGGACCAGCTGGGCACGGACCAGCTCGTAGATATGCTCCGCCCCGTTCATGAAGACATCAGGCGGCAGCCCGGCAGCGGTCTGCACCATGATCTTCTGCATCCGATTGCTCCAATCGACCGGTTCAAGCTCCACCTTGACCTTGTTTGCCTGCTCAAATCTGGGGATAATCTCCTGCTGCATCAGATTGATCTGGGTGGGCGAAAGCACCATCTGCACCCGCAGGACCGGTGTCGCCGCCCGGGCAGGCAAGACGACAGGCGAGACGCCGGCCAGACCGGCGGCCAGCAGCGCCCCTGCAAGGTTTAGCAGAGTGGCCACGCCAACCCTGGCCGATGGTCGACAAGTCCTTACCATTTCACTCATCACTTCCTTCCTACTGCGGCCACTAACCCGGTGACCTTCCGCTCTCGGGCGGTTGATGCACCAACTTAGGGCGCGTTCTGGTATATCTAAGGCATATTTCATCTCGCAGGCAATCTTTCCTGCCGATTGCAGGCCGCTTCTGTACCAGCCCAGGACGGAAGCCGTCGGAAGGAAATCACCGGGAAAGAGACGAAGTTATACCTGGCATATAGCACTAACCCGAGCGGTGGCCAGTCGCTTCCGGGTGCGGGCCTGGCTCATAAGGCGGTGATCACCCGTGACATGGGAAGAGAAAGAGGAGAAAGAGGAGAAGTCCGGTCTTCCCCGCTACGAACAGGTAAAATCCGAGCTGCGGCGCATGATCAGGGAGGGCAAGTTCGGTCCGGGAGACCGGATGTATTCCGAACATGAACTGATGAAGCTGTACGGGATCAGCAATACTACCGCCCGCCGGGTCTTAAACGACATGGCCCGCGAAGGACTCCTCATCCGCCAGCGCGGCAGGGGTAGCTTCGTCCGGCAATCGCCGACGAGCCGCGGGCTGGTAGGACTCATTCTGCCCTACAGCCGGCTGATAGAAACTGTGGCCGGGGAAGAACAGACCGACCTTTACTATGGCCCTGTCACCCAGGCGTTCCGTTCTACGATGGAGGAGGCAGGATACTCTGTCGTCCTGCGGGCGCTAGCAAGCCACGGAAAGCCGTCGCTCCCGGAAGAGTTGCTTGGCACGTTGCGAGGGCTTGCTTTCCTCGCACCTCCTGTCGCGCTGCTGCCCTGGTTGCAACAGCTGGCCAGGCGAGTGCCGATCGTGGTGATCGGAGCGACCTTTGCTGTTCCCGACTTTCCCTGTGTGGACACGGACAACATCGGCGGCGCTTATCAGGCTGTCTCCTATCTCTTGTCGCTGGGACATCGGCGAATCGCCTACATTGGCGGTCCGGATTCCGCCAGCAACAGCCATGATCGGGAGCTGGGGTACCGAATGGCTCTGCAAGAAGCCGGGATTCCGCCGGAAGATGAACTGGTATCCGTCCAGCCGGAAGACGTACGCGATGAGGAGTTCGGGGCGGAGACAACCCGGCAACTCATGGGACTGCCCCCGGCCGATCGGCCCACGGCCATCTTCGCCGGAGGGTACTACCTCGCAGTGGGCGCTCTGGCCGCGCTGAAGGAGGCGGGACTGTCAGTCCCGGCGGACGTCTCACTGGTCGGCTTCGACGACAGCAGCGTATCTGCCTATCTTTCCCCTCCCCTGACCACGGTGGTGCAACCCCTGAGCCGGCTCGGCAGAACAGGCGGGGAACGGCTGCTGCGAGGTCTGGCGGGCGAAACCGATCCCCTGCGTATTGCTCTGGCCACGCGCCTGGTGATCCGGGAATCGGCCGGCCCTGCTCCCTCCACTCCCTAATCCCGCCGGGGCGGGCACAGCCAGTGCTGGCAGTCCTTGAGATACCCTCAAAAGGTGTGGAAATGTGCGTAGGCGGTGTACCCTCCTGTTGAAAGAACCAACCGGGGCTATGGGCCCCAGTAAGGAGGAGAGACACCGCCATGGACAAGCGGACCACATCGAGCAGCCTGCCGTCAAGTCCCACTTGGGAAGGACTGCATGAATGGCTTCGGGATAGGATCCAGGAGCTTATTCAGGAATTGCTGGAGGATGAGGTAACTGAGCTTTTGGGCCGTGTTCGGTATCAGCGCCGGGCCGTCGTTGACGGCCCACCCGGCTACCGAAATGGGTATGGCAAGCCGCGGAAGCTAACGACTCCCCTGGGTACCATCACCCTTCGCCGTCCACGAGTGCGAGGCCTGGAGGAACGGTTCGAGAGCCGGATTCTACCCTTGTTTGTGCGGCGCACGAAAGAGGTTTCCGAGCTCTTGCCAGAGCTGTACCTGCACGGGCTGGCAGAGGGGGACTTTGACCTAGCCCTGCGAGGGCTGTTGGGAGAGGGAGCACCTGTGTCGGCCAGCACGGTGGCCCGCTTGAAGGAGCAATGGCAGGCCGAATGGGAAGCCTGGCGAACACGACGGCTGGACGACCTACGGGTGGTTTACCTGTGGGTAGATGGGATCTACGTGAAAGCAGGACTAGAACGAGAACGAGCTGCATTGCTGGTGGCCGTAGCCGGTTTAGTAGATGGCCGCAAGGAGGTGGTAGCGGTTACTCCTGGTTACCGGGAATCAGTGGAGAATTGGTCGGAGGTATTGCGGGACTTGCGAGACCGGGGGATGAATGCACCCCGTCTGGTGATCGGGGACGGGCACTTGGGGATCTGGGGAGCGCTCCGAGTCTCTGCCGGAGGCCGATGAGCAGCGGTGTTGGAATCACAAGGTGCTCAACGTGCTGGAGCAGCTGCCACAACACCAGCAGGTGGCTGCCAAGGCCAAGCTGCGCGAAATCGTCTACGCTCCGACCCGAGTGGAAGCGGAGCACAAGCGTAAGGAGTTTGAGGCGTGGTGTCGCCAGCACGGGTACGGGAAGGCTGCGGAGACCTTAGGCAGGGATTGGGAACGGATGGTGACGTTTTACCGCTACCCCAGGGAGCACTGGGTGCATCTAAGAACCACGAACGTGGTGGAATCGCCCTTTGCGGCATTGCGGCTACGTACGGATGCCGCCAAGCGGTTCAAGAGAGTGGAGCGAGCGACGGCGGTAATCTGGAAGATGCTGATGGTGGCCGAGAAGAAAAAGTTTCGGCGGCTGAATGCGCCGGAACTTCTGGTGAGAGTTTACGCCGGAGCACGGTACGAAGATGGGTTTGAGGTCGCACAGGAGGGGACTGCCGCCTGATGCACATTTACACACCTATTGACGAAACCTCCAGTCCTTCCACAACTATGCTTGTAAACCATCGTCGCACAATTCCACCGGAAACTGCGCAACGGAATCAGGCGGGGTTTTTGACCCGAGAAACGAATTCAATAATGTACCGAGAAGGATGGATGTTAGATGCCATAAAGGGTAGAAAGGAAGACTAACAGTGTTCAAGCAGAGCAAACTCCGGCCGGTTTCACTCTTTGCCATACTTGCTGTGGCTATGGCGCTTGTAGCCGCCCTGTTCGCTGCGACGCAGGTGGGGAACGCAGATGATTCTGCTGCAAGCGCCATTCACAGCGAAGACGGTGATGCAAGAGCAGTTGCCGCGCTGGTTGAGGACTTCGGCCGGAGACTCCAACTGGTCTCACTCCTTGCCCCCACAGAGTCTCTGGCCAAGACTATGCAAGAGCACTATGGTAATCTGGTGGCATCCCCGGAGCTTATTGACAGGTGGCTGGACAACCCGCTGCATGCTCCCGGCCGGCTCACTTCCAGTCCGTGGCCCGATCGGATCGAGATCACCAGCATTGAGAAGCTGTCGGAACGTTCCTACAGAGTCGAAGGCAAGATCATAGAGATAACCAGCACGGAGATGCAAGGTTCTGGCGTTGCCGCGCAGCGGCCAATAACTCTCCTGGTCGAGAGAGTCGCCGATCGCTGGCTGATCAGTGACGTAACCGTTGGTGAAGAAACGGACCACTCCTCACTGCCGGCGAGCTGGGAGGGCTATCAGGTCATCGCTGGCAAGTGGGAGGGTTACTCTCTAGAGGAATCGGGCGGCAATAGCATTGCCGCTACCGGGCCCATGATCTCATCAGACATCCTCTCTGGACTGCACAAAACCCGCACCAGGATATTCCCATCATGATCTTTACTATCGATCAATGGAACTCACTACAGCGGGATGAGTTTCAGATTGGCGCAGCGCCCAGAGGACCGAGGGAACTAGGGCGGAATGCAAAGTACGTTCTTGCACTCCCTGCCGGGTACAACTACGCGTTTCTGCCTGGGTACGAAGAAGGAGAAGTGATTTTAAACAGCAATCCGCTTCATACAAGCGACTGAACAGGAGGTCCACCCGAGAGTCCTTGGTCGGGCGGATGATCCTGATGCCCATCCGTCTGCTCGGCCTTAAGGACTTCATCCACCGCACTGACAATCGCAGCAGTCATCAGGCCTGTGCTGCGAATGATGGCGCGCACCGATACATCACCGGTAAAGTGGTAGCGTAGCGTTTCACGATAGCTTACATAGACCAACGCCTGCATCAGTACGCCAATCTCCAGCGTAACTATCCCGTGCCGCCACAGCAACCCGAAAACGACAATGCCAAGTATCGCTAGGGCGGACGCGACCGCCAACCACTCCCAGTCTCCGGAGTTGAACCGCGCCCGCCACACGAAGTACAAACCATCGAACAGCATATCGCCCAGAAGATACGCCATGTCCGGATTCCTTTGGAACCATGCAAACGGGGCCGGTGCACCCTTGCTGCTCATCTTCGGACGCCCCTAGAGGCCTTCTTCTGCGAACCGGCGTTCCATCCCGGCCACCCCCGGGCGGATCATCGAGCATCTAGTTACCCCAGGTCGCCCATCCCAATCCTTCGATCTCCAACCAGTTCAACCTTCCTACAATCTGCCCTGTTGCAGGGCCGCTTCTGTGGCTTTCAGGATGACCTTGCTGCTGCAAGTCGCTCCAGCGACCGTGTCCACCGCCAAAGACTGGGCACTGACGATCCGGTCGACTATGGACTCGGCTTCCCGAGGCCGGTGTCATGCCGGAGAATGGTGAGCTCCGTTATTCTGTGGCCGGCCACCGTGACCCTGACCCTGGCTTTCACCAGGCCCCCGTCATACTCGCCCTCGTACTCACCGTCGGCGACCATGGTCAGGTCGAGCGGGCTCACAGCCAGTCCCCTCACGTGGTTTACGTACGACTGCCAGCTGAAGTATCCCACGAGGACCACCGTCAGGCCCAACACCGCCATAGCCCCTAGCAATGGCCGACGCCAACGCCGACAGCCCCCTTCGCCGGGTTTCATCATATGATCCCGCCTTTGCTCTGCTCCCGTCCCGTCACTTTGCCGTCGACCCTTTGCTACCAGAATTGGTCTGCAACCTTTCTGCAAATCGCGCGACCGTCTCAGTAAAGGTGGGGGCACTGCCGTCCTGCCCGATCCCCGCACTCCGCACGATCATCCGCGTGATGAGCCGTTCGGAAAAGCTCAGCTGGCTCTCATCCAGCCTGCCACCAAACGCATCCTTTACCAGCGCTGTAGCCAGCAATTCGGCGGGGAAAGCCGCTTGCAACTGCTTTGCTGCCTCCTGCCCACCAAACAGGCAACAGATGAAGAGACCGAGCCGCTTCTGGCGCAGCGTTGCCAGGTTGCGGGCACAAAACTCCCGGACTTCCTTTTGAACTTGACCGAAATACACGGCTCCTCCAACAACCACGGTATCAAATGGGGAAACGTCCACGCCGGGGTCTTTCTTCAGGTCAACCAGCCTGGTCTCACCTGGAAGCTGTCCGGCCAACAGCTCGGCATACTGCCGCGTAGCACCGTGCTTGCTGGCGTAAACGATCAACGTCTTCATGATCCGACTTCCTTTCTCTAGTCCACTCTCAACTCCACCCCTGTGAGCTGGCGTCTGCCGGGCGGGTTGGCTGCCGGGCGCCACTCCGCGCCAGCCAGACCGCCGACCACGTCGCCGGTGCGGCAACGAGCAGCATGAAGACGGACATCCCCCACATCCCGGGCGAAACCGAACCTGTCTGCAGATACTCTTTGAGCGGACCGGTGAAGAGGATGACGGTGACGATACTGACTATGAACACACTTGCGAGCGAAGCGGCCCTTCCCCCCCAGTCAGTACCCCGCCCAAGGCCCAGGATGGCAGCAACCATGACCGGCGCAGCAAGAGAGAGGAATACGATCGGGTCCCTGAGGTAGGGCTCGCCCCAGTCCAGAGCCCCAGCCGCCTGCATGGCCATGTCGAGCGTGCGGCCGGTCGCACTGGCCAGGAGCCTCCGCGCCATCATTGCACCCATCACTACGAGGATAACGGCAAGGTAGACCGTCACCGCCGTCCCCGTGCGGGTGGGACGCCCCGGCCCGGATGGTAGTAGCCCCCACACCAGGCAGACCGCAGTTCCCGCCAGAGCCAGTTTGACCGTCCATAGGAAGATCCACGGGTTCTGGCGACCTGTCACCAGCATCGCATAGTTGTAGGTAAGGTTCGCGGCTACCCCTGCTATCAGCAGGCCACCCCAAGCCTTCTGCCTGTAAAGTGCCCAGAGACCGATCAGACCGACCGGTACAAGGAAGAATGCCTCATAGGCATCGCCGAGAACGTTCAACTCGAAAGCAGACGCAGGCGACGCCGGGTAATCGTAGCCACTGATCACGTGATACAGGATGCCCCCCACCGTTACGGCCAGCAATAACCCGAACACCCACGCGACGCCCGCTATCCGTCTCGACACAACACTGCCCCCTTGTGGTCGTCTTTCGATTCTACGACTCTTCGTTATACGGCGGCTTTATCCTTCCCGGAATGCATGGCAGTCACTCCCGTCCAACGGATAGGGCCCGGGCCTGGGGTTGCGGTCAGGTACGGCTGCCCAGGACCGGTCGCCATCGTACATGGACCGGGAATCGGAAACCGTTCATCAGTCGAAAACCCGAACGTTGCCTCCATGTTTCTGCTATAATGTTTGGCGTTCAGGCAGAGAACGGGCCTGCTCGGATCGAATAGTACGGCCTGTTGCACGCTCTCTGGGAGAGGTGGAATCTCGTGAACCTACAAGACTTGTTGGCCGTTCTGGGGGTTGTGCTGAACGGTATCCCCCAGGGCCTGCTCGCCCTCAGCTATGGCTTTGCCGCGCTGCCCACGGCGCTCGCCTTCCTGATTGGTGCAGCCGGGGTCTGGCTCTTCAATTCAGTAGCCCCTATATCATTCCAGGCCGAGACCATCACCCTGGTCGGACGCCTCGGCTCGGATATGCGTGAACGCCTCTCCATCGTCTTCTGGGAAGGCGTCATCATGACCTTCATCGGGGCGTTCGGCCTGCTGGAGGAGATTGTCGAGCTCATCGGGCCGCAGATCACCAACGCCATGATGGCGGGTGTCGGGATAATGCTGGCTTACGTGGCGGTAGAGATGGGGCTCTCCTCGCCCTGGGTCGCGGCCACATCTGCCGCCGTCGCCCTGCCGGTATGGGCCTTCACCAACAACCTGGTCCACACCATCACCTGGTCGGTCCTGGCCGGCACACTGGTCGGTCGGTTCGTTCCCTTCACCCCGGTTGAACCCACATCCGAGCGGGAACGTTTCCGGCTGCAACCCCTCATCTGGCAGTTCTGGAAATCGCCCACGGTCTTCCGGGGAGCGCTCAGCCTCGCCATGCTCAACATCGGCGCCAACATAACCTTCGGTAAGATCACCGGACAGATCGCGAATACAAGCGTAAACGTAGACCACCTGGCCATATACTCTTCGCTGGCCGACATCTTTTCGTCCCTTTTTGGCGGTTCACCGGTGGAGGCGATCATCTCCGCCACCGGGGCAGCGCCCCATCCGAAACTGGCTGCCATGCTGATGATGCTGGTCTTCGCGGCGCTGCTCCTCTTGCGTCTGCTCCCGTTCCTCGGACGCTACGTTCCCCAGGCCAGCATCGCGGGTTTCCTATTTGTCCTGGGGGCGATCGTCACCCTGCCGACCAACGTTCAGCTGGCCTTCGAGGGCGTGGCCCTGAGCAGCCCGATGGCGGCGGTCTTGGGGACGACTATCGTCGTGAGCGCCCGCTTCGATCCGTTCATAGGTATGCTGGCCGGTGTGGCCTTGCGAGCCATCTTCGTCCTTGCCGGAGCGCTTTGATTTTGTAAGGAGGGACGGACTGTGGAGAAATGGACATGGCCCTATACCGGGCAAAAGTACTATGATCTGGAGATCAGCGGGCTCAAGCGCCGGCTACCGCTGGTCAAGGTGAACGACAAGCTGTGGATCGCTTCTTTTGTAATGCTGGGTGACGTTCAGCTGTTGAACGTGGTAGCCGGCGCGCTTGCCTCACGCCTTGCCGGGATCGAGTTTGATTATCTCGTTGGACCCGAAGCCAAAGTTGTCCCCCTGCTCCACACCACGGCGACGCTGCTTGGCCACCGGCGTTATGTGGTCTGTCGCAAGGGGGTGAAGGCGTACATGCAGGACCCCATCGTGGTCGAAGTGGAATCGATCACCACCGCCGGCAAGCAGCGCCTGGTGTTGGATGGTCCCGATGCTGAACTGGTGCGGGGTCGGCGGGTGGTAATCCTGGACGATGTGGTTTCTACAGGCGGCAGCCTGAACGCCGTAGAGGCACTGCTGGCCAGGGTTGACGCCCGGGTGGTGGCCCGGGCCGCCGCTCTGCAGGAAGGCGACTTCTTCCAAGACCCGGAGCGCCCGCTCATCACCCTCGGCCGCCTGCCGGTGTTCGTGGTGGAGGACTAGGTCACTAGGTCGCCGGCCTGGTGCAGGCTTTGGCCGCCGGCGGAGCACGGACCTGGCCCCTGGCCGCTCGCTGCAGGCCACCGGCTGCAGTCCACCGGCTGCAGTCCGCTCGCCGGCGGCTGAAACCTGCGCCCGGGCCAGGGCAGGCCAAGCCCATGAGCTAAAACGCCACCCCGAGATAGGCCAGGAGCGGGATATTCTGGAAGTAGATGGTGGGGAACTGGCTAACCGGCACCGGTGACGTTCCCCGCCCTACCTCGACCGTGAATCCCGGCCGGCGGTAGGCAAGTATGAACCAATCTTTGTAGCCGCCGTAGAGCGATTGAGGAGGTGATTCCCCGATAGGGGTATACCCTGAACGGGCCGCCATCTCCTGCACGATCCGCTGCGACTCCGGAGGTGCCAGGTTGAGGAAGTTCCAGTAGATGACCTCGCCAGATGTATGGTAGGCGGCCACCAGCCGGAAGTTCTGCGAACGGGTCAGGTTGGCGATGGCCGCGCTCTCCGGTTCAGAGAGCGGTGCTGTGCCGGCATACTCCTCCGGGGCCGGCGCCTGCGGCCCGCTGGCCCGGGCCCGGTCCCAGTAGGCCGGATAGTTACGGTTGAGGTCGACGCCCCGGATGTTCGCCTTCCAGCGGCGGAAGTTGGTCGAGCCGCCATTGGCCCGGATCAGCAACTGGTAGAACGGGTTATCAGTCCTTACGCCGTGCTGGACAATCTCGACCCCATCGGGGTTCACCATGGGGACGATCCAGAATGTCGAGTTGTTAAAGATCGTGCGGGCCGAGATACCGCCAACCGCTCCCCCCCGCTCATAAGCCCGAGCAAAGGCTGCGATGAAACGCACCAGCAACGGCGAGGTTATCCACTCCCGGGCATGATGAGCGCCGTTCAGATGGATGCGATTGGGGCCCTGACCGAACCGGATGGCCGCCAGCGACCGCCCCAGCACGGAGCTGCCGATAGAAGTGAGCTGCAAGAAAGAGTAACGAGTGGCCAGCGCCCGCAACTCCTGCATCATCATCGCATGATCGTAGGCAGGACTCGGCGGCGTAGAAAGGTCGGCCGGCAGCCCGTCTGCCGTCCCGGGCGGCGGGCTTGGGGGTGGAGCTGGAGGTGGAGTCGGAGGTGGCGCCGGTGGAGGCGCAGGAGCGGCCCCCGGAATCCGGATCACCTGCCCGGGCTGCAGCCGGCTCGGGTCCGGTATCTGCGGGTTGGCGGCGATCAGCGCGTCCAGGCTCACACCGAAACGGCGCGCGATGTTCCACATTGTGTCTCCCGGCTGAACCACGTACGTCCTTCCCCCCGGCGGGGCCGGCGCAGGCGGCGCTCCCGCCCCCGGTATGCAGATGCGCTGACCGATCTGCAAGCGGTTCGGATCGGTGATCTGCGGGTTGGCTGCCCGGATGGCGGCAACCGTCGTGCCGTAACGCCGGGCCAGCAACCAGAGCGTGTCGCCCCGCTGAACTGTCACTATCCGCCCGCCCGGACATGCAGGTGGCGGTGGCAACTGTTGTGCTTCCACAGCTGTAAGCGCATCTGCGAACACGGCATCGTCGGACATGGCCACCAACAACCCCTTTCAGGCCCTGATCTCATTCAGCCAGGTCCGGGTCTTTCAGGGCAGTATACGCCATCAGCCCCATGCCGGGCGCGGGACCGCGGGGCGATTTTCCCTTGACCAATCCTCGGTTCTGTACGCCTGAACCGGGAGCGCGCTAGACTCAAGATGGTGCGGTTGGCCAACGCACAAAGCAGACAACACGTGCGAGCGTGAGAGGAAGGGGGGATGATGCAGTATGAAGAGAACTGCCATCGTCCCCGAAAAGCGGTAGCTGGACGGGGATGACGAAGGGGCTTGGGCTCGAGTCGGCAGTCCGGGGACGTTAAAAGCCCGCTCGGGCCCGGCCCCTTCCCTCATGCCCAAGAATTCCACCTTAGGCTTCAAAGGCTGATACGGGAGGTTTTGGCGGTGAGGACTGCTGCCAATTTTGCAGCCAAGGTGGAGCAGAAGATCCAGGAGCGAGAGGCTTTCAAAACGTGGCATGTACAGGCTACCGGTGATTGCCTGCTGGACGTTAACGAACAGCTGGCCCTGCGAGAGGCTGGTGTGAACCACGCTAGTGTGGCAGCGATCACGGGCGTACCCGATGAAGTGGCGACGGCTGCCCTCGACGGTAGGGGAGGACAAGACGTTCGCTACGGTTCGTTAACGTTCGCACCTAAAAGGGCGTTTTCGGACGCGGTAAAAAGGCTGCGAAAACGACGGTTCAGCAGGGGCGGAGACGGATGACGGCTGGTTTCCCAGCGCAGTAAAAGCACCCGGTAACGAGGTGAGAGGTGCTATGAAGGAAGGAGGAGACGACTTGGCCATCGGACCAGCTTGCCAGATAGCTTGGGTAACGCAGGGTCTTTCGTGACCAGACAAGTGAAGCTCTAGGTGGATGACGCCAGGGAACATCCGAGAGCCAGTCTCTAATCCCACCGGGCAATTCGCCTTGGTGTCTCACCAGCATGGCGATCAGCTTTACCCAAAGTTTGGGTAGAGCTGCGCACAAGATCTCGATAGCTGCCTCCAGAGTGCAGTGGTGCGGTCCTAATTCCCGTTCAGGGCAGTACCCCCGCGCTGACCCTTGCATACCGAGTGATCCGCGCCCAGGTCCTGCGTTCATGGGGTTCACGTTGGGAAAGTTTCCCGAAGTGTTCTGCGCTGGGACGTCCAGCACAGAACACTTACCCAAAATTTGGGGGAGCGAACCGCGGCATGTGTGCGGAGATCCGGTCGTTGCCCGGTCTGCCGATACCGTCACTTAGGCAAAGTCATAGGCTTCTCGTCAACCCATTCGTCGTCCACGATCCGCACATTTCCACACCTTTTGAGGGTATCTCGTTTTATCCCCTGGGTTGCTCCGGCCGGTTATCCGGTTGCGGGTCGGCAGACGACCGAATGAGGGGAGGCTGTAGGAAGCTTGACTGTATGAAGAAGGGGGACTGCTGACGCTCGGCATGTGATCTGGGAAGCCGCCTACTTTAGCAGGTACAGGCTTCATAAGCCACTCTTGGATGATATTCCGAACATGACTTCTAAACCTTCTCGAACAGGGGCGTACTCGGACTGGTTGAGTTGCCCCACGACCATTGTGACCCTTTCGACGTCCACTACCTGGAGTTGGTCCAGCAGGACTATGGATTCCCGGGGCAAGTTTCCAGCTCCGGCCTTCAGGCGGGGGTACAGGCCGGGAGCACCCTCGGCCCAGGGCTGTCCCCTATAGGTGGTAACCGGCGCTACCACCAGCACGGGGAAACGAGGTTTGCCTAACCTGGATGGCACCCCTACCAGAAGAGCGGGCCGGCGGCCTTCTTGTTCGCGACCCGGAGGAAGCCGTTTTCCCAGCTCTACCCATAGGACCATGCCTTCCTGGGGCTTCATGGTCTGACCTCTTCAAACTCGGAACGTTTTGCGTTCCAACGCACTGGTTTAGCTCGTCTGGCTATTTCGGCTAGGTAGGCGTTCAATTCCTCCGGGGGAATTTCGGCCTCAACTTCTTCGAGCCGGCGGGCGGCGCTTTCTGCACCTGCTTCCCTCCAGGCATCCAGCTCGTCCAAAGTGATGTACCGCCCTGCTTTGATGTCCTCCATGCCACGGCGAAGGGCAGCCAGGTCTTCGGGAGAGAGCGGTTCTTCGTCCTCGTCAGGTTCCGGGACAGTCAGGTGAGCCCGGATGAAGTTCTCCAGGTCCTCCTCCCGCACCCGCCAGATGCGCCCCAACTTCACCCCCCGCAGCCGGCCAGCCTTGAGCCAGTCGTAGACGGTCTCCTCCCGTACCTGCAACCGTTCTGCCACCTGCTCTGCAGTTAACAGGACAGTGTTCATCTAAGACCACCTCTACCCAATTATACCCCGGGTCGCCAGGAAAGTCCCAATCTCCGGAGTACCATCTTATGAACGCTCAAAAGCCAGGGCAACACGTGCACATAGAAGAGAATCAGGAAGCCTACGGCACCAACGAAGTTAATTGCAGAGAGTATGCGTTCTTGTATTGGTAGTGTTTCTCTCGGTATACGGATAAGAACATTTTCCACAACTGCGCCAACCAAAACCAATGTTATTCCGATCTTGCCAGGTCTGCCCACTCTCACTATCGCCTAAATGGTTTACATCACCAACCCTGCACTGCAAAGCGCTAACTGCTGATTCAATGGTCTATCCTGGGCTCTTGGACTGCATCTGTTCAGCACACTCCTTTTCCCATTCATTATACGCCCAAATGAGGCCTGAAGTAATAAGCGACACGTTGAAGTAAGCAATCGGAAGAGACCAATAGCCTCGAAAATGGTAGCGAGCAATTTCAAGGTACACCGAATACACAAGCGCCTGCATGGTCATCCCTATTTCGAGCGCTACAACTCCCTTTCGCCACAGCAGTCCGAGGAGTGCAATTGCCAGGATGGTGGCTATCCAGGGCACGATGAGCCAGTCCCAGTCGTGATGGTTACGACGAGCTCGCCATATAAACCAAAGTCCGTTCAGAACCACCCAAGGTGGCAGCATCGTCAGATCCGCATCTCTTAAGAGAGATAGAGTAGATAGAAACTTACGCATACCGGCCATTCCTCATCAACCTCACTCGAGTAGCAACATGGTCCTACGTTTAAACCCGTCGGTGGCCCCCAACCGACTAAGGACCCGCGACCACCAGGACGGATTTCTTGGCTCACGCAATGCTGCGATATATAGGACCAGGCTGGGCTGGCCATTCGTCAAGTCGTACACTGTGCCACTATGGTGCCTCACATCGATTCTCCAACCATCACCCAGTTGCCGTGCAAACATATCGGTGACCTCGTAAGAGATGATGCCCTCCTGTTCCTGCCTACTTATGTGTATCATGCGGTATGAGCAGGATTCGGTGGGATCCCACCTATCCGCTACTGCCCCTGCAACGTGTTCAGCTACTGTTCTTACCGGGTCAACGGGCGTTATAACCACCGCCGCTGGCTTCGCCACTCTCTCCGGTGCGCCGAGCTTAACAAGCAACCTCGTGGTCTCTTCCACACCCTCAGCAAAGCCAATACCAGTGCTCGCGATCTCCCACGGCATCTTTGCAATCAAAGGAGGGTCTAGCAGGGACTTGATAAGCGATGACTGTTCATAGACAATGAACGTCACCTGGTTTGCCACCAGAAGCTCCCGGATATCAGCAGGCTGCTTGTTGACAAAGGCCTGCCATTCTGCCTTGGCCTGTAGACCCAGGGGGTCCACCAGGATGAGAGGCGCATTGTGAACGTATACGTAACTCCCGTCGATCGGATCGCGGCTGAGAAAACGCCCGACCTCCGGCGAGTAGTAGCGGGCATAGTAGTAGTACAGCCCGACTGCTGCATCCTCCGGCTTGCCGGTGAACTTATGTACTTCACTGCCAGCCAGCGGTCCACTCGCCTGCACCGTCACCCCAAACGGCTCATACTCAAACCTGGCCACCACCTGGCCCTGGTTGTCCGTGATCGCACGCACCGAGCCCACCAGGTCCGTGTGGTAGAAGTAGGTGTGCGGTTGGTTCGTCCCTTCCTGAACCACCTTCGCCAGATACTTCCCGTTGATTGCCAGATACTTCGTGGTCACCGTGGGCTGGCCGGGCTTGGTCTTGATCTCGTAGACAATGTCATTGCCCGAGTACAGCGTGATGGTGGTGGTATCGCCTTCGACGATCTTCACCCGCCGTCCGTAGGCGTCGTAGAAGAACTGGGCAACGGGTGAACCATCTACCCGGACCTGGGTCATGAGACGACGGGCGCTGTAGTCGTAGTTCGTCTCACCGCCGAGGGCATTGGGCTGCTCGTCCTTGAGGATGAGTTGGCCGTAGGTGCCCCAGCTATAGCTTGTGCTCCCCCGTTGGACCAGGTAATTGCCGGGTAGGTAGCTGTAGTCGATGGCACCCCGCGCATCCGTCCAGGCCTCCTTGATCCGGTTCCCCAGTGCATCATACACGTACTGCACCGTCTCAATCCCGGTAGGCATGCGCACCTGGGCTGAGATGAGACGGTTCGCTCCGTCATAGCCGTAGGTAAGCGTGAACGGCTCGCCGCTGCTGGCATCCGTGATGCTGGCGACGTTCCCGCCCGGGGTGTAGGCGTAGGTCAAGGTCAGGGGCGGGCTTGAGATCTGCTTCAGGCGATTCCGCTCATCTGGCTGGAACGTCGTCTCGATTCCGTTCACCGCGCGCATGCCGATCAGGAAGCCGTTGGCGTCGTAACGGAAACCGGCATTGTCCGTCCAGGCCCCTGCCACAGGCCCTTCGAAGAAGCCCGGAATCCGGA
>JADBKP010000004.1 GCA_014896315.1 Limnochordales bacterium
AAGCATACCGGCAGAATCATACGCGACTCGCCCCGGTCAAGGCATAGCTGTCCAGCGATAGGGGGTCGGCGCGGTTTCCCGCACCCGAGCAGATGATAAGAGACTTGCGCAAAATGGGCTTTCGGATCAGTCTCAGTCTCTGGCAGTTGCCTTATTTTACTCCGGCAAACCCACTGTATCGAGAAGCCATCACCCGCGGTTACGTGGTCAGGGATGGTGACGGTAACCTTCCCACCGAGGATGCCATCATCGACTTCAGCAACCCCGAAGCAGTAGCCTGGTATCAGTCCTTCCTTGCCCGCCTGCTCAAGATGGGGGTAGGTGCCATCAAAGTCGACTTTGGAGAAGGGGCTCCCCTGCATGGACAGTATTTTTCCGGCCGAAGCGGCTTTTACGAACACAATCTCTATCCTCTCCGTTACAACTGTGCCGCTGCGGAGATCACGCGACAAGTAACAGGGGAAAACATCATCTGGGCCCGCAGCGCCTGGGCGGGAAGCCAGCGCTACCCCCTGCACTGGGGCGGCGACGCCGAAAACACGGACAGCGCGATGGCTGCCACCCTGCGAGCCGGGCTCTCCCTCGGCCTCTGTGGTTTCACATTCTGGAGTCACGACATAGGCGGTTTCGTCAAGCAGGCGCCGCTGGAACTGTACAGGCGCTGGCTGCCCTTTGGCCTGCTCACCTCCCACAGCCGTTGCCACGGTGCTCCACCCCGAGAACCCTGGCACTACGGCGAGGAGTTTACCCGTGATTTCCGCCGTGCTGTGACGCTTCGATATCGGCTCATTCCCTACATCTTCACGCAGGCCAGGCTCTGCGCCGAAAAGGGCCACCCGCTGCTGCAAACCCTCTTTTTCCAGTATCCCGATGACCCCGGTTCCTGGCTGGTAGAGGACGAGTACTTCTTCGGATCTGACCTGCTGGTCGCTCCTCTCTTCGAGTCGGAGGCAAGCGATCGTCACGTCTATCTGCCTCCGGGAAAGTGGATCGATTACCAGACCGGCAAGACGTATCAGGGTGGCCGCTGGGAGAGGATCGCAGCCGGTGAGATACCGATAATCATCCTGGTTAAGGACGGCGCCGTGATACCACACGTTGCCCCGGCCCAATCTACGGCCTATATCGACTGGAGTAATATCGAACTGCGCTTCTTCCGGGTCGACGCGGATCGCGGAGACGCTCTGATTCTTCTCCCGGATCGCCAGATTCCGGAGAGAATCACCGTCGTCTGTGAGGACGGGACGGCCCGGATCGTGACAGACCCGCTCGCGGGATAGGTCAACTGGCATCTCACCTGCATCCCTTCCGGTTTTCAGGAAGCTGCACGGCAGACGGTAGGAACGCAAGTGACAAACGAGAACAAATAAGACCGGACAAAACCGAGGAGGGATATTCGCATGAAAACCGAGCAAGCATCTTCTGGCGCTGCTTCCTCCATCACCAGCCAGCTCGGGCGGGACTATCAGGACCTTTCTGTGCTTCAGCGCGGGCGTGAACCGGATCGGATTCCGTGGATCCCTTACGCCGACGCAGCTTCGGCCCTGGTTGGAGATCGAGGCAGCTCACCTTACTTTCGTCTGCTGAACGGCCAGTGGAAGTTTCTCTATCCTCCCTCGCCTGCCGACATACCGCCGGAATGCCATCTTCCTGCTTACGACGACAGCGGATGGAACGAAATACCCGTGCCGGGAAACTGGCAGTTGTTTGGCTATGGCCGTCCCAACTACACAAACCTAGCTTATCCCTTCCCGGTTGACCCACCACACGTTCCGGATGCAAATCCTGTAGGTGTCTACCGTCGCAAGTTTCGGATACCCGTTGGCTGGCAGCAACAAAGACGCCAGATCTTCCTTCGTTTCGAAGGCGTAAGCTCTGCTTTCCATGTTTTCGTGAACGGCGCTTTCGTCGGCTACAGCCAGGGAAGCCACCTCCCTTCCGAGTTTCGCATCACCGACCACGTGCAGCCGGGCGAAAACCAGATCACCATCGTCGTCTATCAGTGGTCGGACGGCAGCTACCTTGAGGACCAGGACATGTGGCGGCTGAGCGGAATCTTCCGGGACGTATACCTGCTTGCCACCCCACCGGTGGACGTATGGGACGCAACGGTACGCACACAGTTTGACTCTGAGTACCGGGATGCCACCCTCTCGGTTACAGCCCGCCTGCGCAACTTCGCCCGTTCATCCTCCGGCATTCGACCCGGCACGTATCAGCTTCACGTCTCCTTGCTCGACGGCAGCGAAACGGAGATCTTAAACCGTACGCTGCCCGTCGAACTCGCCAGTGAAGACCAGGAGGTATCTTTCTCCGCTGCCGTCGCCTCGCCTCGTAAGTGGTCTGCCGAGGATCCTGCGCTCTACACCCTTCTTTTCACTCTCAAAGACCCGGAAGGCAGGGTTCTCGAGGTCAAGTCCTGCGCGGTCGGTTTTCGCCAGATAGAGATCAAGAACGGCGTCTTCCATGTGAATGGCGTCCCAATCAAGATAAAAGGTGTCAACCGGCATGACACCCACCCCGACCTGGGTTATGCGGTCTCGCTCGAATCAATGCTGCAGGATATCAAGCTAATGAAGCAACATAACATCAACGCCGTCCGCACCTCCCATTACCCCAACGATCCCCGCTGGCTGGATCTGTGCGACCGTTTTGGCCTTTACGTCATAGACGAGGCCGATCTTGAAGCGCACGGGTTTGCCTTCACGGGTAATGTGAGCCAGCTCGCCCAGGATCCGCAGTGGAAGGAGGCTTTTGTTGACCGCGCCCGGCGGATGGTGATCCGCGACAAGAACCATCCCTGCATCATTATGTGGTCGCTGGGAAACGAGTCCGGGTACGGTCCAAACCACGACGCCATGGCCGCCTGGATTCGGGAGGCCGACCCGACTCGCCCCATTCACTACGAGGGTGCAGGCCGCGCTCCGGTTGTGGACGTCGTCAGCGTCATGTACCCGACGGTGGAGTACCTGATCAAGGAAGGAGAGGCCAAGGACGACCCCCGTCCCTTCTTCATGTGCGAGTACGCCCACGCCATGGGTAACGGCCCGGGCAACCTCAAGGAGTACTGGCAGGCGATCTACACCTATCCGCGGCTTATGGGCGGCTGCGTATGGGAGTGGGTCGACCATGGCATCAGGCAGAAGACCGCTGACGGCAAGGAGTGGTTTGCCTACGGCGGTGACTTCGGCGATAAGCCAAACGATGGCAACTTCTGCATCGACGGGCTCAACTTCCCCGACCGTATCCCGCACTCGGGGCTGATCGAATACAAGAAGATCCTCGAGCCGGTCGAGGTGACACCGGTCGACCTGGCGCGGGGGCTGGTGCGGATTCGCAACCGCTACGATTTCCTCTCTCTGTCGCACCTTGAAGGGCATTGGGCGCTGGTGCGGGAAGGCAGCGTGATTGCGGAGGGGAATCTGCCGCAGCTCAACGTCCCGGCCCACCAGGAGACAGAAGTGGCCATTCCGCTGCCGGCGCAACTGGATACTTTGCTTGCCGAACAGCCGGGCGAGTACTGGCTCAACCTCAGCTTCCGCCTGGCGGCGTCGACCCTCTGGGCAAGCCGAGGGTTTGAGGTTGCCTGGGCGCAACTGCCCATGCCAGCACCCAAGGCCGCATCCGCAGCCGCAGTCGCGCCCAGACTCCGGCCCCCGGTGGAGGAGCTTACACCTCTGGCCGCAGAGGAGAAGGAAGATGCGCTCAGAGTGGAAGGGGAAGATTTCCTCCTTGAGCTTGACAAACGGACCGGCAGTATCAGGAAGTGGGTATATCAGGGGCTACCATTGATCGTGGCCGGACCGACGGTCAATCTCTGGCGTGCCCCCACCGACAACGACGTACACCAGGCCCGGGAGTGGCGCCGGGTCGGCCTCGACCGGCTGCAGGCACGCCTTGTGAGCTGGGAGTGGCGTGAACTGCCGCAGGCGCTGCAGGCCCGGACCGGACTGGTCCTGGCGCCTTACAGCCTCGCACCCGTAGCCAGGGCAACCATCACCTATACCATCTACGCCACCGGCGACCTGCTGCTCGCGCTACACCTCGATCCCCGGCGCGACCTGCCCCACCTGCCCAGGGCTGGACTTGAGTTGCACCTGCCCGGGCAGTTCAACCGCTTCTGCTGGTACGGCCGCGGGCCGCACGAAAGCTATCCCGACCGACTGGAGAGCACCCGGGTGGGCGTATACAGCGGCACCGTCGCCGAACAGCATGTCCCCTACATCCGTCCGCAGGAGAACGGGAACAAGTCGGACGTACGCTGGGCTACCGTAACCGACCTAAGGGGTATGGGTCTCTTCGTGGCCGGCATGCCCGTGGTCAATGTTAACGTTCACGATTACACCAGCGAGGACCTGGTCCGTGCCCGGCATGATCATGAGCTGGTGCGTCGCCCCATCACCGTCCTTAACCTGGACCTGCGCCACGGAGGCCTTGGCAGCGCCAGCTGCGGCCCGGGGCCGCTCCCCATCTACCAGCTCAAACCCGAGGAGATGCACATGCAGGTCCGTCTGCGTCCTTTCTCTCGCGACATCTGGACGCCGGAAAACCTATTCCGGCAACAACCAGAGGTGATCGAGTGGTAGACTAGCACGTGGGGCTTGTCGACTAAAGCCCTTTGGGAGGTGAGTTCCTGTGGCGGTATGGGTCTGCGTTCAGTGCGGGGCAGAGAAGGAGAGCCGGTGCAAGCCACGCAAGTGCCCTGAGTGCTCCGGCACTCAGTTCAACAAGAAAGAGAACGAAGCAACGTCCTCCCAAGCCAGCGGTACCGAGGCGACGGGTGGGAAGAAGTAGGTCGATCGCTAAAGCCTTGGAGCTAGAGGATGGTAGGGAGCAAAACCGGATATCTGGCTTAAGCATTAAATAGCTGAAGCCGGTACGACAACAGAACACCGGGCCCGGGCCGGCGGGGAGGGTGAGCGTTTACCAGCACCACCTCTCCTGCCAGCCCGGGCCCGGCATCCATAGCGGTGGCGTGTCCCCGATTCATGTGCCCCGGTCAGGCATGCGGCCTCACGGACCCAGCGTGTACCTGGTGAGCCTGACTCAAGTCCTCATCGCGTCCTTCAGGTCGAAGGCGGACAGGTTGTTAGCGGACGACGTGCAGCCAACTCGCAATTTACCGCACCTTCGACCACGCATCCAGGTCCGTCTGCATCTGCACAAGCGTATCCTCTACTGCTTGTCGCGGGTCGGCTCTGCTCACTGCCACATCGCGGATCAACGTTCCGAAAAGGCCCCACTTCGTCAAGCCGTGCCTAAGGTAGGCTGTTTAGTAGTGTCCGGTATGCTGGTGTAAAAGTGGAGAGGGTCCCGGGGGCCCCTCGAAGCAGGAAGGGCCACCCCGCCGGGAGTTTGACAGTGAAATGCCCATTTGAGCGCGTGTCCGGAGAAGAAGCGCTG
>JADBKP010000005.1 GCA_014896315.1 Limnochordales bacterium
GCTTCTTCTCCGGACACGCGCTCAAATGGGCATTTCACTGTCAAACTCCCGCCCGCCTGCAGGTAAGCGAGCACGTCGCTCAAAGTCTCCTCCATGCCGCGGACCCGTTCTACCAGATCCTGCACCTGATCCTTAAGGAGAGCCAGCTCACTTTGGAGTGAGGATTCTTCCGACCAGACGGGGGCGGGGGGCAAGACGGCAGGGGAGGGCGGCTCGAGCTCCGGGGCAGGCAGGAGTGACTCCGGTCCGAGGTCGGTCCGCCCCGTCGTGGCCGGGGTAGTGACGGGAACGGGGGCAAGCGGCAGATCTTTGGTGAGCCAGTTTCGGAGGGCTCGGAGTCTCTCTCGCACCACCGTCTCGGGTGTTCCGTCCTGCTGTAACCACTTGTCAAGGTTGGCCAGGGCCTGGAGCTGCCTGTCCGTGAAAAGTGGGTCACCGCCCGGAAGGCGCAGACAACCCAGCTCATCTCTGTATCGCGCTTCGTAGTAGCGTAGCCTGGCCACTGACCAGCCCAGCTTGAGGGCGGCGGTTGCCGGTGTGGAGAGCAGGCTGCAGCCACCGTCTTGGTTACCGCGGGGAAGTGGCATGGCGCTGGTGCGGCCCACCTTTCCTACCTGCCAGGACCTGGCGCTGCCCGGAGCCGGCTACTTTGTGGGGATACTCTCCTCTTGCATCAGTCTCCGCTGTTGCCTCTCGGTTTCTGCTTCTGCACCAGACGGGAAATCCCTGCGACGGTTTCGTACCCGCCGGCGGCATAAGTCGCCAGGACAGGGGAAACTCTGCTTGGGTGGGGGAAGAGCGTGGGCAAAGTGATCTGGGGACTGAATGCCGCGATGGCCAGGTTGCGGACAGCCTGGGAACGGCGGATCAGGACGGGGGAATTCATTTCCCGTCTTCGTGCCTTTGCTCTCACACCGGAGGATCTCGTCTGGCTTCCCAGGCTTGTCAATCTGCGCCTGCTTATCGTGAGCGACCAGGTTCTGCTCAATTCCAGGGCGCGGCAGCCGGCCTTGATCCTGCTGCCCTCAGGAGCGATCAGGGTTGCGGCGATGGATGGGCCGGCCCAGAGCTTCGCCGAGACCTTCTACAAGTTGCTCTTGCTCAGTGTGCGTGCGTTGCCTCTCGCTCCGGAAGCCTGCCTCTTGCAGCACCCCCGTCGGTGGTGGGCCGCAGGCAGACAGAAGGAGTGCGGGTGCGATCGGGGAGTGTCCATCGCGCGTACGGGTGCGGTTCTTACGCCCAGGAATGCTGGGCTTATGGTTACCGATCATGCTTTGTTGAACCGGACGGCTGCTGGTGGCCGCCGTACGGCCTTTTCGCTCCTGCGGGGGACACCCGACGTGGTCCTGGCCCAATGCCGATGGATCTGGCGGCCGGGAGAAGAGGGGGGCAGCCAGGTACGCCTGCTCTCCGAGGAGGAAAAAGGAGAGATCCTGGCCGCCGCCGATCAGCTGATGGCCCAGAGTTATCTTCCTGTTTCGCTGGCCATCCGGTATCAGGTGGGGCAGAGTTTGGGGACGGGCTGCCCGCCCGGAGAAGACCCCGGATCGGAGGGAGAAATCCGGGCAATAGCCGGCAGGGGCGGGCGGGGTAAGGCGGCCGTCTATCTGGGCCTGATGGCATTTGACAATCCGCTGTATACGGGAGTGGAGAAGATTCTCGATTTCTTCCGTAGCCGGGGCGTGAACGTACTCTGGGAGAGCAGGTTGCCATCCCGGCTGCAACGGGCCATAGCTGCATCCGCCCTTGATAATCTGGTCATGACCGGAGAGCAGCCGTCCCGTCTTCCCGGCTCTGTCCGGCATCTTGCATACGTAGGCCGCGAGCGAACCGAGGAGGCTCTTGTCTGTCGCGAATGGGAGGTGGCGCGGGTACAGGCCTTTCCCGACGGCAGCGGGCGGTTGCAGTCGCTCGGGCATCTTCCCCGGCGGGTCGTACCCGTACCGGCGCCGGCGAGCGAAGGAAGTCTACTTGTCCGCTTGCAGGAGCTTTATCTTCTGGCTGAACAAGCCATCATAGCCGGTGTACAATCTAATTAGCAAGGAGCTGACCGGCCGGCGGGGAATGCATACATAGCATGAGAGGTAAGGAGGCGGGCCTATGAAAGTCACGGTAACGGGTCACAACATCGAGGTGACGGCAGCCCTTCGTTCCTACGCGGAGAAGAAGGTAGCACGGCTCGAAAAGGTGTTGCGGCCGGGCGGATCTGAGCCGGCGGCCACGGTCAGGCTCCGCACGGAACGCGGCAGGCACATCGTGGAGATAACCATCAGCAGCCAGGGACTGCTCGTGCGAGGGGAAGGACGGACCCCTGACATGTACGCCTCCATCGACGAGGCGGTGGACAACATCGAGCGGCAGGTACAAAAGGCCCGCACCCGCTGGTTGCAGCGCAAACAAGACCGACCCAAGATTGCCGTGGCGTTGTTGGCTGAGGAGCTGGGGGTCGAGGCGGAGCGCGGTCAAGAGAATGTTCGGGACGTTGCGGCGCAGGCGCAGCGCACGGTTGCCGGTGAAGTTGTGGACGAAGAACTCCCGCGGGTCGTTCGAGTTAAGCGATACGAATGGAAGCCGATGTCGCTGGAGGAGGCCATGACCCAGATGGAGCTTTTGGGGCACGACTTCTTCGTCTTCACCAACGCCGAAACCGACGAGGTCAACATCCTCTACCGGCGCCGGGATGGCAACTTCGGTCTGATCGAGCCGGAGACCACCGCCAAATAGTGGGTCAGCAGCGGAGCAGGTTAGCATGGCCATAAGAAAAGAACGAGGGCGCTGGTTGCAGGAGCCGGTCGCCCTCCTGATCTTTGAGGGTGATCGTCCGGTCTCCCCGGTGGAGGAATGGATGGCGGCTGCCCGGGCAGCGATTGTCCTCGACATTCTGGAGAAGGCGGCCCGGGTGGAGACCATAGACCGACGGTTGCTGGTTACCAACCGGCGGTGGCTGGCCGATGAGGCAGCACGGCTGAACCTGGCCGAGGTCGTCTGGGAGGAACCGGAGGAGCCGCCTCACGGTTCGCGCAGGAATCCGTGGGAGTATCATCTGGGCCGGGCCCTGGCCGCCGTAATTCTGAAACTGGAATTGCCCAACGTGATTTACTGCGGAGGTGGTGCCTGTCCGCTCGTGACCGAAGAAGAGTTGTATGAGATCGGGCGACGGTTGAAGGAAGAGAAGCACCTGGTGCTGACCAACAATCCCTTCTCGGCCGATCTCGTAGCCTTCTCGCCGGGTGACGCCATCGGGCAGATCGAGCTTCCCGAGGCGGACAATCCCCTGCCCATGCTGCTACACCACCAGGCGGGCCTCAGGCTTGTACAGCTACCTCGTACGCTTGGTATCAACTTCGATATCGACACTCCGACTGATCTGATGGTGCTGGCGGTTCACCCGGGAGCGGGGGTGCGGACGCGCGAGGCGCTTAGCCGGCTGCCTCTTGAGCTCAGCCGGTTCGAAAAGGCCAAGGAGCTGCTGCTCAATCGGGAGGCCCAGGCACTTGTCTACGGTCGGGTTGGGGCACCGCTCTTTGGCTATCTGGATGAGAAAACCCGCTGCCGCTTGCGCCTTATCTCGGAGGAGCGGGGCATGAAATCTTCAGGGCGGGATGAGCGGGGAGAAGTCGTCTCGCTGCTCGGGCTCCTCTGGCAGAATACCAGTCCGCAGAGGTTTTTCTCCGCCCTGGCCGATCTTGCCGATGTGGCCTTCCTGGATACCCGGGTACTCTTTGCCCACCTCTTCGGGCGGGTCAAGAGGTCGGATCGCTTTTACTCCGACCTGGGGCAACCGGAGAAAATCGAGGATCCCAGGGTGCGGCTGTTTACGGAGGCAGCGCTGGAAGCTCCGATTCCGGTTATCCTGGGAGGGCATTCTCTGGTTACCGGAGGACTGTGGGCGTTGTTGGATGCTGCTTATGCGACCCAGGCAGCCGGATCGACGGTAACAGCTGACGGAAAGGGCCGCTTCGAGAGTGGCACAGGGCGGATTCAGTTTGCTCCGGCCGTCTATCCGCTTTCCCCTTGGCAGGAGTAAGCCAGAAATTCTCAACAGGGTTGGCGCGCGGCAGGAGTTTTAGTTGCCGGCCGAGAAAGTAGGCTAGGCCGGTGGCTTTCTCTATCTATGTCGACGGTTTCCAGAAACTGGCTTACCTTCCAGTACAGTCTGTAGCATCACCACTGCAACAGGGGGTAACGCGTGTGGGGGCCGCCACCAGGCCGGAGGTAGATTGGGAAGCACTGGAGCAATCCCTGGCGGAGCTGCGTGGAGTTCATTCGTGCAAAGTCGTAACCAGTGATACTGGCGAGCTTGCCGAGGTACACGTGGTCGCCGAGGGACGCAGCGTACAGGAACTGATCGGGGAGATCGAGGCTCTTTTTCAGGTTCAAGCAGGGTTTGTTCCGGACAGGCAAAAGATATCTATAGCGCTCCTGGGTAGTGAAAAGGGAATTGCCGAAGAACGTCGTATAGAACTTCACTCGTATTCTGTCGAGAAGACTCGGGAGGGCCTGAGGATCCGAGTTGAGCTCGCATGGCACCACAGTGTCTATGCGGGCGATGCAGAAGGTGGCCGGTCTGGTGAAACCGGCCCGGTGGTGGCGGCCGAGGCGACCGTCCGAGCCATTCAGGCCGGGTTACCGGACGGAGAACACCTTCGGGTGGAGGAAGCGACGGTCACACGCCTGGGTGATACCGAAATCGTACTGGTGGCGCTGGCACTGCAAAAAGAAGGTGGTGAAATCCCCCTTCTGGGGACAAGTGTTGTTCGAGGAGACAAGGTAGAAGCCACAATCAAAGCCTGCCTGGACGGCCTGAATCGCTATCTTGGCTGCCAGACTGGGCGGGTCGGGCGGTGAGAAATGCCGAAAGCTCGAACGGTACAGATTGGTAATAGCCTTTGAGTTTACCGGAGGAAGGCAAACTGAAGTAGCGTATCCCTGGAGCGAAGCGAAAGCGCGATCCCGCGCAGGCGGGAACAGCGACCCGTACGATCGGAGGTACACTTACATGCGTAACCGGCTGCTCATAATCGCGCTGGCTCTCCTCAGCCTTGCAATGCTCGGGGCTACGTGGACTTGGGAGATCTAGCACTTTAAGCTGCCTTCCTCCGGTATTTTACACGGCAGGAGTGGACGGCATGAGGTTGCTTGCAAGTTGGAGACCACGGCCCCACCCGATACCGGTCTGGGTTTACATTGCTACAGTAACCGGGGTGGCCATCGTATTAACGCTTAATGCCCCACTTGCCGACCAATCCATCAGTGTTTTAGAGTTGCTCCTCTTTCTGATTCTGGCAGCAGTCGTCGAGACCATGGCCGTCCGAGTCCCCAACCTGGGGGCGGTCTCCGCCACGCTGGCTGTCCAGGTTGCGACCGTAGGAGTGATTGCGGGCCGAGAAGCAGTCATCGTCATGGCTTTGGCGATGGTAGCTGCAAAGTTGTTACGGAGGCAGCCTGTTGAGATCTCGGTTCTCAATGGGGCATTTGCCGCGATAGAGCTGGGTGCGGCCCTGCAGGTAATCCGCTTGCTAAGAGTGGGTCAAGGATTTGCTTACCCAGAAGATCTGGTCGCCTTATTCCTTGCCGGTGGAGTCAAACTGGTGGTCAACATCTTCCTGGTGAACGGAATCATCCTCCTCGACGGCAAGACTAACTTGCGCACAGCACTGAGGAGCGGCCTGGGCTCGATTCTTGTTCCATATGTTGCTCTCATGCCGATGGCATGTCTGATGGTGGTCATCTATTACTCTCCGGCACGGATGATTGGGATCCTCCTGTTCTTAGTTCCTCTTCTCTTCGCTCGCTATTCTTTTCTGGCGTATTTAGAACTACGACAGTCACATCTTGAGACCGTTGAGGCACTGGCTGCGGCATTGGACGCCAAAGACAGCTATTCTAAGGGCCATTCCGATCGCGTTGCCAAGTTAGCTAAGGAAACCGCCGAAGTCATGGGGTTGCGGGCCGGTAAAGTGGAAGAGATTGAGTACGCAGGCCGTCTCCATGATATTGGCAAGATAGGTGTTCCGGACGCCTTGCTAAATAAACCGGGGCCCTTGACGGCGGAAGAACTAAGCCGCGTGCGTCAACATGCAACGCTGGGGGCGGATATGATCAAACCGGTCAGCTTCCTGCGTAACGTAGCGGAGATCGTCCGCTATCATCACGAATGGTATGACGGGGGCGGATACCCGGGCGGGTTGCGAGAAGAGCAGATACCCATTGGTGCGCGGATTTTGGCGGTTTGTGACGCCTGGGATGCGATGACGACGGACCGCAGCTACCGGAGGGCGCTCGATCCGCAGGAAGCACTGCAAAGGTTGCGGGCGGGGGCCGGTACGCAGTTCGATCCCCGGGTTGTGGAGGCATTCACTAAGGTTCTTGCGCGCCGGCAGGCGGAAGGCAGCTCGTCATCCACGGCTGCGCTCACTGTCCCGCCGTCTTCCTCTCTCTTATCGGCCTCTCCGGCAGCGGTTGAGCAGGCGGCAGCAACCACGGAGAAAAAGTAGATTTGGGGTGTGAGCAGGGATGGTTCTGGAAGCCCTGGTTCTGGCGGTCATCGCCGGTTACCTGTTAAGGGGAAGATTACAAAACCTGGCATATCTCACCTGGCGCTGGCCCCTTCTCTTTGTGATCGGAGTGATCTGGCAGCGCCTGCCTTTCCTCCTGGTCGACCACTGGCCGGTACTAGGGGCGGTACTGCCATGGTTATACATGAGTTCATACATACTTTTGCTGGCGGCCGTAGCTTTGAATTGGCGCGAACCGGCGTTTCGCCTGATCGGCATGGGACTTTTGCTCAATTTACTGGTGATTGCCGCCAACGAAGGGCGTATGCCTGTCTCCCCGGAGGCGGTAGCCCGCGCCGGCCTGCCGCCGTTGCCCGATGATCCTTCCGTTTACGTTACCAGCCCGCACACGCGGATGGACGCCGATACCAGGCTGTGGTTTCTCGGCGACGTTTTTCCCGTCTCCATTCCTTACCGGCGTCCCCGGGTAATCAGTATCGGCGATTTGCTGCTAGCAGCCGGGATAGTCTGGCTGGTGGTGCGCGGCATGAGAGCGGGCGGAATCGGACAGGCAGTAGGCAGGGTGACCCGGCAGACACCCGGGGCCCAGACGCAATAAAGATCGTGTACGAGTGAGTTGATACGACTTGGAGAAAACGCTGAGCTACCGGGTCGTGCGGCCCACAACAGAGCCGCGACCGACAGAAAGCAACGAACAGCGCGGGCGGGTACGCTTGCTCCTGCTTCACGGGTACGGAAGTAACCGGGAGGATATGCTGCAGCTTGCGCCCTTTTTCCCTGAATGCGAAGTGATAGCTCCCCATGCGCCTGTCGATCTGATCGCAAATAACCTTGCCGTGGAAGATGCTGGAGTCTCCGGGTGGTTCAGACCGAAGGCATATTGCTGGTATCGCTTCCGGTTTGATCCCATTCCCAAATGGTGGGAGCAACTTGGGGAGACCGCCGTGAGGGATATGGCCGACCTGTTGCAGCCGGCCGAACCCGAGGAGTTTCGCCAGGCTCTAGCTTTGCTGCAGGAACTTGCCGCAAGGCTCCGGGAGGAACCGGGGCGGCTGATTGTGGGCGGATTCAGCCAGGGTGCGGCCATGGCTTGTGCCCTCGGACTTCTCCGACCAGAGCTGGTCGACGGAGTGGTGTTGTGGAGCGGCTACTTTCCCCCTCTCAAGCTGATAGTATCCGATCCTGATCTGTTGCCCCTGCCAGGTTGGCCGGTCTTTATCAGCCACGGCACCGGTGATCCTTTGATTCCCTTCTCCCACGCTGCGCAGATGCGTGAGTACTTGACGCAGCGGGCTGCCAGGGTTACCTTCCAGGCCGAGCACTGCGGCCACGAAATAACGCCAGGCATACTTCACGCAGTGCGAGACTGGTTAAAAAGCATTTGAATTGCGCAACACTGGTAAGGGCCGGGCGGGAACCGGGCAGAGGGCAACAGGAGCGCTGTGGTATAATGGGAATTGCCGCGCGGTCGGGCCGGGAGCGGCCCGGCCGTCTCGCGTGAACGGGGAAGTGTGCAGGGAAGGAATCGGATGCATGAAAGCCGGGGCTGGGCGGGAAGGCAGGTGCAGTAATGTTATCGCTGCTGCGACGCTTGTTCCAGCGGGGCAACGATGCAGAGTTAGAAAGACTGCGGGCGAAGGTGGAGCAGATCAATGCCCTCGAGCCCGAGATGATGGCGAAAAGTGACGACGAGTTACGGAGCCTGACCGGTGAGTTCCGTCAGCGGCTGGCCAACGGCGCCTCTCTCGATGACATTCTCCCGGAGGCGTTTGCCGCCGTGCGGGAGGCGAGCCGGCGGGTATTGGGGCAGCGTCACTACGACGTGCAGCTGATGGGCGGTATCGTCCTGCATGAAGGGCGGATCGCCGAGATGAAGACGGGTGAAGGCAAGACGCTGGCGGCGACAGCGCCGGCTTATCTTAACGCTCTCACCGGCCACGGCGTTCACGTGGTGACCGTCAACGACTACCTGGCCAAGCGTGACGCTGAATGGATGGGGGCGATTTACCGGTTCCTCGGCCTGTCGGTCGGGGTTATCGTTCATGAGAAGAACTATCGTGAACGGAAAGAGGCCTACCAGGCCGACATCACCTACGGGACCAACAACGAGTTCGGTTTCGACTATCTCCGGGATAACATGGCCCTTCATCCCGACCAGGTGGTACAGCGGGAGCTCAATTATGCGATTGTGGATGAGGTTGACTCGATCCTTATCGACGAGGCCCGTACCCCGCTGATTATCAGCGGCATGGCGGAGCAGTCGACCGAACTGTACTACCGGGTAGCTCAGTTCATCAGGACCCTCGTGCCAGGAGAGGACTACACGGTAGATGAAAAGGCCCGTACTGCCGCCCTGACCGAGGCGGGCGTGGCCAAGGCCGAGCGTTACTTCGGCGTGGAGAACCTTTACGACGATGCAAACATTCGGCTTTCCCACCATATTCTGGCAGGACTTAAGGCCCATACCCTTTTTAAGCGCGACCGGGATTACGTGGTCAAAGATGGCCAGGTGATCATAGTCGATGAATTCACGGGCCGTCTCATGTTTGGCCGCCGCTACTCCGACGGTATCCACCAGGCCATCGAAGCTAAAGAAGGCGTCAAGATCCAGCGGGAGAGCCAGACGCTAGCCACCATTACTTTCCAAAACTACTTCCGCATGTATAAGAAACTGGCCGGCATGACCGGTACCGCTAAGACGGAAGAGGAAGAGTTCCGCAAGATCTATGGCATGGACGTGGTTGTGATACCCACGAACAAGCCGATGATCCGCATCGATTACCCGGATCTGGTCTTCCGTACAGAGCGGGCGAAGTGGAAGGCCGTTGTGAACGAAATTGAGGAGATGTACAAGCAGCGGCGGCCGGTGCTGGTCGGAACGATCTCGATCGAAAAGTCCGAGCTTCTCAGCGAGATGCTGCGCCGGCGCAACATACCGCACCAGGTGTTGAACGCCAAGTACCACGAGCGGGAAGCGGAGATCATTGCCCAGGCCGGCCGTCCGGGGATGGTGACCATCGCCACCAACATGGCCGGGCGTGGTACTGACATCCTGCTCGGCGGCAATCCGGAGTACAAGGCTAAGGAACGTCTGCGTCAGAAGGGGTATTCGCCCGAAGAGATCCGCCTGGCTTCGGAGCGGCGTGTCGATGAGAGTGAGCTCGATGCCCGGGTTCAGCAAGCCCGGCGGCTCTACCAACAGTATCTCGAGGAAGAGAAGCGGGCCATGGAGGAAGAGCACCGCGAGGTGGTGCGGCTCGGCGGGCTGCACATCATCGGGACGGAACGTCATGAGAGCCGGCGCATTGACAACCAGTTACGCGGGCGTGCGGGCCGGCAGGGCGACCCCGGTTCATCCCGCTTTTACGTCTCCCTGGAAGATGACCTGATGAGGCTTTTCGGTTCCGAGCGGATCGCCGCGCTCATGGATCGTCTCGGATGGGACGAGGATACGCCCATCGAGGACCGGCGGGTGACCCGGGCCATTGAGAACGCCCAGAAGAAAGTGGAGGCACGCAACTTCGAACTGCGCAAGCAGGTCCTCGAATACGACGAGGTGCTGAACCAGCAACGACAGGCGATCTACGCGTGGCGACGCCGGATTCTTATGGGTGAGAGCCAGGAGGTGCGAGTCCAGCAGATCATCAAGGACGTTGCAGCCAGCCTGGTTGAATCGTATGCTCCCGAGAAGGTGTTGCCGGAGGAGTGGGATCTCGAGGCGCTCGTACAGCGTCTCGTAGAGCTGACGGGAAAGCCGGTCAGCTTCTGCGCATCGGATCTGCCGCGCCGCCGCCCCGAAGACCGGGCGGAGGTGCTGCGGCGGGTGGAAGAGGAGATCCTTGGCCTCTACCGCCGGCGTGAAGCCGAATTGGGTGCGGAGACGCTGCGGGAGGTCGAACGGATCATCCTGCTGCGGGTGATTGATGCCCAGTGGATGCAGCACTTGCGGGATATGGATGACCTCCGGGAGGGTATCGGCCTGCGGGCCTACGGGCAGCAGAACCCGCTGGTCGAATATAAGATCGAGGCGTTCCAGATGTTTCGGGCCATGATGGAGCGCATCAATGAGGAGGCCCTCCGCTACCTCTTTAGGGTACAGGTAAACTTAACACCTGCAGGTGTCGGCGGCCGGGGGACCGCTGCTGCCGGTCCGGCCGGACCGGAACCGGTCCGGCGGACGACGGCAACTGCGCCCGCCGGCGTCGGAGCGGCTGGAGCGCCGCTGGCCCGAGCTACGTATTCCGCCGGAGGCCCGCCACCGTTTGCTCTGCCGGGCGGGGGAGCGTTGGGCAGCGGAGCTGCAGGCAACGGGGCACCACCTGCAGCGGGGGTTCGGGGTCGACCGGGTGCGGCGCAGCCGGGCCGACCTGAGCCACGCCGTGTCCAGAAGGTGGGACGCAACGATCCCTGCCCGTGCGGCAGCGGGTTGAAGTACAAGAAGTGCCACGGACGGACGACGGCTACGGGCGGCTCGGTGCGAGCCGCGGGTGACGGAGACGAGTAGCGGTAAGAAAGGAAAGCGATAGCAACATAAGATGAGACCCAGGGGGGTGCTTGGGAGATGGCAATGGAGCTGACACTCTCTCCGCTCAAAGATAAACTGAGCGAATTGAGGCGCCGCTTGAGTGAAATGAGGGTTTATCTTTGACATAGAACGCGGTCGCAGGCGTTTGGCAGAGCTGGAAGAGCAGATGGCGGCGCCCGACATCTGGCAGGATCGGGAGCGGGCCCAGCATGTCATTGCTGAGGTAGGCAATCTCAAAAGCCGCCTGCGCGTCTTTGATGCGGCAATGGAGGCGGCGGAAGAGGCGCAGGTTCTCCTGGAACTGGCAGAAGAGGAGCTGGAGTCCGGGGTGACCGGCCCGGATGGCGGTGCTGCCTTTGCCGAGCTGACGGCTGCGATGGAGAAGCTCAAGAAACAGGTGGAGGACCTGGAATTCCAGTCACTGCTTGGCGGCGAATACGATCGGAACAGCGCCATTCTGGCCATCCATCCCGGCGCGGGCGGCACCGAATCGATGGATTGGGCCGAAATGTTGCTGCGCATGTATACACGCTGGGCGGAGCGCCGCGGTTTCCAGGTCCAGTTGCTCGACTTGCTCCCCGGTGAAGAAGCCGGCGTCAAGAGCGCCACACTGCAGATAAACGGCGAGTATGCGTACGGTTACCTGCGATCGGAACGGGGAGTGCATCGGCTGGTTCGCATCTCGCCCTTTGACGCGGCGGGACGGCGGCACACTTCGTTCGCGTCGGTGGACGTCTGGCCGGTGGTGGAGAACGACACCGATGTGGAGATCAAGCCAGAGGAACTGCGGATTGACACCTACCGGGCCAGCGGCGCGGGAGGGCAGTATGTCAACAAGACCGAATCGGCGGTACGCATAACGCACCTGCCGACCGGGATCGTGGTGCAGTGCCAGACGGAACGCTCCCAGCACGCCAACCGGGAGACGGCCATGCGCATGCTGAAGGCGCGTCTTCTGCAGAAGCGCCTGGAGGAGCAACAGGAGAAGCTGGAGCAGATCCGTGGTGAACACGGCGAAATCGCGTGGGGCTACCAGATCCGGTCCTATGTTTTCTGTCCCTATACCTTGGTCAAGGATCACCGCACGAACGTTGAGACAAGCAACGTGGAGGCGGTCATGGATGGGGAGATTGATCCCTTCATAGAGGCCTTCCTGCGCCAGGAAGCTGCTGCTGCCGGTT
This sequence comes from Limnochordales bacterium, assembly GCA_014896315.1. Classification (GTDB taxonomy): domain Bacteria; phylum Bacillota; class Limnochordia; order Limnochordales; family DUMU01; genus DUMU01. The sequence goes on from JADBKP010000005.1 coordinate 12,225, forward strand.
CCGGGAACGCCAAAGCCAGGGCAGCTGGAAGCGGGAGCGGCAAGTGAGACGGCGACGGGACGGCTGGGGCTTCCGTGCGGGACTTGTTCTGATCGGCCTGGTCGCAGTGGTGCTGCTCTCCGCAGAGATCTGGCTGCCGGGCTGGGCTTCCACCCTGCTGGAAGAGGCGCTGCGGCAGGAGCTTGCCCCCGCCGGTTTCGTGGAGGTGAAAGCCCGCAGCTACCCTTCATTTCGCCTGCTTGCCGGTCGCATCGATCGCTTTCGGGCCGAGGGTCGGGAGTTCGCCGTCGGGGGTCTGCGGGTGGAAGCCCTGATCGTGGAGGGGCAGGGTGTGACCTACGACAGCCCCTCGCTATACCGACGGGGTGAGTTTCGCCTGCGCACCGCAGATTCTCTGCGGGTTACTCTCGTAGTTAATGAACGGGCCTTGAACGAGTTCTTCTGGCAGCAAGCAGACCCGCAGCACCGCTTCCGGCTCTCTTTCGACGGCGGGCAGGCCAAGCTGCAGGGAAGCTTCAGTGTCCTGGGGCGAGAGTTCAACATCATGGTCAGCGGAAGGCTAATCGTGAAAGGCTCGGACCGGGTCGCTTTTGAACCGGAACGCCTCTCCTTCGAGAAGTTGCAGCTGCCGGCGTTCGTGTTGAAAATGCTGGCGGAGCGCTGGGTGATCCGGCTTGATTTCTCCTCCCTGCCGTTTCCCCTCGAGTTGACGGATGTGCGGCTTACTGGGGGCCGGCTCTACGTGTACGGTCGGCAGGCTAAGATGCAGGCTACGGCGGGGGAGGAGGACGCGTGATGACGAAGAAAGGCGCCTTGTGGCACCTGGCCAGCCTTCCTCCCCGGACGCTGCTTCGGGATTATGCCGGTATTCTTCTGGGATCGCTGCTTACGGCTGCGGGGCTTAACTGGTTCCTCGTTCCCGCCCGCATCGCTGCCGGGGGCGTGAGCGGTCTGGCCACCGTTATCCACCACCTGGTGGGCGGGCCGGTAGGTCTACTCATGCTCATGTTCAACGTTCCCCTATTTCTGGCCGGGCTGCGTTGGCTCGGAGCCCACTTCGGTCTTAAGACGCTCTGGGGGACGGTAACCCTCTCGGTTCTCACCGACCTGCTTGCCCCCTATCTTCATCCGCTGACACACGACCCGCTCCTGGCCGCCCTCTATGGCGGGGCTCTGACGGGAGTCGGTGTTGGTATAACGTTTCGGTTTGGCGGCTCTACCGGTGGCACCGATATCGGTGCTGCTCTCATTGGACGGTACACGCCTCTGACCACGGGCCAGGCACTGATGGGAATCGACGGAGCGGTCATCATGGTGGCGGGGCTCGCCTTCGGTCCGGAGCTGGCCCTCTATGCGCTCCTGGCGGTCTTTGTAGCTTCCCGCGCCATCGACCTGGTTCAGGAAGGACTGGGCTATGCTAAGGTAGCCTACATTATCTCCGATGTTCCTGACGAGATCGCCAACGGCATTCTCTACGAGATGCAGCGAGGAGTCACTGCCCTTCACGGAGCTGGTAAGTTCACCGGTCAGGAACGGGATGTACTCTTCGTTATTGTCTCACGCAGCGAAGTTACCACGTTGAAGGAGCTTGTTCACCGGCATGATCCCCGGGCGTTTGTTGTGATCCATGATGCCCGTGAGGTGCTGGGGGAGGGGTTTGACGAACGGTTTCGTCGCTAAAGCTGGCCGGGAGGTCGGGTGGGCGCCCGGTGTATACTGAAAGGAGAAAAAGGTGGAGAGGGCCGAGAAGCGCGTGAACATGCGGTCGAGAAGACGTCTCTATCTGCTGGCCGGAGTTGTGCTGGTCCTTCTGATCAGCTCGGGTATCGGGCTCTTCCTGCTGCCCAAGGGGGTTACCGGGGCCGGGCAAAACCTTACCGAGCTGGCGAAGGTCTACGAGATAGTCATGCTGGTCAAGAACTACTACGTAGATAAGGTTAGCGCTACCGATCTGCTCAAGGCTTATTCCGACAAAGGCAGCATTGAGGGGATGCTGGCAACCCTGGGCGACCCATACACGCGCTATCTCGATCCGCAAGCCTGGGAGCAGGTACAGATCGACACGACCGGTACCTTTGCCGGCCTCGGGCTATATGTAGGGATGAGCGAGGAGGGGGCGGTGACTGTTACCGCACCTATCCCCGGGACGCCTGCGGAGAAGGCGGGTATCCTTCCCGGCGATCGGGTGCTCAAGATAGATGGCCGTTCCACCGAGGGCATGTCCCTGGATGAGGCGGTCAGCCTGATGCGGGGGCCTGAGGGCACGCAGGTCCGCCTGGAGCTGGCACGGGAGGGAGTGCCGGAACCTATCGTGGTGACTATCACCCGGGAGACGATCCACGTTCCGAGCGTTACCGGCACCAGCATGCTGCCGGGAGGCGTCGGTTACGTGCGCCTGCTCCAGTTCAGCCAGTCTACTGCCAGTGAGCTGGACACGGCCCTGGCCAGGCTGATATCAGAAGGGATGAAGGCGCTCATCCTCGACCTGCGGTTCAACCCGGGAGGGCTTCTTGATGTTTCGGTCGCCGTGGCGAGCCGTTTCATCGCCGAGGGACCGATAGTCTGGGTGGTGAGCCGGGGCGAACGCTCACAGGTTTACACGGCCTGGGGGCGGTCCGCATTGATAGCCAACGGTGGCACGCCTCTATACACTGAACCTATGGCGGTACTGGTGAACGGATACAGCGCTTCCGCGTCCGAGATCGTCTCCGGAGCGCTGCAGGATGCAGGTCGAGCGAAGCTGGTGGGCACAAAGACGTTTGGCAAGGGCCTGGTGCAGACGCTCATACCTCTGCGCAGCGGAGGCGCGCTTTCTCTGACAACGTCCCGCTACCTGACCCGGGGGAAGCGGACCATCGAAAAAGAAGGTATTCGGCCGGATATCGAGGTGGCTGACCCACCGCTGGAAGATATGGCAAGCTACCTCTCCGCTGACAAACCGGATCTGAAAGATCCCCAGCTGCGGGCTGCCCACGAGTATCTTGTGCGACAGCTAGCCGCGCAGCAAACGCCACCGGGACATGGGGCCGGAGGTGCGATCCGCGCCGCAGCGGAGCAGCGGGAAACTGCTGCCTAGCCCGGCCCGTCGGGGAGTGGCGAGGCAGGTGACGTGGGTAACGTCCCTGTACGAGCAAGGGAAAGGGCGGTGCTTGGGGTGAACTGGTGGCAGGGCCTGCGCTTGTGGTTGGACTCCCTGGCCAGGGCGCTGGCCGACCCCGGCTTTCTCATGTGGCTGGGCCTGGTGTTGCTGCTCATCTACTGGCAGTACCGGCGGCAGGCTGTCTTTCAGGAGCTGCACCTGGGGTGGGCAGCAGTCTCTCCCTGGCGCGAGACTTTCGATTCCTTGCTGGCCGGGCTACTGGCCGGGGTCGGCGGCGCGCTGGTCCTTCTGGTGCTGGGGGTATCGGTACTGGATGCAGGGATTCTGTACCTGTGGCCTTTGGCTTTGGTGTTGATGTTCCTGCACCCCCGCTACCTTTGCTTTGCTTATGCTGGCGGGCTGATAGGTCTGGTTCGGCTGATCTGGGGGGTCCCGGAGGTCGTCAGCGTCGGACCGTTGACCGCCCTGGTTGCGGTGCTCCATGGAATTGAGGCTATCCTGATCTGGCTCGATGGTGCAAGCCACCCCCAGGCCCTTTACGTCCGCACTGCGACCGGCCAAACCGTCGGCGGTTACCTGCTGCAGCGGGCATGGCCCATTCCTATGGTAGGAATGGCTATCCTTTTTGCCAGCCCGGCAGATATACAGGAACTGGCCGAGAGCATCCGCAGGATCGCCACTCCCGACTGGTGGCCGCTGGTCTCCTCCGCCCGCCAGGTTCCCGCCGGCCTGCAACCTCTCGTCATGCTTGTGCCTTTGGTGGCTGCGCTCGGCTACAGCGATCTAACTGTCACGCGACCACCGGCGGAAAAGGCCAGGCGTTCCGCTCTGCACCTCGGTTTTTACAGCTTGATCTTGTTGGTCCTGGCAGTGCTTGCGAGCAGGATCTCCTGGATGGGTTATCTGGCAGTGGTGGCGATGCCGTTCGGCCACGAGCTGGTCATACTGGTCGGGCAGCGGGCGGAGACCCACGGGCGACCGATTTATACCACGACCGCGCACCGGGGGGTTGGGGTCCTGGAAGTGAAGCCGGGATCCCCGGCAGAGGCCATGGGGTTGCAGCGCGGAGACTTGATCGTCGCCGCAAACGGGATCCCGGTGGGAGATCTCGAGGAGCTGAATCAGGCCCTGGCGCCATGGACGGTGGGCGTAACCCTGGAACTGGTGCGAGACGGCCGGCGCCGGGTAGCGCGGTATGCGGGCAGGGTGCCACCGCTTGGGATCCTGACCATCCCTGAGCCTGGCGCCCAGGATATTCCGGCCGTGCGCCTGCCGGAAGATACCTGGATTGATGCCATCTTGAGATTGAAACGTCGCCGGCGGTGATGGCGGACACCGCACGCGACAGCAACGAGCTGAGGAGTATCTTCACCCATGAACTTCCTGCAAATCCTACAGCGCTGGCACCGTGAGAAGGGGACAAACGGGGCCGAGGCTGAGCCGATCCTGCCCTGTGCCGAGCCCGGGCCGGGACCGGGTAGTCGAATGGCATGGCGGAGGTGGGTGGTGGTATTCGCCGTCGGCGCGGGAGTTCTGGTCCTGGCCGGGGCCGGAATGATGCTGCCCGGCCTCATCCAGGAGAGCCGGCGAGAGACGAGTACTCCATCAGTTCCGGTCCTCAGCACCCGGTCGCTACTGTCGGTGGAAGGAGCCGGTCCTGATCCCGGCCTGGCTGCTGGCATGGTCCCGGACACGCCGGGAGAAGCGACCACTGACGCTGCCGGAGAGCAGCAGGAATACCCGGAGATGCCTTCGGAGACGCCTGCGGCCGGCGGCGGGGAGGGGGCGGGGCGGGCGGACCGTCAGGGGGAAGATGAGGAAGAGTTACCCGAAACGGGATTTTCCCAGATCAACGGGAGCCTAAAGGCAGCCGATGGGGAAGCCGGCCTTTCAGCCGGTCCGGCAGCCGGAAAGGTCGGTGTGGCCAATCCGGCGGGACCGGCAGCTGGCAGGCCTGCCGTGCTGGCAAACCTTTCCGCACACCGTTCACCATCCTCTTCCTCGTCTCCACCGCGGCTGGCAGTAGTCATCGATGACTGGGGGTATGATCGGCCCGGTGCCCGTCAGATCCTGAGCTTGAGAGTGCCGCTGACCGCGGCAGTCCTGCCTTTTGCCCCCCTGACCCGCGAACAGGCGGAAGCGGCTCGACAGGCCGGGTTCGAGGTCATTCTGCACATGCCGATGGAACCTTTCGATGCCAGCATTCCGCTGGCAGCTGAGGCCCTGCGCACGGGTATGAGTGAGGAGACAGTGAAGGAACTGGTTCGGCAGGCGCTGCGGGCCGTTCCCCAAGCCGTGGGGATAAGCAACCATCAGGGCTCGCGAGCGACCTCTGACGCTCGAGTGATGCGGGCGGTCCTGGAGGTTGTCAAGCAAGAGGGGCTCTTCTTCCTGGACAGCCGCACCTCGAGCCGATCGGTGGCTTTGGCAGTGGCGCGACAGTTGGGAGTCCCTGCTGCTGCTAACCGCCTCTTTATCGACAACGACGACGATGTGGCAGCTATCGAGGCCCGCCTGTGGGAGGCGGCGGAATTGGCCCGCAGAGAGGGCCACGCCATTGTTATAGGCCATGTGTACAGCTCGACCGCCATCGCCCTGGCCCGGACCCTGCCCGAGCTCCAGAAAGCCGGCATTGAATTGGTCACTGTCTCTTCTTTGATCAACCCGGACGGGCAGCAGTGGACGCTGACCGAGGTCACCGATCAGAGCCGGAATCAGAATGAGAATCCGGACTCTTCCGCCGAGTCCGCAGTACTATCCCCAGAGAGTGAGGCAGCGGAGGGCACGATGCCGGCACAGGAGCCGTCCGCACCCGAGCAGCACAAGTCCGAATGATGTAGCCGCTGGTGAAAACAGAGCACAGCTGAACCCCCACGCCAACCCCACTAAGCGTCAGCTGCAGCTACCGGGTTCTTGAGCGGGTATTGAAAAAGTTAAAGACCGGCATGAAAAATATTGATTTCCCGTTGCCATTCAATTAAAGTTATCAAGGGCAGGGTTGATGATTCCAAGTGGCGAAGGGGGTGGATCAGTGGCGGCGAAGCACCCAATGATTGGGCGGTGCCCGGTATGCGGCGGGGTGCTCGAGGTTGCCCGCCTGGAGTGTCCGGAGTGCGGCTCAGCTCTGGAAGGTCGCTTCCGTCCCTGCCGGTTCTGCCAGCTCAACCAGGAACAGCAACAGTTCATCGAGGTATTTCTTACCTGTCGCGGCAACATCAAGGAAGTTGAAAGAGTGCTGGGGATCTCTTATCCGACAGTCCGCAACCGGTTGGAGCAGGTGATCGAGAGCCTTGGCTACCCGGTCGACAGGCGGGAGAGTACCGCACAGACGACCAGCCCCGGACTGCCCCTGGCTTCCGAACGCCGGCGGGAGATTCTGGAGGCGCTCGGCCGGGGTGAGATAAGTGTGGAGGAAGCGATCAGGAAGTTGAAAGGCAAGGCTCAACGGAACTCAGAGCAGTAAGTTCACCCGGGGAGGAATAAGCGTGGACGAGGAACGCCTCTTGATCCTGAAGATGCTGGAGCAGGGGAAGATTTCGGCCGAGGAAGCCCAGGCGCTGCTTAAGGCGCTCGAGGATCGGGAGTCGGAGGAGATGCAAGGCCTGGGCGGCGAAAAGGCCGCGGAAGGCAACGCCGACTGGGAGGCCCGCATAGAAGAGCTGGGGCGGAAGGCCGGGGAGTGGGGGCGTGAGGTCGCAGAGAGCGTGGCCCGGCTTGCTGAACGGGTGCAGGAGGCCGTAGGGCAGAAGCTCGTACCGGGACTCGAAAACCTGGACGAGTGGGTATCGGCCTACAAGCGTCGTCTCTATCAGAAGTTCCCGGAGCTGATCATTGATAGGCAGTATCGAGGTCGATTTGTTCCCAAGTCAGCTGCGCCCGCTGCTGCCGAATCGGACTCGGAAAAGCTTGCGGTCTTGATCCGGCTGGCAACCTGCAACGGGAGCATCAAGGTAACTTCCACGCCGGAGCGGGAGTATATCCTGCGCATCCATGGCCGGGTTCGCTCCGAAGCGCAGCCGGGCGGGATCTCATCCGGTGACCCCACCGGAGCCTCCTCTGCAGCCGCCGATCCTGCCGCCGCTGTCGAGGCCCGGCTCGACTCGCTGGTCCGGCAAGCGTTGAGCGATGACGGCATCCAGCTCGAGCTGAATTCCCCACCGGTCGCGTCACTGCACATCGAGTTGGCCCTTCCCCAGGAGCATCGCTACCAGCTTGAGCTAAACAGTGTGAACGGAATGATCTCCGTGGCGGGCGGCGGGCTCAGGTCCTCCACGACTACCGTTGAGACGGTCAATGGCGCAGTGGCTGTCCAGGGACTGGTCGCCGAGTACGTGCGGGCCGTCACGACAAACGGCGGTATAAGTCTTTCCGACTTGCAGACCAAGAGGGGTGAAGCGAGCACCACCAACGGCGGTATCTCGGCTTCGCTTCTCAGTCTTAACGGCGACTGGCAGCTCGTCACCTGCAATGGGGGAATATCTGTGAGCCTTCTGAACCAGGGATACTCTCCCGATTCCGAGCAGCGAAAATGGCGAGTCCGAGCCACAAACGGTAGCATCTCGGTGGTCTGTCCTTCCGGGGTGCTGCCTCCGATACTCTTCCGGGCGCAGACCGGTACGGGAAGGGTAAAGGTGGAAGCTCCGGCGGTGATTTTCCGGCACGTCGTGCGTGAACCTCGCCACCATTACGTTGAAGGTCTCCTCGGAGCAGCGGCCGAACGTGGCGCTGCCGAAGCAGGCCCTGTTGGAGCAGAGAGTTCGGAGAAGTTCCAGCTGGATCTGGAGACGGTAAACGGTTCGATCGTGCTCCGGCAAGGATAGTTGGCGACGGGAGGGTTTCAGGATGAAAGAAGAACGGCTGCGGATTTTGCAGATGTTGCAGGATGGAAAGATCACGGCGGAGGAGGCGGACCGGCTGCTTGAGGCGCTGGGCGAGGGGGAGGTACGGGCCGGTACGGGAGTTCAGCCGGCGGCGCGGCCTCGTTCCCGGTTTCTGCGGATCAGGGTTGCGGGCGTGGATGGCGAAAAGTTGAACGCCAACATTCCGATACAGCTGGCCAGGTTCGCCATGCGGTTCATCCCCGTAAATGCTCAGACCCGCATGGCAGAGCAGGGAATTGACCTCGACACCATTCTGGCGGCCATCGAAGAAGGGGCGGATGGGAAAATCATCGAAGCTACCAGTGACGACGGGGACAGAGTGGAGATCTACGTGGACTAGTGCGGGAATTTCTGACGCAGTTTGGCCGGATAGATATCCTGTGGCTCGACTTCAGCTATCCGGGACCTGATGGCAAAGGGCGCGACGACTGGCAGAGCGAGAAACTGGTCCGTATGATCCGGGAGCTGCAGCCGGAGATCCTCCTCAACGATCGTCTCGACCTTCCCGACGCCTGGGACTTCAAGACCCCCGAACAGTCGCAGCCGCGCGGCTGGGTGACCGTGAATGGGAAGCCGGTAGTCTGGGAGGCCTGCTGGACGTTTTCCGGCTCGTGGGGGTATCACCGGGACGAAGCGAGCTGGAAAAGTGTGGAGCAGCTGGTGCAGTTGCTGATAGACACCGTCAGCCGCAATCGGGCGGCGCCGGCATCCCGGGTCGCACGCTGGTTCTGCACGTGCCGATACGAAAACCGAATGTGACGGTTCCGGTGATCGAGTTGTTCCTGAAATGATCGGGTTGGCGGGAGCCGCAGGCGACCTGCGCTTGGCGGGCCCCTGCCGCGGGAAGGTGGTCGGCTGGCTGACAGGTGAAGGGGCTGGCCTGTAGAACTGAACTGCTAGTTAGCAGCAGTACGTTCAGCGGAGGAGATGAGATCGGTGAAGAAAGGTATCAACCACTGGTGCTTTCCCTCCTCGTACGGAGTCGAGGAGGCGGCACGGCTGGCGGCGCAGGCCGGCTTCCACGGGTTTGAGATGAACGTAACGTTGCCGCCCAAGCAGGAGGAGGGAAAGGCGGGCGCCGCCAAGCTGACGGAGAGCCTGGGTCTGCACGATTCTCCGAGCCTTACCACGGCCACCCAGGAGGCGGAAGCCCGGAGGTTGGCCCGGGCAGTCCGCGACCTTGGCCTGGAACTCCCGAGTCTTTCCACCGCGCTGCTCTGGCAGTTCCCGCTCTCCCATCCGGATGAAGCCGTCCGGCAGCAAGGGATAGCCATTGTGGAAAAGATGCTGCAACTGGCCGAATGGATGGGAATCGAGGCGATCCTGGTGGTGCCTGGCGTAGTGACCGCGGACTCGCCCTACCAGGCAGTATGGGACCGTTCCCTCGAAGCGCTCAAGCACCTGGCGGCGGTGGCAGCCCGGCACAGGGTTGTGATCGGAGTCGAGAACGTTTGGAACAAGTTCCTGCTCAGCCCGCTGGAGTTCCGGCGTTTCCTGGAGACCATCGACAGTCCGTGGGTGGGCGCATATTTCGATATCGGGAACGTCCTGGTCAACGGGTATCCTGACCAGTGGATCCGGATACTTGGGCCGTTCATCCGCCGCTGCCACGTCAAGGACTTCCGGACCGATATCGGCAACATCCAGGGGTTTGTTCCGCTCCTGCAGGGCCACGTGCCGTGGAAGGCCGTGGTGGAGGCGCTCGAGGAGATCGGCTACGACGGTTACCTCACGGCAGAAATCAGCCCGTACCCGTCGGCTCCCGACAAACTGATCTTCGACACTTCGACCAGCCTCGACCGCATCCTGGCCAAGAAAGTCTAGGCCGATGCAATGAGCAAGAACTGCCGAGCAGGCAAGGCTTCAACCTCCCTGTGGGGTTGAAGCCTATTTTAATGAGTGTGATTGGCGTGGTGGGTTTGGCTGTTCGTTTTGGGCTCTGGCTTTGGTTGGTGCGGGTTCAGCCGGCCATTTGCTCGCTGTGGTACAATAAATAGTCCGGTATATTTCGAAACAGTCGTCGGGCCCTGCGGCTCATACGGCTCTGGGTTTCGGCACTCCGGTTTGGCCATCGGCTTCGGCTCTCTCATTGGTAATGGGGGGCGAGAGCGTGGAGGAACGGCGCTTTCGGGTGGTATCTGACTTTGAACCCCGGGGCGACCAGCCGCAGGCCATCGCGGCACTGGTCGACGGCATCCGCCGGGGACTGACCTTTCAGACCCTGCTCGGGGTGACGGGCAGCGGCAAGACGTATACAATGGCCAAAGTGATTGAGGCGGTCCAGAAACCGACTCTGGTCATCGCCCATAACAAGACGCTGGCGGCGCAGCTTGCCTCTGAGTTTCGCCAGTTCTTCCCGGAGAATGCTGTTCACTATTTCGTGAGCTACTACGATTACTACCAGCCGGAAGCATACGTGCCGCAGACCGATACCTATATCGAAAAGGACGCTTCCATCAACGACGAGATCGACCGGCTGCGCCACGCGGCTACTTCTGCCCTGTTTGAACGGCGGGATGTCATCATTGTGGCCAGCGTTTCGTGCATTTACGGACTCGGTTCACCGGCAGATTACGTCGCCATGACGCTCTCCCTCAAGCATGGCGATTTCCGCGACCGGCAAAGCCTTCTGCGCCAGCTGGTGGGGTTGCATTATGAGCGGAACGACACCGGTTTCCGCCGCGGTACATTCCGCGTCCGGGGCGATGTCATCGAGATCATCCCCGCCTACAGCGAAAACGTGATCCGCATCGAGCTCTTCGGAGACGAAGTGGAGCGGATCCTGGAGCTCGACCCGGTCACCGGCGAGGTGCTGGGTGAGACGGAGACGATCCGTATCTACCCGGCCACCCACTACATCACGCCCGAGGAGAAGCTGCGCCGGGCCATCCGGTCGATCGAGGCCGAGCTGGAAGAGCGCTTGCGTGAACTGCGGGCGGCGGGAAAGCTCCTGGAAGCGCAGCGGCTTGAGCAGCGTACCCGCTACGACCTGGAGATGCTGCAGCAGGTCGGCTACTGCCAGGGGATCGAAAACTACTCCCGCCACCTCGACGGACGTGCCCCCGGTGAACCGCCGGCATGCCTCATCGACTACTTCCCCAAGGATTTCCTGCTCTTCATCGATGAGTCGCACCAGACGGTGCCGCAGCTGGGGGCGATGTATGAAGGAGACCGTTCCCGCAAGCAGACACTTGTGGAGTATGGCTTCCGGCTGCCGTCGGCGCTGGATAACCGGCCGCTCAAGTTTGACGAGTTTGAACGGCTGCTCAACCAGGTGATCTTTGTCTCGGCCACGCCGGGGCCGTATGAGCGGGCGCGCTCGCAGCAGATCGTGGAGCAGATCATCCGCCCCACCGGGCTGGTAGACCCGGAGGTGGTGGTCCGGCCGGTGAAGGGGCAGATCGACGACCTGTTGGCGGAGATCCGGCAGGTGGTCGCCCGGGGCGAGCGGGTGCTGGTGACGACGCTGACGAAGAAGATGGCGGAGGATTTAACAGATTATCTGGCCGATGCGGGCATCCGGGTCCGCTACCTGCACTCAGAGATCGAGACGCTGGAGCGAGTGGAGATTCTGCGGGGATTGCGGCTGGGAGAGTTTGACGTGCTGGTGGGGATTAACCTCTTGCGGGAAGGGCTGGACCTGCCGGAAGTTTCGCTGGTAGCGATTCTGGACGCAGATCAGGAAGGTTTTCTGCGCTCGGAGACTTCGCTGATCCAGATAATCGGGCGGGCGGCCCGCAACGTCAATGGCAAGGTGATCATGTACGCGGACCGGATAACCGATTCGATGCAAAGAGCGATCAGCGAGACCAACCGCCGCCGTGAGATCCAGATGCGCTATAACCGGGAACATGGCATTACGCCGGCAACGGTTCGGAAAGCGGTGCACGATATCGTAGAGGCAGTGGAGACGGAGGCCCGGGAGGAAGTCGAGTTGCTGGCCTCCGCCCGGGCCAGCGGACGGGGGCAAGCGGTGCACTCCCGCAGGGCCGGTGCCGGTGCGGGCGCTGGCACAGGTGCAGGGACGGGGATGGGCCGCCGTGCCGTACGGGATGGCCGGTCGTCCGTAGCGGGGGATGTTGCGCCGCTATCGGCTAAAGAACTGGCCGCCCGCATCAAGCGGCTCGAGAAGGAGATGTTTGCTGCTGCCGACAGGCTGGAGTTTGAAGAGGCTGCCCGTCTGCGGGATGAGATCGCTCGCCTGCGACAGCTGCTGGCAGTAGCGCAGTAGCTCCCCCTGAAGCGGTGGGCGGTACGCTCGGTGTTCGCTAAAGGGTTGGGGACAGGGAGGTGGCACATGATGGTGGAGACAGCAGAGACGCCCGCAAACTCGGTCAAGGGGAGAGTCAATGTCAGGCGTGCCACCTGGCGTGATAAGGAACAGGTGCTCAACCTGTTGCAGCAGTTGCAGGAGGTCACGCCGGGGGTAAGTATGCCGCCTCGCTACCAGGTAGGACGTATATTCGACCAGCACATCAATAGCCCGCTCTATGCGCTGCTGGTGGCCGAGGTCAACCCGGGGGATGGGCGCAAACCGCAGCTGGTGGGAGTTTGCAGCATGGCCCTGCGCAGCACGCTTTCGCACGCCGGCGTGAGTGCGCTCATCGACGAGGTGGTGGTAGCCGAAGAGTTCCGACAGCAAGGGGTTGCTTCGGCGCTGCTGGAGCAGGCCGTGCGGGTGGCTGAAGCGGCCGGCTGCCGGGAAGTGGAGGTCAGCACCACCTGGGACAACGAACCCGCCCGTAACCTCTACAAGAAACTGGGTTTTGCTGAAACCGGCATCTGGCTGGAACGCCATTTCGAGCGGTAAGGGGGAGAGTTGTGGCGCAGGACAGAATCATTATCCGGGGGGCACGGCAGCATAACCTCAAAAACATCGATCTGGAGATTCCCCGGGACAGGCTGGTGGTATTCACCGGACTCAGCGGATCGGGGAAGTCGTCGCTGGCTTTCGACACTATCTACGCCGAGGGGCAGCGGCGCTATGTGGAGTCGCTCTCGGCTTACGCCCGGCAGTTTCTCGGCCAGCTGAACAAGCCGGACGTGGACTCCATAGAGGGGTTGTCGCCCGCGATCTCGATCGATCAGAAGACGACCAGCCACAACCCCCGTTCAACGGTGGGGACCGTCACGGAGATCTACGACTATTTCCGCCTCCTCTGGGCCCGAGTAGGACACCCGCACTGCCCCCAGTGTGGCCGTCCGGTGGAGCAGCAGTCGGCCCAGCAGATCGTCGATCGGCTGCTGCAGCTTCCCGAAGGTACACGTTTCCTGCTCCTGGCACCGGTCGCAAGGGGGCGCAAGGGTGAGTTTAAAAAGGAGCTCGAGGAGATCCGCCGGCAGGGGTTTGCCCGTGTCCGGATTGACGGAACGGTCTACGAGCTCACTGAAGTGCCGGAACTCGACAAGAACAAGAAGCACACGGTCGAGATCGTCGTCGACCGCCTTATCGTTCGTCCGGGAATTGAGTCCCGCCTTGCCGACTCCCTTGAGACCGCGCTGCGTTACGGCGAGGGCGTGGTGACGGTGCTGCTCGTGGGAGACCGGAACGCGGGGGAGAGCACCGGTGACCAGGAGCTGATTTTTAGCGAGAAACTCGCCTGTCCCGTCTGCGGTATCAGTCTGGAGGAGCTTTCGCCGCGCCTTTTCTCCTTCAACAGCCCGTACGGGGCTTGTCCCGCCTGTGACGGCCTGGGAATGAAGATGGAGTTTGACCCCGACCTGGTTCTGGATATGGACCGGCCGCTGCTGGGCGGCGGCATTCGTCCCTGGTCTACCAGCCAGAGTCATTGGCTTCTGGGGCTGCTCACTGGCCTGTGCCAGCGCTACAACATTGACTCCACCATACCGCTGCGCCGGCTGGACAAGAGGTCGATCGAGCTGGTCCTGTATGGTTCGGGCGACGAAAAAGTGAGGTTCCCCTACGTCAATCAGGCAGGGCAGCGGAAGATGTTCGAGGTGCCGTTTCCTGGAGTCATCCCCTGGTTGAAAGAGAAGTTGCGCCAGACCACCTCGGACTGGGCCCGGCAAGAGCTCGAACAGTACATGTCGGCCCGTCCCTGCCCGGCCTGCCAGGGGCGGCGTCTGCGCCCGGAAGCGCTGGCGGTGACGGTGGGCGGCCGTTCCATCGCCGAAGTGACGGCGATGACCGTACGGGAGGCTCTGGACTTCTTCAGCCGGTTGGAGTTGACGGAACGGGAGATGGCCATCGCCCGGTTGGTGCTGCGGGAGATCCGCGCCCGCCTCGGCTTTCTTGTTGACGTCGGGCTGGACTACCTCACCCTGGACAGAGCGGCCAGCACACTGTCAGGCGGCGAGGCGCAGCGCATCCGGTTGGCGACGCAGATCGGATCAGGTTTGACCGGAGTTCTCTACATCCTGGACGAACCCAGCATTGGCCTGCACCAGCGGGATAACCGCCGCTTGCTCAACACCCTCAAGCGGTTGCGGGACCAGGGGAATACCCTGATTGTGGTGGAGCACGACGAGGAGACCATCCGCGAGGCGGACTGGGTGGTGGATATCGGGCCGGGAGCGGGTAGCCAGGGGGGGCGTGTGGTGGCCCAGGGTCCGGTGGAAGCTATCATGGCCGCGCCGGAATCCATCACCGGCCAGTACCTGAGCGGCAAGCGGCAGATTCCCGTGCCCGAGAAGCGGCGGCAGCCAGGGCAGGAGTGGCTTGAGATCAAGGGCGCCCGGGAGCATAACCTGAAGAATATCGATGTCCGGATTCCGCTGAGGCTCTTTGTTTGTGTGACCGGCGTCTCCGGGTCGGGGAAGAGTACGCTGGTAAACGAGATCTTGTATCGGCAGCTCGCTCATGATCTGAACGGAGCGGCGACGCGTGGTGGCGACCACGATGCCATCATCGGCAAAGAGAACCTCGACAAGGTCATCAACATTGATCAGTCGCCGATCGGGCGGACGCCCCGTTCCAACCCGGCCACCTACACGGGGCTTTTCGATCTGATCCGCCAGGCGTTTGCCGAGACGCCCGAGGCTAAGCTGCGGGGGTACAAGCCCGGGCGCTTCAGTTTCAACGTCAAAGGCGGGCGGTGTGAGGCTTGCCAGGGTGACGGTATCATCCGCATCGAGATGCACTTCCTGCCTGATGTCTACGTGCCCTGTGAGGTTTGCAAAGGGACCCGCTACAACCGGGAGACGCTGGAGGTCAAGTACAAAGGCAAGAGTATCGCGGATGTGCTGGCGATGCGCGTGGACGAGGCCCTGGCTTTCTTCGAAAACATACCGCAGATAGCCCGCAAGCTGCAGACATTGTACGATGTCGGCCTGGGCTATATTCAGCTGGGGCAGCCGGCAACCACGCTCTCGGGCGGAGAGGCACAGCGGGTGAAGCTGGCCGCGGAACTGTCGCGGCGAGATACCGGGCGTACGCTCTACATTCTGGATGAACCCACCACCGGCCTGCACATGGCGGACGTGGAGAAGCTGCTCGGAGTGCTGCACCGGCTGGTAGATGCCGGCAACACCGTAGTGGTGATCGAGCACAACCTGGATGTGATCAAGACCGCCGACTATATCATTGACCTCGGGCCGGAGGGTGGTGATCGGGGCGGCCGGGTGATCGCTACGGGTACACCCGAAGAGGTGGCTGCCATACCCTGGTCGTATACGGGGCAATTCCTCAAGCCGTTACTGGAAGCGGCCGCACGGCGGCGGGAGGTGGAGAAGCAGGTTCATCCACTGTCAGCAGCAGCCGGTTCACGGGGGGCGTGACGTCGAATGCCTGCCTTGGGCTCTACGATCGACCACAGCGGTTCGTGCCGGCAACTGCTCGACTGGCTGCGGGAGGGCGGTTTCCGCAGTGCTTACACTGGAGGGTGTGGACGCTTACCTCAGGCCCTTGGGCGAGGTTGTCGTCGGCTTGGAGGCCCCTGCAGATCCCGCCCGGGGCGAAACCGTCATTCATCAGGCCGGTCTGCTCGTGCCCATCGAGCAAGGGGGGGCCTGCGGCCCCCCAACCGTGGGTGCATGCCGGGTCCGCCCTGCTTGCAGAAAGGGAGCCGGGGGTTATGCCCATGTGCTCCTAGTCGTCACCGAGGATGAGGAGAATCAGGATCAGGAAGATCACGAATACCCAGCGGCCGCGGAAGAATCGGCCGAAGCCTCCCATGTTTGCACCTCCTTTATCTGGCAGGTGATCCACCATAGTGGGGAAGCCGTTTACCGCTTCCGCGACCAGAGTATGTTTGGAGCCGAGGGCGGGCTTAGGAACGGAGGGGAGAAGCGTCGAAAAAGGGGAATGGAAGCCGGGCTCTTGACAGCTATGAGACGGTCCCGCTGCTGCAGTGGCGATTTCCGTAGTAGAGGTATCGTTATAACCTTATTAACTTTAGAAGGAGTTGGGACGGCTACGGCGAAGAACCAGGCGCGGGGTGAACGGATCGCGACTCCGTACTCTAAAGGGAGGGAGAAGTATGCGCAGGTATGCCGTGCTGGTGGTCTTCGTCCTCGGGCTTGTGGTGTTTGCCGGCGCAATACCGGGCCTGGCTGCGCAGCAGCAGGTGACCACTGTCGAGTTCTGGACGTGGGCGCAAGGGGATGAACTGAAGCAACTGACCGAACGCATCAAGCAGTTTGAGAGAGCTAACCCGGACATCAAGATCAACCTGGTCACTGTTGGTTGGACCGAGATCGGTACGAAACTACCGGTGGCCGTGGCCGGTGGGACTGCTCCGGATCTGGTTACAATCAGTTCTTATTGGGGTTACGACCTGGCAGTGAACAAGCTCTATGTCGACCTCCGTCCCTATCTGGAAAGAGAGCGGAAGCAGGATCCGGCCTGGGACGTGGACGATATCTTCCCGGGCGCCCTTACCATGTGGCAGACAACCGAAGGCGAGCAGTTCGCCTTCCCGGACAGCCTTGACATCCAGGGCATCTTCTACAACAAGGACCGGTACGATGAAACCGGTCTGCGTTATCCCGACGACAAGACGTGGGATTGGAATGACATGCTTACCGAATCCATCAAGATGACAGCCGATCTCAACGGTGACGGTCAGATGGACCGGTGGGGTATCAGCGACTACTATTTCAACTGGTATCAACTGGTTCTGGCCAACGGCGGGCAGATTCTCACTAAGGATTTCAAAAATGCCATGAATACGCCGGCGGCCCGGCAGGCCTGGGAGTACTGGAAGAAGTTCCACGACGCCAAAGCAATTCGGGGCTGGATCAGCAGCACCGTTCACGGTGATGCTTCCTTCCGGGTCGGCCATGTGGGTCTGCAGCCGGCCGGTTACTGGTTGGCCCTACAGCTCAACGGTATGCAGCAGAAACTAAATTACGACGTGACCGGCATGCCCCTCAGCCCGGCGGGCAAGCGGGCGGCCGTTGCCGACGGCTCGGGCGTGATGATTCCGGCCGGAGCAAAGCATCCCGATGCCGCCTGGCGGTTTATAAAGTTCATGCATTCCAAGGAGATCCTGGCGGAGGCAGCCAAACAGCCGGGGGCAATGCCCCTGCGCCGCTCTTCGGCCGCCGTTGCCTTCCGGATCCCAGATCCTCCGAAAAACAAGGCCATCTTTGCCCAGATCCTCGAATACACGGTGGGCAATCCGCGGACTCCCAAGTGGAGCCAGGTGCGGACGCAGCTCTTCCGGGCCGGCTCGCAATTCTTCACGGGGGCCAAATCATACGAGCAGGCCATGGAGTATTTCTCCGACC
The DNA here is from genome assembly GCA_014896315.1 of Limnochordales bacterium. Classification (GTDB taxonomy): domain Bacteria; phylum Bacillota; class Limnochordia; order Limnochordales; family DUMU01; genus DUMU01. The sequence goes on from JADBKP010000005.1 coordinate 29,895, forward strand.
AGCTGGCGGCCATTTTAAAGTGACGACATCCTGTCCGTCCTGAGCCACACAATCTCTTGCTGCTTGCCCGGGGGATCACCCCGGGCTTTTCGCGTCCCTGTTATACTGGGCTTGAGGGGGCGAACCGTGGCGTGGGTATACAAGAGAAACTGGCGCTCGTGCCGGACCGCCCAGGCGTGTACCTGATGAAAGATGGCGAGGGCAAGGTGATCTACGTCGGCAAGGCGGTCTCCCTGCGCCGGAGGGTCCGTTCTTATTTCCAGCGCGGCCGCCAGGTGGGTACCAAGGTCGAGCACATGGTACGCCAGGTGGCCGACGTCGAATGGATTGTCACCGACTCCGAGGCCGAGGCGCTGATCTTGGAGTCCAACCTGATCAAGCTCCATCGTCCCTGGTACAACGTTAAGCTCCGGGACGACAAGGCCTATCCCTACCTCAAGGTCACGGTAAACGAGACCTACCCTCGCATCGTGGTTGTCCGCCGCCCCCGTTCCGATGGCGCCCGGTACTTCGGGCCGTACACCAACTCGACGGCGGTGCGGGAGACGCTCCAATTCCTGCGTAAGCTCTTTCCCATCCGTACCTGCCAGCTGGAGATCGACAAGGGCCAGAGGCGGCAACGCCCGTGTCTTCTCTACCACATTGGCCGCTGCCTCGGGCCGTGCGTGGACGGCCTGACCACCCCGGACGAGTACCGCCAGGTCATTACCCAGATTTGCCTCTTTCTGGAGGGACGGCAGGAGAAGCTGCTGGCGGAGTTGCGTCAGCGCATGCGGGAAGCTTCGTCCCGCCTCGATTTTGAACAGGCGGCGCGCCTGCGTGATGTGTTGCAGGCGATCGAGCGCGTGGTCGAGCGCCAGAAGGTCCTCTCGCACCGCCTGGGCGATGTAGATGTGATCGGGCTGGCCCACGACCGGCAGCAGGCTCTCGCCTGTATCGCCATCCTCTTTGTCCGTGATGGCAAACTGGTCGGTCGGGAGACGTTTCTCCTTGATACGGCCGGCGACCGGGCAGAGATGGAGGAGGGCGCGCCGGACGCCGGGACGCAAAAAGCCGATCAGAATGGGGATCGGGGTGTTGAGCAGGAAATCCTGGAGGCCTTCCTCAGCAGCTATTACGCAGAGGCCGGCTTTGTTCCCGCCGAGATCTGGCTGCCCCGGCCGCTGCGCCATGACCAGGAGCAAATGCTGGTCGGCTGGCTGACCGGCCGGCGGCGCGAACTCCTGGAGCTGGCCTATGCGACAGGTGGGGAAAAGGAGTACGTGCCCACCGTCGCCCGTTCCAGCCCGGATTATACACCTGAAGAGGAGAATGAGCGGCACAGATCCCGGCGCGGGGCCGGCCAGAAGACGGAGCAGGTGCGGCTGAGTGTCCCCCGGCGTGGCGAGCGGGCAGGCCTGGTGCGTCTGGCGCAGGAGAACGCTTGGGAAGCGCTGCAGGAACAGTTGCAGGCAGCCAGCCGTCGCGAGGCGGCCAATCAGGCTGCTATGGAAGAGCTGGCCCGAGTCCTGGGGCTGCCAGGGCTGCCCTGGCGGATCGAATGCTACGATATCTCCAACTTCCACGAGCGTGAACCGGTGGCTGCCATGGTGGTGGCGGAAGGCGGTGAGCCGGCCAGCAAGGAGTACCGCCGATTCAAGATGCGCACGTCCGGCCCCAACGACTTCGCCATGATCGCGGAGGTTATTGAACGGCGCTTCCGCCACGGGCTGGCCGAGCGGGCCGAGCTCGAGGCGGCAGGTCTTTTGCATACCGTGGAGAAGCGGCCGCCCGCCTGGTTGCAGGCCAGCACCGCCGGCGCGGCCGGGTCGGGGGCAGGCAACCAGGGGACTGACAAGGTCGGGGGGAAGAGCGGGGGCAAGGCGCCTTCCGCCCGGTTTGCTCGCCTGCCCGACCTGGTGGTGATTGACGGTGGCCCAGGTCAGCTGGGGGCGGCGGTCCAGGTCCTGCGCAACCTGGGACTGGGCGACCTACCGGTGATCGGCCTGGCTAAGGAGAACGAGTGGATTTACCTTCCAGATTCTTCCGAGCCGCTCGTGCTGCCCCGCCACTCCCCCGCTTTGCACCTGCTTCAGAGGGTGCGGGACGAGGCCCATCGCTTCGGCATCACCTTCCACCGCAAGCTGCGGGGAGAACGCGTTCTGGCCTCAGCTCTGGACGATGTGCCCGGCGTCGGCCCGGCCCGTAAGAAGGCCTTACTTCAGGCGTTTGGCTCGGTTGCAGGCGTTCGCCGGGCTTCGGTGGAGGAGCTGGCCGCCGTCCCGGGCATATCCCGTTCACTGGCGGAGAAGATCCACGAATACCTGGGCAGAAACTAGCCTGTGCATGCCGGGTGCAGGCTAAGGTGCTTGCCCGGACACGTCTCTTGCGGGGTGAAAGAGGAAGACCCGGTAGAGCCAGACGAGCATGGGCAGGATCAGGGCCAGCCCAACCACTAGAGAGATCAGCAGCGCCCGCAACATGGTGCTGTTGACCAGTGCCTGCTCGACCGTGATCGATTGTTCGGCAGTACCCGCCTCCACCAGGTAGGGAAGATGGGTGGCAGCGCCGGTGATGAAGAGCAGGGTAAAGGAAAGTAGCGCCAGAGCGAGGGATAGGCCGTGGTGCTCACCCCTCCATTGCCAGCGGGCTGCCGCGACCAGCATCAGTATGGCTGTCGCCATCACGAGGTTGGCCGGGAAAGTGCGGAGCGCCTCTCCCTGGCGTGGGGCCTGTTGGTTGAGAAAGACCAGGAAAAGGCCGAAAAGCACCAGGATGATGGGGGTGATGGCGGCGGCCGCCCGGGCAAACCAGTTTGCCAGTGGCAGATCCCGATCCTCTCGTGCCACGTAGTAGGCGAGGAAAGAGCCGCCCAGCTCAAGGGTGTAACAGACGGTCAGAAGCGGGGTCACCCAGGCCAGCCCGGAGCGGGCCAGCGATTGCCCGGATGCCGGCCCAGCCCCGGCCAGAAGAGGGATGAAAAGGGAGAAGCAGGCGGGCGCGAGCAACCCCGAAAGGCCGAAAACAAGGGCGGCCAGCGGTCCGGTCTGCTGGCGGTTCAAATAGAGGTAGGTAAAGAAAAGACCTCGCAGCACCAAGAAAAGCAGCCCCGCCGCTCCAGCCACGAAGAAGGCGCGCGTGAGATAGGACAGGCTCCCCGGGAAGAAGGCGACCATACTGACCATGTAGGCGATCAGGAAGACATTGGTCGTTTCCCAGAGAGGGCTCATAAAGCGCATAACGGCCGCTCTGGCCTTCTGGTTGCCATCGGCCAGGTGCGTCCAGGCATAAAAGGCTCCCGCCCCGAACTCGATGCTACCGCCCACGGCATAAGGAAGCAGCAGCGCGGCACTCACCCAGAAGGCGACAGTGGCCAATGACGATACTGATACTGCCTCCAATCTCTCTCTCCCCTTTCCATCTCTCCTGGACGAAGCGCCGGTCTCTCATGGCTGTGTTGGCACCGCCGGCTGTCCTGGCTGTCGCGCTCCCGAGCCGGTCGTTGCTTCCACGACCCGAACAAGTGTGCGACCGGCCCTTTCCAGTTCGGCGGCGAGATCGTGCCGGGCAAGAACCCTTCGTAACAAGAGCACGGCTACTCCCACGATGATGGCATATCCTACCATCATGGCCCAGAAGAGGGCCGGGACGTAATCGGCAGTGGTGAAGGCGGCGGCGACCGTCAACTTCTCATACAGCATCCACGGCTGGCGGCCGAGCTCGGTAGTGAGCCAGCCGCTTTGCATGGCAACGAAGGCCAGCGGTCCGCTGGCGGCCAGCAGCCACTGGAACCATCCTTTCTCCAGCATGGGTGGGAGGTGGTCAGAGCTTGACATGCTGGCGACGCCCAGATTGGCGTCAGGGGAAGTGGCGGCAGAAGTGGCAGTGCGAGGAGCTTGTGCCGTCTGCCTGCGCCGCGTCAGCCAGTTGCCGGCCCAGTAAAGGAGGGGGATGACCAGCAAGAGTATCCCGATTCCTACCATCAGATCGAAGGTGAGGTGGACGATGAGAGGCGGCCAGAGCTCCCGGGGAAAGTCTCGCAAGCCTTTGATCACGCCGTCTGCTCCTCCCGGTCCGTAGACCATGATGCTGAGCAGCGAGGGAATCTCAATGCCACCTATGACACGGCCGGTTTCCGGATCGGGCCAGCCGCCTATGGTAAGGGGGGCGTTGCCTTCCGTGTCAAACAGGGCCTCAATGGCGGCCAGCTTGAGCGGCTGCCGAACCGCGAGGCTTTGGGCCGAAAGGTGTCCCGTGCCGGCCGCCCCCGCGGCAGAGATGAAGCCAACCACCAGGGCCAGAGCTACGCCCTTGCGCAAGACAGGTCGGGGGACACGGTTGGGATGGCGCAGGCTTTGCCAGGCGAGCCAGCCGGCGATGAAGAAGGCGACGGTCAAGTAGGTGGTTACCAGTACATGGCCGGTTTCCACCCAGGTGCTGGGGTTGAACATGGCCGCCATGGGATCGGCGGCGGAGACCTTTCCATCCTCGAGGTGGAAGCCGGTCGGCGTCTGCATCCAGGCGTTCACGGTCGTGATCAGGAAGGCGGAGGCGGCTGAACCGAGTACCAGCGGCAATGAGGTAGCCCAGTGAACCCATGGGTGCAGCTTCTCGCGCCCGTAAAGGTAAAGGCCGAGGAAGATCGCTTCGATGAAGAAAGCAAACCCTTCCACGAACATCGGGAGCACGCCGACCTCTCCGACGATCTGCATGAAGACCGGCCAGAGTACCACCAGCAGAACGGGCAAGAGCGTGCCGGTAACGGCTCCTATAGGAAACAGGATGGCAAAGAGCCGTGTCCACTGGTCGGCCAGAGCCATCCAATGCGGGTCACGGCGGCGCAAACCCACGAAGTGGGCGATAGCGATAAAGAGCGGTAAACCGATTCCGGGAACGGCCAGCGTGATGTGGACGGCCAGAGCAATCCCGGTTAACGCACGGCCGTAGGTCAAAGGATCCATTCAGCCACCTCCACTCGTGAGCACGTCCAGCTTTCGAGGTCGTGGAGTTTAAACAGAAATCGTAGGCATTAGCAGTCGCGGGCCGATGCCATTCTACTCCATCTTTTGTTGTTACGTCCATATGTATGATTCAGGTATGCTTCCGGCAGGAGATGGGCCTGTCGTGCCAAATCGATTTACTACATCAACATGAAAGGAGAACACGGCTTTGGCATCTTTCGGTGTGGTCGGTCTCAGCCTGAGTTTTCTGCCCTTCTCCGATTTCCTCGCTTTCTTGCAGGAACTGCAGGTGGACGGCTTTGAACTGGCCACGCTCCCTCAGGCCTTCCGGGGCGAGCTGGATCTAACCTCCGAAGCAGGCCGCGAATGGGTCAGAGAAAAGGTGCGGGCGTCGGGGCTTCGCATTCTCTCCCTGGGAGGCTACAACAGCTTCACCGTCCCCAAAGATCAGCTGCCACAGGAAGTGGAGCGGTTGGCCGGCTATATGCGGATAGCAGCGGACCTCGGCATCCCGGTGGTGAGGGCTATGGGCGGTGAGCTGCCCGCAGGCTGGAGCAAGGAGGAGGCCATGACAGCACTGGTCGAGGGCTTCCGCCGGGCGGTGGCCGTCGCCGCCGACCTTGGTCTCGTCCTGGCCCTGGAAAACCACGGCCATTTCCTGCAAGATGCGTCTATCCTGCGGGAGCTGGTCGAGAAGGTCGACGCTCCGCAGCTTCGGCTCACCCTTGATACGGGCAATTTCTGCTGGGCGGGTCGCAGCATCGCCCAGGCCGCGTCGTACTATCGTGAACTGCTTCCGTACGTCGCCAGCGTCCACCTGAAAGACGGCAGGCCGTATCCCAAGGAAGGACAGCCGCACGAGACGGCATTCAAGTTCACGCCTGTTGGCAGTGGCGACCTTGCTCCTTACCTGGCCGAACTCTTGCAGGAACTGGCACGCCGGGACTATGCTGGGCCTGTGCAGATTGAGTTCGAGGGAGCAGGTGACCCGCGCACCCTCTTCGACAAAGCCGACCCTGAAGTGGTAGAGTTTGTCAAGGAGGGCACGAGGGCGGGAGTCGCATGGGTGCGGCAGAGCTGGCCGGCTTAAGTCGGGGCGCGGTCGGCTGACAAGTTATGACAGTCTCTTCCGGTCCAGTTCAGCCTGGGTGAATCGGCTCTCTCCATTTGTGATCGGGAGAAGGAGGCGTACCGGGCGTGCAGGTATACATCATGGCGGATATGGAGGGCATCGGTGGCATCGTCCTCAGGGAGCAGGTAACCAAAGGGACGCCGGAGTATGCCGAGGCACGAGAGCTCTTTATTGCAGAGGTGAACGCCGCGGTTGCCGGCGCTTTCGAAGGAGGGGCAACGCGGGTGATAGTGCGGGACGCCCATGGCTCGGGCTGGAACTTTCCACCCGAGAAGATGGATCCGCGCGCTGAATGGGTGCAGGGGAGCGTCCCGGCCGGCCAGCGGTTTCCGGGCATGGGAGAGGAGACCGATCTTCTCCTTCTGGTCGGCTACCATGCCATGGCGGGTACGGCCGGGGCGGTACGGGATCACACCATGAGCAGTCTTACCTGGCAGCGGTTTGAGCTGAACGGTCGAGAGATGGGAGAGGTCGGCATCGACGCCGCTTTCGCCGGTTATCTGGGCGTGCCGGTGGGGCTGGTGACCGGCGATGACAAAGTCTGTCGGGAAGCGCGGGAGCTTCTGGGCGATGTTGAAACCGCCCAGGTAAAGGAGGCTCTCGGCCGGCATGGGGCGCTGATGCTTGCGCCGGCCGCCAGCCGCAAGCTGGTGCGGGAGGCGGCGGCACGGGCTGTGGCGCGAGCCCACTCCTTCACGCCATTTGTCGTCGAACCGCCGGTGGTGGTGCGGATACGGTACACGGGAACCGAAATAGTGGACGCTATCCGCACTGACGGCCGGCAGAAGATCCGCCTTGACGGCCAGACCGTCGAGTACCGCGGCGATGACCTGTGGGAGGTACTTTCCATGGCCTTGTGGGGTTGAAGGCGCACCGTAAGGTTTGGCCCGGCCCTGCAAATAGAGCAATATCCGAAAGAAGGGGAAGTGGAGTGGCAAACGGTGAGTTCGTAATCGATCTGGCAACAGAGATTCTCAAGCATCCGCCTCTCGACCGGCCGGTGGGCTGGGGCGTGGTCGGCTGTGGCGTCATCGGTCCTGTGCACGCTGCCTCCGCCGCGAAAGGTCCGTTTACTCGCCTGGTTGCTTGCTGCGACATCATTCCCGAGCGGGCGGAGAATCTGGCAAGAAAGTACGGCGCTAAGGCCTATACCAGCCTGGACCGGCTGCTTGAGGATCCCGAGGTAGAGGCTGTTTCGATCTGCACCCCCTCTGGAATGCACCCCGAGATGTCGATCCGGGCGCTACGGGCGGGGAAGCACGTTCTCAGCGAAAAGCCGATGGCGATCCACCTGGAAGATGCCGATGCCATGATCGCCGCGGCCGAGGAGACCGGCAACCGGCTGGGGGTCATCTTCCAGCGCCGGATGATGCCACTTTTCCGGACCGTGAAGAAGGCGATGGACGAGGGCGTTCTGGGCAAACCCGTCCTGGCAGACGCGTATCTGAAGTACTACCGTTCACCGGAATACTACCGGAGTGCTGGATGGCGCGGAACCTGGCAGTGGGATGGTGGCGGCGCGCTGATGAACCAGGGTATCCACGGTATCGACCTGCTGCAATGGCTGATGGGACCGGTCGAATCTGTCTTTGCCCATACCGCCGCGCTGGTCAGGGAGATTGAGGTGGAGGACACGGCAGTAGCGGTCCTCAAGTTCCGCAACGGGGCGTTTGGGGTGATAGAAGGTGCCACTTCGGTCTACCCGGGCATGGATCACCGCATCGAGCTGCACGGTGAGATCGGCACGATCCGCATCGATGGTGAACGGGTAGTCGAATGGAAGGTACAGGGACCGGACGGCAAACCGGTTTCGCGGGACGTGGGCGAGATGGCCGGTGGCGGTTCGGGTGCCTCCGACCCGCGGGCGATCTCGGCGGATGGGCACTGGATCGAGATTCAAGATCTGGCACTGGCGATTCGGGATGGGCGTCAGCCACTGCTGCCGGGAACGGAAGGGCGGCACGCTCTGGAGATCATCCTCGCCATCTACGAGTCGAGCCGAACCGGCCGGGAGGTACGGCTCGGCGGCGGCCGGTGACCATGACGACGGTCTCAACACCAGCGCCGAAGGCGGGGGAGACGGGGGCGCGGTATGGCGCGGATCGCCTGCGGGAGTGCCTGGCGGGGGTGCGGGCGGCGCTCCCCATCGTCCTCGGTTACATTCCGATCGGATTGGCTTTTGGCGTCGGTGCGGCTGAGAAGGGTCTCGGAGCGCTCGAAGTCGGCGTCATGTCGCTCTTTGTCTTTGCTGGGGCGTCACAATTCATCGCGGTGAATATGCTAGCGGCAGGGGCGGCTGCGTGGGCGATCATATCGACCACCTTCCTGGTGAACTTGCGCCACCTGCTGATGAGCGCCGCCCTCGGGCCGCACGTGCGCAGCTGGCCGGCTCGCCTGTTGATTCCGGCAGCCTTCTGGCTGACCGACGAATGCTTTGCGGTGCTCAGTACCGGCCTGGCCACCGCTCGGCTGGCCAGCCCGCTTAAGCCTGCATATGTCCTCAGTCTGGAGGCGACGGCCTATCTATCCTGGGCGGCCAGTACGGTCCTGGGGACCGCCCTGCGTCATCTCGTGGCTGATGGCCGCGCCTGGGGGATTGATCTGACCCTGCCGGCCATGTTCGCCGGGCTGTTGGCGTTGCAGCTGCGCCAGGTACCGGCCCGGCGGGCGGCAGTGGTGGCGGCAGTTACCACACTCTTTCTGGTGAGGTTGGGATTCGGCCGCTGGGCGACGCTGCTGGCAGCTCTGGCAGGGGCGGTCTGGGTGGGGATGCGTTTGGGAGACGGTGACCGGAGTGCCTGACGCGCTAACCTATGGACTCATCATTGCTGGCATGATGATCGTCACCTTCCTGCCGCGGCTTCTGCCCTTGCTGGGAGTGAGCCGGTTGCGCCTGTCGCCCCGTCTTGAGCTGACGCTTTCCGCCCTCGGGCCGGCGCTGCTCTCGGCTCTTCTCGTCCAGGAGCTCGCGGGTACAGGTCAGCCCAGTGCCCGGGGGGTATTGGCGGTGGTAGTCGCCCTTAGTGCGGGGGTGGTCAGCCGCAACCTGGCCTTAGCCGTGGCGGCCGGGTTGTTTGCCGGGGCGTTGTTCTACCGGCTATGGAGTTAGGCGGGTGTTGGCACGGTGGCCGGCTGCGGCCAGCCGCCGGTTTGATGGCAGAGGAAGTGATACAGATGCCGGAGTTTTTGTGGCGATGGCTTCTCAACGGGATCGGCTTGTTGATCACCGTCCGCCTGGTGGGTGGTCTGCATGTAGATAGCATCTGGACCGGCCTTCTGGCCGGAGCAGTTCTTGGTATCGTCAATGCCGTCATTCGACCGGTGTTGGTCTTCTTGTCCTTTCCGTTCACATTGATAACGTTGGGACTATTCACCCTGGTTATCAATGGTCTCATGCTCTGGTTGACGGCGGCCCTGGTGCCAGGTTTTCGGATCGTTAGTTTTGGGGCCGCGATCGTGGGTGCGCTGGTTCTTTCCCTCGTCAGCTGGGTGCTGAGCTGGTTTCTGCCCGGCTGAGCCAGTTCCCGTCCCCCTAAACTGGCGCCGCCCGGCCGAAACTGCGGATGTCCAACTGTGGGAGTGGCCGTCGTGAGTCTGATTACGACAGTGACCTGCAACGTTGCTATCGATAAGATCTATCACCTCGAGCGTGTACAGGTGGGCAAGCTGATGCGGGTGGAGAAGGCCACAGCGCTGCCGGGTGGCAAGGGGATCAACGTGGCTCGGGTCCTGCGGCGGCTGGGACAACCGGTGCTGGCCACAGGCTTTATTGCCGGCTTCAACGGCGCCTGGGTCCGCCATCGCCTGGACGAAGAAGGTATAGCTCACGATTTCATCGAGGTAGAAGGGGAGACCCGGCTCTCCATCACCATCCCCGATCCTAGGGGGCGGGGGCAGACGGAAATCCTCGAACCAGGCCCGCCGATCACCGGCCAGGACGAGGCAACGTTGCTCGGAGTGGTCAGGCAGTGGGCGCGGGAGAGCCGGGCCGTCGCTTTGTGCGGGAGCCTCCCGCCCGGGGCGTCCCCAGACCTTTATGCTCGTCTTGTGGAGGCAGTGCAAGCCGAAGGAGTGCCGGTGGCTCTGGACACCAGCGGGGAGCCGTTGCGGCTGGGCCTGGCGGCCCGCCCCTTTCTGGTTAAGCCGAACCGGGACGAATTCCAGGTTCTCGCCGGCCCGTTGTGGGGACGGCGGGCGCTCTGGCAGGCGGCTCTCGAGTGGTCGGAGAGGTCGGGCACCGAGTGGTTTATCGTCACCCTGGGTGACGAAGGGGCGCTGGCCGTCCACCGGGCAAAACAGCCCGGGACGCCGGGCCGGTGGTCCGGACTGGCGGCCGGGAACAGCGGCGATGAACCGGAGATCTTCTGGGTGGCACCTCTCCGAGTGAGGCCGGTAAATACCTTGGGCAGCGGTGACTCGTTTCTGGGCGGCTTTCTGGCGGGATGGGCCGCCGGGCGGGATCCGGAGGGGTGCTTGCGGCTGGCAGCCGCCTGTGCGGCGGCCAATGTGATGGTCATGGGTCCGGGGGCAGTTGAGAAGGAAGCGGTGCAGAATCTGGAGCAGAAAGTAGAGATCGAACGATGGACCTAGACAGGGCGGGGGGGGGAACGCGGGCATTTGCGGATATGGATCTGATGCGGGTCTTGCAGCAGGGACGCTGGACGCGGCCCAGTGACAAAGAGGCTGTCTATGTTGAAATCCCTCCCGGCTGTCGCTGGGGGGTGCGGGTCACGCTATACGTGGATACCGTCTGGGTGGAAGCGGTGGACGGCCCGCACTGCGCCCGTCATCGGGCCGAGCGCGAGCTGGCCTGCCGCGTGCCGCCGCCCTCCTTCTGGGAACGCTGGCGGGGAATCACCTGGGAGCAGAAGATCCTGCGCGAAGTGGAGCGCAAGCGGGAAGTGGCCCGTAGGAAGGAAGCCGAGGCACGTGGGAGAGGCTAGATGGCCTCGAGCTCTACTTGGAGCGTGTAGCGGTCTGCCCGCAGAAACGACTCGACGAACTCAATGGGCCGGTCATCAGGCAGATACGATACCCTTTCCACGGCAAAAGCAGGTGAGCCCGGCCTTACCTCCAGCAAACTGGCTACGGAACCGTCCAGGACCACTACCGAGTATTCCTCAGTAGCCCGGACCGGGCGCAGGCCAAGACGGCCCAGAGCCTCGTAGAGCGAGCCGGAGGCGATGCGGTCCCGTTCCTCAAGCAGTGGCTGGGCAAGGCGAAAAGGCAGGTAGGCCGTCTGCAGCCCCATCGGTTCGCCATCTCCCAGGCGTAGCCGCCGCAGAACCACCACTGCCTCGCCCTCGTCTATCTGCAGCGCCCGGGCAACCTTGGCGGAGGGAAGTTGCACCTCCAGGAGCAGCAGCCGCGTTTCCGGCACGATGTTACGTTGCCGCAGCTCCTCAGTGAAACTCAGAATGGTCTTGAGTTTGCGGGGAAGTCGGGGCCGGGCGACGAATGTGCCCTTGCCCTGGATGCGGTAGAGCCGTCCTTCCAGAACCAGCTTCTGGATGGCTTGCTTTACCGTGATCCGGCTCACCCCGTGACGGCGGGCCAGTTCCAGCTCGGTTGGGATCTGTTCACCCGGCGCATATACGCCCTTTTCGAGATCAGCCCGGAGCAAGTCGTACATCTGCTGGTAGAGGGGGAGCGGATCTTCCCGGTTTAGTGGCATCATCTCGCCTCCTGGTCGGATGGTGTATGCTGCCGGCGAAGCCGGTCACGGCCGAAAAGGAGGATATATCATTCTTATCAATACGGCTCGTACCTGTCAATCTCTTGCGTTTTCCGGTCCTGGCCCAGCTTGTCGACGGGTGGCGCGAGTGGGCCAATGAGTCTTGGGGGATTCATGTCATGGGTTCAGCCGGCGAACGACCGCTTGAAAGAGGCGGCTGATCTCCTGGCGGTGGGGCTCGAGCCAGACCTCCCGTATCTCGCGGGGTTGGGGACACCAAAGTAGAGAGCCGGTCTCGGAGTCGACGATCTCGCGGCAGGCGACGTGGTAGTCAAGACGAAGATAGGGGCCGCGACTGCCTGATTGCTTGCGCAGTACCGCTCCAAGGCAGCGGAGGCCGTGCAGCAACCCGAGGACGGAGGGGGCTTCCGTCCGTGCCGTGGCCAGGACCTGTGCCCACAAGGCGTGGTCGACGGCGAGATCGGGACGTGGATCGACAGCGAGGCGGTCTGAACCCTTTTCGTTCATGGCAGGCCCCCCTCGTCACTACCCGCTTTCCGGGCTCTCCTGTGCTCTCTAATTCGTACCCTCCCGATGCTTTTTTACTCCATCACTACGACCAGGTTATCATTTTTTGCCTGGCAGCGCCAGCTTCCTGGCAGGGGTAACCACGATATCCGCAGGTACTGGGTACAGGCCACCGGTCCGCCCTTCCGGGCAAGGGATAATAAACGATGTATAATTGGTATGAGGGTACAGCGTCAAGGGCTGGACATTCCTGACACGGGATGGAAAGGGGATTCACGCATGAACGACGGAACCAGCATGATCGGACGCTGGCTGCTGGCCGGATTGGGGCTGGCAGCTTTGACCCGTGAAAAGGCCGAAGAGATCATCCAGGATCTCGTCAGGCGGGGCAAAATCAGCCGTGAAGAAGCCAGGGATTTGGGACGCCAGATTCAAGAACGGGGTGAGAGCCAGTGGGCCGAATGGAGGCAGTGGCTGGCCGACAACAGTCAAAGGCTGTTTGCGACGGCAGGCCTGGTTACTCGCGAGGAGCTGGCTCGCCTGGAACGGAAAGTGGCTGTCCTTGAAGAACGTGTCGACCGGTTGGGTACCGTGCAATAGTTGAGTGGCAGGGTTCGGGCACCTGTCTGAGGAAGTCATATCGTATTTGCAGCATGCACAGAACACGCCGGTGATAAAGGGCGAAGAGATGGTTAGCAGAAAGGGGCAGCTTGGTGGAAGTCGGACAGCTTAAGGCCAAGATTCGTGAGGTCGCTGATTTTCCCACGCCTGGCGTAAGCTTCAAGGATATTACTACTCTGTTGAAGGACGCGGAGGCATTCCGATTCACGGTCAAGACCCTGGCTGATCGCTACCGGGCCGACCGTCCCGACCTTGTAGTCGGCATCGAAAGCCGCGGGTTTTTGCTCGGTGCTCCCATAGCCTACGAATTGGGATGCGGTATCGTAGTAGTACGTAAGCCCGGTAAGTTGCCGGCCGAACGCGTCCGGGTCGAATACGAACTGGAATACGGCAAGGATGCGCTGGAAGTTCACCGGGATGCCATCCAGCCTGGGCAACGGGTGCTCCTGGTGGACGATCTGTTGGCGACTGGCGGTACGAGCTGGGCCGCGGCCGAGCTTGTAAAGAGATTGGGAGGCGAGATAGTTGGCTTTGCCTTCCTGATCGAGCTGGCCTATCTGAGAGGCCGCCAGCGCCTTACAGGTTATCGGGTGGAGGCGTTGGTCACGTATGAGTCTTAACGATACGGAAAACGAAACCAGGCCGGTGGGGGCGAGTGCCTTGACCGTGCCGGGGTCGGGAGGAGAGAATTCCTCTCCTTCCCCGCCCGCCGAACCGGACGAGGGACAGGGGTCCTCCATCCCCACCGAGGAGGAGATCACCTCGGCGCTGCTGCGCTACAACGCGCAGGCTCCGGTCGAGCTCGTCTCCCGTGCCTATCGTTTTGCCTATCGTGCGCATGCCGGACAACGCCGCGACAGCGGCGAGCTTTACTTCCAACACCCGGCGGCGGTAGCCAAGATTCTGACCAGTCTGGAACTGGATGCCTCCACGGTGGCCGCCGGGTTGCTGCATGATGTATTGGAAGATACGCAAGTTACCCGCGAGGAGCTGCAGCAGGAGTTTGGCGAGGAGATAACCCGCCTCGTCGACGGCGTCACCAAACTCTCGAAGATTCCTTTCCAGAGCCGGGAAGAGCACCAGGCCGAGTCATTGCGCAAGATGTTTCTGGCGATGGCCGAGGATGTGCGGGTTATCCTCATCAAGCTGGCAGACCGGTTGCACAACATGCGAACGCTGGATTCTCTCCCTCCGGAGCGCCAGAAGAAGGTTGCCCGTGAGACTCTGGAGATCTACGCACCCATCGCCCACCGGCTTGGTATGTTCGGGCTGAAGTGGGAGATGGAAGACCTCGCCTTTCGTTATCTCGAGCCCGAAGCTTACTACGAGCTGGTGCAGATGGTCGCCAAGAAGCGCCGCGAACGAGAGGGTGAAGTGGCTGAGGCAATGGCCGTGTTGCGCCAGCGGCTGCAGGAGATGAATATCCGGGCCGAGGTGCAGGGCCGCCCCAAGCACTTCTTCTCCATCTACCAGAAGATGAAGCAGGGTAAGCAGTTCAGCGAAATCTATGATCTGCTTGCCGTGCGGGTGATTGTTGATACCGTACGCGATTGCTACGCCGTATTAGGAATGGTTCATTCGTTGTGGAAGCCGATCCCGGGCCGATTTAAGGATTATATCTCGATTCCGAAATCGAATATGTATCAATCCCTGCACACAACGGTAGTCGGACCACGGGGAGAGCCGCTAGAGATTCAGATTCGCACATGGGAGATGCACCGCATAGCGGAACGGGGGATTGCCGCTCACTGGCTGTACAAGGAGGGATATAAGTCTTCCCGTGAGTTTGAGGAAAAGGTGGCGTGGCTCCGGCAGGTCATGGAATGGCTGCGGGAGATGAAAGATCCGCAGGAGTTTATGGAAACTCTTAAAATCGATCTGTTCGAGGACGAGGTATTCGTTTTCACCCCCAAAGGAGATGTAAAGAGCCTGCCTGCCGGAGCCACACCCGTCGATTTCGCTTTTGCCGTGCATACCGATATCGGCCTTCATTGCACGGGAGCGAAAGTCAACGGGCGTATTGTACCGCTCGACTACCGACTGCAAAACGGTGAGTTCGTCGAGATACTCACGTCGAAAAATGCCACGCCGAGCCAGGACTGGCTGACTTTTGTTAAGACCTCCAAAGCCCGGAGTAAGATCCGGGCCTGGTTCAAGGAGACCCGCCGCGAGGAGGCGGCTGCCGAGGGGCGCGAGAAGCTGGAGCAGGAAGCGCGGCGGCTCGGTTTCGAACCTCGGGAGGTGCTGGTCAGCGAGAAACTGGCGGAGGTGGCAAAGCGTTACGGATTCGGGGACACCACCGATCTCCTGGCAGCCATCAGTTTTGGGAAGGTGACGATCTCCCAGGTACTTGGGCGGATCGTGGGCCCGGAGGAGCTGGAAGCGCGCCGCAAAGCGGCAAACCAGGCGGGGCGCCGGCGCCGGGACGCAGAGCGAGATCCCCTGGTGGGTACCGGTATCGGCCCGGGGGCAGCTGCGGCGGGGGTGGCCGCCGGTCAGGCACAAGGGCAACCGGGGGAGGCAGAACTCGGCGGGCAGATTGTCAGGATGCCCGACCGGACGCGACCGGAGGAGGCAGCCAGCCGTTCGGTGCTGGTGGCCGGGACGGACAACCTGCTGGTACGTTTTGCTCACTGCTGCAATCCCGTTCCCGGTGACCCCATCGTCGGTTACGTGACGCGGGGCCGCGGGGTTTCGATCCACAGGGCCGACTGCTCGATCCTCAAGGAGATCTCCGACAGCAACGTGCGCCGGATTCCTGTGGAGTGGCGCAGCGGGGTGCTGCCCGCCTCTTTCCCTGTGGAGGTGGAGATTGAGGCCATCGACCGGGTGAACCTGCTAGCCAACGTGTTGAACGCGGTGGCCGAAGGCGAAACCAACATTGAGGCGGTCCAGGCGTACAGCACCAGAAGTAACTACGCCTACATCAATCTGGTGGTGGATATCCGCGACATTGCGCATCTGCAGAATGTACTGGAACGGATTCGCCGGGTGAGTGGCGTGATTTCGGTAAACCGCGCCGCCCATCGACGGACTGCACGGCTGCGGGCGAGGGGGTAGGCGGGTGCTGGTGTTCGGCCCCCGGGCCTCCCGGACGGCGGCCTCCCACTGGCTTTGGTTGACACTCTTTGCAGGCCTTCGGTAGAATTGAGCAGAATGTAGCCGGGCTGTTGCACGGATTTCTTGTGTGCTCCCTTGTTTATCTGCGGCAAGGACAAGCGCTACTGGGAGAAGGATGAAGGCAGGGAAGGGGCTGGCGGCCTGCACGATCCGGACAGATGCCGGGACGGGGGGAATTGAATGCTTTTTAATCGGCTGCGTAAGCAGATGAAGTGGATTTTTGCGGTCATTGCGGGTGCCTTGGCCCTTGGGATGGCAATTGGCGGTGCGTACTGGCATTGGGGTGGGGCCGGCGCAAATCGCGGGCCGATAGCTGTGGTAAACGGGATGGAGATTACCGCGACCGACCTTGCGGCCGCCTTTGCCGATCAGTACCGGTATGCGCAACTGTTTTACCAGAGGATACCGCCCAGCATGCGCCCGGAGCTGGAGTACTATGCTTACCTGACCCTGCGCGACTTCGACTTGCTGTTGCACGAGGCACGTCGCCAGAAGATCAAGGTTTCAGATAAAGAGGTCGACGAAGCCTTCAAGAAAGAACGGGAGCGGTATGCGTCGCGGGAGGAGTTCCTCGCCGCGATCCAGGAGCAGGGTATCAGGAATGAAAAAGAGTTCCGGGAGCGGCTGCGTGAGAGCTTGATGGTGCAAAAACTCTGGGAGTCCATCGGCTCGGATATCAAGATCTCCGATGAGGAAGTTGCCCGGGCTTACGAGAAGATCACGGCGTCGCTTATTATGATCAAGCCAAAAGGGGAAGGGGAAGCGGCCTGGAAGGTAGCCGAGAGGCTGGCCAATGACGTGGTAGCCAAGGCCAGGTCCGGCCAGAGCTTTGCCACGCTGGCCAAAACCTATTCCGACGATCCCAGCAAGTTAAACGGTGGTGACCTGGGCGAGATCGGGCACGGGCAGCTGCCGGATCAGGTGGACGAGGTCGCGTTCAAGCTGGCAGTGGGCCAGATAAGTGATGCAATCAAAGGACCGGATGGGTACTATATCGTGAAGGTGACGGCGCGGAAAAGTGCCTCCGGGCCCGACTTTGAGAAGCAGAAGGAGACACTAAGGCAGCAGCTGCTTGAGCAGAAACAGCAGGAAGCCCGGGCCAGCTGGTTTGCCAATCTCCAGTCGCAGGCCAAGATTGAGATAAAGGACCCGGTTATCAAGGCCCGCGACCTGGTCAGCCTGGGCAAGCTTGACGAGGCTATTGCCGAGTACAACCGGGCCCTGGGTGAACAGGATGATCCGTACGTTCGCCTGCAGCTTGCTCGGGTTTACGAGATGAAAAATGATACGGCTCAGATGATTGCCGAGCTCGAGCGGGCGGCACAGGCAGCTCCCGAGGACTACGACATCCAGCTGGCGCTGGCGGTGGCATACAAGGAGAATAAACAGAACGAAAAAGCCCTCGCGACGCTGAAGAAAGTCCAGCAGCTGGCTCCGGAGTACGACCTCAACATACACAGCCAGCTTGCCAGCCACTTCCGGGAGCTTGGTGAAGAGGAGCTGGCCAAGCAGGAAGAGAAGCGGGTCGAGGAGATCTGGGCGCTCTATCAGAAACAGCAGGAAGAGGCCCAGAAGGCCGCCGAAGAGGCAGAGCAGGGCAAGCAGGGCGAAGCGGGGGATTCGCAGAGCGCAAGTGACAAGAGCGGGCAGTAGGTAACCGTTGCCACCAGGAGATCTGCTTGCGGAATGGGAGGGGATGGCGGTCACCGACGGCCGCCATCTCTTTCTAGAGGGGGGTGCCGGCGTGGAGATCGCCGCCGTGCGCGGAACGCGGGATATACTGCCGGGGGAAAGCCGGTTGTGGGCCTGGGTTGAGGAGGCCGCCCGGCGCACCTGTGCCCGGTACCATTACGAGGAGATACGCACGCCCATCTTTGAGCTGGCGGCACTCTTTGCTCGCGGAATCGGCGAAGTTACCGACATAGTGGAGAAAGAGATGTATACCTTCGTGGACCGGGGCGGGCGAGAGCTTGCCTTGCGTCCGGAGGGAACTGCGGGGGTGGTGCGGGCCGTGCTGGAGCACAAGCTGTATGCCGGCCCGCTACCGGTAAAGCTCTTCTATGTGGGGCCGATGTTCCGCTACGAGCGGCCGCAGGCGGGGCGCTACCGGCAGTTTACCCAGTTTGGCGTGGAAGCCTTCGGAAGCGCTGATGCGGCGTTGGACGCGGAGATCATCTCCCTCGGCATCTCTTTCCTCACCGAGGTTGGTCTCAAAGAGTGGGAGCTGCGGCTGAACAGCATTGGCTGCCCGGTTTGTCGCGGTCCGTACCGGGAGCTTCTGCGCTCCCGCCTTGAGCCCTTGCGGCACGAGTTGTGTGTCAGCTGCCAGCAGCGGTTGGACCGCAACCCGCTGCGGGTCCTGGACTGCAAGGAGGAGGGTTGCCGCCGGTTGACGGAAGGGATTCCTCCCATAGACGAATACCTCTGCCCGGAGTGCCGCCGTCACTGGGAGAGCGTTCAAGAGCATCTGAACGCACTTGGTATTCCCTTCCGCCGTTACCCGCGCCTGGTCCGCGGGCTTGACTACTACACCCGCACCGTTTTCGAACTGGTTACGATCGGACTTGGTTCTCAAGACGCGGTGTTGGGTGGCGGGCGCTACGACGGGCTGGCGGAGATGATGGGCGGACCGAGTGTGCCGGCTATAGGTTTTGCTGCCGGACTGGACCGGCTGCTGCTTGGTTTGGAGGCGGCGGGTACCCTGCCGGAGCCGGGGCCGGAAGTAGATCTGTATGTGGCGCGGGTAGGGGACGTTCCGCAGGCTCAGGTGCTGAGGCTGGTAACAGAGCTGCGCCGGCAAGGGCTGCGGGTCGACATGGACTTCCTCGGACGCAGCTTGAAGACTCAGATGAAGACGGCTGATCGTCTGGGAGCGGTCTTTACCCTGGTAGTCGGGGAGGGCGAGTGGGAGCGGGGCGAAGTCTTGCTCCGACGCATGAGCGACGGCAGCCAGGAAGTTCTGCCGCGGGAAGGCCTGGCTGAGAAGGTGGCGGAGCGGCTGGCGGCAGCCCAGGCCATCGCCAGAGGGGAAGTGTGAGGGCTCTGGCCGGGGAGAACGATGATCAGCAGGTACGCCGGCAGTTGTGAGTAGAAGTGAGGGACGGTTGGATGCGGCAACAAGAGGCGCAAGCGGCACAAGCAGTGCAAGGAGAGCATGTAACAGCACAGGTTCGGGAGACGGGCGAGATCCCGCTGTCAAGGTCGGCCAGCTGGCAAAGGACCGTTTGGTGCGGTGACCTGCGCGCGGAGCACGCCGGGCAGCAGGTGGTCCTGAACGGATGGGTGGCGCACCGCCGCGATCACGGTGGCCTGATCTTCGTTGATCTCAGGGACCGTAGCGGTATCGTACAGGTCGTCTTCGACCCCCAGATCGATGCGGAAGCTTTTCGAGTGGCAGAGAGCCTGCGAGCTGAGTACGTGGTGGCGGTGACCGGGTTGGTCCGTCGGCGTGCCCCGGGGATGGCCAATCCGAAGCTGGCCACCGGAGAGATCGAAGTCGAGGGGCACAAGCTGGAGGTGCTGAGTAAGGCCAAGACGCCGCCCTTCCCGCTCGATCGGCCCCTGCAGGTGGACGAGAACCTTCGCTTGCGCTACCGCTACCTCGACCTGCGGCGGCCCGAGATGCAAGCCGGGCTGATCTTACGCCATCGGCTGGCTCAGCGCGCCCGTCAGTATTTGAATGCCCGGGGATTCCTCGAAATTGAGACGCCCATGTTGACGCGGAGCACTCCGGAAGGGGCCCGCGACTTCCTTGTGCCGAGCCGTCTTAATCCCGGCACTTTCTATGCTCTTCCCCAGTCGCCCCAGCTCTTCAAGCAATTGCTGGTGATGGGCGGCCTGGAGCGCTACTACCAGATCGTCCGTTGTTTCCGTGACGAGGACCTGCGCGCCGACCGCCAGCCCGAGTTCACTCAGATCGATATCGAGATGTCCTTCCCCACCCGGGAGGATGTGTTGCAGCTGGCAGAAGGGTTGATGGCCGAGTTGCTGGACGAGGCGGGTATCGAGGTGAAGCGGCCGTTCCCGCGCCTTTCTTACAAAGAGGCGATGCTGCGCTACGGTTCGGATAAGCCCGATCTGCGTTTCGGCCTTGAGATCCAGGACGTGTCGGATCTTTTTGAACAGAGCAGTGTGCAGGTCTTTGCCCGCGCGGTCGCTACCGGGGGCGTGGTGAGGGCGCTGGTGTTGCCGGGCGGCAAAGAGCTCAGCCGGAGGGAGCTGGACGAGTTAGTAGAGCTTGCCCCCCGTTGGGGAGTCCCGGGATTGATCTGGATCATCGTCGAGGAATCCGGCCTGCGTTCACCGGTGGTCAAGTACATGTCCGAAGGCGAGCAGATCGCCCTGCGGGAGCGGCTGCGTGCCAAAACGGGTGATCTGATCTGCATGATGGCGGGGGCGGAAGGGAAGGTGGCGCCTGCCATGGGACGCCTCCGTCTGCACCTGGCAGAAAAGCGTAATCTGATCCCGGCGAGTCGGTGGGAGTTCCTGTGGGTGCTCGATTTCCCCTTGCTGGAGTGGAACGAAGAGGAGCGGCGACTGCAAGCGGTCCATCACCCCTTCACCTCGCCCGTGGAAGAGGATTTGGAACTGCTGGAGAGCGAGCCCCTCAAAGTGCGGGCCAATGCTTATGATATGGTACTCAACGGTGTGGAACTGGGTGGCGGCAGTATCCGCAACCACCGGCGCGATGTCCAGGAACGGCTCTTTGCACTGCTGGGGATCGGCCCCGAAGAGGCGCAGGAGAAGTTTGGCTTTCTGCTGGAAGCCCTGGAGTACGGGGCTCCGCCGCATGGTGGCATCGCCTTTGGCTTTGACCGCGTCGTCATGCTTCTCGCAGGAAAAGAGACAATCCGCGACGTGATCGCTTTCCCCAAGACCCAGAGCGGGACCGATCCGCTGACCGGTGCGCCGGCGGCGGTAGACCCGCGGCAGTTGGCGGAATTACACATTATCTGCCACGGATAACCCTTGCAGGGCGCAATCGGGGTGTGCTATGATGACCGCGGCAAGCAGTTCCTGCTGTGTCCGTGATCAAGCCGTTGATGGTATGCGCCAACACCATCACATCGGGATCCGGACTCTGAATGCCAAGGGCAGGCCCCCCCTGCCTGGGGAAGCCCGCACGGTTTTCAGGAGGAGCCCACCTGCCGAGCGCAGGTGCAAACCGAACGGCACCTAACGGCACGGCGGGGCTGCAGCACCAACCGGGGAGTTTCCTCCTCGGTTTTTTGTTTCCGTTACTGTTAGTTCAGAAGATGGAAATAGTGCCAGGTGCTTACGGCCAGGAGATGGTAATAGAAGTTGACTCGTGCTTGCGCGGGGCGTATTATTTAAGGTAAAAGCCGACTAAAATAATCGGAATTCCAGCGGACCGCAGGAGGATCGTATGAGGATATCGACGCGCGGTGAATACGGCCTGCGGGCCATGGTTGAGCTGGCCCTGCATCACGGACAGGGGCCGCTACCGCTCAAGACGGTAGCTGAGCGCCAGGGGATATCCGAGCCGTACCTGGAACAGCTCATGGGTACGTTGCGCAAGGCCGGGTTGGTGAATAGCGTGCGGGGGGCGCAGGGAGGTTATGAGTTAGCAGTGCCGCCGGAGCGCCTCAAGGTGGGGGATATCTTGCGGGCGCTGGAGGGGCCGATCGTCCCCTGGGAGTGTCTTGACCAGCAGAGTGGGGCGGTCTGTCTTTTCACCGACGGCTGCGCCACCCGGGTGCTGTGGAAGCGGTTGCAGGAAGCTGTTGACCGGGTGATTGACTCCGTGATGTTGTCTGATCTGGTCGAGGAGCAGAAGCAGTTACAGGTGGAGGGCGGTGCCCTGCTTTTCGACATCTAGATCCGGGGGCGCGGGCAGAGGAGCAATGCTGTCGTAGTGCGGGAGCAGTGTAGTGCATGGAACGGATTTACCTTGATCATGCCGCCACCACGCCCGTGCGGCCGGAAGTGGCGGAGGCGATGCGGCCTTTCGAGGAGGAGGTTTTCGGCAACCCCTCCTCTTTGCATGCCCGGGGACGAGCGGCCCGGGAAAAACTGGACGAGGCCCGTGACCGCCTAGCGGCCGTCCTGGGCTGCCGGCCGGGTGAGCTGGTCTTCACCAGCGGCGGCAGCGAGTCGGATACTCTGGCCATTGTCGGTGTCGTAGAGGCTGCGATCCATCGCGGCGACCGCCGCCGGAAGCTCTTGGTCTCGGCGGTCGAGCACCGGGCGGTGCTAGACACCGCCCGTTTTCTTGCCCGGCGGGGTGTGCCGGTGGAATACCTGCCTGTCAACAGGTTTGGCCAGGTCGATCCGGATTTCGTCCTGGAACGGGCTACGCCCGATACCCTGCTGGTCTCGGTTATGTATGCCAACAACGAGGTGGGCACAATCCAGCCGGTGCAGCAGATCGGCCGCCGACTCCGGGAGCGGGGAATTCTCTTTCACATAGATGCGGTACAGGCCCCGGGTTATCTCCCCTTGAGCGTGGACGAACTCCACTGTGACCTGCTAACCCTCTCCGCCCACAAGTTCTACGGGCCGAAAGGAGCAGGCCTCCTCTATGTACGCCGCGGGGTGGAGATCGCTCCTCTGATTCACGGCGGAGCGCAGGAGCGGGGGCGGCGGGCCGGGACGGAGAATGTGGCGGGGGTGGTGGGGATGGCCGTCGCCCTGGAGCTGGCCGAGCGGGAAAGGCCCAAGGAAGCGCTTCGGCAACAGAGTTTGCGGGAGCGTCTGTTAGCGTATATACGGCGGGAACTGCCGGACACCCGCTTGCACGGACATCCTACGGAGCGGCTGGCCAACAACCTCAACCTCTCCTGGCCGGGGGTGGCAGCCGACATACTGCTCTTCTCCCTCGATCTTGCCGGTATCGATGCCTCGAGCGGCGCAGCCTGCAGTGCCGGGGCGCTCAGCGAGTCGCACGTTCTAGTCAGCATGGGGATCAGGGAGAGGGAGGCGGGCGGGCCGCTTCGCCTGACACTGGGCCGGGGAAATACCGAAAGCGAGATTGACGAGGCGGGTCGCCGGATAGTAGCGGTGGTTCGAGAGTTGCGGGAAAGGCTGGCAAGATCGCGGGGGTGAAGCGCGGGTATGCCGCTGCAGGAGGTGCATACAAGCCGGGGCGCGGGAGTGCACGACTGGAGGCGGGAGGAGGAGTTCGCGGCGGCCTGGAAGGCCGTGGAGGCGGAGCTCGACCGTATTTTCCATCGGGGAGCGCTGGCTCCCGCAGGAAACCGTGTCGTGGTAGCCATGAGCGGCGGTGTCGATTCATCGGTTGCGGCTGCCTTGCTGGTAGCGGCAGGCTTCGATGTGATCGGCGTCACGTTGCAGCTCTGGCCGGACTGGTTGCCGCCCGACCACGAAGGAGGATGCTGTTCACTGGGGGCAGTTGAGGATGCGCGGCGGGTGGCCACCCGTCTCGGCATTCCCTACTACGTGCTGAATATGGGCGAAGCTTTCGAAAAGGCAGTTATCCGTCCCTTCGTCAGTGAGTACCTGTCCGGCAGGACGCCCAATCCCTGCCTCGTCTGCAATCGGGACATAAAGTTTGGTGCCCTGCTGGAGAAGGCCCGCCAGCTGGGAGCTGACTATGTCGCCTCAGGGCACTACGCCCGCGTGGTCTATGACCCGGTCCGCGGGCGCTACCTGCTGCGCCGGGGACTCGACCAGCGCAAAGACCAGAGCTATGCGCTGTACCAGCTTACCCAGGAACAGCTGGCACACACCCTGATGCCGCTCGGAGTGCTGGACAAGCAGATGACGCGGGCTATTGCCGCCCGTCTGGGGCTGGTCACGGCCCGCAAGCCCGAGAGCCAGGAGATCTGCTTTGTCCCGGATAACGACTACCGCCGCTTCTTGCGGGAGTATGCGGGTCTGCAAGAAAATCCCGGCCCTATTGTCGATCGGGAGGGGCGAGTGCTCGGCACGCACAAGGGAGTCGCTTTTTACACCGTCGGCCAGCGACACGGCCTGGGGTTGACGGGTCCGGTGCCCTACTATGTGCTGGAGATTGATGCAGAAGCCAACCGTCTGGTGGTGGGGCGGCGGGAAGAATGCCTCAGAGCGTCGTTGCTAGCCACCGAGGTAAACCTGATTTCCCGGCCGGCCTTGCCCGCTGGTGGGCTGGAGGTCGAGGCTAAAATCCGTTACCGGGTGCCCGAGGCACGGGCCGAAATTGCGGCGGACGAGACCAATCCTACCCGGGTATGGACCCGGTTTGCCACTCCCCAATGGGCGATTACTCCCGGGCAGTCGGTAGTCTGGTACGAGAAGGACGAAAATGGTGAAGATGGGGAGCGGTATGACATTGTGGTGGGCGGGGGTGTGATTGCCGCCGTACCGGAGAAGGCCGCTTCTGGAAAACCGTCGGCTAGATCTGAGGGCAGCAAACCCGGGGCATACTAGCTGGCGGGAGGGTTGTGGCAATGTTAAACCGTTTCTGGCAGGGAGTATTGCTGGGAGTAGTGTTGGGCATGGGGTTGGCCTTCCGGTATTCGCGGTCCGGAGCGGCAAAGGTCAGGGTAGAGACAGGCGAGAATGCTCGCCACATCTCGGCAGCCGTGCAGGTACCCCGCCGGGTTCGGGCGCGGCTGGCCGCGCCTGTTCGTCGCGGGTGAGAGGATCAGTAACTTGAGGGAAACTCCATGACCCGGCATCTCCTGCCGCGTTGGGGTGCGGTCGCAGCTTTGTATCTGCTCGGCCTCGCCCTCCTTTTTTACCTGCGGGCGCTGCTCCTGCCCTTCCTCGTTGCGCTGCTCCTCAGCTACCTTGTGCAACCCCTGGTGGAACAGCTGCAAAAGGGCGGCCTCAAGCGGTCGGTAGCGGCGGCCGTAGTTCTGCTGGCATTGATGGCCGGCGCGGTGCTGGCGGGGATACTGGTGATTCCGGCCGCCGGTCGCGAGCTGGGGCGGGCCGTTCAGCAGGTACCACTGACCGGCACTCCGGCAGGATTGTTGATGGGCTGGACGGACAGAGTGCTGCCCGGCCGGTGGTGGGGATTGACCGGAATGCTGCACGCGGAGATACAACGTTGGTCCCGGGAGATGGTTCACCGGGCGGTAGATGCCAGCGGTAACCTTGTATCCGTTGCCTACACCCTGCTTCTTGCCCCATTTATCGCCTACTACTTCCTGCTGGATGCGGAAAGATTGCGGGAGGGGGTGCTGCGCCGGTTGCCGCCGGGATGGCGGGGGCAGGTCCGGATGCTCTCGCAAGAGGTCGGCAGGATGCTGGCGGGTTTTGTCCGAGGGCAACTGGTCGTCTCCGTGGTGGTGGGCGCGGTTACCGCAGCCGCCATGTACTTGCTCCGAATACCATACCCGCTGGTCATCGGCCTGCTGGCCGGCTTACTCGATGTCATCCCCTACTTCGGGCCAGTACTGGCCGCGATCCCGGCAGTGGTGACCGGCTTTCTTGTCTCCACCTGGACACCTGTCTGGGTCGTGCTGGCGTTTCTCATTATTCATCAGCTAGAAAGCATCCTGCTTGTTCCGCGTGTCATGGGGAATCTAACCGGGTTGCATCCCCTGGCCGTCCTGGGAGCGATTCTGGTCGGAGAGAGGGTTCTTGGTCTGACCGGCATGCTGCTGGCGGTACCTGTGACGGCCATCGGTCGCATACTGCTCGACCACCTGGTAGCGCCGCCGGTACAAACGGCAGCGTCCACCCGCCAGCTCCCCTTGCCGTTGGTGCTGGAGGGGCAGCCCGGAGGGCCAGCTGATCCCCCTGCTCGCGTTGACAAGCTGGATCGCCTTGGATATGATGGGGAAGATTCAGACAGCGACAGGAAGAATTAGTTCTGGCGTGCAGGGGGGAGACTCCCCCAGGCTGTTTCGCAGAAGAGCACGCTGCGGTGGGAGAAAGAATGCCGACTCTGAGCGGAAACGAATTAAGGGAAAAGTATCTGCGATTCTTCCAGGGAAAGGATCACCTGCGTCTGCCCAGTGCTCCCCTGATTCCGGAGAACGATCCGACCCTGCTCTTTGTTGGCGCCGGTATGGTGCCTTTCAAGCCCTATTTCCTGGGTAAGGCCAGGCCGCCCCATACCCGTCTGACCACCTGCCAGCGCTGCCTGCGTACGGCTGATATCGACCAGGTGGGCCACACCGCCCGGCATGCCACCTTCTTTGAGATGCTGGGCAACTTCTCCTTTGGCGACTACTTCAAAGAGGAAGCGATAACCTGGGCGTGGGAGTTCGTGACAGAAATCCTCTCCTTGCCAAAGGACAGGTTATGGGTGACCGTATACCAGGATGACGATGAGGCGGCAGCATACTGGCAGAGAATAGCTGGTCTACCCAACGAACGGATAGTCCGCCTGGGCAAGGAAGACAACTTCTGGGAGATCGGTGTTGGCCCGTGCGGCCCCTGCTCCGAGATCTACCTGGACAGAGGACCGGGCAAAGGTTGTGGTCGGCCTGACTGCAAGCCCGGATGCGGCTGTGACCGTTTTCTCGAATTCTGGAACCTTGTCTTCATCCAGTTCTTCAAGAACGAGGCCGGTGAATACCTTCCCCTCGAGCGCAAGGGAATTGATACCGGGATGGGACTGGAGCGGATGTCCGCCCTGTTGCAGGGGGTGGAGAGCATCTTCGACGTAGACCTGGTACGACCCATCCTGGACCAGGTGGCAAAGATCGCCGGCGTTCGATACGGAGAGGACAAAAACAAGGATGTTTCGCTGCGAGTGGTCACCGACCACCTCCGCGGCGCCACCTTCCTTGCTGCCGACGGCGTGTTGCCGGGCAACGAAGGCAGGGGTTACGTCCTGCGCCGGCTGATCCGCCGGGCCATCCGGCATGGAAGGCGGCTTGGCATTGACAAGCCTTTTCTTGACACCGTTGCCGCAACGATAATCAGCGTCATGGCAGGAGCATATCCGGAGTTGAACGCCAATTCGGCGCGGATCAAAGAGGTATTGCGCGCGGAGGAAGCCCGGTTCCGTGCTACGCTCGACCAGGGTACCCAGCTTCTGGAGCAGGTTCTCCATCGTCTCAAGAGCCAGGGCCGTACGGTGCTACCGGGTGAAGACGCCTTCCGGCTTTACGACACTTACGGATTCCCCTTCGAGCTGACGTTGGAGATGGCGACAGAAGCCGGCTTTACCGTTGACAGAGCAGGTTTCGAAGCTGCCATGGAGAGACAGCGGGAGCGGGCAAGAGCGACCCGTGGCGAGACCAGCTATCTGGGAGGCGAAGAGGATGCCTGGGCCCACCTGGCCGGCCGCTATTCCTCCCGGTTTGTCGGCTACGAGATGCTTTCGGCTGCCGGTCGCGTCGCGGCGCTCGCCCGGAACGGGGAACTGGTTGACCAGCTCCAGGCAGGCGAGGAAGGGCAGGTAGTGCTAGACGTTACGCCCTTCTACGCTGAGGCAGGCGGGCAGGTAGCTGATACGGGGACGATAACAGGTGCCCGGGGGCAGTTCGTCGTCTCGCAGGTGTACAGACCCGCGGGCGGCCTGATCGTGCACTCGGGAAAGATGGTTTCGGGCCGGCTTGCCGTCGGCGACGAGGTGCTCGCTTCCGTAGATAGCCAGGAACGCGGCGATACCGCCCGCAACCATACCGCCACCCACCTGCTCCACAAGGCGCTGCGGGTAGTGTTGGGCGACCACGTCCGGCAGGCAGGCTCGCTCGTTGCTCCCGACCGGCTTCGGTTTGACTTCTCCCACAACCGTCCGCTCACCCGGGAAGAGCTGGAGGCGATTGAAGATCTGGTGAATATCCAGGTTATGGCTGATATTCCCGTAACCACGGAAGTATTGCCTCTGGAAGAAGCGCTGAAGACGGGTGCCATGGCGTTGTTTGGCGAGAAGTATGGCGAAGAGGTGCGGGTAGTTTCCGTTGGCGACTTTTCCAGAGAGCTGTGCGGCGGAACCCACGTGCAGCGGACCGGGGAGATAGGGCTCTTTAAGATCGTCGGCGAAGAGAGCACCGGCGCGGGAGTACGTCGTGTCGAGGCAGTCACGGGCAGGGCGGCCCTGCGCCTGGTTGCACAACGGTTTGCCATCCTTGACCGCCTGGCCGGTCTGCTGGAGACCAGGGTAGACGAAGTGGCAGGTCGGGTCGAAAGACTCCTGGAGCAGTGGCGCGAGCTCAGCCGGGAGCGGCAGGTACTCCTGGACAAGCTGGCGGAGAAGACGGCGGATGAGCTTGCGATGAAAGCTCGGGAGTTTGATGGTCTGAAGCTTTTGGCCACCACGGTACGGGGATTCGATGCCGATGCCCTGCTGGCGCTGACGGACAGGTTGCAGAACCGGCTCGGTGAGGCAGTACTGCTGCTGGCATCAGTCGACGGGCAACAGGCGCATCTGGTGGCCAGGGTTAGCCGGGCACTGGCGGCGGCCGGGTTGGATGCCGGGCGTTTGGTGCGCGAAATCGCTGAGGCAGCCGGTGGCCGCGGCGGTGGGCGGCGGGAGCTTGGCCGCGGAGCGGCGCGGGATATCCACGCTCTTCCTGGCGTGCTGACGCGGGTGGCAGAGAAAGTGGCGGCCCAGTTGAGTTCCCTGAATGCGTCTCGGCCTAGCCGGTAATTCTCTGGTTCAGAGAGTAGACGATGCGGGCGCGGCCAGGGTCGCTGGGCACCAACAGGCTGTGTGGAATCGGGGGGGAGAGAGATGACGGCGAAAGAGGCCAACGAGCCCCAGCGCAACTGGCAGGAGGAGACCGTCGTTTTCCACGTCGGCCCCGAGGAAGAGTCGCGCCGGGCCCGCCAGGTGTTGTGCGAGGTATTCCGGGCTTTGCAGGAGAAAGGATATGATCCCATCAGCCAGCTGGTCGGGTATCTCCTATCCGGCGATCCCACCTACATAACCAGCCATGCGGGGGCCCGGCAGTTGATTCGGACCGTGGAGCGGGATGAACTACTGGAGGAGCTGCTCCGTGCGTTTATCAAGCGGGAACAGCTCGGATGACGGACCATGCCTCCGGGGCCGCCGCCTGGCCCTGGATGTAGGCGCACGGCGCATCGGGATGGCTGTATCTGACCCACTGGGGTTGATCAGCTCTCCCGGGACGGAGCATATCGAAAGGACCGGCGACGAAGATCGGGATCTGGAGCTTATCGGTCGTTGGATCAGGCGGTACGATCCGGTGGAGGTGGTAGTGGGTTTGCCACTACGCACGGATGGAAGTGCGGGGGAGGCGGCCCGGCGGGTGATGGCTTTTGCGGAGAGGGTACGGGAGCGTTTTGCCGTTCCGGTAGTGCTCTGGGATGAGCGATTCTCCACAGTGATTGCGGAGAACGCTCTGATTGAGAGTGGTGTTCGCCGCCGGACGCGACGGCAGGTGCGGGACAGCGTGGCGGCTTCGCTTATACTCCAATCTTACCTGGACCATCTACGGCGGCAGGCGGACAGGAGCGATTGCGACGAAAACGGGGAAAGCGGAAGTTGAGTCATGCATAGGAATTTGGGGGCTGGCAGGCCTGGGAAGGAAGGATAGACAAATGCCGCATACGCAGGGACACGACAGTGATCACCACAATCATGATCACGATCTTGGCTGGGATGGGGACGAGATCGAGGTCGTCACGCTGGTCGACGAGGACGGGAACGAGCACGACTTCCAGGTGCTCGAGGCGATCGAGGTGGATAACAAAGAGTATCGTGTTCTGGTCCCGCAGGACGCGGAGGATCAGGACGACGGCGAGACGGAGGAGGCCTACATCTTCCGCGTTGACACCGATGAGAATGGCGACGAGATCCTCGTAACCATTGATGATGAGGATGAGTTTAATCGAGTCGTAGCCGCCTTGCAGGAGTTTGAGGGTGATGCTGACGACGATGAGGACGGTGACGATTGGGACGAGGACGATGAGGCCGAGGAAGACGAAGAAGCGGAGGACGATGACATAGGCTGGGACGAAGACGGAGAGGACGAAGAGTACGACGAAGACGAGGAAGAGTGGGACGAGGAAGAGGACGAAAACGAGGAGTGGGACGAGGACGAGGAAGAATATGACGAGGAGAACGACCTGGACGAGGATCAGGATCGGGGCCGTAGAGGGCGGCGTTAGGACCTGACCTCGGGAAGTCCGGCAGCCCGCACAACTGATTCATAACCGGTGGGGAGGCCAGGCACACCGGCAGCACTTGGCCCATAGACTACTCGGGAGTTCCTTCCCCAAGAGCAAGGGATGGAGCCCGGAGGTGGGGCAGGTGCTACCGTTTTTTGCAGACCTTGCCTGGTTGCGACAACTTGCGGCGCTGGTGGGTTATGTAGGCGGTCAGGGGGCGTTCCCACCGCCACTTACACCCCAGGAGGAGGCTGAATTGCTCGCCCGCTGGCAGCAGGGGGACAGGCAGGCCGCACATGCGCTGGCAGAAAGAAACCTGAGGCTGGTGGCGCATATCGCTCGCAAGTTCGAAACTGCCGGGGAGGATCAGGGAGATTTGATCTCCATCGGGACGCTGGGGCTGGTGAAGGCGATCGACACCTACAGTCCGCACCACAATACTCGCCTCGCCACTTACGCGGCCCGCTGTATCGAGAATGAGATTCTGATGTACCTGCGGTCCCGGCGCAACAGCCGCCAGGAAGTCGTTCTCTCCGAACCGATCGGAGCCGATCGCGAGGGCAATGAGGTAACCCTCATGGACGTGCTGGGAACCGATGGTACCGAGGTTTACGACCAGGTAGAAAACCGGGTTGAGCGGCAGCAGTTGCGGGAGAAGCTCGAAACGCTAACCCGGCGAGAGCGGTTGGTGCTCGAACTCCGTTACGGGCTGAAGGATGGGATCGAACGGACACAACGGGAGATCGCCCGCTTCCTGGGAGTCTCCCGTTCCTACGTCTCCCGTATTGAAAAGCGGGCGTTGCACAAGCTGGGACAGGCTATGGGAGCCTGATCAGACCTAGAATGGCAAAGAATGGTGGACCGTCGGGCGGTCTTCGAGGATAACAACCTACGGGAAGGGTAGAAGTTGCGCTGGCTGACTCCGGATCTCACGGTGGCCGCCGTTCCGCAGATCGACCCGAAGAAGCTCTGGCAGGAAGGACGGCGCGGGATTATCCTCGATATCGACAACACCATCACTCCCTGGCAGGCAGATGAGCCGTTGCCTGAGGTGGTGGAGTGGGTCGCCCGGGCGAAGCAGTTGGGGTTTCGGATCTGCCTGGTCTCCAATGCCCCTGCCCGCCGGGTCCGCCATTTTGCCCGGCGGCTTGGAGTCGACCATGTCCTGGGCGGGCGCAAGCCGGGACGCCGCCCGTTTGTGGCAGCGGGAAAGCTTTTGGGGCTCTCTTCCGAGCAAGTGGTAGTGGTGGGCGACCAGCTCTTCACCGATGTTGTCGGCGGCAAGCGGATGGGCTTTTACACGATCCTCGTCGATCCGATTTCCTCCCGCGAGTTCTGCGCAACCCGCCTTTCCCGGCGTCTTGAGGCGGTAATCCTGAAGCAGATGGCCCACCGCGGGCTGCTACCTCAGGAGGAAGTGGACAGGCGTCTCCTGGCCCTTTTCCGGCCCAGAGCGGGCTGAGTACTGTCAGCATCTGTCGCTGAGCCGAGCTGGGCAGAGTCCGGGGTGCCAGAGTCGGTCCGGATAGCCGGGGAGCAGAGAGGAGAAACGGATCGGTGCTGCGCTTTCTCACAGCAGGCGAATCCCACGGACCGGAGTTGGTGGCCATCATCGAAGGACTGCCCGCCGGTCTGCGTATCTCTACGGAGTTGGTCGAAAGGGAGCTGGCTCGCCGGCAAAAGGGGTATGGCCGGGGCCGCCGCATGCAAATCGAGCAGGATCGAATTCGCTGGCTGAGCGGCATCCGCCACGGTTATACCCTGGGCAGTCCGGTCGCCTTTTCCATTACCAACCGGGATTGGCCTCATTGGGAAGCGATCATGAGTGCCAGCCCACCCGAGCCGGCCGATCTCGAGGCAGCGGGTAAGCGCAGGCTTGCCTGTCCCCGTCCCGGCCATGCGGATCTAGCGGGCGGCATGAAATACGGGCATCGAGATCTGCGCAACGTGCTGGAACGGGCGAGTGCCCGCGAGACCGCCGCCCGGGTGGCAGTGGGCGCCATCGTCCGGCAGCTGCTGGCCCACTTTGGCGTACGGATAGCATCGCTGGTCGTAGCTTTGGGAGACGTGGTGGCCGCCCCAGAGACGTACAGCCAGGTAGACAGCAGCTCCGGGGGTACGGTCGGCCCGCTCCCAATAAGCAGTTGGTGGCAGCAAGTGGAGGAGTCCCCGGTCCGTTGCCCGGATCCGGATGCAAGCCAGCGGATGATGGCGGCTATTGACCGGGCCCGGGAGGCAGGGGATACCCTGGGCGGTGTTTTCCAGGTGGTGGTCGAGGGTCTGCCACCCGGACTGGGTAGCCATGTTCAGTGGGATCGCCGCCTGGATGCACGTCTGGCCGCGGCTGTTATGAGCATTCCTGCGATAAAGGGCGTAGAGGTCGGGATTGGCTTTGCTGCCGGTTCGCGCCCCGGTTCGCAGGTCCATGATGCCATAGCCTTTGACCCGCAGCGGGGAGTGTACCGGCTGACCAATCGGGCTGGCGGCCTTGAGGGTGGCATGACCAACGGCGAGCCTCTGTGGTTGCGGGCCGTGATGAAGCCCATCGCCACGCTGATGCGGCCGCTGCCGTCGGTTCACATTGACACGGGGGAGAGTGCAGCGGCAGCGGTGGAACGGTCAGATGTTTGTGCCCTGCCGGCGGCTGCCGTGGTGGGGGAGGCGATGGTGGGCTGGGAGCTGGCCCGTGCCTGGGTGGAGAAATTCGGGGGCGACTCGCTGGCGGAGATGGAACAGAATGTCCGAAATTACAAGGAAGCCTTGCGGCGGTACATCGGCGTTGAGTGGGCCGACTGATTCCCTCCTGACCCGGCAGGACCGCGTCCGGGTCCTGGGAGCGCGGCCGCAGCGCGGGCCGGGAATAGTGCTGATCGGATTGATGGGGGCGGGCAAGAGCACCGTCGGGAGGCTGTTGGCGGAGGAGACAGGACTTCCTTTTGTCGACCTGGATGCCTGGATTGAAGAGCGGGCTGGCCTGACCGTCGAACGCATCTTTGCTGAGCTCGGCGAGGAGAGCTTTCGCCGGATGGAGCTGGAAGCCCTGCAAGCACTGGCCGCCGGAGGGGGAGCGACTGCTTCGGATCGCGGGCTGGTGGTCGCCACCGGTGGCGGTACTCCCTGCCGGGAAGCGGCCTGGCCGCTCCTGCACCAGCTGGGAATGGTCGTCTGGCTCAAGGTCGATCCGGCCCTGGCAGCAGAGAGGCTGGTGCAAAAGGAGGGGGAGGTGGCGGCACGACCGCTCCTGAAAGCGGTACTGCCCGGGCAACAATCGGCCGGCGAGGGGGCGGCCAGATTCCAGGCGATTCTGGTCCGGCGGCTGGCAGAGCTGCTGGCGGAGCGTGCCGGCTGGTACTCCCGGGCGGATCTCCATCTCTCAACGGCGCAGGCATCACCTGCCGAGTTAGCCCGGACGATTGCACAGAGTTGGAGGTGCCGGCTTGCGGTGCGCACCATCTCGGTTTCTCTTGCTTCCCGTTCATACGAAGTAAAGATCGGCCGCGGCCTGCTTCAGAGCGTCGGACCACTCCTGCGTCAGCTTTCTGCGGCCGGATCCGCCCTGCTTGTCACCAACCCGACAGTAGCCCGTCTTTACGGTGATAAGGTTTGCCGTTCGTTGGCGGAAGCCGGTTTTACCGTTTACCAGTTGCTGATGGAGGATGGTGAAGAGCACAAGAACCTGGCAACCGTCAATCTGCTCTACGAGAGGGCGGCGGCCGTAAGGGCCGAACGGGAGTGGCCGGTAGTGGCGCTGGGGGGCGGGGTCGTTGGTGACACGGCCGGGTTCTTTGCAGCCACCTATCTGAGGGGGCTTCCGTTTATCCAGGTCCCCACCACCCTGCTGGCACAGGTGGATGCCAGTGTGGGGGGGAAGGTGGGGGTGGATCTGCCATCGGGCAAGAACCTTGTAGGAGCATTCTACCAACCCCGGGCGGTTATTGTAGACCCCCAAACGCTCGCCTCGCTGCCGGCACGTCAACTCCGCTCCGGGATGGCGGAAGTGATCAAGACTGCCGCGCTTGATGGAGGGGAGTTGCTGGACCTGCTGAAAACTGCTACTCCCTCCCTTCTCAGTGGGGTGGCGGGGAAGGAGGAGCCGGAGGAACTGTGGGAAAGGATCCTGGAACTCTCCATTGCCTACAAGGCCCGGATAGTGGAGACTGACGAACAAGAGACGGGAGGCATGCGGAGGGTACTCAACCTTGGCCACACCGTGGGACATGCTCTGGAGGCCCTGACCGGCTACCGGGCTTACACCCATGGGGAAGCAGTAGCCATTGGGATGGTTGTCGCCCTCCGGCTTAGCCGGTTGTTTGCGGGACTTGCGGCGGAAGAGGAAGAGAGGATCGTCGGGCTTCTTGAGGGCTGCGGTTTGCCGCTCGTACCTTCGGCCTGGCGGCCCGAGTCCGACTGGGAGCGCCTGGCGGCGCTGCTATTGCGGGACAAAAAAGTGCGTGCCGGCGAGATCAACTTCGTCCTTCTGCGTGAACCAGGTAAGCCGCAGGTGCAGCCGCTCCCGCTGGCGGCGGTTCGGCAGGTGCTGGACGAACTCTGGCCGGTGACCGCCGACTCCGCCGAAGAGGGGCGAGGGTGAGGAGATGGGTTTGCACATTTTGATCCTGAACGGGCCTAACCTCAACTGGCTGGGGCGCCGGGAGCCCGGAATTTACGGCAGCACGAGCTGGCCGGAGATCCAGGCAGAGCTGGAGGAGTACGCTGCTGCCCGGGGGGTAACCATCACCTGCCGCCAGTCAAACCACGAGGGTGTACTGATCGACATCTTGCAGGAGGGGGCGGACGTCTTTGACGCAGTGGTGCTGAATGCGGGAGGACTTACGCATACCAGTGTGGCACTGCGAGATTGTGTAGCGGCTCTTCCGGTACCGGTGGTGGAAGTTCACCTGAGCAACGTCTATGCCCGGGAGGAGTTTCGCCACCGCTCCCTCCTTGCACCAGTTGTCGCCGGTCAGATCTCGGGCTTCGGTCCGCTCTCGTACCGACTGGGGTTGGAGGCGGCCATAGCCCTGGCGGAGAAGAGAAAGCGGCGGTGACCGCGTAAGGAGGGGCATCAGACCATGGCCTATTGCCGGGGAGAAGCGCAGGTAAGCGGGAGGCTGGCCCGCCTGCGGGCGGGCTTGCGGGAGCGTGGCGCAGACGCTATTCTTGTGTTCGGCCTGGAAAACATGCGCTATCTTAGCGGGTTTACGGGCGACAGCGGGGCGGTGCTGATTTCGGAGACCGCTGCGGTGCTGATCACCGATTTCCGCTATGTCGAGCAAGCCAGGGAAGAGGCGCCCGGCTTTCGGATTGTGAAACACGACGACTTTTTCGAGACGCTGGCGGGCGAGGTGCGAGGGCTTGGTCTGAGATCCCTGGCGTATGAGGGTGACAAGGTCTCGGTGCGGCGCTTTGCTCGGCTGCAGGAGGTGCTGCCCGAGGTTAGCTGGGTGGACCAGAATGGCCTGGTTGAGGGATTGCGAGCTGTCAAAGATGAAGAAGAACTGAAGTTTATTGCCGAGGCGGCCGCCATCGCCGATCAGGCGTTCACCCACATCCTCCAGTACGTGCGGGAAGGTGTGACGGAGCGGGAGATCGCCCTGGAGCTCGAATGGTACCTCAAACGCCACTCCGAAGGTCCCGCATTCACCACCATCGTGGCCTCAGGACCCCGTGGCGCACTTCCTCACGCGCAGCCGACTGATAAGGAGTTGCGTCGGGGGGAACTGGTCGTTTTGGACTGGGGAGCAGTTGTGAATGGTTACCATTCAGACATGACCCGCACGGTGGCGGTGGGTGCGGCCGACGCGAGAAGCCGGGAGATCTACGAGATAGTACTGCGGGCGCAACTGGCAGGACTGGAAGCTGTGCGTCCGGGGAGATGCGGCCGTGAGGTGGATGCGGTGGCCCGGGAGGTGATTGCGGCCGCAGGGTACGGCGAGTATTTCGGACATGGACTGGGGCATGGGGTCGGTCTTGCCATTCATGAAGATCCGCCCCGGCTCTCTCCTCGGGGCGAGAGCTTGCTGGCCGCAAACATGGTAGTAACTGTTGAGCCCGGCATCTACCTGCCCGGCTTTGGGGGAGTACGCATCGAGGATCTGGTCGTGGTTACCGACGAGGGCGCCCGGCGTCTTTCACAGTCGCCCAAAGATCTTATGATTGTTGGATAGGTTAATGTGGGAACGAGCCAGGGAGACCGCAAAGTAGAGCGGTGTCCCGGGTTCAGAGGGTGAGCAGGAGGGAACAAGCGTGATCTCCAGCAACGACTTTCGTACGGGTCTAACCATCGAGGTCGATGGCGAGATCTGGAGTGTCATCGAATTCCTGCATGTAAAACCGGGAAAGGGTTCAGCCTTCGTACGGACCAAGCTGAAGAACGTCCGTACGGGCCAGGTGATCGAACGCACCTTCCGTGCTGGCGAGAGGGTTAATCTGGCTCACGTCGAGTTGCGCCCCATGCAGTATCTCTACCAGAGCGGCGACGACTTCGTCTTTATGGATATGCAGAGCTATGAGCAGATTACCCTCTCCCGGGACAAACTGGGTGATGCTCCCAAGTACATGAAGGAAAACATGGAGATTGGTGTTCAGATGTATCAGGGCCAGCCAATCGGCGTTGAGCTTCCCACTTTCGTAGAGCTGAAGGTGGTGGAGACCGCACCCGGCGTACGGGGAGACACGGCTGCCGGAGGTGGCAAACCGGCCACTCTCGAGACCGGCGCTGTGGTTATCGTGCCGCTTTTCATCGAAGAAGGAGATATCATCCGGGTCGATACCCGCACCGGTGAGTACCTGTCGCGAGCCTGAATGGTTCTATCCCTTGCCAGACCGGGGCGAACGTGCCGGGTTGCCGTATCCGCGCCGCGGGAATACTGACCGCGGGGATGAACCACAGGGGGTGCCACCAATGGAGAGTGTACGGGAGAAGATTGCCTATGTGCGGGGGTTGATTGACAGCCAGCGAGCGCAACTGGAAGCCTCAGGGAATCTGCGGCTGTGGGAAGCGTTGGTCGATGCGCTGGAGAGCGTTGATGCTGAGCTGGCCAACCTGGATAATGCCATAGACGACCAGTATGAGTATCTGACCGCCATGGACGAGGACCTGGCGGATCTAGAAGATGAAGTCTATGGTATCCAGGAAGAAGCCGACGAGGACGGCTCAACGAAGGAGGACGAGACGGCGGATACGGTCCTTGCCGATGACGGGGAGGGCGCGATCCGCACCGTCGGCGTGCGTGCCGGAGCGCAGGACGGCAGGGGAGAGCCGGACGGTAACCCCACCTTTGTCGCGGTGGAGTGCCCACACTGCCACGCCCGCCTTTTCGTAGAAGAAGAGTTGCTTGACGAGCCCGACGTTCAGGTGTCTTGCCCCGAATGCGAACATCCGGTCTACACGGGTGAGGCTTATCACGAAATTGGTGCGGTAGCCCGCAACGGCAAGACAAAGCCATGACCGTGTGGGCGGTCTGCGGCCTGCGACCGCGAGCGGGCTTGGTGAGCGACGCACCGGCTATACAGGGCAGGTCTAACATGCCGCGGCCGTGCATATCTTGTCCCTTGCCCGGACCGGTACAAGCCGCCGGGCAGGGGGCTTTTTCATGCCTGTCCCGGAATCCGTACTGTCGGTCTTGCCCGACCGGGTCAGGGGCTGGCTGGCCGACCTGGCACAAAGATCGCCTCAAACCACCGATACCCTGGAGGAAATACGGCTGCGGGTGGGGCAACCCGTTCAACTGGTGGGAGCAGGCGGCGAGGGCTTCCTCCGGGAGACTGGCCAGCTCACCTCCGACCCGCGCTCTGCCCCCCCCGTGACAGCAGCCGAGGTGGGCGAGACGGTGCGCCGGGCGAGCCGGCATTCGGTTTACGCGTACGAAGAGGAGATTCGCCAGGGTTTTCTCACCTTGCCGGGCGGACACCGAATGGGAATCGCCGGCCGCTGCGTGATGGTAGCCGGGCAGCTCAAAACCATCGACCCGGTAAGCGGGTTGAGCCTGCGTCTGCACCGGCAGTTCACCGGGTTGGCTGAGCCGCTCCTGCCCAAAATCCTTTCTCCGACCCCCCCTTATGTCCACTCCACTCTTATCATCTCGCCTCCGGGCGGAGGCAAAACGAGCCTCTTGCGAGATCTCGCTCGTCTCCTGAGCGACGGTGGCCCTCTGCCGGGAGGGCCGTCCTTTCCCGCCCGCAAGGTTGTGATTGTCGACGAACGTTCAGAGCTGGCCGGCTGCTGGCAGGGCATACCGCAGCTTTCCGTTGGCTGCCGTACCGATGTGCTCGACCGCTGTCCGAAGGCGGAGGGCATCATTATGAGCCTGCGGGGGATGTCGCCCGACGTGATCGTTACAGATGAGATCGGCCGTCCCGAGGATCTGCTGGCCCTGCAGGAGGCAGAAAACGCGGGAGTGGCCGTGCTCGCCAGCGCCCATGGCGCTAGCTGGGAAGAGGTGGTGGAACGTCCGGCGTTGCGTCCCCTGCGGGAGGCCCCTTTCTTCCGACGGGTGGTGGTGCTCAGCCGCCGGCGAGGGCCGGGGACGGTAGAGAAGGTTTTCCATCCTGCCCGTCCAGCCGGCACGGTCTAGCCGACCGCACCGCGGCATAGAGATTCGGAAGGACAAGCGAGAAAACAGGAGGGGACGGGCGGGGTGGAAAACCTGGCTATCTGGTTCAAGGCGGTCGGTGCCGTGCTGGTGCTGGCTGCCGGTGGGGCAGGCGGCTGGATCATAGGCCGGGGTTATCAGGAACGCCCGGCCGAGTTACGGGCAGTGCGCCAGGCGCTGACGGGGCTGCGGAACGAGATACTCTACCGGTCCGCTTCGCTCGGCCAGGCCTGGAGTGAGGTGGCGCGGCGGACGCCTCCGCCGGTGAACCGGCTGTTTGCCGTGGCGGCCGAAAGCCTGGAAAAGGGGGAGGCCGGCAGCGCCTCCTTTGCGTGGGAGAGAGGGGTCGCGTCCCTGGCCACCGTCTCGTCGTTGACCTCCTCAGATCTCGAGATCCTGCGGGCGCTGGGGCAGGGGCTGGGGAACTCGGGGCGGGACGGGCAGGAACGGGTCCTCACCCTGGCTGATCAGGAGTTGCTGGCAGCGGAAGCGGCAGCCGATGCTGAGCGGGAGAAGAACGCCCGCCTCTGGCCGTATCTGGGTGTAGCCCTGGGGGCGTCCTTAGTCCTCCTGTTGATCTAAAGGAGGCTGTGCCGTGGACATCACCTTGATCTACCGCATCGCCGGGGTCGGCCTTCTGATCTCCATCCTAAACATCGTGCTCAAACAGGCCGGCCGGGAGGAACAAGCCCACATGCTCACCCTGGCCGGAGTGATAGTGGTTCTGATCGCAGTAATCCAGTTGATCAGCCGCCTTTTCTCCGCGGTGGAGCAGGTGTTCCAGGTCTTTTAGTTTCGGGTGCGGCCAGGCGGGGGGTGGGATGCTTGAGCCCGCTTTATCCAGTCATCGGTGCTACCCTGCTCACCTTAGTGATCGTTACTCATCTGCGCCGCGATGGGCCTGTGCTGGCCATGGTCACATCGCTTGCCTTCACAGTGCTGTTGCTCTTTTTCGTGCTTCCCCGGGTGGGCCAGATCGTACGGCTGCTTGAGGAGCTGTCCTCCCGTGCGGGCGTGCGCTCCGGTTACCTGGCAGTACTCTGGAAAGCCATTGCCATCAGCTATCTGACCTCCTTTGCCGCGGAGCTAAGCCGCGACGCAGGCGAGAAAACCATCGCCTCCGGCGTGGAGCTGGCGGGCAAAGTGATGGTGCTCCTTACAGCACTGCCGGTGGTGGTGGCCATCCTCGACCAACTGGTGGAGCTGCTGCCATGAGCGGTAAGAGGCGGTCCAAGCCACGGAGAATCCACATGCTCTCGCCGTTGCTTGTGCCAGCGCTCTTGGCGGCAGCTTCGGTGCTGCTACCGGCAAAGGATCCGACAGGTGCGCACCTGTACCCGGTGGCGCTGGCGTTCGGGGTGACGTCCGGCGGGTGGCCGGCCGGTGCGGCCCCGGCTGCCACGGGAGGGATGGAGTCGGCCGGGCAACAGGAGCTCCTGCAGCAGACCGTCGAGCGGCAGGCCGAGGCCCTGGATCTGACCGGCATCGAGGAGTTTGTTGCCGGCCTGGACCAGGAGGTGCGGGCAGTCTTCCCCACCACCGACTGGGGGGAACTCCTGCGCCGCGGGGGCCCGGGGCTTGACCTTCCCGGTCTCTTGCAGGCCGCGCTGGCGGCGGCGGTGGCCGACGTGGTGGGGGGCAGCCGCATCCTCGTGCAGCTGTTACTGGTCAGCATCCTGGGGGCGCTTGTCACCCTCCTGCAACAAGCCTGGGAGTCCAGCACCGCCCGGGAGGTCTCGTTACTCGCCCTGGTCCTGATAATCATTTTCCTTTCGCTGCAGGCCCTGCGGACGGCTGTGGGGGTGGCCTGGGCGGCGACCGAGCAGATGACTGGTTTCATGTACGCGCTGGCTCCGGTACTGACGACGCTGCTGGCCGGCCTGGGGGCTGTATCCTCCGCCACGCTGCTCCACCCGCTCTTTCTCGCGGTGGTGACAGGAGTAGGGCTGGCGCTCCGCAACGTAATCCTGCCGCTGGCGTTGCTCGGCCTTGCCTTTCGCCTGGCAGGGACTCTGGCGCGGGATCTCCCCCTCTCGCGCCTCGCGGCTCTGGCCCAAACCCTCAGCCTTACCGCCCTCGGATTGGGGTTCACCCTTTTCTTTGGTGTGCTGGCCATTCACGGGGCGGTGGCGCCCGTAACCGATTCGCTGGGATTGCGGGCGGCGAAGTTCCTGAGTAGTTCTTTCATCCCGGTCATGGGCGGCATGTTTGCCCAGGCCCTCGACGTGGTGGTGGGCGGGTCGCTCTTGCTGCGGAACGCCGTGGGGGCATTTGGCATGGCAGCGGTGCTGGTACTAGTTCTCTTTCCCCTGACCAAACTGGGTCTCTTTGTCATCGGTTTCAAACTGGCCGCCGCCCTGGCACAGCCCGTGATCGACCCCCGCCTGCTCGAAGTGATGGGGGCGGTTGAGAACACCCTTGTTTTTATCGCCGTCTGTGTTGGTGTGGCCGCGCTCATCTACTTTTTGATGATCCTGATTACCGTCGCTGTCGGTTCGTTTGCCGCCAATCTTGTTTAAGGAGGTGAGGCGACCTGCAGTTCATTCTTGACTGGGCGGAACGCATCATCATTCTGGCAGTCCTTCTCGCCGCCGGCGACCTGCTCGTACCGGAGGGGAGGGTGCGCGGGGCGGTGCGGCTGACGGCGGGATTGATCATACTGCTCGTCATGCTCGAGCCGGTGATGCTACTGCTGAACGGTGGGCTTGAGGAGATGGTGGCGCTGGTGAAGGAGGTGGGTGATGAAGCGACAGGGGAGGGGCTGGCAGGCCTGTCACTTTCCGCGACCGATGCCGAGGCGGCAGTGCGGCAGGGGGAAGCGGTCTGGCGGGCGGGGTGGGAACCGCTGATTGCGGCAGCTTATGCCCGGCTTGACGAGCAACTGGCCCGGGAGATCAGGGATCGCTTTGGAGAGACGGCAACGGTAAGGAGCGAGTTTACCTCGGACGGCGCTCTGTCGGAAGTGAAGGTGAGCCTGTCCGGCCCTTTTACCCCAAAGGGGACAGATGCGAGCGAGATCCGGCGCTGGCTGTGCGACCGGCTGGCGGTGGCAGAGTCACAAGTCGTGGTGGTGCGTGAACCATCGTTCCCGCAGGAGACCGCCTCGGAGATGGAGGGAGCTGGGATTGAGTAAGGTTACGCTACGTCTCAACCAGACACAACTGCGGCTTTTGCGCCAGGTAGCAGCTGTAGCTCTGGCTGGTCTCTTCCTGCTCCTGCTCGCCCGTACGAGCTCCTTTACGGGACAAACCTACCGCATCGGCAGCAGCGGTCTGAGCGACGGGAGCGACTGGGATACACCGGCTGCTACGCCAGGGCATGGCGCTCCCGCGGCGGGTGTGGGCCAGGCCACAGCTGAACGGGCCGATCTCGGAGAGGGTGGCTCGGCCTTTCCTGCCGCAGGCGGCAGTGCCGTCCCATCTTCGCGGTCGGAAGCAGAAGCGGAGCGACAACGGCTGGAGAGCCTGCTTGAGGCAACGCTGAGCCATGTGAAAGGAGCGGGCCGGGTGGAGGTATTCCTCACCCTATCCGACGAGGGGCGACTCGAGGTTATGTCTAGCGAGACGCGGGAGATAAGCCGGAGCGAGGAAAAAGAGGGGCAGCAGCAACGCACTTCGCTGCAGGACCGCATGACCCGCCAGCCGCAGCTTGTGCGGAGCGGCCAGCAAGAGGAACCTGTGGTTACCCGCCGACTGCGGCCGGAGGTGGCCGGTGTGCTCGTCCTGGCGGAAGGGGCGGGGCGGGAAGAGGTGCGGCTGCAACTCCTCGAGGCGGTAGCCACGGCGCTTGGTATAGCCGAACACCGGGTGGCAGTCCTGCCTCTGGCGACCGCGGCGTCCGTGGCCGGCACGGGCCGAACCTGAGCGTTTCGGGTGAGCGGGCAAGGGAGCATGAAAGGACGAGCAACGGCGTATTTTCTGGCAGGAGGGATGCAGCGTGTTCATTGTGGTAGAGAGGTGGATTACCCGCACAGTACTGGGTCTGATCGTCGTGGTCATCCTGACGGCCGCCTTTATCTGGGGCAGCGGTGGCAACGACCAGCCCCCCGGCTCTGAGCCAGGGGATGCCCGCTGGACTACTAACACCGGTACGGACGACTTGCAAGCAACTCCTGCCAGTACAAGCTCCCAGGCTGGGGCTGACGGCGTGACGTCGGCGCCGGCAGAAGTGGCCGCCATTGGCCGGACCGATTCACAGGCGAGTTCGGATGCGGAGGCGGTCACGGCCGGGACGACGGGAGACTTTTTCGCCCGCTTCCGTCTGGATCGCGCCCGCACCCGCAGCCAGCAGATGGAGCTCTATACCCGCATGCTGTCGGACGCAAGCGTGGACGCGCAGGCGAAGGAGGAAGCCCAAAAGGAGCTGATGGTGTTGGCGGCGCAGGAGGAGAAGGAAACGGCCGTGGAGAACCTCTTGCGCGCACGCGGGTATGACGAGGCTCTGGTAGTCTTGGACCAGCGAGGAGCGACGGTCGTCATCCCTGATGAGGTGATGACCAGGGAGAAGGCTGCCCAAATCGGTGAGTTGGTGCAGCGGATGACGGGTGTCCCGCTCGATTCCATCTCGATCCTGCCCGTAGGGGTGTGATTGCTATCCAGCCCGTCCAGATTGACATGGGTTCAGGGAAAAAATATAATCAATTAGCCATAGACTATCCCGCAGGCGGGGTGTCGCAGCTCAGGTTGGGCGGCGCCAACCTGAGTTTTTCGTATTGGTGGGTACGCCAGTGGGAGGACAAGAGACCGTCATGGGTTTTTCACTGGATGACGTCAAGGAATTGATAAAACTGCTCGACGCTACACAGATCGTCGACTTTCAGCTCGAGCTGGAGACGGGGGCAAGGCTTATCATACGCAAAGCCGGTGCCCAGGTACCCGCCCCCGCCGGTGCGGGTCTGCGACCAGAAAGCGACGAGAGCGACGCGGAAGCCCGGGGCACAAATGGAGCCGGCCCGGGCATGGTTAGGAAGGTTGCGGCCACTTCCGATCCCGGCGAGCCCCGGACGGCGGGTGAACCGGCCGGGGGCGGTGAGGCCGGGCGTGGCGGCTCCAAGCTGATCGAAGTGACCGCGCCCATCGTGGGAACCTTCTACCGCGCCCCTTCTCCCGGGGCCGAGCCCTTCGTCTCTGTGGGTGACCACATCGAGGTCGGCCAGACGCTCTGCATCATCGAGGCTATGAAGCTGATGAACGAGATCCAGGCCGAGGTTGCCGGCCGCGTGGTAGCCGTCACGGCCGAGGACGGCCAGCCGGTCGAGTACGGGCAGACGCTCTTTCTCGTGGAGCCTGACTGAGACGGCCGGGTGTGACGGGGGTGTGAATCCGTGTTCCGCAAGATTCTCATAGCCAACCGGGGCGAGATTGCCGTCCGAATCATTCGCACCTGCCGCGAGATGGGGATCGAGACCGTGGCCATCTATTCGCAAGCCGACCGCGATGCGCTCCACGTCCAGCTGGCGGATGAGGCCATCTGTGTCGGCCCGGCTGCGTCGTCCAAGAGCTATCTCAACGTCACCAATATCGTCTCGGCGGCCATGCTGACGGGGGTGGATGCAGTTCACCCCGGGTACGGGTATCTGTCAGAACGGGCCAGCTTTGCGGAGATCTGCGAGAGTCACGGCCTGGTTTTCATAGGTCCGCCTCCCTCGGTGATCGAATTGATGGGTGACAAGGCGGCTGCCCGGCGGCGGATGCGGGAGGTGGGACTGCCGGTTCTTCCGGGCAGCGACGGTCCGGTCAAGAACCTGGCCGAGGCGCTGGAGGTGGCGGAGAAGATCGGTTATCCGGTCATGATCAAGGCGGTAGCCGGCGGCGGTGGCAAGGGCATGCGCTTGATCAAGAATGCCGAGGACATGCGCCGGCTCTTCCCGCTGGCTCAAGCCGAGGCGGCGGCGGCCTTCGGAGATGGTTCGCTATATGTGGAGAAGTACCTGGAGGCGCCCCGGCATATCGAGATCCAGATTCTGGCCGACCGGTATGGAAACGTGGTCCATCTAGGCGAGCGGGAGTGTTCTCTGCAGCGCCGTCACCAGAAGATCCTCGAAGAAGCGCCTTCGAGTGTCCTGACCCCTGCTGAACGGGAGCGGCTGGGCGCTCTGGCGGTGCAGGGGGCGGCGGCTGTGGGTTACGTGGGTGCGGGGACGATGGAGTTCC
The DNA here is from genome assembly GCA_014896315.1 of Limnochordales bacterium. Taxonomy (GTDB): domain Bacteria; phylum Bacillota; class Limnochordia; order Limnochordales; family DUMU01; genus DUMU01. The sequence goes on from JADBKP010000005.1 coordinate 74,654, forward strand.
TCATGGACAACCGTCGACAGTTTTACTTTTGCGAAATGAACACCCGCATCCAGGTGGAGCACCCGGTAACTGAGATGATTACCGGTATCGACCTGGTCCGGGAGCAGATTCGTATCGCTGCCGGGGAGAGGCTGGGTTACACCCAGGAGGATATTAAGTTTAACGGCCATGCCATTGAGTGCCGGATCAACGCGGAAGATCCGGACGCCGATTTCCGGCCCTCTCCTGGCCTTATACAGTTCTATCACGCCCCCGGGGGATATGGGGTGCGGGTGGACAGCCATATTTTCAGCGGCTACGAAGTCCCACCCCACTACGATTCGCTGCTGGCCAAGCTGATCTGCTGGGGCAAAGATCGGCAGGAGGCGATCGCCCGGACCCGCCGCGCCCTGGCTGAACTGACGGTGGAGGGGATTCGGACCAACATCGGGTTGCACCGACGAATATTGCAGGAAAAGCGGTTCATCAACGGCGAACTCTCAACCCGGCTCCTGGAGGATATCTTGCGCTCCCCTCAGCTGGTGACCGCTCCGGCGGGACAGGCCGGGCAGGAAGGCATGGCTCTGGTCCGGGGAGAGGTGTTGGCGGACGGAGTGGCGGCAGCGGGAACGGTAGCTGCTGCACAGGATGCGAGCGTGGGTGCAGGGGAAGCCAGCGGAGAGAACCGGGATGAGGCCGGCGGTCCGAGGACCGTCCCTGGTGAGGTCCAGGCGGCGGCGCCGCTGGCTACAGCGTCGGAAGAGGCGCGGACGGAGACCGTATCCGTTCGGCTTGCCGAAGCTTGAAAGCCGTAGCAGGAGGTGTAAGGATGCCTGACATCGAACGGAGTGCCATGGGAGAGCTTCATATTGCCAACGAGGTCGTCAGCATCATCGCCGGTCTTGCCGCTACCGAGGTACAGGGTGTTGCCGGAATGAGCGGAGGAATTGTGGGCGGTATCGCGGAGATGCTGGGCCGGCGGAACCTGTCCAAAGGTGTAAAAGTAGAAGTAGGGACCGAACAGGCTGCGATCGACCTTTACTTGATTGTGGAGTACGGAGTGCGAATCCCGGAAGTGGCGGCTCAGGTTCAGGAGAACGTGAAACGAGCGGTGGAGAACATGACCGGGTTGCAGGTAGTTGAAGTGAACGTTCATGTTCAGGGAGTACACTTCCCGCAGGAGGAGCGGCCGGAGGAAGCGCCGCGGGTACGGTGAGCGTCGTTGACAGGATCCTGGAAGGAATAGCGTTTCTTTTCTTCTTCGCCCTTGCGGTGGTGCTGGTGGTAATCGCACTGGGGTGGGACCCCACCCCCACCCTGGTCTACTGGTTACCGCTGCTGGTGGCCGAGACCACGACCCGCTGGGTGATAGGGGCCGCAGGTCTACTGCTTCTGGTGCTCGGGGTTTACTTCCTCACTCGGGCCACTGCCGGCGGTAGTGCTGAGGGGAGCATTCTGCTGGAATCCCCGAGCCAGACGGGCGAGGTGCGGGTGGCGCTGCGGGCTGTCGAATCCCTGATTTACCGGACCCTTCGTCAGGAGCGGGGCGTACGGGAGAGCGAGGTCAAGCTGCGCCACCAGGCGGAGGGCATATCGGTGGGAGTGCATCTGGTGGTCGAGCCGGATATCTCCATCCCCGACCTTACCAGATCGCTGCAGCGGCGTATAGCCGATTACGTGCAACAGACTGCCGGCGTACCTGTAACCGAGGTGAGGGTGCTGGTACGTAACGTTAGCCGGTCGCCGCGTCCAGAAAAAGCATCGGGTTCAACCAGATCCTAGGGAAGGGACGATGTGGACGTGGGCCGGGATCCGGAGGAGCTCTCTTCTTCTTTCTGGCTGGAGTTGTGGCGGCGCCGCCGGGGTAGACTGGTGGGTAGTATCGTCGGCCTCTTTTTTGGGCTGGTGGTTATAATTTTTGGTTTTGTTGCCGGGCTTTTCCTGTTTGCTTGCACGCTGGCCGGCTACGCGATCGGCCGGCGTATCGATGAAGAACAGGATATACTGGGAATGATCCAGCGGGTCTTTCATCCTCGTAGCCGGGACCGCTAGAGCGGTCGGTACCGGCGGACATGGCCGTGACGGGAGTGGAAAGTCCAGGACGTGTTGGATAAGGCGCGGTGAGTCTTGATGACCCGACACGAAGCACGACGGCTGGCACTTCAGGCTCTCTACCAGGTTGACCTTGTCGCCGCACGTCCCGATATCGCCTTACAGCGGACTGCCAGAGTTTTGCAAAAAGAGGGAGAAGAAGGTTTGGAGTTTGCGGCCGAGGTGGTGCAGGGGGTTTACAACCACCTTGCAGAGCTGGACCGGTGGATAGAGAGGTATGCCGTCGACTGGTCGGTGGACCGGATGGCGGTGGTCGACCGCAATCTGCTGCGTATGGCACTTTACGAGATCATCTACCGGACCGATATCCCGCCGGCAGCAGCCGCCTCGGAAGCAGTTGAGCTGGCCAAGGAGTTCGGCGATGTAGATTCACCACGCTTTATCAACGGCATCATCGGTAGTTTCTTGCGGGAACAGGCCGATCTGGTGAAGCCGTAAGTCCGGAGACCAGCTTTGCCGGCCAGCAGCCTGAGGCGGGATCGACCAATGGCCGCCGAGTCATGCCGTGTCATACTGGGCATAGATACCAGTGCTTACACCACCTCGCTCGCCTTCTTCAGTGACGAGGGACGCCTCCTGTGGGAGGAGCGGCAGCGGCTTGCGGTGGCCTCCGGCCGGCTGGGACTGCGCCAGTCGGAAGCCGTGTTCCAGCATTTGAATGTGCTGCCCGAGTTGTTGGAGAGAGCCTGCGCCTACCTGCGGCCGTTTCTGGGACTGGTGGCGCAGTCAGGGGACGGGTCGGCGGACGGACTGGCAAAAACGGTGGCGGGCCTGCCCTTGCCGGTGGTAGCGGTGGCCGCCAGCACCCAGCCCCGGCCTCGTCCGGATTCCTACATGCCGGTCTTCCGGGTTGGCGAGAGGTTGGGCCGGGCTGTTGCCGCCTTCGCCGGTGCCCCCTTTTTCGCCTTGAGCCATCAGGAAGGGCACCTCCTGGCAGCCCTGTACGAAATCGCCACCGCCAGCAACGGCAGCTTTCCCACCGAGTTCCTGCTGCTTCACGTCTCCGGCGGCACCACGGAGTTACTGCACGTCCGCCGCGATCCGTCCACCATGCGCTTCCACAGCGTGGAACTAGGCGGGTCGGCCGACTTGAAGGCCGGCCAGTTTGTAGACCGGGTGGCATTGGCCCTCAACCTTCCGTTTCCGGGCGGCCCTCACCTTGAGAAGTTGGCAGAGGCCGCCGCGTCGGATAAGCTGGAAGAGGTCGCCGACAGAAGCATCCGCGTCCGTCTGTCTGTGGCCGGATCCGGCCTGCGTATCAGTTTCTCCGGCCCCGCCACTCAGGCGGAACGGTTGATCGCCCGGGGCGTGCCGCCCGAAGTGGTGGCAGCAGCAGCTCAGGACTGCCTGGTGGGAAGCCTCAGGGAACTGGTGATGGCGGGATGGGCCGCCCGGCCCGGGTTACCGTTGATCGTGGTGGGTGGTGTGGCGGCTAATCGGGCTTTGCGCAGGGCGCTGCAGGAGCTGGCGGAGGCGAGGGGCCTGGCTGTCTACTTTGCCTCACCGGAGCGCAGCACCGACAATGCCGTCGGGATCGCCTTTGGTGGCTGGCAGTTGTGGAAGTGGGGGAGGAAGCTGACCGGTGTCTGAAATCTACACCGTCGAACCGTTATCGGCCCGATTTGCTGATTTTCCCGTGCCTGCTGCTGGCCAGGCGATACTTTCGGTCAGCCAGTTGACGGCGATGATTCGCGAAAGGATCGAAGGGTATCCCCCCTTTCGGGCGCTGTGGGTGCGCGGGGAGATCTCCAATTTCAAGCAACACACCTCCGGTCACCTTTACTTCACTCTCAAAGACCGGGGAGCGATCTTGCGTTGCGTCATGTTCCGGTCGCAGGCGAGCAGGTTAAACTTTGTACCGAAAAACGGCCTGGAAGTGATTGCCGCAGGGTCCCTCAAAGTCTACGAGAGCGGCGGCGAGTACGAACTGGTGGCGGAGGCGCTGCTGCCGGCCGGTATCGGCCAGTGGTACATCCGGTTCGAAGAGCTGAAAGCTAAGCTGGCGGCCGAAGGGTTGTTTGCCGCGGAGCGGAAACGACCGCTACCGTACTTCCCCCGGCGGGTCGGTGTGGTCACTTCTCCGACAGGGGCGGCTATTCGGGATATTATCAAGGTGCTCAGCCGCAGGGCGGCCGGGGTTGAGGTCTTGGTATCTCCGGCACTGGTACAGGGGGAAGAGGCGCCGGCCTCCATCATCAAGGCACTGGAACGGCTGATTCCCTGGCGACCCGATGTGGTGATCGTGGGACGAGGTGGCGGCTCCCTCGAGGATCTGCAGGCCTTCAACGATGAGAAGCTGGCGCGGGCGATCGCCGCCTACCCCTTCCCGGTAGTCTCGGCGGTCGGTCACGAAATCGACTTCACCATTGCCGATTTTGTGGCCGATCAGCGGGCGCCTACTCCGTCAGCCGCGGCGGAGATGGTCGTTCCCGACCGGCGGGAGCTGCTTGAGCGGGTCGCGGGGTTGGGCCGCCGGCTGCAGCTCGCGGTGCGCCGAAACTATGAGAAACGTCGACTTACGTTGGATGGGCTCTTGGCCCGCCCGTGGTTTCGGCGGCCGCTGGACATGGTTGATCTGCGACGCCGCCGGCTGGACGAGCTCTGGCCGCGAGCCGAAGTCTGTATGGAAGCCCGGATAGCGGGCGGCCGCCAGCGGCTGGCTGTGCTTGCCGGGCGGCTTGAGTCCCTCAACCCGCTGGCAGTTTTAAGCAGGGGGTACGCGGTTTGCCAGCGTCCGGATGGCCGCCTTGTCAGCCGGGCGGCGCAAGTAGTTCCCGGAGAAGAACTGAGGATCTTGCTGGTGGATGGTGAGGTCGGCTGCCGGGCCGAGAGCGTCTCCCTTAAGACAAGGGAAGGGGGTTATCCGTTTGCCGTCGGAGAATGAGGTGCAGCCTTCGTTTGAAGAGTCGCTGGCCAGGTTGGAAAAGATTGTTGAACAACTGGAGACGGGCGAGAACTCGCTGGCCGAATCGCTGCAGCTATTTGAAGAGGGTATCAAGCTCGTTCGCCTGTGCAATGAGAGGTTGGCAGCGGCAGAGTTGCGCATCCGGCAGTTAACCGAGATGCCTGACGGTACTGTGAGCGCCGTTCCCTTTGCGGTCACGCCGGAGTTGGGCGTTCAGAATCGAGAAGCTTCCACAAGCAGTAAGGATGGAGGCGGAGAAGGCGTCGATGAGTAGGTTGACCGGTCCGGAAGAGCTGCCCGGCTGGGAGGAATTGCGGAAGCTGGTGGACGCGGCGGTGGCGGCGGCGGTGTGCGCCGAGAACTTCCCTCCCCGCCTCTGGCAGTCGATGCTGTATACGGCAGGTTCGGGAGGGAAGCGACTGCGGGGAAGCCTGGTCCTGGCCAGTTGTGCGGTGGCAGGAGGAGACTGGCGACGGGCGCTGCCGGCAGCCGTGGCGGTCGAGTTGATCCACGCCTACTCCCTCATCCACGATGATCTCCCGTTAATGGACGATGACGACTTTCGCCGCGGTCGGCCTACCAACCATAAGGTTTTCGGACCGGCGGTGGCTCTCCTGGCTGGTGATGCCCTGCAAGCGTATGCTTTTGAGGTACTGGTCGATCAGGCAAACGGTGCGCCCCCCGAACTGCAGCTGGCCTGGGTGCGGGAGCTGAGCGCGGCGGCGGGGCCCGGGGGGCTTGTGGGCGGGCAGCTTGTCGACTGGGAGGTAGAAGAGGGGCGCTGGCAACAGCTGGCGGAGGGAGAGCTGGCGGCAGCGGGAATGCTGGAGTATGTCCACCGGCACAAGACGGCAGCCCTGATCCGGGCGGCGGTACGCATGGGTGGGCTTGCCGCCGGGTTGCGGGAGGAAGACGACGTTCTGGTAAGGCTTGGGGTGTACGGGGCCGAGCTTGGCCTGGCCTTCCAGATAACAGACGACCTGCTCGACGAGGTGGGCGATCCGGAGGCGACGGGCAAGGAGGTAGGCCGGGACAGGCGGCGGGGAAAGCTTACGTACGTGGCCCTCTATGGGGTGCCGGTAGCACAAGCGGCGGCCCGCCGGGCAGTTTGGCGGGCGCAGGAGGCCCTAACGCCTTTGGGGGAGCGGGGGTTACCGCTGGTTCAACTGGCAGAGCAGGTTCTGGCACGTACCCGCTAGGTTGACCGGGGCGGGCAGCCATGGTATAGTAGCACGTGCACAATTATCGCAATTGTGGCTGATTCAGTATCCTAGTGCGGCAACGCACCGGCGAAGGCGGCCCTAAAAAGCCGTCGCTGGCATACCAATGAAGTCCCTGGCAGTGGCTGGAGACGCCCAGTCTCGGGTCGCTGCTGGGGGTTAAGGAGCGGGGGCGATCCGCAACGGCATGCGGGCGTTGACCCCCTCTCCGCGGAGACCCTACGCCGTGGTCGGGGGCGGGCTTGTCCTGCCTGCTGCCGGCTATGGCCTGGGAATGAACCTGCATCCGGTCGGCGAAAACCGGCTGGGTGCAGTGTAGCCTGCCTTGCGTGGCCCGGTGGGAAAGAGGTTCCGAGGCTTGTCCCGCAGGCCGGGGACAAGATGCTCGCTGCTCGGCAAAACCGGGTTGCTAAAGAGGCTAGCCGGTGCGGGGCTGTTTGAGGAAAACTCCTAGGCTGACCCGAATGGGGGTAGGCCGGGATTGCGGTGTGGTCTAAGTGGTAATCCAGCCGCGCTCTGGGCGACCGGGCGCAGCAGCCGGAAAGGGGAAACCGCCCTGCCGGCGACGGCGGGGAGGGCTGTTGGGAAAACCTGCTGGACCTCAAGCCACAATGTTTACCGGTCCTACTATCAGCCAGTCTCGCCCCGCGAGGGGGCGCATTCTTGCACCCGCAAAGCTGCGGGTGCTTTTTTCACCAGGCATACCTGCCAGGCTTGCACAGTAACAGGATCGGCCCGGATCAGACCAGATCGGATCGGATCGGATCGGATTGAGCTGTTCTCTTTTTGCTGCCTGGGAGTGAGGAAGGGTACCGGAAGTGGTTAAACGTTTTCTGGTAGTGGGAGGACTGGTGTTTCTGGCCTCGCTGCTTCTCACAGGGTTCACCCAGGAGGCAGCTGCAGCGGTGCCGCCCTTGCCCGCCGCTTCGCTTCTGATTCTGGTGATCGCCAGTGGCATCTTCTTCGATGTCATAGGGGTGGCGGCTGCTGCCGCTTCCGAAAAAGATCTGCACGCTCTGGCGGCGGACCGGGTCCCGGGTGCGGTTCAGGCGATCCGGCTGGTACGGAGGCGGGACCTGGTAGCGACGGTGACTTGCGATATGATCGGTGATATCCTGGGAACCATAGGAGGAGCTATGGGGGCTACTCTCGCGGCCCAGTTATCCCTGCCGGGGGTCCTGCAGGAGACGGTGGTTCGCTCGGCCTTAATCGTTGCGGCCACGGCGGGGCTTACGGTGGGCGGAAAGGCCGGGTTTAAGCAAGTAGCCTTACGTTATAATCAGGATATTGTGTTGCTACTGGGCAGAGTTCTCGCCCTGGTGGAAAGTGTGGTCGGCCGGTCGCTCTTGAATGATAGAAGGGCCGGTCGCCGGATCCGGCGACGAGCGAGGAGGCGGTAGGGTGCGGCTCCTTGATCAGATTGATTCCCCGGGGGACCTGCGCCGGCTTTCCCGGACGCAGCTCCAGCAGCTCGCACAGGAGCTGCGCGAGGAGATCATCAACATTGTCTCTACCAACGGGGGACACCTTGCGCCCAACCTTGGTGTCATCGAACTGACGCTGGCGCTGCATACCGAGCTGGATACCCCCCGAGACAAGCTGATCTGGGATGTGGGACACCAGACCTATGCCCACAAGTTGCTTACCGGAAGGAAAGATCGGTTCGCCACCCTCCGGAAACAGGGAGGGCTTAGCGGGTATCCGCGCCGGGATGAAAGTCCGTACGATCCCTTTGGCGCGGGGCACGCGAGCACCTCTATCTCGGCCGCGCTCGGCCTGGCGGTGGCCAGGGATCAACTGGGGGAGAAATACCGGGTCGTGGCGGTGATAGGCGATGGTGCCCTCACCGGTGGCATGGCCTACGAGGCCCTCAACCATGCCGGACAACTGCGGACGCAGCTCCTTGTCGTTCTCAACGACAATGAGATGTCCATCTCCCGGAACGTCGGGGCAATAGCCCACTATCTAAACCGGTTGCGCCTCGAGCCCGGCTACAACCGGGCCAAGACAGACCTCAAGGCCCTGGCCGAACGTCTGCCGGGCGGCCGGCGGGCATTTGACCTTGCCTCGCGGGTTAAGGACTCGGTCAAGTACATGCTGCTGCCGGGCGCTCTCTTCGAAGAGCTCGGCTTCGCCTACTTCGGGCCGCTGGACGGCCACAACATCGAGGAGTTGCGGCAGGCGCTCCGCTATGTGCTCAAGCTTAATGAACCCGTGTTGCTGCACGTGATCACCCAGAAAGGTAAGGGATACCGTCCCGCCGAGACAGATCCCGCCCGTTATCATGGAACGGCGGCTTTTGACCGTTCAACCGGTCGGGCGACCGCCCAACCCGCCGGGCCTTCCTACTCGGCAGTCTTTGCCGACACTCTTATCCAGCTGGCTGCGGAGGACTCCCGCATTGTCGCCATCACGGCCGCCATGCCGGAGGGCACAGGCCTGGACCGCTTCGCCAGGGTCTATCCCAACCGCTTCTTTGACGTGGGTATCGCTGAACAGCATGCAGTCACCTTTGCTGCCGGTCTGGCTGCGGGCGGCCTGCGACCGGTGGTGGCCATTTACTCTACCTTTCTTCAGCGAGCCTACGACCAGATCATTCATGATGTCTGTCTGCAGCGTTTGCCGGTTGTCTTTGCCATCGACCGCGCCGGGCTGGTCGGAGAGGACGGTGCTACCCACCAGGGGGTATTCGATCTGGCCTTCCTGCGGGCGATACCAAATCTCATCCTGGCTGCTCCCCGCGATGCCGAAGAGCTGCGCCAGCTCCTGCGCACCGCCTTGGAAGCCGACGGGCCCTTTGCTATCCGCTACCCACGGGGAACGGCGCTCTGGCGCAGGGGCGAGGTGCCTTCCCCGGAAGTCCTTGCCCAGCCGATCGAGCCGCTGGTGGTGGGTCGCGGTGAGGTCCTGGCCGAGGGTTCACGGGTGGCTCTGGTCGCATACGGAGCGATGGTGGAGCCGGCATGGCAAGCGGCAGCGTTGCTGCGGCAGACAGGAGTTACGGCCACGGTGGTCAATGCTCGTTTTCTCAAACCGCTAGACGAGACCCTGCTCCTGCGGATTGGTCGCGCCCATTCCCTTGTGGTCACCATCGAGGAAGGAGTACTAGCCGGAGGGTTTGGCAGTGCCGTCCTGGAGTTGTTCTCCAGTCACGGCCTGCAGGTGCCGGTATTGCGGCTCGGAGTGCCGGACCGTTTTATCGAACACGCCTCTCAGGCTGAGCAACGGGAGGCGCTGGGATTGAGTGCCACCGCCATCGCAGCGGCGGTACGGGAGCAGCTGGCAGCGGGCGATACTGCGGAGATCCTGCCGCCGCGATTGGTGTCGGTCGTGCACTGAGACGGCGATGAACGCGGAGAAGAAACGCCTGGACGTGGCTTTAGTGGAAGCCGGGTTGCTCCCGAGCCGCGAGGCGGCCCGGAGGCTGATTCTGGCGGGTCAGGTGCGTGTGGACGGCCGGATCGTGGACAAGCCGGGGACGAAAGTCGCTCCGGACAGCCACCTGGAGGTAGTCGGGCCGACCAATCCTTATGTGAGCCGCGGCGGCCTGAAACTTGCGGCCGCCCTGGCCGCCTTCCCGGTGCAGGTCGCCGGGGCGGTGGCCCTTGACGTAGGCGCCTCTACCGGCGGTTTCACGGACTGCCTGTTGCAGCATGGAGCTCGCCTGGTTTACGCCGTTGATGTTGGCTGGGGCCAACTTGCCTGGAAGCTACGCCAGGACCCGCGGGTGCGGGTGCTTGAACGGACTAACATTCGCTACCTCAAGCCGGAGGCCCTTGGCGGCGAGAGACCGACGCTGGCCACCATCGATGTCAGTTTTATCTCCCTGCGGTTGGTTTTGCCTGCAGTTTACGGGCTGGTGTTGCCGGGAAGCGCCGTGATTCCCCTTATAAAGCCCCAGTTTGAGGCAGGACGAGGGCAAGTGGGGAAGAAAGGAGTAGTACGGGATCCGCAGGTGCATCGGGAGGTCCTGTTAAAAGTTGGGGACTTCGCCCGTGAGTCCGGCTTCCTGCTGCGTGGGCTGATCGCTTCGCCGATCTTGGGACCGGAAGGGAACCGGGAGTTTCTGGCCTGGTTCGAAACAGTGTCGCCCGCGGCTGAGTCCCCGGAGGGCGGCTTGACGCGGGAGGAGTGGTGTGAATTGACTGAGCGGGTGGTGGGTGAAGGTGGGGAGTAATCCCATCACGCGCGTGGGGATCTGGCCCCACCCGCAGAAGCATGAGGCGCTCCGGCTCGCCCGAGAACTGATCTTGCAGCTGCAGGCGAGAGGAGTTGCCGTCTGGCTCACCGAAGAGGGACGAGCGCGTCTTACCGGTGTAGACGTGCAAGGGGTTTGCGAACCGCAGGATATAGGCAAGCAGGTCGAGTTGCTGGTGGTGCTGGGGGGAGACGGTGCGCTGCTTTCGGCCGCGCGTGCCGTGGCCCGTCAGGAGGTGCCGTTGCTCGGGGTCAATGTCGGCCATCTCGGGTTTCTGACCGAGCTGGAGAGCGGGGATGTCGAGGGGGCCCTGGAAAGGCTCCTTGCCGGTGATTTCCGGCTGGACAGCCGCCTGATGTTGCACTCGCGGGTCGAACGCCAGGGCAAGATCGTAGCCGAGCACCTGGCCCTCAATGATGTGGTGATCACACGGACCACCTTCGCCAGAATGATCCGCCTGCGGACTTTTGTGGGCGGGGAATTTGTGGTGGAGTACATGGCTGATGGGATGATCGTGGCGACGCCGACCGGTTCAACAGCGTACTCGCTCTCCGCAGGGGGGCCGATAGTCAGCCCGGACGTGGAGGCAATGGTGATCACAGCCATCTGCCCACACACGCTGGCTGCCCGTTCACTGGTCGTCCCGCCTCGGGAAGAGATAGTCATCGAATTGGCCGGGCGCGACGAGGGGATGCAGCTGACTGTTGACGGTCAGGAGGGAGTGGCGCTGAGGAACACGGACCGGTTGCTGGTAGAGGTTGCTCCTTACCGGACCCGGCTCGTACGTCTGCACACCCGCAGCTTCTATACTCTGTTGCAAAGCCGGCTGCGCCGTCAGCCTGGAGAATGGTAGCGGCCCTGGAAGGAGGCGGCAGAAAGCATGACTAAGGAAAGGCGGCAGGCGGCCATTCTACGGCTGATTCGCACCCACCGTGTCGAGACGCAGGAAGAATTGGTGGAACTTTTGGAAAAGGAAGGTATTCCCGCCACCCAGGCCACAGTTTCCCGTGACATTAAGGAACTGCGCTTGATAAAGGTGAAAGCAGGAGATGGTAACTCTTACTATGCAGTAGCTCCCAACACGAGTGCCGGTGACCTGGTGCAGCGGGCGCGCCGGGCCTTCCAGGATTATGTAATCCATATGGATTGGACTGGTAACCTTGTGGTGCTGCGCTGCCTCTCCGGGACGGCTTCCACCATCTCCCAGCTCCTAGACGACCTGAAATGGGATGAAGTGACGGCTACTCTGGCGGGAGATGACACGGTGCTGGTAATAGTGAAGCGGCCGGAAGAGGAAGGTGCATTGCCCGAGTGGGAGCCACTGCGGACCGTGTACAGGCGACTGCAGGAGCTGCGTGAACCTACCGCTTAAGCCCGGCGGTTTCGGATCTCAAACCCGGAGCACGGACCCGGCACCGGTTGATATCGCCAGGCTCGCCGGGGTAGGTGGTGAGATGGGTGTTGACCGAACTTCATATCCGCAATTTTGCTCTTATCGAAGAAGTTTCCCTGAATTTCGGTCCGGGACTGACGGTGCTGACCGGTGAGACTGGTGCTGGCAAGTCCATCATCGTCGATGCTCTGCTGCTTGCCCTGGGAGGCCGGGGAGGCAGCGAGCAGATTCGCGAGGGTGCTTCGGCCTTGCTGGTAGAGGCGGTTTTCGACCTGAGCCGGGCGATACCCGAAGAAGCCCTGGACGGCCAGATCCCGCCCACCGGTTTGGCGGCCTGCTGGCGGCTCCTCTCCGATCTGGACCTGCTGGATGCCGATGACCCCGAGACGGTGGTTCTCGCCCGGGAAATCTTGGCGTCGGGCCGCAGCCGCTGCCGGATCAACGGTCGGCTTGTGCCGCTCCGGGTGCTCGGCCAGATCGGAGCGACCCTGGTGGAGTGGTTGGGACAGCACGAGCACCAGTCACTGCTGCAGCATGAAGTGCAGCGGGCGCTGCTGGACCGTTTTGGCGGCGAAGAGCTGCTGGCAGAGGCCAGGACCGTCTACCGGCTCTACCAGGAACTATCCCGAGCAGCAGAGGAACTCAACCGGCTGCAGATGGCCGAAGCAGCACGGGAGCGGGAGCTGGACCGGCTCCGCTACGAGATGGGTGAGATCGATGCGGCTGGCCTGCGAGAGGGCGAAGATGAGGAACTGCTGCGCGAGGAGAAGAGGCTGCAGCATGCCGCCCGTTTGCTGGAGGCCGCCAACCGAGCCTACGCGTTGATTTACGAAGGTGGCGAGGGTGGACGCGAGGCCGCTCCTGCCTCTGATGCCTTGAGTCTGGTAGGTCAGGCAGTTTCGCTGCTGGAGACGGCTTCCAGACTGGACGGTGAGGTCAGGCCGGTTCTCCAGCTTCTGCAATCCGTCGAAGAAGGTCTGACCGAAGCCGCTTCTGCCCTGCGCCGTTATCGCGAGGGGCTGAGTACCGACCCGGAACGGCTTGAGCTGGTGACGTCCCGTCTCGATCTGATCCGGCGTCTCGGTCGCAAATATGGTAATGGCGTGGCTGCCATACTCAACTATCGCCGGGAGATTGAGGCCCGGATCGCCGAACTTGAGCGGAGTGCGGCGCGGGTGGAAGAACTCGGCCAACAGGTGGCCAGGTTACAAGAGGCTCTGGTGCAGGCAGCGGCGCGGCTCACCGCTTTACGGCAGCGGGCGGCGGCACGGCTGTCCGCAGAACTTCCTGCCAAGCTGAGCAAGGTAGCGTTGGAGCAGGCCCGCTTTGAGGTACGTCTCTTGCCGCTGGAGAAGGCGCCTTCACCGGCGGTGGGAGTGCCCGTCGGGCCATACGGGGCGGAACAGGTCGAATTCCGCTTCTCAGCCAACCCGGGCATATCTCCAGAGCCGCTGGCGAAGGTTGCCTCCGGGGGAGAGCTCTCCCGGGTGAGCCTGGCGCTCAAGACCATCCTGGCTGCCGCCGATGCCACACCGGTGCTGGTCTTCGACGAGGTGGAAGCGGGGGTGGGCGGGCGGACGGTGCTGCGGCTGGCCGAGGTTCTGATCGAACTGGCCCGTCACCACCAGGTGCTCTGTATCACTCATGCCCCGATAGTGGCTGCCCAGGCGCAGGCTCAGTGGGTTGTGGAGAAGGTGGTCAGCGATGGGCGAACGCACGTCCGCGTGCGGCAGGTAGAGGGAGAGGAGCGGTTGCGCGAGATCGCCCGCATGCTGGGCGGTGATGCCGATGCCGCTGTGGTCCGTGAGTATGCCCGTCGGTTGCTGGGCCATCAGGAGGCGAGTGCGGCTACCCAGTAGGAAGGACGCAAGGGCGAGGAAACTCGCCGCTCCGGCCAAAAATAGCTGGTAAACCCTGCCCATAATCCGCAGCGCCGCCGGACATGCTACTGCTCGAATCAGGCCGCCCGGAGGGCGGTGAGAGGAGGGCGGGCATGTCAGGCGGGAGACTCGGGCGTCTGCTTCTGGCTTTCCTCGTCCTGACCAGCTTTGCCGGCTCGGTAGTTGGCTGGTCGGTCTGGCAATACCCGGCGTCCCTGCGTTTATTCCCGGACGAACCGTTACCTATTGCCTCTGCGTTTCCCCTGTCTGTCTCCGCCTCACCTGTGGCCGGTCAGAACACCAGCTTGCCGGCCTCATATCAGCTGGATATTCGTGTGGGGCGCTGGACTCTTCGTACCGTCGATCTGGAGGTAGTCGCTCCCAAATCGGTCATCCCGGGGGGAGATGCTATCGGGGTCTTGCTTGCTCCCCGAGGCCTGATAATCTCTCGTCACCAGCCGTTAACCGGTGCCGACGGCAAAGAGTACTACCCGGCCAAGGAAGCCGGCATTGAGGTGGGGGACGTGCTGGTGGAGATTGAGTCGCGCCCGGTGGAGACGCCGGCCGATGTGTCACTGCTGGTAGACGCTTACGGCGCTAGGGGAGAGGATCTGGACATAACCCTGATGCGGAATGGAACGCTTATCCGGACTCGGATCCGGCCCGTGGCGGTGCAGACACCCCGGCCCGACGGTTCAACCCGGATCACCTACCTGCTCGGTCTGCTGTTGCAGGAGCCGGTGGCCGGAGTGGGGACCCTCTCCTTTATCGACCCGGAAACGGGAATCTATGGGGCGCTCGGCCACATGGTAGTAAGCAACAATGGCAGCCCACTGCCGATGGTGGCGGGGCGCATCGTCAGCGCGTACATCACGGGGATTCAACCGGGATGGAGGGGATTGCCGGGCGAGAAGATCGGGGTGTTCGATGACCGGCAGAATCTCCTTGGTAGCATCGAGAAGAATACCCGGTTCGGTATATTTGGCCATCTCTACCCCTCCGCCAGTGCGGCTATAGCTGCCCGCAAGGTGGCGTACTCCGGTTCGGCAAGCGGGAGCTCCTCGAAAATACCGGTGGCTTTGGCCCGTGAGGTCAAGCCCGGACCAGCCCACATCCTGACGGTACTGCACGGGCGCGAGATCGAGGCATTCTCCGTTCAGATCGAGAAGGTCACCCGCCAATCCCGTCCCGACGATAAAGGGTTGGTTGTGCGGGTAACTGATCCTCGCTTGCTGCAGCAGACCGGAGGAATCGTGCAGGGGATGAGCGGAAGTCCGATAATTCAGAATGATAAACTGGTTGGAGTCATAACGCACGTTTTTGTCAACGACCAGACGCGCGGATACGGGATTCTGGCGGAGTGGATGATGGCCGAGGCCGGTCTCTGGCGGTCGGATTCTGGCCGCTCGGAGGAGCAGAACTCCTTGCCAGAGGATGAACGGCTCCCCGCTGCCTGAGTGTGGCGCCTGTAGAAGGCAACTGGAAGCGGGCAGGAAGCCGGGGACTGAAGTCGAAGGACATGCAGTGGCAGAGCCGTCCTCATCCGCACGGGATCCGCACGGATAGTCGAGGAGGCGAGTCCTGGTCCATGACAGTCGGCAAGCCGATAGGACTGCTCGTTGCGGATGCTGACCGCAACTTTACCGACCAGTTCACGGAATATCTGCGAAAGACTTATCACCCTTTCGTTCTCCTGGGAGTTGTAACCGATGGTCCTTCCGTAGTCCGGGCGTGTGAAAGGCAGCAGCCCGACATTCTGCTACTTGATCTCGTCTTGCCGGAGTATGACGGTCTTGCCGTTCTCGAGCAGCTTAAGGAGCGTACCTTCCTTGACCGAACAAAGCTCGTCATCCACACGGCGCTTTACGATGAAAGTGTGGTCACCCGGTGTGTTACAAATTACCGGGTGGCCTACTTTGCCGCCAAACCGTTGCAGTTGTCGCTTCTGCTCGCTCGTCTGCGCGAGGTAGCCCGGGGGGAGTTGCCGGCCGGCGTAGGAGATGAGATGGTGCGGGGCGTCCGTCAGCTGGAAGAGGCGGCTATGGATCACCTGACTCGGCTCGGTATCCCCGCCCATTACAAGGGATACCAGTACCTCAAGGATGCAATCCGCCTGACGGTGGTTTCGCCGGAGCTGCTCTCTCCCATAACCAAGCGGCTCTATCGCATCGTGGCGGAACGCCATGCTACCAGTCCGGATCGTGTAGAACGCTCGATACGTCATGCTATCGAGACTGCCTGCACCCGGGGGAACCTCGAGTTCTTGCAGGCGCTCTTTTCCTACAGCGTCGACCGGGAGCGGGGTAAGCCCTCGAACTCCCTCTTCATCGCCCGCCTGGCCGACAAGATTCGGGTCGAATCCCGATAGAAAACGGACTCCCGGTCCATGTTAATCAGGGAAGACCCGCAGAGAGGAGCAGACCGGCAGGACACAGGTATATCCTGGTGTCCTTGCCCTCCCTGCCCCTCCCTGCGAGAGGGGAGCTTGCAGCATGGCCGGGAAGAGCATTACCGTGCGCGGCCCGGCTCGCCTTGGCCGCCGAACCAAGGAGTTGGTCCAGCGGCTCGCGCCGGGCGATATCGCTGTTGTCGACCATGCCGACCTGGATGTGGTAGCGGCCGAAGCGCTGTTGAAAGCCGGCGTTGCTGCCGTGCTCAACACCCGTCCCTTCATCACCGGGAGGTTTCCCCACCACGGCCCAGATGCGCTGCTGGCGGCCGGCATCCCACTCCTTGAAGATATTGACCCGGCCATATTCGATCGCGTCCCTGACGGCGGCGAGCTTCTCATCGATCACCTGGGGCACGTAGTTCACGCCGGACGGCTCATAGCTCGAGGATCTTTCTTCGGTGAACGGGAGGCTGAACGGCGGCGCGAGCGAGCGGAGGAGTATCTCGACCAGGCTTTGCTCCGCTTTGTGGAAAACACCCTCGATTACGCCCGAAGGGAAAAAGAGAGACTGCTCGGACCGGTATCACTCCCTGCCCTGCCGCTGAACCTGAAGGGGCGACAGGTGGTGGTGGTGGTGCGTGGTCCGGGGTTCCGCCAGGATCTGGCGGCGATCACTCCCTATCTTGAGGAGGCCCGGCCGGTGTTGATCGCCGTGGACGGAGGGGCCGACGCCTTGCGGGAACTGGGATACCGGCCGGACCTGATTGTCGGTGACATGGATTCTGTCAGTGACCGGGCACTAGAGGAGTGTCCCTGTGTGGTCGTGCATGCCTATCCGGACGGCAGGGCACCGGGACTGGCACGCCTTGAGCAACTAGGCCTAAAGTCGCGAGCCCGTGTAGCTCCCCTGACCGGCACCAGCGAAGACCTGGCCCTGTTGCTGGCCGCCCAGGAAGGCGCCTCTCTGATCATTCTGGTCGGCGGACACAGCAACCTCGTGGATTTCCTGGAGAAGGGGAGGCAGGGGATGGCCAGCACTTTCCTGGTCCGTCTCAAAGTCGGCCCGCGGCTTGTGGATGCGCGGGGCATCAGCGAGCTGTATGCCGGGCGACGGGAGCGCCGGCGGGACGTGGCGCTGGTGGCTTTTGCTGCTCTTTTCCCGGTTCTGGTACTTATCTCACTCTCCCCCTTCTGGACCGGCCTGGCCCGGCTGGTCCGCATTTGGCTGCGATGGAGGCTTGGGGTGTGAGGGCCGGCCGGGAAAACTAGAGAAAAGCCATAGAGCTGCTGTGTGGGGGGAGTTACTGTTGATCCGCGGTCGTCTGCCGCTAGCGACTCTGGTGGCAATCTTTGCCTCTCTGGGCCTCGGGCTCATGATCGGGGCAGCCATTTCCGGCAGCGACGCGACCTGGCTGCGCCAGCAGGCGGTATTGAGCAATCTCGAGGCAGAGGTGGCGCGGGTCAGATCGGCACAGGATCAGCTGACCCAGCGGCTGCACGACGAGGTTGCTGCCCGGCAGGTAGCAGAGAGCGCTAACCATACCTTGCTGGAATGGGCGGTTGCCGACCGGCTGTCCGGAGAACGGATCGCTCTTCTCTACACTTCTCCCGCCGCAGCGCAGGCATCGCAGCGGCTGCGACAACTCCTGCAGCTGGCCGGAAGCCAGGTGGTGTACGAGGAGCGCCTCGACACGCTGGCGGGCGGTAGTTCCGCTGTGGCCAGGTTGGTGGCGGAGATCGCGGCGACTTCTGCCGGCGGGCGGGAGGCTGGGCCGGGTGGTTCGGATTCGAATACCGAAGTACCGCCAGCCACAGGAGCCTCCCGGCCATCCTTGCCGTCACCAGCACCGGGAAGCCCGGCGGCAGCGGAGCGGAGGCAGCCTGAGACGGTTGGGCGCGCCGCAACCACCGGCTCTCTGGTGATGCTAGTTCTTGCCGCCGGGACGAAGGCGGCAGATTCGGCGACCGCGACGATGGGGGGCGCTGCTGTTGATACCGAACAGGCCGTTCTCAACCAGCATCGACAATTGCTGCATGCGGCGCGCGAGCAGGGGATTGAGAGGATTGCTCTGGGCATCTTCAGGAAGAGTAGTCAGATCCCCGACATTCCCGACTCGCTGGTCCAGCTGTATCTGCGGCAGGAGGCGCTGGTCGTGGACGGGATGGAGAAAAGTGGTGGGCAGGCTGCGCTGGTACTGGGATTATGTGTCGGGGTCCGCGGGCTGGTTGGCGCATTTCCTGATGCAGTGCTGATTCCGGCCTATCCCGGGCCATCCCTGCCGGTGCACGGGCAGATTCAGCAGAGGACCAATGAGGAGGCAAGACGGGAGCGGGGACAGGAGGTTGGGTTTGGGTGAGGGTGAGTGCGGTAATCCCGGCTTATAACGAGGAAGAGAGGGTGGCCGATACAGTACGGGCGTTACTTGGCTCACCGTTGATAGATGAGGTGGTGGTGGTCGATGACGGCTCCCGCGACCGCACGGCGATCCGGGCGGCTGCAGCCGGCGCACGGGTAGTATCCCTGCCGCGCAACCGGGGCAAGTCTGCCGCACTGGCGGCCGGTGTGCGGGAGGCGCAGGGAGAAGTGCTCCTTTTCGTCGACGCTGATGTGGGCAGGAGCGCGGCGCTCTTGCCCCTGCTGCTCGGGCCGGTCCTGGCCGGAAAGGCGGACATGGTGATTGCCGACCTGCTGCCCCCGGTTGCTACCTCCGCCGTCCGCCACCGGACCAGGGGAGGTGGTTTTGGCCTGGCGGTAGGGGCCGCAGCCCGGGCGGTGCGGGAACTGACCGGCTGGCAGCCCCGTTCACCTCTCTCGGGGCAGCGAGCTCTGCGGCGCGAGGTCTGGGAGAGAGCCAGCCCCCTGCCGCCCGGCTTTGGCGTTGAAGTGGCGCTCACCATCCGTTCACTGTTGCAGGGATTCCGGGTTATGGAGCTGCCCGTCGCCTTTGAACACCGGGTCACTGGCTGGGATTGGCGCAGCATCTACCACCGGGCCAAACAGTGGTGGGCGATCCGGCGGGCCATCCGGATTTGCCGCCGGGAAGCTCTAAGCGATAAAGGGGGAGGGGTGCCGTGGATGCAGTGAGGCCAACAGGTCTCCCTGTTAACGGTTGGTGGAGCCTGGTGCTGTTGCTTACGACGGCAGCAGTACTAGCTACCCGGTTGTGGATACCACTTGTGGCCGGCATGCTGGAACGAGGAGGCTTGCTATCCACTAACTTCCAGGGACGCAGACTGCCAACCGGCATGGGCCTTGGCTTTCTGGTACCGCTGCTGGCCGCACTCGGATTGGGGACCGTAACAGGGGTGCTTGCTGCTCCCGTAGGGTTGAGCCTGCTCTTTGCTCTCTCAGCCCTGGCTTTCCTCGGTTTTGTAGATGATGTCTGTGGCGACCACACCCACCGGGGGTGGGCCGGCCACTGGCGGGCGCTGCAGGCGGAGTCCTTGGTCACCACCGGCCTTTTCAAGGCTGCCGGCGGCGGTTTTGTTGCCCTGGTGGTCTCGGTGACGGGAATCGGCCTCAGGGACGGGCCGCCCTGGCTGTCGGTGCCGGTAAGTGCCCTCTTTCTCGCCCTGGCCACCAACAGCCTCAACCTGTTCGACATCCGCCCGGGCCGGGCGATCAAAGCCTTTCTGGTCGCGCTGCTCCTGCCCCTGGCATCTCTGCTGACAGCCCTGCCACCGTCTGCCGGTTCACAGGTGGGAGCAGTGCTCCTTTGGACGGCGGCGACCGTACTGACATATGCACCCCGGGATCTGCAGGCGCAGGTAATGATGGGTGACACAGGAGCGAACCCTCTCGGATTCCTGCTGGGGGTCGGGTGGGTGGCCTGGCTGCCCTTCTGGGCCGAGCTGGCGGGTGTGATAGCTTTGCTCTGGTTTCAGCGCTTTGCGGGGCGGGCCTCTCTGTCCGGACTGATCTCCCGTCATGCCTGGCTGGCCCGATTGGATGCTTGGGGAAGGCCCCCAGGATGAGACCGGGAACGCACAAAAAACGCCTCGCCTGCCTATCCCTTGAACTGTTCCAAACATAAACAAGGGAGGCGGGCGCTCCCTCCGGTCACCTCCCGGAAGTCGATGCTGGCAGGAGATGGGTTACCATTGTCGAATTAGAAAACCTGTTATGCCCTGGCACGGCCGCTCCTGAACTGACGTCGGTCGGCATACGTCTAGGACAAGTGCATAGTAATGGGACGAGGCGGGCATGGACATCGACTAGTACCGGATAAACCAGATGACGGGAGAGGTGACCTCGTGGGACGAGCCGTTCAACACCTGAAAGATGTGGTGATTTTCCTCGGGATAGCCGCGGTCTGCATCGGCCTGACACAGTTCGATGCACTGGCTGCCAGTGACACGCAGCCACCGCCCCGGTACTACCACGTTCAGCCGGGTGATACCCTGACTTCTATTGCCCGCCGCTTCGGACTTACGGTAAAAGACATTGTAGCCTGGAACAAGATTCCCAACCCCGATTTCATCAAGGTAGGACAGGTACTGGCACTCTCACCTGCACCCCACCGCGAGCTGCCGGCACGCGGTTCACTACGTTACAAAGCTGATGAGGAAGAGGTAGAGCTTCTGGCGCGGCTCGTGCAAGTTGAGGCAGGCTCGGAGGCGTATATCGGCCGGGTCGCAGTCGCGGCGGTGGTAGTCAACCGGCTCCTCTCTCCGGACTTTCCCGATACCATAAGGGATGTCATCTATCAACCGGGTCAATTCCCACCCGTGGCATCCAGTCGTTTTGCCAGTACGGTTCCCGATCGTCTTTCCCGGGAAGCAGCCCTGGCTGCCCTGGCCGGCGAGGATCCCACCGGAGGAGCGCTGTACTTCTACAATCCCCGGCTTGCCGCCAATCCCGAATATTGGTCCACCCGTCCGGTGCTCGCGGAGATTGGCAATCATGTCTTTACCCTTTAGGGGGGCATGTCATTGACCCGCACCGGCATGTTGCAGGGCAACCCCCATTCGCGGCGGACGTACTGCTGCCGGTTCACTGCTTCTGGCTTCTCTTGCTAAACCCCCTCTGCAGCTGTTATAATATCCACGCAATTGTCAGAATACTCCGATAACAAACGGCGCTCGCCCGTCGGAGGTAGTCAGCCGGGGCTTTACAGCGCGGCAGAAAGGGGGAGGTCTTGGTGATGCTCTGGCTCAGCGGGCGCCTGGGGGGAAAGCGCCGGTCGGCGATGTTCCTTCTGGGACTCCTGGCTTTGAGTTCTTTGATTCCCGTCCTGGTGCTGGCCGGAGAAGTGCAGCTCCCCCCCGATGAGCCCAAACTAGCACCTGGCCGGAGCGAAACGGCAGCATCGCCGTCTCTCTCTTCGAAGCCGCAACCGCAACCCCAGTCGCCACGCCAGCCCGAGAAGAATCGCGACCGCGATTTGCGGACGGCAGAGCACCAGCACCGGGAACGGGGGCGGACGTCTGAGGCATCTCAGCCCGCTGCTGGGCAAGCCGCAATGACGACTAGTTCTCGGACCGACGTGCCGGCCCGGGGCTGGTTGACCCCGGCCGAATGGGAACTGCTCGCCCGGGCGGTCTATGCCGAGGCGCGCGGCGAACCCCTCGAAGGGCAGGTGGCCGTGGCGGCGGTGATTCTCAACCGCCGGGATGATCCGCGCTTCCCTGACCGGATTGCCGACATCATCTATCAGCCAGGAGCGTTTGAAGCGGTGGCGGATGGGCAGATCAACCTGAAGCCGGATGCGAATGCTTATCGGGCTGTAGCCCTGGCGCTGAAGGGTTGGGATCCGACCAACGGAGCGCTCTACTACTGGAATCCCGCCCGCACCACGAACCGGTGGATTTGGAGCCGACCAGTACTCCGTGTCATCGGGCAGCACTGGTTTGCCCGCTGAACGGGACGGCTGCAGACGGCCCGTAATCGGCAGTCCCCAAGAACGTCGGCGGGTTTTTTCACATGTAAATAAAGTGACGCAGATGATGCGGTTTTACAGACATTTTACAGACATTAAGCAGAAACTTTGCCCTATGTGGAAGGAAAGGTGCGGTCCAGGGCGAAATCTCCCGTCCGGAAGTGATGCTATGGCTGGGACGGCGGAACAGCGCTGGACCGGACGGCATAAGCGGCTTTTCCAGCTGATCGCCTCCCGCCCTGGCTGGACCAGGCAGCAACTGGCGGAAGCCACCGGTTGGAGCGGAGCTGCGGTCTGGCAGGTGAGTAAGGATCTGATCGAGGCGGGGTTCGTAGCGGCTGAGGGTCAGGGACCTTCGCGTGGAGGCCGCCGGCCGACCTTGCTGACGCTGGCAGGGGACAAGTACCTGCTGGCGGTGGTACGGGTCCATGGAAACAGGCTGCTTGAGGCGCGCTGGTTGACCGCAAACGGCCGTCTCTTACAGGGGTTGCCGGCGCAGATCAGCAGGTGGGAGGAGGGAAGCGACCTGGTGGCCTGCCTGGCGGAGCTTGTGCAGGCGGGAATGCGCCGTCTGCCGGCGGACCTGACCCCCGTGGGAGTGGCGCTGATCCTGCCCGGGCTCGTTGACCGCGGGGGCAGGCTGCTCTTCTCCTCGCCCCTGGGTCTGAAAGACTTCCCGGTCAGCCGGGCGCTGGGTGATCGGTTGGGACTGCCGGTGGTGGCCGGCAACGACGTGGATCTGGCGGCCCTCGCCGAAAGCCGCTGGGGAAAGGGTCGGGACGCCCGCAGACTCATCTACCTCTGGGTCGACCAGGGTATAGGCGTCGGCCTGGTGTTCGACGGACGCCTCTACCTCGGGAGCCACACCAGTGCCGGTGAGCTAGGCCATTTTACCGTCGACCCCTCCGGTGCGCTCTGCCGGTGCGGCAACCGTGGCTGCCTGGGAGTGACCGCTTCAGAGCCGGGGCTTATCGGCCAGGCATCGCGTCTCATCTGGGTTGACCAGCAAAACGAGCTGCGCCGCTTAACCGGTGGCGACCTCAACCGGCTAAGCCTGCAGCAGGTGGCCCGGGCGGTGGGGGCAGGCGACCCGCTGGCACGGCAGATGGTGGACCAGGCACTCGACCATCTGGGACTGGCCCTGGCCAACCTGGTTAACCTGCTCGGGCCAGATCTGATCCTGGTGTCGGGGAGCGTTTATGAAATGGATCCCCGACTGGTCATGGGGCGTCTGCAAGCAGCTGTCACCAATCACAGCTTGCCGGTCTTCCGCGAAGCGGTTCGTCTCGAGGCAGCTGCACTGGGTGAGGAAGGTCGGTTCATGGGGGGTGTGGCTCTCTTTCGCGAAGTAGCTTGCGCAGCGCTGTGGGCGAAGGTAACGGGCGGTTCGGCCAGGGAGACGGATCTCCGTTCAGGTGCGACCAGGGAGGGAGCGACGGAGTGGACTTCGACGCGGGGTATGGCAAAAGCAGGCGGGTGGACGGATCCGGCTGCTGGTGGAGACTGGTGATGGCTTTCGGTTTGGCGTTGGGGATCGGGAGTGCTGCCTGGTTCGCCAATGGTCCGGCACTGGCAGAGACGGAGGATTGGGGTCAGTCCCCAGGTCAGGAGGGCGGGGTCTTGCGGGTAATGACCTTCAACATCCGCCACGGTGAAGGGCTGGACGGCCGTGTGGACCTGGCCCGCGTGGCGACTGTCATCAAAGAGGTAGCACCAGACCTCGTTGGCTTGCAGGAAGTAGACCAGAATTGGAGCTTCCGCTCGCAGTTTGTGGAACAGGCCGCCTGGCTGGCGAGGGAGCTGGGCATGGAGTTTGCGTTCGCTCCTGCCCTGCACCGCGGATCGTTGTTGGGGGCAGACGGAGGGTATGGCAACGCCCTGCTTAGCCGTTATCCCATTCTCCGCAGTGAGACGATCATTCTGCCCCGCCTTGATACCCGGGAGGACAGGAGTCTCCTGATTGCTCAGGTTAAGGTGCCGAATGGCCTGGTCCAGGTTGGAGTGACCCACCTGGGGCTGAGCAGTAGGGAGAGGCTGCAGCACGTTCGGGTTATCCGGGAGAAGCTCTTGACGTTCGGGCTACCAACCATTCTGATGGGCGACTGGAATGCTAGACCGGACTCGCCCGAGGTAGTGGCGGTAACGGAGTGGTTGGCCAGCGTGACCGCTGGGGGAATGTGGCCCACCTTCTGCTACAACTCCCCGGACGGCAAACCCAACGTGCAGATAGACTACATCTTTGCTTCGCCCGAATTCAAGGTGGCCGGTGTCCGGACTGTACCTACGGATGCCTCCGACCACTGGCCGCTGGTGGCGGAGTTGCAGCTTAGCTTCGGATCCGTATCGGCGAAGGGAGGTGAGGGGAAGCAGGCAGAGGGGGAGTGAGCAGAGGAGCGAGGCGATGGCAACGGTATCGGTAGACAAGCCTGGCAACTCGGAGATATGCAAGGGAGGCAATCTTTATGGCGAGAAGAGGCTGGGCTGTCCTGGGAGCAACGCTATTGGCCTGCGGTTTGGCGGCAAGCGCGCTGTTACCACCTTCGCCTGTCAGGGCGGCTACCTCCAAACCCATCGTGATTGAGCACTGGCAGCATTCGTCTCCCGCTCGCAACGCGGTGCTGGAGAAGTTGGCTGAGGAGTTTAACAAACGGAATCCGGATATCCGGGTCAAGTTGCAGTTTTACGAGCTGAGCGAGTACTTCACAAAAGTTACGACCGCACTCGCTACCGGCCTGGGCCCGGACGTCTTCCAGGTCCGTTCCGGGAACGTACCGGTTTATTGGGCCGCCAAAGCGCTCCAACCCCTCGACGAGAAACAAGTGACCGCCGCCCAGATAGAAAAGGAGTTCGTGCCGGCAGCAATCTACCATTTTAAACACGAGGGCAAGTATTACGCGCTGCCCGTTGATGCCCAGACCATTGTGATGTTCTACAACATCAAAGTCCTCGAAGAGGCCGGGATCGATACCCGCAGACCGCCGCAGACCTGGGATCAGGTGGTTGAGTATGCCCGGAAGATCTATAAGAAGGACGCAAGCGGCCAGACCCGGATCGAAGGGGTGGCGACCGGAGGGTACGGTCCTGTCCTGGGGACCTTGATGATCCAGGCTGGAGCAACGCTATGGAACAAGACAACAAACCTGCCCGATTTCAGCACGCCTCAGGCGGCAGCCGGGTTTCAATTTGCTGTCGACCTCGTTATACGGCATAAGGTCGAGGATCCCGGCATGGACCGATGGAGGGCCTTTCGCAATGATCAACTGGGGATGGTTTGGGCTCACCCGGCCATGATCGGCAGCTTCCGTACCGGTAATCCGGTACCCGAATTCGGCATCGAGGAGGCACCGGCAGCCCAACCGGGAGGGACCCGGGCTTCGCTCATGACAAACTGGGCGCTGGTGATCTCGAAGAAAGCTCCGCAGGAGGCAGCCACCAGGTGGATCCGGTTTGTCACTTCACCGGAAGCGACGCTCCTCTACTTTGCCTCCTCCGGCGATCTGCCGTTGAGGCAGGCCGAACTTGACCGAGCCGAGTACATCACAGACCCGCTCTACCGACCCGTGATCGCTTCGGTGAAAGCTGCTGTGCCCGCGCCCTGGGTTACGCCAAGGCTCTGGGATGAGCTCTTGCGCAAGGCGTGGCAGCTGGTGACCGGCGCAGGCTGGGCACCGGCGCAAGCCATGAGCTGGCTTCATGAGCAGGCGATCATCGCCGAAAAGGCAGAACGGAGCAAGACCACGCTCTAGGCGTGTGGCAAGGCTTGTTGGGAAAGCGAGGGTCGGCTGTGGAGACCGCTCCCAGGGCACTAGGATTATCGCTGGCGTGGTGGTTCCGGGCGGGGCGGCATCCACGGACGTCCGGCCGGTAAGGAAGATGAGATAAGGAGGTCTTGGGAATGAAAAGAGGTCCTAGGCTGAGCACTTCTGTGGCGGCCCTCGCGGTGGGGGCGGTAGGTCTGGTGCTGACGGTGGCGGCAGCCACCGCTCTCGCTCCCCTGGCTGAGGCAGCCGGGTGGTCGACGCCTGTTCTTTGGGAGCACTCCGGCGATGGGACGGACAGGATGCCCTGGATCTATGGGAATACGCTCTACCTTGTCTGGGGACGGTACGACATCTACTACTCGACGTACGACGAGGCTCTGGGCAGCTGGTCCGAACCGCAGCCGGTTCCGGGGGCTGTCAACACCAGTGCTAACAACGAGATCAATCCGGTAGTGGTGGGAGGCGGCAAGGTCCTCTACTTCGCCCGCTATAATCCGCTGACCGACTACGACTTCTACCGCAGTGAGTGGGACGAAGAGAAGGGCGAGTGGGGCGAGCCGGTCAAGATCGAAGCCTGGAGCACCGACGCGCAGGAGTGGGATCTCTGGGTGAACGAGGATGAAACCGTTGCCTACCTGACCTCCAGGGGTTCTTTTGGTGGGCAGGCCGGTCTGGGTGGCCAGGACGTCTGGAAAAGCGTCAAGGTGAACGGGCAATGGACCACTCCCGTCAACCTGGGGGCGCCGATCAACACTCCTGGTGATGAGTGGAGCATCTTCGTCGGGCCAGACGGAAAGATCTACATTGACAGCAACCGGGAGGGCACTGTCGGCAAAATGGATATCTTCGTGGCTGCCGATGAGAAGAGTGCTCCGCAGAGCTTGGGAGTTCCCATAAACGGCCCGACTGACGAAAGAGAGTTGGCTTTCAACGATAAGTGGCTCTTTATCTCCGCTATCGATCGGGACGGCCGCAAGGGCTACGATATCTACGTTGCTCGCTGGCAGGACTGAAAAGCTGCCGTGACAGACGAACCGAGTCAGACACGAGCCGCCGGGGAGCTTCCCCGGCATTCTTTTTCGGTACGGGCTTCTTGCCGTCACTCAAGTCCCGTCAAGATGCCCGTCATGGCAGCATAGGTTTCCAGCTGAGAGGTGAGTCTGGCATGCGCACGCTCTGGGTGGTGGTCAACGGCCGTCGGCTCCTGGCCGGTCTCTGCCTGCTCTTTGTCCTGCTCTTTCTCGCCTGGTTGCCGGGGGGAATCGATCGCTGGCGCCGGGCCCGGTTTGGCGTGGCGCCCGGAGTAACGCTGGCCGGCCAGCCGGTGGGAGGCTGGTGGGAACCGGAGGTACGGGAACTGGTCCTCACGTTGGCCGAAGAGATGCGGACCGAGCCCGCCGATGCGGCGATCACGTCTTCCGGGACCATCGCGCCGTCCCGTGCCGGACGCCGGGTGGACGTGGACACGACGGTGCAGGCGGTCCTCAACGCGCAGGCGGGTGAGAGTGTCGAGCCCGTCTTTGTCGAAGTGCCACCCGCAGTTACCGAGGCTTACTTCACGCCCGTCTACCGCGGCGACCCCTCCCGGCCCCGGATCAGCCTGGCGATCAATGTCGACTGGGGAGCCGACGTTCTGCCGGAGATGTTGCGCACCCTGGATGAACTGCATCTGCGGGTTACCTTTTTTGTTACCGGGCGGTTTGCCCGCAAATTCCCGGACCTGGTGCGACAGATGGTCCGTGCCGGCCACGAGCTGGGAACCCACGGCGCGGAGCACGTTCACCCCAGTCTGTTGACCAACAGCGAGCTGGATAAGTTGATCAGGGAAGGCGCGCGTATTCTACATGATATTGCCGGCGTGGAGACCAACCTCTTCGCGCCCCCCTATGGCGAGGTCAACGAACGGATAGCCCGCCGGGCCGGCCAGCTGGGCTTCCGCACCATCATGTGGACCATCGATACAGTAGACTGGACCAAAAAGAGTGCGGACGAGATTCAGCAACGGGTGCTCTCCCGCCTGGAGAATGGTGCGATCGTGCTGGCCCACCCCATGCCGGAGACCGTCAAGGCACTGTCGCCGTTGGCAGCGGCTGTGCGCGCCCGGGGCTTCACTTTCGTGCCGGTGGGGGAGATCCTGGAGTAGCGGCCGGTCGGGTTAGCGGCGCCGCCGACGATGCTGCCGGCGGCCTGACCGACCAGCCAGGCGAGCCTCGTGTCGCCGCCGCCGGCGGCTTACCAGCCGGGCGGCGGCAAAGAGGAAGAGGGAGAGGGCCACCCAGCCGGTAAAAAAGGCCATCGAATGGCCTGCCTGCGGGCTTCCGGTCAGCTGGGAACGGACCAACCAACCGGCCCAGGCTACGCCAACACCGGTGGCCAGCCAGAAGAGAAGGTATCCGGCACTTCCCATGGCCAGCCAAAACCCTGGTGGAGACGGTGAAGCGGTTTTCGGATCTCCCGTAGCCGGCAACTGTACGGCCAGCCAGCGCCTGTAGGCGGCGTAGACGAGGAGAAGGTAATACCCCCACAGTCCGGCTGCCGCCAGGAGATGAAATCCCCGCACGGGCCTGTCCGTCGCGATCAGCCCTGCTTCGACGCCGAGCAGTACGAGCCCGCTCGCCAATGCATGCCGGCGGATGATCTGCCTGTACTGCACCTCGCTACTTAACCTCACCTGAAGCCAGTTTACACGGTACGCAATGAACGAACCCACCTGAAGTTACTTCGCCTTTCCAGGGCTTGCTTCCTCCGACGCAAAATCAGATATGGCGAGGATGCGTCCCTCTACGTCCGACTGCAGACGTTCAAGGGCAGGAAAATTCATGCTGTGTACGTAGTATGCTTCCAGCCGGTCGTGGAGGTGCTTTGCCTGTTTCAGGTGGGCAATGGCGAGGTCCGAAAGCTCGGTTGCCCATCGCCGGGCAGTTTCCAGGGCGGCAGTCTCGGATTGGACCAGCCGTGTATCCAATCCTCCGTCCAGGTCTATGACCAGGTCGTTCGGCCGGGGAGGGAAAGGATGGATAGCGGTACTGGTCACGACCCCTGCCTTCAACGCGGGAATCCAGATGTGCTCTGGCCGCTCCGGACGCAGGGCGTCACAGTAGAGTTCACAATCGTAGCCCTGTGCGGTAACAAAGTCGGCCAGCCGTGCCACCAGGGTGCTCTTGCCGGTTCCCGGAGCCCCCCGTACCACCACCAGGTGGGCCGAGCCACCGAAAAGGTCGGGCAAGAAGCTGCGGTAACCAGAAGGGGTGATCGCGGTGGCGAAAAGGCGCCGGATCCTGCCCTCCTTAGGCGTATCCGCGCCCGGCAGCTGCGAGCTCTGCCGGCCAGCCGCGCGCATCGCCTCCCACAGGTACGCAGCGGCTCTGGCCCATGCCCGGCGGGCAAAGGCATGATCCATAGCCTGTTCGTAGACGGCTGCTTGCTCCTCACGCATGAGCAGGGCGGCGCGCAGATACCAGTAGGCACGGGCGAAAAGGGAGCTGATCTCCCGGGTCAGCAGGGTGATCTCGTCCCGGGAAGCGGCTAGCATCGCCTCGTCCCAAAATTCTCCCAGATTGATGATCTCATCGACCGCGCCGGGGAATCTCGGATCGATCACGTGAGGAGCAGTCCCATCCACTATTGCTATGCCAATTTCGGGGAAGAGTATCCCGTCCAGGGAGTCTGGATCCGAGGAACAGTGAAAGTATTCGACCGTCCACCCCCGCCAGTTGAACTTTTCACCTATTCGTCGCATAAAAGTGGATTTGCCGGTACCTGGGCCACCCTTAAGCACGAATACCCGTCGCGGTGAAGCCGGTATCAGATACTCGTAATACGAAAAGAATCCCTGAGGGGTGTTATTACCGGCAAACAGATGACGTACCGGAGCGGTTGTGTTTTCTGCCATTAAGTTTGAACCTCCTCATCTGCTTTCTCGTGAAATGTGCAGTACCAGGATATGAGCCTCGCCTGTACCCGGTTCCTATTCCATAAAACGCACATTTGGTTGACATGCGAGAGACAAGTTTACATATCGTTGACAAATATCATTCCGCTCTGTTATGATGCCGGTACTGGGAAGGGGGGTAGCTATGGCGGAAGGTCGCGCGGACTTGCCGGTATATCCCATCGGCGTGGTGGAGAAGTTGACCGGGCTCTCCGGCCGGCGGATTCGCTACTACGAGGCAACGGGATTGGTCGTCCCGGCGCGAACTAAGGGGAACCAACGCCTCTATTCGCCGGCCGATGTCGACCGCCTGCTCAAGGTGAAAGAGTTGCTCGGCCAGGGGCTTAACATTGAGGGAGTCCGGGCTGTGCTGAAGAGGTTGGACGGGGAGGCACTGGCCGGGGACGAGGTAAGCCCCCGCGGTGATAGGCCGACCGACCGTCAGAATGATGCGCTTTCGTCGGAGGTCGGAGAGTACGGGGACGCTACCCTGGATGAGTTGGCCGTATTCGCCACCGGGCAGCTTTCCGGTCTCCGCTCTCGCGAGATGCTGGCTGCCGGGCGACGTCTAAACTCCCTTTATCCGGTGACCAATCAGGCCGAGCTCACCCGAATCCTCCACAAGCGGGGAGGCCTTAGCGATTCCGGGGGGGCCGTTCCCAAAGTAGCAGGAAGATAGAGTGATAGAGTGATAGAGTGATTGACGGAAAGCAGGGGGCGGGCAGGAGGAGATGGGGTTCAGCATCCAGGATGTCATGCGCCTGGTCGCGGAGCAGGACGTCCGGTTCATTCGCCTGCAGTTTACCGACATTCTCGGTATAGTCAAGAATGTGGCTATTCCCGCCAGCCAACTTGAGCGAGCCTTCAACAACGAAGTTATGTTC
Organism: Limnochordales bacterium; assembly: GCA_014896315.1. Lineage (GTDB taxonomy): Bacteria > Bacillota > Limnochordia > Limnochordales > DUMU01 > DUMU01. Next base: position 105,188 of record JADBKP010000005.1, read on the forward strand.
GACGGTTCTTCCATCGAGGGGTTTACTCGCGTGGAGGAGTCGGACATGAACCTGCGGCCCGACCCGACCACTTTCGCCCTTTTGCCGTGGCGTCCCCGGGAGAGCGCCGTGGCGCGACTGATCTGTGACGTCTACAACCCGGACGGTTCACCCTTCGCCGGCGATCCCCGTCATGTGCTGCGGCGGGCGCTGGATGAAGCGGCGGCCATGGGATTTTCTGTTCAGATCGGGGCTGAGTGCGAGTTCTTCCTTTTCCATCGTTCGCCGGAGGGCAAGCCGCTTCCGGTTACCCACGACAAAGCAGGCTATTTTGACCTCGAACCGGTTGACCTGGGTGAGGATGCCCGACGGGATATTGTCATTACGCTGGCAGAGATGGGACTGCAGGTTGAGGCCTCGCACCACGAGGTAGCGCCGGGCCAGCATGAGATAGATCTCGGCCCCTGTGACGCCCTGGCCGCTGCCGACCAGTTGGTAACCTTGAAATTCGTGACCCGGACTATTGCCGCCCGGCACAACCTGCACGCCACCTTCATGCCCAAGCCGCTTTTTGGTGTTAATGGTTCGGGCATGCACGTCCATATAGCCCTCTTCCGGGAGGGACGGAATGCTTTTTACGACCCGCAGAGGGAGCACCAGCTGAGTGAGACCGCTCTGCGATTCCTGGCGGGGTTGCTCTACCACGCCCGAGCCTTCACGGCCATCACCAATCCGCTGGTCAATTCTTACAAGCGGTTGGTGCCCGGGTACGAGGCGCCGGTTTACGTCTCCTGGTCCGTTCAGAACCGCAGCACGCTCGTACGCGTCCCGGCGGCGCGTGGTGAGCATACCCGGTTAGAGTTGCGTTCGCCCGATCCAGCTTGTAATGCGTACCTGGCCCTTGCGGTACTCATCCGGGCCGGCCTCGATGGTATACGCCGCCGGCTTGAGCCGCCTCCGGCGGTCAACCGTAATATCTACACGTTGAATCAGGCCGAAAGGGCGGCGCTGGGGATCAAACGGCTCCCCCGCTCGCTGGATGAGGCGCTGGAGGCTATGGAGAACGATCCCTTAATGAAAGAGGCGCTTGGCGAACACGTCTACTCTCATTTTCTCGCTGCAAAGCGCATAGAATGGGATATTTACAGCAGCCAGGTCTCCAACTGGGAGCTGGACCAATACCTGGGGGTCTTTTAGGCGGAATACTATCGCCGGCGAGCGATCCAGACCGAATCAGTACTCATTTCCGTCAGGGGTTCGTGGTGGAAGCCCCCAAACACCTGCAGCACTTCAAATCCGGCCAGGCGGAGAAGGAGTGTACATTCAGACGGGAAAAGGTACCGGATTGAGAAGCTGCTGTAGATGCGCTGGGCCGGTTGTCCGTTTTCATCGAGCAGTTCAAAGAAGAGATGATCATCCACGCGCTGTTCGAGACGGTCTACTTCGGTAGCCTCCCATAGAAGAAACGGTCGTCCCGTACGGGGATGCAGGTAACGCCCGCGAAGATGGTAAGAAGTATCCTCGGACGCAATTAACTGATGGTCCGGGAGGAAGAAGTCGAAAATGAACCTGCCCCCGGGCAGAAGGTGTTCCCTCACACAGGCCAGAGTGGCCAGTTGTTCTTCCTGCGTCAGGCAGTGAAGGAAAGTGCGGTACGGCATGATGATCAGCGGGAACTGCTGGCCGAGCGAGAAGTTACGCATATCTCCCTGGATGAACTGTACCTGACCTCGCAACTGCGGCTGGCTGCGCCGCCGGAATTCGGCCTCCTGAAGCATGGCCGAGTGGTATTCCAGGCCGACAACGGACAGACCGGCGCGAGCCAGGGCGAAGCTGATGCGCCCAAGACCTGAACCGATCTCCAATACAGGTCCCCCGGTGCGGGTAGCTTGCGCCTGGTAGAACGAGATGTCCCCGGGGACTCCCGGCGAGGTAGCCTCATAGAGATCCGGCCAGTTGTAGTAGCTGTTGGCGAAAGGTGGAGCGGCGGGAGCCGCAGGTGTCTCTTTCTCCATGCAGGTCGTCCTTTCTTACACTTTTTCTCCCCTCACGCAATTTGCATGTCCTTCCCAGGAATGGTAGGGAAGAGAGCGAATCCTGTATAGGAGATGGCTTGGGGGTGGGTGCATGCGCCTGGGGATCGACAGGCTCCTTGCCGAGGGGCTGAGCCGGCTGCGGGGACGCCACGTAGGGATCCTCACCCATGCTGCCGCTGCCTCTGCTCATCCCCTGCTGGGTGACCCGCTTGAGCTGTTACTTGACTTGGGCCTGAAGGTCGACGCACTCTTTACCCCCATGCACGGTTACTGGTCCGATCTGCCCCAGGACGAGGATCGCCCTCTCCGTTTAAGTTACTACGGGGTACCCGTCTTTTCCCTGCACGGAATCGGTCGAAGGCCGACTGCTGCAGTGATGAAAGATCTTGACGTGTTGTTGATCAACGTGCAGGTCCTGGGCTGCAATATCAATGCCCACCTCTACACCCTGGCCCGGTGCCTCGAGGTCGCCGGCGAGCTGGGCATTGAGGTGGTGATCCTCGATCGCCCCAACCCTGTTGGCGGTGAGCGGGTCGAAGGCCCGCTTGCCCACCCGTTCCTCTTCCCCGAGCGGGGGCAGTACCGCCTGCCGTTACGTCACGGCCTCACCGCGGGTGAATTGGCGTTGATGCTGAACGAAGAGTACCGGCTGGGTGTCGCCCTCAGCGTGATTCCTATGGAGGGCTGGCGGCGAGGAATGCTCTGGCAAGACACCGGCCTCCCCTGGCTTGCTCCCTCGCCGGCGCTGCCTACCGCGGAAGCGGTCCTGGCGTATGGCGCAACGGTGTTCGCGGAGAAGTCGGGAGTGAGTGTGGGGCGGGATACCTACTGTCCCTTTACCCGCCTGGGAGATTCCTGGATCACCGATCCCTTCCGGTTGGCCTATGAGCTAAACCGGCGAGTAGGGCAGGCAGTCCGTTTTCGCCCGGCCTTCTTCCGCAGCGTGGACCGCCAGCAACGCCTGGGCGGGGTCGAAATGCACATCCTTGACCCACACCGGTTTGAGTGGTTCGAAACCGCCCTCGCGTTGATCCAGGTTTTCCAGGAGTTTGCCGGGAACCGGTTCAACCCGAGGTTTGACCTACTGGCAAACCCGGCGGTCGCAGAGATGATCAAGCAACGTCGTCCCGTGCCGGAGATAAAGGCAATGGTGGAATCCGAGCTTGCTCCCTGGCTGGATCTGCGGCGCCGCTATCTCCTCTACGGTGACAGCGAGCAGCAGCGCTTACCTCTTTTGTGGATGGGAGATTCGCTTCCGGCAACCGGCGTTGGGACAACTCTGCGGCGGCCCTTCCTCAGTCTGCACCCTCTCCAGCTTTATCTTTCGCCAGGTGAAGCGCAACCACTGCAGCTTCTGTTTATAGACGAACAGGGAAGGCGTACCCTTCCGCCTTCCGAGGAGATCGGCTGGTCGGTGGAGGGTGAGGAAGCTCTGGCCCGAGTTGAGAGAGCCCCGCTGGGCAGGCAAGGACCGCAGGCGAAAGTGGTAGGTGGGCCCCGGACGGGTTCGGGATTCCTGGTTGCCCGCTGGCGGGAATGGGAGGTACGACGCAGGTTGGAAGTGCTGCCCCTTGTTGTCTCCAACATTCGGGTTGGAGTACACCCGGGATATGTCCGGATGGTGATAGACCTCAACCGCGAGGCAGCTTATGAGTGGCGGCTTGAGACGGGCATCCTGCGCATTACCTGCTACGGGCGGTTGGGCGGCAAGCTAAACCCGGAGGGCGGCGAAATGGTGCTGGCCGATCCGCTGATCCAGAGGATCACCTATTCCAGCGAGCCCTCCGGGTTGATAACCTTCGAGGTATATCTCACCAAGCCTGTGGCGGTAGATACACCGTACTACGACAGGCGCATAGTCTTTGATCTTATGCCGCTCGGCTAACTCAATGGTCGGGCGGCAACGGGCAGATGGGCGCGGGCCGGCGCTTGTGTTCGCTTCTCCGCATCAGTGCCTGGATGCGCTCCGTCACAGCCGGGGATAGACTGCGACCCAGGAGGTAGCTGTCCAGCTCGGCATAGGTGATGCCCATCTCCTTTTCGTCGGTCTGTCCTGGCCAGAGTCCGGCCGAGGGGGGTTTGTCGATTATTGACTGAGGTATGTGCAGCCACCGGGCCACTGCCCGCACCTGGGCTTTCACCAGGTTGCCGAGGGGCAAGAGGTCGACGCCGCTGTCTCCGTACTTGGTAAAATAACCGACCGCCAGTTCACTGCGGTTTCCGGTACCGACTACCAGGTAATGGAGCAGGTTGGCATAAAAGTACAAAGTCAGCATTCGCAGCCTCGGCTTCAGATTGGCGAGGGCCAGGCGCTCGGTGGCCGCATCAATCGCATCAACCTCGCGAGTCCAGCTTGCACCGGCACTTGACTGCAGGAGTTGCAGCAAGTTATCGTAGACCCCACTCAGGTCGACGGTTAACGTCTCCAGGCCAAAATGGCGGGCAACGAGTTCGGCGTCCTGGATGTCCTGGGGCTGCGAATGGCAGGGCATGATAACTCCCAGGCTCCGGCCCGGCGCCGCCCGGATGGCCAGTCCCGCCACTACGGCCGAATCGATGCCGCCACTTAGCCCAAAGATCAGGCCCCGTGCTCCGGACTTTCTTAGCTCTTCTCTAAGCCAGGAGATGATCCAGTACCCCAGCCTTTCCGCTTCTTCATTGCTCACATAAGGCTCTGCAACCAATCCTTCCATGGCAGATCTCCCCCCGTGTTCTCGCAGAGAATCAGGCAGTCAGAAGACACCCAAGTACTGATCGAGCTCCCAGCGGTGCACCTGGGTGCGGTAGAGATCCCACTCGATTCGCTTGGCCGCCACGAAATGGTTGAGCACGTGGTCGCCCAGGGCGTCCCGCACCACTTTATCCTGTTCCAGCAGGTCGATCGCTTCCGCCAGGCTGCCGGGTAGCTCGGTGATGCCCGCGCTCCTTCTCTCCTCCTTGGTCATTTCGTAGATATTGCGATCCATGGAAGGCGGAGGAGTCAGCTTCCGCTTGATGCCATCCAGCCCGGCCTTGATAATCACGGCAAAGGCCAGATAGGGGTTACAGGACGGGTCGGGTGAACGGAGTTCGATACGAGTTGCCTTGCCGCGTGCCGCCGGCACACGAATCAGGGCGCTCCGGTTTTGAGCCGACCAGGAAACGTAGACGGGAGCCTCATAGCCGGGGACGAGACGTTTATAAGAGTTGACGAGCGGGTTGGTTATCGCCGTGAAGGCGCGGGCGTGCTCCAGCACTCCTGCAATGAAGTGAAGTGCCACTTCGCTCAGCTGGTAGGGGCCGGTGGGATCAAAGAAAGCGTTCTCGCCGTCCCGGAAGAGGGAGATGTGCGTGTGCATGCCCGAGCCGTTGATGCCGAAGATCGGTTTAGGCATGAAAGTGGCATGCAAGCCGTGCTGCTGGGCAATGGTACGGGTGACGAATTTGAAGGTGGTGACCCGGTCGGCCGTGGTCAGGGCGTCATCGTAGCGGAAGTCGATCTCATGCTGCCCGGTGGCCACCTCATGGTGGGAGGCCTCGACTTCAAAACCCATCTCCTCCAGGGCGATCACTATATCGCGCCGGGTCGCCTCCCCGAGGTCTACCGGAGCGAGGTCGAAATAACCGGCATTGTCATGAGTCTTGGTTGTGGGCTCGCCCTCCGGTCCGGTGCGGAAAAGGAAGAACTCGCATTCCGGCCCCGTGTTGACCGTATATCCCATTTCGGTTGCCTCTTCCAGAACACGCTTGAGTACGAAACGGGGATCGCCCGAGAAGGGCTCACCGTTTGGCCGGTAGACGTCGCAGATCAGACGGGCCTCTGCCGCCTCCCGCGGCTTCCAGGGGAAGAGCGCCCAGGTGTCGTATACAGGACGCAGGTTCATGTCGGACTCTTCGATCCGGGTGAAGCCCTCGATCGAGGAACCATCGAACATGATTTCGTTGTCAAGAGCTTTCTCGAGCTGGCTGACAGGAATTGCCACGTTTTTGACTATACCGAGAATATCGCTAAACTGGAGGCGGATGAAGCGGACGTTGGATTCCTTGGCGAGCCGGATAATGTCTTCTTTGCTGTAACGCGACATGTTGGGTCCTCCTGCCCGAGGGATTAATGTTAGCTAGATGATATTGGCCGGTTTAGGCGATGTCAAGATGGTGGGAGGTTTTATGACAGAAAAAGATGTGAACGCAGCGGGCGGGGACCAGCTGGCGGCGCGGGAGGAGGTGCCCGGCCGGCGCCCGGCGGAACGGGGGCGGGTTCTGGTAGTGGACGATGAGCCCAACGTGGTGGAACTGGTCCGCCTCTATTTGACCCGGGAAGGGTTTTTGGTCCTGGAGGCGTCCGACGGTGAGCAGGCGCTGGCAATGGCGCGAGCAACCCCGCCTCCTGATCTGATGATCCTGGACCTGATGTTGCCGGGCTTGGACGGTTGGGAGGTTTGCCGGCGGGTGCGTTCCTTCTCGTCGTTACCCATCATCATGCTCACCGCCCGCGGTGAGGATATCGACCGGATTGTCGGCCTGGAGCTGGGTGCCGACGATTACCTGGCCAAACCGTTCCATCCGCGGGAGTTGGTAGCACGGGTCAAGGCAGTTCTGCGCCGGGTGCAGTCCGGTGCAGGCCAGGGATGGGCGGCGGTTGCCGGCGGGGGTGAAGGCGGGACTGCTCAGCGGGAGGATGCCCGGGGAATCGCCTCGGTCGCTGCGCCAGGGGCGGCGGGAGCAACAACCGCAACCGGCCCGGCAGAGCTGTCAACCCTGAAATATCCCGGGCTGGTCATCGACCGGTTGGCCCGGGAGGTGTGGGTGGAAGGTGAACGGGTAAACCTGACACCGAAGGAGTTTGACCTGCTCTGGCAGCTGGCCTCTTCGCCTGGCCGTACGTTCACGCGAGAGGAATTGTTGGAACTGGTGTGGGGCTACGACTTTTTTGGCAGCGACCGGACGGTTGATGTCCACATCAAGCGGCTGCGCGAGAAGTTGGAACGGCATCACGACGCTCCCCGCTACCTCCAGACGGTGTGGGGGATAGGATACAAGTTCGACCCGCTGGCCGGTCAGGGGCGGGGGTGAGGGATTACGAAGCGTACCCTTTTTGTGCGCTTGTTCGTGAGTTACCTGGTGATCATCCTGGTGACAGTCCTGGTCTCCGGGTCTTTACTCTCGTACTTCGTCAGTAACTACCTTTATCGGGAACGGCGGCGGCAGATCATCGTCCAGTCGCAGGAGATCTCCTTGCTGATCTCTGCCGCGCTGGGGATGCCGGGAAGCCCGATAACGATCATCGGTCTGACCGATACTTTTGACCGGCTGCTCGGGGCGGCCGTTCTTGTGGCGGACACGGAGGGAGACGTTGTCATCACCTCCCGCCGCTACCGGTCGGAGCGAGGAACCCGGTTGTCCTCCGCCGACATGGACAGGCTGCGCGCAGGGGAAATGGTGGTGCGCACCTACTACGACACCGCCATTAACGAAAATGTGTTCAGCGTCAGTGTCCCCATCTGGGTACAGGGGCGGCTCGCGGGAGCAGTGGTTGTGCGCACACCGCTTGCGGGCATGGCTGCGACCTTGCGCGGCATCCGTTACGAGCTGGGACGGGCGGCCCTGATCGCCGTCATCGTGTCCATACTCATGGGCCTGACCCTCTCCCGTCGCATATCGGGTCCGTTGCGTGATGTGACCCGGGCCACGCGAGAGCTTGCTTCCGGCAATTACGGTGTCACCGTGCCGGTACGGGGCAGTGACGAGCTGGCCGACCTGGCTTCATCTATAAACGAACTCTCAGCCCGGCTGAAGGAGACCATCAACGCCCTCATCCGGGAGAAAAGCCAGACCCAGGCTATTCTTGCCAGCATGGCGGAAGGGGTTGTCGCAATCGATGCGGAGGGCCGGGTCTTGCTTGCCAATGAACCCGCTTGCCGCCTGCTTGGCCTGCCGCCCGGGTCGCTTGGGCATGTGGACGAGCTCGGGCGGGTGTTGGCGGGAGAGCCCTGGGCCGAAGAGTGCCAGGCGGGCTCTGCCATTCGGGAAGCGCTGATCAAAGTGGTGAGAGAGAACCGGGCGGTCCAACTGACGGTGGAAGCTGCTCGAGGGGCGCAGCTCTCGGTGGCAGCCTGGCCGGTGCGGGGGGGCGGTGGCAGTTCACAAGGGGCAGTGGCGTTGCTGCGAGACATAAGTGAGGAAGTTCGCCAGGAACGGAACCGGCGGGAGTTTCTTGCCAGTATCTCCCATGAACTAAAGACGCCGCTTACCTCGATCCGCGGCTTCTTGCAGGCGCTGGTGGACGGGGTGGTGAGTGATCCGGACCAGGTCAGCCGGTATTATCGTCTCATGCTGGAGGAGACGTTGAGGCTTATCCGGCTGGTCAATGACCTGCTCGACCTTTCCCGCCTCCAGAGCGGCGTTCTCAAGCTAAGACGCGAGAAGGTGGAGATTGCTGAGCTGGTGCAGGAAGCGGTTGCCCAGATGCTGCCCGCCAGCGAGGAGAAGGGGGTTGTTCTGGAAACCAGCGTGGAGGAGGGCCTGCCAGTCATCTCCGCCGACCGGGACCGGCTCAAGCAGGTGTTGATTAACCTGGTGGACAATGCGATCCGGCACACCCCCTCCGGTGGCCTGGTGAAGATCACTGCCGGACTGCTGGAAGAGGAGACGGGCAAGGCCGACCCGGGGTTGGGCAAAGGAAGTCCCCCCGTCAATGCCCGGCCCGCTGTGGTGGTTCATGTGAAGGACACAGGACCCGGAATCCCTTTGGAAGAGCAGCCCCGTATCTGGGAGAGGTTCTATAAGGTTGACAAGAGCCGGCGGCGGACCGGGGGTGGCACGGGACTGGGGCTTGCCATTGTGAAAGAGCTGGTGGAGTTGCATGGCGGTCGTGTCGGTGTAACGAGCATGCCGGGGATGGGTGCCGATTTCTGGTTTATTCTTCCGGTTTACTCGGAAAGCACCACTGATGGAGGCGACCGTTTATTGATGGATACGGTTGCCGATAGTTGAACGAAAGGATAGAATGAGAAGAAAATTACAAAAGGTTGACCGGCCGGGGCGGCGAATTACCCTGGGGGAAGGGGGTCGCCGTACCGTGAAGCGCCGGTTCAGTCTGCGGGCCGCCAAGCCAGAAAGGCGCCGGTGGGCGATTGTAGGCGCTCTCCCCATCATGTTTGTGGTTCTCCTCTGGGGCTCGGGAACGCTCTGGCTCAATAGGGGCCCTCTGCCGCAGTTGCTGGCCGCCACAATAGACGCCAGCCTTAAGGCGCAGCTAGGACCGGGCTACCAGGTAGACACCAGTTTGCCGCGGTTTGTCGCCCCCAACCAGGTTTATGTAGATAAGATTCGCGTAAGTGCAACTGCCGCGGAAAGCAGTCCTGTTCTGCTGCGGGGGTTGAAAGTTATCTTCCACTGGCGTGTACTGGCAGGCGAAGTACTCGGCCGGGTTTGGGACCGCGCCAGGGCAGCGGCCAGTCCGGCAGAGCCTGCCGGCCCTGATCTGGAGGAGGATGATGATAAAGGTTTGGGCGCGTTCGACGCCCTGCCTGCGTCTATTTCCTCACTCACCATACGGGAGTTAACCCTTGACGTAGCGGAGGTACCTTTTCTCGACGTCAACGGGCAAAAGGGTACGGGAGCGGAGAGCCCCTCCGGGCCCGGGAATGAGGGTGAGGGAGAAGCAAAAAAGGGGTGGACAGGCTTACTGTTCGACAGTCAGACTCTGGCGAGGTGGCTGCAAAGCCTTCTCCGGTGGCGGCAGCAGACTCCCGCTAACCTGTCGGTTCAGACGCTGAGATTGTACAGGGAGGGCGAGGAGTTTCTCCACCTGATGGACGTCCGGCTGCTGCCGAAAGAAGGCGGGATGGATATCGTGGCGAAAACAGACTGGCGACGGGCAAGGCAACCCGGCTGGCCGGTCCGTGCTCTGGCATCCTGGAAGATCAGCATCCTGAAACAAGAGCCCCAACTCCCAGAGCAGCAAGATCACAAGCTCCTTCCCCGGCTTGAGATCGAAGGTGAGTTGGCCGGCCCCGGTGAGATCAGCAACGATAAATGGTCAGTTTCGCTAGAGCAAGCAAGCGTGACCGCTTTCTGGCAGGGCGAGGAACTCTACGTCGACCGGCTACTTCTGGCCGATGATGAGGCCCGTGTAGTCCTGGAAGGGGTACTGCGCCCGGGCGCAGGCGGTGACTGGCGTAATGCGCGCCTTGTGCTGGCTGTGGAGGCGGACAGAGTGCGCCTCCCCGAGCAGCTGGAGTTCCTGGCCTCCTACGGCGTGGCGGGGACGGCCGATCTTACAGGAAGGCTGGAGGGCAGCTGGTCTCGTCCTGTACTTGCGGGCAAGGTGACCGGCAAGACGGGACGCCTGTTTGACCGGCCTTTTCGCGAACTCACCGGCGAAATCCGGGTTGACCGTGAAAGTTTCGTCTTCCACGACGCCATAGTGATTGGTGAGGCGTGGGCAGGCTCGGCTCACACCCGCTACTTGCTGGATGGCAAGATCACTTATGCCCGTCCGGAGTCGGGACGCCCGGCGATCCTGCAGCTGACGGTGTCAACCGAACGGGGGAGAGTGGAGGAGTGGTTGCCTGCCTTCGTTCCCGCTCTTTGTGAGTTACAGGGGCAGGTACGAGGCTTCTTGCAGGTGAACGGGTTTATGGGGGACCTGGGCGTAAGTGGCGAGCTGGAGCTTGTCGACGGTAGCTTTCGCAATATTCCGTTCGATTCCTTGCGCGGGCGTTTCAGCTGGCGGCCGGAAAGGTTGCGGTTGGAGAGAGCCGAGTTGCGGTTGGGAACGGTAGCGGTGACTGCCAGCGGCAACGTTGGGCCGGCGGGTTTGTTGGCCCTGGATGTAACGGGCAGGGGGGTGCCATTGGAGCTCGTCTATGCTGTAGCCGTACCCTCCGATCGCGCCGGGACAGACGCCGGGACAGACGTATGGAGCCGGTTGGCGGCCGGCGTCCGGCAGTGGCGGCAGCGCGATCCGGATCTGAGTCATCCGGTGGCTGGCAACGTCAGTCTGAATGGCAGGATTACCGGCAGTCTCGTCCGACCGGCACTTGTGGCCACGGTCAGCTCAACCCGGCTGCGAATAGGATCGGTCGAGTTCTCCCGTTCCAGCGGACAGCTATCCTGGGATGGGGAGGATCTGACTATACCGTTGTTCTACCTGAGCCGTGCAAACGGTGGCATCTACAGCCTGCAGGGCGTGGTACGCGGCCTTCGGCAGGCGCCCATCCTTGACCTGCAGCTTGAGATCAGCGGTGAACCGGTTCCGGACTTGATCGAGATTCTCGGGGGACCTGCCCGTGATCTCCGCTTCGTCCGGCTCGCCCTGGCGGAAGGTTGGTTCTATGGCCGGGCTCACCTGGCCGGCTCTCTGACCAAACCGCAGGCTGTGGCCACGTTCTCTCTCGACGAAGGGAAGATCCTGGGAAGGCCCCTCCAGCTGAGACTGGACCTGAGGTATGCGGATGGGAGGGTTAGAGTGGAGCGCATTAGTCGGTGAACCAAATGGTTGTCGCTAGCAACAGTTGGCCTAAATGCTAAAATTTCCTTCGGGGCTACTGCAACAACCGATTGGATGAGAGGCCGGGGGGGCGGCCGGATGGAGCGGGAGTCCGTGCCTTCACTGTCTGCTGATTTTGCGTCTGGTCCGCAAGGCGAGAGCGCGTGGGCACTGGTGCAGGCCTTGATTGAGGCATCCGAGGCTCGCGAGCCCCTCGCCCGTGGCCATGCAGCTCGGGTCTCGTTCTATGCCGGGCTGATAGGCCGCGCGCTTGGTTTGAATGCGGATCAGGTGCGGGCGCTGGAAGTGACCGGTTTGCTGCACGACGTGGGAAAGATTGGCGTCAGTGACAGCATCCTGCGAAATGCCCACGCGCTCAAGCCCGAGGAAGCGCTGCTTTACATGGAGCACGCGGTGATCGGGGCGTCGATTCTGGAAAAACACCCGTCCTTGCAGGTTCTGGCACCGCTGGTTCGTTGCCACCATGAGTGGTATGCGGGGGGTGGTTTCCCGGACGGACTGGCAGGGGAAAGCATACCGGTAGGTGCGAGGATTATAGCGATTGCTGACGCTTTTGACCTGTTGACAATGGTCTCGCCTTTTGGCGGACCCCGTCCCTGGCAGGAGGCTCTCCGTCGTCTGAAAGAGCTGGCCGGTCGCCAGTTCTGGCCGCAGGGGGTGGAAGCCTTATGCCAGCAGGTTGAGGAGGACGCGCGGGCTGGGAAAGAATACCTGCGGTCACTCACGGGCAGCGTATATGAGCCTCCCGGAATCGTTACGGCAAGCAACATACCTATTAATACTGCCGGTGAATGGCGCCTTTGGGAGACCGGGGTCGGGCCCCTTGCTCCCGCACACACCAAATCGCTGGTCATCCTCTACCGCGTGGCGACGGCAGTGGGCGCGGTTCTCAATCTGCCGCAGATGCTACAGAACGTTGTCGAGATCATCCAGCAGGAGCTCGGGTATGCCGATGTGGCCGTAGTGCTCCTTGAGCCCGCGCAAGGACACCTGACCGTGGCAGCCGGGGGCGGCGCATATCGTTCGCTGGAGGGCTTCCGCTTCCCCAGCAATGAGGGATTGAGCGGGCAGGCTCTGCGGCAGGGCTCGATGGTCTACGTGCCCGACGTCTCGCGCAGTGCGGAGTACCTGCCGCTGACCAACCGGACGCGAGCTGAAGCAGTGATTCCCCTGATCGTTGAAGGGCAGCCGACTGGAGTTCTGGTGGTGGACAGCCCCCAGGTAGCCGGCATCAAGCCCGATGATCTGCAGGCACTCCGCCTGGTCTCCAATGAACTGGCAACAGCTATTGCCGCAGCCCGCAAGTACCAGGACGCAGCCACCGCCTCTACCGTTGATGGGCTGACGCAACTGTATAATCACCGGTACTTTTACGACCGGCTCGAGCAGGAGATCGCCCGGGCCTCCCGTTACAACCACCCGTTGCAGGTGGCAATCCTGGATCTTGATGGGCTTAAGCCTGTCAACGACCGATTCGGCCATCTCACCGGTGACCAGGCTCTACGGATGATAGCTCAGACTCTACGAGCAAACACCCGGTCCAGCGACGTCCTGGCCCGTTACGGTGGCGACGAATTTGCCATCATCTTTCCGGAGACCTCCCGGGAGGGAGCCTGGCGGACACTCTGTCGTATCGGCGATGCCCTTGAGCACGGTTCCCTTGAAGTAAACGGGACCACGTAAAGCTGGGCGGTATCAGCTACGGCCTGGCCAGCTTCCCGGATGAGGCATTGACAGCCCGGGACCTGGTCAACCTGGCGGACCAGCGGATGTATGCGATGAAGCAGGAGAAGGATGCGAACCGTTCACAGACGTAGTGGGCCGACCTGACACCATCACGTTACAGTGGGTGTTGCAGCGTGTCGACGGGGGCGAAGTCGTCGGTTAGCAAAGGTGCTCGCTCAAGCTGCTTCCGATCCGTCCACTCCGGGGATTCCACCAGTGTAGTGGCATAAAGGTGTACATCTTCCTTAATCTCGCCCGTCTCCCGCAAGGAGTGAGCTTTCTCTACCCATTCCTGCCGGCTCAGGCGGCGGTCGGAGCGGTTGGCAACCAGAATCACGTTCCTTTCCTCCCAATCCCCTTTTCCGTACCAGCCTCCGACCGGGAAGAGGTAAACCTGGGCAAAGACGGAAGCAAAGGTGCGGGTCATAGCGCGGAGGAGCTGGCTGCGATCCCCGGCCAGAGCACCGATGATGTTGGAGACCACGACGCCGTCAGGACTGAGGATGCCGGCCAGCGATTCTACGAACTCCCGGGTGGTGAGGTGGTAGGGAATGGCGTCGGCAAAGTAGGCGTCGACGACGATGATGTCGTACGGGCTGGCCTCACCCTGCCGGATCTTCCTTTGTTTTTTCTCCACAAACAAACGCCCGTCCTGAACGGTGATCTTCAGTCGGGGGTCGGCCGGGAGCTGAAAGAAGCGGCGGGCGACCTTTACCACTTCGGGATCGATCTCGACCACATCGACTTGCTCAAGGCTGGGATAGTCGTGAAGAAAGCGGCTGGGTGCCGAGCCGCCCCCCAGACCAATGAAGAGGGCGCTGCGCGGCTGCGGGCAGGCGACAACCCCCAGGTGGAGGTAAGAGGTGTAGGCAAAAGCCATGCGTAGCGGATCATTCACGTAGATGGCACTCTGATAAGAATTGTCAAAATGCAGATGGCGTACGTCGCCTTCCTGGTCCACTGTGAGGTTGTGGTAGAGAGTGTCGCGGGAGTAGAGGAGCCTGGCTGTCCCGGGGGCGTGGGGGCCGGCCTGGAGGGGGACAAACCGCCAGGCAAGTATCAGGAGTATGGCCACAAGAAGGCTGGCCGTGGCCAGGGTCCGACTCATGCGCCGGTGCTGCGCCGCGGCCAGAAAAGTTGCGGCGGCGAGGAGCAGCAGAATCAGCCCGAGCATGTGGATGATGTTGCGTACTCCAAGCGCCGGTATGAGGAAAAACGAGGTGATCAGGGTTCCCAGAATGCTGCCGGCGCTGGATATGGCGGAGAGCCGGCCGGCGGTTCCTCCGATAGTTGTCAGGCTGTGACTGGCCAGCTTAACTGAGTAAGGTGAGATGGCGGCGAGGAGGGTGCTGGGGAGAAAGAAGAAAACCAGCGCGGCGATGAGGGAGCCGGCTCGCGGGCCAAGCTCCGCCAGGGAACGGTTGACCGGGACGCTCCAGAGGGGGAGGAAGCCTATCAGCAGACCGGCGGCTGCCAGGATTATCCCCATAGCGCTGAGACTGGGCCGGCGATCGGCGATTCGCCCCCCAAGGTAGTAGCCGAGTGTCAGGGCGGTCATGACCACTGTGATCAGGGCTCCCCATACGTAGATGGACGTACCAAAGGTGGGGGCGAGGAGGCGGCTGCCGATCATCTCCAGGCCCATCAGAACCGCACCGCTGAGAAAGACGATGACGTAGAGCAAAGCTATTCCCCTTTCCCTGCCTCAGGATTCGCCTGAAGGCAGAGAAATCCTGCAGACGGAGTACATGGACCGGCCGGAAGCATCTGTCGACGTTTCAAGGGAATGACTATGTTTGTTCACAATTTGGCCATACATTGGTGTTATCCTGAGACCGTGACGGAAAACGGGCGCGTAGTGAGCTGAGCATTGTTGCCTGTTCCCGAAGATCGCAGGTAATGCCGATCAGCAGCGACCAAGGGGGTTTTGGAGTATGCGGAGCGTCAGGCAATGGTTCAGTAAACAGACAGCGGTAGGTGTCACCATCGCCCTGATTGCTTTCTTCGCCGGTGCGATACTGGTGTCAAAGGGCTATATCCCGGCGCCCATAGATCGCGCTTACACGGAGGGCAGCGCGGATGGTGGGGCCGGCGGTTTGGTGGCGGAAGGCGGTTCAGCCGGAGTGAATACGGCCCTCTCCGCTGGCGTGCAGGCTTTGACGAGCAGCGGCATACCGATGACGCAGTACACAGTGGCCGATGTGGCCGATAGGGTCTCGCCCTCGGTCGCATATATAGAGGTACGGTACTCGGCCCAGTCGGTGGCCGGGCGGGGACGGGCTCGCATCACCGATCCCTTTGATGAGTTCTGGCGCTACTTCTTCTTTGGTCCCTCCCAACCCCTAACCGAAGAGATCCAGCCTTCGGTGGGTAGCGGTGTGGTAGTCAGCTCTGATGGGTATATCCTCACCAACCAGCATGTCGTGGATGTGCCGGCAGGACTCAAGGTGAGCAAGATCTCGGTTACCATTCCCGGTTACGATGAACCGCTCGAAGCCGAGCTGGTGGGGGCGGATCGTGAGCTCGATCTGGCAGTCCTGAAGGTGAATCCGAAGCGGCCGCTGCCGCAGGCCCGGTTGGGTGACTCCGACGCGGTTCGGGTTGGCGAGTGGGTAGTAGCCATTGGTAACCCCTTTGAGCTGGACCACACAGTGACCGTGGGTGTTGTGAGTGCCAAGGATCGCGAGTTGGAGATCCCCGACGAGCAGGGGACCGTGCGCAGGTACAAGCAGCTGATGCAGACCGACGCGGCCATCAACCCGGGGAACTCGGGCGGTCCGCTGGTCAACCTGCGGGGTGAGGTAATCGGCATTAATACCGCCGTTTTGGACTCCAGCGTCGGGCAGGGCATCGGCTTTGCCATCCCGATCAATGCCGCCAAGAACATGATCAACCAGGTACTAAAGAGCGGCAAGTACGTACGACCCTGGATCGGCATCTCCTACGGCCCCCTTACTGATGAGGTCCGGGAGTACTTCGGTATTCCCAAGTCGGTAACAGGGGTCATCGTGGGTGAGGTTTATCCCGACAGCCCGGCGGCGAAAGCAGGGCTCAAGAGCGGGGATGTGATCACTGAGGTCAACCGCAAGAAGATAACCGACCAGGATACTTTCGGTCAGGCGATCGCCAATATGAAACCCGGGGATCGGTTGAGCTTCCTCCTCTGGCGGGACGGCAAGATCCAGGTGGCTACGGTAACAGTAGGCGAACGGCCAGCGGATCTCTGACGGGGGACAGCCAGACAGGGTTGAGGTCAACCGCCGTGAGGCGGGGGTTCGGCCGGCAGGAGAATCAAATAAACTAATACGGCAGGCAGCCGGAGTGGTTGAACACTCTCCGGCTGCCTTCGTCTTTAGCTACCGAGTGAATGAGGTGGTGGACGAGCCGGTGGAGAGGAGGCTTCTGTTCACCCGGATGAGTGACCAGATGCTGCCTGGCGCGGCAAGAGTTTCACCGCTTCTAGCAGCAGGAATACTGAAGCCCAGCTAGAAATCTTGTAGCGGTCAAACGGACAGGCGAGCCCGAGACCCGGGGTGTCGGAGGTGATGATAGAAACAGGAGGCGGTAGCCTGGCGCAGGGACGGGATGACGGATGATCCCGCCCGACCCCCGGGAAGCCGGCAGGTCAAATCGTGGCAAGATTTTGAAAGTTTTTAGAGTTTACCCCGGTAGCGTGAGCCCTCTTGAGGAAGGAGGTGAACCCGAGTGTGCGGAGGGCAGGCGCGAAAGGGTAAAGGGACGCAGAGCCAGTGGTCGTAGTCGTCGGGAGGAGAAGTGGGAGAGGAAACAAGGCAACTCTCTGGCCATATCCTCCCGCAATGCAGCAACACTTGTGGCGCTAATCGGCAGCAGTTGAGCTTGGGTTGTTACTCTTCCCCGAAGCAGCGGACGAAGCAGTATCCAAAGCGCAAACGCTGCGTCCCGTTTCTATATAGCTCGTACATATACCAAGCACTCGCAGCACACATCAAGGGGGATATCCATGAAGAAGCTAGCAGCAGTCGTATCCGCAGCTCTCGTTGTGGCCATGGCCGCACCCGTGGTGGTAGCCGGCCCGACGCTGAGCGGTTCTCTCGAAGGTAAGATCACCTGGAATCAGGGTCAGGATCCTCAGTCTGGAGCCAACCTCGACCTCAAGCTCGGCTTCCAGGCTGGCGACAGGACCAAGGCGGTTCTCGAACTCTCCCCGGTCATCGATGACCAGAATGCCTGGGGAGTGGATATCGACAACATCGGCATAACCAAGGCGTATGTCGAGACCCAGGGCCCCTGGTTTAACGGTGGTCCCGAGGTGACCACCCGGCTGGGTGACCTCGACATCGATTACTCGCCGTATGTTGCTACCATTCACTCCACCGAGGGTAAGACCCGCGGTATCAGCGTGAGTGGGCTCCGTATAGGTGGGTTTGATGTCGCCGCATTCCATGCCTGGGACAGCAATGCCGGTGCGTCCGAGTACCGTCTGCTGAACGGTCAGGCGAGCGGTGCTCGGGTCGCTACGCAGATCGCGGGCATCAACCTGGCGGTCACCGGTGTGGTCGAGGGTGAGGACGCGGCCGTGGCTGTGGAAGGCTCGACCCAGGTACTGCCCAACGTCACGCTGGGTGGTGCGCTGGCGCGGGACTTCGCCCACCGGGCCAACCTGTACCGGGTGAACGCCGCGATCCAGCCGGTCAGCAACCTAACTCTGAAGGCCGAGTACGGGCGTGTGCCTTCGATCTATGCTCCGCTCTATGCCTACGAGAATGATGACGACAGCTTCGTCACTCAGACTCGGGGCAAGGCGGTCATCGGTCTGAACGCCCAGACGCAGCAGGCCGGCTTCAACCTTGGCGCCGGTGTCAAGCTGGCCCGGGCTGAGGGTGCGCGGCAATTCAGCCGGACTGAGACCACCTTTACCGCCGGCCGCAGCGTCAGCCTCATGGGTATGCCGGTCGAGGCCAACTACACGCTGACCATCGACGGCAACAACCAGATCAAGCATGAGCTGGCCGGCAAGACCACGCTCAGCCTGGTCCCGCAGCTCCAGAACGTGACCCTCGACGGCAGGGTGACGATGCAGAATAGCGAGCTGACCTACGAGGCCAACGCCGGCTACACCGCACCCAACGGTATGACGTTCGGGCTGCACTATGCCAGCCAGGCCACTGACACCTTGCCAGCTGGTCTGAGCGCTGATGCTGGTCTGAAGGTCGAGTTCTGATCGGCCACCAGAGCAGTAGCGGCTGAGCGGATGACCGCTCAGTGTGTGGAAGACCTCCGGGTTTCCCGGGGGTCTTCTCGTTCTTGTACCCTTCGTGCCTTTCTGCGACCCGGCGTATCTTGGTTCTTCCCGAAGTCACCCCCCAGAGCAAGGCGACCAACACCACGGCAAGAAGATTTCGACATGTCCTGTCCCCCTTCCTGACCGGGAGAAGTTCGGTATAATGGGGTACGAGTCCCGCCCGAAAAAACTTTTTCCGGATGGGCTAGCATCTGGCAGGAAGTTTGGCGAGCGGGACGAATAAGTAAGCATGGTACGCGAGCGAGTGGTGGCACTCGCCTGGCGTGCAAATCTTGCCGTCTCCTGGCGCGCGGAGAGGAAGGAGGTGTACTCGGTTTGGCCGTGCGTGGGGCAGACGGTGAGTTCCGGAGTCCAAAGACCGGCCCGGTGGTGAATTCAAGGAAACAAGGACTACTTGATTTCCCGCGGGAAGGTACAGGCCTCCGGATAGCTTGAAAACACATCCCCCAATACCAAACTGAGGAGGCGTAGACATGAAGCGACTCTCTTTTGTGTTGGCGCTAGTGGCCGTCCTTGCCGTTGCCGGTACGGCTAGTGCCTCGCCGACTATTCACGGGACTGCCAAACTGACCCTTTCGGGCGACACGGCAACCCTCAAGAATGGTCCGAACATCAGCTTTAGCCTTGGTTGGGACAACAGCCTGTCCGCCAGTGGCGAGGGGTGGTCCCTGAGTGGGAAGATGCAGATTCCTGACGGCAACGCAACTACCCTGAACTTTTACGACTGGAAACTCAACGTAAAGGCGGGTCTCCTCGACGTTACTGCAGCTAACAACGTAGATATCGGGTCCATCTACGATGCAGCAGCGATCATTGACTGGCCTGGGGTCCCTGGGAATCCGTCCGGCAATCATCTGCGGGTAAAGCTGCCGGTAGGACCCCTGTCTGTTACCTACGACAAGGCTACTGCACAGTACGTACTGGTCGACATACCCAAGGGTGTGGCTGCGCCGCTGGCGTTTGGCGCTATAGCGCGGGTCGGGGTGAACAATCCCACCGCAGTAGTCCACACCACCTGGGAGATGGCAAACGGTATCGTGTTGAAAGCTTCGGCTGGGCAGACGAGCAATGCTGAGGATGGTCTCGCCTATGGTGCGACGCTTACCATCCCGGTGACGTCGAACTTGGAGGCCTACCTTGTCGGAAAGCGGTGGGGTACTGGCTGGGCCGAGCCCGGTGCTCCTGGAAACACGCGGACACTCGCCCAGCTGACGTACAAGCAGTCGCAGTACAAGGCCGTTGCCTACTTCTGGCGTCAGGTCAAGACGGATGATGGAAGTCTGACCGGGTTGAAGAACTACGGTTCTTTGAGCTTCGTGCAAGTCAGCGGGGACAATCTAGACTGGTTCAACCCGGACTACGACTACAGCTGGGATCCGTACGCCTCGCCGGGTTCAGCTGGCTACAAGAACCTGAAGGGTCTCGCATTCTACGCTCGGTACGGGCACGACAAGACCGACAAGCCCAACCCGGACGCGGATCCCAACCCCAACCCGACCAAGCTGCACTTGGCGGTGGGTGCTCCCGTGGTGAAAGACAGAGCGTGGGCCAACGCCTATGCTGAACTCACTGGGCCGAGCCTCAAGGGGGCCGAGTACTGGGGCCACCTGTACGTGAAGCTGAGCGACAAGCTCAACTCCACGACAAAGGTGAAGGTTGCCGACTACACCAACGCCCAGTCCGAGACGGTCAAGGGTGTTGCGGTCTGGAACAACCTGTCGTACTCCGTCTCCAGCACGGCCTCGGTTGCTCTTGACCTGACGAAAGAGCTCAACACGTCTAACGTGGGCTATACCCTTACCTTCAGCGTGAATTACTGATAGGAAGAGGAGCCTTCCTTGGACGCGCAGGGGCCCCCGGGTCGACCGGGGGCTCTTTCGCGTACGCGCGGGCGTGGAGGATGCGTGGGCCGCGCTGCAAACGGCGGCACGAGGAGCCGCAGATCGGCTAGAATTGGGCTGGTGCCCAAAACGCGGTAGGAAGGGTCAGATCGAGGAATGGCTTGTGATGCAACCGGCAACCGCCGGAGGGAGCACAATAACGCATGTCCAAACCTGGTGCTGATTTTCTGGGCAATTGCTGTTTGTGCGCTACCCACCTATGTCCTGAGTGCGGTCCTGCCTGACATAGCGGAGACTTTGCGCGTGCCCTTGTCTCAGGGCGGTGCGGTCTATGCTGTCGGCCCGTTGCTTGGTTTTGCGCTGCTTGGGGCCACGGCCTTTGTCGTCGGCCAAACGGGCAAAGAACCGCTATTCGCCACCGGGCTTGCCATTCTCGCTGTGTCCATGGTCGGCCTCACCCTGGTGTCTTCCTTTCCCTGGTTTCTGGCCTGGGGAGCTTTGATGTGGGGTGCCGGTGTCATCACCCAGGTGATGAGCTACTCCCTCCTAGCCGAGCGCTACCCGAGAGAGGTAGTGCGCTACCAGAACGTGGCGGGTGTTTTCTGGAGTGCCGGCGCGGTCGTCGGGCCACTTCTTGCCGGATACTTGCTTGAGACAAAGCTTGGCTGGCGCGGGGCTTTTGCCGTTGTGGCTGCTGTCGGTCTGGGGGCTATGGTATACCTCTTGCTCTTGATTGTACGGGCGAGGGGCGATGGTAGCGTCCCGGCGCGCGCCGAGCCGGCGGCAGCCCCCTCTCACGTTGCAGAGGCCATCATGAGCCTGCTCCGCGACCGGGACTTTGTACTACTGTCCCTGGGCCTGCTCTTCTACCTCGGATCAGAGATTACGGTGACCGGCTGGATCAGTTCCTTCCTGCAAGAGGTGCAGCACGCCTCATCCGTTGTCGCCGGCCTCGGCCTCTCGGTCTTCTGGCTGGGTATGGGAGCCGGACGTTTCCTCGTCGCCCGTTTCCTTGCGCAGCGGTGGTCGCCGCCCCGGATTCTGATACTGGCAATGGGGGGCGGCGCGCTTGCCATACTTGCTGCTTGCTTCGTGCCGAACGCGCTCTTGTCGTTACTCCTCTTTGGCATCACGGGGCTTTTCCTGGCCGCAGGCTTTCCCACCCTTGCCGGGTTTCTGTCGACTCTCTTTCCGGACGCAAGCGGCCCGGCCTTGAGCCTCTACCTGGCCATCGGTGAGCTTGGCGCTGTGATCTTCCCGGCGCTGGCGGGCGTGGTCGCCGGCAGGTTCGGTTTTCGCTTCGGCCTCTCCCTGGCGGCACTGCTTGCCTTGGGCCTTGTGGCCGTTGCCTTCCGCTTCGAGCTGGTTCTCAGGCGAGGTCTCCGGGAAACTGCGGGTTCGAGCCACGCGGACAACGATGATCAACTCAGCCTTTCCGCGGCCAGTGATGGGGTGTAAGCTCCCCAGGGTCTGGCGGGGATTCCGAGCTGCTGCCCGTCTGCGAGCTGCTTCTTACCAGCAAAGAAAAGTTGTGGTGCTTGCGGGCGCGGCAGCAGGAGTTTGCGGTGAACCGTCGAATAAGCCAAGCGCGGCAAAGATCGTCTGGATGGCGATTCGGCCGAGGTTTGGGCGCTTCTCCAGGCATTTTGACGCCGAGACGTCAATACAAGATTAATAGGGCATGGTTATGCTTCACGTCTAGGTTCCGACGCAATGACGGCAGCGGGTGCCGGGGCAGGCGCGGGGCGTTATGAGCGCCCAACAGTTTAGCGGGGGAGGTAGCAGTATTGGCTAGCGTAACCTTAGAGAATGTGACCAAGCGGTTCGGCAATGTGATCGCGGTCAACGGCGTGACGCTGGAGATTAAGGACGAAGAGTTCATCGTCCTGGTCGGACCTTCCGGTTGCGGAAAGTCCACCACGCTCCGGATGATTGCCGGCCTGGAGGAAGTGACCGAAGGCAACATCTACATCGGCTCCACGCTGGTCAACGATGTTCCGCCCAAGGACCGGGACATCGCCATGGTGTTCCAGAACTACGCTTTGTATCCGCACATGGACGTCTACAACAACATGGCCTTCGGTCTGAAGTTGCGCAAGTACCCGCGGGCCGAGATTGACCGGCGGGTGAAAGAAGCGGCTCAGATGCTGGGGATCGAAAACCTCCTCGATCGCAAGCCCAAGCAGCTCTCCGGCGGTCAGCGCCAGCGGGTCGCTCTTGGTCGTGCCATTGTGCGTGAACCAAAGGTATTCCTGATGGATGAGCCTCTCTCCAACCTGGACGCCAAGCTGCGCGTTCAGATGAGAGCCGAGCTCTCCAAGTTGCATCACCGTCTGCGCACTACGACGATCTACGTCACCCACGACCAGACGGAAGCCATGACCATGGGTGACCGTATCGTGGTGCTGCGGGACGGTATCGTCCAGCAAGTGGGTGAACCGTTGGAGATCTACGAGCATCCCAACAACGTGTTCGTTGCCGGCTTCATCGGCACGCCGCCGATGAACTTCCTAAACTGCGTCCTCCGGCGGGAAGACGGCAAGTACTACCTGGATGGTGTTGCTTTCAAACTGCCGATTCCGGAGGAGAAGGCGGCACGCTTTAAGAACCTCGGACCGTATATCGACAAGGAGGTAACCGTAGGTATTCGGCCGGAGGACATTCATGACAAGAAGCTGACGGCCAACCCGCCGGAAGAGTGGTGCATCAAGGCGATGGTGGACGTCATCGAGCCGATGGGCGCCGAGACCTACCTGTACCTCAGCATCGGCGAGCACTTTATGACCGCTAAGGTCGATCCGCGGACCGACGCGGTTGACGGTGAGCCGTACGAGGTAATGCTGGATATGAACCGTATCCACCTCTTCGACCGCGACACCGAAGAGCGGATTGAGTGAGTTGAGGCGTCGGGCCTGCCTGAGTGAGGCTGGCCAGGCGTCAAATAAAGCGCGGGCGAGCGGCACGCGCAGGAGGAGAAGATGCCTGTGCTGTCGCTCGTTTCTCTTTTATAATCATTATTACTTGTTTGTGCAGGAACCACCGATCCTGATGGACCGGGCGACGTTCTTGTCGGTTGGTAGAGACTGCAGTTGGCATGGGGTGAACATTGTGGCAGGAGCAGAACCTTGGGTTATCGCAGTAGATGTTGGCGGAACAAAGATTGCCACGGGCGCGGTGGATCGGGAGGGACGGGTGCTGGCCCGTACCGTAGTTCCCACCATGGCGGCCGCCGGGCCAGAGGCGATCCGCAGCAGGATTGCTGAGAGTATCGCCACTGTGATCGAGGAGATGCACGCTGCTCATACCGGTGGCCGCACGAGCGCCGGCACCCGCGAGTGGAGGGAGAATCCGGAAGCCATAGGTATGGCTATCCCCGGACCTATGGATACTGAACGGGGAGTCGCCCTGGCCGCTTCCAACCTGGGCTGGTACGAGTTTCCTGTCGGCCCGGTGCTGGCCTCCCGTTTTGGCTGTCCTGTGTTTCTGGAAAACGACGCCAATGCAGCCGCGCTGGGCGAGTGGCTCTTTGGCGCGGGGCGGGGAGTGAATAACCTTCTCTACGTCACCATCAGCACCGGCATCGGATCGGGCCTGGTGGTGGGCGGCCGGTTGCACCGCGGGCGGCATTTCAACGCGGGCGAGGTGGGTCATATGGTACTGCTGGCCGATGGGCCCTTTTGCACCTGCGGGCAGCGCGGGTGCTGGGAGGCGCTGGCGTCGGGTACCGCCATCGCGCGAGATGCCCGGCAACTGGCACTAGCTTATCCGGAAAGCGAGCTTTTCCGGTTGTGTGGCGGTGATGTGAGCAAGATCGATGTCCCGCTCGTGGGCCAGGCAGCACGGTCGGGTGATCCGGGAGCGCGGGAGATACTGGACCAGGCTGTGAAATACCTGGGTATCGGCTTCAGCAACCTCATCAACATCCTCGATCCCGATCTGGTAGTGGTGGGAGGAGGCGTGAGCAACCTGGATGACCTGCTCTTCCCGCG
Organism: Limnochordales bacterium; assembly: GCA_014896315.1. Taxonomy (GTDB): domain Bacteria; phylum Bacillota; class Limnochordia; order Limnochordales; family DUMU01; genus DUMU01. The sequence continues at coordinate 129,535 of JADBKP010000005.1, forward strand.
CCTTACCGAACATGTCCGCCGGTATACGCAGCGGCGGGTGAAGGAGCCGGTGGCGATCGTCCGGGCTCAGTTGAGGCAGGATTCCGGGCTTCTGGGCGCGGCCGCCGTGGCCTGGCAGGAGCTGGCACAAGGGGTCACACGAGAGGTAGCAGCGGCGGAAGCATGAGCAGAGGAGAGCAGCAGGGACATCCCGCCCGGGGCGACATCTTCCTTGCCAACCTCAACCCGACCGTCGGGTCGGAGCAGCGGGGAGTTCGGCCGGTGGTCGTGCTGCAAAACGACAGGGGGAATAGCAGGAGCAGCACGGTAATCGTCGCCCCGCTCACCTCCCGGCGGAAGCGTCCGGAGCTGCCCACCCACGTGTTACTACCGGATGGTCTCATCCTGCTGGAACAGTTGCGTACCATCGATCGCAAGCGCTTGAAGGAGAAGATCGGGCGGCTCGACCGGGCGACCCTCGCCCGCGTCGATGCCGCCCTCCGTGCCAGTTTGGGGCTGACCACAGGCCGAGATAACAGCAATGAAGCGCCGCGGGAGGATGGTGAAGAGTGACACCGTTCATCGGGCTCACTTGTGGGTGGCAGCGCAAGGATGAAACCAACCGCTACTATCTCAACAGCAATTACGTCAATGCCGTGGTGGCGGCCGGCGGGGTACCCGTGCTCCTGCCACCGCTTTCGAAAGCGTACGACCCCAAGAGACTAGGGCCTCTGCTGGATCTGTTGTCGGGGTTACTGCTTACCGGCGGGGTTGATCTTGATCCGGTTCACTATGGGGAAGAGCCGCTGCCGGCATTGGGTCAGATCGATCCCGACCGCGACCGGTGGGAGCTTGCCCTGGCCAAGTGGGCTCTGGTGCGGGGGATGCCGGTTTTGGGGATCTGCAGGGGTATTCAGGTTCTCAACGTAGCCGCCGGGGGCAGCCTCTATCAGGATGTCGCCAGCCAGGTACAACCGCCCTCTTCCGGGACGGCCGTGCTTCATTATCAACGGGCGCCGGAGTGGTATCCGACCCACGCAGTTCAGATATATGACGGGTCCAGACTTCGGGAGATCTTTGGTTGTGATTGCTTGCGGGTGAATAGCTTCCACCATCAGGCTGTCAAGATGCCCGGCCGGGATATGGTGGTTACGGCCCGGGCGGCCGATGGGGTTATTGAGGCTATTGAAAGTGCCATCCACCCCTTTGCTGTCGGTGTGCAATGGCACCCTGAGTGCATGTGGGAAGCAGAGCCCATCTTTTTGCGGTTGTTCTCCCGGCTGGTAGAAGAGGCAAAAGCTTTCTCCGTCCGGCAGGCAAGGGGCGGTATGCCGGTGTCAGAGGCTTTGGCCCTTGGGGGTTGACTAGCGGTTCGAAACTGGACGCGGGACAAGGAGGCAGATTCATGGGCGCTCTTACTATTTGGATCTCTGTCGACTTTGAGGGCTTGGCGTCGACGGTCAGCTGGCAGCAGGACCACGGCAGCCGGGAGAGCGAGTTTCGCCGGTTGATGACGGCGGAGGTGAATGCTGCCATCGCCGGGGCCAAGGAGGCGGGCGCAACCCGTATCATTGTAAACGACTCCCACGACCAGATGCTCAACCTGTTACCCGAAGAGCTCGATCCAGATGCCGAGCTGATACTCGGTTCACCCAAACCCCTCAGTATGCTGGAAGGGGTAGATAGCGGCGTCGACGGAGCATTCTTCGTCGGCTACCATGCAGCCAGCGGCACCTGGCGCGGAACGATGGACCACACTTACTCCAACCGCGCGGTCCTCAATGTCTGGATAAACGGGACGAAGGTGGGGGAAACCGGTATTAATGCCGGTTTGTGCGGGGCGCTGGGCGTGCCGGTCCTGCTTGTGTCGGGCGACAGCGCGGCCACCCGGGAGGCGCGGGAACTGCTGGGTCCGGAGGTGGTTACGGTTTCTGTCAAAGAAGCCGTCGGCAAGTTTGCCGCTCGCTGTCTGCATCCGGCCCGGGCCCGAGAATTGCTGCGGGAAGGGGCAGCCCGGGCCGTGCGGGAGCGGGACAGGATCAGGCCGTTTCGCTTTCAACCGCCCTATCGCTTTGAGGTGGAGCTGGCCCAAACGGTGATGGCGGATATGGCCGAGCTTGTACCCTTCACCCGGCGGGTCGACGGAAGGCGTCTGGTGTATGAGGACGAAGACTATATACGGGGCTTCCGGGCGCTCAGGGCTATGATTGCCCTGGCATACGGCGCCGTTTGAGCCTCAAGTGCTTGGGGAGAGGTCGAACCGGTAATGACGGAGCGGCTGGCCGATCCGGGTGAGGAACCCGCGCCGGTGGTTTTACCGGTCGAAAGTGAGGCCGAAATGGAGCAACTGGGGGAGGAATTGGGCAGACGCCTGTGGCCGGGAGCGGTGCTGGCTTTGAATGGTCCTTTGGGCGCGGGCAAGACCACTCTGACGCGGGGCATCGCCCGCGGTCTTGGGGGCCGGCCGGATCAGGTGCGCAGCCCGACCTTTACTCTGATCCACCAGTACCCGGGTAGGCTTCCCCTGTACCATCTCGATGCCTACCGGTTGCAGAAGGCGGCCGAATGGGAAAACCTGGGGCCAGAGGAGTACCTGGAAGGTGACGGTGTGACTGTAATCGAATGGGCGGAGAAGGTAATCACCTGCCTGCCCGCCGAGCTTCTCGAGATAGAGATTGCCGGAGTCGGCCTCGCCACAAGGCGGCTTGTTACGTTGCGTCCCCGGGGTGACGATTACCGGCGGTTGGTGTCAGAGGTGGCCCGGGTCTGGAGGGGGCAGAAGGGGTGAGGATGGTCGCGCTCGATACCAGCCTCCGCTCCACCGGGGTGGCCCTGGTAGCGGCCGGTCAGGTGGTGGCCGAAACCTGGATCGGATCCGGCCACAGCAGTGCTGCTTGCCTTCTTCCCGCCCTGGAGGGCCTCCTGAAAGCGACTGGGTGGAGCAGGGAGATGGTCGAGGCGATTGCCGTGGTCACCGGGCCTGGTTCATTCACCGGGCTGCGGATTGGGGTGACAACGGCGAAGGGCCTGGCCTATGCCTGGAGAGTACCGGTCGTGGGCGTGACCAGCCTGGAGGTCCTTGCTGCCGAGGCTGCTCCGCTGGCGGTTGCCTGGCAGAGAGCCCGGCCGGCACTGGCCGGGCGGGCGGGCCACCCTCACTTGCGGCCGGCGCCTTTGATCGTCCCGGTTGTCCCGTCCCGGCGTGGTGAGTGTTACCTGCAGGTCTTCACTCCTCCAACGCCAATCCCGCCCTTGTCCGCTGTTGAACCGGAGGTGTCACTTGCGCCGGCACAGCAGTTGCCTGAGCCGCTGGGTAAGCCACAAGTGGTCTCTTTTTCTGAATGGGCTTCCGGCTGGTGGTTGCCGGAGTTGCCGGAGGTGGAAGAGTCTGTACCCGTTATCCTGGTTGGGCCGGGCTCGCTCACCGGCGAACTCATACGGCTTTGGGAGAGATCTTCACTGTGGTTTTATACCGCGGAACTGGCCATTCACCCGGGTATCGTGGGCAGGGTTGCGTCGGTGCGGATCAGCCGCTGGTCCGCACAAAAGGACGCGGGGGAGTCGCCGTTTCGGGATGCCATGGAGATTATGCCTCTCTACCTGGGGAGACGAGAGGGGGAACCGGGATGGCCGCTGAGCCAACACCCGACGTTACCGCCGAGTCGATAACCATTGAGCCGATGCGCTTGCGGGACCTGGATCAAGTGCTCCGGATAGAAAGGCTCTCTTTTTCCTCCCCCTGGTCGCGAGCGGCATTCCTATCCGAACTGCTGGAAAACGATCGGGCCCGCTACATTGTGGCCCGTATCGGTGACCAGGTGGTGGGATACACGGGCATGTGGATCGTCATCGACGAGGGGCATATTACCAATGTGGCAGTGCACCCGCACTGGCGCAACCGGGGTATCGCCACTCAGCTGTTAGGCGCCCTGGAAGAGATAGCACGGGCCAATGGGGTGCGGCGCATGACTCTCGAGGTTCGCAAAAGCAACGTTGTCGCGCACACGCTCTACGAGAAGCTCGGTTTCCGCGATGCTGGGATTCGCCGGGCTTACTACCGTGACAACAACGAGGACGCCATCATCATGTGGAAGGAACTGTAGTTTGGTAAAGTGGCAGGTTAGGATCCGCGTCCAGGTCCCAACCGTCATACTCCCCCAGGGCGAGGCGAAAGCGGCCGGCTGCGGCAATCATCGCCGCGTTATCAGTACACAGCGAAAGGGGTGGGGCGTACAACTCCACGCCCTGCTGGCGGCAGGCGGAGGCCAGTTCTTCCCGCAGCTTGCGGTTGGCGGCTACGCCTCCGGCCAGAAGCAGCCGGTTCACACCCGTGATCTCCACGGCACGCATGGCTTTGGCAACACAGACGTCGACCACCGCCTGTTGAAAGCTGGCGGCAAAATCGGCGGGGTCAGGTTTCTCCGCTGACTGCAGCGCATTGAGCGCGGCAGTTTTCAGCCCGCTGAAACTGAAGTCGAGTCCGCCCTCGGCCCCCATCATAGCTCGGGGCAGGGGCACGGCTTGCGGGTCGCCGGACTTTGCCAGCTCCTCCAGGGCCGGGCCGCCCGGGTACGGGAGGCCGAGTACCCTGGCAATCTTGTCGAAGGCTTCTCCGGCTGCGTCGTCGCGGGTGCGGCCAAGCAGGCGGAACCTGGCGTGGGCTTCCAGGAGCACCAGCTCCGTATGGCCTCCCGACACGATCAGGCAGAGTACCGGCGGGGAGAGTTCGGGGTGGGCGAGGAAGTTGGCGTAGACGTGTCCTGCGAGGTGGTGAACTCCCACGAGCGGCAGATTGGCGCCGAAGGCGATGGCCTTGGCGGCCGCCAGGCCTACGAGCAGAGCACCGATCAGGCCCGGACCGTTGGTTACGGCGATGCCGGCAAGCTCGCTCAGGGAGACTTGAGCCTGTGTCAGGGCCTCGTCAATGACGGGCAAGATCAACTCCAGATGATGACGGCTGGCGATCTCCGGCACCACCCCTCCGTAGAGGCGGTGGATTGATACCTGCGAGGAGACCACGTTGGCTCGGATACCATCGGCATCGACGACCGCCGCAGCAGTCTCATCGCAGGAGGTCTCGATCCCGAGCACGGGTCCCAGCTCCCGGACCCTGGCTGCCACGTCGGCCTCCCGGGCGGCGCCGCTCCTGGCCATCGGCGGAGTACCTGCTACCTGCATATTTCCTTTACCCAAGTTTGAAAACCTTCCCTTTCTGGCGGAACGAGGATAGTATAGCCATAGAGGCACGGGTTAACAAGAAAGGGGGCTCAGCCCATGCAGATTTACGTCGACACCGCCAACGTCAACGAGATCCGGGAAGCCGCCTCCTGGGGTGTACTGGCCGGAGTTACGACCAACCCGTCGCTCGTAGCCAAAGAGGGACGCAGCTTCCGCCAGGTTATCGAAGAGATCGCCCAGATCGTCTCCGGGCCGATCAGCGCCGAGGTGGTCAGCACCGACGCTGACGGCATGGTGCGAGAGGGCATCGAATACGCTTCCTGGTCTCCCAATGTTGTGATCAAGATACCGCTTACTGCGGAAGGTTTGAAAGCTACTCATCGCCTGGCTGAGAAGGGTATCCGTACCAACGTGACCCTGGTATTCAGTGCCCCGCAAGGACTTTTGGCTGCCCGGGCGGGCGCCACATACGTCAGCCCCTTCATTGGCAGGATCGACGATGTAGGCATGGACGGCATGAGCGTTGTTCGCGAGCTGGCGCAGATCTTTAAGCTGCACGGGATCTCCACCCAGATCATTGCGGCCAGCATTCGCCATCCCAGACACGTGGTGGAAGCCGCTCTTGCCGGTGCTCATATAGCCACCATTCCGTTTAAAGTGCTGGAACAGATGCTTCACCACCCGCTCACCGATGTCGGGCTCGAACGTTTCCTCAGCGACTGGCAGAAGGTGGCGGGACTCAAGTAGTCCTTGATCCTACGTGAGCAGACGAAGGAGGGATCTTGTTGAGACAGTCTTTCTGCCCGGTTCGGAATGACGGTTCCTGGCAGCGTTACTTCCGTCTCGGCGTCGTTCACTTCATGCTCTATCCGGAGACTGCTGCCGGTGAAGGCCCGGTTTTGGAAAGCCTTACCGAACTGGCCCGGGATGCCGACCTGGAGATAATGGAGATCACGCACATAGCTGATGCGGGAGTCCGCCGCAAGGTGCGCGCTTTGATTGAGGCCGCAGGCTGGACCGTAGCATTCGGTTCACAACCTGTCTTCCTGCGACGCAAGCTCGACCTGAACGCCGCCGATGCGACGGCGCGAGCCGCGGCTGTGGCTGCTGCCCGGGAGTGTGTGGACGAGGCGGCCGAGCTGGGAGCAAAATCCATCGCCTTTCTCAGCGGTCCCGACCCGGTGGTGGCCATGGGAGAGGCGGCAAAAGGAATTGATCCGTCCCGGGCCGAAGCACTGCGGGCCGAGGCCCGCCAGCGTCTGATCGATTCGCTCCTTGAGATCTGTGCTTACGCTGCCAAGGCAGGGTTGCGCGTAGTGTTGGAGACTTTCGACCGCGCCGTAGAGAAGCGATGCCTGATCGGCCCAAGCAGCGACGCGGTCAAGGTAGCCCAGGCGGTTCGCCGTGAGTTTCCCGATTTCGGGTTGATGCTTGATCTGAGCCATTTGCCGCTGTTGCAGGAGACCCCCGAGTACGCCTTGCGTTGTGCCGGTCCGTACCTTACGCACGTACACCTGGGCAACGCAGTCACCACCCCTGGCAGCCCTCTATACGGGGATGCGCACCCGCGGTTCGGCATTCCGGAGGGTGCCAATGGGCGCGACGAGCTGACTCGGTTCCTGCGCGGTCTCTTCTCCTGCGGCTACCTGCGGGAGGAGAATGCGGCGACTGAACGTCCGGTGGTCAGCTTTGAGATCAAGCCATACCAGGACGAACGACCGGAAGTGATTCTTGCTGCAGCCAAGCGGCTGCTGACCGCCGCCTGGTACGCTCTGTAATCACTCAACTACTGGCTGGAGCTAGGCTAGGCTGAAAGGAGAGTTGATGGTGAGTAAACCCAAAGTGCTGTGTACCCGGGTGCTTCCCGGACCGGCGATGGACCGTCTGCGGACCGAGACCGAGCTTACCCTGAACGAGGAAAACCGGCCCCTGACCCCAGAAGAGCTGCTGGAGCTGGTCCGAGGGAAGGACGGCATTCTTACACTTCTCACTGAGAACGTCACCAGGACGGTGCTTGAGGCCGGGCGGCCAACTCTAAAGGTGGTGAGCAACTACGCGGTAGGATACAACAACATCGACGTTCAGGCCGCTACCGAGCTGGGGATACTGGTTTGTAACACTCCGGGTGTACTGACTGAGGCCACCGCCGACCTGGCCTGGGCCTTGCTTATGGCCATCGCCCGCCGGGTGGTGGAAGGCGACCGCTTCATGCGGGCAGGCCGTTTCAAGGGCTGGGAGCCGGGACTCCTGCTCGGAGCGGATGTTTTCGGCAAGACCCTGGGTATTGTAGGACTTGGCCGTATTGGCGAAGCAGTCGCCCGCCGTGCCCGCGGCTTCTCGATGCGCATCCTCTACTACGACGCTCGTCGCCTTGAGCCTGATCAGGAGAAGATACTGGGGGTGACGTACGTACCGTTGCCGCAGCTTCTCTCCGAGTCCGATTACATATCGATCCATACGCCTCTCACCCCCGAGACGCACCACCTGATCGGAGAGAAAGAGCTGCGGATGATGAAGCCGACCGCATACCTGATCAACACGAGCCGCGGCCCGGTGATTGACGAAGCCGCTCTGGTCCGAGCCCTGCGGGAGAGGTGGATCGCGGGCGCAGGGCTGGATGTATATGAGAATGAGCCGGCCATGGCTCCGGGGTTGGCGGAGCTGGAGAATGTAGTCCTGCTGCCTCACCTCGGCAGTGCCACCCGGGAGACCCGGGAGCGCATGGCGCACATGGCCGTTGACAATCTGCTGGCCGGTGTACGCGGGGAGCGGCCGCGCTACCTGGTCAATCCGGAGGTGTACTCCCGTCATGCATGAGGATGTGGCAGAGGTTCTGCTCTCCGCCTCTGCCATCCAGGCGAAAGTAGGAGAGCTAGGGCAACAAATCACTCGCGACTACCAGGGTAAAGACCTGGGATTGATCTGTATTCTCAAGGGAGCCCTCATTTTTATGGCGGATCTGATCCGCCATATTGAACTGCCCGTTACCGTAGACTTCATGGCGATCTCCAGCTACGGAGCGGGAACGAAGAGCTCGGGAGTGGTCCGGATCCTCAAGGATCTGGACCATCCCATCGAGGGCAGGCACATCCTGATCGTGGAGGACATAATCGATAGCGGTCTTACGTTGCGGTATCTCATCGAAAACCTACGTTCCCGTCGTCCCGCGAGCCTGCGCGTCTGCACATTGCTGGACAAGCCGGCCCGCCGGGTGGTCGAGTGCAACATCGACTACAACGGTTTCCAGATTCCCGACCGGTTCGTGGTGGGTTACGGTCTGGATTACAACGAAAGGTACCGCAACCTGCCCTACATCGGTGTGCTGAAGCCGGAGGTATACCAGCGTGAATTGCAGGTGGGGCAGAGGTGATGGGGGGCGCCAGCATGCGTCAGCTTCCCGTTCTCATACTCGATTTTGGCGGGCAATACACGCAGTTGATTGCTCGGCGTGTACGGGAGGCGCACGTCTACTGTGAAATCGCCCCCTGTGACGTGCCCTGGTCGGAACTCTCTTTGCAGAGGCCGCAAGCGATAATCCTGTCCGGCGGCCCCGCCAGTGTCTATCAGGAAGGAGCTCCTCGCTGCGACCCGGCCATCTTCCAGGCAGGCGTGCCGGTCCTGGGGATCTGCTACGGCATGCAATTGATGGCCCGGGAGCTCGGCGCAGATGTAAGGGCCTCGGAGGAAGGTGAGTACGGACCGGCAGATCTGGTTCTGCGAGAGGCAAGCCCTCTCTTTGCCGGTATCCTCTCACCGACGCCGGTCTGGATGTCCCATGGCGATCAGGTGGTGACCCCCCCGCCCGGCTTTCGCGTGCTGGCTTCCACGGCGGTCACACCGGTAGCTGCCATCGGCGATGAGCAGCGGAAATTGTATGGGGTGCAGTTCCACCCGGAAGTGGCTCATACGAGGGAAGGGAAGGCCCTGCTCAAAAACTTCCTGTTTCGCATAGCCGGGCTTGAACCTTCGTGGACGCTTTCGGCTTTTCGGGAGGAGACGATCGCTCGTATCCGGGCGGAAGTCGGTTCACGAAAGGCAGTTTGCGGCCTGAGCGGTGGGGTGGATTCCGCTACTGCAGCGGTCCTCGTTCACCAGGCTATTGGCGACCAGCTCACCTGTATTTTCGTCGATCACGGGCTGCTGCGGGCGGGGGAGGCGGAAGAAGTAGTCCGGACCTTTCGCGACCGGTTGCGGATACCGCTCATTCACGTCCGGGCGGAAGATAGGTTCCTCAACAGATTAAAAGGTGTTGTCGACCCTGAGGCGAAGCGGCGCATAATCGGCGAGGAGTTTATCCGGGTGTTTGAAGAGGAAGCCTCCCGTCTTGGGGATGTGACCTATCTGGTGCAGGGCACCCTCTACCCCGACGTGATCGAGAGCGGCGGCGCGCCCGGTTACGGCAACGGGACCTCCGGCAACGGGGGACAACGGGGACGGGCGGCGGTTATCAAATCCCACCACAACGTGGGCGGTCTGCCGGAACGGATGAACCTCAAGCTCCTGGAACCACTGCGGCTCCTCTTCAAGGACGAGGTGCGCGTGCTCGCCGGCGAGCTGGGCCTGCCGGAGGAGATAGTCTGGCGCCAGCCCTTTCCCGGTCCGGGCCTGGCCGTTCGCATCATTGGGGAAGTGACGCGTGAGCGGCTCGAACTCCTGCGGGCGGCCGACCGGATCGTCACCGACGAGATCAGGAAGGCGGGCCTTGAGAGGTCCATCTGGCAGGCGTTTGCCGTACTGCCCGGCGTGCGGACGGTCGGAGTGAAGGGTGACGGGCGATCCTATGCGGAACTGGTGGCGATCCGGGCGGTCACCAGTGAAGACGGCATGACTGCCGACTGGGCGCGTCTGCCTTACGACCTTCTGGGTCGCATCTCCACCCGGATTATGAACGAACTGCCCTCCGTCAACCGGGTCGTCTACGACATCTCTCCCAAGCCGCCCGCTACCATAGAGTGGGAGTAGTTCTGATCAGAGGAGCGCAGGGCAGCATGCTGGAACTAGACCCGGCCGCATCTTACCTGCGATGGCAGACCGCCCCGGGCGTGCGTGATGTGTTGCCGGAAGAGGCGACTGTGCGCCGGCAGCTGGAGGCGATCATCCGGGAGACCCTGGCTGCCGCCGGCTATCAGGAAGTGGAGACCCCCATTTTCGAATATGAGGAAGTGATTCGCGCCGGCGGCTGGCTGCAGGACGAGACGGGGGAGTGCGGCGGAGTGGTGTTGACCGGCGCCGGCTCTCCCGAGGTCTACCGCTTTTTCGACCGCGAAGGCCACACCCTGGTGTTGCGGCCGGACATGACGACCCCCATCGCCCGGCTGGCCGCCACCCGGCTGGCCAGCGCGCCACGGCCTCTGCGCCTCGCCTACATAGCTGATGTTTTTCGCTACGAAGAGGTGCATGCGGGGCGGCTGCGTCAGTTCCGCCAGGCAGGCGTTGAGCGGATAGGCGGCGCCCGGGAGATCGATGCCGACATGGAGATTCTTTCTCTGGCAAGTCGCCTGCTTGCCCGGCTCGGCCTTTTCCGGTTCCGCATCGATATAGGGCATGCGGAGCTGGTGCGGGGGCTGATAGCCGCCGGCCGCTTCGGAGGGCGGGAGGCCCGACTGATCCGGCAGGCTTTGCGCCGACGTGATTATGTGCTCTTGCGGGAGCTGGTCGAGCAGCGGGGGGAGCAGGTCGGACCACAGGATCGGCAGGTCAGCGCGGCCCGCCGGCTATTGCTTGAGCTTCCTCGCTGGCGGGGGGGATTTGCGATGCTGGAGGCGGCTCGCAAGCAACTGGCTTTCCTGCTGGGTGACTTCCCCCAGCTCGCAGCCGCCCTGGACGATCTTCATGCCCTGTTGACCCGGGCTAAGGAGGAGGGGCTCGGGATCTACGAGCGAGAGAGCAGTGGCGGAGGACCAACCCAGGTTATCGCCCTCGACCTTGGTCTTGTGCGTGATCTCGGCTACTACACCGGCCCCGTGCTCGAAGGCTTTGTTCCCGAGGTCGGTTTCACGCTGTTGACCGGCGGACGTTATGATCGGCTGCTAGAACAGTTTGGCAGCCGGCCCGAGCCGGCTACAGGGTTTGCTATTGGCCTGGAACGGGTAATCCTTGCCCGGGAGCGGGCCGGCCGGCTGCGTTGACAGCCTCTGCGGCTTGTGTTACCATGCCGGCATCGTCAGAAGGTGGGGGTAGAACGATATGGTACCGGGAGGCCCGGAGCCCGACCATGTTAACCATAGCTGTGCCTAAAGGGCGTGTGCTTACGGCGGCGGTGGAGCTCTTCCGGGAAGCCGGGTTGACGGCTTTACCCGGAGAGGAGTTGGAGGAATCCCGTCGCCTGGTGATTGAAGATGAGGAGGCGGGTCTCCGGCTGCTTCTGGCCAAACCCTGGGATGTGCCTACCTACGTTGAATACGGCGCCGCCGACCTGGGGCTGGCGGGAAAGGATGTCTTGCTGGAACGGGGCAAGGCGGTAGCCGAATTGCTGGATCTTGGTATCGGGCGGTGTCGCATGATCTGCGCGGTGCCCGCCGATTCGAATATCACCAACCTTGCTGACGCAAGACTTCTTTTTCCCTTTCGTGTGGCGACCAAATACCCGCAAATTGCCGCCACTTTCCTGGAACGCCAGGGTATCGCGGCCGAAATCATCAACCTGCACGGGTCGGTGGAGCTGGCGCCCCTTGTCGGACTGGCGGATGGGATCATCGATCTGACCGAGACCGGGCGCACTCTGCAAGAGAACGGTCTGCGCATTGTCGCCGACATCCTGTCCGTGACCACGCGCCTTGTGGCCAATGCCGTCTTGCACAAAGTCAAGCAAGACGAGATAGATCAATTGGTGAACAGGTTGGAGAAGGCTGTTGCGGCCCGGGTGGCAACGCAAAGCTAGAGGAAGGTGGCTTGCGACCATGATCACTCTCATCCGCAGCGAAGAGCTGGGCGAGCACCTCGAACGGGAGGTGCGCCGGCGTCTTGGGCGCCGTTTCGATCTGGCAGGGCAAGAGGCAGCCCCGGAAGTGATGGCGCGGACAGCCGCGATCTTTGGTGAACCGCTGACGCCAGCTCAGGCGGTGGAGCGGATAGTTCAGGACGTTGCTGAACGGGGCGACGCCGCCGTGCTGGAGTGGACGCGCCGCATCGATGGGGTCGTTTTGGAGCCGGAAGATCTGTGGCTGGGGCCGGCCGATTTTGAAAAAGCGTTTGCCTCCCTGGACGTGGCGACCCGTGACGATCTTGAGATAGCGGCCGAGCGTATCCGGCGTTTCCATCGGGCAGCCCTGCCCCGCCCCTTCTTCTTGCAGGACGAAGCCGGCAATCTCATGGGGCAGAGGCTGGTGCCGCTGGAGAGTGTGGGGGCGTATGTGCCGGCTGGGCGTGCTCCTCTGGTATCCACGGTATTGATGACCGTGATCCCGGCTCGGGTGGCCGGGGTGGACCAGGTGGTGGTGGCCACTCCGCCCGGTCCGGGTGGTGTCGTCCATCCGGCGGTGCTGGCGGCGGCCCGGCTGGCGGGGGCAAGCCGCGTGTTGCGGGTGGGGGGAGCGCAGGCGATCGCAGCCCTGGCGTACGGGACGGAGTCGATCCCGCCGGTCGACAAGATCGTCGGGCCGGGCAACCTCTTTGTCACACTGGCCAAACGGATGGTTTTTGGCGTGGTGGGCATTGACATGCTGGCGGGCCCGAGTGAGGTGGCGGTGGTGGCCGATGGTTCCAGCGCCGCGGCCGATCCGCCGCTTCTGGCTGCCGACCTGCTCTCCCAGGCCGAACACGATCCCGAGGCGGCCTGCATCTTCATCACCACCGATGCGGAGCTGGCCGAGCGGGTGCGGGCCGAAGTCGAGCTGCAGGTGGAGAGCCTGCCGCGGGGTGAGGTGGCGCGACAGGCGTTGCAGCGGCACGGGTTCATCTTCGTGGTAAGGAATCTGGAGGAGGCTGCCAGGGTGGTCAATGCCATTGCGCCTGAGCATCTGGAATTGCAGCTCTCCGATCCCTGGGCTTTCCTCACCCAGGTCCGCCATGCCGGCGCCATCTTCCTCGGTCGGAACGCCTGCGAACCGTTAGGTGACTACCTGGCCGGACCCAACCACGTGTTACCAACGGGCGGCGCGGCCCGTTACGCTTCGATGCTGGGGGTTGAGGATTTTCTGCGGCGCAGCTCGGTGCTGCAGATAAGCGGCGAAGGTCTGCTGGAGATCGGGGGGGCGGCCGTGCGGCTGGCAAGGCTGGAAGGGCTGGAGGCGCACGCCCGTTCAGTTGCCTGGCGGCTCAAGGAAGCGGATGGAGCTTCCGGTCTCTTCAACGACAGGGGCGCCGGCGCGGCGGAGACGGACAGGGCGGGCAGCGCAGGGATCGCAGGTAGGTAGGCGGCTCAGGGGAGCAACGAAGGGAAGTGAACCACTGCATGAGTGACGGAGGGCAGGCCGGCAAGGAACAGGAAGAGGCGCGCAAGGCTACGGTTGCCCGTGAGAGTGCGGAGACGAGGATCAAGGTCGAGCTTGACCTGGACGGCCGGGGCAGCAGTCGGATTCAGACCGGAATCGGTTTTTTTGACCACATGTTGTCGGCGCTGGCCCGCCATGGCTTCTTCGATCTGACGGTGACAGCCCAGGGCGATCTGTACGTGGACGGCCACCACACGGTGGAGGATGTCGGCATTTGCCTGGGAAAGGCGCTGGACCGGGCTCTGGGGACGAGGGCGGGGATCGCGCGATTTGGCTGGGCGGCAGTTCCCATGGATGACGCCTTGGTGCTGGCGGCGGTCGATTTAAGCGGCCGGCCTTTCTTGGGGGTTGAGCTCCCCTTGAGCACTCCCCGGGTGGGAGAGTTCGAGACGCAGCTCGTGGTGGAGTTTTTCCGGGCTTTCACCTGGACGGGGGGCTTCAACCTGCATCTGCGGAAGCTATCCGGCAGCAACGACCACCACGTGATCGAGGCTGCGTTTAAGGCGGTGGGCCGTGCTCTGGCGATGGCGGTTAGGGTTGAGCCACGGCTAGGCGGCGAGGTGCCATCGACCAAGGGGCGGCTGGGTGTAGAGTCCGAGCCACCAGGTGAAGTGGCCGGGCCGACGGAGTGACGGCAAGTGGCGGAGCTTTTGCTGGCGATCCTGGATTACGGGATGGGTAACTTGCGCAGCGTGAGCAAGGCCCTGGAGGTGGCGGCCCGCGCCCATCCGGCGGTGAAGGTCGCGGTCACAAGTGATCCGGTCGAGGCCGGTCGGGCGGCGGGTGTGATTCTTCCCGGGGTCGGGGCGTTTGGGGCAGCCATGGCCAACCTGGAAAAAAGCGGGTTGGACCGGGTGGTGCGGGAGGTCATTGCTGACGGCCGGCCCTTTCTGGGCATCTGCCTCGGGCTGCAACTCCTCTTTGACGAGAGCGAGGAACATTTCGCAGATGATACCCTGCCCCGGGGGCTTGGTATTCTGCCTGGCCGGGTGCGGCGCTTTCCAGTGGGGCTGAAAGTGCCCCAGATCGGGTGGAACCAGCTCAACCTGCGGTTTCGTGAACCTCATCAGAATCCGCTGTGGCGCGGCGTCCCGCAGGGGGCGTACGCGTACTTTGTTCACTCGTACTATGTCGATCCTCAGGATCCCGGAGTCATCGCCGCCACATCCGGCTACGGGATTGAGTTTACGGCGGCAGTCTGGCAGGAGAACCTCTTTGCCGTCCAGTTCCACCCGGAAAAGAGCAGCCAGGTGGGTCTTGAGATGCTGCGCAACTTTGCCTGTGCGGTGGGACGGGCCGCCGGTGCGACCGACTTCTTCCTGCCCGCCATCGACCTGCGGCATGGGCGCTGTGTGCGCTTGGTCCAGGGTGATCCGGGCCGGGAGACCAGGTATGCGGAGGACCCGGTGGAAGTGGCCAGAGAGCTGGTCCGGCAGGGGGCACGGCGGCTGCACGTGGTTGACCTCGATGGCGCGTTTGCCGGCGAGCCGCGCCAGCTGGAGTTGGTCGCCGGCATCTGCCGGGCCGTGCCAGAGGCCCGTGTTGAGCTGGGGGGCGGGCTGCGGACACTGGAGCAGATCGAGGCCGCCTTTGCCGCCGGGGTGAAGGATGTGATTGTTGGCAGCGCCCTTTTGAGCAATGAGGCGCTGGTTGCCGAGGCCTGCCGCCGCCACCCGGGGCAGGTGACCGCCGGCATTGACGTGCGGGGCGGCCGGGTGGCGGTGGGCGGGTGGCAGGAGGAGAGCAGTGTGACGGCGCAGGAGGCGGTGCGGCGGGCGGCCGCCCTGGGGGTGCGGCGGTTCATCGTCACCGACATAAGCCAGGACGGGACGTTGCAGGGGCCGAACTTCAAGCTTATCTGGGAGATAGCGGCGGCCGGGCCCGGCCTTGAGTTTGTGGTCTCGGGCGGGGTGCGCGGGGCGGAGGATGTCCGGGCCGCAGCCGCTGTGGGCTGGCCGGTCACCGGCGTGGTCGTCGGCCGGGCATTGTACGATCGCCGGCTGACGGTGGCTGAGGCCCTGGCGGCGGCCCGCCGCGGCCTGATCCTGCGGCCCGAGCCCGAATCCCCGGCAGCTGGGCCTGAACCCGACCCAGCAGCTGCCGCCGCTGCGCCTGACGACGTGACGTAGCTCCGGCAGCCCGGGCAGCCACTGAGCCGGAGCTTGCGCCCGAAGGCCGGGCACGGACCGGAGCAGCATCCACCAGTTCAAACTACGAGTAAGGAGCCACCAACCATGCTTGCCAAACGGATCATCCCCTGCCTGGACGTGAAGGACGGGCGGGTGGTCAAGGGTACGAACTTCGTCTCGCTGCGGGATGCTGGTGATCCCGTCGAGCTGGGCGCCTACTACGACCGCGAGGGAGCAGATGAGCTGGTTTTCCTGGACATCACCGCCTCTGCCGAACGCCGCCGGACCATTGTTGACCTGGCCCGGCGGGTGGCGGAGCAGGTTTTCATCCCGTTCACCGTTGGCGGCGGGATCTCATCAGTGGAAGAGATCCGGGAGATCTTGCTGGCAGGGGCGGATAAGGTGTCGATCAACACGGCGGCAGTTGAGCGGCCGGAGTTGATCACCGAGGGTGCGGAGCGTTTCGGCAGCCAGTGCATAGTGGTGGCCATCGATGCCCGCCGGCGTCCGGGCGAAGCCGGCCCCCGTTTCGAAGTGGTAATCCACGGTGGCCGCACCCCCACGGGCATCGACGCTATCGAGTGGGCCAGGGAAGCAGAGCGGCGGGGGGCGGGCGAGATCCTGCTCACTAGTATGGACACGGACGGCGTCCAGGGCGGCTATGACCTGGAGCTTACCCGGGCGGTGGCCGAGGCCGTCTCGATCCCGGTGATCGCCTCGGGGGGAGCAGGGAGCCTCGCCGATCTGCGGGATGCCATTCAGGTCGGCAAGGCCGATGCCGTGTTGGCCGCCTCCATCTTTCACTTCCGCCGCTACACCATTCGCGAGGCCAAGGAGTATCTGCGGGACGCCGGCATTCCGGTCCGGCTCTAGCGAGTCCTCCGCGACTTGAAAGAGGAGAGCTGTGGCAATGCAAACGGCAGACGGGAAACCGCTGTGCTTTCAGAACGGCTTGATTCCGGCCATTGTCCAGGACGCCCGTACCGGGCAGGTGCTGATGCTGGCTTACATGAACGAGGAAGCGTTGCAGCGCACCCTCACCGACCGGCGCACCTGGTTTTGGAGCCGTTCCCGTCAGGAGCTTTGGCCCAAGGGAGAGACGAGCGGTAACTTCCAGGAGGTTATCTCCGTCACGGCGGACTGTGACGGTGATGCGCTGCTCGTCCGGGTGAATCAGCATGGTACGGGCGCCTGCCACGAAGGGGACTTCTCCTGTTTCCACCACCCACTTGCCACTTTTGCCGAACCACCGGATGCCGCGGAAACCGGCGGGGGCGATCCGTGGGCGGACTTTGCGGTTCTGCAGGAGCTATGGGAAGTGATCCGGGACCGCCAGCGCAATCCCCGGCCGGGCTCGTACACCGCCTCCCTCCTCCAGGAGGGGCCGGCGCGGGCCGCGCAGAAGGTGGGCGAAGAGGCGGTGGAGACAGTTATCGAGGCTGTCCGGCAAAACCGTGAGGCTTTCATATACGAAGCGGCCGATCTTCTTTACCATCTTCTCGTCTTGTTGGCCGCCACGGGAGTCACGCCGGCAGAGCTTTTCGCCGAACTCCGTTCACGCAGACATGCAGGGTGACCGCCAACTCTAATAGGATTTTCTTGTCTTCCTCAAGCAGGGCAGGGGTGGCTCCTTATTGAATACTCGCTCTCAGCAAACTGAGGCGGTTCACAGGTGTTGGCTGCCCGCGGAGGAGGACAGCAGGTGAACGGAGACCATGGGTTTGCGACGGGCGCAGGCGTCAAGCTTAGTGCTGCTTTCGTCCCGGCACGTTCGAGCCGGCAGCTCTGGCTTCTGTTGATGGCGGTAGTGCTGCTGGTTGCCGGGTGTTCGGGAGGAGTGCCCGTTCCCAGTGAGCCTTATAGTGTCTCCGGCCGGGTGACCGAGTTGTCGACCGGCCGGGGGCTTGCTAATGTTACCCTCTACTTCTCCGGCGGTTTTGGGACGACGAAGACCGGGGAAGATGGCACGTGGGCTGTTACGCAGCTTCGAGGAAGCGTGACGATAACGCCCGTCCTGCCGGGGTACGTCTTCCAGCCGGCAAGTCGCGTCGTGAGCGGGCCGTCCAGCAAGGTCGACTTCATTGCTACCACCGATACCTCAGGCAAAGAACCGATTGCGGGTGCGGCCGTCATTACGCTGGCTGAAGCACAGGCCTGGGCCCGCCGCCGGGGCGCCCGCCAGATCTTTATCGACGTGGCCGCATACTACTGGCAGCTTGCCCCCCGCTACGGCATCCGGCCGGAAGTAGCGTATGCCCAGAGTGCCAAGGAGACCGGCTTTGGCGCGTTCACGGGTGCGGTATCACCCGACTTCCACAACTGGTGTGGCCTTAAGACCCGGTACGCCAACGGCGATGATCCCGATGATCACGCCCGTTTCCCTGACGATGAGACAGGAGTCCGCGCACATTTCCAGCATCTGGCAGCCTACGCCGGGCTGCCACTTCCTCCCGGTGAATCCATCGTTGATCCCAGGTACGAGCTGGTGAGCAAGGGCAGCGCTCGTTACGTTGAGGATCTGGGGGGAAGGTGGGCGCCCAACCCCGACTACGGCCGTAGCATTGTCCGGGACTACCTCAACGACATGCTGGGGCGGTGACACCCATCTCCGGAGATTGTTCGGAGTTGGCCGGCGGTGGGGGCAGCCTTTGCGGCTCAGGTTGATCCAGACCTGGATGGTCAGATCCGGCGCTTCTGATTGAACTGGTTTCTGCGGCTTTCCATGCCCTGTAGAATGAGACCAAGGCGGCTGCTATCGCGAACGGCAGGATGCCCGCAACCGCTCCTGCCGCTGGGTGCACGCTCGGCATTGTCCCGCATCTGGTGGCAAGTACCCTTGTCTGGCAGATGTGGAAGGAGACAGGTGAGATTGCAATTGGGCGCAGTTCGGCGAAGCCTGGCTTTGTTAAGGTTGCTTTGAAGGGGATGGCACTGAACATCTTAAACTCCAAGCGGACGATTTTCTTTCTTGCCTTCCTCCCGCAGTTAGATAGATTGTGCTAGGGCCGTTGGTCGTTGCTGGGCTCTACGAGTATGAGGAGGCTCAGGAGACGCCATGACTCAGGAACGAACGGTCGTGTTCGACAACGGACGTTACAACGGGCGGACCCTAATCGAATGGTTGCCCGACATAGTTGCACGTATCGTGGAGCGGTTCGCCCCATTACAGGTGATCGTGTTCGGTTCGTTGGCGAAGGGCCAGGAAGGGCCGGACAGTGATATTGACCTTCTGGTGGTACTGCCGCGCGTAGAAGACAAACGCCAGGCTGCGATCGAGATCGGGGTGGCTACTGCTGATTTCCCGGTCCCAATGGACATTATCGTCACCGATCCTGAAGAGATCTCGTCTCGTGGGAGCGAGCCGGGATCGGTTCTGAAAGCTGCACTTACTGAGGGGCGTGTAGTTTATGACCATACAGAACGACGACGGCCGGCAAAAGAGTAGGTGGATAGACCGGGCAAAAGAATGGATCCGTTATGCCCAAAGTGACCTGCGGGCGGCAGAGCGATTGTTAGCTGACGATCTTGTCCTGGCCGGAATATCATGTTTCCACGCTCAACAGGCAGCCGAGAAGGCGCTCAAAGCAGTTCTGGTTCTTTACGGCATCGACTTTCCCAGGACGCATGATCTCGTGCTTCTTTCTCGATTGCTACCCCGTGGCGTGGCTGGTATGCCCGATGAGATGATGGAGGTTGAGCTGGTCTGTAGGGACTATGCTGGCTAATGCGCCAGAACTTCTGGCAAGAGTGTACGCAGGGGCACGGTACGAAGACGGCATTGAGGTCGCGTGGGAGGGGACTGCCGCCTGATGCGCATTTACACACCTATTGACGAAACCTCGGGGACTGCCGCCTGATGCACATTTACACACCTATTGGCGAAACCTCGGACACGGACACCTCAATTCATTCCGGAGTTGCACGGGGGCAGGAGACGAAGAGCTACCGGCGAAGTGCTTGAGGCAGAGCGACAGGCGACCGGCTGCCTGGCGTCTCTCTGGACTCGTTTTCGGGACAACTCCCGGAATCCGGACTAGATCCGGGAAACTCCAGGCTACATGGCTCCAGTGGGGGAGTATGAGATGCCGGAGTCAGGAATCCAGGGCAATCCCTCTGCCGGACGGCAAGAAGGGTATCGACCTTACCGGCGTTCGATCTTTGGCGGACGAAGGCAGGAGGAGGTAGAAACAGGCGGGCGCGAGGGCGAAGCGCTGCCGGCACACTCCCCGGTCCGACCGGGCGAGGAGCTTCCCTACGGCCAGCTGCGGCCGCGACGGCGGCTGAGCCTCCAGGCTCGGCTGGTTATCTTTACCCTTATTACGCTGGCCATTCTCGTAATTGTCCCGGTCTACTTTCTTCTGCCCCGCGAAAAGCCGTATATCCTCGACACCTATCAGTACGCGATAGTGGGCACGAGGGATTTTCGCCAGATAGTTACGGCCACCGGTACGGTAGAGCCTCTGGAGGTCATCTCGGTCAAGAGTCCGGCTGCTGGACTGGTTGCTGAGGTGTTGGTCGAGCCGGGGACGGATGTCGCCTCCGGACAGGTACTGATGCGGCTGAGCTCAGGAGAGGTGGCGGACAAGCGCGCCCAGGCGGAAAGGGCTTTGGCCAAGGCGACGCGGGAGCTGGAAAAGGCCCGGCTCGATCAGGAGACGGAGCTGGCCAGGCTCGCCGTCGCCCTGGAAGAGGCGCGTGCTGCTCTGGCGCGGGCGCGTGACCAAGTTCCTGTTCTCGAAGAACTCTACCGCCTGGGCGGCATATCCAGGCACGAACTTGAGCAGGCACAGCAGTTGGTCACCCAGCGGGAGCAGGAGGTGGGCAAGGCCCAGGCCGACCTGGAGTCAGCCCGACGGCGTCTTGCACTTGCCGTGGCCACGGCCCAGGATGCGGTTGACCAGGCCCGCAAGGACCTGCAGATTGCGGAGGATATGTACGCTGCATTGATCGTGCGGGCCCCGCTCTCCGGCAAGGTTTTAGAGGTGCGTGCCCGGAAGGGTGAACCGGTCCAGGCCGGTGCCGAGCTACTGCGGATGGCTGATATCCAGCAGATGCAGGTGCGCGGCAGCGTGGCGGCCGATCAAGCCGGTGCCCTTCGGGTTGGCCAGCCGTCCACGGTCTGGGCGGCGGGGATCGCGTTGCCAGCCCGGGTGGCTTACGTAGCGCCTCAGGCTACTGCTGCCTCCGGGCAGCAACCGTCTACCGTGGAGGTGATTTTCCAGTTCACGGGGGAGACGACACCTGCCTCCTTGGGCGTGCGTCCCTACACTGAAGCGACCTGTGAGGTAGAGGTGGGACGGCTGCGGGATCAGCCCTTTCTGCCCAGGGGGCCGTATCTTACCAGCGGTGAGGGCGGCTTCGTATACGTCATCGATGAAAAGGCACGGGTTGCCCGCCGCCAGGAGGTTGTGTACGGGCTGGTCGATGGCACTGCCATTGCCATCCGGGAGGGCCTGCGGCCCGGGGACAAGGTCATATACAGCTCCTATGACGCGTTCAGAGACCGGCGGGAGGTGCGCCTTTCAGCCGAGGGTGGCCGGTTAGTACCGTCAGAGTAGGGAAGGGCAGGGAATGCCGATGAGGGATGCACTCGGGACACCGGAAGCAGGGGGCGCGTCTTAATGATGGTTATCATGGGCGCGCTCGGCCAAGCCTGTCGCGGACTGCCGGCGCCGGCGTGCACGGCGACACGGCGGCCGCTGGCGGCCCTCCTTCTCACGTCTGCTACTGTCGCCTTGCTGGCGTGGATGGGTGCGGCAGATAGGGTGCAGGCAGGCACGGACTCCACGGTTGTCGAGCAAGAAGAGCTCTCCCTCGCGGCGGCATTGAACGAAGCCCGTGAGCGAGGGCCGGCATTTGCCGCCCTCCGGCGGGAGGAGGAGAAGGCTGCCCTGGCCGCGCGCCGGCAGGTCGCTTCCGACCTGCCCCGTATAGCCTTCTCCACTTCGACCGGGGTGGGATCGGGTCCGGTCACGGCTTTGCCTGGCTTCCCACCTCGCCCCTCGGCTCGTCTGCAGCTGGACTGGACGGTGCTTGAGGAGTGGCGGCTGCAGGCAGCGATCGAGGCGCAAAAGACCGGTGAGGGGAGTCGGGGAGGGATCTCATTCGGCGTCAGCCGGCAGTGGCCCGGAGTGGAGGGAGAGGGAGAGAGCAGCACTTCGAACGCAACCTCTCAAGCAGCGGATACCGGAAGCGACACGACGGGCGGTTTGATAGCCAGTGAGCTTGCTGCCCGGGAACGGCGAAACCATGCACTCCTGGGCGTAGTCGAGGCGTGGTACGCAGCCCGTTATGCGGAGGCGGAGTTGGCGGTACGCCGGGAGTTGCTGGCGGTGGCGGAGTGGGAGTATCAGGCGGCTTTGAGGCGGCGAGACGATGGGGGTGGTTCCCTCCGTGAACTGCTTACCGCCGAAGACGCTCTCCGCCAGGCCCGGGAGGAGGAGCGCAGCGCCTTTGCCCAGTACTTGGCGGCATGGCAAAAGCTCGCAATGAGTCTTGGGCGTGAGCCGGAGCCGATGCACCCGGTTCGCTGGGTTGACGACCTCGACTGGGCGGCAGTTACCGTCGCGGTCCGGGCCGAGCTGGGGGTACAGGTTTTTCCGGGTGAAGTTATCCCGACAGTGACGCTTCTGCCCGGGGATCTGGGAGAGCGGTTGCTGGCCCGTCGCAGCAGCGGGCTGCAGGCGCAGGAAGTACTGCGCGAAGCGGAAAAGAGGCTGTCAGCCGCCAGATCGGCCAGGGGCTGGCAGGTGAGCATCTCTGCTTCTCTCGGCCTGGACGTGCAGGAGCGACAGGCGCCTTCGGAGTCGTGGCAGGTGATGGTTACACTGGCCCACCCGCTTTATGACCCGCTCCTTGTGCTCGAAGAGGAAGCTGCCCGTCTGCGTTTCGAGGAGGCGCGCCAGGCGGTGGAAGCAAGGCGGGACGAGCTGCTCTCGCAGGTGGTGAGCTCCTGGCAGCGGGCACAGAATGCCTTCCGGGCGATGGAGGACGCCAGGCTGGCCGCAGAACGAAGCTCTGCCACGAGGGAGGTGGCCCGGGCCCGGTATGACGCCGGACTGGTGGCCTGGAATGATCTCCGCCGGGCGGAGATAGCTGTCGTTCAGGCCGCAAACCGCCTGCAGGCCGCCGAAAGCGAGTACCGGCTGGCGTTGCTGCAGCTTGCCGATGCGCTGGGCCTTGACGCCGGTCAGGTGCTGGGTCGGGAGCAGTCCGGGGCTGAGCCCGCAGACAGCCCAAGGACGTGAGTCGGTAGTCCGGTAGTAAGGAGGGAAGCGAGCTTGCATGGCTGGGCGATACTCCGCCTTACGCGCCGGTGGTGGAACCTGCTGGCCGTCCTGCAGGTGGCAGCAGGGGTAGCGGCCATCACCGCGATCGGATCTAACGTTCTGCCGGTGATATGGCAGGGCACCGGCCAGCCACAGATACTTTCCGTAAGGTATGATCGGGAGCTGAATGAGCCCGGCGAGGGGATAGTCGCCATCAGCACGCCGATTTTCCGGGACGAGGACCTGGCGCTGGTGCGGTCGGAGTTGTCTCACATGGTGGCTGCCGCCGACGCGCCGGAGAACGCCTTTGGGGTGGAGATCGAGGCGGACGGACGCCGGTATATAGTTGAGAGGGCGGCCAGAATAGGCCCTGATTACCTCAAACTTTTGGGTGTCTCGCTGGTCGAGGGAAGCTTCTTTACGGACGATGACTTCAGGCAGGCCGCGGATCTCCCGGACCGCAACGTCAAGGTCGCCGTGATCAGTCGGGAGCTAGCTCGCATCCTTTTTGGAACCGGGCAAGCCGTGGGGAAGACCATAACCGTCCTCCCCGAGAACACCCCGGGAGTATCGAGTGCCCGGGGCAGCGCTCGTGTAATCGGGGTTGTGGAGATGCCTCCGCTGCGGGATCGGCTGGGGTTGTTTCAGGTTTACGCTGATCTGCTCTTTCCGGCCCCGGGGGCGGTCGGCAGTGCGGGGGCCAACAAGGAGACGGAGACGCCGGCGCCTGTCAGGGCGTCGGTAGTGCCAGAACAGGTCAACCGGTTGCGTCCCCAGCTTCGGACCTTCACCGAGTTCTACGTGCGGACGACGACTGGTGATATCGAAAGGGTGCGCCGGGAGATAATCGCACTGCTAACTCCCTTGATCCGGCAGCGGGAAGCCGAAGAGGGGGCGGGAAGGCCTACGCCCGGTCTACCGCCGGAGCTCGGCCCGGGAGAGATCCGTGTAGAAGTTATGCAAGGCTGGGTAGTAGAAGCAGCGAAGAGTGCCGGCTTCTACCTCGGTACCATGGCACTGATAGCTCTGGTGGTAGCCGGTATCGCGCTCTTTACCGTGACTTTGGTCAACCTGGCGGAGCGGCGTCATTCCATCGGCTTGCGGCGGGCGCTGGGGGCGAGTCGCTGGTCGATTCTCCGTGAGACCGTCGATGAGGCCCTCGTGGTGGCAGGAGCGGGTGGGTTGCTCGGGGTGGCCTTGAGTGAACCGGTAGGCCGCTTCCTCTTGCAGCCACTCTTGTGGACGGCACGGTCCTCTGTGGCGGGCAGTTCACCCTGGCAGATATCGCCGTACCTTGACGTACGGGTAGCTGTGCTCGCCCTCGTGCTTACTCTTGCCGTGGGGGCGATAGCCGTGCTTTATCCGGCATGGGAGTCGTCCCGCCTGCAGCCGATGGAAGCGTACAGAGATGGGATGTGAGTCACGGGAAACGTGGCGGAAGTAGTCGAGAGGAGGTTCGAGGGGAGGTGGCCAGAGTGGACGAGGCGATGATGCCGGCAACGCCGGCAACGCCCGCAGCCCCACGGGAGCAGGCCAATGAGGCCCCCCTCATCTGGCTGCGAGGGGTAACCAAGGTTTACTACACGACCAGAACCCCGGTACCTGCGCTGAACGGCATCGACCTTAAGATCCAGCCCGGTGAGTTTGTCAGCGTGATGGGGCCGTCAGGCTCGGGCAAGTCTACATTGCTGCATATCCTGGGAGCGCTCGATCTGCCCACAAGTGGCGAGTATCTGCTCGAAGGAGTGAGGATAACGGGGCTGCCCGACCGGAAGCTCTCTCGCATTCGCAACCGGCATTTCGGGTTTGTGTTCCAGAACTACAATCTCTTTCCCGAACTGACCGCGGTGGAGAACGTAGAGGTACCCATGCTCTACGCGGGGGTCAGGGCGGCGGAGCGGCGACGCCGTGCCGAGATGCTGCTAGAACGGTTTGGCCTCGGCCACCGGATGAACCACCGGCCCTCCGAACTCTCCGGCGGGGAACAGCAGCGGGTGGCCATTGCCCGGGCCCTGGCCAACGGCCCGACCCTGCTCCTGGCCGACGAGCCGACGGGGAACCTGCCGACCGCCCACGGCGAGGAGATCATGTCCCTTCTCCAGGAGCTCAACGACGAGGGTATGACCATCGTCGTGGTCACCCACGACTGGCGGATTGCATCGTACGGTAAGCGCCTGGTGGAGCTGCAGGACGGGCGGATTGTGGGCGATCGCCTGCTTGCCCCCGCGGAGCGCCGGTTGCGACCGAGCGCGGGGGTTTCGACCCAGGCTGAAGGCCAGGCCCGGGCCCCGGCCGGGCCGGGTGCCGGGTTTGAGGCCGCTTCCGGGGCATAGTCGCAGGATGGCCGGAGTATAGTCGGAGTGCAGTCTGGCATCAATACACGCCAGAACGGGAGGAATGAGCATGAAGCGAGCCCTGGTCACTGCCGTGGTTGCTCTGGTTGGCACTCTCTTGTTTGTAACGCCGGCAGTTGCGGCAAGCAGCACCGGTGACCCGCAACCTGGGGCTGCCGGGACCGGCGCCAATGGCGAGGCGACCGAGCCTCTCGTTCTCACGTTGCAGCAGGCAATCGCCAGGGCGCTCGAGGTCGCCCCCGAGCTGCGGCTGGCCGAACTCGATGTGGCGGAGAAGGAGATCGCCCTCAAAGAGGCGGAGATCGGCCAGCTGGAAGGTCGTCCCGCATCGGAACTGGTTGCCGCCCAGTATGAACTGGAGAAAGCCAAGCAGGCAGTGCTGGATGCCCGGGAAAGTGTGGCTCTCAAGGTAGAGCAGCAGTATTACGAGGTGCTCCGTTCCACGGAACTCCTTGACATTCAGCAGCAGAGCCTTGAGCGGGCAAAGCGGCAGTTCCAGGTGACAGAAGCTCGCTACCAGGCCGGGCTGATCAGCCGGCACGAGTACCTTGCCGCCCAGGACCAGCTGGTCGTGCAGGAACACAGCTTCCGCCAGGCGCAGGCGAGCCTGGAGCTTGCGAAGCTCCAGTTTAAGTTGCTGCTCGGGCTTCCGCAGGAGTCGGAGATCGTGCTGCAGGATCGCTTCCCCTTTGCTCCCCTCGATGTGGACCTGGCGGAGAGCTTGCGCCAGGCCCTTGCGCGGCGTTCGGACCTGCTCGCTGCCCGCCAGGCCGTGGCCAGCGCCGAGAGGCAGGTGGCCCTCTCTGACAACGACTACACCCCGCCGGTTCAGCTGCAGAGAGCGAGGATGGCCCTGGAGCGGGCGCAGATAGCAGCAGCCCAGGCTGAGACCCGTGTCGCTCTGGAGGTCCGGCAGAAGTATCTCGCCCTGGAGCAGGCGAGGGTAGCGGTAGAAGAGAGCGAGCGAGCCCGGGAGCGGGCCCGGGATGCCCTGCGCATTGCCGAGGCCCGTTACAACAACGGCCTGAGCCCCCTTCTTGAGCTCCTCAACGCCCAGGCCGCCCTGGCCCGGGCTGAACTGGACGCTGTTGAGGCGGTCTGGGACTACAACCTCGCCAAAGCCGCCTTCCTCCAGGCCATTGGGGAGCGGCTGCTGCCTGCCGAGGGGAGTAGCTCATGAACGGAAGTCATATCTGGTGGGCGCAACGCCGCCTTCGTTACCAGTGGCTGCAAAGCCTCTTCATCGTAATCGGCCTGGGGTTGGGGGTGGCCGTCTTCATAACGGTCGCCACCCAGCTGGTAAACAGCATGCGAGAGTCGGAGAGGCTGACAGAAAGTGATCCTTTCTTCAAACAGGTCCTGGTGATCCCGCGGCAACAGATCACTGAGGCTGTCGGGGCGGAGACTCCCGTCGCCAGGCTGGTTACGGATCGTCCGGAGCAGCGTGCCTCGTTGACGCTGGCCGACTTTTTGGACGTGCGGGAGGATGTGCCCGGGGTTCGCTACGCTCTCCTCCCCGGAAGTATGACCGGGATGGCGGCGATGGCCAGGGACAATGAATCGCTGGCAGATACGCACGTGCTCTTCCAGGGCGTTACCCCCGACCAGTTTCACGTGGACCGGGCCAGGTTGCTGGCCGGCACGTTCTTTACCTGGGACGATTTCCTAGCGGCTCGCCCATTGCTGGTGGTCGACGAGTCCTGGGTGAAAGGCTATTTTCCCGAGCTCTCTTCTCCTGCCGAGGCGATTGGCCGCACGATCATGACTACTTCTCCAGTAACGGGATCCGCAGGCCGGAGGTGGACTATTGCGGGGGTGGTGGCTGATCCGGAGGAGAGCGGGCAGAACTCCCGAGCAGGCCGCCTGAGCGCCTTAGGGTTGGGAGCCCGTTTCCGAGGCCAACCGGTACGCGGTAACGCGTACGCGCCCGAGACTGTTCTTGCGGAGGGTCGGGAGGTGGACCACGCGATGTGGATGTTCCAGCCCGAGCCGGACGTTCCCCCGGCGACCCTGGCCGCCCGCATCCAGGCTTATCTTGAC
This sequence comes from Limnochordales bacterium, assembly GCA_014896315.1. Classification (GTDB taxonomy): domain Bacteria; phylum Bacillota; class Limnochordia; order Limnochordales; family DUMU01; genus DUMU01. The sequence goes on from JADBKP010000005.1 coordinate 156,915, forward strand.
GCCAAGCTCGGCCCGGGCCGGGTTGAAGCCTACTCGCCGTCCCAGCGGATGGCCGAAGCCAGGCGCGAGGCGAGGCGAAACTACGCCTCGCTGCTCGGCCTCGCATCCCTTGCTCTCTTCATCGGCGCCGTCAGCGTGCTCAATCTCAACCTGGCCCATGTGCTGCAGCGCCAGCGGTTTATCGGTTTACTAGCCGCCATCGGTGCCTCCCGGCGGCAGCTGATCGGCCAGTCCCTGGTTGAGGCCCTTTTCCTCGGGGTCAGCGGTGGCCTGCTTGGGGCTCTCCTTGCCTATCCCGGGCTACGGCTGCTCTTCCTGGTCCAGACTGGGAACATCCCCGAAGCAGCCCGGGCTCAGATGGCCCTGCAGTATCAGGTCGACCCCTGGGTGCTCCTGGCCGGCGTTGCTCTGGGTGGACTCCTCAGCCTGCTCTTTGGCATCATCCCCGCCTGGCTGGTGAGCAGGATCTCTCCAGCAGAAGTCCTGCGGGAGTAGCGGCAGGGAGCGTCTTTTCGGTCCCCCCCGTTCCCGTAGCGTGTACGAAGATGCGCCTGTTGCTAATCTCCCGGTTCCTTTACCGTCACCCCCAGCGCTTGCAGGATGGTGATAGCAAGGAGCATATGTCCGGCCAGGGTCGGGTGGACGCCGTCCGTGGTCAGGTGGAAGCTGGCATCTGCGGTCCGGCCCGCCTGCAGCGCCGCCCAGAAGCGGGCGTTCATATCGATGACGGGCAGGCTGAACTCCTCTCCCAGTTCCTTGACGGCCCGCACGTACCCCGCCAGCCTCTGGTTTTCCGGGGTATGCGGCTCCTCGCCGATGAAGGTCGGCGTCAACAGGATGACTCGTGTAGCCGGCAGCTCCGCCTGCAGTTTCCGGAGCAGCTGCCTGTATACACTGACGTATTCGTTCAGAGGGAGACCATGATGATCTGCGGAGAGAAAATCATGCCAGACATCGTTCACGCCGATCATAATGGTCATCCAATCGGGCCGGGCGGCAATCACGTCCCGGTCAAGCCGCGCCAGGAGATCGGTCACCTTGTTGCCGCTGATCCCGGCGTTGATCACCCTGATCTGCCGTTCCGGAAAAAGAGCCTGGAAAGCCGCGTCTAACAAGCTTACGTATCCGGGCCGGGCTTCGGTGATGCTGTCGCCCAGGCAGAGGAACTTTTGCCCGGCACCTACAGGAAACTCAGGGAAAAGAGCTGGTTGCGGTTGCATGGTTGATTGCCTGCCTCCTTGTGCTTCTAGCGGATCTCTGTGCAGAGGGGAGCTGCAGAGCTTCCTGGCCAGGAAGTAACTCGCGTGACCGGTCTTACGGTAACCATCCAAGCCCCTCATCACGACCAACCGTCCCGATGCCAACCACAAAACTTCTTGTTATTACCCGAAATACCCTGCTGCAGAGGAGCAGGTGGTGCGCCGGCCAGAGTGTAGAAGAGAACCTAGAGGCCACGACAAGGTATAGATGGGCAATAGCAGAAAGGGTGTGAGAGTCATGGATCTGGGGCTTAAGGACAAAGTGGTCTTGATCACCGGTTCATCCCGGGGCATCGGGCGGGCTACCGCGGCCGCCTTCCTGGCCGAAGGAGCTGAGGTGATCCTGACAGGACGGTCGCAGGAGAGATTGGCACAGGTGGTATTGGAGCTGCAGCGCCTGTCGCCCACCGCCGCCCGGGCGCACTGCTTCAGCGGTGACCTGACGCAGCCGTCCGTTCGCCAAGAGCTTTTTGAATGGATCGAATCCACCCTGGGCGGGCGACTGGACGTGCTGGTCAACAACCTGGGTGGTTCAGCGGGGGGCGGCATTGACCAGACCACGGACGAGGAATGGGAGCGAACCTTCCAGCTCAACTTCTGGTCTGCCCTGGATCTTACACGGCGTGCCCTGCCGCTCCTGCGTCGCCGGGGAGGCGGGGCGATCATCTTCATCGCCTCTATCTGGGGACGGGAGAGCGGTGGAAAGCTGGCCTACAATGCGGCCAAGGCGGCAACGATCAGCCTGAGCAAGAACCTGGCCCGGGAGCTCGCCGCCGAAAACATACGGGTCAATTGCGTTGCCCCCGGCTCGATCCTCTTTCCGGGCGGCAGCTGGGATGAACGGCGACGCCAAGATCCGGAAGGGATCGAGCGCTTTGTCCGCAGCGAGATTCCCTCCGGGCGCTTCGGGCGGCCGGAAGAGGTGGCCGACTGTGTGGTCTTTCTCGCTTCGGAGCGGGCGAGCTGGGTGCGGGGGGCGTGCCTGCCGGTGGACGGTGCCCAGGGGCGCTCCAATATCTGAGGCAGATTGCCGGTTGGAGGTCCTTTGCCGATTCCGCCAATCCGGCTGTGTCGACTGGAGCTTGCCCTCCGGATCGGTGCAGATTATGATCGTTTTGAACGTGGGTGTGCACACTAATGTGCAAAAGGAGAGCACGGAATGGGCAACGAAACGAAGAGCTCGCGGCCGCCCGGTTTTCAGACGCTGGATGACGCGCTGGTGCTCACGCGGGCGGAGATGATCGAAAACCACCGCAAGTTTGGCAACCCCGGCCTGGTACAGCTCCTGGGACTGGCTGGGTACGATCAGCTTTTCGTGCGGGCGAGCGGGGTGGAGGTCTGGGACGCCGACGGTAACCGGTATCTCGATTTCCTCGGGGGCTACGGCGCGCTCAACGTCGGCCACAACCATCCCCGGGTGGTGGCCGCGCTGGACAAGGTAAAGGAGTATCCCAACCTGCTGCAGGCGGGGATCAGCCCCATAGTCTCCTCGCTTTTGCGCGACCTCGCCCTGCTTACCCCGGGAGAATTGCAGCATACTTTCCTCTGCAACAGTGGCGCCGAAGCCGTGGAAGGGGCGCTCAAACTGGCCCGGGCCGCTACCGGGCGTACCCGCATCATCTACTGCCAGGGCGGCTTCCACGGCAAAACCCTTGGCGCTCTTTCGGTTACCGGCCGCCCCCAGTACCAGAAGCCGTTCGAACCGCTTCTTCCCGGTTGCGAGGCCGTGCCCTTCGGCGATCTGGCGGCGCTGGAGCAGGCTTTCGGCCGCGGTGAGAAGCCGGCCGCCTTCATTGTTGAACCGATTCAGGGCGAGGGCGGGGTGATCATCCCGCCGGACGGGTACCTGCGGGGGGTACGGGAGCTTTGTAGCCGGCATGGCGTGGTCATGATTGTCGACGAAGTCCAGACCGGCTTTGGCCGCACCGGTACTCTCTTTGCCTGCCAGGCTGAGGATGTTGTCCCGGATGTGATGTGCCTCTCCAAGTCGCTGGGCGGGGGAGTAATGCCGATCGGCGCCTTCATCACCACCCCTGCGCTCTGGCAGAAGGCGTTTGGCGGGGTGGAGAAGTCGAGGCTCCACACGTCCACCTTTGGCGGCAACACCCGGGCGGCGGCCGCAGCGCTGGCGGCCCTGGAAGTCATCGTGGACGAGGATCTACCATCGCAGGCCCGGGAAAAGGGCGAGTACTTCCTCGGACGGCTCAGGCTGCTGCAACAGGAGTTCCCGCTCATCAAAGAGGTGCGGGGACGGGGGTTGCTCATTGGTATCGAGTTCCACAGTGAAACGGGGTTGCTGGGCAAGGTGACGGCCGGGGTGGCGGACAGGCTGGCCCAGGAGTACCTGGCCTCGCTGGTTTCGGCCCAGCTTTTCCGGCAGTATCGGGTGATCTGCGCCTACACCCTCAACAACCCGAATGTGATCCGGCTCGAACCGCCTTTAGTGGTGACGTACGAGCAGATCGATTACGTGGTAGACTCCTTGCGAGAGGCACTCTCCACTTACCGGAACGCAGCCGGATTTGCCCTGGGAACGGCCAGGCAGGTGGTGAGCGGCTGGCTGAAGCGGGGGAAGTGACCGGTGTGGGAGCAGACAGAAGAGATCCGGGCGGGATCAGGATCCGCCGGGCGACAACTGCCGATATCCCGGCCTTGAACTTCCTCGACATGACCGTCTTCTCGCCCGACTCCCTGGCGCTCGATTTCCGCAGCAATCAGACGGGACCGTCGGAGGTAGGGGGCTTTTGCCGCTGGTTTCGCGCGCGCAGCGGCCCTCCCTACCAGCGCCGCTATATCGACTGGGATTGGGGCGAGCTCGAGGATTTTCGTCGCCATCTGGATCAGGGCCTGGTCTGGGTGGCGCAGGCGATCGCTGCAGAGGAAGAGCCGCCGACTCCTCTGCCGCTGCTAGGCGTGGTGGAAGCAGCCGAACCTGTGGAGCGCACCTGGGGGCATGAGCCGGATGGATCGGTCCTCGAACTGGTCAGCCTCTTTGTCGATCGCGGCCACCGGCGGCAGGGCGTGGGCCGGGCCCTGGTTGAGCAGGTGATCGCCGAAGCTCGCCGCCGCCGCAAAGAGCTCGTCATCACCCAAGCGGAAAGCGGGAATCTCGCCGCCATTCGTTTCTACCTCTCGCTTGGCTTTGTCTTGCAGGGGCTGGCCTTTCTCCGCCCCGAGGAGGGCAACCAGGGCGAAGCGGTTCTGCTTCTTGTCTATCACTTGAAGTAGTGTGGACCGCAAAGCGTCGGACGGGGAGTGGAGGCGGCACGTCACAGCAAGTAGCGCCGGATGTCGCAGCACTCCCCGCTATAGTACGGATCATCAATCCGGCTGATCTGGACAACCGGGCTGCCCCGTGCCGTGGCGTGGATGAACTCAAAGTGGGAAATCGCCATTCCCACATGACCATAGTCGCTGAAGAAGATCAGATCCCCGGGAACGAGGTCGGCTCGGGTGACGGGTCGGGTTTTTTCATACCGTCCCTGGTCACGGGCGTCCCGGGGCAGGAAGAGGCCGTGGAGGCGGTAGAGGAGCTGGACCAGACCGGAGCAGTCGATGCCAAACGGTGAGGTCCCGCCCCAGCGGTAGGGTATACCGACAAAACGGCGGGCGGTGCGTACCAGGCTGGCCCGCAGTTCAGCCACGGTCGACCAGGCCCATTCCCGGCCGTTCTCACTCAAATCTCCCATATGCATGAAACCCTGCCGGCCGTCGGGCAGAGTGACGGCCCACCACTCTCCAACCTGACCCGCTGGCTCGGAATGCAGGTACACTTTGACTCCGATGGGTAACGTCACGAGCAGCCGGCTTTTGATAGTCGGCGCCGCGTACACATTGCCGAAGAGATTGCTCACGACGGCATACGGAGTCTGATTGTCGGGGAGACCGGCTCCGCCCTGTCCATCCCCCTCGTCCGATGCCGGCTCGACCAGCCGCCCGGCGCCGGCCGGGATGTATCCGGGATAGCCATCGTAGTCGAGGGTTATGCGCCACCATCCCGCCGCCTCCGAGACCAGGCGGAAGGTTTCGCCCATCCGGGCCTGGGTGACCACTTCCGAATCCTCGGATGGCTCAGCATGGAGCGATACGATGTTGGCTATGATGTAACCCTGCTTTCCCGCTTGATCCTGGCTCACGGTCCACTCCTCCGTCGCCCCGTCCACTTCGGGTTGACTCATTTGTTCCGATACCCGGCCGGCTTTCTGCATCAGGCAGACGCTCCCAGCTCCGAATCGAGGTACTGCTTCAACTTCTCTTCATCCACTTTGAGACCGAGACCCGCCCCGGGGGCAAGGTACTGCCGCCCCGCTTCCAACTGAGCGCCCGTAGAGGGGGTGACGATGTCGTCGGCCAGATCGAAGTAGCCGTCCAGGTCAATGTAGTCAACGTTGGCCAGCCCCAAAGCCACGCTCAGCCCGGCGGTGATGCCAACCCGGCTCTCGATCATACAGCCGATCATCGCTTTCATCCCTGCTGCTTCGGCCATGCGGACCAGAAAAGCGGCCTGAGTTGGCCCGCCGCATTTCATCAGCTTGATATTGACCATGTGGGCCGCCTGCCGCCGGACGATCTCAAGCAGGTCGGCCGGGTCCTTGACCGCCTCGTCGGCAGCAATCAGAATCGGGCTGTGGCGCGTCACTTCCGCCAGTCCCTCCAGATTGGCGGCCGCGACGGGCTGTTCAAGGAACTCCACGGATACGTCAGCGTCGGCCAGCGCCTGCGTCAGGCGGATCGCCTCCTCAGGCGTATAGCCCTGGTTAGCATCGAGATAGAGCCTCCACCCGCAGCCAAGCTCCTGGCGTAAGGCTTTGATCCTTTGTATATCTGCCGCCGGGTCAAGCCCGATCTTGACCTTTATGTCTGTAAAGCCCCGGCGGAGGAGGCCGGCCGCTTCCGCCACCGTTTCCGGGGTACTCTTGATGCCGATACTGGCGCTGGCCTGGTGGTAGCTGCGGGCCGCACCGAGGAGCTCCCGGACCGAGAGTCCCAGGGCTCGCCCCCGCAGGTCCCATAAGGCGGAGTCCACGGCGCAGCGGGCGGAAGGGAGGGGCTTGAGCTCCCGCTCGAGGAGAAGCCGCAGGTCTTCCTGGTCAAAGGGGTCGCGACCCGTCAGGTTGGCCGGTAGCCAGGAGGTAAGTTTGCGGAAGACTTCGGCTCGATTCTCGCCTGTAACCTCCGCAACCGGCACCGCTTCTCCCCAGCCTTCGTGGCCATCGTCGGTTACAAGCCGTACCAGGATGGCAAGACAGGCGGTGCGGGTGGCGTAGGTGACCTGAAAAGGAGCCTTTTTGGGAATCTTGATGGGGTATACCGCAGTGCTGACTATCCGCACTCACACATCACCGCCGTCCGCCGGGAGTGCCGCGGTGCATCACCGCCTGCCGTTCACAAGCACCACGAGGAAGTTCTACCGGACTTGTCAGGTATCCTGCCGGGCAAATACGGCCCGCCCGGTGGCCCGATACGGGTTACCTGCCGCGAGGTGCGCTGCGGAGCGGTGCAGAAAGGAAAGGCTGCCGGGATGAAGAATATATAGCGCAAGGTAGAGAAAATGCCGGTCAGGCCGGGTCTTCCGGGGCTTCCGGGTCCGGCCGGACCTCTTGTATTGCAGCGGCATAACCGTTAACCTGGAACGGAGCCTGCAGGAAAGTAAAACCGGTATACACGGAGATGACTTCGCTTGCTGGTAGAGTCAACCAGGAGGGATTCGGATTGAATTTTTGTTTCGTAGGTGAGATGGCTTCCGACGCGATGCAGCGCTTTGCTGCCGGATTGCGGGAAGTGATGCTCCGCCACGGCCACTCGTTCGTGCCGCAGCCGACCGACGACATTCAGCTGGTCTTTAACTTCACCGATGCCAGAAGACCCCGTCCCTTCCGCCGCCGGGCGAAAGCCACGTTCGTCATCTCCGTGACGGAGGCTTCCGATAGGCAGGAGGTCGATGTCGCAAAGTCCTGGGCGCCGGGCGCGGGCGGTGCCGGCCCGGATATTCTGAAGCAGGCCTACCCCATCCTGATCCGGGCGGTATCTAACCTGCTGCTTTATCGTGTGTGGGAGCCGGGGGGGAGCTGCTGGCAAACCTACTTCGTCACCCTCGAGCAGGGGGCATTCCCCGTTCCGGCCGAGCTGCAGGAGGGGACGGAGGAGTTCTTTGAGTACGTGTACCGGCGGATCGAACCGTTGGCCACCTCGCAGCTGATCATTGACAATGAGTTCATTCCTGACCTCGAGCCGGAGCTGTGGGAAGGGGATGAACACACCGAGGAGATCTACTGGGCCGGCCAGCGCCTGGCCGCCATGGATCTTCTGCCGGCGCCCTTCCCGATCCAGGAGCTGCTCTCACCGACCGAGTACCGGCATGTGCAGCACCTCTACAACCTGGGCGGCTTGAGCTACGGCAACATGAGCGTTCGGCACGACGAGAAGCGTTTCTGGATGAGCGCGAGCGGCGTGGACAAGTCTAACATGCGCAAAGTGGGCGAGGAGATCCTGATGGTCAAGGACTTCGACTCCGCCCGGGGGGTGATTCTGCTCAGCGTTCCCCCGCTTGTGGAAAAGCCGCGCCGCGTCTCCGTCGACGCCATCGAACACTGGATGATCTACCACGAGCATCCGAGCGTGGGAGCGATCCTGCACATCCATGCCTGGATTCCCGGGATTGAGGCGACCGAGTTTAATTTCCCCTGCGGCACGCGCCAGCTCGCTATGGCCGTGGCTGAAAAGGTGCGCCAGGCGCCCGACCCCAGCCGTGCCATCGTTGGCCTCAAGAACCATGGAATGACCATAACCGGCCACAGCCTCCGGGAGATCTTCGAGCGGATCGAAGGCAAAGTGGTGCGGCAGGTGCCGATGTCTTAATGCGGGCCGTTCGCTACCACCTCTCGCTGCTCCGGTACGGGCTGCAGCTGCTGCTCGGGCGCCGCTTTCCCGGCGTCTACTATCGCGCCCCCTTTGCTTGCGTTCGGGCGGAGGATATCCCGGCGCCGGCCTTGCCCGGGCCGGGGTGGGTGAGGATCAGGCCAATTCTGGCGGGGATCTGCGGCTCGGACATGGGCACCGTCATGGGCAAGAACAGCCCTGCCCTCAGTCCTTTTGTCTCCTTTCCGGCGGTGCTGGGGCATGAGCTCGTCGGCCGCATCACCGAGATCGCCGGGGAGGAGGCGGTCGGAGTGGCGGACCGTTTGCCGGTCGCGCCTGTCCGGGCGGCCTTGGGGGCCAACGGGGAGTTGCGGCCGGGCGACCGGGTGGTGGTCGATCCCGCCCTGGGTTGTGTGGCCCGGGGGCTTGCGCCATGCCCGGCCTGCCAGCGGGGCGAGGCGTATCTTTGCGAAAGAAACACCGAAGGGTCTTTTGCCCCCGGCTTGATCCTCGGTTTCTGCCGTGACCTGCCGGGTAGCTGGGCGGAGGAGATGGTCGCCCCCGCTGCCCAGGTCTTTCGTGTTCCCGACGAGGTATCGGATGAGAAAGCTGTTCTGATTGAACCGTTTGCTGTCGCGCTTCGTGCCGTGCTGCGGGGCCTGCCCCGGTTTGATGGGCAAGCGGGCGAGAAAATTCTGATAATTGGCGGCGGCACGATCGGGCTTGCCACGCTGGCGGCGCTCCGGCTGCTTGAGCTGGAGATGAGGGTTTCTGCCGCGCCGGTTGCCGACATTACCGTCGTCGCCCGCCATCAGTTCCAGCAGCAGGTGGCGCTGCAGCTGGGAGCGAGCCGGGTCGTGCGCGGAGATAGCGACCTGGTGCGGGTAGCAGAGGAGCTGGGAGGTGCACGGGCTTATCGGCCGGTGATCGGCCCTCCCGTTTACACGGGCGGGTTCGACCTGGTCTACGACTGCATCGGTTCACACCGGACCATAGATCAGTCGCTCCGGCTGACCCGCGGCGGCGGCCGCATCGTGCTGGTAGGCGCCGCCGGACAGCTACCCGGATTGGACTGGAGTTTCGTCTGGTCGCGGGAGCTTACTATCATCGGCAGTGCCGGTTACGGGCGGGAGCACCGGCTGCCCCCGGCCCTGGCGACTCTGGCGGCGGCTGCCGCCCCGGACCAGGGTGCCGGCCCTGCCCAAGGCGTGGCCCCGGCGCCCCACACCTTCGCCCTTGCCCTGGAACTACTGCGCCGGCACCCGTCCTACCCCCTGGAGCGGCTCATTACCCACCGCTTCCCGCTCTCGGCCTGGCGGGAGGCCCTGGCGGTAAACGTCCGCCACGGCCCCCACCGTGCCATCAAGTCCGTCTTCACCTTCGACCGCTGACCGGACCGTAGCTGGCGTAACCGGAGCACTTCACCTCAGTTCATCCCCGGCAGCTTGATCGGTACGTACGTTCCCTTGATGAACTGGTAAACGAAATCGTAGTACAGCCGACGGGTCCCTATGTCCGAATGGGACGCCTCACCGAAATCCTTGTAGTTCTGGTAATACCCGATCACTGCCTCCTGCATGTAACGCTGCTCGACACCGGCGGCCAGGTAGTCGATCCACTTTTGCAGTTCATTCCAACCGCCGAGCCAGTGCTTCTCCATTTCAATCCCCATTCCGAGCGTACGAGCGATCCTGGCCGCAAGCTCAAGCCTCTCGCGCCCCACATCGGCGAACATGTAGTTGGGTTGCAGGATGGCGGCGTCGAACCCGTACTCCCACCAGTCGTAGGAGCCGGCCGCACCGTAGTAGGGAATCCAGATAAACTTGTATCCGGCCTGGTGTACCAGATCGGCCACCTGGCGCACCAGCTCGTCGTCGTTCGGGCTGTTCTGGAAGAGGATGGATTCCCGATGCCACCAGAAGCCAACCAGCTCCAGGTCGGGGTATTGCTTCTCCTGCCACCGGCGCAGGTATTCGTCAAGGAGCCACTTAACCGCCGCCACCCGGTTTTCCAGGGCCTTTTCCGGCCCGACTTTAGGATCGGACCAGGCGAAGCTTTCCGGAACCCCGTCACCGTCCAGGTCACCGAAAGCATTCTGGAAGGGTGAGGGGTAAACAAGGGTGAGGAAGACTTTGACCTTGTAGTCCGGATCGCCCAGAGCCTGTTTGGCCTGGTGCGCTGCCTCCTGGAGCGCATCCAGCTGATGGCCGGGCATGAACGTCTCATCAAGCAGCCACTGCCAGTCTTCCATATTAGCTGCTGCCCCCGGCTTGTCGCCCACCAGCCCGCGTCCTGAGGGGGTGCTGCCTTGCGGAGCGAGCAGGATCGAGTCGAACATCCAGTCCTGCGGCTTCCCGTCCTCGGAAAGGTAGGCGACGTAGGGCAGGTAGTCCCTGGCAGTCCAGCGACCCAGGGTCTCGTTGGGGGGATAAGCGTAGGTGGCCAGGACGATGTGGCGCGCTCCGGCTGCGGCCGGGCTGCCAGCAGCGGCATACCCCGCCGGATGCTCCGGGCTCACCTCTTCCCGGGGCATGGGCACTGCCATCGGCACGTTGGCCACGGCACCGGCAGGGACGTAGGCCGCTTTCTCCTCCTCGCTCAGCGGAACGCCGAAGACTTCCAGTTCATCCATAAACACCATCACGTCGACAGGAAACTCGATGGCCACATACCGGGCGGTGCTGGCCGCACGAGAGGCAGGTTCGGCATCGAGTCCACGGAAGGAGAACTCCTCTACCTGCACCCGGGGATTCCACGGGCCGACCTGCGTGGCCTGCTCACCAGCGTGAACCCATTTCTGACCGTCCGCGGAGGTGTAGAGCGTGACCCGCCGTGGAACATACACCCCCACCGAACGGCTCTGCAGAAAGCGAGCCCTGACCTCTTTGATCACTGCCAGCTTTCCCAGGTCGACCTGGATGCGCCGGCCCGCCTGGCGCGTGAACACCTGCCAGCCGGGGTCGGAGTACTGTACGGATGCTTTCTTGCCGTCGGTCAGCTCTTTGCCTTCCGTATCCGGATATGCCTTCTGCATCTCGGTGAAGAGCGGGTCGGGCCAGTAAGCGCTGATCGTGTACGGCCGTCCCAGAGCCAGGTTGGTAGCGGTGGTCGCCACGGCATCTTTGGCCCGGGTACCAACTCCCATCGCCAACACGACAATCGCCGTGAAAACGGCTGCCGGGACTACAGCTCCGGCTGCCGGCAGCGGGAAACTCCGCAAAGCGGACACCTCCCGGAATGGACATAAGTTCTCAGACCTCTTCGGTTTGCTGGAGAGTTTCTCCTGCCGGCCGGCATTGAAAAAACGCACGCGTGTTGTTGACTCCTGGCCGGCTGGATGATAAGGTAAAGTCACAACTGAAGAGCGCACGATGAAGGGGACAAAAGGCTGACACGCCACGGATAGAGAGGGAGCGGCTGGTGGAAAGCTCCCCGTGGCCCAGCTGATAGCCGCCCCGGAGTGATCCCGTTGAACCCGGTCCCTGTCGCGAGGGGCGCAGGGGGCGTCTTTGGGCGGTCCACTGCCAGTGCCAGGGCAACCGGAAGTAGGCGGTGACGGCGCCGGCCGTTATCCTGGCACCGGTTGACTAGACGTCCCGAGGATTTGTCCGCTCGGCGGAAAAGGGCCGCCGGTCGACCGGGGTGAGTGATCGGCAGCGGCAGATAACCTAGTGCGCTGTTGCTGCCGGTAAGCAGAGTGGTACCACGGGGCAGAAAGACGTTCGCGCCTCGCCTCTGCGGGTGTATCCGCAGGCGGGGCGTTTTTATTTCGGCAAACAGGCTCGTGGTTGTTGTGAACGCCAGGCAGCAGGCAACGGAGAGCCAAGGCACGGGAAGTAATGGGAGGAGATGGCAATGTCGGTTACTATTACTACAAGACCGGCGATCCCGGGCGGCGATGCTCATCAGAGCAGCCAGTACGAGGGCTTCTTCTCATTGGCAGCCAGATCGATGCGCAGTTCCGACATTCGCGACATGTTCGCCCTGACAGAGGCCGGGGATATCATCTCCTTTGCCGGGGGATTTCCCACGCCCGATGTCTTCCCCGCCGAGAAGGCAGCTGCATTGATGGCAAAGGTCGCTGCCACCAGACCGCAGGCCGCCCTCCAGTACGGGCCGACCGAAGGGATTGGTGAACTCCGTGCTGCCGTCGCCGATCTGATGGGTCAGCGGGGCGTGCCCGCAACCCCGGGGGAGATTCTGCTGACAGCCGGCTCGCAGCAGGCACTCGACCTTGTTGCCCGCACCTTTGCCGATCCTCTGGCGCCGGTGCTGGTCGAGCTACCCGGCTACGTCGGGGGGCTGAATGCTATTGCCGCCAACCGGGGCCGTCTGATCGGCTGTCCCACCGATCAGGACGGCATCATTCCCGCCGGTGTCTCCGAGATCATCGAACGCCTGCGCTCCCAGGGTGAACAACCGCGCTTTCTCTACGTGATCCCCAACTTCAACAACCCGGCCGGAACGCTGCTGCCGCAGGAACGCAGGGAGGCGCTGGTGGAGATCGCCCGCCGGTACAATCTGTTGATCGTTGAGGACGATGCCTACGGGGAGCTGTACTACGACCGGCGTCCGCCTCTGCCGCTCAGGGCGCTGGCGCCGGAGCGGGTGATCTACCTTGGCTCGTTCTCCAAAGTCTTCTTCCCGGGTCTGCGGGTGGGCTGGATCAACGGACCCGAACCCCTCCTGCGCAAGCTCGCAGTGGCCAAACAGGCGGCCGATCTCTGTTCATCCACATTCGGGCAGTATGTGGTCCTCGAATGGCTGCGGGAGGGCAACTGGCAGCAGCATACCAGCTGGCTCCGGGGGATATACCGCCACCGCCGGGATCTGATGTGGGAGGCGTTGCGCCACTTCTTTCCTGCGGATGCCCGCTACTCCGTGCCGGCAGGCGGGTTCTTCTTCTGGGTGACCGTGCCAGATTTGCCCTGCTCGACCCGGGAGTTGCTCCCGCAGGCGCTCGCCCACGGCGTTGCCTACGTGGCGGGTACGGGCTTCTGCGTCGACGGGGGCGGCCAGCAGTCGCTGCGTCTCTCCTTCAGCCAGGTGGAAGAGGCAAAGATCACAGAGGGTATCCGACGCCTCGGCGAGTTCCTGGCAGGAGTGCGAGAGCGCCCGCCGAAAGGGTAAACGAAGGAGTGTGGACGGCCCCGGAGGCGGTGGGCAGCACCGGCCGGGCCCGAGCAGAGCGAAGGCGGGAGTGGGCGTGACCGGATCGAAGGCTTTGGTGATCTACAGCAGTGAGGGGAACCTCGCTCCGTTGGTCGAGGGGATCAAGCGGGGACTGGAGAAGGGCGGCTGGAATGTGGAGGTTGTGGCTGCCAGCCGTTCTGACGCGCGCCCGATCCCGGGAGGATATGACCTCGTCTGCGTCGGGAGCCCCAGCTACGGGTTCTGGCGGGGTCGGGCGGCGGAAGATATCGAACCGACACTCAAACGCTGCCGCAGGCTGGAGGGCGTGTCGGCCGCAGCCTTCGTCACCCCCCGCGCTTTTGCGAGCCAAATGGCGTTGCGGCAGGTCATGGCCATGCTCGAGCGCGAAGGCGCTTTTGTCCGGGATTTTGCTACCATTGCCAACGTCAAGCAGGCCGAAGAGTTTGGCAACCGGCTGGCCAGCCTCCGTTAATCTTTCCGTTCGCCGACGGGTTGACAGAGCGGCGCCCCCCGTTTATAGTATTTCTCAACATCAACAGCAGCATCTGATACCACTGGAAAACTTGCCGAGTCATTACCAGCAAGACCAGAGAAGAAAGGCGACGACGGGGAGTAGTAGCCCGGGAAGGGGTGCAAGAGAGCCGGTGGGTGGTGCAAACCGGTACTCCCGACCGTGGTGAACTCACCCCTGAGCCTCCAGCTGAAAGCAGCCTGGTGGTGGGTTGCAAGTAGGTGCGGACGGGACTCCGGCAGGCGGGCCGGAGAATGCGCACCCGTTACAGTGCGGCGGTTTCGGTTTCGGTGACAGAGAGGTCCGGTTCGGGCCGTTTGTGGTTTTCCCGGCCGTCGGTACTCTTTGACGCCAACCGGAAGCGAGAGCGGTCGCTGCTTGAAAAGAAAAGGGCAGCGGCAAGCGGGGTGGTACCACGCGGGTTTTCCCTTCGTCCCCGATCCGGGGGCGAAGGTATTTTTTTAACCATTCTAAGTCATTTCGGGCTGCGAGGAGGTTTCTCGAGATGCGGATGAAGGGTGCACAGGCCGTTGTGGCGGCGCTGGAACGCGAAGGGGTCGAAGTGGTCTTCGGGTATCCGGGAGGGGCGATCCTGGGTGTCTACGACTACCTGTACGATTCGAAGGTTCGCCACATCCTCGTCCGTCATGAACAGGCTGCAGCCCACATGGCAGACGGTTACGCCCGGGCCACGGGCAAGCCCGGCGTCTGTATTGCTACTTCCGGTCCGGGAGCTACCAACCTGGTCACGGGTCTGGCCACTGCCCATATGGATTCTATTCCCATTATCGCCATCACTGGGCAGGTGGCGCGGGCGGCCATCGGCCGGGATGCTTTCCAGGAAGCGGACATTACCGGCATAACGTTGCCCATCACCAAGCACAACTACCTGGTTAAGGATCCGGCGGACCTGCCCCGGATCATCCGAGAGGCCTTTCATATTGCTACCACCGGCCGTCCTGGTCCGGTCCTGATCGACCTGCCCCGGGACGTTGCCATGGCGGAGATCGACTTTGAGTATCCGGTCGAGGTGGATCTACCCGGGTACAAGCCAACCTACCACGGGCATCCGCGCCAGATCATGGAGGCGGCCCGGGCGATTGCCGAGGCGAAGCGCCCCGTTCTCTACGTGGGCGGTGGCGTAATCGCTTCGGGAGCGGCCCGTGAGGTTCGCGAACTGGCGGAACGTTGTAACATACCGACCACCACCACTTTGATGGGGCTGGGAGCTTTTCCCGGTCGGCACCCGCTCTTCCTCGGTATGCCCGGCATGCACGGAACGGTGGCGGCTAATTTTGCCCTCAACGAGTGCGACCTGCTGATTGCCGTCGGTGTCCGGTTCGATGACCGGGTGACCGGCGATGTGCGTACCTTCTCGCCCAAATCCATCAAGATTCACATCGACATCGATCCGGCCGAAATCGGCAAGAACGTAAAGGTGCATATCCCCATCGTGGGCGACGCCCGATTGGTGCTGCGGGCGCTGCTTGACCAGGTCGAACCGGCCCTGCACAGCGAATGGCTGGCGCAGATCCAGGCCTGGAAAGAAGAGTACCCGCTCGGCTATGTGGAAAAGGAGGGGGCACTGATGCCCCAGTTCGTAGTGGAGAAGATCTACGAGGTGACCGGAGGCAACGCCATCGTCACTACGGACGTGGGCCAGCATCAGATGTGGGCCGCCCAGTACTACCTGTTCGACCAGCCCAGGCAATTCATCAGCTCGGGCGGCCTCGGTACGATGGGGTTTGGTTTTCCTGCTGCCCTCGGTGCGCAGGTGGGTCGGCCGGATGCAGTGGTCTTCTGTATCAGCGGGGATGGCGGCTTCCAGATGAATATGCAGGAGCTGGCCACCGCCGTGGAAAACCATCTGCCGGTAAAGGTCTGTGTCCTCAACAACTTCTTCCTCGGCATGGTTCGTCAATGGCAGCAGCTTTTCTATCGCCAGCGTTACAGCGCCAGCCGGATGGTCAACCCGGATTTTGCCCGGCTGGCGGAGGCGTTTGGGGCTACCGGTATGGTGGTACGCAAGGCGGAAGATGTTGTTCCCGCCTTGAAGCGGGCAATGGAGGTTGAGGGGCCGGTGGTCATCGACTTCCAGGTCGCTCCCGAAGAGAACGTCTGGCCGTTTATCCCGGCAGGACAGAGCGTGGCGCAGATGATGGGGCTTGAGGAGCTGAAGAAAGCCAAAGAGAAGCGGGCGGCGCGAGCTGGGCGGGAAGCTGTTACCCTGGCCGAAACCGCTCCGGGAAGGGAGGGACGGGCATGAAACACACCCTGGCGGTGCTGGTGCAGAACAAGGCAGGGGTTCTGGCACGGGTGGCCGGGCTTTTCAGCCGCCGCGGGTTCAATATTGAAAGTATTTCGGTGGGGCCGAGCGAGCTGCCCGGGGTCGCTCGCATGACGCTGGTGGCGCAGGCGGACCATGACGAACTGGAACAGTTGACCAAACAGCTTCACAAGCTCATAGATGTGCTCAAAATCAGCGACGTCACCAATGATCCGGTGGTTGACCGAGAACTGGCCCTGATAAAGGTGAACGCCGACGCCAGTTCACGGGCGGAGATCCTGCAGGTGGTTGACATCTTCCGCGGCAAGGTCGTGGATGTGAGTGAACGGTCGGTGATCGTGGAGATCACGGGTGATACCGACAAGGTAGAGGCCATGATCCAGCTTTTGCGTCCCTATGGCATCAGGGAGCTGGTGCGTACCGGCAAGGTCACCATGGTGCGGGGGACAAGGACGGTGCAAGCGTCAGGTTGAAGTCGGGGCCACCCGGTGGCCTGGCTTTTTGGGTTGCCGGGCCGGTAGAGTCCGAACCAAACGTGATCAACGCCGCAAACGGCGAAAAAACTGCTTTGCCAAGGGAGTGAAATGAAAGCATGGCCAAGATTTACTACGACAAGGATGCAGATCTGGGAGCGCTGGCAGGACAGACCGTAGCCATCATCGGCTACGGCAGTCAGGGGCATGCGCACGCCCTCAACCTGCGGGATAGCGGAGTGAAGGTCGTGGTCGGGCAGCGCAGCGGCAGCCCCAACTACCAGGCAGCGGTGCAAGATGGATTCAATCCCGTGTCCGCGGCGGAAGCGGCGGCTCAGGCCGACGTGATCATGCTGCTTGCTCCGGACACGGCCCAGCCTGCCATCTACGAGCGGGAGATCAAGCCCCATCTCAAGGAAGGGAAGGCCCTCGCCTTCGCTCACGGGTTCAACATCCACTACGGCCAGATCGTACCTCCGGCCGGAGTGGACGTCTTCATGATCGCTCCCAAAGGACCGGGGCATCTGGTTCGCCGCATGTACCAGGAGGGCAAAGGCGTGCCGTCGCTGGTGGCAGTTCACCAGGATGCGACGGGCAAAGCCATGGCCCGGGCGTTGGCCTATGCCAAGGGGATAGGCGCTACCCGGGCGGGGGTGATCGAGACTTCATTCAAGGAGGAGACGGAGACCGACCTCTTTGGTGAACAGGCCGTGCTCTGCGGCGGTCTCACCGAGCTGATCCGGGCGGGATTTGACACGCTGGTGGCGGCCGGCTATCAACCTGAGGTAGCTTATTTCGAATGTCTGCACGAGATGAAGCTCATTGTCGACCTGATCTTTGAGGGCGGCATCAGCTGGATGCGTTACTCCATCAGCGATACGGCCAAGTACGGCGATGTGACCCGCGGCAAGCGGATCATCTCCGCAGCTGTCCGGGAGGAGATGAAGAAGGTGCTTCAGGAGATCCAAAGCGGCGAGTTTGCCCGCGAATGGATCCTCGAGAACCAGGCGAACCGCCCGGTATTCCAGGCGTTGCTGCGCCAGCAGGCGGAGCACCCCATCGAGAAGGTGGGCGCTGAGCTGCGCCAGATGATGCCCTGGATCAAGCGGCAGGGTCTGGGCGCCGACCAGGTCCAGGGCAAGGGCCAGGGCCAGACCAAAGACCAGGTCTGAGGGCAGTCCAGATGTGAGGCAAGAACCTGATCGAAGCAATCCATTCGATTTCGATAAGGAAAGAAGAGGGAAGCAGAAGATGGAGTTGGCAGTGTTGGTCAGCGATCCCCTGTCGGAGGAAGGGTTGGCCGTATTGCGCCGTGATCCGCGCATACGTGTCGACGTGAGGACGGGGCTCTCGCCGGAGCAGCTGCTCCAGGTGATCGGCGAGTATGACGGCCTGATCGTCCGCAGCCAGACCAGGGTGACGGAAGAGGTTCTGGAAGCCGGCAAGCGGCTCAAGATCGTGGGCCGGGCGGGTGTGGGGGTTGACAACATCGACGTGCCCGCAGCCACCCGCCGGGGGATCCTGGTGGTCAACGCTCCCGAGGGCAACACCATTGCGGCGGCCGAGCTGACTTTTGCCCTGCTCCTCGCCGTGGCCCGCCATGTGCCCCAGGCCTACGTTAGCCTGGTCAAGGAGAAGAAGTGGGACCGTCACTCTTTCATGGGCGTTCAGCTGCAGGGCAAAGTCCTGGGAATCCTGGGCCTGGGCCGGATAGGAACTGCTGTGGCCAGGAGGGCGCAGGCCTTTGAGATGAGGGTGCTGGCCTACGATCCGTTTGTGTCGGCCGAACGGGCAAGTGAGCTCGGCATTGATCTTGTTGATGTCGATACCATCTGTCGTGAGGCGGACTTCATTACGGTTCATACGCCCCTTACCCCCCAGACGCGGGGGCTGATCAACCGGGAACGCATCCAGATGATGAAACCGACCGTGCGGCTCATCAACTGTGCCCGGGGCGGCATCATCGACGAAGAGGCGCTGGCAGAGGCGCTCGCCTCCGGACGGATCGCCGGAGCCGCGCTGGACGTCTTTAGCAAAGAGCCGGCCACCGACAATCCGCTGCTGGATCTGCCCAATGTGGTGGCCACCCCGCACCTTGGAGCTTCTACCCGGGAAGCCCAGGTCAATGTGGCCATTGATGTGGCCGAAGACTTCCTTCGCTTTGTCAAGGGCGAACCGGTTCGCAACCCGGTCAACGCCCCGGCCCTCCGACCCGAGGTGGCGGCGGTCCTTGAACCCTATCGCCAGCTGGCGCAGCGGCTGGGGCGGCTTTATGCCACTGTCGTGGGCAAGGCATACCCGGGCATCCAGGTGGTCTACCGCGGCCCGATCACCCGCTACGACCTGCGGCCGCTGACGTGTGCCGTGCTGGCCGGCATGCTTGAACCCTTCCTGCATGAGGAGGTAAACCTGGTCAACGCGCCGGTCCTGGCTGAGGAACGGGGGATCAGGCTGGCTGAGGTACGGGAAGGAGATGGGCGAATCGCCGGTGCTGCCGAGGGCGGAGAGAACGGTTCGACCATAACCATCCGGGTGCAGGTCGACGGTCAGGTGCGCAGTGTTGGCGGGACGGTGACGACGGCCGTTCCGTCCGGTAATCCGGTTCCCCGACTCATCGAGATCGACGGTTACCGGGTCGATATCGTCTCTTCCGGTTATCTCTTGCTCTCCTACCACATCGACCAGCCCGGCATCATCGGTCAGGTCGGCACGATCCTGGGCCGGCACAACATCAACATCGCCTACATGCAGGTGGGGCGGAAGGCGAGCCGGGGTGGCCGGGCGGTGATGGCGATGGGGATCGACGATCCCGTGCCGCCGGAAGTGCTGCAGGAGATCAGCCGTGTACCGGGATTGGAGGCGACCTATCTGACCGAGTGGTAGGCAGTAGGGTCGATGCAGTACGGTCGGTACGGTCGTGCACTGCCCCGGTGTGGGGCGTGGCAGATCTGCCACGGCGGGAATGAGGAGTGGTGATGATGGCACGACGAATTGAGATATTCGATACGACGCTGCGGGATGGTGAACAGTCTCCGGGTGTCTCTCTCAACGTGCAGGAGAAGCTGGAGATTGCGCGGCAGCTGGCTCGTCTTGGGGTAGACGTGATCGAAGCGGGCTTCCCGGTCGCCTCTCCCGGCGATTTCGCCGCAGTGGAGGCTATTGCGAAAGAGGTACGGGGGCCGGTGATCGCTGCTCTCGCCCGGGCGGTCCCCGGGGATATCGAGAAGGCGGCAGCCGCTTTACGTCCGGCCGCCCGACCCCGCATCCATACTTTTATTGCCACCTCTCCCATTCACATGCAGTTCAAACTGCGTAAAAGCCCGGAAGAGGTGCTGGAGCTGGCCGCTGCTGCCGTCCGGCTCGCCCGTCAGTATGTGGATGACGTCGAGTTCTCGGCGGAGGACGCTACCCGCAGCGATCCGGAGTTCCTTGCTCGCGTCTTTGCCGCAGCGATCGAGGCGGGAGCGACGGTTCTCAACGTGCCTGATACCGTTGGTTACACCACCCCGGGCGAATTTGCCCGCCTCATCCGCTACCTGCGGGAGAACGTGCCGGGGATCGAGCGGGTGAAGCTGAGTGTTCACTGTCACGACGACCTCGGGTTGGCAGTGGCCAATAGCCTCGCCGGGATTGAAGCGGGGGTCACGCAGGTCGAATGCACCATAAACGGTATCGGTGAACGGGCCGGCAATGCCGCTCTTGAGGAGATCGTGATGGCGCTGCGCACCCGGGCAGACGTATACGGGTGCGAGACGGGGATCGTTACGCAGGAGATCTACCGGACGAGCCGCCTGGTCTCCAGTTTGACCGGCATGCTGGTGCAGCCGAATAAGGCGATAGTTGGTGAAAATGCGTTTGCCCATGAGGCGGGCATCCATGCCGACGGCGTTCTGAAGGAACGGTCCACTTACGAGATCATGACGCCCGAATCGATCGGGTTGAAACAGAGCCGGCTGGTGCTGGGCAAGCATTCGGGCCGGCATGCCTTCCGCGCCCGCTTGCGGGAGTTGGGTTACGAGCTGAGCGATCAGGAGCTGCAACAGGCCTACGAGCGCTTCATTGAACTGGCCGATCGCAAGAAGACCGTCACCGACAGGGATATTGAGGCGCTGGTGGCCGGGGCGGAAAGCCGGGCCAACATTCCGGAAGAGTATGCCCTCGAGTACCTGTCGGTGGTTTCGGGTACGGGCGGCCTCGCCACCGCTACGGTGCGGCTGCGCCGGGGCGGCGAGGTGTTTACGGAGGCCGCCTGCGGTGACGGGCCGGTAGATGCCTGTTACCGGGCGATCGACCGCATCACCGGTATCCACGTGGAGCTTGACAGCTACCAGCTGCAGGCGGTGACGGGCGGTAAGGACGCAGCCGGGGAGGTAACGGTCCGGCTCAAGGATGACGGCCACGTCTTCATCGGCCGGGGGTTGAGCACGGATGTGATCGAAGCCAGCGCCCGGGCGTACCTGCATGCGTTCAACAAAATGCTGGCAGCACGCCGGGACGCGGCCGGTACCTCTGCAGCTTCTGCCACCGGAACAGGTGCTGCTGGTGGTGCTGCTGCACCGGCTGCCGGGGTTGATGGTTGAGGCTTGATGGTTGCGGCTTGAGGCTTGGGGCCTGAGCCTGAGGCCTGAGGCTTTCAGGTCGAAGTGCGAGGAAGGGAAACGAGCGCTGATGGAGAGACCAAACGAGAAACCTCACAGAATCCTTCTCCTTCCGGGCGATGGCATCGGGCCGGAGGTGATCCGTGAGGCCCGGAAGGTGATGGAGGCAGCTGCGGGCCGATTCGGGCTTGAGCTGCAGTTTGAAGAAGGTCTGATCGGCGGTGCGGCCCTGGATGCGACCGGCACTCCTTTGCCTGACGAAGTACTGGAGTCAGCGTTAGCCGCGGACGCGGTGCTTATGGGTGCGGTGGGGGGTCCCAGGTGGGATAACCTTCCACCCAACCTGCGGCCGGAAACGGGGCTTTTGCGGATTCGCAAGGAGATGCAGGTTTATGCCAATCTCCGTCCGGTGCGGGTCTTCCCCGCTCTGGCCACCGCCTCGTCTCTGCGACCTGAAGTGGTAGCCGGGGTAGACATCCTGATCCTGCGGGAGTTGACCGGCGGCTTATACTTCGGGCAGCCGAAGGGGCGCTTTGCGGCCGGTGAGGAGGAGGGCGGCGAACGAGCCGTCGATACGCTGGCCTACTCCCGCCGCGAGGTGGAACGGATCGTCCGGATGGGTTTCGAATTCGCCCGCCGGCGGCGTCGCAAGCTCACATCGGTCGATAAGGCCAATATCCTGGCTACGTCACAGATGTGGCGGGACGTGGTGAACGAGGTGGCCAGCGAGTATCCTGACGTGGAACTGAATCACCTCTACGTGGACAACTGCGCGATGCAACTGATTCGCAACCCGCGCCAGTTTGACGTGTTGGTGACTGAGAACATGTTCGGCGACATCTTAAGCGACGAGGCGGCTGAGCTCTCGGGCTCGCTTGGCATGCTGCCCTCAGCATCTTTAGGCGACCCGGGTCGCCCCGGGCTGTATGAACCGGTACACGGGTCGGCGCCGGACATCGCCGGGCAGGGCAAGGCCAACCCGCTGGCCGCGATCCTGACAGCGGCCCTGCTTTTCCGCTATAGCCTCCACGCGGAGGAGGCCGGAGCGGCGGTGGAACGGGCGGTGGAACGGGTGCTCGCGGCCGGAGCAAGGACGGCGGACCTGGCCCGCGAGGGAGAACCGGTGCTGACCACGGCCGAGATGGGAGACAGGGTGATGGAAGCGCTGCTCGCAGAGGAGGGCAACGCGTGAGCGGGAAGGAGACGGTTCACATGTGTCAGCCGAAGCCCGGTGCGCAAGGGCCAGAGGTTGTGCACCCGTCCATCGAGATCTACGATACGACCCTCCGCGATGGCGCGCAGCGGGAAGGAATCTCATTCTCAGTCGAAGATAAGCGACGGATCCTGCTGCGGCTGGACGAACTGGGGATTGCTTTTGTCGAGGGCGGCTGGCCCGGTTCAAATCCCAAAGACGTGGAGTTCTTTGCGCTGGCCCGCAAGTTGACGCTCAAGCAGACTCGTCTTGCGGCCTTCGGCAGCACCCGCCGGCCCCAGACACGGGCGGAAAACGACCGCAACCTCCAGTTGCTGCTCGAGGCAGAGACACCGGTGGTGACCATCTTCGGCAAGTCGTGGGACCTGCATGTGACCGAAGCGCTCCGCACGACGCTGGATGAGAACCTGCGAATGATCGAGGAGTCGGTTGCTTTCCTCGCCGGCAGAGGGCGCGAGGTCATCTACGATGCGGAGCACTTCTTCGACGGTTTCCGCAAGAACCCCGAGTATGCCCTCAAGACCCTGCAGGCGGCGGTACGGGGCGGGGCAAGCCGGATCGTACTTTGTGATACCAACGGCGGTTCACTGCCGGAGCAGATACGGGAGGCGGTGCTGGCGGTTCGCCGGGCGCTGGGTGATGGCATCCCCCTCGGTATCCACTGCCACAACGACGGGGGGTTGGGAGTGGCCAACTCGCTGGCAGCGGTGGCCGCCGGGTGTACGCACGTCCAGGGCACTATCAACGGGTTGGGTGAGCGATGCGGCAACGCCGACCTCTGCCAGGTGATTCCTAACCTCCAGTTGAAGCTCGGCTACCGCTGCCTGCCGGAGGAGGCGATCCGGACCCTCACTGAGGTCTCCCGGTTTGTCGACGAGATTGCCAACCTCAATCCCGATCCGCACCGGCCTTTCGTAGGTGCCAGCGCCTTTGCTCACAAGGGAGGCATCCACGTCAGCGCGGTGCTGCGCGATCCATCCACCTATGAACACATTTCGCCCGAACAGGTGGGCAACCGCCGCAAGGTCCTGGTGTCGGAGCTGGCCGGCAAGAGCAACGTGCTGTACAAGGCCCGGGAGCTAGGGGTGATCGGGGCCAAAGCGGGCACTGGGGCCAGGTCCGAGACTGAACCGGAGGCAGAGATCGATCCGGCCCGGTTGCAGCAGGTGTTGTCCCAGATCAAAGAGCTGGAGTATGCCGGTTACCAGTTTGAGGGCGCAGAGGGTTCGTTTGAGTTGTTGTTGCACCGGGCACTGGGAAACTATCGTCCCTTCTTCGAGCTGATCGGATTCCGGCTGGTGATCGAAAAGCGTTCACCGATGGAGGAACCGCTGTCGGAAGCCACCATCAAGGTGCGAGTCGGCGACAGGGTGCTGCACACGGCTGCCGACGGTGACGGTCCGGTCAACGCCCTGGATAACGCTTTGCGCAAGGCGCTGGAGGAGGTCTACCCGGAGCTTGCCCGTTTCAAGCTGACCGACTACAAGGTACGGGTCCTGGACGAGAAGAAGGGTACAGCGGCGACGGTGCGGGTGTTGATCGAATCGGCCGACAACGGCCGTCGCTGGGGCACTGTTGGTGTCTCCAGCAATATCATCGAGGCGAGCTGGCAGGCGCTGGTCGACAGCATAGAGTACGGTTTGCTTAAGAGCACCACCGCCGAGCCGCGACAGGAGGCGGATCGGCAGCGGCCGAGTTAACCGGCGGCTACGGCAAACGCGCAGCGCTCTTTGCGCTTTAGTTGTCTCCACGGTGCAATAGATGATCGCGCTTGAGCAGGCGGCGCGAGGAATGTTGGCGAATAGCCAGTTGTTGCGTCCGATGACATACGGCTTGATTGACCGTTCGCTGCGGTTGTTGTCCAGTTCCGACTAGCGGTGACCGCTGCTTAACCCACCCGGTGACCCGGGCTGCCAGTCATGGTCAGTAACAGGCCCCGAACGCCTTGGGCTTAAGTTCCGCCTCCGCCAGGGTCGAGGCAGAGACGATCTAGCGGCGTTTGACCTCGGCGACCCCGCGCTAGCGGCCCGGCAGTTACTCCAGTGCATCGAGCAGGTTGTGATTCTAACAAAGCTGTCATGTGTCCGCTAGCGTTTCCTTGGCGGAGGTTTTCTCGAATTTCATGGCCGCCTAGACGTGGAGGCCGCAGGCTGCCGCCGCCCCCGCGGGTCAAGTCCTGGATCCGGTGTAAAAGCGACCTCCGGTAGAGTCTGGGCGGTCATGCTGCCTCCTGCTGCTTTGTTGCGGTCCTCTTCGGGGCTGTCTCCGATTGGGCCTTCCATCGCGAATACTCCGACATGTCGAAGTACCGGTGCCCCGTCGTCCACATCTTCGAATCCGGATTCGAGGATTTCTACAGCCCGTGGAGCCCGCTCAGCATAATCCCGCACCAGCTCCTCCTTCAGCCGACGCGCGGTCTCCCAGTCGGGCGCATCGAATACCAGCCGTAGGCGTTGGTGAAGCTCCCGTTCCAGTGATTTAGGGCAGGCATCGAGAATGTTGCGGATAAAGTGTGTCTGACACCGCTGCCACGTTGCCCCCTGAAAGCACGTCTCGATCGCTTTGACAAGGCCTTTATGCTCATCAGATACCACCAGGTCAACCCCTGTCAGTCCACGGTCCTTGAGGCGGTTGAAGAACTCTTTCCAGCTGTTCTCCGATTCGCTGTCTCCAATCATAAGTCCCAGAATCTCCCGGTACCCCTCCTGGTTGACGCCCGTGGCAATCAACACGCTGCAAAGCCGAACCCTGCCGCCCTTGCGTACCCTGATCACTATGGCATCTACCAGCAAGAACGGATATCGCCCCCCGCTCAGGTCACGGTCGTTCCACTCCTGGACAATCGCATCGAGCCCCTTGCACAGCTCAGACACGGTCGACCGGGAAAACTCCGTCCCGCACAACTCCTCCACAATCGCCCGAACCTTCCGGGTCGAAACCCCGTTGACCACCATCTCCACCATGGCCAGCAGCAGCGCCTGCTCACTGCGCTGGTAGCGTTCGAAAAGGTCGGTCGAGAAACTACCCCTGCGCACCCTGGGAACTTGCAGGTTCAGCTCGCCCACCCGGGTCTTGAGCAGCCTGGGTCGATGTCCGTTCCGATACCCCTGGCGCTCTTCGGTACGCTCGTAGCGCTCGGCCTTTAGTTGCTCAGTAACCTGCGCTTCCAGGATCTGATTAATCACCTGCTCCACAAGCCGCGCCAAGCCGTCATCCCGAACGAACAACTGCTGCAAGATCTCGCCGTCTATGGTAACCTGGTACTGGGCCATCCTTGTCCCTCCTGGTGATGTGGAGTAAGTCACCCATTCATCTACCAGAGGCGGGGTGGCCCTTCCTGCTTCGAGGGGCCCCCGGGACCCTCTCCACTTTTACACCAGCATACCGGACACTACTCCCCCTGGTGGAGGCCACAGCGGCCCATCAGGTACCCTTCAAGCACCTACCATCCACTACCACCCACAAATCTTTTACTCACAGGACAGGTACGATAACCGACGGGGCACTGCACAACACGGTATGCGATGTAGCCCTCACCGCCGCCGGTTGACAGGCAGGCGCCGACCGGGCATACTGAAATCGATATCAGAAGAGAAAAGCGAACACAAGGCCAGGATGACCAATGGCTTGACCCCGGTCGGAGGGTTAAAGGATGACGGTGCGCGAAAGCGGGAGAGTGACTATTCACACTGTTGCTAAAGTGGCTGGTGTCTCGTCGGCCACGGTCTCACGCGTGCTCAACCAGAGCGATCTGGTTGCTTCCGCCACCCGGGAGCGCGTGTTGCAGGCACTCGAAGCGTGCGGGTTCCGTCAACCCAGCCGCCTGGCACGAGCCTTACGGACCAATCGTACCGGGATCCTGGGTCTACTGGTCGAGAACGTGGCCAACCCGTACTTTGCCACCGTGGCCCGTTCAGTGGATGACGCCGCCCAACAAGCGGGGCTGGCAGTAGTCCTCGCCAACGACGATGGGTCGGCGCCGGGGGGAGTGGAACGTTTGGAGCTCTTTGAGACCCTGAACGTGGACGGCGTTATCTTGGCTCCCTGGGCGGGAGACGACCGGCGACGACAGGTGGCCCGCCGCTTGGCTTCCCGAGGAGCGGCCATCGTGGTGGTTGGTGATTATCTGGACGAAAAGGAGTTCGACCTGGTCGGTGTCGACCTGCGCCGGGCAGCCGTCGAGGTAGTACAGTGCTTGATCGAACGGGGCCATAGAAGGATCGGATACGTGGGACCTGCTGCCACCACCGATCGGTTCGCCGGCTACCAGGAGGCGGTCCGGGACGCGGGCTTGCCTACGTTCGCCCTTTTCCTTCCGGGGGCGCCCACCACCGCCAATCTGGCTTCCCTCATGGAACAGGAACTTCCCGGCTTCATATCCGGACAGAGGCTGACGGCAGTAGTAGCCCACAGCGACTTCTACTCCTTCGAGATACTAAGGGTGGCGACGGCCAGGGGAATAAAGATCCCGGGTGAACTTTCTGTTATCGGTTTCGACAACACCCGCGTGGCCGAACTGACGGCACCACCGCTCGCGTCGGTGGAAATACCCAAGGTCGAAATGGGCCAAATGGCGGTAGAGTTGATCCGGCAGAGACTGGACGGGAAGGTAACTGGCGGGCCGGTCAGGCACATTCTTCCTACTCGAGTCATCTTGCGAGAGTCGGTGGCGGGAGCACCGCCCACCTGATAAACCCTGATAAACCCTGATAACGCTAGAAGGAGTTTTCGTCGAAGCGGAGAATAGGGGCTATGTAATCGATATCAACGCCACTGTTAAGAGACCCCGGCATCACCCGGCAGCCAGAGGGGGCAGGCAGGCATGTCCCGGAGAGGTTATTGGCTTGCACCCGGTTTCAAGCAGCCACGATTTCCGAAGGCTCGCCTCGAGATCCGGCCCCTACTGCTGGCCGTTTGGCTGGGGTGCCTCGCGGTCGCCCCGAATGCCCTTTCCGGCCTGTCGGCCGCCCCTGACATGCAAGCTGTCGGTGCTAACCTAAGAGACAATGCAGTAGATCGGGGGGAGTCCGGGCCCAGCGCCACTGCAGCCGTACCCTGGACAGTAGTGGCAGTATTCGAGCCCCCTCCCGCCCAATTGGAAGCCGCCAGCATCTTCCCCCTGCTTACGCTCCAGGCCCGAGAGGGCCGTGAGGACCTGCGAGTTGTATTTGCGTGGGTCCGGCATTCTGCCGGCTGGATAGGCGACGTCTGGTCACTGGTGATGGCTGCCAGCCCCCAACTGCTTCCCCCGGGGGCGGTAAACTCTGGCGGCGACGCGGACCATTCCCATGCCTTCCTGGCTGACCTCGTATGCCGGGACATCGGCTATGCTTCCCCGGACACGGCCCACAGCTATCAGGCTTCTGCCGGTTATCTACCTTCCGCCGGGGTCCTGGGCTTTGCTCTTCATGATCTGACGGCCGGACGCCTGGTGGCCAAGGCTTGGGTGGCACTGGCTCGCCAGGGCGTACGCTTGACTCCGCAGGTTCAACTCTACGGATCACCTCAAAATTCGTTGACCTCTTCCCCACCTTGGCAAGTTTATCCCGGCTTTGTCCCGTTCGGCTTGAAATGGGGTCTTGCGCCGAACGGGGTTGTGCCCGGAGAAGAGAGGAGGCTCTCCGGCTCGCTTGATCGCAGTTTGAAAAGCATGCTTTGGTGGAGCGGGCTCCCAGAAGGAGCCCCGGTCTGCGGCAAGCTACGCCTGTCCGTAGTCCAAGGCGGTCTTGTCCGAACGCTGGCCACGGCTCCTTATTCCGGCGGAGATCAAACCATGCCGGTAGATTCGAAGTGGCTTCCTGCAGGGGTTTTTGAGTTGCAGCTCTGGTTCGAAGACGTTAACCACCACCTGTGGCTGCTGGACGAAGGGCAATATGTCGCCGGGAAGGTGACGGCAGAAGCGCGGATCAGCAGCTTCCACCCATCTAAAGAGCGCATGACCATCCAGGGTGACCTCGTCATCACAAGTGACGGCCCGGTCAACGTGCAACGTGTGAACCTCAAACTTCAGCTGAACAACGGGGAGTGGTTGGATTCGCCGATCGTATCAGATCCTATCACAGTCGACGGGAAATACACCATGCCGTTCACCGCCAGTTGCCCATGGACGAACCCCTCAGTGGAGCCAGGCAACGGCGGCACAAACATCATGCAGTTGACAGTATCCCCGGCAATATCCCTACCGGCAGGAGTGGTTGCAGAGATGCGGCAGCAATCCGTCTACCTCGTTGCTTCACCTGAACCAATGTATTCGGTAACCGAGGACGGTTACGTCGTAGTCCATCCCATCGAATACCCCCGGGCTTTTCGGAATCCTTTGAAAGGAATCCGTAGTCTTGGTCTCGAGGTGCCGGAGCCGCTCTCCCCTCTAGATGTCGTCCGAACCCCAATGAACCCCTTATCCTCCCTGACCAAAGTCTATATTCCCTGGAACGCGCTGGAAGAGCGAGCCAGTGATGGAGTTGACAAGATCAGGGCATTTAGTGAGAAGCTCTGGGGATCGCTTCCTCACGACATCAAGGTGATTCCCAGGGTTATCCTGCAATGGGGACCGCAAGGCGAAGAGAAATACTGGCCTTCTGATCTCGAGCCCGGCGACTACGGCAGCGCGGAATTCAAACAACGTCTGGTGAAGCTGATCCAGAAACTGGGCGCAGCTTGGGATCAAGATCCTCATGTAGCCTACGTGGAAATGGGTTTGATTGGATGGTGGGGCGAACACCACCACCCGGCAATCTCACCCGAGCTACAGCGCCTGATCGGAGACACATTCCTGCGGAGCTTTCCCCACAAGCTGGTGATGTATCGCAACCCGGCCAATTTCGAGGGATACCCGTTCGGCGTTCACTGGGACTCCTTCGCCCACCCCGACGAAATCGGCAGCCACGTGCCCCTCATCGAAATGCAAGGCGATCTCTGGAAGCGTGCGCCCCGGGGCGGTGAACTCACTTGCGACTGGGGAAGACCTATGGCTGCCAGTGTGACCGACGCGATCCTTAACCACACTGATGAAATCGTCTACTGGATCCGACGACTCCACTGGAATCACCTGGGTTTCTGGCCGGACATGTACGACTGGACCAATGATGCTCTGGAACGTAACGCAGAAGAGATACACAAGGCGCTGGGTTATCGGTTCGTAATTCGTGAGGCCCGTTACCCCGCTCGAATAGCCCCCGGGTCTACCTTGACGCTGTCATTATCTGTACTGAACACAGGGTCTTCCCCCTTCTACTACAATTGGCCGGTGATGGTCTACCTCCTCGATCTTGAGACCGGCAAGGTGGTCTGGAGCCAACCTTGGGAAGGAGTTGACATACGACAGTGGCTTCCCGGTGGTGGTTTCCCGAAGGTTGAACCAGCAGTTTATAACATAAGCGGGCAATGGGCGTTACCGGCCACCCTGGATCCAGGAGTTTACATATTGGCCATTGGAATCCTGGATCCGGGTTGGAATGAGCCTCAGCTCCGGTTCGCAGTAGTGAACCATTTATCAAACAACCTTTGCCCGCTAGGTAAGATTGGAATCGATGCCAACATCGACGATCCTGCTTTGGACAGATTTGTCGATTTAAGAACCGGCGACCCGCTTTACGTCACGCTGTCCGATCCATCAGAGAAGGGAGGTGCTTAGAAAGACCGGCGATAACGGGCGCGTATCATCGAGTAAAGCGTCATGAGAGACACAAAAAGGAAAGGGAGGTATTATCGCCATGAAGACCCGTCTTATGCCAGTCATCCTCACTGGGTTGACAGCCTTCTTCATGCTCGTTCTGACCGGCTCTGCTGCTCTAGCCGCAGAGACTCCCGCTCTCTCGACGGAGGCTGCCAGAATGGGGGAGAATCCTGTCATTCTCATCGGTTTCGAGCCCGATGAGCCCATCTTTCTTGCCGGTGTCAACGGTGGCGAAGTAAAGGACTATGTGGTCGTATCCGATGATCGTCAGCAAGGCGAAGGCGCGGGCATGATTACCTTCGACGTTTCCGACCCTACCCAGTCCTGGAGCGGGGCGCGGGTCGGCCGGGCATTCTCACCGGCACTCAGTATCCCGGGATATCGCAAGCTAGGTCTTTGGATCAAAGGCGATGGCCTGAAGCATTCAGTGATCGTCGGTTTTCACGATGGAGTTTATGATGGCTCCGTCTGGTTTGATTTTGAACATGCCGGCTGGCAACACTTCGTCGTTGACTTTGGCAGTTTTGCCAACCAATGGCAACTCGACCGGCTCGACTGGTCGCATATAACCCGGGTGTTCATCGAGTTTGCCGATGGGGCTGGTACCTTGAAGAACAAGGGAACCGTGGTGCTGGACGAGCTCGTGTTAGCAAAATGACCCTGCGGCTACCTCCGGTACCTGCGCGTGCGATCATTCGAGTAACTTTCGAAAGGGGTAGTCAGCATGCGGTGGCAGAGGGTGCTAATGTCAACAAAAATAATGGCGTTCTTGATGCTTGCCCTTCTCAGCGGGACCGTAATGGCGGCCGAGCTGCGAGAATCCGTCACCATCACCTGGCTGTGCTGGGGCGGCCCGGAAGTGATCGATAGAAACCAGCGAATTGTGGAAGCATTCTACCGCCGCTATCCGGACCTGGGGGTTAAGGTCAAGAGTACCGTCTTAGGCTGGGACGACTACGTAAGGAAACTGCCGGTGATGATCGCCAGCGGAGCCGAACTCGACGTCATTGCCGTGGAAGGAACATACATGTTCCCGTCCTTGGCCGCCGGCGGGGCTCTGGCAGATCTAAGCGTACTTGCCAGCAAGTATCGTGACGAGTTCTTCCCGGGGAGCCTTGACTCGTTAACTCGGGACGGAAAAGTCCTCGGTATCCCCATGATGGGATGGGAAAGTGCCCCGGCGTTGTTCATAGTGTACAACAAGGATCTCTTCGACCAGGCCGGTGTTGCGTATCCTTCTTATGAATGGACCTGGGACCACTTCATAGAGCTGGGCAAGAAGCTGACGCGCGGCGACCCCGGCCGGGAGAAGTGGGCTATGGATTGGGGCCAAAGTGACTTTTTCTGGTACTGGTACAACCTGATCCACGCCTTCGGCGGTTGGGTGTATAACGCCGATCACACGGCCTCCGAAGTCAACTCGAAGGAGGCAGTGGCGGCAATAACGTTGCTCAACGACTTTCGGGTCAAGTACAAGATCAGCACCTACTGGGGAGACTGGGACGCGTTTGATCAAGGGCGCTCGGCCATGACGGCCCGGTGGGACACCGAGGCTCAAAAGATGCTGGAGCGAGGAAAGGCCCGGCTCGGAGTAGCTATTTTCCCCGCCGGCCCGGCAGGAAATGGTTTTCATATCTACACCCGGCGGGCAGCCAGCGGGGCCGCCCACTCACTCGCCCTCTTCAAGGGATCTAAGCACCCGAACGAAGCTCTCAGGTTCATCGACTTCCTCGTCAGCGACCCGGAGGCCTTACGGGCCGAGGGCACCAACTGGCCGTGGGTTCCACTGCGCCGCAACATACCGGTCTTTCTCAACATCGTGAAGGATTCGACTTCGTGGATGCAAGTTTTTCGGGCCATCACCGAGGTGCACAAACGAATCTTGCTGGTTGACCGCGCCGAGGGGTTCGGCCCAGATGCTGCTGATACTCAGCGGATAATGGCTGAAAATTTGCGCCGGTTTTACAGCGGGGAAGTATCGGCTCAAGGCGCGCTGGACACGGCCAAGAAGCAGATCGATGCAGTATTGAGCCGCCAGCGCCTGGGAAAGTAACAGGACGATTAAAAACAAGCGCTGCTCCGGGGCCGAGGTTGTCACGCCGCAGTTGGAATCCTTGCGATGTAAGTTTCTCCGTGACCTTTTTGGCGGCTGGATCCTCTGCCCCTGCGGAAAGCGGAGAGCTGCTGCACAGAATCGACGACCGTACCCAAACACGCGCCACCGTGATAGCAAGTCAGTGGTCCATTGCCGAGTCGGATGCAACTCGGAATCGCTGGCTGGTTTCGACCGGAATTAGTGGTGGCTTTGGCCTGAATCCGCGATAAGCCAAGCGGCTTGCCACCCCTTGTGGCTGTCAGGGGGAATCGGTGAGCGAAGGGGAGGAGATCAGCCGGTAACCCACGCGAGGCTCGGTGAGCAGGTAGCGGGGCCGGGCCGGGTCGGGTTCGAGCTTGCGCCGGAGTTGCCCCATATAGACCCGGAGGTAGTGCGTTTCCTCCTGGTAGCCCGGCCCCCATACGGCACGCAATATCTGAGAGTGGGTGACGACCCGGTCCCGATGAATGGCGAGAACCTTTAGGATCTCATACTCGGTAGGAGTCAATTTGATCTCCTGGCCTGCCCGGGTCACCCGCCGCTGAACTAGATCGATGCGGAGGTCGCCGGCGACGATCACGGGATCGTTGGCAGCGTTGAGCGCGGTGTGGCGCAGGGCGACACGGATGCGGGCGAGGAGCTCGCCCATGCTAAAAGGCTTCGTGACATAGTCGTCGGCACCTGCGTCTAGGGCACCGATCTTCACCCGATCTTCCCCGCGTACCGACAGTACGATGATGGGAACGGTCGACCATTCACGTAGCCGTTGCACAACTTGCAGTCCGTCCATATCTGGCAGTCCGAGATCGAGAATGACCAGATCGGGATGGGAAGTGGCAGCCTGCGCCAGGCCCTCTTGCCCGGACTTGGCCTCTATCATTTGATAGCCATGGGCTGTGAGGGCGACGCGGAGGAAGCGGCGTATCTGGGGTTCGTCCTCCACCACCAACACGCGGGCACCAGCTTGGTTCGAATTGCGATCTTCACCACCGATGCAGGTTGCCATGGCCGCTTCAACTCCAGGCGGGGGTGGTGTAGATAATCCTGTCCGACCATCTGGCGAATCGGTCATCTTCAGTCTCCTTTCTCCGGTCCACCGCCAAGAATGGGTAACGGCGGCGAGAGGGGTTGCGGCGCGATCGGCACGGTGAAATGAACCAACGTGCCGGACCGTGGCGGCGAACCCGAAGCGGTGGCCTCCTCCGGGATGGCCCGGTTCTCCGCCCAGATTCGGCCGCCGTGGGCTTCCACGATGCCACGGCATATGGACAGGCCAAGGCCAGTACCGACAGCTTGCCCGGGACGTTTGAGACGGTAGAAGCGTTCGAAGATGCGTTCGAGATCTTCAGGAGGGATGCCTGGGCCGTAATCACCGACGGTGACTCGCACGTGGGTTGGGTGCTGCTGATCCACCGCTGCGCTCACCTCGATCGCAGAGCCAGACGGCGAGTACTTGACGGCATTGTCGAGCAGGTTGACCAGCACTTGTTCGATAAGCCCGGGGTCAATCAAGACCGGTGGCAGGTCGTCCGGAATAGTGACTGTAAACGGGCGAGGCTCGAGTTCATCTTTCAGCCGTGCCAAAGCGCCGGCGACCACCTCTTGCAGGTCACAAGCATCCCGGTCCAGCTGCAAGCGCCCCGACTCGAGCCGGGCCATGTCTAGCAGATTGCCTACCAGGCGGTTCATCCGCAGTGCTTCTTCGCGAATGGTTTCCAACAAGTCACGGCGAGCTTTTGGATCATACATGTGCTCGTCCTCAAGTAGTG
Organism: Limnochordales bacterium; assembly: GCA_014896315.1. Classification (GTDB taxonomy): domain Bacteria; phylum Bacillota; class Limnochordia; order Limnochordales; family DUMU01; genus DUMU01. Next base: position 190,807 of record JADBKP010000005.1, read on the forward strand.
TGGTGACGGAACCTATAACGGACGCCAGCGGGGTCCGCAACTCGTGGGAGACGGAGTTAAGCAGTGCGGTGCGCAACCGGTCCGATTCGGCCAAGAGCTGGGCGGATTGGGCCGCCTCCGACAGTTGCACGCGTTCGATGGCAGTAGCTGCCAGTCCAGCCATGGCTTCGAGAAGGTGGCGCTGTTCGGGCGAGAAGACGGGTCCGCGACCCCTGCCTTTCGGCAGGAGGCTACTGGCAGGGGCAGGGCCATTGCTGTCTTCGGGTCCGAAGGCAGTCGCGGGGCGCAGACCGAGGACTCCCACCACACCCCTGGCCGTGGTAAGGGGCAAGTAGAGCGCGCTGGCTTCTGCCAGCGTTTCAGTGTCTAAACCGGCCGGCTGTCCGTGAGCATATACCCATTCGGCAACGGCCAGTTCGTTATCGGGTAAAGAGGGAGGGTGGGAGGCGCCCTTCCTCTTCAACTGCAGGTGTCCAGATTGATCGGGTAACAGCAAGAGTGCTTCTCCGCCCAATGCATCCTGCACTCGCCTGATTACAGCTTCGCTGACTTCGTCTGTCGTCGTCAGCGATACAGCCTCACGGCTCAGCCCGTACAGGGCGGCGAGCGTTGCCTCCCGCTGGCGGGCGTGCTCTACCTGCCGGCGCAGCCGCACACCCAGGGTGCTGGTCATCAGTCCGACCCCGAGGAAGACCAACAAGGTGAATAGATAGCGTGTCTCTGCCATTTGCAGGGTGTAGTACGGCTTGATGAAGAAAAAGTCTAGTGCCAGCACACTGGCAAAGGCGGCGACCACCGCAGGGCCTGAGCCGTAGCGCATGCCACTCCACAAGATGGGTAATAGGTAAGCGGAGGCGAGATTGACCGGATCCATGAATTCCCGTACCCAGTGGCCAATGACGGTGACCAAGGCGACCAAGGCGAGGCTTACCAGGTAGGACAATCCCCGGAAGCGGAGCATATTCGCCTGGTGGCCGGTGCCGGTCGGTTGCACCGGGATAGATCGCTGCGGCGAAAGTAGGTCCGCTGGCGACTTCAGGACGGCGGGTGCAGCCGGGGGGAGTTGGTGACCGTCCCCTATCGGGGTCAGGCCGGATCCTTCCGACCGCGCTGTCGTTGACGGCCGGTTGACTCCTATGCCCTGACCGGAGGCTGCCGGTTCACCTACGGCAGGCAGCGGAGCCACGTGCGGCGTCAGTCCCTCGCCCTTGATAATGTGAACATTGATAGCTCCGCTCTTGCGGATGATTTCGTCCACAGGCGAACCGTGCAACCACTCCTGCCAGCGGGGGCGGTCCGGCTTGCCGATGACGATCTGGGTCACATTCCGGGTGTGGGCCAGATGAACTATTTCGTCCGCCACGTTGTCGCCGTGGAGAGTGATGACCTCCGCACCTAACTGTTCGGCCAGGCGCAAAGTAGCTGCTACGCGCCGCCGATCTTCGGGGGACAGCTTGGCTTGAGGTCGCTCGACGTACACCGCCAACCATTCTGCCTGCAAGCCGGCGGCCATGCGCCGCGCCGCCCGCACCAGCTGGGCCGAGAGCGGACTGGGGCTGACGCAAACCAGCACCCGTTCACCGGCCGGCCATGGACCGGGAATCTCATGGGTGTGCATGTACCTGCGCAACTGCTTGTCGACGTGGGCGGCCGTGCGGCGGAGAGCCAGTTCACGCAGGGCGTTGAGGTTGCCCGGCCGGAAGAAATGGCGCAGAGCCTGCTCGGCCTGCTGCGGCACGTACACCTTGCCCTCCTTGAGCCGCTGAATCAGCTCCTCGGGGGGGAGGTCGACCAGATTGATCTGGTCGGCTTCATCCACGATGTAATCGGGAACGGTTTCCCGTACCACTACCCCGGTAATCTGCGCCACGACGTCATTGAGGCTTTCGATGTGTTGAACGTTGAGAGTCGTGTAGACCGAGATCCCGGCCTGCAGTAACTCCTCCACGTCCTGGTAACGCCGGGCGTGGCGACAGCCGGGGGCGTTGGTGTGCGCCAGTTCATCGACCAAAGCAAGCTGAGGATGGCGGGCCAGCAGGGCGTCCAGGTCCATTTCCTGTAGCACTGTGCCGCGATAGGGAATCGACCGAGGGGGCAGCCGAGGGATCTTGGCCAGCATCGCCTCGGTTTCCCGGCGGCCGTGTGTTTCCACCCAGCCGGCTACCACATCAACCCCTTCTGCCAGGCGTTGCTGGGCTGCCTCCAGCATTGCGTAAGTCTTGCCCACTCCCGCTGCCGCGCCGAGGAAGATGGTCAGCCGCCCGCGCGGCGGACCTTCTTTTTCCGCGATCCGGGCGAGCAGCGCGTCTGGATCGGGACGCTGCGGGTCAATCCGGCTGGAGGCCGGTCGCGAAGGTTGAACAGTTGGGCCGGGCTCTGATACCCGCTCTACCTGCCTGACCATATGTGTACCTCTCCCTACCGTTCGACCTCTGTGTGCCGGTCTCTAGCTTCTTCCTGGTTGCGAGCGGTTAGCCGGTCGAGGGCGAGATTAAGCTCCAGCACGTTAACTCCCGGTTCACCCAGGAAACCGAGTTGACGTCCCCGCAAGTGCTGGTAGACGAGATTCCGGATGATCGCTTCGTCCACTCCCCGGGCCCGTGCAACGCGGGGCACCTGGATCAGTGCGCCGGCAAGCGAGATCTCCGGATCGAGCCCGCTGCCCGAGGCAAGTGCCAGATCGGCGGGAATGGCGGCGTCGGCGGGCAATCCGTTTTCTTGCCGAACCCGGGCCGCTCGCTGCGCCACCTGCTCGAGCAGCGCCTTGCTGGTCGGCCCCAAGTTTGACCCGCCGGAGGCGGTGGCGTCATAGCCATTGCTGCCGGCTGCCGAGGGACGCCCGTGGAAGTACCGGGGATCGGTAAATCGCTGTCCTATCAGCTTTGATCCGACGACCCGGCCTTCCACCGTTATCAGACTGCCGTTAGCTTGCCGGGGAAAGAGGAGTTGGGCCAGCCCGGTGGTGGCCAACGGGTAGACCAGACCCAGTAGGAGGGTGAAAAGCCCGAGCATGATTGCAGCTTGCACCAGCACGCTCGTCCGAAGTCTCATTGCCTGCACTCCCTTATCTCATGAATAGCACGAATTGCGGGTTGTCGCATCGTTCAAGGTACAAGGTGCAACGCGACTACCAGCAGGTCGATCAGCTTGATACCGGCGAACGGGACAATCAACCCGCCCAGGCCATAGATCAGGAGATTGCGCCGCAGCAGTGCGGCCGCTCCCAAGGGCCGGTATTGCACGCCGCGCAAGGCGAGCGGGATCAACGCCACGATGATCAACGCATTGAAGATCACCGCCGATAGGATGGCGCTGGCGGGCGAGTCCAGGTGCATCACGTTGAGACGATCCAGCACCGGGTAGGTGGTGGAGAACATGGCGGGGATGATGGCAAAGTACTTAGCCACGTCGTTGGCTATGCTAAACGTGGTGAGTGCGCCCCGGGTGATCAGCAACTGTTTGCCGATCTCTACCACCTCGAGCAGCTTGGTCGGGTTGCTATCCAGGTCGACCATGTTGCCGGCTTCCTTGGCAGCTTGCGTGCCGCTATTCATAGCGACTCCTACATCGGCCTGCGCCAGGGCGGGAGCATCGTTGGTACCGTCTCCGATCATGGCGACCAGGTGGCCCTCCGCCTGGTACTTGCGGATCACCTGTAGCTTGGTCTCCGGGGTTGCCTCTGCCACGAACTCATCCACTCCTGCTTCGGCGGCAATGGCGGCCGCGGTCAGAGGATTGTCGCCCGTGATCATGACGGTGCGGATGCCCATCCGCCGCAGTTCCGCAAAACGCTCTTTGATCCCGCCCTTGACTACGTCCTTGAGATGGATGATTCCCAGGACGCGTGCTCCATCAGCAACCGCCAGGGGTGTGCCGCCGCTCTTGGCGACGTCGGCAGCTATTGCCAGAACCTCGGCGGGGATGGAACCACCCTGACGTTCTACAAAGGCTTTGATGGCTTCCACCGCGCCCTTGCGAATCTGCCGCTTTTGACCATCACTTCCCACTTGAAGGTCCACTCCGCTCATCCGAGTCTGTGCGGTGAAGGGCACGAAGGTCGCTCCAATCTGGCGCAGGTCGCGACCGCGCAGCCCATACTGCTCCTTCGCCAGGACGACAATGCTGCGGCCTTCAGGAGTCTCGTCGGCCAGCGAGGCCAGCTGGGCGGCGTTTGCCAGTTCAGCGGCGGTGACACCGGGGGCGGGGATGAACTCCCTGGCCATACGGTTACCCAGCGTGATCGTTCCTGTTTTGTCCAGAAGCAGGACATCCACATCGCCTGCTGCTTCTACCGCATGTCCGGAAAGGGCCAGCACGTTGCGGCGGACCAGGCGATCCATGCCCGCTATCCCGATGGCGCTCAGTAAAGCACCAATAGTAGTGGGCGCCAAACAGACCAGCAGGGCGACCAGCACGGGAAGGGAGACGGTGGCGCGGGAGTAGCGGGCAAATGGTTCAAGGGTGGCCACAGCCAGCAGGAAAATGATGGTCAAGCCGGTCAGCAGGACCATCAAGGCGACTTCGTTGGGAGTTTTCTGGCGTCTGGCCCCCTCCACTAGGGAAATCATCCGGTCGAGAAAAGTTTCCCCCGGGTTAGCAGTGATCCGGATCTTGATTTGATCGGAAATCACCCGGGTGCCACCGGTGACAGCGCTGCGATCTCCGCCCGCCTCACGAATCACCGGGGCGGATTCGCCAGTGATCGCGCTTTCGTCTACGGACGCGATTCCTTCCACGATTTCGCCATCGCCGGGGATGATATCACCCGCCTCGGCCAGTACCAGGTCACCCTGGCGCAAGGTAGAGCTCGGCACGATCTCGATGCGCAAGGATCCGTCTGCGTTGGTCCCGACAATCTTCTTGGCTTTGGTTTCGGCACGCGTGCGTCGCAGGCTGTCTGCGTGTGCCTTACCGCGCGCCTCGGCGATGGACTCCGCGAAGTTGGCGAATAAGACAGTAAACCAAAGCCAAAGGGTGATTTGCGCATCAAATCCGAGCAGGGCTCGCCAGCCGGTGGTGATGATATTCTGCAGGACTACACCGGTCGTTAGCAGTGCACCCACCTCGACGACAAACATCACCGGGTTGTGCAGCATATAGACCGGGTTCAATTTCCGGAGTGAATCTCGGGCAGCCTGCCTCACCATGATGGTGGAGATCCCCTCCCGGTCTGAGGCCGTCTGCGATCGACGGGACGTATGCTTTGAATTCCGTGATACAGCCATGGAAAAGCGGTCACTCCCTTAACTGTTCCATCGTTGTGCCTTCGCTACTCAGTTCCATTGCCAAGCCTTTGTTGTTCGGCCTGACTCGGCCGGCGGTGGGTATCTCTCATGCCAAACGGTCGGCACATATCGGAACACAATCGTCAGAATGCCCGGCCCGCCCACATCAGCAAGTGCTCCACGATGGGGCCAAGAGCCAGAGCGGGGAGGAAAGTAAGCGCTCCGACCAGAATGATCACCCCTGCCAGAAGGGCGGCAAAGAGCACACCCGTGGTGGGAAACGTGCCGGGACCAGCAGGCACCGCCTTCTTGGCTGCCATGTGGCCGGCAATGGCCAGGACGGGCAGAATCACTCCGAATCGTCCTAGAATCATCTGAATTCCGAGATAGAGGGTGTAAAATGGCGTGGTCGAGTCGAGCCCCGCGAAGGCGCTGCCATTGTTCGCAGCAGTGGAAGTGAACGCGTAAAGGATCTCACTGAGCCCGTGCGGACCGGGGTTCAGGATGCTCCCCGTACCGGCGGGTAAGACTGCGGCAACAGCGGTGCCGATCAGGATCAGAACACCGGGGATCAGGACGCCGATGGTCGCCATCTTCATCTCAAAAGGCTCGATCTTCTTGCCCAGGTACTCGGGGGTGCGGCCGACCATCAGCCCGACGATGAAGACGGTAACGATTACAAAAAGCAGGATGCCGTAGAGACCCGACCCTGCACCGCCAAAGGCTACCTCCCCCAGCATCATCAGGGTCAGGGTAACCAATCCTCCCAGGGGCGTAAGACTGTCGTGCATGCCGTTGACCGCACCGCACGAGGCGGCAGTGGTGACGGTAGCAAAGAGCGCGGTGCTGCCAATGCCGAACCGGATCTCCTTCCCTTCCAGGGCGGTCGGACCAGTCAAGCCCAGAGCTGCCAGCTGCGGGTTGCCGACCATTTCACTCTGGTAGATAAGGGCAAACGCTGCTAAAAAGATGATCAGCATCGCTCCGTAAAGAACCCATCCCTGGCGGGTATCGCCCACCATTTTCCCCAGTGTGTAGGTCAATCCGGCGCCAATGGACAGGATGGCGACCATCTCCAAAAAATTGGTGAGCGGAGTGGGGTTTTCGAACGGGTGCGACGAGTTGGCGTTAAAGATGCCGCCGCCGTTGGTTCCCAGCACCTTGATGGCCTCCTGCGAGGCGGCGGGTGCGACGGCAATGCGTTGGATCTCGCCCTCGAGGGTGGTAACCGTATGATAGGGAGCGAACGTCTGAACGACACCCTGAGAAACCAGGACCAGGGCCAACAGGAACGAGAAGGGCAAGAGAATCCAGAGCACGCTGCGGGTCAAGTCAAACCAGAAGTTGCCGATCCCGTCGGCGTTACGGCGCGCCAGGCCGCGGATGAAGGCAATGGCTACGGCGATTCCCGTCGCGGCCGACAAGAAGTTCTGCACCGTCAAAGCGGCCATCTGGGTCAGGTAGCTCATGGTTGTCTCGCCGGCATACGCCTGCCAGTTGGTATTGGTGACGAAACTGGCCGCAGTGTTAAAAGCGATGGCGGGGGAGACAGCCGGCAGATGTTCGGGGTTGAAGGGCAAGACCCCCTGCATTCGTTGGATGAGGTAGACGGCCACAAGGCCGAGGGCGTTAAATGCCAGCAACGCCCGGGCGTACTGTTTCCACGTCATCTCCTGATGACCGTCCACGCCCGCCAGACGGTAGAACCACTGCTCCACCGGCCTTAACACCGGGTCGAGGAGCGTCTTTTCGCCACTAAACACACGGGCCATGTATCCTCCGAGCAGCGGCGTGAGCGCTGTTAGAGTTATTACAAAGGCGGCGACCTCGATTAGATCCCACGTTGCGTTTCCCATGACCCCTCGCACCACCTGTCGTTGTATCCGTCCCGAAACCTGCGCTGGCAGACCCGGGCCGGGCTATAAGTCCTCCGCCCTAATCAAGGCCCAGATCAGGTAGAGAAGCAGGGCAGCCGCCAGCAGACCGCCGATGATTATTTCCGTGTGCATCGCAATATCTTGCCCTCCCCAAGGGGCTAAGATCCGCCCCAGCCTGTACGCTGCCTACAGTTTGCCGCGGCCGGCATCACTGGCCACCATTCGTTCGCCCACAGTTCCAATTCAATCAGGTGGGAAGTCAAGGGGATATCAAAAAACAGGACGCGAGTAGTCAAAAAGGCGTAAAAACAGGATTCCGACCGTCTCTGGATCCCCACCTTCTGCGCCTGTACCTGCCATTTCTAGCAACGAAGGTAACAAGGAGCGGTCCGTTCACCTGCCGAATACCGCATAGGATCTAGTAGCGCAGCGGAGGGGGGAGCCGGCCACGAAAGCGGCACTACGACCCATAGATGTGGTCGATATCTTGATCGTTGCCGCGGTGCTCTACCGCCTCCTCGTACTCCTGCGCGGTACGCGGGCAGTAGTGCTCTTGCGCGGCTTTGCCCTCCTGCTGGGTGCGGCGGCAGCCAGTCGTTGGCTTGGGTTACGCACGGTCAACTGGCTGCTGGAGAGGGCCCTGACCGCTCTGCTGGTCGCCCTCCCGGTGGTTTTCTACCCGGAAGTCCGGCGGGCGCTGGAAAGGCTGGGGAGGGGAGAACTCTTCCGCTGGAACGGCCAGAGCTTCTGGCTTGCCAGCCTCTTTGGCCGGCCCGAAGAGGCGGGCGGTTTTCAGAAAGTGGTAGAGGCGGTGGTAAAAGCGGCGGGGGAGCTATCCCGGCGACGGGTGGGGGCGCTGATCGCTATCGAACAGGAGGTTGGACTGGAGGAGTTCGTGGAAACGGGGATTCGCCTGGATGCCGTGGTCACTCCCGAACTGCTGATAAACATCTTTGAGCCCAATACCCCTTTGCATGACGGCGCGGTGATCATCCGAAACGGCCGGGTGGTTGCTGCTGCCTGTTTCTTGCCCCTTGCCCGTCCCGACCAGGTTGAGCGGAAGATGGGCAGCCGCCACCGGGCAGCCCTCGGGCTGGCGGAGGAATCCGACGCGCTGGTGATAGTGGTTTCGGAGGAGACGGGCCGGATTTCCGGCGCCCGGGAGGGCAGGATCGATTGGGATCTGGGAGAGGAGGGGCTGAAGGAGTGGTTGAACAAGGCCGAGCGGAGCGAGGCCGGCAGGCCTGCCGCGGCCGGCGTGAGAGGGATGAGTCCTCACTAGAGCGATCAGACTCATCGCCCGGGTATGAGTACTGGCGGGGACTCTGGGAGCGGCTTGTACGCTGGTGGGTGGCGGCGGACCTCTCATTGCGATTGCTCGCTTTGCTCCTGGCAATTCTGTTGTGGCTCCTGGCCCGGGGAGTATCGCAGGATCGGCTGATGGGTCTGGGAGTTTGATGGGCAGGGCGCGGGTTCCTGTTGATCTGGCCTGACTGGAGAGAAGATGTGTAGTGAGAGTTGCAGGTGAAGGATGATGAAACGTCTTTTTGGCACGGACGGCGTACGTGGTGTCGCAAACCGTGAGATCACCCCGGAGCTTGCTTTTCGGCTGGGTCGGGCTGCGGTGGCGGTGCTGGCCGCCGATGTAGAAAGGCCGCGCATTGTCGTAGGCCGGGACACCCGGGCATCCGGGGAGATGCTGCAGTCGGCGCTGGTCGCCGGTTTTCTCTCTGCCGGGGCCGACTGCCTGGATGCCGGCGTGATACCGACTCCCGCGGTGGCCTACCTTACCCGCCTGCGCCAGGCCCAGGCAGGGGCGGTGATCTCCGCCAGCCACAACCCCGTAGAGGATAACGGCATCAAGTTTTTCGGGCCGAACGGGTACAAACTCTCCGATGAGCTGGAGGCACGCATCGAGGAGCTCGTCTATGACCTGGAGCGGCGGCAGGACCATCTGCCGCGACCGATCGGAGGTGATGTCGGCCGGCTGATACCTGACAAGCGGGCAGCCAACGACTATCTTGACTTCCTGCTCTCCTGTGCCCGTTTCCGCCTGAACGGCCTGCGCATCGTGATCGACACGGCCTATGGGGCGGCGTTCCGGCTGGCTCCCCGGCTCTTTAGCCGGTTAGGAGCGGATGTACTTGCTTTACACCTGAGCCCCAACGGCACCAACATAAACGTCGGTTGCGGTTCAACCCACCCGGAGCTGGCGGCGGAAAGGGTTCGGCAGGTAGGCGCAGACGTCGGCCTCACCTTTGACGGGGATGCGGACCGCCTGATTGCCATCGATGAACAGGGGAATATCGTTGACGGTGACCACATCCTGGCCATCTGTGCACTGGACCGGTTGCGACGGCAACAGTTGCCCGGCAAGGCGGTGGTCGCCACCGTCTACTCCAACCTGGGCTTGCGCAAAGCCCTGCTTGACGCGGGAGGAGAGCTTCTCATCACCGGAGCTGGCGACCGTCAGGTGATGGAAGCCCTGCTGGCCCACAATCTGGTACTGGGCGGTGAACAGTCAGGTCATATTGTTTTCCTGGAGCACCATACTACAGGCGATGGTATGCTCACCGCCATCCAGTTGCTGGATGTGATGATGCGGACCGGTCGGCGCCTCTCCGACCTGGCTGCGCAGATGCCTTCGTTTCCGCAGATGCTGGTCAACGTACGGGTGAGGACGAAGGAGAACTGGGATAAGATCCCGGCGGTGCAGGAAGCTTTGGCCCGGGCTCGAGAGACGCTGGGGGCGGAGGGGGAGCTTAATGTCCGGCCGTCGGGGACAGAGCCCGTGATCCGGGTCATGGCCCAGGGACCGGAGAGGGCGGCAGTGGAGGCCGCAGTGGAGATGGTCACGCGGGCGTTGGAGGTGAGCCTGGGGGTGTAGAGGCCTTTGTGTGGCATAATCGGTTACACGGGCGCGCGGGCGACGTTACCGCTGCTGCTTGAAGGGTTAGCCCGCCTTGAGTACCGGGGGTATGACTCAGCCGGAGTGGCACTGCTGCCGGGGCGGGGCGGTGACGGAATCCTGGCCACGAGGCAGGTGATGATGGCACCTGCCACCATTGTAGTCAGAAAAGCGGCCGGCCGGCTTGATCGGCTGCAACAGCTCCTGCGGAAACATCCCCCGGAACAGGATCTAAACGGCTTCACCGGGTCCGGTGTCATCTTCACCACCGGCATCGGTCACACTCGCTGGGCTACGCACGGGCCGCCCACCGATAGCAATGCCCACCCGCACCTGGATTGCCGCCGACGGGTGGCAGTAGTTCACAACGGGATTATCGAGAATACGCTTTCTCTCCGCGAGGAGTTGCTCAGCCGGGGACACCGGTTCACCTCGGAAACGGATACCGAGGTGATTGCACACCTGCTGGAAGAGGCACTCGCCACCGGGCAGGGGATGTACTGTGCCTGGTTGCAGGTGGTCGCCCGGCTGAAAGGCGCGTTTGCGCTGGCGGCGCTGACTGCCGATGCCCCTGGCAGCATCTGGCTGGCCCGCTTCTCCAGCCCGCTGGTGGTCGGACGCGGCGCCGACGGCTGGCTGGTTGCCTCCGACATCCCGGCCCTGCTGCCGTATACCCGGGAGGTCTATGTCTTGCAAGACCGGGAGGCCGCCGAGCTCTTGCCGGACCAGGCGCGGTTTTTCAGCTTCAACGGTGAAAGCTTGACCAAAGTTCCGCAGACGGTGGCCTGGGAGCTGGAGCAGGCCGAAAAGGGCGGCTTCCCCGATTTCATGCTCAAAGAGATCCACGAGGAGCCGGCGGTCGTGCGCCGTCTTCTCACGCGGTACTATCCCGCCACGGGAGACGGACCCGACCTGGGGCTGCCCTGGGGTGATGGGTGGTGGGCGCAGCGCCGGAAGCTCTGGATCGTTGCCTCCGGTACGGCAGCGCATGCGGGGTTGATGGCCAAGTACTGGTTGGAGAGGGTTGCCGGCCTGCCGGTGGAGTTCGATGTGGCCTCCGAATTCCGCACCCGTGAACCGCTGCTTTCCCAGCGTGATCTGGCGCTGGTGATCAGCCAGTCCGGTGAGACGGCCGATACACTGGCGGGATTGCGCTTGTGCCGGGCAAGAGGAGTGCCGACCCTGGGCATCGTCAATGTGCCGACCAGCAGCATCGCCCGGGAGAGCGCCGCCGTGCTGCTGACCGAGGCCGGGCCGGAGATCGCCGTAGCCTCAACCAAGGCATACGTGGCGCAGCTGGTGGTGTTGGCCTTGCTTGCCCTCAGGGTGGCGCAGGCCAGAGCCCGGCATGCAGCCGGGGTGGCTGCGGAAGCGGGCGGAACGCCGGTAGTGCTGCCCGAGGACTCGGGAACCTGGCGTCAGCAGCTCGAACGGGGGTTGACGGTCCTGCCGACCGCCATTGAAGAGCTGTTGGGCCGCCAGGTCGTAATCGATCCCAGGATCGTGGAGAAGCTTGCCAGTTCAGAACATGTTTTCTACATCGGGCGGGGACTGGATTATGCAGCCGCGGTAGAGGCCGCCCTCAAGCTCAAAGAGATCACTTACATCCATGCCGAGGCCTATGCGGCCGGAGAGCTCAAACACGGTCCGCTCGCTCTGATCGGTCCGGGGACGCCCGTGGTAGGCATCCTCACCCAGGATGAACTGATCTCCCGCACGCTGGCCAATCTCCACGAAGTGAAGGCCCGGCATGGATGGGTCGTGGGGGTAGGCCCCCAGCACGCGGTTGCCAGCGACGAGGCGGCATTTCTGGACGCGTACATTCAAATACCCCCTCTACCCGGCCCGGCCCGCCCGGTGCTGGCCGCTCCGGCCCTGCAGCTCCTCGCCTATATGGTGGCACGTGCCCGCGGGACGGATGTTGATCGTCCCCGCAACCTGGCAAAAAGCGTCACGGTGGAGTAAAGTAGAACCTGCCATGATCGTGGGTCTGGGGACCGATATCATCGAAGTTCCCCGAATAGCACGGGCCTTCGACCGGTTCGGGGAGCGTTTCTTGCGCAAAGTTTATACCCCCGAAGAGATTGCCTACTGCCTGCGGGCGACTCATCGGGGGCGGGTAGTGGAGAGATTGGCCGGCCGGTTTGCCGCCAAGGAGGCGGTTATGAAGAGCCTGGGGTGTGGTCCGGGGAAAGTGCCGTGGCGGAGCGTGGCGATCCTGCCACAGAAGGGCGGGCCGCCCCAGGTCGTCCTGAGTGGCCCGGCAGCCCGGCGCGCGGCAGAGCTTGGCGTGGAGCGGCTGCTGGTTAGCATCAGCCATCAGTCGCAATGGGCTGTCGCCACAGCGATCGCCGAGAGCCGGTGAGATGGCAAGGGAGGAGCATCCGCAAATGCCGGTGGGTCTACTGGTAGGTAAGGCTGATATTCTGCGTCTCCTGGACCAGCGGGCGGAGCAGGAGTTTGGCCTGGACACCAGGATGTTGATGGAGAATGCCGGCCTCGCGGTGGCCCGGCAGGTGGCGGCGCTGGCGGGGGCTGACCTCTTTACACCGCTCTCTTTGCGGGGGCTCCGGGTTGTGGTCTTTGCCGGCGGCGGGAACAACGGCGGGGACGGTTTTGCTGCTGCCCGCCACCTTGCCCAGGCCGGAGCCCAGGTACGGGTGCTCTTTTTCGGGCAACCCCACCGGCTCCGGGGAGCAGCTCTGGCCAACTTCCAGGCCCTGTCCGGATTTCCCATCGAAGTGCAGCCGATCGACGAGAGTACCAGCGACGACTTCCTGCGATTCGGTGCGCGCCTTGCCGATATCCTGGTCGATGCTCTGCTTGGCACGGGTAGCCGCCTGCCGCTCAGCCCGCTCTTGCGCCGGGCGACGGCGGCGATCAACGGGGCGGAGCGGCCGGTAGTGGCGGTGGATCTGCCCACCGGCGTGGATGCCGACACCGGCAGCGTTGACCCGGAAGCGGTCCGGGCCACCTGTACCGTCACTTTCGGACTGCTCAAGCCGGGCCTGCTTCTGTATCCCGGCGCCAGCTACTGCGGCGAGGTAGTGCTCGAGCCGATCTCACTTCCGCTTTCCCGGCTTCTCGGGGAGGACGAAGAGAGTGCGCCAGATCCCGAAAGAACCGGGAAGGCCGGGGTGCCTGCAGATTTGTCCGGACGGGTCTCTCAAGATCTGGCCTGGCTTCTTACTCCTGACAGTTTTGCGGCGGTGATGCGGCCGCGGCGGGCCGACTCTCACAAAGGAACTTACGGGCACGTGCTTGTGGTCGCCGGCAGCCGGGGTATGGCGGGGGCGGGCCGGCTGGCGGCCGAGGCCGCCCTGCGGGCGGGGGCCGGCCTGGTCACCCTGGCCATGCCGGCATCGCTTCTGGTTCAGGCCACGGCGGGACTGCCGGACTGCCTGACGTTGCCGTTGCCTGAGGGTCCCGATGGGCGCTGGGCGGCGGGAACGGCCACGGTCGTCCTGGAAGCAGCCAGGAGGGTGGACGCCCTGGTCATAGGCCCGGGAATCGGCCAGAGTGAATCGGTCGCATTTGAAATGGAACGCTTGCTGGCGGGGCTGGCCGAAAGCGGACTTCCGGCAGTCCTGGATGCCGATGCCTTAAACCTTCTTGCCAAATTCGGACCTTCGCTGCTGCCTGCGGGGCTCCCGGCCGGTAAGTGGGTTTTGACCCCTCATCCGGGGGAGATGGCTCGGCTGCTTGGCCGGCAGACGGAGGCGGTGCAGAGTGACCGTCCCGGGGCTGCCCGGGCGGCGGTGGCCAGCTACCGCCAAGTGGTCGTGCTCAAAGGGGCGCATACTATCGTTGCGGATCCGGCGGGCCGTCTCTGGTTGAACCCCACCGGGAACCCGGGTATGGCCACAGGTGGGGCAGGCGATGTTCTGGCCGGAATGATCGGCACCTACCTGGCCCAGAAGCTGCCGGCCGAGATGGCCGCCTGTCTTGCGGTGTATCTTCACGGGCTGGCGGGGGACCTGGCGGCGGGAGTGCGCGGGGAGGCGGCGCTCATCGCTTCTGACATCGTAAACTGTCTGGGTGCGGCCCGCAGGTGGCTGGAGTGGGCGGTGGCCGCAAGCACCGGTGATGGGCGAGGCGATCGAGGCGAGCTGCCCGGCCGTTATCCCGATCTATCGCCGGTGGCCGGCAAGCCCTGGTTGCGCCGGCCCCTGGCCCGCTGGTACCGACCTGGTCTTTCGCCGAGCACCTGCGCGGACGGGGCGTTTGCCCCATATCCGCACATTCACGATTTGCCGATGTCAAACACCGGGAGATCTGAGGTTGGAAGGTCCGGACGTCCATGAACATGCTGAGCGCGGCCAATGAGCGCCGACCCACCTGGGTGGAAGTGGACCTCAAGGCGATTGCCAGCAATGTGGCGGCCATCAAGACCCTTCTGCCGCCGGGCACACGGCTGATGGCTGTGGTCAAGGCAAATGCCTATGGGCACGGCGCAGTTCCGGTGGCGCAGGCGAGCCTCGCGGCCGGAGCTGAGTGGCTGGGGGTGGCCACGCCCGCCGAGGGTTGGGAGTTGCGGCAGGCGGGGATAGATGCGCCGATCCTGGTGCTGGGGGCAGCCTGGCCCTTTGAAGCCGAATGGTACCTGCGGGGAGATCTGCGGGCGACGGTGACTGCGCTCGATGAAGCCGAGGCCCTGTCGGAGGCGGCCGCCAGGGTGCGGGGGCGAGTGCTGGTTCATGTCAAGGTGGATACCGGCATGGGCCGTCTCGGCGTTCCGTTTGACCGGGCGGCGGAGTTTGTTGCTGCCATCTCCCGGTTACCGCACCTCGAGGTCGAAGGGCTTTTCAGCCACTTTGCCACCTCCGACGAAGCAGAGCTCTCTTTCGCCCGGGAGCAACTCGCCCGTTTCAACCAGGCCCTTGCCGACCTTGAGAGGCTGCACATCCCCATCTCTGTGCGCCACCTCGCCAACTCGGGGGCGATCTTCAACCTCATGCCGGAGGCTGCCTTCGACATGGTACGGCTGGGCATCTCCCTGTATGGTTACTATCCTTCCGCCAGCGTGCCGCGGCGGGTGGAACTGCGGCCGGCCTTGCGCTGGTTTGCCCGGGCCGTCTTCGTCAAGCGGGTGGCCGCCGGCACGGCTATCAGTTACGGATCGACCTATCGGACGGAACGGGAGACGACCATCGTTACCCTTCCGGTCGGCTACGCTGATGGGCTGCGCCGGCAGCTCAGCAACAAAGGCGCAATGCTGATGCACGGCCGGCGCGTCCGGATTGCCGGGCGGGTCTGCATGGACCAGGTGATGCTGGATGTGGGCGACCTGCCAGTAGCTGCCGGTGACAAAGCGGTGATCATCGGTGAGGAGAACGGGGAGCGGATCACCGCGGACGATATCGCCTCCTGGTTGGGGACTATCCCGTATGAAGTTTTGACCTGCATCAGCCCGCGCGTTCCCCGCGTCTACCTGCGGGGCTCCGACTCGACCTGATCTCTGGTTTGCGCTTCCAGTTGTTTCAGAATCGCCTCGGCCTCCTGCAGCCGGAGGCGCAACTCTCGCAACAGGCTCTCCACATCCGGCGAGTGAGTTTCCGGCGCGGATGAGGGAGTCCGATCAGATCTGGACGGGGCAACCGTTTCCGCAAGAAATGCCTTGATCTCTTCGTCGCTGGTAAAGGTGAAAACCTGGTTGTTTCTGCTGTTTACGAACGCCTGGAAGGCCACGCCCGCACCATCTTCCGGTATGATCGGCGTTTTCCAGAAAAGCACTCCGTGCCGGATGAAAGGAAGGGGTTCGACAAGGCGAAAGCGGTTCCAGTCGACCAGCGGGTTGGCTTTACGGACATAATCCAGCGCCCCGACCGGACCGGTCAGCGTCTCGCCTGAGGAGGGGGTATAAACGCTCAGCCTTCCAGTGGTGGCAGAGACCAGGAAGATCTTGAAGATCCCGTGGCTGCGCCCGTAAGGTTCAGTGCTGGTAAACCAGACCAGACCCTCGTCGGTATTCATCAGGAAGGGCTGGCGGTTGCTTTCGGGTACGTCCTGTATCTCACTCTGCTCTACGTGCAGGAAAAGGCGATTGATCAGACCGCGGCGATAGGCGAAGGCCTCGACATACCGCCGGGCAAGCGTCTCCGGGAATACCCGTTCGCCGCCGGCAATCTCGTCTGCAGCTACCTCGGACACGGAGACGAAGCGGACCGTGCCCGCCGGGCTGACGGTGAAGACACCGGCAAAGTACGGCACCGTATGCAGAATTCCCCACCTGAACCTGAGTCTGTATCCGATTGCCGGGACGATGGTCCATACCTTATCGTCGACGACCTTGTAGAACGGCTTCTCACCCGTGACCCAGTAACGGACCAGGTATACACGCCACCACAGGTTGTCGAAGAGCAGCTGACCTTCGGCCACGACGAGGGGAGACTCAATCAGCCTGGTAGCCTTGTCCTGGGTGGTGGCCCGTACCGTCATCACCCCGGCGGCAGGACGAAGGAACTTGAGGACTATACCTTGTGGAACCAGCGGGTACGTCCAGTGCAGGTCTCCCTCTACCATGGTGAGTGACGGCCGACCCAGCCGGTACTGGCTGAGTTGGAGAGAATCGCGGGCGTAGCGGGTGGCCACCTCTTGCGGCAGGAGCCGCACGTTGGCTGCGGATTCGGGCAGATGGTCAATGGCTGTATACTGCAGCTCCTGGGACAGTGAGACCTGGCTGAGCCAGTTTCCCACCACCATGAAGCCTCCGAGAATAACCACGGCGGCAGATCCGGAAACCCACCACAACCATCGGTACTGAAAAGTCCCCTTCTTGCCGGCTTCATTCACATATGTGCCCGTGCGGGGCCTGTTTAGCCACTCCACCCGTCGCCACCAGGCAAAGTGGAGAATGCCCCAGACGAGTAGGCCTTCCAAGAGGGCAGGGTGGACGACCGCCAGCATCGCCAGGCTATGAAAGAGTGGCCGAAAGAGATACACTACCGCTGCCAGCAGAACGACTCCCAACACCCGCACAAGTCGCTTCTGTACCGGCCGTCCGGCACGGGCGTTTGCAGGCACGTATTCCGCCTCCCGCTGTCACGCTGGTTGTTGTCGGAACCTGCCGTGTGCAGGCTTGACCCGCCCGCACAAGGTGAGTGTACCAGATGTTTCCTGAAGACACAAGAGCCGGTGATAGCGGTTTAGGTGCGCTGCCTTAATGGCTTAATGGACAGAATAATCCCGCACGGGCTGGCAGGGCCGCGAGAGGGCCCGGCAGGTCGTGGATCACTGTCTACAGGGAGGGCGCGTGCTGATGCGGGTGTTGATGTTGAGCTGGGAGTACCCGCCGCGCGTGGTTGGGGGGCTTGCCCGCCACGTGGCGGAGCTGTCGGAGCATCTTGTTCACCACGGGCATGAGGTGGTAGTGGCAACTGCGGGTGACGGGCGGCTGCCTCGTGATGAACGGATCAACGGGGTGCGGGTGCTGCGCACGGGGGCAGAAAGTCCGAACCCGCCCGATTTCCTCAGCTCGATACTGCAGCTCAACCTTGCCCTGGTCGAAGAGATCTTGAAGAGCGGCATCCTGACGGAGATCGAGATCATTCATGCTCATGATTGGCTCGTGGCCTACGCTGCCAAGCTGCTCAAGCATGGCCTGCGGCGGCCGTTGATTGCCACCATCCATGCCACCGAACACGGCCGGAACCGGGGGCTGCATAATGACCTGCAGCGCTATATCAGCAATGTCGAATGGTGGCTGACGTACGAGGCGTGGCAGGTGATCTGTTGCAGTCAATATATGAAGAGTGAGTTACGGGGTGTCTTCCAGCTGCCTGCTGACAAGGTGCAGGTCATTCCAAACGGTGTGGTCCCGGAACGCTGCCGCGATCGCTTACCGGAGGATCTGGCCGGCTTCCGCCATCGTCACGCTGCCCCCGATGAACAGATCGTCTTCTTCATGGGCCGGCTCGTGCCGGAGAAAGGAGTTGGGGTGTTGCTGGATGCCATCCCCCAGGTCCTTGCTTACTTCCCCAAGACCAAGTTCGTGATCTCCGGGAGCGGCCCGCAAGAGGCAGAACTGAAGGCCAGAGCGCGAGATGTGGGCGTCTTTGACCGGATCTTCTTTACCGGGTTCATCGATGATCAGACGCGCAACGGACTGCTGGCCGTAGCCGATGTGGCGGTCTTCCCAAGCACGTACGAGCCATTTGGCATTGTCGCCCTGGAGGCGATGGCGGCCGGCGTGCCGGTTGTGGTCTCCGACACCGGAGGACTGGGGGAGATCATCGAGCACGGCCGCAACGGCCTCAAGGCCTATCCCGGCAACTCTCAGGCCCTGGCACAGCAGATCATGGCGCTCCTGGGTTCAGCCGAATTACGGGAGCGGCTGCGTACGGCAGCCCGCCAGGATGTGGAGAGCATGTATAGCTGGGAGCGGATCAGCAGTGCCGTCAGCGCCCTCTACGAGCGGGTTTGGACCGAGTATCTGCGCAGCGGTTGGGGAGCACCGGCCGCCGTACCGGATGCTCAGTTCTCCCGGAGTTGGCTCACCGGCCAGGAGGACGGTATGGCCTGGCCCGAGACGGTAATCCCGTCCCGGTACGTTTCGGCCGGCAGTGCCGACGGTGTCAGGAAGTCCCCTGTCAGGTAGCGGCTGCGACCGGATACGGGCCGCCCGTGCATCGTTCCGCAAAACTCCGAAACTGGAGCTCGCGGGGGAGCGCGTCGGTACGATAGAGGCGGTAATCGAGCCAGGGAAAGAGATTGTCCTGGGACTCAAGGTCGGCGACGAATTCCGGATCAACCTGGCCGGCTTCTACCATGTCGATCAGCCTGTTGAACCTTTGCACGTGCTGGGCAAACCTCAGCCGGGCGTACTCCACCACCGTTCCCGTCTTTAAGATGAAGGCCCAGTCACTGCTCTGCGCCAGCAAGAGCTCACGTGCTGCCTGGTTTAAGGCCCTGCGCCGCCAGGATTCCTGGTCGCCGGCTGCGCCGTCCGGCTCCAGCCGCATGGCCCATTCAATCATCCGTTCTGCAGCCTGATACAGGTGACGGTAGATCCAGTCGTTTGAGCCTTCCAGCCAGACTTCGTGATATCCCTTGTAACCCCAGCTTGAGACGGAAGGCGAGACTACCTGGTGCCGCTTGTAACGGCCCAGGTAAGTTCCGGGGGTGATGGTGGCGATGGTTACTTGATCGTAAGCCGCCCGCCGGAGGAAATACTCCAGGAAGATGGGTCCCTCCCACCACCAGTGGCCGAAGAGTTCTGCATCGTACGGGGCGAGCACCACCGGGGGCTGTTCCATGCGGGTGCGGAGGAACTCAATCTGACGCTCGCGGTTGAAGAGAAAGTTGCCGGCGTGAACTGCCGCCCTCTCCCGGGCTGCCTGCGGGTCATAAAGATCTTTGTCCGCATTACCCCGAGCCGTAACCCGGTGGTACTTGATCCCCAGCGCGTGGCGGAAGTTGCCCTTCAGATACGGCCGCAGGTACTCAAAGTCGAGATCCCAGCCAATATCACGGTAAAACTCGCGGTAGGCGGGATCGCCCGGATACCCTTCGTCCGCACTCCACACCTGCTGGGAAGATTCCCAGTCCCGTCCAAAGCAGGCCAGGCCCGTGGGAGAGTATATCGGCGCGTATACGGCATAGCGAGGCCGCGGCTTGCCAAAGAGCAGCCCGTGGCTGTCGAGAAAGGTGGCCCGCACACCCGTCTTGGCCAGGAGCCTGTCGGCTACGGGGGTGTAGCCGCACTCTGGCAGCCA
Source organism: Limnochordales bacterium (assembly GCA_014896315.1). Lineage (GTDB taxonomy): Bacteria > Bacillota > Limnochordia > Limnochordales > DUMU01 > DUMU01. The sequence continues at coordinate 210,530 of JADBKP010000005.1, forward strand.
GAAGCTGACCGGGGGCCGGCCAAACGCCCGGCGGTAACTCTCCAAGCCCACTTCAATCTGGGCCCGGACCGCCTCTGGATAAAGATCCATGAGGGGCAAGTAGCCGTGGGTGGCCGCCGACGCCAGTATCTCCAGGTGGCCGCTTTCCTGCAGTGAACGGAAATGCGGCAGAAGCCGCCGCCCGAAGCGGTATACGAAAGAAGTGTAGGTGTGACGGAAAAGATCGCGATACATCTGGGCCAGGGGGGCCAGGCGCGGATGCCAGCGTGTTCGCTCGACCTCCTTCTCCGCCAGTTCCATGAGCAGCTCGAGCCGGTGCACGTAACGGCTGATCAAGAGCTCATCGTCGAGCATGTGGGCCAGGGTGGGGGTGATGGAGAGGCTGAGCTGAAAAGGGACGCCTTCGTCCCGCAGCCTGAGCATCATGTTGAGCAGGGGTATGTACGTTTCGGTAAGCGCTTCGTAGAGCCACTCTTCCTCAAGCTGCTGCTCGTTGTCGCGATGACGAATGAAAGGCAGATGCGCGTGCAGTACCAGGGCTATGTACCCCTGCGGTTCACTACCTTTAAGGTGAACAGGTAGCCCGGGCAATCTCTCGTCGGACATGGCAACCCCTTTCCGCCAACGGAAAAGAAGTGCAACCGTTTTGCCGTTGGCTACTGATCGTCTTGTCTTGGCGTTGCGACCTACCACCCGGTCTTTCTAAGTCGTGGTCTCCCGGCGGATGCGGATGATAGTTTCACAGGTCAGGCCGGTTTGTGGCTGCCGGGCGGTCACAGGCAGTACCAGTTCACCGTCGACCAGGTGAAACTGTAAGCGGAAGCTCCCATCAGCAGCAACCGTGACCGGTTGGTCGCCCACGGTCACGGTCGCGCCCGGTTCGGTAGCCCCATAGAGAATGAGATCTGTGCTGACTGTGAGCCAGAACTGCCGGGCTGCCCCCGGCCAGCCCTGCCATGCACCGGGGGAGAAGCCGGGGCTGATGCCCGGGCTCATCAACAGTGGAGCGGATATCCCTGGCGAGAAAGCCTCGCGGGCAAAGCGAGCCCGCAGTGCCCGGATGAAGGCTTCTGACGAGGTTCCTGGCGGCAGCCCCATGAAGTGCTGCCACACCTCCTCGATGGTCAGCCAATACTCGTCCTGTATCGGACTGACGTCCTGAGGCGGCAGAAAAGCGATGTTTGACTGCAAAAGCGGTACGAATTCGCCGCCGGGCAGGCTCCGACCCAGCTCGGCGTAGAGGGATGTATAAGAAGCCAAACCAGCTGGAAGTTCGATGTACCAGTTGTCGGCCATGCCCACTTCCGCCTGCCATACCAGTTGATGCCCGGTCGAGCCGGTATGTTTGGTCTGGTTGGCAACTGCGGGTGAGGGGAGATCGGCTGTCAGTAGTCGGAGCAGCGTCCAGCCTTGCTCCCATGCGGGCGCAGCGTAAGCGGAGCGGGCTCGCTCCCACGAACTGGCGGTCAGCTCCCAGTAGGCAAAGAGCCAGCGAGGGTCACGCACCAGGATCACGAGGCGGTCCTTGCCGTAGCTTGGCGGTAACTCCGGTACGACTGAGTGGTTGCCAACCTGGGACGCTTCTTGTGTCGTTTTACCTGCCGGGCTGCTGGCCGCGGTATTGGTTGTGCCGGGCACGGGAGCCCGGGAAGTATCGATCAAGGCCGGGGTGGGTTGTTTCTGAGACAATTGGCCTTCCCTCCTTGGCTTCTCGCGCGGGCTACGAGTGCCAGGAACACCTGTTATAAACTGGCTGTCAATAGGCCAGGAACAGGATCAGATTAGCATTTCGGACCCGGGGTTGAGGTTGACGAGCAGACAAGCGCGGCAGAAACTCGACGCCTGCGCCGCCGGTCCGGGCCGACGTCTGCTTGCCTGTGCTCTTCCCACCACGACCCCGGGCGAACCAATCGATTTCCTGGCTATTATGGGCGCCGGGTACCGCCGTTATACCTGGCCCAAGCAGAGGAAGACGCCGCGCCATGTCGAAGAACTTCGAAGGCCGGCTGGAGGAGGATTTCGCCGCATGAAGGAATCGTTGGAGCACTTGACCACCGAGGCGCGTAACCCGTTGACCCTGGATCTGGATACCCTTCCGACGCTGGAGATCCTGCGCCGGATAAACGACGAAGACAAGACGGTGGCACTGGCAGTGGAGAAAGAACTGCCGCAGATCGCGGAGGCGGTGGACAAGATTGTGGCCGCCCTGGAGCAAGGCGGTCGCCTTTTCTACGTGGGAGCAGGTACCAGTGGTCGTCTTGGTGCACTGGACGCAGCCGAGCTACCTCCCACCTTCGGCACCGATCCTGAGCTGGTCCAGGCGATTATTGCCGGAGGGGCAGGGGCGTTTGCCCTGGCTGCGGAAGGGGCGGAAGACGATGAGGAAGCCGGCAGGAATGAGCTCATCCACCGCAATGTCAATGCGCGTGATGTCGTAGTTGGAATTGCTGCCAGCGGGAGAACTCCTTTTGTCATCGGTGCACTACGGCAGGCGGCTGCTGTGGGGGCGGGGAGGATTGCCCTTGTCTGCAATACGGACACTCCCTTAAGTCGCCTGGCAGAGATCACCATTGCCCCGGTGGTCGGGCCGGAAGTGATTATGGGCTCGACAAGGATGAAGGCGGGCACTGCCCAGAAACTGGTCCTAAACATGATGAGTACGGCCGTCATGGTCCGGCTGGGGCGGGTGTACAGCAACCTGATGGTGGACATGCGAGCTACCAACTCCAAGCTGCGCCGGAGGGCCGTGCGCATTCTGATGCTGGCGACCGGGTGCGGTGAGGAAGAAGCCGCCAACGCTCTGGCTGCTGCCGGCAACGAGACCAAAGTGGCGCTGGTTATGCTGCTGGCGCGCACCTCCCGGGAGCGGGCCGTCGAGGCGCTCTGCCGGGCCGGTGGCCGGGTAAGAGAGGCGCTGAAACTGCTATGACTGCTGCGACCGCTCGGATTGGGCCAGGCAGGTTGATGGTAATCGGCCTGATGTCGGGTACCTCGGCCGATGGCATCGACGCGGCCCTGGTGGAGATTGACCCGGTGCTGCTCTTCAACCTCGGCCAAGACGAAAGAGAGAGAGGTGGAGAGAAGGGGCAAACGACGCCGGCAGGCGACCGCCGCCGCGGCTTGCGTTTGCTGGCCTATCGCGAAGAGCCGTACCCCGACACCATCCGCCAGGCGATTCTGCGGCTTTGTTCTCCGGAGACCGCCCGCGTGGATGAGATCTGTCGCTGGAACTTTGCTTTGGGCGAGGCCTTTGCGGCCGCGGCCCTCCGGCTCCTGGCGGAGCAGGGGATCCCCCCGGAGGCAGTCGACCTGATCGCCTCCCACGGGCAGACCATCTACCACATCCCCCAGCCCGAGCAGGTGGGACCGTTTCAAACCCGGTCGACTCTCCAGATCGGCGAGCCGGCAGTCATCGCCGAGCGCACCGGTATCACCACGGTAGCCAATTTCCGGGTCAGGGATATTGCCGCCGGAGGCCAGGGAGCACCGCTCATAGCCTATTTCGATGCTTTGCTCTACTTTGATCGCGGCCGGGTGCTGGTGCTGCAGAATGTCGGCGGGATTGGCAATGCGACCTGCTTGCCGGGCCCCCTGGGACGGAATGCCATCTTCGCCTTCGACACCGGCCCCGGAAACATGGTCATCGACGCGGTAGTGGCCGCCTGTAGCGGAGGCCGGTTACGCTTTGACCGGGACGGCGAGTGGGCGGCCCAGGGCGCGGCCGACCGCGACTTGGTACAGGAGCTTTTGCAGGACCCCTATTTTCTGCAGCCACCGCCCAAGACTACCGGCCGAGAGTATTTCGGCCCGGAGTATGTCCGGCGCTTTTTGGCGCGCGCCGCGGCGCGGGGACTCTCCCCGGCGGATACAGTTGCCACGGCCACTCTCCTCACGGCCGCCAGCATGGCGGACCAGTACCGGCGCTGGATCCTGCCCCGTACGGGCGGGCGGCTCGACCGGGTGCTGGTGACCGGTGGAGGAAGCTACAACCGGACCCTCATGCGCATGTTCCGGCAGGAACTGGCAGCGGTACTCTCTCATGCGGTCGAATTGGAAGCACCAGCAGAGGATGAATGGCCGGCCGGGGCGAAAGAAGCGATAGGGTTTGCGGTTCTGGGGGCAGCGACTCTTCTCGGACTTGCCAACAACCTCCCCGCAGCAACGGGTGCGACACACCCGGCGGTGCTGGGGGCAGTAATACCGGGTAAAGGAGGCCGTCAGCTACGATGCCACGCTGGTTGATACAGGGGGGTACGGTGGTCACGGCGGAAGAGGTCATCCCCGCCGGAGTCGTACTGGTCGAAGGTGAGAAGATCGCCTTTGTGGGCAAAAGAGAAGATCTCGATCCGGCCCAGGTCGTGGGGGCGAAGGAGGTGGATGCCACCCGGTTCTACGTGGTTCCCGGTTTTGTCGATGTTCACATCCACGGTGGGGGCGGCTGCGATGCCCTGGACGGCACAGTTGAGGCCCTCACCTGCATCGCCCGCACCCATGCGCTGAGCGGGACTACTTCTTTCCTGGCGACCACGGCTACGGCGTCGGCCGAAGAGCTGTACAGGGCGGCCCGGGCTGTCCGGGCGGTGATGGAGAAGCAGGCGCGGCGAGACGCAGAACCGCAGGCAGCCACGTCGGGAGCGGCTGCGGCGGCGGAGTTTGAGGCCGAAGGCGCGGATGTGGTGGGAATGCACCTCGAGGGCCCTTATCTTGCTCCGTCGCGCAAGGGGGCTCAGAATGAGTCCTTTATTCGCCCGGTTGACGAAGAGGAGCTTCAGAACCTGCTCGACATCCTGGGGCCGGCCTTCCGCATGATGACGATCGCCCCCGAGATGGAAAACGGCCATCTCGGCATCCAGTGGCTGGTTGAACGGGGAATCACAGCCTCTATCGGTCACACCGATGCTACGTATGAACAGACTAAGGCGGCCATCGCCCTGGGCGCCAGCCACGCCACCCATACCTTCAATGCCATGCGCGGGCTCCACCACCGGGATCCGGGCACCGTAGGGGCAGTGCTTACTTCACCCGGTGTCTATTGTGAACTGATTGCCGACGGTATTCACGTTCATCCCGGGGCAATGCGGGTGCTCTACGAGGTCAAGGGACCGGACCGGCTGGTGCTGGTGACCGATTCCCTCTCCGCCACCGGTATGCCGGAGGGTGTCTATGAACTGGCCCACAAGAAAGTGATCGTGAAAGACGGGTCGGCGCGGCTGGAGACCGGGGAGCTGGCCGGCAGCACGCTGGGAATGGGGCGGGCTGTGGCCAACATGGTCAAGCTGGTCGGAGTAAGCCTCCTCGAGGCGGTGCGGATGGGCTCACTGACGCCGGCTCGCAGCGTCGGTATCGCCGACCGCAAGGGTAGTCTGACCCCGGGCAAAGATGCCGATCTGCTGCTGCTGGATTCGGACTTAAACGTAGTACGAACGATGATCCGGGGTGCCTGGCTGCGGGGACAGCAATAGGGAGGACACGGTCAATGGAATTGGTGGTTGTTGATTCTTATCGAGAGCTCAGCCTGTGGGCGGCGAACCGGGTAGCAGACCTGATCCGGCGCAAGCCCAACGCCGTGCTGGGGTTGGCGACGGGCAGCACTCCTCTTGGCCTGTATGAGGAACTGGTTCGCCGGCATCGGGAGGAGGGCCTGGATTTCTCGCAGGTTACGACCTTTAACCTCGACGAGTACCTGGGGCTCCCGCCCGACCATCCGGCCAGTTACCACTATTTCATGAGGGAAAACTTATTTGCTCACATCAACGTGCGGCCCGGGGCGGTGCACATACCGTCGGGTGTTGCCGCCGATATCGAGCAGGAGTGCATTCGCTATGAGGAGGCCATCCGGCAGGCGGGCGGGATCGACCTGCAGATCCTGGGGATCGGGCGTAACGGTCATATAGGCTTTAACGAGCCCGGAACGCCGTTTGACAGCCGCACCCATGTGGTTGACCTGGCCGAGGATACCCGGCGCGCCAACGCCCGGTTCTTCAACAGCATCGATGAAGTACCCCGGCGGGCGGTGACGATGGGGATCGCCACCATCATGGAGGCGCGTGAGATCCTGCTTCTGGCATCAGGGCCGGAGAAGGCCTGGGCGGTGGCGCGGACTCTGGAGGGAGAGGTTACGCCCGAGGTGCCGGCCTCGGTCCTGCAGCGGCATCCACGGGTTTTCGTGGTCGCCGACCGGGGGGCGGCGGCACAGGTTAAGAAGCTGGCGGGCTGAAGCGAGAGCAGGCAAGGAGTACAATAAAAAGCGGAGGGTAATGAAAGTACGTCTCGTTGGAGGGGATTGGTATTCCGGGTGAAACGCCTTCGCCGTCGCCAGTACTCCCGGGTAGCACGTCCAACGTGCAACTGGTGGTGATCACCGGCATTTCGGGAGCGGGAAAGTCGGAAGCGATCCGTTCGTTCGAGGATCTCGGGTACTTTTGTGTCGACAACCTCCCGCCCGCATTGCTCAACGGTTTCTTGCAGCTGCTGACGGAGACGGGAACGATCCGGCGGGCCGCGGTAGTGTGTGACATCCGGGGCGGGCTCTTTTTCGACCACCTGTACCAGGCGCTGGAAGAGCTGGAGCGTAACGGCTACCAGTATCAGGTGCTCTTCCTCGAGGCCGCGGATGAGATCCTCGTGCACCGGTATAAGGAGACCCGGCGGCGGCACCCGCTCGCACGCGAGGGTGGATCGATCCTGGAGGGGATCCGGGAGGAAAGGCGGCGGCTCCAGACCATCCGCGGCCGTGCCCAGCGCATCATCGATACTTCGCGGCTGAGCCCACGGGAGCTGAAAGAGAAGATAGCAGCCGCATTCTTGAGCGAAAGTGACCGGCGTGAGCATGAGATACTGATCAACGTAGTCTCTTTCGGATTCAAACACGGCATCCCCCTCGACTGTGACCTCGTATTCGATGTGCGCTTCCTGCCCAACCCGTACTACGTTGACCGGCTGCGCCCGCTGACCGGGCTGGACGCGGAGGTGGCGGACTACGTCTTCCGGTGGCCTGTCAGCCGCACTTTCATGGAGAAACTGGCCGATCTTCTGACCTTTCTCCTGCCCAACTACATCAGTGAGGGGAAGGCCCAGCTGGTCATCGGTATTGGTTGTACGGGCGGACAGCATCGTTCGGTGGCGGTCGCCGAGCGTCTGGGGGAGTTCCTGCAGGGGGCAGGTTACCAGGTCCGAGTTGAACATCGCGATTGCAAGCTAGCGATTTCCACCAATAATGGTACGGGGGTCGACTAGTTGGCTTTCTCCTACGATGTACGGGAGGAGCTGGCTGGGACACCTTTGGAACGGGAGTGCTGCCTCCGGGCCGAGCTGGCCGGCCTGCTCCTGACCGATGCTAGAGCCGAATCGTCCGGGTTGGTCATCCGGGCAAGTCACGCTCTGCTGGCAAGACGGATTGCCCGTGTCTGGCGTTCTCTTCAAGAGAAACCTCTTCTGGTTTTCATACGCAGGACAACCAGGCTTGGAGGAGCTTATGAATACGTGCTGACCGCCCCCGGGTTCACAGCCTGGGCTGAGCTGGGCCTGGCACCCCGGACGGTCGGGGCGGTTATCCGCGCCGACGGTCGTCGATCCCCGGGCGTGAACCGGAGAGCCTCCGACACTCCGCGACTTTTGCCTTTGGCTTCCACTCTGCGCCGCCGCTGCTGTGCCCGAAGTTTTTTGCGGGGAGCGCTGGTGGCCCGGGGTTTCCTCAATGATCCGGCCCGTTCCTACCGGATCGAGATCGTTACCGGATTTCCTGAAGCGGCACAACTCCTTGCCCAGCAGATGCAGCGGTTTGGCCTCGAGCCAAAGCTGCGCCAGCGCCGTTCGGGCCTGGTAGTCTACCTCCAGGATGTGGAGCAAATCTCGAGTTTCCTCGGACTGGTCGGCGCCTCCGCCGCCATGCTGGAGCTGGAAAACCAGCGGGTGATGCGGGAGATGCGGGGCCAGGTCAACCGGCTGGTCAACTCCGAAACCGCCAACGTGGGCAAGGCGGTACAGGCGGCGCTGCGCCAGCAAGAACAGATCCGCTGGCTGCTTGCGCAGATCGATCCCGGTCAACTCCCCCCCGCCCTGCTGGCCGTGGCCAGACTACGCTTACGGCATCCGGAAGCTTCTCTGCGTGAACTCGGTCAGCTACTCGACCCGCCTGCCAGCAAGTCGGCGGTTAACCATCGGTTGCGGCGGCTCACCCGCCTGGCGGAGTCACTGGGATACCCGCGAGGGACGTGAATGGCAACTTTTTGCCGCTGATTTTCCTTGCCTGCAGGAAAACCGGAGGCGGAAGACGAATAATGTGGGACGCTGGTTGCTACGCGGGACGAGGTCAGACCCACCGGCTCGGTTGTCCATCTGCTCGTCGTTCACGGTGGTATGGGGAAGAATGCTAATGATCATGCGGACGGGTAAGGGGAGTTCGGCGCTGGAGAGCATCACGGTTTTGCAGCGCATCGCGCCTGAGCTGGTAACCCTTGTGGACCAGCGTTATACCATCTTGCGCCAGGTTTACTTCCATCAGCCTGTCGGGCGTAGAGCGCTTTCGAGCCGGCTGAATCTGCCGGAGCGGACGGTCCGCAACAGCATGGAGGTGCTAAAGGCCCAGGGGCTTCTGGCAGCCGAACCTGCCGGGATGGTGGTGACCGAGCTGGGCGCGCAGATCCTCGCGGAGTTGAGGGATCTGGTGCGCCAATTTCACGGTCTGGCCGACGTGGAAAGGCGGCTGGCGCGCCTTTTGGGGCTCGAAAGGGTAATTGTCGTTCCGGGCGACTCCGACACCGACGAGACCGTAAAGAAGGAGATGGCCCGAGCGACTGCCCGCTATCTGCAGGAAATACTGCAGGAGGGAGATGTGGTGGCCGTCACCGGAGGAACGACCATGGCCGAGGTGGCGCGCAGTCTACCTCCCAGCTCGGCAAAGCGGAATATTATGGTCGTTCCGGCACGCGGGGGCCTGGGGGAGGAGGTGGAACTCGAGGCCAACACCGTAGCGGCCAACCTGGCCCGGGCTTTGGGTGCGAGTTACCGGTTACTGCACCTGCCGGATGAGGTTAGCGACGAAGCGCTGGCGACGCTGACGACTACCGACGAGAAGATCCGCTCGTTGCTGGAGCTGATCCGCCGGGCGGATGTGGTGCTGCACGGCATCGGTTCAGCCGAGGAGATGGCGCGCCGGCGGGGCCTGCGGCCCGAGCAGATGGAAGTGTTGCGGGCCCGCAAGGCGGTGGGGGAGGCATTCGGGTACTACTTCGACCGGGCAGGGAACATCGTCTACAGCACCGGAACCGTCGGCCTCAGGCTGGAGGAGCTGGAGAAGGTGCCGCAGGTAGTGGCCGTCGGTGGCGGAGCAAGCAAAGCTCTGGCAGCGTTGGCCGTTCTCGCACCTAAATATCAAAAGGTCTGCATTACCGATGAAGGGTGTGCCAGGCGGATGCTGGAGCTTCTGCGTCGCAGGCGTGAGGATGTGACGGGTGAACCGGGCAGCTAGCCGCCCCCGGTGGGCGCAAGTAGAGGCGTAGCAGGCCGCCAGCCGGCCAGGCAAGAGAGCGGCCGGCCACAAGGAAACGAGGATTCAGAGGAGGTTGGTTGCAGATGGCGATTCGCGTAGGTATCAACGGATTTGGACGTATCGGACGGAACGTCTTCCGCGCCGGGTACAACGATCCGAATATCGAGTTTGTAGCGGTTAACGATCTCACGGATGCCAGGACCCTGGCGCACCTGCTGAAGTATGATTCCGTTCACGGTACGTTCCCCGGTCAGGTGGAGGCAACAGACGGGGCAATCCGGGTAAACGGTAAGGAAGTCAAGGTGCTTGCCGAGCGCGACCCGGCCAAGCTGCCGTGGAAGGATCTCGGCGTCGACTATGTGATCGAATCGACGGGTCTTTTCCGTTCGCGGGAGAAGGCAGGAGTACACATCACTTCCGGCGGTGCCAAGCGTGTGATCATCACTGCTCCGGCAAAGAACGAGGATATCACCATTGTTATGGGCGTTAATGAGAAGGTTTACGATCCGGCCAAGCACTTCATCATTTCCAACGCCTCCTGCACCACAAACTGCCTTGCTCCGCTGGTCAAGGTGTTGCACGAGAACTTCAAGGTGCTGCGCGGCTCGATGACGACGGTTCACTCGTACACCAATGACCAGAGGATCCTCGATCTGCCTCATGAAGATCTGCGCCGGGCCCGGGCGGCTTCCGTCAGCATCATCCCCACCACTACCGGCGCGGCCAAGGCAGTCGCCCTGGTGCTTCCCGAACTCAAGGGGAAGCTTGACGGTTACGCGCTGCGTGTGCCCACGCCGGATGTCTCGATCGCTGACTTTGCCTGCGTCGTGGAGAAACCGACGACGAAGGAGGAAGTCAACGAGGCCTTCCGCAAGGCGGCTGAGGGCGAGCTCAAGGGCATTCTCGGTGTCTCCGACGTGCCGCTCGTTTCCATCGACTATCGGGGCGATAGCCGGTCGTCCATCGTGGATCTGGAGATGACCTCGGTTATCGAAGGCACCTTTGTCAAGGCGGTCGCCTGGTACGATAACGAGTGGGGTTACTCGGTGCGGGTGCTTGACCTGCTCCGGTACATAGCGGCGCGCGACTGAGAGAGGCGTTACCAACCACCAGGCAGTGCTGGACCACGGCTGAACTGCCGGTGCGGCGGCACCGGTCGGCCCGCCGGCAGTTCACCCTCATACTTCACGTGATGGTACGTGCAGGGAGGTCAGGACCGTGAAGAAGCTGAGCGTACGGGAGATCGACGTCCGGGGCAAACGGGTGCTGGTACGCGTTGATTTTAACGTGCCCCTGCAGGACGGGAAGATCACGGACGACACCCGCATCCGGGCCGCTCTACCGACTATTCAATTGTTGCTCGACAAAGGGGCGAAGGTGATTCTCTGCTCCCATCTGGGCCGACCGGACGGCAAAGTGGTAGAGAGCCTGCGCCTTGCGCCCGTAGCCGAACGGCTCAGGGAGCTTCTGGGCCGACCGGTCACTATGGCTCCCGATTGTGTAGGTCCGGAGGTAGAGGCCCTGGTCGAGCGGATGCAGCCCGGCGACATCCTGATGCTGGAGAACCTTCGTTTCCACCCCGAGGAGGAGGCAAATGACCCGGAGTTTGCCCGCAAGCTGGCGCGCCTGGCTGACGTCTGGGTAAACGACGCGTTCGGGGCAGCCCACCGGGCCCATGCGAGCACGGCCGGGGTCGGGCAGTTCCTGCCGGGTGTGGCCGGCCTTCTGATGGAGAAAGAGATCACAGTGATGGGGAAGGCACTGGAGAACCCGGAGCGGCCTTTCGTGGCCATCCTGGGCGGCGCCAAGGTAAAGGACAAGATTGCGGTTATTCGTAACCTGATCCCGAAGGTCGACGCACTCCTGATCGGCGGCGGCATGGCTTATACCTTCCTGAAGTCCCAGGGTTACGAGATCGGCCGTTCGATTCTGGACGAGAAGCACCTGACCCTGGCCGGAGAGCTCCTGGAGCAGGCGCGGGCGCGCGGGGTCGAGGTGGTACTGCCGGTGGACGTGGTAGTCGCAGACCGTTTTGCTCCCGACGCCAATACTAAGGTGGTCTCTGTCAAAGAGATCCCTGCTGATTGGGAGGGCCTCGACATCGGTCCGGAAACCCGCAAGCTTTTTGCCGAATGGATTGCCAGGGCAAAAACGGTCATCTGGAATGGCCCTCTGGGCGTTTTCGAGATGCCGGCCTTTGCCGAAGGCACCAACGCGGTGGCCCGCGCCCTAGCCGAGAGCAAGGCCATCTCGATCATCGGCGGGGGAGATAGCGCTGCTGCAGTGGAACAGGCAGGGGTGGCCGACAAGATGACCCACGTCTCCACCGGCGGGGGAGCCTCTCTGGAGTTCCTCGAAGGACGGGAACTTCCCGGCGTGGCGGCTCTGCAGGATGCCCCGGCTTCCGGCCGGTAGGTTGGGGAGGTTATCAGATTGCGGACACCGCTTTTGGCGGCAAACTGGAAAATGTACAAGACGGCGGAGGACGCAGCCGCCTTTGTCCGTGACTTTCTGCCGCGGGTCGCCGGACTAAGCGGAATCGAGATAGCTCTCTGCCCACCTTTCACTGCACTCACGACAGTCGCCCATGAGGTGCGGGGCAGCGGGATCGCAGTCGGCGCTCAGGACATGTTCTGGGAAGAGGCGGGTGCATATACCGGTGAGATCTCACCGGGGATGCTGGTGGCGGCAGGTTGCCGGTACGTGATTATCGGCCATTCGGAGCGGCGTCAGTATTTCGGAGAGACAGACGAGACCGTCAACCGCAAGGTCCTGGCCGCGCTTCGCCGGGGATTGCGACCCATTGTCTGCGTGGGCGAGAGCCTCAGCCAGAGAGAAGCAGGAACGACGGAAGAGGTAGTAAAAAGCCAGGTGAAGGCGGCCCTGGCCGGCGTCAGGCCGGAGGCGGCTTGCGAGATCGTGATTGCTTACGAACCCATCTGGGCCATTGGTACCGGCCGTAATGCCACCGGCGTCGAGGCTAACCGGGTCATCGGTCTGATCCGGCGGCAAATTGCTGAGCTATACCCTGCCAACCCGGAAGTGCCGGCGCAGTTGCGCATCCAGTACGGAGGCAGTGTGAAGCCGGAAAACATCGTCGAGTTTATGAGCCAACCTGAAATCGACGGAGGCCTGGTGGGCGGGGCGAGCCTCGATCCGGCAGGCTTTGCCACTCTCTGCCGTCTCAGTGCCGAGGCGGCCTCCCGCCGGGTAAGGGAAAGAGCATGATTCGGAAGAGCCTGAGCCAGCTGTTGGGATGCGAGCAAACGGAGGGGACGAAGAGAATGATCACCGTTATCGAACAGGTACATGCGCGCGAGATCCTCGACTCGCGGGGTAATCCCACCGTTGAGGTGGAGGTGACGCTGGCCGACGATACCGTAGCGAGAGCGGCTGTTCCGTCGGGTGCATCGACGGGGACGTTCGAGGCTGTGGAGCTGCGGGATGGGGACATGAGCAGGTATCTTGGCAAGGGCGTAAGAAAGGCTGTAGAGAATGTCAACGAGGTGATCGGCCCGCGGCTTGTGGGCATGGATGCTACCGATCAAGTCAGTATCGATCGCTTCCTGATCGAGCTGGATGGAACACCGAACAAGGCCAAGCTCGGTGCCAACGCCATTCTCGGGGTATCCCTGGCCGTGGCGAAGGCTGCGGCCCAGTCGGTGGGCCTGCCGCTCTATCAGTACATCGGCGGCACCAATGCGAAGGTGCTGCCGGTACCCATGATGAACATTCTCAACGGTGGCAAGCACGCCGACAACAACGTTGATATTCAGGAGTTTATGATTCTGCCGGTGGGGGCTCCGAGTTTTCCTGAGGCTTTGCGGATGGGGGTCGAGGTTTTCCATAGCCTCAAGAGCGTCCTGGCTAAACGTGGCCTCAGCACGGCGGTGGGCGACGAGGGCGGCTTTGCCCCCAACCTGAAGAGTAACGAAGAGGCATTGCAGGTCATCGTGGAGGCGATCGAGAAAGCCGGCTATCGTCCGGGCGAGGACGTGGCCCTGGCCCTGGACGTGGCTTCGACCGAGCTTTTCGCTGATGGGCGTTACCGCTTTGCCGGCGAGGGCGTGGAGCGCGATACCGACGAGATGATCGAGTTCTACAGCCGGCTGCTGGATCGTTATCCCATTGTCTCCATTGAAGATCCTCTGTCTGAAGAGGAGTGGGATGGCTGGGTCAAGTTGACCGCCGCACTTGGCACACGAGTCCAGCTGGTGGGTGACGACCTGTACGTTACCAATACAGAGCGACTTGCCCGGGGCATCAAGTTGCGGGCGAGCAACTCAATTCTGATCAAGGTAAACCAGATCGGCACCCTGACGGAAACCCTTGAGGCAGTAGAGATGGCGCATAAGGCCGGTTTCACAGCCATCGTCTCGCACCGTTCCGGGGAGACCGAGGACACCACCATCGCTGATATCGTGGTAGGTGTCAATGCCGGCCTGATCAAGACCGGTGCTCCCTCCCGGACCGACCGGGTGGCCAAGTACAACCAGCTCCTGCGCATTGCGGAAAGGCTGGCTGAGAACGGCCGCTACCTCGGGCGGCAGGCACTCAATCCGAAAGTGTGATATTCTCTCCCGGGAAGGGGAGGTAGAGAATGCTGCGTACATTGCTTGAGGTGGTACTCCTGCTGGTCGGGATCGGGTTGACGGTAGTGGTGGCCGTACAGCGAAGCAAAGGGGAGGGGCTAGGTTCGATCGGCGGCGGGGCACGCATCTTCTTCAACAACCGGCGGATGGGCAAGGAGGCCCTGCTGGATCGGCTGACGGTCATCCTGGGTGTGACTTTAGCGGTGCTCTCGATTCTTCTGATCTTCGTGCAGTGAGCAGCTGGGTGTAGGGACCGGAATAAAAACCGGAGCAAAGGCGTCCTCTATAGCTGGAGCTTCTTTCATCCGGCAATAGTGGGGCGCTTTTGTTTTGGCGGTAGAACCGGGCAGAAGCAGCAGCATGATGCGATGGTGCAGCGGTTTTCCGACAGGAATGTGGGGAACCGTCTCGAAATCTTTCCATACAATCCGAGTAGAGTAGGGGAATCGATGGGGACGGGAGAGATTCTGGGGCCCGAAACGGCCGGCGGGCGGGCGGTGACCCGCAATCCCTGGATCTGGATGATAACAGGCCTTGTATTTGCCTTCGCCGGCGCCATGCTGTTGTCGTGGGTGGTGCATAACCTGGATCCGGGTCAGGAAATGAGCCGGCCGGGTGCTCGGATCGCTGTCACTGGCGGGGAGGAAAGCCCTGCCGCATCCAGCCTCGGGCTGACGCTACCCTCCATATACTCTTTGCGTTACCCCCTGCAGCCTGACCCGGCGTCCGGGAAGGCGTACCGAATTCCCTGGGCGTCTGTGCCGCCTGTTTCTGCAGGCTTGCCGCTACCGGCGGTGGGAAGCTTTTATCGTCCCTGGCTGCGTCCGGTTCTACCGCCGGTGTATCTCTCGCCGCGCCTTGGAGCAGGCCGAGTTCTGGATTATGAACTGCAACCGGTCGGAATGAAGTTGATGCTGCCACCACGTCTGCGCACGCCGCTTCTTGCCGGTGTGGAGGCGCTCAACCTGGCTCTTGGTCTTACTCCGGCGAGCGACACGGAAGGAGACGAGAGTAGGGCGCCTAAGGAAATCCCAGGCGGGTCCGGTCATGAAGATGAACCGGCAGCCGGGGTTCGGAACGTAGAGAAGGCAGGATCCGGTAACAGGTGGGTCATGCCCCGTCCGGCGGTGGTGCCTGTTTTCGGTATTGTGCGTCCGGCCAAAGAGTACTCGCCTATACCTCCAAATCAGGTTCGGGGAGTCCATGCCAGTAGTAATCAGGCAGGCTCACCGCGGATGGACTCCATTGTGGATATCGTGTCCAGAGTGGGGCTGAACGCCATAGTAGTAGAGATCAAGGATGAGTACGGGCGGCTTGCATACCAGAGCCAGGTGCCACTGGCGCGGGAGATCGGCGCGGGGACCAACCGGATTCCTGATGTCCGGGCCTTCCTTTCTGACCTCCACGACCGTGGGTTCTACGTCATTGCCCGCATGGTCACCTTCCAGGACGGAGTGCTGGCCACTGCCCGACCACACCTCGCCATCAAAAACCGGACTGGAGGGTTGTGGCGCAACCGTCAAAACCTGGCCTGGGTCGATCCGGGGCGGGCAGAAGTCTG
This sequence comes from Limnochordales bacterium, assembly GCA_014896315.1. Classification (GTDB taxonomy): domain Bacteria; phylum Bacillota; class Limnochordia; order Limnochordales; family DUMU01; genus DUMU01. Next base: position 226,173 of record JADBKP010000005.1, read on the forward strand.
GCAGTATCAGGTGGACATCGCTGAAGAAGCGCTTCAGCTCGGGTTCGATGAGGTGCAGTTCGACTATGTCCGCTTCCCGACCGATGGTGACGTGAGCAACATGCGTTCGGTTGTGCCGGAAGATCGTCGGGTGGCAGCCATCGGGGGCTTCCTCGCTTACGCCCGACAGCGGCTGGCTCCCTATGGTAGGCCCATTTCGGCTGATGTGTTCGGGTTCGTGGCCACAGCCCAGGATGACCTCGGTATCGGGCAGCGGCTCGAGGAAGTGGCCGCGTCGGTCGACTTCGTATCGCCAATGGTATACCCCTCGCACTATCCCAAAGGCTCATACGGCATTGAGGACCCTGACGCTGAGCCTTACGCGGTGATCCGCCATGCGATGGAGGTAGCGGTGGGGCGGATCGGAGCGGAGAAACTCCGGCCCTGGTTGCAAAGCTTCAGCCTGCGCCACACCTACGGACCGGACGAGATTGCCGCCCAGATTCGTGCCGTCTCCGAGTCTGGCATCGGCAGCTGGCTCTTCTGGAATGCGAGCGGCCGTTACGACTTGCTGGAAGCCGGAATACCGAGAACATGGTAATGCTCCTACATACGGAGGTGTCGATGTAATGAGCTGGGTTCGTTCGTTTTTCTCCCTTTGCTTCTACCCTGCGGCCTGGGGGCGAGTTCGGAAACATCTCTACGTTGCTTTTCTGGTCGCCCTCACAGCCGCAGTGTTAGCGGCGAGTTCCGTCATTCCCGGTGCCGGCCTGGCTGCGAGTGACACCACCGACCTGTGGCCGGCACGACCGGTCCAGCAGTTTGCCGGCTGGCAGTTGTCCGAATCGTGGGTGATTCCGGTCGCTCCCGGCGTGACCCATGTTGAAGAAAGGTTTGTGAACAAGACGGGTGGTCGGCTGGTTGTGCATCGGCTGCAGGTCAACCTGGAGGAGCCGACCGTTCGGATCAGGCTTTCATTGCCGCGGGGCGAAGTGCTCCCCCTCGAGACAGTGAGCAGCCGGGCGCGGCGGGAGAGCACTCCGGAGGCGCCCGTGGTGGCCGCCATCAATGGCGATTTCTACACCGTAACCCCTCCCTTTGCGGGCCTTCCCATCGGGTTTGCCGTACGCCAGGGTGAGTTGGTAAACACGGGTGTTGGTGGATGGCGAGCGGTGGGCTTCTGGGCCGATGGCCGCGTTGATATCGATAGCCTGGGCATGCTGGGTTACGTGGAGATCTTCGACGAAGGAGATGAGGAGGAAGAAAGCAGGATCAGGCTCTCGCTTGACAGTGTCAATCGTCCCCGGGGTGCGAGCGGACTGGCCCTCTTCACCCGGACCTACGGGCCGGGAACACTGGCAGATCCAAACGGCCTGGATGTGGTGGTGAAGGCTGATAATCTGCCGCTGCGTCCGGGAGTTCCTCTTACCGGGACAATAGTAGCGGTGATCCCGGATCAGCGTAACACCAGCATTCCGGCGGACGGTTTTGTCCTGTCGGCTGCCGGATACAGCCGCAGCCAGCTGGAAGCAGTGGCAGCGGTGGGCAAGCGGGTTAAGGTCACCGTTCACCTGGTAGGATTGGAGTCGCGCAAATCCTGGGACGATGTGTCGGAGATCGTGGGAGGCAGTCCCCGGCTCGTAGTGGACGGCGAGGTTTCCAGTGAGCGCCACAGCAGCCTTCCCTGGAACAATCGCGAACCGCGCACTGCCGTTGGCTTTCGGGGCAAGACGGTCTTCTTCGTTACCTGGGACGGTCGCCAACCGGGGTGGAGTGTTGGCGCAACCATGCAAGAGCAGGCCGAGTATTTCCTGGCACTGGGAGCTGAAGAGGCGCTGAATCTCGATGGTGGCGGTTCGACGACGTTCGTAGTTCGCCAGCCGGGGACGTCGCTGGCAACGGTGGTCAACCGCCCCTCCGACGGCTGGGAGCGCTCCACCTCCAACTCGCTACAGGTCGTAAGCCTGGCCCAGAGCGATGGTACTCTGGCGCAGCTCCTTGTCATGCCGCAAGAAGCAAGGGTGATGCCGGGGGCGGTAGTGCAGTTTGAGACTATTCCCCTGGATGCAGCCGGGCGCAAGGCAGGTGTGGAGGGGCCGATCGAGTGGGAAGTGCGGCCGGCGGAGGCCGGGCGGGTTGACGGTGATGGCACTTTTGTCGCCGGTCAGACCGATGCCCTGGTCGTTGCCCGGGCCCGGGCGGTGGCAGACAAGGTGGTTGAGGTGGTTGAGGGACAGGCACAGGTGACGGTGGTTCAGACACCGGTTCGCCTTGAGCTTTTGCCGTCGTCGATTTCCGTGGACCCCGGGTGGGAGGTCGAGCTCAACCTCGTCGCCTATGACGAGTTCGGGCGGCGGGTTTATGTACCATCCGACCAGCTGGAATGGCAGGTTGAGGGTGACGCCGGGCGCTTTGATCCCCATACGCGGACCTTCGTGGCGGACGACACGAACGGGGTCAGCACCGTGCGCGTGAAGCTGGGGGAGTCAGAGGCCAGCGCCACCATTTCTGTCGGCCAACCTCCCTTTTTAATTGAAGACTTTGAGGATGTAAGTGATCTGAGAGCCGAAAGTGCCCGGGCCAACCTGGTGAGGGTAGGGCAGGGGAGACAACCGAGTGATCCGGTCAGGTTCGGAACGGGGTCCGGCCGGTTGGAGTACGACTTTACCGGACAGCCCAGCACCTCCGGAGCTTATATGGTGTTGCGCACACCGCGGGAGCTGCCGGGCTACCCGCGGCGGATAGGTGTCTGGGTTTACGGCGACGGACAGGGACATTGGCTGCGGGCACAGCTGCGCGACGGCTCCGGAGCCTTCTTCTGGATCGACCTGACGACTGCCAACCCGGGTGTGAACTGGACGGGTTGGCGGTACGTAGAGGCGGAGATTCCGTCCGGTAAGCCACTGCCTCTCAAGTTTGAGGCGCTCCGCCTGATGGAGACCAAGCCAGAGCTGAAGAACCGGGGCGTAGTCTACTTCGATAACCTGCGGGCCATCTACTCCGACACAGCTGAAGATCTTGAGGGTCCCCGTGTAGAGTTGATACAGCCGCAGAACCTGGCCAGTTCGGCACAGCCGGCTACTTTGGCCTTCCGCCTTGTGATCACAGACGACGGCGAGCCGGCTGCCGGAGTGGATTGGCAGAGCCTTAAGGTGTTGCTGGATGGGCGGGAGATCGTTCCCGGCTTCGATCCCGACAGCGGCATAGTCACCTTCCAGGTCGTCGAGCCGCTGGCGGCTGGCGCGCACGAGCTCGTGGTGCTGGTACAGGACCGGGCCGGCAATCCGCCGGAGGAAGCGACCCGCTGGAGCTTCGTGGTGGAGTAGCTCCGATCCTGCGCAAAGTCCGGCCAGGGGCAAAAGGCTGGCCCAGCACCAGGACTTGCCCGGTGCTGGGCCCCCTTTCATTTCCTCCCACCGCGTTGGGCCGGCGGCAACCAAGGGGGCGCATGGTGACGCCCCGCTTCGTCTACGGTAGGCCCATCTCGTCAGCGGGAGGCAGAAGCCGCCCCGTCCTCGATAGCTTTCTTCAGCCCGCTCCACAGTACCTCTACCTGGTTGAGCGACTCTGCGGACACCTGGGCCAGCGGTGTGGACGAGAAGATACCTGCGTACAGCGGGAAGCTGTATGACTTGCCGGGGCTGAATTGCTGCGGCGTCTGGCTGTTGGGGTACTTGGCGATATAATCACCGTCATTGAGATAGCCATCCCGGTTAACGTCCAGCCAGGCAAAGACAAATCCCGAGCCGGGTCTGACCGAGTTGAGCGAATAGCTCCAGCCTGCGGACCCTAGCGCCGGATGGACAGCATGGCTTAACGGATTACCGGTCTCATCCACCACGCCGATCCAGGTATAACCGGGATCGGTATTTGTGACTGCAAGGTACGGATTGATCAGTCCATAACCTGTTTGCGGGTCGAACCCGGCTTGATTTCCTATATCCTCAGCCGTGCGCTCCAGGATTCTCTCGATCTCCCCGGCTGGAATCCCCGCCGCCCGCATCAAGGCCGCCACTCCGGCCACGATAGGTGCGGCCATGGAGGTGCCGCTGGCGGCCGCGGGCAGGTCGTCGCTGCCTGTGCGGTGATCGTAGTTGGTCGAGTATACCTCTACTCCCGGAGCAGCTATGTCCACTGCGCTGCCCCAATTGGAGAAGGAAGCCCAGCTCTTGCTCGCGTCGGTGGCGGCAACGGCAATCACCGGGTCGTAGTTAGCCGGCCACAAGACCTCCGTGGGCTCGCCTGCCTCGTGATTACCGGCGGCAGCTACGACCACTGCGCCGTTTTGCAAAGCCTCGTTGATCGCCTCCCGGACGATAGGCGGGGTTTCTCCCGGTCCCCCCAGCGAGAGGTTGAGCACGTCCGCGCGATAGGGTCCCGGGGCGGTGGCCAGCCGTATGCCGTCGGCCACGTCTTCGGCGGTTCCGCCATCGAGCCCCAAGACACGGATGGGAACGACCATTGCTCGCCAGGCCGTACCGGCCACTTGCCGGGCATTGTTGGTCTCGGCACCTACGAGCCCGGCCACCATTGTGCCGTGGCTGATCCCGGTACCGTCTCCAGGATCGGTCGGATCGTTGTCTTCATCTACGACGTCCCAGCCGGAAAGCAGATTGTTGCGAAGATCCCTGTGCTCGCGGAAGACGCCGGTGTCGAGAACGGCCACCCGCATGAGCCGGGCGTCGTTTTGGACTCCCCAGGTCTGGGGCATGCCGATCAGCTCATACTGGTACTGATCAGGGTAGTAGGGATCGTTTGGAATCCTGGTCGGGTAGATCATTGGGTAGGCGTAGCGCGCCGGTTCGGCACTTATCACCTTGCCCGTAGTCAGCAAGCGGGCGGCGAAGATCTCGGCCGGCATTCCGTGTGGGACCTCCACGTTTACGACGCGGTGACCTAAAGCTTCCAGGCGCGGATATAGCCGGTACCTCACGTTTGCACCGACCTGGGCAAGAAGCTCGCGGATGGCCTGGTCGATGGCCTGCGCACGGAAAACGTCGGTAAGACCTGGTAGAGAAGATCCCGCCGGCAGGTGAACGGTTACATGACGGATGCGCGGCAGGATGGGTGCCTTGAAAGTAGGCCTTACGGGTGCGGGCTGGGTTGTCGCCCGGGCTCCGGCAGCTTTTTGGGCGGCCGTACTCCAGGCGGCGTTATCGACGTAGATGATATTGCCGGAAACGTGCACGGAACCACCCTGCCCCGCCGGGTATAGCGTAAAGTCTTGCCGGAGGTTCTGCCCGGCAGAAACCTGCAAGAGCATCTCCTCCGCATTGAAACCCGCGGCGGTAGCGCGTACGTATACCTGCCCGTTGCCGACGGGTATCCCGGTGAGGACGTAGCGGCCATCCGCGCCAGTCGTGGCGATCCGGCCGGCGGCGGTCACCTGCGCGCCGGGGATCACCAGGCCCGTGCTTGCACTCAACACGTATCCGTTTAACGAAAAGGCACCCGGACTGCTCCCGCCGCCCCCACCGCAACCGGCAACGGTGACCGAAAGTACGGTCACCAGCGCCGCCAGCTGCCACCAGCGTAAAGATCGTCGGAGAGAGCGGGAAGAGAAGCGGGAAGAGGAGTCAGCGCTGGGATTCCGCATGAGCGACCTCCTTCGGTGGTTCCTGTTTCTACTGCCGGAACCAGGGACGCCAGGGTCAACGACCCGTGGTCATCGTAACATATGAGACGCCCCTGGCGGGTATCCGTTCAGGACGGGATTCCCAACCAGGGGCGCGGAGGGGAAGCGTGATGTGATCGGCTGGATGACCGGGTGGGTTAACCCGGCGCTGCAGCTCGAGGGTTACTTCTTTGCCTGGGCGAAGCGCCGTGCCACCTCCGGCCAGTTGACTACATTCCACCAATTGTTGACGTACTCCGCCCGGCGGTTCTGATACTTGAGATAGTAGGCGTGCTCCCAGACGTCGAGCACCAGCAGAGGAACAACTCCCCATTCCGTCAAGTTCTGGTGCTTCTCGGCCTGCAGGATGATGAGCTTGTTCGCGTTCGGCTCCCAGGCCAGAATTGCCCAACCGGATCCTTCCACTGCTACCGCCGCAGCGGTGAAGTGCTTCTGAAAGGCGTCGAAGCTGCCAAAATCCCTTTCGATCTGAGCAAGCAATTCACCCGACGGCCTGCCGCCCTGGTTGGGCCCCATAATGGTCCAAAAGATGCTATGGAGCAGATGTCCGCTGCCGTTGAACGCAGCCTCGCGGGACCAGTGCTTCACCAGTGCGAAATCACCCTTGGCCCGCGCTTCTGCGAGAGCGGCTTCGGCTTTGTTCAGACCATCGACATATGCCTTGTGGTGTACGTCATGGTGAAGCCGCATCGTCTGTTCATCGATATAAGGCTCCAGGGCGTTATACGGATACGGAAGAGGTGGAAGCTCGTACGGCATCTCCCATGGCCTCCTTGTAAAGTCTTCTCGGGTTGCTGTGATTTAATATGCTGTCGCTCTCCATCGGGTACTAAGCCGCGGCACTCACGACAGCCCTGGCCACGGCAACCTTCGCAGCTTGATTATAGCATAGATTATCATTAAGCAACTACCAAAATCACCGCCACCCTGAGAGGAGTATCCGTGTTGTTCTTCCGAGGCCAGGGTACTATCATGATTGGGGTTGCAAAGGAGCTGACAGGAGTGGCGCAACTAGCCGTGCGGGGTGGCCAGCCCCGGGTCTCACGCCCGCTGCCCGCCTGGCCGGTGGCGGGGGAGGCAGAACGCCGCCTCTTGCTGCAGGTCTTAGAGAGCGGTATCTGGGGGCTGGGCGGGGCATTGATCCCCAAATTCGAGGAACGGTTTGCCAGCTATCAGCATACCCGCTTTGCGGTTTTGGCCGCCAACGGCACCGTGACGCTAGAGATGGCACTGCGGGCGCTTAGCATTGGCCCGGGCGATGAGGTCATCGTCCCGGCATACACTTTCATCGCTACCGCGGCGGTCATCTTTCAGGTTGGTGCTATTCCGGTAGTGGTCGATATCGATCCGCGTGATTGCAACATCGATCCGGTAAAGGTTGAGGCAGCCATAAGCGAGCGGACGCGGGCGATCATCGCCGTGCATGTGGGCGGAGGCCCGGCGGATCTTGACCGGCTGACGCAGCTCTCCTCCCGCTACGGTGTGGCACTGATCGAGGATGCCGCCCAGGCCCACGGAGCGGAATGGCGCGGCCGGCGGGTGGGAAGTTTCGGCGTCTGCGGTTCATTCTCGTTTCAATCCAGCAAGAACCTGACTTGTGGCGAAGGCGGTGCCCTCGTAACTAACGACGAAAGCATTGCTGACTTTTGCCGGGCACTGCGCAACGCCGGGCGCTGGACAGGGAGAACGCCCCGGCGCCGCGTGCTTGGAACAGACTACCGCCTGACGGAATTCCAGGCGGCGCTGTTGCTGGCCGGGTTGGACAGGCTGGATGAGCAGACGAATCGCCGCAACCAGAACGCTCTCTACCTTGCATCTTTGTTGCAACAGATGCCGGACTCGCCGTTCATTCCGGCCTTGCGGGATGAACGGGTCACACGCCATGCCTATCACCTGTTTCTTATCCGGCTGCCGGAAGAGAGATGGCAGCTGCCGCTCGAGAGAGTGGTCGAGGCCTTACAGGCAGAAGGCGTACCGGCACGCCGTGGCTATCAGGCTCTCTATCAAGATCCTCTCTGGATCGGTTCGGATGGAGAGGGCTTGACCTGGAGGCTGGGGCCCGGAGGAGCACCGGAGGCAGAGCGAGCCGCCCGGGAGGTGATCTGGTTGCCGCAGCGTCTTTTCCTGGGCGATTCGGCACTGATGGAGGAGATCTGGGCCGCCCTGGAGAAGGTCTGGCGCTACAGGGACGAACTGCGGGGCTGGTAGGCCGAGTACCCGGTCCCTGCTAAGGCGCATGACGATGCACGAGCAAGAGAGCTTTCGCCGGGGAGACGCCGGTACGTGCGGCACCCAGAAAGGAAGGAAGGAAGGGAGGAAGGAAGCTACCCCTCCGCGTTCTTTCCAGCGAAGGGAGGTAAGACCGTGTACACTGCGAAGGGACCGGACGAGAGATTGGTCAGTCTGCTGGTGGTGCTCCTGCTCATCATGGGGGCGGTGGGTTTCGCCGGGGTAGGGTGTGTGCAGGCGACGACGGCCGCAGCCGAGCTCTCTGAGGAGGCATGGCGAGTGATCGAGGAGTACAGCCGGTGGATCGCCGAGGAACAGGAGTGGATAGTCAGCACCCAATTGGCAGAAGGGCCATTTCCGACGGGCAAGCGGGTCGTCCCTTACTTCGCCAACTTTGCAACCTACGGTCTTTTGCTTTCGCCCACCGACGGGGAGAAATACGGGCCGGCCGTGCGCAGACATCTTGAGTGGTATCTTTCCAAGTTGGAGCGACCCGACCGTTTCGGTGTCCGGGGAACGGTATACGATTACGAGCTCTCCTGGACCGGCAAGCTGGAGTCTAAGGAAGATTATGACTCTTCCGATTCATACGGGGCAACCTTCTTCTCTGCCCTCTACCGCTACTACAAAGCCACCGGTGATCGCGCGTTCGTGGTGAGTCACCGTGCTGAACTGGAAGAGATAGCCGGAGCGGTATTGGCCACTCAGGAGCCCGACGGTCTGACCTGGGCCAAGGTCAATTACAAGATGAAATACCTCATGGACAATGCCGAGGTATACCGCGGTCTGCTGGACCTGGCCGCGCTATACCGGGAGGCTATCGGTGACATTGAGCGGGCAGTTCACTATGAGAACGAGGCCGCCCGCATTCGAGATGCCATCGAAAAGAAGATGTGGAAGGGAGACCACTATACCCTGGCTCTCGATGCCGCCGGTCGGGCGCTACCTTTCAACGGCAAGAAGTGGTACCCCGATGCCACCTCACAGCTCTTCCCCATCTGGCTGGGAGTGATCGATCCGTCAGGTGAGAAAGCCAGCCGGATCTACCAGCGTTTCTGCGCCGATCAGCCGGGCTGGGTTGAGTTGGAGAAAGATGATCCTTTCCCCTGGGCGCAGGTAGGGTATACCGCCGCGCTTGTAGGTGATTATCAACGGGCCGACGCTTATGTCCGGGCCGTGCGCCGCCGCTACGTCGAGGCCGGCTGGCGTGCTTGGCCGTGGCATCCGGCCGAGGCAAGCTTCTACGTTCTTACCCTCGACCTCCTGAGGCAGGCCGTGGAGAAGGGGGCTTGGCGGCCGGACCGTACTCAGGACCGTACTCAATGACGCGGGGAAGGGCACGGTAGTACGTGACCCCCAGATTCCGACGTTCCGCAGGCCGATCGGTATGATGGATGACGATCCAGGTCCGGACGGTCACACTGTCATAACCGGGAAAAACAACCCGTTCCTCACCGGGCGGCAGGTCCCGGGCGGCGCGGCGGTGCAGGGGCGGGGAAGACCGGGAGATCAGCTGATGTTCCCAGGTTATCTTCGGCGGCTGGTAGTTGCTGTAGATGGCGACGTAGAGGGTGTGCCCGTGAACTTCAGACCAGATGATGACCGGTGCTTGCTGGTTGTTGCGGATACGCAGGTCCTTGCCGCCAAAGGTCACTGCGGCATCCCGCCCGGGGGCGATGTAGGAAACCATCATGCTGTGTGGATGTCGTTCCACGATCTCAAGGCCGGCCAGGACGGCAGCATTGTAGAGGTTGGTGGCCACCTTGCAGACCCCTCCGCCTTCGGCGCGCAGAAGCTGCCCGTCGGCGTACATCGGGCCATCCCGGTATCCCCTGGCCCTGGTGTAAGGGCCCAGTGCCCTGTTGATCGAGAAGAGCTCTCCGGGTTGGATGACGGTTCCGGCCAGCAACTCCGCACCCCGTTTGACGTTGGCCAGCTCTTCATAAAGCGGACGGGGGAGGGTTGTGCGGAAGGCGGCCACAAGGCGTGCTGCCCCGTGTTCTTCCTGCAGCAAGCGGAGTCTGGCAGGGGGAGTCGAACTCCACGGGAGCTCCGCCGCGGTCACCTGACCGTAGAGGTGGGGATTGACCAGCTTGGACAGTTCAGCTGCGGAGATGGATTCGTTGCCGGTGCTGGTGGGTATGGCCAGGAGGGTGGTGAAGCCGTCGGGGGCGATCCACCCGTGACCGATCAGCGCGGACAAAAGGAAGAAGCCGACGGCGAGGCCGCTTGCCAGAAGCCCGTACCGGCGCGCTTCGATCACCAGGAATAGCTGCTTTCGTCGGTATCCATATCGCATGGGGCGATGCCCCTTCCTGCTGCTGACCTCGGATCTCGTCAGGATTACGGTTATGAAGTGCCGTGGGACCTCATACCTTGGCGTGGTCTTCCGGGCGGTAGCATACGGGCTGCTTTCCAGCTGATGTCTCGTCGTTCACAGCTAGACATCGTAACCATTATCAGTTATCAGTTAACCTGGATAGGTGTTTTCGTGCTGCTAAAGGAGGGCTCGTGTGTGGAGCTGCCCGCGCCGACCGCAGCCGGGGCGCAAACAGCCGGCCGTGATGGATGGTGCTCGGTATCACGGCGAGTCCGGGGAGGTAGGGATGCTTGACAGCAACAGTGGCCATAGAGGTACATGATCTGGTTAAGCGTTATGGGGACCTGGTGGCGGTGGGGGGAGTCAGCTTCACCGTTTACCAGGGCGAAACCTTTGGGTTGCTCGGGCCAAACGGCGCCGGGAAGACAACCACGCTGGAGATCATCGAGGGTTTGCGGCGCGCCGATTCCGGGCGGGTGGTGGTGCAGGGGATCGATGTGTTCACCCACCCCCGGAAGGCCCGGGAGCTGATGGGAGTGCAACTGCAGGAGGCGGGCTTCTTCGAGAAGCTGACGGTTGCCGAGACGATCGCGACCTTCGGCAGGTTTCACCAGAAATCCGTGCCGGTAGAGCAGCTTCTGGCTCGCCTGCAGCTAGAGGAGAAAGCCCGCACCCTTGTGGAGAATCTCTCGGGCGGACAGCGGCAGCGGCTTTCCATTGCCCTGGCACTGGTGAACGATCCGCAGATCGTCTTCCTCGATGAACCGACTACCGGTCTGGATCCGCAAGCTCGTCGTAACCTCTGGGACATCATCCGTTCTATTCGGGACGAGGGCAGGACTGTGATCCTGACCACCCACTACATGGACGAGGCTGAGGAGCTTTGCGATCGGGTGGCGATCATGGATCAGGGGAAGATAATTGCCATCGACACTCCCGTCAACCTGATCCAGACTTACGCTCCCGGGGCGAAGGTGTACATTACCCCGCACCGGGAAGAGGAGGGCGAACGCATTGCTGAGCAGCTTCGAAGTCTACCCGGAGTTGAGGGAGTTGGAAAGAACGGCAATGGCGAGATCAGGCTGGATACGGAGCAGCTTGAGGCGACCGTTGGGGCTTTGGTCGAGCTGGGGCGGGGTGGAGAGGTTCAGTACCGCTCCATGCGTATCGAGGTGTCGAATCTCGAAGATGTCTTCCTCAAACTGACCGGCAGACGCCTGCGGGAGTAAGGGGAAGAACGGGATGGGGGTGATAGGGTTGCTTAAGGGGTTCTTAGCGGTGGCCGGCATGTCTCTTAGGACATTCTTGCGGGACAGAGGAGCGCTCTTTTGGGGGATCGCCTTCCCCCTGATGCTGATGGGCTTGATCGGCGGCGTCTTTGGCCGCGCGGATAATCTGATCCTCACTACGTCGGTGGTCGGTAAGTCGGACCATCCTCTGATAGCAGGAATCGTCCAGGCGCTAAAAGAGATTCCCACCCTTAAGGTGGTGGAAGAGGACGAAGGAACTGCCCGTGAGGCGCTGAAGAAGGGGGATCGCAGTCTGGTAGTGGTCTTGCCCGCGCCGGACGATCTGGCAGCCTTTACGTCACCGCCGCAGCCGGCCGGGGCGGTTCCTGGCGTGGACGCCCCGCCTGCACCGGTGGCCATCAAAGTCTACTACGACGAAGGACGGGCGCAGGTCTCCCAGGCCGGCATCGCCATCGTGCAGAGCGTTGTTCAAGAGTTTAACCGCCGTTTGACGCAGCGCCCCGATATATTGACGGTAGAAGCGACAGGAATCGCGAGTGCACAGGAGTTCAGAATGTTTGATTTCCTCCTGCCGGGATTTCTGGCGATGACCATCATGCAGACGGGCCTCATGGGAGTTACATGGGTGGTGAGTACTTATCGGGAACGTAGAGTTCTCAAAAGGGTACTGGCTACCCCCTTTCCTGCGGCCGCTTTCCTGGCCGGCCTGGTTGCCCGCTTCACCCTGACGAACCTGATGCAGGCGGCGATCATTGTGCTTGTGGCAGTACTTGTCTTCCACGCACGGGTGGTGGGGAGCTATGCCATCCTGGCCTTGCTGGCCGTGCTGGGATCGCTCACCTTCCTCGCCGTCGGCTTTGCCATCTCCACGGTCTCCAAGACCCCGGAGGCAGCGAACAACCTGGGTAGTGCTATCGGTTTTCCCATGATGTTCTTGTCAGGGACTTTCTGGCCGAAGGAGATGATTCCGGACGCGCTGCAACCGGTGATTCAGGCACTGCCGCTAACCCCGCTGGTCGATGCGATGCGCGGCGTCGCCACCCAGGCCGCACCGCTCAGCGATTACGCGGGCGGACTGGCATACATGACCGTCTGGATGCTGGCCGCCTTTGCGCTGGCGACCTGGCGTTTCCGGTGGGAATGAACCGGTGGTCACCCTGGTCACGGCCTGTCGTTCCCTTGGTACTCTCGGTTCACAGGGCAAGCGGGGCTGGTGATCCTGCTTTCCGCTGGCCACAACCGCAAACCAAACATCGATACGAACCATCGACGGCCGGCCGAGACCCTGAGCAGGATCTGCCATGGGACTGCACGGTCCGTCCACCAAGTGACGGGGGAACCTCACAGGCCGGTACAGCACTCGATCAGGGGGCTTTGACGGGAGCCTGTCCGCGCCTTAACCTGATTAGGATAAGTGTTCAGGAGGCAGGTGAGTCGCACGGTTTTCCGGGCTGTCCTCTTTGATTTCGACGGAACCCTGGTAGATACCATACCGGTCATTCTGGACTGCCTGGAGCAATCCTGGCGAGAAGTGATGGCAGACGCAGACGTGCCGGCAGGTGCTGAGTTCTTGAGCCTGGTCGGCAAGCCGCTGGAAACGATGATGGTGGAGCTTGTCACTCCCCGCTGGCAGCCTTGTATGCCGGCCATTGCGGAACTCACCGATAAGCTGGTATCTGCTTACCGGCGTCGGTATGAGACTGTGTCGCTGGAAGCTCGGGCGTTTCCGGGCACCACAAAGCTCCTTGAAGATCTGGGAGCCATGGAAGTACGGCGGGGGATCGTCACAAACAAAATCCGCCGCACCACTCTGCGGCAACTTCAACACCTGGGGCTGCGGTCCGAGTTTGACGTGGTTGTGACCGTTGAAGACGTCACTTGCCCCAAGCCGCACGCCGAGCCCCTTCAAGTTGCCGCCGAGCAGCTGGGCGTGAAGCTGGAAGAGACCGTATATGTTGGTGATACGGTTGCCGATGTGATGGCGGCTCGGAATGCCGGGGTGGGGTGCGTGGCCATCGTTAGCTGGGGCGTGGCCGGGCGGTTGTACCGCCTCGCCCATGGCGACGAGCCCTGTGACCCGGCGCAGCTGACCGAGCCTGCTGCCGACATGCTATTGAAGGAGTGGGACTCCCTCATTCGTTTGATCCATTCCGGCTTCGGCACAACTCCGGGGTTGGATACTTACTGTCGGTGAGAAGCCGCCGGGGGGTTGCACCTGTGGCGGCAGCGGCGTATCCTTGTAGCAGACGTCAAATATTGCTTTGACGTCCAATGTGAATTTGGAAGAGGCGGATGGAGATATGGCTGAAGACGCTGCCGCGAAACGGGCAGAGGCTGATGAACGCTCCGGCGAGGCCGAGATCGGCGCTAAAGCCCGAGGGAACGCTGAGAGGCCATGGGCCGTGTTGACCTTCTTGCGTACCTATCCCGCCTTCACGTGGCTCTGGGTGGGTCAAATGGTATCCCGCCTTGGTGACTCTATTGACGCCATCGCCTTCGTATGGCTTGTGCTCGAACTGACCGGCTCGACATTGCTGATGGGGACCCTGCTGGTGGTCAACATGCTCCCATCCATCCTGCTCAACCCTGTTGCCGGTGTCTGGATCGATCGTTTGCCCCGCCGCCCGGTCATTGTCATAAGCGACGCGGCGCGGGCTGTGACCACGGGTCTTGTTGCCGCCCTTTATCTGGCCGGCCTTCTGGAAGTCTGGCATCTTTACGTCGTGACCACCCTCAACTCCATCTTCGAAGCTTTTGCCGTCCCGGCCAGGGTGGCAGTCATAGCGCAGGTAGTATCAGGGGAGGATCTGGTCTCCGCCAACTCCCTGACCAGCCTTTCCTCGAGTCTGGCCTCGCTTTTCGGGCTTCTTCTGGCCGCTCCTCTCTTTAAACTGCTGGGCATTGCCGGGGCGATAGGGCTGGATGCAGCCACCTTTCTATTTGCTGCTCTCACCGCGCTGACGGCTTCCATCCCGGAGATCCCGACGGTCTCCGCCGGGCAGGAGGGAGGTAGGACGACGCTGACCGGTGCCCTGACCTCGTTCTGGTCTGACCTGAGGGAGGGGATGCACCTAGTTATTACCCAGCGCGTCATACTCTATCTCATAATCCTGGCCGGATTGGCCAACTTCGCCTTCGGTCCGCTCGAGGTACTGATGCCCGTGTATGTAAGAGAAGTCTTGAAGATGGACGTCGGGCAGTTGTCCCAGGTCTACCTGGCCTTTAGTCTAGGCGCCCTTGCCAGCGGTCTTCTTACTATGCGAGTGGCACGGAAGTGGCCGGAGGCGGTCCTGGTGCTAGTGGGGCTGGGCCTTATGGGAACGGGGTACGCTTTCCTCTACTTCGCCCGCAGCTTTCTTGTTACACTTGGGCTGATAACGTTAATGGGGATTGGCCAGGCGCCGGCCCAGGCAGGGCTGAGGACGGCCGTCCAACGGAGGACACCTCCTGCGGTGCTCGGACGGGTGGCCGGTCTGCTGGGGACCTTTTCCCTCTCGGCTACGCCCCTCTCCCTGGCCCTTACCGGCGCCGTGGCAGAGGCGGTGGCAGCCCCGGTCATCTTTGGGGCTTTTGGCCTGCTGGTGCTTGTGCTCACCGTACTGATCCTAAGCCGCCCGGTCTTCGGTCTGTTTCAAACCTGCAAACCGGGAGCTATTCTATGGAAAAAGTCAAGCGGCTGAACCTGGAGCAACTGAAGCTGCTGGCGCACCCGTTGCGGCAGCGAATCCTGAGGGCTTTTGCCGGCGCCGAGCAACTCTCCGTGCAGGAGCTGGCCGAGCGGCTCAAACTACCGCACGGCAAAGTGTACTACCACGTGCAGCGGCTGGTAGCAGGGGGGTTGCTTGCCGAAAGCGGGCATCGCACCGTCAACGGCATCGTGGAAAGGCTTTATGAACCGGCGGCCGCCGATTTCATCGTTGCAGACGAAGAGTTACGGCACCTGCCCGGCTACCATGTTCTTGCCGCCTGCGTCGTTGACAATGTGTTTGCCCAGTTAATCGAGATGTACCGGCGATTTCAACAACTTCAGGCAGAACGGGCCGCAGCCGAACCTTCCCACCGTGCCAGTGATAACAACACCAACCGGCAGCCGGCCGGTTTTTCCGCCAGTTTTGCCGACCTGCTGCTCACAGCAGAAGAGGCGGAAGATCTGGGCCGCCGGGTCGCCGATCTTATTGACCGGTATCGGCAACGGCAAAGGGCGCGACAGAGCGCAGACGGAAGCAATGCTGTGTCACTGCAGCGGGTACAGTACGTCGTGCTCACCTTCACCAACCTTCCCCCCGAGTCTCCGAAGGCGGGAGAAGACAAACAGTAGCCTCAGGGAATGCTTTCACGTCAGAGGCAAATGAAGGAGGAAAGTTCAGAAATGGGAAGAATACGTAATTCGGTTAACCACACTCGCGAGCCGGAGGGAGGCAGGAGAGGTGTTCACTGGAAGGAAGGCAGGGCACAAAGCGCGTACAGGGGCGGCGCAGGTGCTGGTTGGGGGTCTGGGGATCGCGGCGCTGCTCGGGTTCGTTGTCGCCGGTCCGGCAGCCGCGGCGACAAAGGTTACCATTGTTCACTACGGATACTACTGGCATGGGGAGGCGTGGCGTAACTTCGTTGACTGGGCGGCCAGGGAGTTTGAGAAGAGCCATCCCAACATCGACATTCAGATCACCGTAGCGGGCGGCCCAAACCAGGGAGCCTACGATCAGAAGCTTGTCAGCATGATTGCTGGTGGCACTCCTCCCGACGTCGCTGAGATGAATGCCAACCAAGCTCATAGCTTTGTCAGCCAGGATGTCTTCCTTGATCTGCGACCCCTGATGGCAAAGGAAAAGAGCCTTTCCTGGGATGTTTTTTCGCCCGCAGCGGTGCAGATGGCTACCTGGACCGATGGCCGCATCTGGGGCGTTCCGATCGACGTCTTCCCCACGTTCACCTTTTTCAACCAGGATCTCTTCGAGGAAACCGGATTGCAGACGCCGGTAGACCTTGGGCCCAAGGGTTGGACATGGGATGCACTGCTCAAGGCAGCCACCCGGCTGACCGTTGATACCAACGGCGACGGGATCATGGACCGGTACGGCCTGGATCGGCTGTGGGCCTGGTGGGGTGCGGCAGTACATCAGGCCGGCGGAGAGCTCTATAACAGGACGATTAACCCGACCCGGGCTACCTACAACACCCCTGCGGTCATCCAGGGGCTCAAGTTTGTGCAGGATCTGTACTGGAAGTACAAGGTAGCAGTGCCCAACACCACGGGTACATCGTCGACTCACACCTTCTGGTTTGGCAACGTGGGGATATCGACGGTTGACGGCCCCGGTCGTATCGGGGCGTCCCTGCGGGACGTCAAGTTCACCTGGGATGTAGGCCCGCAGCCGCGCGGTCCGGCACGGGGTGGTAGCCGGTTTACCATGGATGCCATCGAAGTGTTGGCCAGCACTAAGCACCCCGCGGAGGTCTGGGAGTGGGTTAAGTTCCTGACCACCAATGAAACCGTCGTACGCCGCTTTGTGGCCGATACCGGCCGCCTGCCGGCGCTCAAATCGGTACAGGGTGAGTATACCCGGCTTGTGCCTTACGGTCCCCGCCATGCTGCCTACATGGCCTACGAGGCCGCCAATCCCGAAAGCGCTCCGGTTTACCTGATTCCGCGAGCCATGGAGGTCGATGCCATCAAGAACCCGCTTATCCAGCAGGTGCTCGATGGCACGAGAGATCCGGCCGCGGTGGTGGTGGAGATCGACGAGAAACTAAACCGGCTCTTTGCGAGTCAGAAGTAGTGGCCGGCAGCTACCCAGCTACCCGGTATTCGCACAACCAGGGGGGCAAGCATGCCCCCCCTGGCTTTACTCGGCTGGGGTGGGCTTGCCCGGCTCAAGCCAGGCTTCCAGCAGTGCACCGGCTCCGATGAAAGAGAGCTCCCAGTCTCCCCCGCCGGGTACAGGCACGATGATCTCCGATGTGCCGCCGCCGACGCGGCCCGAAGCCACCTCCGCACTGTCGCCCTGCTGCCTGAGCTTCCAGTCCAGTTTGACTACCGCGGTGGTCCGCAAACGAAGGGTGTACGGCCGGCCGTCACCTGGTACTGCTACCCGCAGACTCCCCTGGCCCACGATCCGCCGGCTTGTTCCTACGGGCTTGCCTGTGAACTTCCATGCCGGACCGGGAAGTATCGAGACACCCACCGGCCGCCAGGCCGCGGCTGTATCCCCTTCACTGCCAAACGTAGTTACGAAGGGTGCATCCGCGGGGTGAATCCAGACGGTCGATACTTTGCTTCCGGCCGGCAGGTCGGCCGGCTTGAGGCTGCCGCTGCCGTCACCTGCCAGGGTACCGGGCGCTATCTCATACACTCTGGACCATCCTTCTTCCGTCTGAATACCCACGAGCAGGGGGCGGGAGTCGTCCGCACCGCTCCAGATGACCTTGCCTTCCGCCTCACTCCAGTGCACTCCCGGGAGCAAGGCTCCCTCCTGGGCCACCAGTGCCTGCGGATCGGTCTTCGCCCAGAGCTGGGCTGATTGAGAATCCCAACTCGCCACCCATTGAGTGGACCGGGCCCAGCTGGCATGGAGCTCTACCGGCGTGGAGAAGGTTATGTGGTAGCTCAGACGGCCAACCGGTATATCGTCTACTCCCCGCTTCAGGACGGAACTGGGGATCATGTACCAGCGGGTATGCAGTTCTCCATCCAGAGGGTACGTTCCCAATATCACTTCGCTGCCGTCCTTCGCAGTCAGGGTTATGGTCCCTTTGGCCTGCCGGCCGCTACCGCTTCCGTTGCCAGATGAGCCGCTCGCAGCCTGTGCTTTTTGCGCGTCGGGGCCGAAGGCGCGGAAGGTAAGGATGAGCCAGTAGGTCTGATTCGGATCAGGTTCGACCAGGCGCAGTGTGGTGACCGCGGTCGGCTCTTCCCCCCGTCCGATCCACAGCCCCTGGGGGATGATAGAGTCGCTGAGGAATTGGAGCCGCAGGGCTGCCTCGAACTCCCCGCTTCCGGGTCCCAGCCAGCGTGCTCCGAGGATTAGTGAACGGGGTGCATAACGATCGCGTACAAAGGCAAAGGTCTCCTCGTACAGCTGTCGCAGGGCGGATATGGGTGAACGGGCCACCGTCGCGTACCCTCCGCCACCTTCATAGTAAGCAAGGGGGAGCGCGGAATAACCATAGGTTTTGCCGGAAGCGAGGTAGTGATGGTATCGCGCTGTTCTCCATCCGCGTTCGGCGACGCCGTTATCGAACTCGATTTCAACTGATGCGCCCTGACCCAAAGCGAAGGTTACGGTCTCATCCAGATCCTGAGTGTCGTATCCGCGCAGCCGGTCAGCCCAGAGGAAGTTGGGCTGCAGCCAGAGAGCATCCAAAGGCAGCCGTCCTGCTGCCCATTCCTGAACTTGCGGGCGATTTGGATGGCCCACGTCGTAAGGGATCCAGACCAGCAAGAGCCGCGACCTTTCCACCGGCTCCCGCCCGGTTAACGAATGGATATACGCCGCAGTCAACTCGGCCGCTTTCCGATTGACCGGGTCACGGATGCCCTCGTCAAACCAGTAATAGCCGGCAAGCTGCAGGTGCTGGAACCCGGCAGCAGCGAACCGATCCCGGGTCTCTTCGACAAACTTCCGGGCAGACTCTGCCCTGGCCTCGCCGGTCGTTCCCGCAAGCTCTGGCAACGATATGTATACCTGGTAGCGGAAGTCTGGGTCGGCTTGCAGCCCTGCTACCTGCGCGGCGGCCGCCTCCAGAGCGTACAACATCTGGCCCGGTGCAAAAAGAGCCTCTTCCCAATGGGGCGACTTGCGGTCGGAGATCGACAGGAAGAGAAAACCGTCGAAGAAGGGAGCGGCTTGCGGTTCACCATTCCGGTTGAGGTAGGCGACATACGGCAGCAGCGTGCTGACATCAATACTACTTCCCTGGCGGTAGTAAATGAGCACAGTATCCGCGGGAACTGGCCAGCTCGCCGCCGGCAGGCTTCGTTCGGAAGGCTGCGCTGCCGCCAGCGCGCCTGCGACCGCCAGATCGCCCCCGATCAGCAAGATACCTCCCAGCACCAGTCCGATGAATAATACTGCTCTGCTATCACCGGGCCCCACAACGGATCACCCCTCCTGCTTAATCGTCTTACCTTATGCCGGTAATAAGGCCGCACCCAGGCCGCCGGCTTTCGGCCAACTCAGCGACTGCGGTGAACAACAAAGCGGCCGGGTGCGGTGAGTGGATGGTCGAACCTACCAATCGCTGATTGTGCATTCTACAGTGAACGGTCCTTTCCTTGTCCTCTTGACAGTCGGCAGGCGGGCAATTAAGGTAGACAGACAAGGGCCTTGTCCCATCCTCATGCTGGGGTTATGTGTGGAGCGCAAGATGTTGAGTAGAGATGCCGTAGGTGCTGGCGAGGCAGGAGTTGCCAGCTCTTCCCGGTGGGTTATACTGACCGCTCTTGCCGTCGGCACGATCATGGGGCCGCTCGATAGCAGCGTGGTCAACATTGCGTTGCCGCAGATTCAGGCCGCGTTTGGAGTGGACCTGGCTGCTGTCGAGTGGGTCTCCATGATCTACTTGTTCGTCATCAGTTCTCTGTTGCTGACGTTTGGCCGCGTGGGCGATCTTTACGGGCATCGCTCTGTATATCTGGCAGGCTTCACGGTTTTTACCGCGGGTTCACTGTTGTGCAGCATCGCCCCGTCACTCCCGGTCCTGCTGGTCTCCCGGGGCATTCAGGCCGTCGGAGCGAGTATGTTGATGGCCGCCGGACCGGCCATCCTTACCGAAGTCTTCCCGCCGCGAGAACGCGGTCAGGCGCTGGGGCTTAACGCCATGGTGGTGGCGGTTGGCTTGGCGATGGGGCCGATCGCGGGTGGCTACCTGGTTGACCATCTGGGGTGGCGTGCCATTTTCTACATAAACTTGCCCATTGGTCTGCTCGGGACTGCCTGGGCCTCTCGGGTGCTGCCAAAGGTTGCCCCGGCAGCCGCAAGCGAAGGCGGATTGCACCAGCGGACCCGGTTCGATTATGGGGGAGCTACTCTCCTTGCTATTGCTTTGGGAGCTCTGCTGCTTGCCATCAGCCAGGGTCAGAACTGGAGCTGGGGATCGATGCCCGTGATAGGACTCTTGGTGGGAGGGGTATTGTCGCTTGTTCTTTTTGTCCATACCGAGCGACAGAACCCGGCCTCCCTGGTCGACCTGAGCCTTTTCCGCCAGCGCCTTTTCGCTGCTGCCAACGCCAGCGCGCTCTTGAACTACCTGACGCAATACATGGTCACGTTCTTGATGCCCTTCTACCTGCAGAACTTGCTCGGTCTTCCTCCCAGTCGTGCCGGTGAACTGTTGATTGCCTACCCGCTGGCGGTGATGCTGGTCGCCCCGCTGGCCGGATGGCTCTCAGATAGAATCGGCTCGCTCTATCTGGCCGCGACGGGAATGGGAGTAATGTCATTGGCCGCGTTGTGCCTCAGCCAGCTGAACGCGGCTGCTACTGCCTCCGACGTTCTCTGGCGGCTCAGCCTGTTTGGGATCGGCAGCGGACTCTTCCAGTCGCCTAACAACAACGCGATCATGGGCAGCGTTCCGCGTCCGCGCCTGGGCCAGGCATCGGGGATGCTGGCCACCATGCGGAATATGGGGATGGTACTGGGGATTGCGGTGAGCGGAGCAACCTTCAGCGGGCGGCTGGCGGTGCATCTGCGGGACCTGGGAGTAGCCCACGTGGCCCAAGATGTGGCCGCGGCCGACATCCTGCGCCGGCAGGCTTTCGTGATGAGTCTGCACGACACCTTTCTCGTTGCGGCGGCGCTGGCCGCGTTCGGAGTAGTAACCTCCCTTGTGCGCGGTCGCAGCCTTCCACAACCTGGACAGCGGAGTAGGATCGAGGCCAGGTAGTACGACCCGGCCTCCAGGTCGCGTGCGCCCTGCCGGGCGCTAGAAAGGCAGGCTGTTGACGGCCCGGTCGATCCCTTCGTCGTTGCCTGTCCAGGCCAGCCAGCCGCTGGTAGCCGAGCCGGTTCCCCCCGTTTGTCGCAGTTCTAGCGGACAGATGCTCTGGTAGTCACAGAAGCGACACAGCGGGTTAGCGATGGGCAGGAACTGGTCGTCGGCGCGGATTTTCCGGACCAGCTCGCGCAAGTAGCGCCGCACCCCTTCCACCTCTTCGCGGGTGAACGTGGCGGTATACGGGGTCGGGGTCTGCAAATAGAGATAGCTGATGCGCCCCACCGGCCGTCCGAAGGTACTCTCGGCCATCAGCCAGTAGGCTGGCAGCTGGAGATCGCTGCGCAGGTATCCGGCACTGGCTGGCGGTTTGCCCGTCTTGTAATCGATCAGATGCAGGCGACCGTCGGGGTCGATGTCGATCCGGTCGATCTTGCCCAGCAGGCCGCTGTCGTCATCAAGCGGCGACTCCACCCATTCTTCGAGCTTGAACGGCCGGCCGCTCGTATCATGATGGGTGAAGAACTGGCGGAGCAGCTCAAGCCCTTTGAGGCCAAACTCCCGCTCCGTGGCCACATCGGTGAAGGTCTCTTGGCGTTTGCCGTCGACCGCCCAGGCCCGGCGAAAGAGATTGTGCAGCACCTCGAGGCTCCGCTCGGAGGGGTCGAGTTCAAAGAAGCGGCGCAGGGCCGCGTGGATCTGGTTCCCGAGGAACAACTCGGGGCGGGGCTTCTCAAACTGGGGGGCAAGATTATCAATGTAGATGAACCGATACTTGCGCGGACAGGTCTCATATGTTTTGAGGCGACTGGGACTATACTTCTCCAACGTGATCCCTTCCAAGGCCAGTGGTTTTCCGGCAAGAGAGTTCCAGTCCATTTTACCTGATTCCCGCCGGGTGCGACGGCCTTGTGACTGTGCGGGGAGAAGTCCGGCTGTCAAATGGGAAAGGAGGTGCTATATGATTGTGGCATGAGAAGGAGCCAGGCGGCGACCGTTAGCAGCCGGAGTTCACGGGTCCGGCACGGCCACCGGCCGCAGCATGGGGTGAGAAGCCGGGCAGGAGTCTCCCGAAGGCTGGCCGGGCGGAATGGTGATATTTGCCAGGATCAAAATAAAGAGAGAAAGAGGTAAAAGGAGTGCGATGAAGAGTAAAAAAAGGGTGGCGATCTTTATTGACGGTTCGAACATGTTTTATGCCCAACGGGCCCTGGGATGGCGCATCGACTGGGCCAAAGTACTGACCTTCTTCTCTCGCGATAAGGAACTGTATAACGGCTTTTACTACGCGGCCGAAAATGAGGGAGAGTATGCCCAGGAGTCGTTCTTGCGGGCGCTCACCCATATGGGCTATATAGTGCGCCGGCGTCCGCTGAAGAGTATCGTCGACCAAGAAACGGGACTGACTCTGTACAAGGCTAATCTGGATGTTGATATCGTAGTTGACATGTTGTCAACTATGGATCTGTACGATGTGGCGGTTTTGATGAGCGGGGATGGTGATTTCGAACGGGCTTTTGAATATCTCCGTTCCCGGGGGAAAGAGGTACACTGCGCTTCGATACGCACCATGATCTCGTTTGAACTCCTGAACTCGTCAGACTCCCCCCGTTACTTCCTGGAAGACCTTAAGGCTGAGCTGCAGCGAACGACGGAAAGTCCGGAGTTTGGGACTTCCCTGGGTCAGGGAGCGTGAGCCGGCGGCGCCCGCCGGGGGCGAGGGTCAGGTACGAGCCATACTAGCCAGAGCCCGGACGGAGCCCGGACGGAGAGCCTCTGCGAGCCGGGCCGGGGGGTGGCAAGCGAGAGAGTCTTGACAGCACTCGATCTTGATAAGGATGTGGACCATGATGAGCGACGTTCTGGAATCAGAGAAGTGGAGCGGGCTGGTCGCGGCGACGGATGGCGGCCAGACCAAGACGGTGACGGTACTGGCCGATCTGACGGGGCGGTGCCTGGCGGCGGGCTGGGCCGGGCCCGCCAATCATATCAACGAACCCGGAGGACCGGATCGCTGCCGGCGGGCGGTGCGCGGGGCTTTGGCCGCAGCCTGGCAGAAGGTGCAGGGTGAGTTGGCGAAGCAAGGAGTTGCCTTGCCGGACCAGCTTCCCCCGCTGGTGGCGGCTGCCTACGGTATGAGCGGCGGCAACGCGGCTATGGCAGAGATCATCCGCAGTGAAATCCACGCCGAGCGCGACGTTATCGTCGTACACGATAGCCGCACGGCCTGGCAGGCAAGTCTGTGTGGCCGCCCTGGTGTTGTGGTGATCGGCGGGACGGGCTCAGTCGGCCTTGCCCGCAACGCCTCCGGGCAGGAGGCGACCAGCGGCGGCTGGGGCCACCTCATGGGTGACGAGGGATCTGCTTCCTGGCTCGCCTACCAGGCTCTCTCCGCAGCCACCCGGGCCTGCGATGGCCGGGGGCCAGCCACCCTGTTGGTGGACGAGCTCCCGGCTGCCGCCGGCAAGAAGGACCTGCATGAGTTACATGCCTGGATATACGGGGAGGCTACTCGTCCGCAGTACGCCGGCCTGGCCGTGGCGGTAGGCCGGGCTGCGGCCCGGGGAGACGAGGTGGCGATCGGCCTTCTGGCCGCCGCCGGTGAGCACCTGGCCGATCTGGCCCTGGCTGCCGCGCGGGCCATCTCCTGGGAGGATTCGCAGGGGCCCCGGCTCTTCTCGTATGTGGGCGGCGTTTTTCGCGCCGGGGAGCCGGTCATTGGGCCTTTCACCCGCAGGATCACCACGGCTCTCCCCGGCGCCAGGGTGGTTGCCCCCCGCTTCCATCCGGTGGGCGGAGCGCTGCTCCTCGCCCTGGAGGCAGCGGGGGTATCCCTGACCGAACCGGTGCTGCGACGGATCGAGGAGACGCTTCCGGCAGTACTCGAGTCGTAGTTCTGTTCACCGGAGGCAGGCGGCCGCTCGCCGGTGCTCTCGCAGGCTGTCGTTGAGCTCGTCGATAAACTGACGGGCCCGTTCTTCCGGCGCTCGGGTAACCAGGCTGACAGCCAGGAAAACCAGTGTGCTGATGATCAGTCCCCAGACTCCCGGCCACTGTCCCAGCCAGACCGGATGACGGAATTGCAGCCAGACCACGGTAAGCCCGGCAATTATGATCGCAGCGTTTGCTCCGGCGGCCGTACCCCGCCTCCAGAAGAACGCGCCAATGGTAGGGGGCACCAGAACCAGCAATCCGGCAGAAGAGGCGACGGAGAGCAGAGCGATGAGATTGAGCTTCATGCGGGCGAAGAGGAAAGCCATCAAGGTGAGAACCGGAATCACCCACTTGCCCACCTGCAATTCGGCCTCTTCTGGAGCCTTGGGCCGCAGTCCCCGGTACACATCCCGGGCCAGCATGGAAGCGAGTGTGAGCAGGATCGAGTCGATGGTAGAGATGGCTGCTGCCATAATGCCGAGCATGGCCAGAAGGGCCACAAACGGTGGAACGATTCCGGATTTGAGCAGGGTCGGAGTGGCCAGATCGGGATTGGCCAGGTCGGTAAACTCAAGCCGCGCGACAAATCCCCAGGTAACCGAGACCAGGGTGTAGACCAGTCCAAAGCACAGGAAGCCCAGCAGCATCCGGCGCAGGCTCTTCAGCGAACGGGGAGTGAACATCCTCTGGGCTACCTGCGGGTTGGACAGGCTGAAGAAGAACCAGGGAAGGCTGAGCCCAAGGAAGGTGGAGAACTGGAAGTATCCCTCGCCGCCGGGGACACTCAGCCACTCCGGCCACTGGCGAGCCAGTCGCTCGACGAAGAGAGCGGGCCCGCCCAGGGAGGCCAGGGCATACCCGACCGCCAGCAAGGCCGCTACCATCATCAACAGGGCTTGAAAGGCGTCGGTCCAGGCGACAGAGCGGAGGCCTCCGGCAAGCGCCCATACCAGTGATACCACCGCGGCAATGGTAAGGCCGGCCACAAAGGGAATAGCGCCCTGCGTCAACTCTTCCAGCAGGTAGGCGATGCCGAGTAGTTGCACGGAGGAGTAGGGGATCAGAAAGACCATCGCTGCCAGGGCGGCGAGCGCACCCAGGGTGCGGCTGTCGTAACGGATGGCGAGCAGTTCAGTAGGGGAAACGATGTGGAACTTGCGGCCGGCCAGCCAGAAGCGGGGACCGAAGAAAGCAACCAGCATCAGTCCGGACAGGTAAATTAGCTCGAAGCCCAGCGCGCCCACACCGCCCTTGTATGTCAGGCCGGCCAGCCCCACCATCATGAAGGCGCTGTAGGTGGTGGCACTGTAGCTGAGCGCTGAGATCACTCCGCCCAGGCGACGATTGGCGAGAAAGTAATCCTCGACCCCATGTCCCATGCCACGACGTACGGCCAGGGCCAGTAAGGTGGTGACGGTCAAATACAGGCCGACTGCCAGGTAGACCTGCCATGGCTGCATCAGGTTCATTCCTCCTCTTTATCCTGCCAGCTGCTGGTAAACAGTGCGAGCAACAGAATCACCGCCAGCGCGAAGAGAGTCCAGAAAAGTCCCGCTCCGTACCAGGCGTGCACATGCCGCAGGAAAAGGTAGGGCACGGCGTAGGCGGAGATCACCAGAGTCCCGAGGACTGCAGCCCAAAGCTTCTCACCCTTCTCCATCCTGAACCCCCCCGTAACACTGTCCAAGTATCTTGTCAGATGACAAGACAGTTGTTAGCCCTATTGTATGGCGTCTCGGCGGGAGTGCAAGAGGCGGAGCCAGTATTGTGGTATTCTTATCTCCACAGTTGGCAGTAAGCAGAGGAGGGCGAAGGCATGGAGGTATCGGTTCAGTTCGTGGAGGGAATGACCTTCCTCGGTTTGGGCGGAAGCAACCACTACGTGGTCATGGAGGGAGCCCCCGAGGCGGGAGGCCGGAACGCCGGTCCGCGGCCCATGGAGTTGCTGCTGATGGCGTTGGGAGGCTGCACCGGCATGGACGTGGTCAGTATCCTGCGCAAGCGGCGCATCTCTGTGAAGGACTTTCGTATGGTCTTGCGGGGTGAACGGAGGGACGAGCATCCCAGGAAGTTTACCCGTATCGAGATCGAATACATCTTCCGGGGCGACGGCCTGGAGGCCCACGAGAAGGCGATACGGGACACGGTAGCTCTCTCGCAAGACAAGTACTGCTCGGTAGCGGCCAGTCTCAGACCACAGGTGGAAATAACGTACCGTATTACTCTCCTGCCTGCCGGGGAGGAGACGCCCACACCTGGCAATTCCAGCAGCTAGCAGGAGTCTAGCTTTTTTTGGTGAACCTCCTGTCTGTTATTGCGTCAGAGATGCACAGGAGGGAATGGCATGTATTGGTGGCGGCGAACGGGATCAGCAGCGGCGCAGGCAGGTGAGCCGGTTGCAAGCGGCGTTGGCCCCCTGACCCCTGAGATGGAGCTTGTTCGCCGCTGCCAGAACGGTGAAAGGGCAGCCTTTGAAGAACTGGTCCTTCTCTACCAGCAACGCCTGCTCGCCTATCTCAATCGGCTTGTCGGCCCTGAGATGGCTGAGGACCTGCTGCAGGAGACGTTCCTGCGTGTCTGGCGGGCATTACCCGCTTTCCGGGGTGAGAGCAGCTTCGACACCTGGGTCTTTCGCATTGCTACCAACCTGGCACGGGATTTTGCCCGCCGGCGCAAGGTTCGGCCGGAGATCCTTGTTCCGCCCGTGGCCGCCGCTGATGAGGCTGACGGGTCGGTATCCAACCTTGACGGGCTGGCGCTGGATGCTGTCGGTACGGCCGAGCGTGATGCCCGCCACCTTCCCGAGGAGGCCATCCGCCAGCGGGAGTTGCGGGATAATCTGGAGCAAGCGCTTGCTGAGCTGTCCCAGGTTCACCGTGCCACTATTCTCCTCCATGATCTTTTCGGGTTCCGCTACGAGGAAATAGCTGAGATCATGCACTGTCCGGTCGGTACGGTCAAGTCGCGCCTGTTCTACGCACGAGCCAGTATCAGGCAGATGCTGGAGCGCAGATTGCCGGCGAAGGAATGGATTGGTTGACCATGAGGCGCTGTATCAACCCGGTCGAGCTGTCTGCCTGGGTTGATGGGGAAGTTAGCCTCCGGCGTAGCCGGGTAATCCGGCAGCACGTGGAGAGTTGCCCCCTTTGTGCGGCAGAAGTTGCTGGTCTGCAACGGGTCAGGCAAGCAGTGCGCCTGCTGGCCGGCAGTGAGACCGGCAGCGGTGCCGACCTGTGGATGCCGGGTCAGCAGGCTCAGAGGCGTCAGGGACGCCAGGCAAGTGTCGAGTCGCAAAGGCTTCTCAAACGGCTGCGGGCGGAGCTGACCAGAGAACAGGCACGGGTGGTGTGGGGTCGCGGGCCGCGCATGCGGACCGGTTGGAGCCGGGCGTGGCCGGCGGCGGCCTGTGCCCTGCTTCTGGTTGCCGGCATCGTCGGCAGTCTGCGAGAATCCTTCCGCCCCGACTCATCTGAATTGGCAGACTCCTCAGCGCCCACTTCTCAACCCGTGGTTGGCGGGGACGTGCAGGTTGCGCCGGCGGAGCTCGTGACAGGCAGTCTGGTCACTGCGCAAGCCCAAAGCTACTCGGCCGTGAGCCGCACGAGCGAGGGTACGGAGAGCGCCGAGGGGGCGGAACGGGGATACTCGGGTGTTACCGCTGCCGGTTTACCGACCGGGGAAGACGAAGGAAGCGATCCGCGCCGTGTTTCCTATACGCTGGGTGAGGTCAAGTTGACGACCGACGCGACCCAGATGCCGGAGAGCGGTAAATTGGCGCTGTGGCAGGACGGAACTCTTGCTGAGAGCCGTGCGTCGGCTCGCGCGGCGGCGGTAACCCTGCACCCGGTCGGTTCGCCGGAGGAGGAAGAAGATAGAGTAACCGGAGAGCTAGCAGCTGGCGTGGCGGAGAAAGACAGAGAAGGACCGGTCGCGGCTGGGATGACCGTCGCCAACAGCAGACCGGCTGCTGGCTTCGCTGACAGCCCGGATCCTGTCCCGGTCAGTGTTGCTGCGATTGCCGCACTGTCGGATCCCGCCAGCCAGTTGGCGGCCAAGCCGGGGAACGGTAAAACTCCCGGCGTACGCCCGGCGACCGTGAATGCCGTCCGACCAGCCTCTGAAAGTGCCGGGGCGACCGGGGGGAAAAAGGTTTCGGGTAAGGCGACTAAGAATGAAGAGTCGCCGGATGAGGATGAAGGTGAACGGTCTGAACACCAGTACCAGCAGGAACATGAGAGGTATGCCGCTACGGTCGTGGCCGACCCGGTCGAATCCCCCGAAGAGGCGTTGATCAAACGAGTACTGCTGGCCACGACGACTCCTTAGGGGGTGGAGGGGCCGGTGTCAGACTGGCTCTGGCTTCGGTGGGTGCGGCGGGCTTCTGCCTCAGTCGGCCTGACCTGCCTTCTGGCCTCAGCCTGGGTGACTTTTGGGTTTTTGGCCGCTCCCAGAACCTGGGCTGGTGATCAAGCCGAACGTCTGTTAGCGCAAGCTCTCGGGGCGGAATTCAATCTGCCCGCCAGCTACTTGGAATCTACAGTCCAGTTTCTTGCCGACCGTTCACATGTAACCTACCGGAGCGTGTGGCAGGTTCCTCCTCTCTACCGGATTGAACAGGAATCGCCAACCTTCCGCCTGACCCTGCTTGAGACACCTCAGGGCACCTCTGCCTGGATGGACCGATCGGCCTATCTTTTCCGTCTTGCGGCCGGGGGGATACAACTGCGGTTGCGCCTTCTTGAGCTGGGAGGGGCACCCATTCCGTATGTCTTGCTCAGTGAAGCTCTCTCGCAAGCCGCCGCGGCCACCCTTACGGCCCGCCCGGCGACGATGGGAGCGCGGGCGGTGACCGTCGTGACCGCCTCCCGCAACGGAGGGCGTCTGGAGTTCTGGATCGACCAGGAGAACCACTTTACCTGGAAGATAGTCCAGTATGATCGCTCGGATGAGATTCTGGTACTCATCTTGCGGGCGGGGGTGAGCCTGCCTCCCAGGACAACGCCTAGCCTCCAGTTGCCTGCGGAACTGGCCGGACGCCGGGTCCTGCAATCGCTGGACGAATGGCGCCAGGTCACTCTGGCAGAGCAACTCTACCGGGAGCTGGGAGCTGGGGGAACCCTCATACCCTGGGTATTGCTGCCTCCCCTGCGCTGGATTGCGGCCGAGACTGTCAGAGATTCCGGCCCACCGCTGGTGATCTTGCGGATCATGACACCGGCGGGCGCGGTATCCCTTTACGTGCAGCGGGACACGAGCGGGTCAAGGGGCGGAGCGGGGTTGGGATCGTTCGGAGCCGCGGGTTCGGTCTGGAGCTTGCGCATCGGTTCCCCCTCTTGGCTTCTGCCGATGACTAGCTCGTGGGGCCTGCGAGAGGAGTCCGGAAGCGTATTTGCGGCACGTCCTTTTGAAGCTGAGGTCAGCGGTTTCCGTGTTATCGCTGCCGGTTCGATCGACGAATCTCTCTTTCAGCAGATCCTCCGCAGTCTCCGTCTGCTCACGACCGATCTGGTCACCGGTCGTGGCCAATAGCTGCCGGCGAGGGGGTCCCGTGCGCGGGACAGGAAGCGTGATAGCGGGACTTGCGGCACCCCGCTATATTCTGCTCGAAGACGCTCATTCCTGGATGGTTTACCATCTATCCCCAAGATTAACCGCATGTAA
The DNA here is from genome assembly GCA_014896315.1 of Limnochordales bacterium. GTDB lineage: Bacteria > Bacillota > Limnochordia > Limnochordales > DUMU01 > DUMU01. Next base: position 256,111 of record JADBKP010000005.1, read on the forward strand.
CGGTTTGTAAAACCTGCGTAAAATCGGCATCTGTGGAGTTGCCTGGGGCAGAGGCGGGCGGTAGACTGATGGTGGGACGAAAAATGAGCATCCGGGACGAAGAACGTCCCGAAAACCTGTAGTCCCAAGGAGGCACCACAGATGGTGGTTTGCAAAGATTGCGGCACTCGTAACGTTGGGAGTGTCTACTGCCGTCACTGCGGTGCAGCCCTTTACAGCAAGCGTCAGCCCCGACCTGACCGGGTGACGCGTCTCCTTCTCCACCTGTTTCGGCGGGCGGAGTGATCAGAGGCGTTGCCCGGCGCATAGGAGGGGTGCTGGTCGCTTCGTCCGGCAGCGCCTGCGGGCCCTGGGCCTGGCGGCGCTGTTCGGACAGTGTACCGCCAGGTGTACAGCTAAGATATCAGGTTCGGTGGGCATTTTTGCCCTGGTTTCGGTAAAATAGCTGCGGAGAACTTGAAGCAGCAGGGAGCAGCAGGATCTGGTAGAAGCAGGCGGTTCCCTGTAGATTAAAAGGAGTGACTTATCGACAATGGATGTTCTCCAGCAGCTAGTTACCGAGGCTAACACAAAGCTTGTGCTGTTGGTGATGGACGGTCTGGGCGGACTGCCTCATCCCGACACCGGAAAGACCGAACTGGAAACAGCCCGGACACCTAATCTCGATCGTTTGGCGAGGAGTTCATCGGTGGGACTGCATACACCGGTTGCTCCCGGCATCACCCCGGGAAGCGGTCCGGGACACCTCGGACTCTTTGGTTACGATCCCGTCCAGCACGAGGTGGGGCGGGGGGTACTCTCGGCCCTCGGCGTTGGGATTGAGTTGAAGCCGGAAGATGTGGCTTGCCGGGTCAACTTTGCCACGATGGAAAATGGGGTTATCACCGACAGGCGGGCCGGCCGAATTCCTACCGAAGAATGTGCGCGGCTTTGCAAGAAGCTTGAATCCATCCGAATTCCCGGGGTCCAGATAATCATCCAACCGGAAATGCAGTATCGGGCCGTCATCGTTTTCCGGGGCGAAGGCCTCGGGGCCGACCTGACCGATACCGATCCTCAAAAGACGGGTCTTGCGCCCCTGCCCGTTCGCGCTCGCAGCGACGACCCTGCCTCACGCAGGACGGCCGAGCTCTTCAACGAGTTCGTACGGCAGGCCAACATGGTGTTGGCGGAGGAGCGGCCGGCAAATACCATTCTCCTGCGGGGTTTTGACCGCCTCCCGAAGCTTGCCACCTTCCGGGAGAAATATGGTCTGAACAGTGCGGTGATCGCCGTCTATCCCATGTACCGCGGGCTTGCCCGTCTGGTAGGGATGGAAGTCCTTACTCCCGGTCACTCCATCGAAGAAGAGTTTGAGGTGCTCGAGAACAACTGGGAGAAGTATGATTTCTTCTTTGTCCACGTCAAGCCGACCGACAGTGCCGGAGAAGACGGGGCGTTTGACAGGAAGGTGCAGGTAATCGAAGAGGTGGATGCCCTGATCCCCCGGATCGAGGCCTTGAATCCTGATGTGCTGGTGGTCACCGGTGACCATTCTACACCGGCCGTGCTCAAGGCGCATAGCTGGCATCCCGTACCTATCCTGCTGGTATCGCGGTATGCCCGCCGCAATGCCTGGGTTGAGAAGTTCGGGGAGAGTGACTGTGCCCGAGGCGCCCTCGGTTTCATCAAGTCAACCGACATCCTACCGCTGATGCTGGCTCATGGTTTGCGTCTGCAGAAGTTTGGCGCCTGAAACGGCCAGGACTGAGCTTCGGTGTTGTCATCGTACTGACGCTTGGATATACTCGCGGGTTGGGTAAGGCCCGAAACTTTGTTTTGAAAAAACAAGGGCGGAAAGGTCGGTTGGAGTTGGACAAGTTCAGAGTTGCGCTGATCGGTTGCGGCAGGGTTGCCCGGGTCCACGCGGGTGCGCTGGCTCGTTCACCCGAGGCTGACTTGGCCGTGGCGGTCGACATCCGGCGGGAGCGGGCCGAGGCTTTTGCAGCCCAGTACGGTTGCGAGGCGGAGACTGACTGGGAGAAAGTCATCACGCGTTCGGACATCGATGCCGTGGAGATCTGCACTCCTCACTACCTGCACGCGCCTATGGCGATTGCCGCTGCCAAGGCTGGAAAGCATGTTCTGACGGAAAAGCCGATGGCCTTGAGCGTTGCTGACGCAGACGCCATGATCCGGGCCGCCGAAGAGAATGGGGTGACGCTTGGCGTCATCTTCCAGAACCGTTACAACACAGCTTCCCAGGCTGCCAAGCAGGCGGTAGACACGGGTGAGATCGGTGCTATTAGAGGGGCGCGGGCGTTCCTCACCTGGAACCGTTCCGATGAGTATTACAGTCATAGCGATTGGAAGGGCACATGGGATAAGGAAGGTGGCGGCGTCCTGATCGACCAGGCCATCCATACCATCGACCTGGTTCAGTGGCTGATGGGACCGGCTGTGGAGCTGTTTGCCACCTACGACACCCGCAACCACGAGATCATCAACGTGGACGACGTGGCGGAGGCGACTATTCGCTTTGCCAACGGGGCACTGGCGAGTCTTTATGCTAACTGCTACTATCCGTACGATGCCGATGTGTTCGTCGAGATCGTAGGCGAAAAAGGATTGATCCGCATCCTCAAGGACGTGGCCTACATCAAGGTGGGCAATGTCACCAGGACGGTCGAGCCGGTTGCCGATCCCGACCAGCCGACTCTCGGGCCGGGCTACTGGGGACAGAGCCATGCCAAGCAGATCAATGACTTTTTCCGTTCGGTACGAGCGGGCGAGCGTCCATACATTGATGGGTACGAAGGCAAGAAGGCTATGGAGCTCGTCCTTGCCATGTACCAGTCGGCGCGCAAGGGTCAGTGGGTCAAACTGCCGCTGACCGAACCGTTGCTTCCCCCAGAGGTGAAGGGGCTGAAGCCGGTTGCAGCCAGAGCTGGCGAATGAGTAGTCTTCCCTGAAGGGGTCGGTCGTAGAGCTGCAGGCAGTTGCCTGAACATACTACGGGTGACGATGGGCCGGCCGGTGGTCAGCGTCGGCCTTGTCGTCACCCTTACTCTTTCTGCTGAGCTCGTTGGGGTGAGCGTGCGAGATGGCGCGGGCACTGACGCTCTGTGTCGACTTCGACGGTACCATCACAGAATACGAGCGTTACCGCGGGCGGGGCGTGTTTGATCCGCCCATTCCGGGCGCGGCTGAAACCCTGCGGCGGCTGAAGGCGGAAGGGTGGCGGATCATCATCTATACCACTCGCAGTGAAACGGAAGAGATTGCCGCCTATCTGCGGGAGCACGGGATACCCTTCGACGGGATCAACAAAGACGAGGAGGGTCCCCCGGGTGTTCAGCCCGGAAAACCGGCAGCCGACGTCTACGTGGATGACCGGGCGGTTGCTTTCCGGGGGGATTGGGAGACGGCCTATCGTCAAATCTATGAACTGCTTGCCTGGAAGAAAGAGTGGAAAGAGCAGCTGAGAAAGCGGCGCAGACAGCAAGAGTGACGGGCTTGCGGCTTTCGGGCGGAGAAGCCCTGTGAGCCTTCGCTGAACCCCTACCAATTTACTCGGAATTCGTGTAGAATGCAGGCAGCGGGTTTAGTAGGAGGTAGACTCATGGCCCGACGCACTCTGGATTTCGACCTGACCGAATACAAGTACGGGTTCCACGATCCGGAACTCGTTGTTTACAAGACAGAGAAGGGCCTCTCCCGTCGCGTGGTGGAGGAGATCTCGTCGCTGAAAGGTGAGCCCGCCTGGATGCGGGAGTTCCGTCTGCGCGCGCTGGAGATCTTCCTGCAGAAGCCTCTGCCGCGGTGGGGAGCCGACCTGTCCGCCCTTGATTTCGACTCCATCCACTACTATACGCGTCCCACGGACAAGCAGGGGCGTAGCTGGGACGAAGTGCCCGAAACCATCAAGAACACCTTTGAGCGGCTGGGAATCCCCGAGGCTGAGCGCAAGTTCCTGGCCGGTGTCTCGGCGCAGTATGACTCGGAGGTTGTCTACCACAACATCCGGGAGAACCTGGCCAAGCAGGGCATCATCTTTGTCGATACCGACACGGCGTTGAGGGAGTACCCCGATCTTTTCCGCGAATACTTCGGAACGGTAGTGCCCCCGGAGGATAATAAGTTTGCCGCTCTTAACAGCGCGGTCTGGAGCGGCGGAAGTTTCATCTACGTTCCCAAGGGGGTAAAGGTAGACATACCGTTGCAGGCGTACTTCCGTATAAACGCGCGGAATATGGGCCAGTTCGAGCGGACTCTGATCATTGCCGATGAGGGGAGTTCCGTTCATTATGTTGAAGGTTGCACTGCCCCCATATATAGCAGCGACTCGCTCCACAGCGCGGTGGTAGAGATTATCGTCAAGAAGGGGGCGAGAGTCCGGTACACGACCATCCAGAACTGGTCGAAGAACGTGTACAATCTGGTGACCAAGCGGGCGGTCGCATACGAGGATGCCACCATGGAATGGGTGGACGGCAACCTGGGTTCGAAGGTAACCATGAAATATCCGGCCGTATATATGGTGGGACGGGGGGCAAGAGCCGAGGTTATCTCCGTGGCGGTGGCCGGTCCCGGACAGGTTCAGGATGCTGGGGCGAAGATCATCCATGCGGCGCCAGACACCACCTCAACCATCACCTCCAAATCGATCAGCCTCGACGGGGGCTACAGCACCTTCCGCGCGCTGGTGAAGGTGGCGAAAGGGGCCGAACGTGTCAAGTCCAAGACCAACTGTGACGCCCTCATGCTGGGGGACACCGCGCGTTCGGATACCGTCCCTACCATCGAAATCGAGGAGAACAAGGTTACCATGGAGCATGAGGCCACCGTCTCCCGGATCAGCGAAGAGCAGCTCTTTTACCTTATGAGCCGGGGGATACCCCAGGAACAGGCGGCCATGATGATCGTGATGGGTTTTGTTGAGCCGTTCGCGCGGGAACTGCCCATGGAGTATGCAGTCGAACTCAACCGGTTGCTCCAGCTGGAGATGGAGGGCGCGGTTGGTTGATGGGCCGTACTGCAGTGGCTCACAGATGGAAAATGCCAAGGTAGGGGTCGGGCCAGATGCGGCCCGACCTTTCTTCCTGGGTTTGCGTTTCCGGCTGTTTCAGGAAAGGCCAAAGATCATGCCGGAGTGCCTGGGGATAAACGGGCAGTGGTTCGGCCTGCAATTCGGCCGGGGCGAACCAGCGGGCCTCCCTCCTGGGCCCGTCCGGATCATTCCAGCTCCACCGCTCAGGGCCGAGGGGAGCAGCGGGCAAGCCAAGGAAAAAGAGCTCTACTACATCCTCAGGCGTCAGCAAAGAGACGTAAATGAGCCTGTCCACGTGTACCGGCAGGCCGGTCTCTTCCTCGGCTTCGCGCTTTGCGGTCGCGCGCGGATCCTCGCCGGGATCAACCGTCCCGCCGGGAGTCACCCAGGCAGCACCGGATCGGGCTGTTATCAGCAGCAGGCGGTTGGCAGGGAGGCCATCTACCAGCACCAGCCGTGACGTCAGGCGGAAGCGGCGCGCGGCACTCTCCGCCATTCCCGCAAAAGGCCGCGGTTCAGGCAATGAATTCACCGCCATCCACGTTGATCACGTTGCCTGTGATCCAGTCAGTGCCCGAGGAGGCAAGCACCGCAATGGCCTTTGCGACGTCCTCGGGTCGGGTCAGGCGACCGCTCGGATTGTGCTGGATGCCTTGTTGGAGCATCTCTTCGTGTCCGGGAATCTTCCGCAGGGCCGGGGTATCGGTTATGCCGGCGCGCAGTGCGTTGACGGTGATGCCCCTCGGGGCGAGCTCGACTGCGAGTTGGCGGCAGTGGGACTCCAGCGCCGACTTGGCAGCCGAGACGGCACCATAGGAGAACCAGGCTCTGGCTGATCCGGCGCTGGTCATGGCAAAGATGCGGGCGTGGGGAGCAAAAAGGCCGGCACGTACCAGATCCTGCACCCAGTAAACAAGGGAGTTGGCCATCACATCGAGAGTCATCTCCAGCTGGGGCTGGCTTATGGCATCCTCGGGGCGATCGGCGATGAAAGGTTTGAGGCTGCCAAAGGCCAGGGAGTGAAGAAAAACTCTGATCCTGGCCTGACGTTCTTGCAGGGCCTGTATAACTTGCAGGCGCGTTTCGGGCGCGGCCGCGTTAAGGTTGAAAAAGAGGGCCTGCCGCCCCATGGCTTCAATGGCACTCTTGACCTCCTCCGCCTGGGGCAAGGTGGCCCGGCGGTCCAGGTGCACACCGACGATGTCCATCCCGGCGGCAGCCAGCTCCAGGGCGGTGGCCCTGCCGAAGCCGCTTGAGACCCCCAGGATCAGTGCCCACCCTTCCAGGCGGGGCATGTCGGCAGGGCGGTTGGCACTTGAGACTTCTACGGACACAGCTACTCCTCCCAATACGTTGAGTTGGTCCCGGACTCTACCAATGAGTATTCTCCTGGATACGATTGCGGGCGGGCTGGCATGACCGCTCCCGGGCATCTATTCGTCAGTTCACGAGGAATTCCTACCGGAGCAAGTAAAGGCGGGGAGAGAGAGGGAGGATGTGCGGTGTACAACCGCACATTCACCAGGCGTTGACTGACCGGGCAAGGCGCAACCTCACCCTGTGCTTGCATGAGCTGCGGGTTGTCGTTTCAGGTGGGAACATACCGGCACAGGAGGCGCAAGCGGTCGGGAGGCAGGGGTATGCCATCGTTGACGTGCAATAGCCGAAAGTCGAACCGCACGTAGCTCAGGTAGTCGTTGATCTGGGTCAGCTCAATCACTGCCACCGGGTACAGGGTCGACCCCTGCAACAAGGCTACCTCCGCCCGGGCTCCCGGCTGCAACAGGCCGCTGCGTATGTCGTCCAGGACGTCCGGTTCGATATGCGTCGTGGCATAGGCGAGGTGGTACATGCTTCCGGCCTTCAGCTGATGGAGTGTCTCTACAACCCAGGAATGTTCAACGATTAGCTGCAGACGCCGCCTGGGAAGATCTTCCTCCATTACATTTCACCTCGGCAGCCCCCGCCAGACTGGCTCTTTGCTGCGTGGGGTTGAGTTACTCTATTCTATGCGGCACGGGTAGGCTCGTTGCCTATCCTCGTAGCGTAGCTCGCCCCTTGTCCGCACGGGGTCGTCTACCGGGCCGCTACATCCGCCAGCGGCATTACAGGAATTGCCACCCCGTTCTTCCAGGCGGCGAGGAGTGCCTCCCGATCGTATACGGTTCTGCCGCTCTCCTCGTTCCAGGCAGCCGGGTCGTTTATGTACACATCTCCCGTTTCCGTAAATCCCCGCACCACCAGCAGATGGCCGGACGTAGAGGATATGGGGGCGCCCGGGAGCTCACCGGGACCGAAGCGGACCGAGATTATCACCGGGTGTCCGGCGAGGATTTCGGCCTCAACTCCCTCCCAGTCAGAAAAACGGGTTACGTAGCTCGCCAGGCCGAGCTCGGCTGCTGCCGCCGCCAGGAAAGGCCAGTTGCCGTAGATGCCGTTCAGCTCGTCGTAAGCCAGAGCGGCCACCGTAGCGGTGGGAAGGTGCTTGCCATAGTAGTCGAGGATCATGGCGAGGGAGGTGGGGCCACAGATCCGGCCGGAGATGGAAGGATCCTCCCAGCGCTGCGACCGGAAAGGTACGTCCAGCATCTTGCCCCAGGCGGGGTGGGTGTCTGCCTGTGGGCTGGCTTTCGCGGGTGGGGCCAGCGGGGTGGAACCGACCAGCGCGAGCAATCCCACGCGGGGGGAATTCCCCGTTTCGCTGGCGGTGAGGGTTAGCCGGAGCTGCACCCGTCGCGTCGGTTCGCGCAGGACCAGGGTGTCCTCATTCACCCAGCCGGATGCGTCCCGGCGCAAGCCCGGTGCACCCCGGCCGCCCGGCCATACGGCCAGTGAAAACCAGGGGGTCCAAAGGTCCTCGGCAACCTGGGCACGCATCTCCACCCGCAAGGTCGCTCCCGGCGGTGTGCGCGAATTCCACGAAACGACGATTTCGGTAACGGGCAGCTTGAGCTCGCAGATGGCAGTGGTCAGATAGCCTTCTCCTCGCGCTCTTCCCCGAGCGTCCAGTTCCCAGCCGGAGAAGTCGCCATCGACCCAGCACACCCCATCGGTGGTCACGTCGCTGAAGGCTTCCCGTGAGGCAAACACCAGCGTCTCGGACTGGGGCGCTGCCTGCACCGGGCCCGTGCAGGCAGCCATCACCAGGAGGGCTGCCAGGACAAAACCTGCCAGGATATCCACATGCCTCTACCTCCCAGCTCCTGTCAATTGGCTTCTCGGGAACTGCCGGCTTCCCACGAACCTTTTCCGCATGGATGTGGTGACTCCTGCCGCCCGGCCCGCCGGCCGCGGGCTTGGCGCGATTGCCAATAAAAGCTCTTGCGTTTCACTCTGCCGGCAGTTAGAATCAGTGACACCAAACGAGAGTAAGACTTTCACACAATGGAAATTAATCGTGTGGAGGGACGAGGAGGATGCGCCTCTTTTCCCAATGGGAGGGTTGCCCGGGTCCAACGGGTGAGTCGATCCGAGCCGTTCGGGACGAACGGGATGCCTGCGGGGTGGTCGCCGTTATCGATAAAGACGGGCGGGCAGGCCGGCAGGTGGTGGAGACCGCCCGGCGGGCGCTCGGCATGATGCGCCACCGCGCCGGCGAAGTAGCGGGCGAGGGGGATGGTACGGGGCTGCTCCTGGACCTCCCGCGCTCGCTGTGGGCTGAATGGCTAAAAGAGCAGGGGGCGGCGCCGGAATTGGCCAGACGTCCTGATTTTGTAGTCGGCCACTTCTTTCTTCCCCGGAAGGGGGCAAAAGAAGTGCAGGCCGAAGTCCGGCGGGAACTGGTAGCAGCCGGACTGCGCCTGCTCGCGGAAAGGGAGGGCTGCACGGTCCGGGAGGCACTCGGTCCGCAGGCCAGGCGGGAGGAACCGCTTTTCTGGCAGGTTGCTGCCATACCCGTGGCTTTGCCGGTCTGCGACGCACCGCCCGCCGGCCGGCAGGCATTGGATCGGAGGTTGCTGCAAGCCGAGGTGGAGCTGGAACGCCGCCTGCCGCTCCACGTGGTCTCGCTCAGCCGTCATACGGTGGTCTACAAGGTACGGGGTAGCCTCGAAACCCTGTGGGGCTACTATCCCGACCTTTCCAGCCCGCACTTGACGGCAGTAGCCTGCATCGGCCACAACCGCTACTCCACCAATACCTGGTCATCATTTGCCCGGGTACAACCCTTTTCGTTTCTCGCCCACAACGGAGAGATCAACACCATAGCCCAGCTGCGACGCCAGGCGGAGATGATCGGCATTGAGCCCTGCGTGGATGGCAGTGATTCACAGGATCTCAACCGTGTCCTCGCCCACCTCGTACTGCGAGACGGGCTGACCTTACTGGAGGCGATGGAGCTGCTCTTTCCTCCCATTGAGCATGAGCTGGAACAGTACCGCCCGGAATTGCAGGATCTCTACCGGTATTTGCGCCAGCTCTTCGGACCCTTTGCCCAGGGGCCGGCGGCCGTCTTTGCCCGGGCCGGGGATTGGCTCGAGTTTAGCGTGGATGCCATGGGATTGCGGCCGCTATGGCGTCTGGAGACGGAAAACCACTGGGTCTTTTCATCGGAGCCCGGGGTTGTCCCGGTAGATATGCTGGTGGCAGATCCGCGGCCCTTTGCTCCCGGGGAGAAGGAGGCGGTACTGCTTGGCCCGGCGGGCTGCCGTCTGTGGGAGTATCCTGCCATCCAGGAATTCGTGCTGCAGAAGGCCGGCGAACGGGGGCTACCGGTGAAGGGCGGCCAAAGCCATCTGCTGCTTGCGGCTGGACTCAGTCCCCCCGAAGCTGCAATAGCGGAAAAGGTGGCGGAGGAGCTGCCCTTCCCCGCCGAAGCGCTGGAGCGAGTCCTGGCCGGAGCAGGATGGCAGCAGGACGATCAACGGCTGGTCAAAGAGATGGCTGAGTCCGGTGCGGAACCTATAGCTTCGCTGGGTTATGACGCGCCGCTGGCGGCGCTGGGCAAGACTCCGGTCAACCTGGCAGATTTCTGCCAGGAGACGGTGGCGGTGGTAACCAACCCGGCTATCGACCGGGAGCGGGAGATGGAGCATTTCTCCTTGAGAACCGTGGTGGCCGGCCGGCCGGACTGGCCGTGGGGGGAGCAGAGCCAGCGTGGCACCGGAGTCAACCCCAGCTTCCATACCGTAGAGCTGCCCACGCCTCTGCTTTTCCATGAGAACGAAGTGATCTCCACACTGCCGGCGGACGGATGGCGGCGGCTGGAGACAGTGGTGCGGCCCGGCGAATCGGTGCTGTCGGCCTGCAAAAGGTTGGGTGCCGAAGCTGTGACAGCTGCCCGTGCCAATTGCCTGGTGCTCGTGCTAGATGACGGTTTGGCTGTAGCCGGGCGGGCCGGCTGGCTCGATCCGCACCTGGCGCTGGCCGCGGTCGAGCAGGCGCTGGGACGGCTCCGTCGCGGTATCGGTGTGATCTTGCGCTCCGCTGGGCTGAGAAATCTCCACGACATCATGGTAGCAATCGGCCTGGGGGCGGAAGCCGTGGTCCCGTACGCCCTCTGGGCTCAAGCCGCACGAGTCGATACTGCGGGCGCCGGGGTGATTCGGGCCCGCCAAGCCCTCAGCAAGGGGATTGAGAAAGTCATCGCTACTTTAGGTATTCACGAGCTGCGCGGGTACGGCCGGCTCTTTGCTGCCATCGGTTTGGATCCCGAGGTGGCCCGGTTTCTGGGTGTTGTCAACTGGGCCGGCTCGGAGAAGGCGGGTTACGGCTGGAAACAAATGGAGGAGGAAAGTGCGAGGAGGCGGCGGATCTTTGCCGGGGAAGAGGCTGCTAAGCCGTCCCGCCCCTTCCATCTGTATCCGAGGATCTGGAAGCAGGCGGCTGCTGTGGCCGAGGGGCGGGAGCCGTACTCCGCTTACGAGGAGACGGTGGAAAGGCTCGTGGCGACGGATCCGGTGGCTCTTCGCCATTTGCTGGGATTCCGAGAACTGCATGACAAAGAGCCGCTCGCGCCGGCCCGGGTCGATGTCAGCATTGACGGATACGATTACCCCTTCGTGATCGGCTCGATGTCTTTTGGTTCACAAGGCGAAACAGCCTACCGGGCCTATGCAGAAGCTGCGTACCGGGCGAACATCGTTTGTATGAACGGAGAGGGAGGCGAGCTTGCCGATCTGCTCGGCCGCTATTTTCGCCATCGTGGCATCCAGGTAGCTTCGGGACGCTTTGGTATCACCGCCGAGGTGGTCAATTCCGCTCGCTTTCTTGAGATCAAGATCGGGCAGGGGGCCAAACCGGGCGAAGGCGGGCATCTGCCCGGGCGCAAGGTGACTCCCAAAGTGGCCGCTGCCCGTCATACCCAGGCCGGCATCGAGCTGATCTCGCCTTCGAACAACCACGACATCTATTCGATAGAAGACCTGGCCCAGATAATCCATGAACTGAAAACCGTCAATCCCTGCGCCCGGATAGTCGTGAAGGTGCCGGTTGTGCCCGGGATCGGCACCATAGCGGTTGGCATCGCCAAGGCCGGAGCGGACATCATCAACCTTTCCGGCTTCGATGGTGGAACCGGAGCGGCTCGGGCTCACGCAATTCGCCATGTGGGCCTGCCGGCCGAGATTGGCGTCACGGAAGCCCACCGGGCCCTGATAACGGCCGGCCTGCGGAGCCGGGTCGAGCTCTGGTGTGATGGGGGGATGAAGACGGCGGCCGATGTTCTCAAGATGATTCTGCTCGGGGCGGATCGGGTCGGATTCGGTACGCTGGCCATGGTGGCCATCGGGTGTACCATCTGCCGCAGCTGCCAGCTCGGCACCTGCCACGTGGGCATCACCACCCAGATTGCCTCCCGGCAGGAGGCAGAAAAGTACGGTTTGAAGCGTTTCGAACCGCGGCTTTTTGAGCTGGCGGCCGATCACCTGGCGTCCTTCTTCCGGGGCATGGGTGAAGAACTGAGAAAGCTCGTGGCCGGCCTCGGGGCAACGAGCGTGCGGGAGCTGGTGGGGCGCGGCGACCTGCTGGTGCAGGTGCGCGGAAATGATCGGGTGGACTTGAGCGAGTTCCTGGCTCCTCTCCCGGTGCCGACAGCGCGAGAGCCGGTGGGAGCAGCCGCGAGCGCACAACTCACCGGCGCCGCAGCCGCGGCAGCACCGGCGGCGGGCCGTATGTGCCGAACGCCGACGTTCAGCAGGGTGGTGGAGGTCACCGGTGATGTGGGCTCCGGGGCAGCACAGTTTAACGGGGAACTCGTCGGCTGCCAGCAACGTGTCGTCGGTACGGACGTGGCGGGAGAGACGGCGCGCCGTCGCATCTTTGGCGGGCCGGTTGCCCTCCCGAAGCGGCAAGTAGTCCGGGGTATTCCCGGCAATGGTCTGGCCGCCTTTTTGACCGACGGGCTCGAGATTGTGGTCCGGGGTGCTGCCCAGGACGGGACGGCGAAAATGGCCCATGGTGGGTTGCTGGCCGTCCTTAAGGGTCAGGGTGCCGGCGGCCTGCTGGTAGGCGGCAATGTGGGTAAGAGCTTTGCCTACGGCGCGCAGCGGGGCTTGTTGATTGTCCAGGGAGATGCGGACAGCCGGGCCTGTGTACGTCTCTCCGGTGCGGATGTGATCTTCGCTGCCGAACCCCGGCGGCCTGTAGCGAGAACGGGGGGGAATCTTGGCCTGGCGGCGAATCTGAAGGGCTTTGCGTTTGAGTACATGACGGGCGGCCGGGTCGTGGTACTTGGCGATCCGGGACCATGGATCTGCTCCGGGATGACGGGCGGGGTCGTTTATCTTCGCTACTGGCCGGAGATGGGGCTGGACGAGACGGCGCTACGTCACCGGCTGGCCCGGGGGGCGAAGGTCAGGCTCGAGCCCGTAGGAGAAAGGGGTATCGCCGACATCCGGGAGCTGCTCGGAGCGTATCTCGGCCTGCTGTCGCTCTACGGTCAACCGGAGGAAGCCACCCGCCTGCGACCGCTGTGGGAAGATCCTGCGGCGCACTTCTGGCAGGTGGTGCCCCAAGTCCCGCCGTCGTCGGTGCAGGCAGAAGCCGTCTCCACGGAGTGACCGGACGTCAGAAGCCCTGCTTGCGCCGGCGGCGGCGGGCTAGGTACAGGCGGGCAGCACGATCGCCGTCACCCCCGGCTGCCGGCGCTTCGCGGTTCGGGGAACTGCTGTCCTGCCAGTTCTCCGGCGGCAGATCGGTTACCCGCCAGCGGCTGGCCGGGTGACGGCCCAGCTCCGTCAGGCGTTGCCGCAGCAGGGTAGCGGTGGGATCTTCTTCTTGCTCGCGGTACGGGCTTGCCATCTCATCCGGCTTTAGCCCACCCAAACCGGGTTGGGTACGGCCGGTTGGAGAGTCGCGGCCGGGGAGAAGACCGGCGAGCCCGGCCAGGAGGCGGGCAAACGCGCGCGCGGCCGGGGTGGCAATGCTGGCTAGCAGTCGCAGAAGCCTTGCCCGGGCGGCCGGGGTCAGGTAGCGGACCGAGAGATCGGCCAGGTAAAGGCAGGCGGCCAGGGCCAGTACGACGGGATACAACAGGAGGCTGCCGGTTACGCCCGGATCGGGAACGTTCCAGGCGGAATCAGAGAAGGTGAGCAGGCGGCCGCCGGTGATAGCGGTCAGTTCAAAAAGGAGGGAGAGGTTGGGGCTGGTGTGGCGATATTCGGCGGAGTATGGTTGAACCGCCACCGCTACCGCCCGTTCTTCGCCGACGGTGACATGGGCCAGGTAACGGCCGGGGGCTGAGGCAGGGAAAGTTGCCTGGTAGAGCCCGGGGCCTGTCTCGGTCAGGGTTTCCTGCAAGGCGCGGCCATCGGGGGCGAGGAGAGTGGCGGTGGGGGTGAGGAAATGCCGGTAGGTGCCATCCGGGTTGAGTGCTTCGAGAGTGAGGATCGCCCGGTCACCCTCCAGATTGAGGCGGAGGTTGAGGCCGGAGCCGGTGCTGGCCGGGAGTGCAGCCAGAATCAGTTGTGCGAGAAACTCGCCCAGCAGCGGCCAGCGTCGCCAGCTCTCGCCCCATGATCCGGCCAGCCCTGAGGTGAAGACAATGCTCTTGCCCAGCCCGAAGCGGCCTTCGGCCAGCAGCGGTTCACCCCCGGGGGGAACTGTGTAGTAGACGGTGGCATCAGGCTTGGGCGTGGTGATGGTGTAGCCCCCGAGAGGCGGTAGCTCACCGGTTGGGATCAGGCTGCGGATGAAGGGGGCAGCCCGCACCTCGCGAGGGGTAAACTCTCGGTTAACGCGCAGCTCCTGCGTAACAGTGGCGGTTTCGGCGACAAAGATGCGGGGAACCTCGTTGGGATCGCCGGCGTAGTAGTAGCGGCCCGCACCGGCGGCAGCCAGCTTCTGCAACAACTCCCGGTCGGCATCCTGACCCACGGCGACGGTCGAGAGAGTCGCCCCAGCCTGGCGCAGACGGTTAACCTGCGCGGTGAAGACGTCACCCTCAGCCTGCCCGTCCGTGAGCAAGATGACGTGTTTGACCGCACTGGTGACGCTTTCCATGACGCGAATCGCCTCTTCCAGGGCGGGAGCGATCGCGGTCCCTCCTCCTGACTGAAGACGGCTGATCTGGCGGGCGATCAGGCTCTGGTTCTCCGCCCGCTGCAGCGGTACGACCCAGGCAGGTGTGCTTTCGAAGGCGAGGACACCGACGAGATCAGCCGGATTCAGCAGCGCAATGGCGCCCAGAGCGGCCTGCTGCGCTATCTCCAGCTTGCTCTTGGTGGCCCCTTCGCCCACAACCGCCCCCATGCTTCCCGACTGGTCGAGCAGGAGTAGCAACGTAAGGCTGGGAGCGTACACCCGTTCGGGTGTCTCTGAATAGACAGGGAGCACATCCTCAAGCGGCGTGCCAAAGTAGCCTCCCGGGCCAAAGCTGTTTGGGCCTCCCAGTACCACGAGCCCTCCGCCAAGCCTTGTAACAAACTGCTGCAAGGCCTCAAGCTGCGCGTTGCTGAGCAGGTATGCCGGCAGGTTGTCCAGCACCACCGCTGCGTACGGGGCGTAATCACTCACCTGCCCGGGCAACTCCAGGGGCGAGACGAAATCGGCACTGATCCCCCGGGCTGGCAGAACTCGGGCCAACGCTGTCTTGCCGCCGTCACCCGCACCACCACCGCTTGGAGTGGCGCTGGCGATCAGCACCCGGGGTTGATCTCCCACCAGCACGGCGGTTTCGGCCCGGTTGTTCTCGGTCAGGGTATCCTGCGCCGATATGATGGTGGCCCGGACGCTGACCAGCCCCGGTTCGGCGAAGGTCAGGGGAATGCGGATGCTATTCTGCCCGGGCAGTACCTCGAGAGTACGGGAGAAGATCTCAGCCCCGTCGAGCTCCACCCGCAACGGCAGGCGAGTCGGTGGACCGGAATGCCAGACGGAAATGGTGGCCCAGAGAGTTTCGCCCCTGCGGGCGGAGGAAGGTATGCGCAGAGCGGATATACCTGTCTCCTCACCCATGGTGGCCGGCAGGGGGAGCACATCTACGGGGATCGCGCGCCGCTTCAGCTCTGCGGCGGTGAGCAAAGCCGAGCCAGTGGTCTCTATCCCGTCTGAGATAAGAACCAGCCGGGCGGGTCGATCTTCGGGCACGAGGGCCGCCGCCAGTGCGAGGGCGCTGCTCAGGTCGGTACCTCCTGTGTCCGGCCGGGATTGGAAACCGAGCCAGCTCATACGATTGGCCGGCAGGAGCGGTCTTTCCACCACCGCCTGTGAACCGAAAGCGACAATGGCCGCCAGATGCCGTTCGTCACCGGCGACCAGCTCCAGTTCGTGGCGCAGCCAGGCTACCATCGCATCCCGGACGGCAGGGGTGACGCTATCGGAGAGGTCGGCTAGATAAATACGGGCAGAAGATGGTTCCGGACGGCGCAGCTCTGGCCCGCCCAGGGCCAATACCACCAGGGCAACGGCAAGCAGGCGGAGTATCACTGCCCGGCGGTGGCGGACCGCCGGAGAACGCAGAAGCAGGCGGGCGGCGGCCGCGAGCGGCAGCCACAGGAGAAGGAAGAAGGGACGGGTGAAGAAGAACGGCAGACTCATCGGCGCGGGACACCTCCCTGCAGCCGCACCCGGGGGCGGGCCACCGGCCGGCTCTCCCACAGGGCTACGGCAAGTTCCACGGCCAAGCAGAGGATGAGGAGGCACGTGCCGATGATCTCCAGCAAAGATAGAGGACGGGAAGCGGCAGCAGAAACGGCAGCGGCTACAGGTGATGGCTGAAGCAGGCCGGCGGACGGCTGGCCGGCCACCTCTGATGCGCCGGAAGCGGTGGCCTGGGACGGTGAAAGGCGTGTCTCCTCCTCCGCCAGCAACGAGACGGACCAGCCGGCGACCGCCTCACCCCCAGGCCGCCTGAGCCAGTAGGCCCCGGAAGGGGCATTGGCAGGCAGCCGGTAGGCCGAAAGCGGCTGCTCGGGGGGAAGGAACTGGACGCTACCATCAGGCGTGATGATCTCCCAGCCAGGGTCGTTGTTGCCGGCTCCGGGACCACCTCCTGCCGCACCCAAAAACCAGCCGGGCAGGGCTTCGCCGGGCCGCAGAATCGGGCCGACCGGGCGTGACGCCCACGGTACCGTCCAGTCAAGCAGGTTCTTGGCCCAGATCGGGAAAGAGAGCCGTTTGGGCCAGTCCGAATGGTAGATATCGAAAGCGATGATCACCCGGGGTGGTTGCCCGGCAGCCACCTGGACCAGGGTTCCTTGTCTTTCCTGCCAGAGCGGCAGAGATCCGGGCAGTAGCGGCCATGGGGACCACGCAGCGCCTTGCTTTTTTCTGCCTCCGCCTTCGCCCCCGTCTCCGTCTGGAAAGAAAAGCCTGATCTCGTCCCAGTACACGTACCGGGAGAGAGGATGACGCTCGTCGACTACCGTTTCTGCGCTCTCTCCTGCCGCATCACCGGTCGCGGATATCGCCGCTATCTCCACCGGGGTCAACATTGCCTGCGCCCGTTCGGGGGCGACGCCGATAAGCACGACAGGCAGGGGAGGCCGCAGCGGTGGCAAGACGCGGTCGAAGACCACCATATCGTAGTTAGCCCAGTCGCGCACTGTGAATTCGAGCGTCTCCTTCGGATCCTCTTTTTGAACGAGGGTCAGGCGGGGGGCGGCGGCCAGGGCGCGGGCGATGGCACTTTCGCCGGGAGCGTAGAGCAGTACCCGGACGTTGCGCAAAGGCAGGATAACTGCGCCGGCTCGGTTGTCGGTGGGGAGCAGATCTGGATCGTCAGGGATCAACTCCAGGCGCAGATCGGTCCCGGGGAGCAAGGCGATCTGTCTTACCACCCGGCGCTTTTCGCCCGGCAGGAGCCGTGCCCGGTCGCTGGCTAGTAGGCGCTCCTGGTTGTACCAGTGCAAGGTGAAACCGGCTTCCGTCTGACCGCCGTTGGCGATGACTGCCAGTACCTGGTAGCGCGTGAGCGAATCCCCCACCGGTTGCAATTGAAGATCGACTATCCCCAGGTTGGCGACAGGTTCTGTCGCTGGCGGCGCAAGGGTTATGACGCGAGTGAGCTGCGGGAAGAAGCGACGAAGCTCATCCGGGTTGACAGCTTCATCCGTGAGAAGCACCACTGCGGCGGTTCTGTCCGAGCTCAGAGCGGCGGTCAGGCGGCCGGCTGCCTCCCAGTCGACCCGGCCGCCTGGGGGTGGGAGCTCCTCCAGTACGGTCCGGCTGGCCGGGGTGTGCGGGTTGAGGTCACGGGCGATCAGCTCAGCTGTCGGCCCGGCACTGACGAGCGTCCACCGGGTGTCGCGGGGCGTTTCATTCATCAGGGTCTGCAGCTGGTTGAGGAGAGCCTCGTCGCGGCTGAGCGTGCCGTCAAGACTGGCGGTCAGGCTGGCCGAACGGTCGACGACTACTATCCACTCCCACGGCTGCGATTGAACAGGGCTCCAACTCAGACGGGAAAGGAGCAGGGCAAAAAGAATGGCGATGGTTGTCTGCAGCCAGAAGAGCGGGTTTCCCAGGAGTTGACGCCAGAAGCTACGGCGGGGAAGACGGCGGCTGAGCCGTTGCCAGAGGTAGAGCCCGGGGACGGTACGTTCCTGACGCTCCTGTTGCAGCCAGTGCAGAAGGATTACGAGCGGGATGAGAAGCAGGGCGAGCAGCCCGGCGGGTTGAGCGATGACCAGCTCTCCCCAGCGCCACATCCGGTTCACCTGCCTACGCGACCGCGAGCCACCAGTTCCGTAAAAACGGTGCTCTGCCAGGGTAAGTCGGTGGGAACGAGGAGATACTCCGCTCCTGCTGCAGCGGCCCGCGTTCGGATGGTGTGCAGCCAGAGGCTGAGTTCCTGATGGTACAGCTGTCGAGCCCGGCGGTTTAAGGCAAGCTCGACCCGGGCTGCCGGCATCTCACTGTCGATCAGTAGATGATCTCCGGAAAAGTCGGGCTCGAGCTCTTCGGGGCTGAGCATGTGCAGGATAACTGCTTCGGCGGTCTGGCCGGTCAGAGCGGGCAAGAGTGCGAGGAACGCTTCGGGGCCTGCCGGGTCCTGTAGATCGGACAGAAACAGGACCAGACCGCCGCCGGTGGATCGCAGGAGGACGGTAAGCTGGCTGATGGCCCGGGGGAGGTCGGCCCGGCCACCGGGAACGACCTGCTCGAGCCAGCGGAAGAGGTGGACGGCCTGGCGTCGGCCCTGCAAGACCGGGGAGAGCGTAGTGGGGGAGGGTGCGGCCGCAGGGGGCAGCACCATCAATCGGACCCGGTCGCCGCTGCTGAGGGCGATAAATCCCAGGGCGGCGGCCAATTCTCGGGCGCGCTGGATCTTGGTGGGTGTGCCGAAGTTCATGGAGGCACTGGCATCCAGCACCACGGTAACCAGCAGATCCTGTTCGGCGGCGAAAAGCTTGAGGAAGAGCCGCCCCAACCGGGCGTACAGATGCCAATCGACATAACGCAGGTCGTCTCCGGGCTGGTATTCCCGGTAATCGACAAACTCCAGGCTTGTGCCGGTGCCCCGGGCCGGACGGAAGCCGGGAAGCCGCCCCCGTTGGCGGCGGCGGGTGAGAAGCCGCAGGCGCTCAAGCTGGGTGAGAAACTCCGGTTGAAGCAGTGGCATCCGGCAGAAGCCCTCCTTACGTCCGATCCTTATGTCCGATCTTTGTGGGATCTTGTGCCCGTCTCAAGCGGGGCGAGAGCGGCAGGAATCAGTTCGGCGAGAATGGTTTCAGATGTCACACCATCTGCTTCGGCTTCCAGACTGAGCAGAATACGGTGCCGCAGGGCCGGCCGGGCGATCGCTTCGATATCTGCCGGGGTAACATGGGCCCGTTGATGCAGGAAGGCGCGGGCCTTGGCGCCGAGTACCAGAGCTTGCGCGCCGCGGGGACTTGCACCGTAACGTACATAGCGCCTGACCGTTTCGGTGGCGTACGGAGAAGTGGGCGTGGTAGACGCCACTAGCCGCAGAGCTGCTTCCAGGAGAGGCGGCGCGACAGGGACACTGCGCACCATCTCTTGCAAGCGCAGCAATTCGTGGCCGGCCATCACCGGGCTGATCTGCGGCATGCTTCCGCCCGTGGTCCGGTTGACGATCTCCCGCAGTTCATCAAGGGTGGGCGGCTGGACGAGAATCTTGAAGAGAAACCTGTCCAGCTGGGCTTCGGGCAGGGGATAGGTTCCCTCCATTTCGAGGGGGTTTTGCGTGGCAAGAACGAAAAAGGGGCGCTCCAGTGAATGGGTCTGCCCGGCGACGGTGACCCGGCGTTCCTGCATGGCCTCAAGCAGCGCTGCCTGGGTCTTGGGCGTGGCCCGGTTGATCTCATCGGCCAGCACGATCTGGGCAAAGATCGGGCCGGGCTGCAAGCGAAAGTGATGCTCACCGTTCCCTTCCCCCACGAAGATCGAGGTGCCCAGGATGTCGGCCGGCATGAGGTCCGGCGTGAACTGTATGCGGCTGTACTTGAGATCCAGGCCCTGGGCCAGCGTCTTGACGAGCAGAGTCTTGCCGACTCCCGGTACGCCCTCCAGGAGTACGTGGCCGTCGGCGAGCAAGGCGACCAGCACCTGTTCGATAACCTCTTCCTGGCCGACGATGATCTTGCTCAACGCCTCCTGCAGCCGGCTCAGCGAAAGTTGTGCCAGCCGGTACTGCAGCGCTAGCTCTTCGCTGCTCAAAGTGATCACTCCTTACAGTCCGCCGAAGTAGCGGCGCACCCATTCCCGGTAGGCGAGCGGGAGATCTTCTCTTTCAACGCCGCTGCCGGGCACTTCTGTCTGATCGGTGAGGGTGTACGACCCGGTCTGCCAGGCACCGGGTAGCCGGTCTGACCCGGTGACCCAGATCGGCCCCTGACCGAGCTCGCCGGTGAGAGGAGCCGCAGGGGAGTTGGGCAGCGCCAGCTCCCGCGGCTCGCCCAGGCGCTGGGTACTCGTACCGCTGCCCCTACCCGTACCGGTGGTCGCACTGGCGGCCGGGCCCCCGCCATGCTGCCAGTCGTCCGGGGCTTCTCCCGGTGCTCCCGGGTACAGGCCGGCCAGATACTGGTCCGCCGCGGTCTGCCCCGGTTCGGCACCGGACGGTACAGCTGCCGGGAGGGTGGGATGGGCCGTGGAACCCGGTTGAGGAGGGGCTTCGCTACTGCCCTGGCTTTGTCCTTGCGCCTGCCCTTCTCCTTGCTCCTGGCCTTGTCCGGGGCCTTGCCCTTGTCCTTGCCCGGCGCTCTCGCCCTGGCCTCGCCACACATCCTGCCCCCGAGCGCCCACAAATGCGGCCAACTCCCCGGAAGAGAGGAGTGGGCGGGCCGCTTCGCCCAGCTCCTGCAGAAGCGAATCGATCCTGCTTGACCCCGGCGAAAAGCCCGAGCCCGGTACTGGCATATCGTTACGGCCGGCTCCGGTCTCCTGGTTCAGCCGCTCCTGTAGCAGATGGTTGAAGGCCTGCAGCACCAGTTCCCGGGCGTAAGGCAAAGCTTCCGCGCCGCCTTGGGCCACGAGGTCGGCAGCCTGGCGCAGGCTGGCGGCCGCTTGCCGTAACCTGTCAGCCCTGGCTGCGGCCCGACTCCCGGTCCCGCCCGGTCGGCTTCCCTGCTCGCCCCTCAGCCACCCCCGGCCTTCGTTCTCCGTTTGCCTGTTTTGGTCCTCGGTCGCGCTCGCCCCCTGGCTCAGCCCACCCTCTGGCAGTCGTTCCCCGATGGAGAGGGCCTCCGCCTCGAGCTGGTCGGCCAGCTGCTGAAGAGCGAAGAAGGTCGAGTGCAGAGGGGAATCCGGCCCGGAAACGGGCAGCTCCTCCTTACCGGGTCGTCTGGCGGGTGCGTGGGTGGCGAGCCAGAACGAGGTCAGACTGCTCGCTGCCAGAATCAGGCAGGCGGCTGTCAAAAGCCGTAACGGGGCTCTGCCTACCCTTCCCCAGCCGACCCCCCGCAAGGAGCGGTGCGGAGTCTGCTGCAATCGTTCCTCGACCTGCAATCCCAGCGCTGCTGCCGGTGGCGTTATCTGCGACCCGCTCAAGGCGGCGACGGCGGTGGTGAGCTCGTATTCGTACCCCCAGAGGCGGTCGAGTACCTCGGCCACTCCGACCGGCAGCCAGGCGCGGAACTTGCGTCCGGCTGCCAACGCTACCAGGCCACCGGTGACGGCCGAAGCGGCCAGCAGCAGTGCGCGTTCCCACAGATACCGGGAGTTGTGCCAGAGCCACAGCAGGGGGGTGGGGGCACTGCGGGGCGGGTGAAAAGGGGGGAGGTGCTTCCACCAGCCAGCCGCGGCTCCGGCATCCAAAACGAGAAGGACGCTGAGACCGAGGAGTACTGCTAAAGCCGCCCCAGTGGCAAACCAATGGGCACGAATCCGGCCAGCTGCCCGAGCTAGCAGATGCGCCAGGCGCGGTGCGCGCACCTTGAGAGAAGATAACCCTAACTCCTCAGAGGTCATGGAAGAGACCCCCCTGCCCGGCCCCGGAGTCGGCCGCTTCCTCCGCCCATAAAGCTCGGCGCAGGCTGTTTACATTACGGCTGACCAGTGTCAGAGCTCCCACGGCAAGAAGTGACGAGAGCGTGGCGGCAGGCCAGAAAGAGCCCGGCTGGTTCACCAGTACGGACCTGGATGCGGGATGGACCATGTAGACCACCGCCGTCCAGACCGCGGCGAAAGGATTATAAGTCATTCCTGTATCTGCGGCAGCAGCCGCCAGCACTCCTGCAATCCCGGCAAAAACGAAGGCAGCCGGATAGCGGAAGATCGGGTCAAGGCGGAGGCCGAATGCAGTTCCTGCCGCTATGGCCAAGGTCAGATATCCCGCGCCCGCCAGGGTAGTCCAAAGCAGCAGGGGAAGGAGTGTCGGCAGGGGAAGCGGTGGGGCCGGTGAAGTGGAGGCGCTCAGAACCCGTGTCCCCAGGGCGGCGAGGGATATGGGCAATCCCGCCAGGGCCAGGATCGCGAGAAGGCCCAGGGTGGCCAGGGAGTGAATCGCCACCCAGGCGGCTGGAGTCTGGGGTGCACCGGCAGCGAAGGTTTGCAGGCTGATATCTTCCTCTCGCCAGCCGGGGGCGGCGGCGAGTATGGTGGCGGCGCATCCCAGGAAAAAGAGCTGGATGGTGACTACCCAGGCGAAGGTGGCCCGGCCGGATACCCAGGTGGCGGACGAAAGCTCGGCTCCCGCCTCCGCCGGTGCGGCCAGATCCTCCAGGCGCAACGGGCCCGGCCAGACCAGAAGAAGGCCGGCAGTGCTGCCGACCAGGTAAGTCACCATTACCCAGAGAAACAGGGGTGTCCTCATGGAGCGCAGGAGATCGAATCGGAGAAGGTCGACGAAGTTCACCGGCTTACCCCCTCATCCCGACCGTCCGGGTTTTGCGTTTGCAGTTTTGTTGGGGGCTCCACCCACAAGGCAAGCAGCCGGAGAGTCGCCTTCCCCCGGTCCGTCCCGGCAGAGGCCGTCTGGTCAGTCTGCAGGGGAAGACCCAGGGCAAGGAGCAGCACCGGGTCATGCCGTAAGCGAGTAAAGCTGCTGTCTGTGCCTTCTTCCAAGGCCAGCCTGATCAATACCGCATGGGTATGCTGCCAGAGAGTGCGCACCAGTGCCAGCGTCTCCTGGCCGTTCCAGAGCTTTCGTGTCGGCAATGGCAACTCGGCGGGCAGCAGAGCCGGCAACAGGCGGCTTGACAGCTCCCCGGCCACCTCATCTACGGTCGGACCGTCCGGGCCGGAGCTTGTTGCGGGATCGTCCGGCTCAAGTAGGGGAAGTTGAAGTGCAACACTGTCGCCAGGAGTTACTGTGGCCGTGAGTAATCGCTCCGGCCATGCGACCAGGCCCAGCACCCAGAGGGTGTCCGGAAGCGTATTGGTGATCTTGAGGTATGGCCCGGCCGGATCCGGCCAGGACCACTCCCAGCGCAGGGAAGCCGGCAGAAGCTGTACCCACGAGAGGCCAAGCATCCTTTCACTCCCGGAAAGCAGCGCCTCCCGGGCAAGAGTCCAGGTAAGCTGCCAGCTGCCTGGAATGCCGACCGGCAAAGCAGCCGGATAGGAAGAAGAGGAGGCTGGAGCGGCGATCGTCACCGGATGGCCGGGGTGCGGAACGGCCCGGAAAATGCGGGTATCCTGCCACAGCCGCCCGCTCGAACCGACGGCGAGCTCGACCGCCGGAGTTGCCGCCCGGATCAGACGGAGATTCTCCTGCCGCGCAAAGGCTGCCGCGCCGGCAACAGCAACTACCCACAGAAGGATGGCGCCGGCCAATGATTGGCGGAAGCGGAGGGGCCTTTTCATCCCTTTCCACAGAACAGCCGCAAGCAGCGTGTACAGCAGAGAGACCGTGCCCAGGAGAGCCCGGCGCGTACCGGTGAGCGGGGTCTGCCCCAGTACTGCCGTTATGGCTTCGTCGAGACCCAAGATGGGCGCGGCCGCCCGGCCGGTGAAAGAGGATGCCTCGTCCGCGAGCAGAGACCGGCCGCGGGCGGCCTGAAGCCAGCGCAGGATTTCGGCCACGGTACTCTTCTCAGCCCATCCTGGTTGAGTTTCGAGGCTACCCGGCCAGAAAAGCACAGTTCCCCGGCCGTATCGGACCCACGAGAGCTCAGTCATCCCCTGCCCTGAGCCAAACTTAAGGCCTGGAGGAAGGAAATCCTGGGGCCAGGGCCATGCACCGGCATTGCGGCGCTCGGCGGCGCCGGTAACCAGCAAGAGCCCACCCCGGTCTACCCAGGCCTGGATAGCCCAACTTGCCTCCCGCGAGAGCTGGCGGAGGGAAATGTCGTCGATGATAATCAGTTCGGCGCCGGCAAGGGCAACCGGATCGGTGGGAAGCCGGGAGATATCAGTGACATGCGCGGTAAAGATCTGGAATTCGGGGGTGAGCCGGCCGGCAGCTGCCACCAGCAATGCCAGCCAGGGAGAGGTAGAGGGCTGGTAACGCAGAATCAACCACAATCTCTGCTTTTGCGGCAAAGGAGGGAGGAGCAGTCGCTTCTCTGCCACAAGCCGCCCCTCCTGATCCCAGAGCTGCAGAAAGAACTGGTCAAAGCTGCTGCGTAAAGGGACGACAAGCGGTAGCTCCAGCCGAGCTGGACTGCCTGCCATGATCTCAGCCCGGTAGGATTCCCGGATCTCCCCGGAAGTACCGGTGGGGCGAACTACGGTAACGCCGGCGAACCCGTGGAAAAGAGAGGGGCCGGTATTCTCAATCTCGAGGCGTAGCGGGGTTAAACTTCCCGGACGAAACTGCCCGGCAAATCCCAGCTCTGCTCTGATCCTCAGCCCGCCCCACTCCAGGACCGGCATGGCTGACTCTGGGACCGGGGCAGAGCTTGCGCCAGTCGGGCTGGCTGGCGGGCCTATCGCCAGGTACAGAGAAGCGATAGCGAGAAAAAAAGCCGCAAGGTGAAGTGGACCGCCTGCTCCCCCTGCGGTTTTTGCCACCGGCGCCAAAATACCACCACCAGAGCGTGAGCTCTGGCCCATCTCAGACCAACATGCGGAACTCCCACCTCATTTTATCATTCGAGAAAACACAAGGCGAGGATGAACAGGATGTAGCCGGCCAGTAGCTGCGTTCCCTCCAGCCAGTTGGAGCGGGCGTCCAGGTGGATCAGCACGGCCAGCAGCACCGACAGACCCAAAGCCATCACTTCGAGCGGATGGAAGACAAACAGGAAGGGCTTACCCATCAAAAGACCGGCAAAAACCAGGAGAGGAGCTACGAGAAGCGCAATCTGCGTGCTTGAGCCCACCGCTATCTGGTAGGCCAGTGTCATACGGTTCTCCCGGGCTGCCAGCACCGCTGTCACGTTCTCGCCGGCGTTACCGAGCAAGGGAACCAATATCAGCCCTGCGATCCGCTGGGGCAGGTGGAGGGAGGCGAGAGCCGGCTCAAGGGTCTTGATGAGAATGTCGCTTATGGCCACAGTTGCCCCGGCGCAAGCAACCAGGATCAGCAACGAGCTCCACAACCCTCTGCCGACAGCAGAAGTGACAGGGGCTTTTTGAGAACGGTCGGCAGTCCGTAACGTGTAGGCAGTGCCCAGAAGGTAGATCGCCAGCATAACGGTGGCTGCTCCCACAGTCAGCACCTGCGTGGCCCACCGGCCGGGGGACCAATGGTTGGACTCGGCCAGGGTGGGAAGCGAGAGCGCTGCGACCGCCAGCACGAGCTGTGTGCCGGTGGCGGAGACCAGCCGGTGATCGATTTTTTGAACCGGGTGGCAGATTCCCCCCACCAGCATACCCAGGCCCATAATAAACAGCATGTTGCTGAGGATCGAACCTACCAGGGTGGCTTTGACGACGCCTACGAAGCCGGCAGAGAGTGCGAAAATGGTGATGACCAGCTCCGTGCCGTTGGCGGCCGCAATATTGATCAACCCACCCACCACCGGTCCGAGGCGGGTGGCCAGGCGCTCTGTAGCCAGGTGAACCCACGCCCCGAGCGGCAAAAGAGCCAAGGCGGCCGTGGTGAACTGCAGCAGGGGCGGGGCGTCAACCCGGTGCAGTACGAGGGTAAGCGGTACGAAGAGCAGGAGCAACACTCGCCAGATCATCGCTTGCGGCCTATAATCTTCCCCCGACGAGCAACGGGTACGCGTATTTGGTTCAACTTCCATAAGCGGTTTGTTATACTATGCGAGTGATTTCCGGGCCAAACCCCGTTTTCCCGGAGCGGGAAGTGATATTAAAGAAAGTACCCGGAAGGAGTAGGATGACGCGGATGCTGCCAACCCCAACCAAGTTCACGCTTGTCGCCGGAGAGGCCGAGGGCCCTACCCGTCTCAACGCGTTTGACAATGCCCTGCTTGCTGCCGGCATCGGAAATCTCAACCTTTTGAAGGTAAGCAGTATTCTTCCGCCGGGCGCGAAAGCTGTGGAGACTCTGGATATACCGCCGGGGAGCCTCGTGCCGACTGCCTACGGGGCGATCACCAGCGAGACGCCGGGCGAGTTGATCGCTGCCGCGGTGGGCATCGGGCGACATGGTGATGGTTTCGGAGTCATCATGGAGTTCTCCGGCAAGTGTAGCAAAGAAGAAGCCGAAGCCACCGTAGCTGAGATGGTACGCGCTGCTTTTCGGCACCGGCGGATGGAGCTTACCGAGCTGTTTGTCAAAGGCATCGAACATCGGGTCGAGAAGACTGGTTGCGCCTTTGCAGCTGTGGCTTTGTGGTATTGAGCGGCATGCTCAGTGAACATCACACGGGGGAGAGGCTTTGAGCAGCACGATGGAGCGGCAGCTTGAGCTCTGGTTCACAGAGAACCAAACGGAGGACGTTGCGCTCGGTCTGCGGATCCAGGGCATCTTGCATCAGGAACAAACCAAGTACCAGAACCTGGCCGTGCTCGACACGGTAGCCTACGGGCGCATGCTGGTGCTGGACGGGGCGGTGCAAACCACTGAGAGGGACGAGTTCGCCTATCACGAAATGATCACGCATGTGCCGCTGCAGGCGCACCCGCGGCCGCGCCGGATTGCGATCGTGGGCGGTGGTGACGGAGGCGCGGTCCGGGAGATTCTCAAGGACCCTGCGGTGGAAAAAGTAGTGCTGATAGAGATCGATGAGGCTGTTACCAGAGTGGCCCAGCGGTTTCTGCCCTCTATCGCCTCCGGGCTGGGTGACCCCCGGGTCGAGATCCGGTTTGAAGACGGTATCCAGCATATGCAGGAACACAAGTCGGCCTACGATGTGGTGATCATCGATTCTACCGACCCGGTCGGCCCAGCCTCCGGGCTTTTCCAGAGACCGTTCTACCAATCGGTGTATGAGGCCCTCGCGGATGATGGCATCATGGTGGCTCAAACCGAGTCGCCCTTCCTGGAGAAGGAGATATTACAGTCGGCGGTTGAGGCCGTGCGGGCTGTCTTCCCGCGAGTATACGTATACCTGGGCGTAGTCCCCACCTACCCGAGCGGGCTGTGGTCATTCACCCTGGGAAGCAAGAAGTATGACCCCACCGTACCGCAACGCCGCCCGTTGAGTGGTCCTACCCGCTACTACAACTTCGACCTGCACACAGCTGCATTCACTCTGCCCAACTTTGTGCGCGACTTGATCGCCGGGTGAGATGGTTGGCAGCCAGCGGCTTCGGGTTCAATGGAGGGAGTACAAGCAGGATGGCAGAAGATAACCGGGAGGTGACCAACTTACCATTTCTGCGTGTAGTCACCCCTTTTCTGGCTGCGGGGACTGATCTGACGGGGGCGCACGTGGCGCTTATCGGCGCCCCCTTTGACGGTACTACGAGCTTCAGGCCCGGGACTCGCTTTGGTCCGGAGCGCATCCGTTCCGTATCTTATGGTCTTGAAACCTATAGCCCCTTGCAGGATGCCGAGCTCTCACCTTCCTGGTTGGCCGACGTGGGCGACCTGGAGTTGCCGCTTAACGATACCGCTCGGGCTTTGGAGATGATCGAGGAGGCTGTTGCCTGGCTGGCGGCCCGGGGGCTGCGGCCCTTGCTTCTGGGAGGAGAACATACGGTCACCGTCGGTGCGGTGCGGGCTCTGGCTGGTCGCTATCCCGACCTGGTGGTGGTGCAGCTGGATGCCCACGCCGACTGGCGTGACGAATACGACGGTGACCGGCTTTCTCATGCCACCACCGTGCGCCGGGCAAGCGAGGTCGGTGGGGGGCGGCGAGTGATTCAGATCGGGATAAGATCGGGGACAAGACAGGAGTTCCAGGAGGCCGCCGCCAGGGGGGACTTCTACCCCGGAGTCGGGCCAGCAGTAATGGAGGAGGTAGGCAAGAGCCTGGCAGCTGCGGGCGTCCCCGTTTACCTCACTATTGATATCGATGTGCTCGACCCGGCTTTTGCCCCGGGAACCGGCACTCCCGAGCCGGGTGGCTGGACCAGTGGGGAATTGCTGGTGGGCGTGGCGTCATGGGCCCGGTCGCTTCCCCGGCTGGTCGGGGCGGATCTGGTCGAGGTCTCCCCACCTGTCGACGTCTCGGATATCACTTCCATCATTGGATCCAAACTGGTGCGGGAACTGGCCTTGCTGCTTTACCAGGCGAGCCTGCGCTGGCAATAGCGACAAGAAGGCGCCCGCAGGTGGCCGCGACAACGGAGGGATTGGGGACGGGAAGCCTGCGAGAGTATCAAGAGTGGGTCAGAGAGTTTGACCGCCAGCGAGGGTGGGACCTTGTGCCTCCCAGCGCGACCTGCGCTCACCTGATGGAGGAGATTGGGGAAGTAGCCCGGGCTGTCCTGCGCCTTGCCCGGTACAAACCGGCCGACGGGCCGGAGAGCTCCGAAGCGGAAGCGCTCAAGCAGCAGCTGGCCGAGGAGCTAGCAGACGCGGTTACTTTCCTCGCCAAGCTGGCCTACACCTTTGACATTGACCTCGAGGCGGCGCTTTGGGCCAACCGGCGCAAATGCGAAGCCCGCTACCCCCTGGCATCGCAGGGACGAGCAGAGGTAGCCGCCTACCTCGATCACGAGATTCAGATGCTGGCTGGCTTTCGCTGCGAACTGGAGTCCAGATGGCCGGAGCGCGAGTTTGACGGAGGGTTGCAAGATGCTGGAGAAGGACAGGCAGGAGTTGCGGAGGGCTCTGGAAGCAGCGCTGCTGCAGGCCCAAGCTGAGGGGAAGCTGCCGGCCTTTTCACCTCCTGCTTTCGTGCTTGAGACGCCCAAAGAGAAAGAACACGGCGATCTGGCCACCAACCTGGCGCTGGTAAGTGCTGGACCGGCCCGGATGGCGCCGCGACAGGTGGCGGAGATCTTGCGGGAGTACCTGGAGCAACAGCCGGCAGTCCAGGAACTGGTGGGCAGGATTGAGATCGCCGGCCCCGGGTTCATCAATCTCTTCGCCAGGGAGGGCTGGCTTGCCCGCCTCTTCCGGGCGATCGAGACCGAGGGGGATAGGTATGGGCACAGCCGTGCCGACAAACCGCTCCGAATTCTGCTCGAGTATGTCAGCGCCAACCCCGTTGGGCCGATGGTGGTGGTCAACGCCCGGGCGGCAGCGGTGGGGGACTGCCTGGCCAACCTGTATGCAGCCCTTGGTCACCAGGTGGAGCGCGAGTATTACGTCAACGATGCCGGCCACCAGGCCGACCTGTTTGCCGCCTCTCTCAACGCTCGTTACCTGCAGTTGGCCGGCCGGGACGTGCCGTTTCCTGAAGACGGATATCCGGGAGAGTACGTAAAGGAGATCGCGGCTGAGTTTCTCAGGTCCCATCCGGAGCTTGTCGATTTGCCGGAGCAAGAGCGGTTGGCCTTCTTTAAGATTCACGGGGTAGACCGCATGGTCGAGCTGCAACAGCAGGAGCTAGCTCGTTTTGGTGTCAGGTTCGACCGGTGGTTTCGCGAACGGGACCTCCATCGTTCGGGCGCCGTTGAAGATACCCTCGCATATCTGCGTGCGCAGGGCGCCCTGTACGACCGGGAGGGGGCGGTCTGGTTTGCTTCGACTCGCTGGGGCGATGACAAGGACCGGGTGGTAGTGAAGTCGGATGGGTCGTACACGTACCTGGCGGCTGACATTGCCTACCACCGGGACAAGTACCAGCGCGGCTACGACCGGGTAATCGACATCTGGGGGCCCGACCATCACGGGTACATCGGGCGGATGCGGGCGGCGGTCGCCGCTTTGGGTTACAACCCCGCAAGCTTCGAAGTGATCCTTTTGCAGCTTGTGACCTTGCTCAAGGACGGCCAGCCGGTTCGCATGTCGAAGAGGGCGGGCGAATTTGTCACCCTGGACGAATTGCTGGATGAGGTCGGCAAGGATGCCGCCCGCTTCTTCTTCCTCATGCGCAGCCCCAGTGCCCATCTCGATTTCGACCTCGATCTGGCCCGGCAACAGAGTGAGCAGAACCCGGTCTACTATGTCCAGTACGCCCATGCGCGGATTGCCAGCCTCTTCCGTCAGGCCGAGGCGGCGGGGGTATCCTTGCCCCGGGCGGCGGAAGTCGACGCCGAGCTGCTGACCGAGGCGGAGGAAGTTGACCTGGCCCGTAAGCTGGCGGCGTTTCCTGAAGAGGTCAAACTGGCCGGTGAACGGCAGGAACCGCACCGCCTCACCCGTTACGCTATGGAGGTGGCTTCGCTCTACCACTCCTTCTATGCCCACCACCGTATTCTCGGCTCTGAGCCCCGACTGCAGGCAGCCCGGCTCTACCTGTCCCATGCAACCCGAGTGGTGTTGCGCAACTGTTTGACCCTGCTTGGTGTCAGCGCGCCGGAAAAGATGTAGCCGGCCCGCAAGCAGGTCTGGAGACTTCGGCGGGAGGAGGGAAGAGCTATAGAGGGTAACGCCTTGGTCCGGTCACTGCGAATCTTCGGGCGTACCTGGCAGCTGGCTTACACGTACCTGGGCATGACCCTGGCGATCAGTGCTATCTGGTTCTTCTCCGTCGTGGGGCCGTTGCTCGTGGCATATGTGGTATGGCGTCTTACCGGCCTCCTGCCCGTCTGGCCGCTCGCACTCCTGGCCAGTATTGCTACTACCGGCGCGAGTACCCCGGCTGTCTTTGCCCTTACGTACCGGTTGACCAAGAACGACCAGGTAGAGCTGGTAGACTACCTGAAGGAAACCCGCACCTTCTGGAAACCCGGCGTTGTGCTGGCTTTCATTGATGTTCTGATAACCCTGATACTCATTCTCGATATCTGGGTGGTCTGGAATGCGGCAAATCCGACGATTCGTTTCTTTACCTGGGTCTGGTTGTACCTGGCGGTTTTCTGGCTGATGATCCTACCCCTCCATTACCCGTTGCTCGTGCGGCAGACCAGTGGAGGCGTGGGGACGGTCTTGCGCAACAGCGTCCTGATAACTCTGGGCAATCCGGCACTCTCCTTCCTGGTGCTGCTCGGGGGAGCTCTGATCGTGCTGGTCAATACCCTGCTGTCTGCAGGGTTGCTCCTGCTCCTGGCCGGCCTGCTGGGGTTTCACTACAATCTGTACTTGAGTGAGGTGATTCTGGTTGCCCGGCAGCGCCGCTCGTTCTCCAACCGAGGAGAAGCGGAGCAGGAGGCGGGTGACGGCGCGGATAACAGGCCCGATAAGCTCCGAGACGGTCCGCGAGACTGAAGGGGCTTGCACTAAGCTGCTATAATGAGTGGGTATGTTTCGAGACAGGCCGCCGGACAAGGCGGCATTGCTGTGGAGGGGTACGGGTGGCCAGATTCATCTTTGTAACCGGAGGCGTGGTATCCGGGCTGGGGAAGGGGATTACCGCCGCCTCTCTTGGGAGACTGCTTGCCAGCCGTGGATTTCGCGTCGCCATCGGTAAACTCGATCCCTATCTCAATGTCGACCCTGGAACAATGAGTCCTCTGCAACACGGCGAGGTCTTCGTGACCGAGGATGGTGCGGAGACCGACCTCGACCTGGGACATTACGAACGCTTTATCGATACCAACCTGACACGGCGCAGCAACGTAACGAGCGGTCAGATTTACTGGCGAATAATAACCAAGGAAAGGAAAGGCGCTTTCCTGGGCGGTACAGTTCAGGTGATACCGCATGTGACAAACGAGATCAAAGAGTCGATTCTGGCGATGGCCGAAGGGGATATCGACGTAGTCATCGTTGAGATCGGAGGTACAGTGGGCGACATCGAGAGCCTACCTTTCCTCGAGGCGATCCGGCAACTGCGTACGGACATCGGCAGGGACAACTGCCTCTACGTCCATGTTACCCTCGTTCCCTATGTCAGCGCGTCCCGTGAACTCAAGACCAAGCCAACCCAGCACTCCGTAAAAGAGCTCCGGAGCATCGGCATACATCCCGACATCATAGTCTGCCGTTCCGAGCAACCGCTTTCGGAAGATATTAAGTCGAAGATCGCTCTCTTCTGCGATATCGAACCGCAAGCCGTGATCTCCAATCCTAACGCCGAGGTAATATATGAAGTTCCACTGCTCCTGCACCGTGCGGGTTTCGACGATGCGGTGGTAAAAAAGTTGCGCTTGCCGGATGTTAAACCGGACCTGACCCGCTGGGCGGAGATCGTCGAGGGAATGAAGCATCCAGCGCGGCAGGTGCGGGTGGCGTTGGTAGGCAAGTACGTCAGTCTGCCCGACGCCTACCTCAGCGTGGTCGAGGCCTTGCACCACGGGGGGATTGCCCATTCGGCCCGGGTAGACATCAAGTGGATTAACTCGGAAGAGCTCGAGCACAAGAGCGATGATGAACTGTACCATGTTTTCAGGGATGTGCAGGGGATCATTGTACCCGGCGGTTTCGGTCCCCGTGGTATCGAAGGGAAGATACGGGCCATAAAGTATGCCCGTGAGAACAAGATACCCTTCCTGGGGCTTTGCCTGGGAATGCAACTGGCGGTGGTAGAGTTCGCCCGTCACGTCTGCAACCTTGCCGGGGCCAACAGCTCCGAGTTCGACCCGGCTACTCCCCATCCCGTGATCGATTTGCTTCCGGAGCAGCGACATCTGGAGAACCTTGGTGGTACCATGCGCCTGGGTGCCTACCCCTGTAAGCTCCTGCCCGGCACGATCAGCGCTGCCGCTTACGGCGAATCGCTGGTTATGGAGAGACACCGCCACCGGTACGAGGTGAATAACGACTATCGTGAACAGCTGGTCGCCGCGGGCTTACGTGTGGCGGGGTTGTCACCTGACGGCCGTCTCGTCGAGATCATAGAGCTGCCCGATCATCCCTTCTTTGTTGGCAGTCAATTCCATCCCGAGCTGAAATCCCGCCCAACCCGTCCGCACCCGCTCTTCCGGGAGTTCATCCGGGCGGCGGTGCTCTACGGACAGCAGCAGCAGGACGGGAGGGCATTGGCGTCGCACAACGGAAGCAAAGCTTGAGGCCGCCCCTGTGGATTCCGCTTACTAGCAGCTATGTGCTATAATCAGTTCAGCTAGGGCGCGGATTGTCAAAGAGATAAGGGGTGAGCAAGGTGCTGCGGATGAAGGTGAAGCTGGTCGGAATCGATCAAAGGACTATGCAGCCGGTTGTTGTCATCACCGACCTGGAAGAGAAAAGCTACATCCCTATCGTAGTCGGTCCGCCCGAGGCGAATGCTATTAACATCGCGATGGAAGGTATTCAGCTGCCGCGTCCTATCACCCACGATCTCATGAAGAGCATCCTGGATGAGCTGAATGCCCGTGTGGAAAGGGTAGTCATCTCCGAGCTGAGAGACGAAACTTACTATGCCCGGATCCATTTGAAGACCCCGAGCGGGGAACGGCAGATCGATGCGCGGCCGAGTGACGCCATCGCTCTCGCCCTAAGAGCCAAAGCGCCGATCTACGTTTCTGACGAGGTTGCGGCGCGGGCGCTGGTTCCGACGGAGGGGCGAGAGAGAGCCCACTCGATGCCGCCCGCTCCGGCCGAGTCGGGGTCGGACCCTGAGCTTGAGGAGTTTCGTCGCTTCCTGGAAAGCGTGACGCCCGAAGATTTCCGCAAGCATTTGCGCTAGTCGTTCCGACGCGAGCTCCCAGCCGGCTGTGTAACCACGGAGGCAAGTTTAGGAAGGCGGAGGCTAGACCCCCGCCTTTCCGCTTGACAGGAGCCACCATTCTTGTATAGGATACTCTCTGGTGTTTCTCGCCAGCTGGATTCTTTTTTCTCTGGCAGGGCATAATCTATCCCGGTGGACACCCATCCTTCCGACTGCTCCCAGCGTTCAATGTTCCTACTGGTGCTTTGTGAGCAGCGCCCAGAGTGCGGGGACGCACGGGCTCAGTCCTATCATATTCTCTTCAGCAGGTCGATGACCAGAAAGGTGGACCGGTTACATGACTATTCGCGAGCTGGAGTCGAAAACTTCGGCCGAGTTGCAGGAGATCGCCAAGGGGCTAGGGGTGCAAGGTGCTAGCCGATTGAGGAAAAAAGACCTGATAATTGAGATACTAAAGGCCCAAACAGAGCAGGAAGGTCTGATCTTTACACGAGGTATTCTCGAAATCCTGCCAGAAGGTTACGGTTTTCTCCGCCTGCAAAACTACACCCCTTCCTCCGAGGATGTTTATGTTTCTCCATCTCAGATACGCCGGCTCAACCTGCGCACAGGTGACCTGATACTGGGCCAGGTTAGGCGGCCTAAGGAGAGCGAGCGCTATCATGCGCTCCTGAAGGTGCTGGCGGTGAACATGGTCGATCCGGAAGAGGCAGCGCGTCGGCCCTACTTCGATGATCTTACCCCGGTTTATCCTTCGGAACGAATTCACCTGGAAACAACTTCTTCGGAGATTGCAACCCGGCTGATCGACATAATGGCGCCGATCGGTAAAGGCCAGCGCGGGCTGATAGTCTCGCCTCCGAAGGCTGGTAAGACCACTCTACTAAAGAAGATTGCCAACGCTATAACCACCAACCATCCGGAAATAGAGTTGATGGTCCTGTTGGTGGACGAGCGACCGGAAGAGGTCACTGACATGCAGCGGTCGGTTCAGGGCGAAGTGATCAGCTCAACCTTTGACTTACCACCGGAAAACCATGTGCGGGTGGCGGATATTGTTCTAGAACGGGCAAAACGGCTCGTAGAGCACGGGCGGGATGTTGCTATCCTTCTCGACAGCATCACCCGTCTGGCTCGAGCGCACAACCTGGTTGTGCCTCCCTCCGGTCGGACTCTGACGGGTGGTGTCGACCCGGCGGCGCTGCGCCGGCCCAAGCAGTTCTTCGGAGCGGCTCGCAAGCTGGAGGAAGGCGGCAGTCTCACCATTCTCGCTACGGCGCTGATCGATACGGGCA
Source organism: Limnochordales bacterium (assembly GCA_014896315.1). Taxonomy (GTDB): domain Bacteria; phylum Bacillota; class Limnochordia; order Limnochordales; family DUMU01; genus DUMU01. The sequence continues at coordinate 291,174 of JADBKP010000005.1, forward strand.
GCCGGATGGACGATGTAATCTACGAGGAGTTCAAGGGTACGGGCAATATGGAGCTCCATCTGGACCGCAAACTGGCTGAACGCCGTATCTTCCCCGCGGTCGACATTTATCGTTCCGGCACTCGCAAAGAAGAGCTATTGCTTACCGAGAAGGAGCTGGAGATGGTTTGGATTCTGCGCAAGGCTCTTAGTTCCCTCGGAACGGCGGAAACCACTGACCTTCTTATCGATCGGTTGACGCACACTCGCAACAATCAGGAATTTGCCGATCTAATCCTGCATTCTACGTTTGCGGAGAACGTGCGGGCATAGAAAGGTGCAGGAATTGCTCCCCTCCTGTGGAAAAACGGTAGGCAGTAGCCGCCTGCTGCCGGTATCGGCGGTGGCAGATAGCCCGGACGCAGGAGGGAAGCCCGTTGCGGCGACGGACCGTACCCAGCAGGAGATCGCGCTACGGCCTGGCCGTCTTGGCACTGATTCTCGCAGCTTTGCTGGGAGGATCGCAACCGGCTGAGACCTATCCGATAGTGGACGACGAAGGGCCATTCATTGCAGCGGAAGCCGCTTGGCAAGCCACTTCGGAAACCACTCTCCCGGGGCTGCAGGTTGCGATCGATCCGGTTACTTTTCGGGAGACGACACTGTGGGGTGCGGCTCTACACACCCTCGCTTCCGACGAGGGATTCCTGCAGGGCGTTCTGGCGGCCTTCCGACCTTCCGCGTACGAGACGGGCGACCGCGGCTCCTCAGGTGGGGTAGCCCGCGGGCAGCCGGCGGAGGGATCTGGTTACACCCGCGCAGGGGTGTGGCTCGGCGGGCCACGTCTCCTCACCTACGAAATCAAAGCCGGTGACACCCTCTGGAGTCTTGCCGAGCGGTACGGCACCGATGTCGACACTCTGTTGCGGATCAACAACCTGAAAAGCCCCCATCGCCTCCGTTTGGGGCAGAAGATCCGCATCCTCACCGTACCGGGTCTGGTCCATAGAGTGCGCCGGGGTGAAAGCGTAGAAAAAATCGCGCAGACCTACAAGATCTCCCCGGCCGCGATTATTATGGCCAACGACATTGATGATCCCGATCATATCCGGGTTGGCCAGGAGCTGATCCTGCCGGGAGCGGTACCACCTCCGCCTCCCAAGCCGACGAGGCAGCTCAAGAGCCGTACGGCGGCGGCCAATCAGGCCCGGGCTCAGGAGAAGATCTCCCGGGAAAAAAGAGAAGATGTGGCGGCGCGTGGCGGAATCCCCTCGTTCACCTGGCCGGTGGCGGGACCGATCAGCTCTTACTACGGCCCGCGTTGGGGTATGGTTCACGAGGGGATCGATATTGCCGTTCCCACGGGAACTCCTGTCCGGGCGGCCGCGGGCGGCCAGGTCGTGTATGCCGGGACGTACGGTTCGTACGGTAAGCTGGTTATACTGGACCATGGCAACGGGATTACCACCCGCTACGGTCACAATTCGCGTATTCTGGTGACGGTGGGAGAAAGAGTGGAGCGCGGAGATGTGATTGCCAGAAGTGGGAATACCGGCCGTTCCACGGGTCCCCACGTTCACTTCGAGATACGCAAAGACGGTCGTCCGCTCAACCCGCTGGGGTACTTGCCGCAATGAGTGCAGTCGGTTTCCGGGGGTTGAGAACCGATGTTAGAGGTGTTATACTACCCGGTGTCGCACGGGGAGGGGTAGTTCATCGATGAAGCAGGGTATTCACCCGACTATGTACAGGACCACCGTCACTTGTGCCTGCGGGAACCGGTTCGAAACCATGTCGACGAAGAAAGAGATCCGGGTCGAGATCTGTTCCAGCTGCCATCCATTCTACACCGGTGAGAAACAGCGCCTGGTTGATACCACAGGCCGGGTGGAGCGTTTCCAGCGCAAGTGGGCCAAGACAGATCAGGTTTAGGAAAGAGCTGGCAGAGCCTTGGGAGGGCAGGCTGCGCGGGGCGGTCTGCTCTTTTTCGTTCCCGCAACTCTGCTGCCTGCTTGCTGACACCCGGTGAGGGGGAGAGAGGTGGATTCCGGCACAACCGTGGAAACTGCCGCCTTGTTCCGGGAGGCAGGCTGGCGAATTGGAAATGTTCATCTGGAAAACCGGGTCGTGCTCGCACCCATGGCGGGGGCGACCGATTCAGTCTTCCGGCGGCTGGCCCGCGAAGCTGGTGCGGGGCTGGTTTGCGGGGAGCTGATCTCGGCGCGCGCCCTGGTCATGAACAACCGACGCACCGAACGTTATCTGCGCATCGATCCGGCGGAGCATCCTGTCTCGCTGCAGCTTTTCGGCTCGGATCCTGAAGTGATGGCCGAAGCTGCCGAGAAAGTGGCCGCTGCGGGGGCCGACATCATCGACGTCAACCTTGGCTGCCCGGTTCCCAAAGTGATTGGGGGCGGAGACGGGTGTGCGCTTATGCTCAATCCGGACCTGGTGGGCCGTATTGTCGAGGCTATGGTGCGGGCCGTCAGCCCTGTTCCGGTCACCGTCAAGATGCGCCGGGGTTGGGATGCGGCGCATGAAAACGCGGTAGAGGTAGCCCAAGCGGCAGCGGCCGCCGGAGCGGCTGCCATCGCGGTACACGGGCGTTTTCGCCACCAGCATCACCAGGGCCCGGTAGATCTCGGAGTCATCGCCGCAGTTCGGGCCGCTGTCTCTGTTCCCGTTATCGGCAATGGAGGTATCAGCAGCCCTGCTGACGCCGTCCGGATGGTGCGGGAGACGGGTTGTGACGCCGTGATGGTGGGCCAGGCGGCGCTTGGCAATCCGTGGTTGCTCGGGGAGATAGCGGCCGTGTTGTCCGGGCGGCCTGTGCCGCCGCCACCCACTCAGCGGGAGAGGGTGGAGATGGCAATACGGCACCTGCAAGCCTTCATCGCCCTGGAGGGTGAAAAGGCACTGCCAGCGATGCGAAAGCACCTGGCCTGGTACATTAAGGGTATTCCCGGAGCAGCGCGGATCCGCGACCAGATCAACCATATGGAACGTTCTGACGAAGTTATAAGGCTTTTGCGGCAGTATCAGGAAGCTCTCTCCGATTGACGCTTGCCCGCCGGCCAGGCTTGCATGTCCTGGGCGGCTTTTGTTATGCTAGGGGTGTGCACATAACTGTGCACCATGGGGTCGCGGCAGCGGATCGGGAGGGAGCAGGGTGGAACGGCTGGTACGGATCGGCGACAAAGTGATCGACACCGAAAAGATAACGCAGTGCCTGCGTGAAATCCTCTCCCTGAGGGCGTCAGGCCTCTCTCAACAGGAGACGGCCGAACGGCTGGGGCTGGACCGCAGCTTCATCTCCAGGCTGGAGAGCCTGGGCGAATTGCGCAAGGGAAACCGGGTAGCGCTGATCGGTTTTCCGGTTTCTAATAAGGCTGAGCTGGAGAAGGTTGCCAGGGAGAGCGGAGTGGAGTTTATCCTCTTGTTTACCAATGAGGAACGGTGGGAGTACGCGAGAAGCCGTGGTGGCGCCCAGCTGCTCAATGAGCTGATGTCCCTCCTCAACCAGCTGCGAGAGTTCGATACTGTGGTCTTTCTCGGATCAGACATGCGAATTCGCATGGTACGTGGGCTGCTCGAGGAGAAGTTGATCCCCTGGGAACTCGGACCATCGCCTTTGACCGAGGATTGTTACGTGGATCCTGACCGTTTGCGAGTGTTGCTGGCAGCGGTTACCGGTGGGAGCGCAGAACGCCCGGCGCAGCGGTAAGGGTCCTCGAAAGGGAGCGGTTCTCATGAAACGCGTGGTGAGCGTCAGCATCGGCTCGTCCCGTCGCAATCATGTAGTCGTAACGGAGATCATGGGGGAGGCTTTCCAGATCGAGCGAGTCGGTACGGATGGGAGCCTTGCTCGGGCTGAGGAGCTCATCCGGAAGCTGGACGGGAAAGTGGCCGCTTTCGGCCTGGGTGGCATCGATCTGTACCTTTATGCGGGGGATCGCCGCTACACAATCAAGGATGCTCGCCGCCTGGCGCAGGTGGCCCGCATTACCCCGGTGGCTGACGGGAGCGGGTTGAAACAGAGTCTGGAGCGGAAGGTAGTTCACCTGCTGGCAGACGATCCCCGGGTGCGGCTGCGGGGGCGTAAGGTGCTGCTGGTCTCGGCTCTCGACCGCTTCGGAATGGCGGAGGCATTTACCGAAATAGGGGCGGCACTCTGCATGGGCGATGCCATGTTCGCTCTGGGGATACCGCTGCCGATCCGCTCTTTCAGAACCATCCGCGTCCTGGCGCGGCTGTTTTTGCCCATCATCACGCAGCTGCCTTTCGAGTGGATCTATCCGACGGGAGATAAGCAGGCACAGAACACTCCCCGTTTTGAGAAGTTCTTCGAGGCGGCAGAGGTGATCGCCGGCGATTTTCACTACGTTTACCGCTACATGCCTCCCCGGCTCGATGGCAAGATAATCCTCACCAACACGGTAACTGGTGAAGACAGAGATGAGCTCGCACGCCGGGGAGCAGCGTGGCTGATCACGACAACGCCGGAACTAAATGGCCGTTCATTTGGAACCAACGTGCTGGAAGCCTTATTGCTGGCCATCACGGGCAAGCGCAGCGGTGAACTGTCGGGCGACGACTACCTTGCACTTCTTGATAAGATCGGATTCTCGCCGCGGGTCGAGAATCTGCAAAGGGCTGCTTCGGCGGCTCTTTCCGCCGATGCCGGCACCGGTGATGCACCGGGCCGGGCGGGGGAAGCGCAGGCTGCCGTGGCCGCTTCAGGGGAGTATCCGAAACGTTGCTGATTGTGTCAGCAGTCATTGTACTACCCGATCAGGAGGAAGGCCCATGAATCGTTTCGCCTTCATCATTCACCCTATCGAAGCAGAAGATATCGCGCGCAAGTTTCCCGCAGCTCGCTGGTTCCCCCTGCCCTGGGTCGAAAGGGCGGCCAGTTACCTTCCACCGCTGGTGGCTTCGGAGATCAAAGGGGTACGGTCAGCTACCGGGGTCGAAACCGAAGGATGGTTCATTGGGTTGCCCTTGAGCAGCCGGCTCTTCTTTGAGCTTCCGGAGACCAGGGTGATTGAAAAGATTATCCGCTGTGCCCGGATCGCAGAGAGGCTGGGAGCCGGGATTGTCGGGCTGGGGGCGATGACATCGGTGGTGGGAGATGCGGGCATCACAATTGCCAGAAACACCCGCATAGCCGTAACCACCGGAAACAGTTACACGGTGGCTGCCGCCCTGCAGGGGCTTTTCTGGGCGGCCAACCGGCTCGGCTACGACCCGCACCGCACACCTATAGCCATATTGGGCGGAAGCGGCTCGATTGGGAGCGCTTGCGCCCGCATCCTGGCCCGGCAGGGCTACGACCTTGTCTTGGCCGCGCGCCGCCGGGAGAAACTGGAAGAACTTCGAGAGCGGATCAAGGCTGAGACCGGGAAGGATGTGTTGGTGACCACAAGCATCAAAGAAGCGCTACAACAGGCCGACCTGGTACTGGCAGTGACTTCAGCTCTGGATGCTGTGGTCGAACCCGGCGATCTGCGGCCGGGGGCAATTGTGTGCGATGTGGCCCGACCCCGCAACGTCTCCAAACAGGTGGCGGCAGTACGTGATGACGTGCTGGTCTTCGAGGGCGGGGCTGTCGAGGTACCGGGGGAGGTGGACTTCGGGCTTGATTTTGGTTTTCCGCCCCGCCAGGCGTACGCCTGCATGGCAGAGACCATGATCCTGGCCCTCGAGAACAGGCTCGAGCCTTTCAGCCTCGGGCGCGACCTGGATGTGGATAAAGTCGAAGAGATTGCACGACTGGCGGAGAAACACGGGTTCCGACTGGCCGGGTTGCGTTCGTTCGAACGAGCGCTGAGTGAAGAAGAGCTTGATCGGGTGGCGGAGCGAGCCAGGGCGCGGCGCCGGGCGGCGGCGAGTCTGCGCAGGGACGCTCAGGGAGCGACAAGCCAGGCGCTGGCGAGCCGTTCCCGGCAGGAGCAGGAGCAGGAGCAGCGGGCACATGGGGCGGAGGCCCTTACGGCAACCGTACCGGCGACGGATACGGTCAAGTAGGCGGTTGGCCTCGCGATCGGCGACGCTTGACAGCCATCCTCGCCATCCCTATAATTGTCTGCGACTCTGTGAGTGCCTGGCTGGTAGAGCCAAGATCAGCAGAAAAGCATGTGAGCACCGACAGGAATGCTGCAGGGGCGGCCGCGGCAGGAAGTGCCGGGGCCGCATGTTGCCTCCTGGGGTGCTTATTATGGTATATGGCTCATACCGGCTAGCAGGGGAGAATCACGGGTGAGGAGAGAGAGTATGGCTGACAAAGAAGTGCTCCTGACCCCGGAAGGACTGCAAAAGCTGGAGGAAGAGCTGGACTACCTGAAGCGTGTTCGCAGGCGGGAGGTGGCCGCCCGCATCAAGCAGGCACTGGAGTTTGGTGACATTTCGGAAAACTCCGAATACGACGATGCCAAGAATGAACAGGCCTTCGTAGAAGGTCGGATCTTGCAACTGGAGAAAATGCTGAGCAATGCCCGGCTCGTGTCGGGGGAGGGCAAGAGCGAGACTGTTACCGTCGGCAGCCGGGTCCGGCTGCTCGACCTCGACCGCGGGGAAGAGGTGGAGTACACGATCGTTGGCTCGGCCGAAGCCAACCCCGCGCAGTTCAAGATCTCCAACGAGTCGCCGGTCGGCCGCGCGCTGATCGGACAGCGGGCGGGCCAGGAAGTTACCATCCAGGTTCCCGCCGGAGTACTGCACTATAAGATTCTGGCAGTGCAGTAACGGTTATCCAGGTCCTGAGTGAGTGTTACAGCAAGTGTCGGCGGCGGCCGAAGGCAGCAGAGGCTCGCCTCCTGCCTCGCCGGGATGCTGGCCGATAGCAAGGGAAGGCGTCTATGCAAGAGGTCCTCGGTCCTAACCCAGCGCAACACCATGACCGTGCCCATCTCCCCGATCAGGATCAGGACGGGGAGCCCTATGCCGTGCGGTATAGCGAGGAAAACGACCAGATCAGGGTCCGGCGAGAGAAAATCGAGCAGTATCGGCAGGCCGGGGTGGAGCCCTATGGCGGTCCGTTTCTGCCTCGGGAGCGGGCGGCGACGCTGGTAGCCGAGTTCTCGGCGCGTGAGGGAACGCGGGTGCGCGTTGCCGGGCGGTTGCGGGCACTCCGTTCCCACGGGAAACTGAGCTTCGCCGACCTCTGGGACGAATCCGGCAAGATCCAGCTCCTGGTGGGCGAGGATCGAGTCGGTCAGGCTGCGTACCAGCTCTGGCAGATGCTCGACCTCGGTGATCTCATCGGCGCCGAGGGCAGGTTGATGAAGACCCGGCGCGGTGAGGTGAGTGTTGAAGTCCAGGAGTTCCGGCTCCTCGCCAAGGCGCTTCGGCCGCTGCCCGATAAGTGGGCCGGGCTGAAGGATGTTGAATTACGCTACCGCTATCGTTATCTGGACCTGATCAGCAACGAAACATCACGGCGCACTTTCATCCTGCGCAGCCAGATTGTGCAGGCCATCCGTCGCTTCTTTATTGACCGGGGATATCTCGAGGTGGAGACACCGGTCCTGCACCCGATCGCCGGTGGGGCGAATGCCCGGCCGTTCACCACCTATCACAACGCCCTGGAGATGCCGCTCTACCTTCGCATAGCTCCGGAACTCTACCTCAAGCGCTTGCTCGTCGGCGGTTTCGAAAAGGTGTTCGAAATTGGGAAGAACTTCCGTAACGAAGGCATAGATACCCGGCACAATCCGGAGTTCACCGCTCTGGAAGCTTACGAAGCTTACGGCGATGCCCGTTCCATGATGGAGCTCACAGAAGAGATGGTGGCGACTGTCGCCCGGCAGGTCCTGGGGACGGAAACTGTGGTGTATCAGGGGCGGGAGATCGTACTGACTCCGCCCTGGCCACGGGTTACTATGCGGGAGGCACTGGTACGCTTCGGTGGGGTGGACCCGGAGGATGTGCAGACCGAGGCGGGCCTTGTGCGTGCTGCAACCGCCAGGGGGCTGCAGCTTGAAAAGGCCACTTATGGCGAGAAGCTGGCCGAGCTCTTCGAGCAGCTGGTCGAACCCTGGCTGATCCAACCCATTTTCATTACGGAGTACCCTGTGGAAATATCACCGCTGGCCAAGCGGATGCCGGACGATCCGCGGTTTACCGACCGCTTCGAGCCGTACATCTGCGGGCAGGAGATTGGCAACGGGTTTTCCGAGTTGAACGATCCGATCGACCAGCGAGAACGATTCCTGGCCCAGGCGGCGGCCCGGCAGGCCGGGGATGAAGAGGCCCACATGATGGACGAGGACTTCCTGCGCGCCCTCGAGTACGGCATGCCGCCGGCCGGCGGACTGGGAATCGGCATCGACAGGCTGGTGATGCTGCTAACGGACTCGCCTTCCATCCGCGACGTTCTGCTCTTCCCGCAGCTGCGCCCGGACGAGCGGTAAAGGGCAAGCGGAAGAACGGGAGGTGGAAGGCCGCGCTTGGGCTGGGAGATGCTTAAGGAGAATTAAAAGAGGTCTTGTCAGCTGCTGCTCTGCGTGGTAAACTGAGTCCTGCGCCCCGGGCGATGCCTCTGCCGGTGGATCGGACCGGGCCGGGGGCATCCAGACACCGTAAGCGGTGGCGGGGTTGCCAATCGTAAGTCTGCCTGCTAGACTTTCGGGCAGCTTCGCTCCTTGAAAACGGAACAGTGCGAGAGAGACGGGCTCGTGATTCTGGGAGTTTC
>JADBKP010000006.1 GCA_014896315.1 Limnochordales bacterium
CAATGGCGGGCCGGTCCCGGGGCTATTCGCCAACATGGACGTAACACAAAAGACGCTACTGATCCGGCAAGTCTTAAGTACCCAGAACCCGGCGGTTACACCCGTATTGCACGACTTAACCGTGTCCATCACGCCGGCAAGTGTTTCTCTCAACGATCCGACGCCGAGTTGGGAGATGGTCTGGTACGAGTATGACGCTCTCAACCGGCCAGTGCGAGTATACACCAACCGCCTGGCGACCGAACTCTGGGATATTACGAGCTACGAATATGATTTGCCGCTGGACCAGCCCACGCGGGTGGATCTGCCGGGAGAGACCGAACCGGTGCATATCTACGAGTACAACAGCCGCGGGCTGAAGACAAAGGAAGACATGGGGCGTCCGGAAGAGATCCGCTGGACCTACGATGCTGCCGGGCGGGTCAAAAGGATTGAGTACCCGAACGGCACCAGCGTCAACTACACATATAGTGGGAATGGGGAAAGCTACGTTACCATTGCCGAGCTCCTTGAAAACGGAACTCTCTGGAAAGTAGAGACCCGGAAGAACCTGCGGGGCTGGGTGACACTGGAGGCCTGGGAGATAGACGGGGTAAGCTACAAGATCAGCTACACCTACGATGATGCCGGCAACCGCACCAGCATGACATACCCGGACGGCACGACGGTAAGCTTTGAGTACAACGAACGCAACCAGCTCGTCCGGATTCCGGGCTTCTTCGAAGGGCCTGTGGCAGGGGCCTGGACGGACAATGCCGGTTTCCGTTACGACGCCAACGGCTTCCTGATCGGCATGCGCGCGGTGAACGGAATCGAGACGACGTTCCAGCCAGATGAGCGGAATCGCCTGAAGCAGATCTCAAGCCCGCCCCTGACCTTGACCTACGCCTACACCCCGGGCGGGAACGTCGCCAGCATCACGGATGCCAGCAGCGGCGAGCCGTTCACGCTTACCTACGGCTATGACGGAGCGAACCGTCTCATCTCAGCCCAGGTGCGCATGCCTACCGGGATTGAGACGGTGCAGTACGTGTATGATGCACTGGGGAACCGGATCAAGGAGGCCTGGACGGATGCGCGGGGTGCCATCGACTACAGCTACCTACCCGGCAATTACCTGGTCCAACGGGGGAGCACAAGCTATAGCTGGGGCACCTATGGCCAACTCATCCTCAAGGACGACCAGCCCAATGCCCTTGGCGGTGAAACGAACTACGACTACAACGTCCGCCGTCTCATGACCCAGGTTCGGGTAGATGGTTCACCCGTTGCCCAGTTCTTCTACGACCCCTACGGTCGGCGGGTGAAGATCGTCGAAGGCGATACGACCACCATCACCCTGTACTCGGGCAATGACATCGTCTACGAGGTCAAGACCAAACCCGGCCAGCCGACGGTGACCACGAAGTACCTGGCAATCAACGGGAAGTATCTGGCGAAGGTGGTTCAGGAAGGGACAAACCCACCGCAGACCTACTTCTACCACACCGACCTGGTGGGCTCGGTGCGGGCAATCACCGACAGCCAGGGCCAGGTGGTGGCCAGGTTTGAGTATGAGCCGTTCGGGGTGACGGTGCAGGCGAGTGGGCCACTGGCTGGCAGTGAAGTACATAAGTTCACTGGCAAGCCGGAGGATGTAGCCATCGACCTGTACTACTTCAATGCCAGGTACTACGACCCGGCGGCAGGGCGATTTCTATCTTCCGATCCAGCCCGTCAGGGTTTGAACTACTACGTTTACGTGTCTAACCGGCCTTTGTCATCGACGGATCCAACGGGACTGTGGGAGCCTAATGGCAATGGCGGTTGGGTAAGCGAGCCAGGAGATACGCTTTGGGACCTCGCTGTCATTGTCTACGGGGATGGGACCCGGTGGAAGGAACTGGGATACCAAGGTGATCCAACCAAACTTCCCGTTGGTTATGTTATCACTCCAAAGACCACGCAACCGATTGTCTCGGCGACGGGGACAATTGCTGCTGGGAACAAAAGTGCGGCATCCAATGGTCCGGCATCTGGTCTGTTGGATACCATAGCTGCAGAGTTTGACAGACAATGGGATATAGGCGTAGTTTCAGGCCTAGGCACAGCAAACCAGTCAGTGACGTTGCTAAAGCACCAAATGACCGTGTTGGGTATTGACGAAGCAACGGATTTTCTCAAAGTAGAACAGTTCCTTGAGGTCGCTCCTCTGGGGATATCCGACGGCAAGCTCCAGCTTCCCCACGTAGCTGCTGGAGTAGGAGCATATGTTGTCGATGCCGAGCTATCATTTCGCCTTCCCTTTTCTCGGTTACGACTCACTGTGAACCCTATGCTTGGTTGGGGAGGAGAGTTGCAGCTCGGATATAATCCAAACAGCAAAAGACTCGTGGGCTTTGGTCTAGCAATGGGTGTCGGTTTGGGCATCTTTGTTGGTTGGGATTAACTTAAGGAGCAGATTTGGTAATGAGGTTGAAGAAATCTAGCACAGTTGGGATAATAATGATTATCACCGGGGAGGTTGTATACAACGTCCTGTTAAATGTTCCTCGACAAACGATACCGATGTATGATTACCTCCTGTCTGCAGCAAAAAACCTTTTTGGTGTAGGAGTTTTAATTCTCTTTTACGTACACGTGTTGCCTTGGCTTTGGGATGTAAACAAGATGATACTTCGTCGATTAGGATTTAGGCGATAAGCGACCAAGGGATTCCTCTCCTTTGTCTGGTGACAGAGTGGCATGGGCCATTACGGGGACCAGAGCTCGTTAATGAGTCGATTGTGTGAGACTTTACTGAGACTATTTCGAGACAATCCTGAGACATTTCGGGGGTAGGCACGCTATTCTGCTATTGACGGCTGGACTGTTCACCGACCGTCAGTCGGTTACCCGCTCTAATGGTGGATGGGCGCATGCAAGCAGACCATCAGAGTCGGGCGAGGTGCCCGGCCCTTGCCGCACCCTGGGGCAAAGGGTAATAACTGTTCCGCCGTCTGGGCAGCGGGGCTTATGGGGCTGCAGCTTGCCCTCTTGGGCTGCAACCCCTTTTTCATGCCTGCATGAAGGAGGTGTGCTGCGTTGCCGGGATGTCTGGAAGACCGACCGAATAATCGTCGAGAACAGGTTTCGCCAAGATCTGGTAGTCATTGACGGTCTGGCGTTTACACCCGCCGCCAACCCAAGGGGAGCAAATAGCGGCTGGCATGACCAGCTTCCAGGGGCCATACGGATACGAGAAAAGGGAAGCAGCAAGATATTGCGAATCCTAAGGCTTCCCAGAGGCTCTGAGGGCCGCTCTATCATGAGTGGCTGAGTTATCACTTGCCCTGCGAGGCGGACTGCACGTCCGGTACCCATGCCGCAGCCGTCGGCGGATGAGTGACCGAAAGGCCTTAATGGCCTCCGGCCAAGTGTCATAGAGGTCATCCTTCTGCCGGCCTCGGGTGCCAATCCGCCCCCACTGCCGATGCAGGCGGACGTAGAAGAGACTCGGCTCAAGTGTGAGGCGGTAAAACTTCCGGTGGGGAGGGGTGGTGTTCTCAAAGTAGAGGTCCAGCGAATCGAATGAATCGAATTCCATGGCGTTCATCCTTACCACTCCGCCTTGGCGAGGTCCCGGGCCACGTCTTCGTCAGTGAGCGCCAGATATTTCTGGGTGGTAGCGAGGCTCGCGTGTCCCAGCGTGCGTCGAACTGTCTCGATGTTGGCCCCCTTGCGCAGGTAGAGGGTGGCGGCCGTGTGCCGCAAAAGGTGCGGGTAAAGGCGCTTTGCCAGCCCCGCCTGTTGGCCGATCCTGGCCACCAGTTTCCGCAGGTTCCGGGAGGACATGGGAAAGAGCTTCTCGCCAGGCGGGATGGCCTTGGCATACTTTTGCAGCGGCCGAACCAGGGCTTTGTTTATCACGGGCACCCGCCGCTCTTTGTTCCCCTTTCCCTGCCTGACGCGAATAAACAGGATGTCGTCGTCCTCCACCAGGTCGAGGGTGGTTAAGGCCAGGAGCTCTGCCGCCCTCAGGCCCGTGCGCAGCATGAGCTCTACCATCAGCCGGTCCCGGTCGCCATTGCGGGTCTGGCGGGATGCCTCCAGCACCGCCTTGGCTTCCACCTCGCTCAGGGCCTCTGGCAGGCGTTGTTCGGGCCGGATCTCGGGTAGCTCAAGCTGCAGGCCGGCAAAGTGGGCATAGGCTGCCAGGGCGGTCCGCTTGCGGGCGCAGGTCTTGTTGGTCAACCCAGCTTCGTGGAGCGCGGCCAGCCACTGGGCCGCCAGTTCCGTGGAAGGTGGCCGGCCGGCGAGGAAGTCTAGTGCCGTCCCCGAATTGCAAGGTTCGTTGTAGGAGGAAAGAGGAATTCTGAACTGCCGCGCGAATTGTCACAGCAATACCCAACAGTTGCTGGCAAGGGTGAGCGCGGTGCTTTGGTTGGAAGAGGTGCCTCGAGAGATCAGGAAGACGTTGGAGAAGGCGGCTCGGCGCGCTCGAGACGGGGTCGCGCGGACCAGGGCTCGGGTGATCGTCTCCATGCTTCGATTTCAGAACATACCGCGGGCGGCACGCGAAGCTGGGGTTAGCGAAAGCTATGCTCGTAGAGTGGTACGAGACTTCCGGGAGAGGAAGTTGGAGGTCCTTCCTCCTAAGCACGGCGGGGGTAGACCTCGGGCGGTGTCTGAAGATCAGGCAAAGGCCTTGGCCGACCTGGTACGTACACCTCCCACGGTACTGAACCTGCCCTGGACTCAATGGTCGCTGAGCAAGATCCACCTCTATGCCACGAAAGCGGGAATCATCCCGAAGATCTCGCTTGAAACCCTCCGGACCACTCTGATCCGGAACGAGATCACCTATCAGCGAACCAAGACCTGGAAGATGTCGAATGATCCCCGGTTCCAGGAGAAGTTCGCCCGGGCGAGGAGAAGAGTTCCTGGACTTCCTGCAACGTCTGCGTTCTTGTTACCCAAGCTGGCAGCGGATCTATGCGGTCCTGGATAACTTCTCGCCCCATCTGCGTCAGGACGTCCAGGAGTGGGCTGCTGCCAATCATCGTGACCTGCAACGAGCCATCCGTAGGTACTTGCACTGGCGTAATGCCGATCCTAAGGATCCCAGGATCCTCAAGATCCAGAAAAGGGTCAAGGTAGCGTAGACCTCGGCGGCGAATTATATCGCCGGGGTGAGGTGGATGCACGCCAAGATTGGTCCTTACGAAGGCGAGCGCTTGCAAAGGCTGCTGCGCCAGGGGAGCAACCCGGTGACCGTTCGTCGTGCCGAAATCCTCCTTGAGTCCGGACTGGGAGCCAGGGTGGAGGATTTGGCCAAGCGGTACCACATCCCCGAATCGTACCTCAAGGATCTGATCAGTGAATTCAACATGCGCGGCATGGCAGCAGTAACCGCAGGGGTACGGAAGAAGCGGACGGCAATGGTTCCGGAGGAGATCTCGATCCTCATTGAACTCATCGAGATGCCTCCGGAGGCTGTTGGGCTGCGGGAGAAACGATGGACAGCCTCCCTGCTTCGAGAGACGGCGCTGGCGCGGCGTTGGGTGGACGTCGCCGACCCTGAAGTCATCGAAAAGCTTCTGGCCCAGCATTCGCATTGAGCATCCACCCTCACGTCCCGTGGCGTCCAGAATTGTCTGACATCGCGCGTGTCAATCCGGGAACGGCACTAGTCCCGACCAAGTGAGAAGAGCGTTGGAAGAGAGGAGACTTCCCACGGGGAATCCGAGCATCAGTGGCAGCGGAAAGATGGAAGACGGCAGCATTGGCAGGCAGCGAGGGGGTCCCATCCGGGGGACGTATGGGTGCAGCCTGTTCCCGGTGCTCGAGGGCCAACTTCACAGTCGGGAGACAACACGCGCGTCATGTACCATCTGACATCCTCACCGGTCCACCTTCGCACCTTCGGGCCGCGTCACAGCCGTACCAAACGACAGGGCGTTAGCCCGCCTCCGGACTAACGCCCAACGCCCCTTTACCTCGTTCAAGCTCTGCTGTACCTGCTATCAAACCAACTCGCCGGCAGCACCCGCCGCACCGCGACCGTAAGCAACCAGCCCAGAACTACGCTGACGCCCCCTTGCAGCGAGTTGCCCGGGATACTGCCGAGGGCGGCCCCCCAGCCGTAGATGAAGATCTCCACCACCGTGTACCCGAGCACCATCCAGACAGCTCCAAGTATGTAGACAAGGACAGTTACTATTCCCGGGCGACTTGTGGTGGTCTGACCGGTCCGGCTAAGCAGCCAGCCGACCAGCAACCCTTCCAGACCTTTGATGACCAGCGTAAAGGGCGCCCAGTGGGGGTAACCCAGAATCAGATCCGCTAGAGCAGAACCGAATCCGCCGGCGATCAGGCCGAGCAGCGGCCCGAAAGTGGCGGCGATGAGGAAAATAAACGTGTCTCCGACGTTGACGTAACCCTCAGTACCGGGCATCGGGATGTGGATGACGATGGTGCCGACGGCTACCAGGGCCATCCCCAGTCCGCCGTAGGCAAGCAGACGCAGACGATTGTTCAGAAGACGGTCGGTCATCAACGATCGCTCCTCTCGCAGATTCTCAGGGACGAGAGGGCGGCCGGCTGCCGGGATAGGGGGGAGACCCCCCTGGAAAAACCCCTGGAGAAGACGAAACCCCTGGAGACGGGGCTCCAGGGGTTTTCCGCGTTCTCTTTTACGCGCGAGGAGGACAAATCTCCCCAACGCCTTCGCCCATCCAGACTTTACTGGCGGCTCCGGATTCTCACCGGATCAACTGCTGGGGCTGATGGGCTCGTCCCGTGGGTTCCCTGCTTGACCAACTGCGGTCCCGGTCCTGGTCCGGACCCGGAACTTCCGTCCCTGGCCCAAACCAAAACGCGGACGTGATCGCCGGAACCCCGGGCATCACCACCGGTCGGGAACTGACGACCCCGGCGAGTCGTCCAACCCTGCCCCGAAGGCTCTTGCCTTGATGATAACCTCCCGGTTTACCGGGGTCAAGAAACCTTCGAACCTTGACGGGGATGGAATGCTCTGGCCAGCTTCCGACCGTTCGCGCCCATGACCTCAATAACCTCGATGACCTCAACGGGTTCGAAGAGCTCAACAGCCTCAAAAGCCCCAACAGCCCCAACAGCCCCAACAGTCCCAGCAGCCTCAACAGCCTCGGCAGCCGCCTCTGCAACCTTAGCAGCCGCAACACTTCAACAGCCTAATAGCCGCGGATCTTCTCCACAATCGCCTCCGGCGTGAAGCCGAAATGCCTGGCCACGGCCTCGGCCGGGCCGCTCTCGCCAAAGCTCTCGATGCTGATCACCTGGTCTCCGGGCCGGGCCAGCCGGTACCACCCGCTGCCGACGCCGGCCTCGATAAACACCCGCCGCCCCGATTGCGGCAGTACCGACCGTTGGTACTCGGTGGGCTGGCGCAGGAAACGCTCCCGGCAGGGCATCGAGACGACGCGGCAGTGGTAGCCGAGGCTTGCCAGCTTCTCGGCTGCGGCCAGGGCAAGCGCGACTTCGCTACCGCTGGCCACCAGCGTCAGTTTCCGTTCATCGTCGCCACCGTTACCGTTACCTGTCAGCGAATTCGAAGCCGTATGGTCGGGTCCGCGGTCGGTGGAGGCGGCAGGCAGCACCTGCAGGAGATAACCGCCCCTCCTTACACCTTCGGCGACCACCTCCGGGGGATGGGGCAGCACCGGGAGATTCTGGCGGGTCAGCACCAGAGCGGTGGGGCCGTCGGTGCGCCGGAGCGCCTCGATCCAGGCCTGCCGGCTCTCCTCGGCGTCGGCCGGACGGATGACCTCAAGGTTGGGAATGAGGCGGAGTGACTCCAGCTGTTCGACTGGCTGGTGCGTGGGACCATCTTCGCCAACGTAGATTGAGTCATGGGTAAAGACGTAGATCACCGGCTGGCCCATCAATGCGGCCAGGCGAATCGCCGGTCGCATGTAATCCGCGAAGACCAGGAAGGTCGAACCAAAGGCCCGGAAGCCCCGGTGCAGGCTGAGACCGTTGAGAATTGCCGCCATGGCATGTTCCCGCACGCCGAAGTGGAAGTTGCGGCCGCGGAAATCTCCTCGGGCAACATCTCCTTCGCCTTTAAGGTAGGTGTAGGTCGAGGGCGCGAGGTCGGCCGAACCGCCCACTAGATAGTGAACTTTCTTCGCGCAAGCCGCCAACACCTTACCGCCCGAACTGCGGGTCGACACCATCTCGCCGGGGGTAAAGTGCGGGAGAGCCTCCTCCAGGTCCTCGGGCAGCTGCAGCTCCATGGCCTCTTGCCATTCTTTGGCCTCCTGCGGATAAGCGGCTTGCCAGGCTGCAAACCGTTCTTCCCAGTTCTGGCGGACCGCTGCCCACGCCTGCCGGCGGGAGGCGAAGAACTCGTACACCTCGGCTGGTACATAGAAGGACTCCTCCGGCCAGCCGAGCTTCTGCTTGAGCGCCGCCACCGCTTCTGCGCCCAGCGGAGCTCCGTGGGCCTCGGCACTGTCTTCCTTCAAGCTCCCTTTCCCGATGCGGGTATGGGCCACAATCAGATGCGGCCGTTCCTCCTGGCTTTGGGCATATTCCAGCGCCTGCCGCAGCCCTTCGACATCGTACCCATCGACCTCCACCACGTCCCAGCCCAAAGCCTTGTATCTGCCGGTCACCGACTCGGTGAAAGCGAGCTCAGTGCTCCCTTCGATGGAGATCCTGTTGCAGTCATAGATCACGATCAGCCGGCCCAGTCCCAGGTGTCCGGCCAGAGATGAGGCTTCGTTGGTTATCCCCTCCATCATGTCGCCGTCGCCTGCGAGGACATAAGTCCGGTGGTCGACGATGGTGTGCCCGGGCCGGTTGTAGCGGGCGGCCAGCATCCGTTCGGCGATGGCCATTCCCACCGCCGTGCTCAGCCCCTGTCCCAGCGGTCCGGTGGTGGTCTCAACCCCGGGAGTGCGGCCGTACTCGGGATGGCCGGGGGTTCGGGAGCCAAGCTGGCGGAAGTTTACCAGTTCCGCCAGCGGGAGATCGTAACCGGTCAGGTGCAGCAGGGCATAAAGCCACATCGACCCGTGCCCTGCTGACAATACGAAGCGGTCCCGGTCGGGCCATTGCGGCTGGGTGGGATCGTGCTTCAGCACTTCACCAAAGAGCAATGCTCCGATCTCTGCCGTCCCGAGCGGTAGCCCCGGGTGACCCGACCTGGCCTTCTCTATAGCTTCGGCGCTCAGCACCCGGACCGTGTTGGCGATCAACTCTATCATCCTCGGCTCGATCTTCCCTGCCCGCAGCTCCATATGTGACTCTCTCGCTCCTTCCGGGATGGTCTGGACTCGCTCACAAAGTTCTCGTTACCAAATCATACACCCGGCAGCTTCTCCCCATTTCGGAGCGCACGCCATGCTTCCTTCCAGGAGACCCGCCGGAAGCGAAGTATGTTGGCGTGATAGAGGCGGGCCGCGAGCAGGATGGTGAGCAACGTCAGAACGATGGAGAGTGCCACCTGCCAGGCGGGTACCGGTGTCAATATCACCCGGGTGAACATTACCATCGGCGTAAAGAAGGGAATGAGTGAACCGATCACCGCCAGCAGGTTGTCAGAACGCGTGAACGAGGAGAAAGCGAGGAAGTAGGCGATGATGATTAACGTGATAGTGGGGAACATCACCGCGTTCATCTCTTCAACCCGGCTGGCCATGGAGGCGAACCCCGCGTTGAGAACGGCATACAGGAAGTATCCCAAAAGGAAGAAGAGGGTGAAGTAAAGGAGAATCGGCAGGGGGATCGCGGCGAGGAGCGACGCCCCGTTCTCCAGAGGCAGTAACCTTTGCAGCTGCCCGGAGGAGAGAGTGATGACCAGCCCACCCGCGGTCCAGATGCCGAACTGCAAAAGGCCGGCCAGCCCGATGCCGAGCACCTTGCCGATCAAAATATGAATGGGTCGGGCGGCCGACACGAGCATCTCCACCACGCGGCTGCTCTTCTCCTGCACCACGCCCATGGCGATCATGTTGCCGTAGAGGATGGCGGCCATGTAGAGGGCGATCAGCAGGAAGTACGTCAGGATTTCTGAGAAAACCTGTGCGCGGTCGCTAAAGCGGGGGCTGACGTCCCGTCCCTCTACCAGCGTCGGGACGGAGATGGTCGCAATCTGCTCCGGGGAGAGCCCCGCTTCGCGGGCTCGATAGAGTGCGGCCACCGGTTCAACGACGGCCCGCACGAAGCCGATTTCGGTGTTGCTAACCTCTTTGCGCGTAAAGCGAACTTTAAGTGAACCCTCTTCTTTTCCAATCCAAATATAGGCGTCAATCCTCCCCTCTTTGACGAGGGGGTCGAGTTGTGCCTGAGTTCTTGCCCAATCGGCGCCGGGTGGGAGGCTGCGGACGGCACTCTCCTGGCTTTCGGCAGGGGATACGAAATGCCAGCTCGGGCGGAAGGCCGCAGGAATGCTGCCAAGCGCCTGCGTTAACTCCTGGACCAGCGCTCGTGGCTCTCCCGCCTCGGGTTGCCATTCGGGTCCCGTTATGACGACAACCTCCACAGGGTCGGCGGCGTCGCGAGAGGCCAGGTAGTCGATAAGCGCGGGAACGAAGGAGAGCCCGATCAAGAGCAACAAGCCGATGATGGTGGTGATGATGTAGGCACGGTTGTGTACCAGCTGACGGAACTCGCGGCTGGCGACTACCCACCAGCTGGCCGGGGCCGTTTTGAATTCACTCATTGCCAGCTTCTCCTCCCATGATTGTGATGTAGACGTCTTCGAGAGACGGAGGTGTTACCTCAAAGCGGGTGACCGTGGCGCCGGTCGCGACTGCCTGCCGCAGTACCTGCTGCGGGTCGAAACCGGCCGGCACCTCGACCTCCCAGCCAGCCGGGGTGTGCCTTGGCGCAGGTAGCTCGGCAAAAGAGCGCAGGAGTTCGACCGTCCCGTCGCGCCCGCCGTCTACCTGGAGCCGCAAAAGCATCCGCCCAGTGGAACGGCGTACTTCATCCACTGTCCCTTCCACCACAATCTGACCGCCGCGGATCAGCGCCATCCGCTGGCACAACTCCTCGACGTGTTCCATGCGGTGGGTGGAAAAAAGAATGGTGGTACCTTGAGTGGCAAGGCTGACGAGCGCCTCCTTGAGTAGACGCACGTTTACGGGGTCGAGGCCGGAAAACGGTTCATCTAGAATGAGGAGTTCGGGATGGTGGAGCAGCGCAGCAACGAATTGCACTTTCTGGGCATTACCCTTGCTGAGCTCTTCCACTTTCTTGGTGGCGTGTTCGGTCAGATCGAGCCGGGCAATCCACTCATCAATCTCACGGTCGACGCCGGGGCCGCTGATGCCGTGCAAAGCGGCGAAAAAGCGTAACTGTTCCCGGATGGTCATGTTGGGGTAGAGACCCCGTTCCTCCGGGAGGTAACCGAAGTAGCGTGATGCCACTTTACGGACGGGCTGTCCTTTCCAGGTGATCTCGCCCCGGTCCGGGTTGAGAATGGTCATGATCATTCTCATAGTGGTGGTTTTCCCGGCCCCGTTTGGTCCGATCAGGCCGTAGATCATGCCCGGTGGGACATCCAGAGAGACCTTTCGTACTGCCGCGATATCACCGAACGACTTGCTTACTTCCCTTACCGCCAGCCCCACGCTGGCACCTCCTCGGCAATAGGTTGCTCGACTGCCACTGCAGCAAGCGGCCGGCCCGCCGACCGCTGACACTCAAGCGTACCATACCGCTTTCCACGGCTCAACTTGACGCAATTCTACTCTACCTGGGCTGCAGGAAGCCAGCGGGCCAGGAAGAATTGGGGGAAAACGAGGCACTGGTCAGACCACGGCAATACACGGTTCACATGCAGAAAGGAGTCCGCAGGGGTGAACTACGCGCAAGATAGGACCCGGGTTCAGCCACTCCGGCGCTTGCAGTTTGAGCGGTTGGCGGTAGAGGTATACAAGACGCGGGAGGATATGGGTGCGGCGGCCGCAGCACGGGTGGCGGAGGCGTTGCGGCAGACCCTGGCCGCCCGCAGCGGGCCGCACGGGGCGCGAATCATCTTTGCCGCCGCTCCCTCGCAAAACGAGTTTCTCCACTTTCTGCAGCAGGAAGGAGGTATCGATTGGTCGCGGGTAGTCGGTTTCCACCTGGATGAGTATTTGGGGCTGCCGGCCGACGCGCCGCAGAGTTTCCGCACTTATCTCCGCAACCACATCATCACCGCGGTCAAGCCGGGCGTGATGAACTGGATCAACGGTGAGTGTGCCGATCCGGCTGCCGAATGTGAAAGGTATGCGCGGCTTCTGGACTCCAGTCCCCTGGACGTGGCCTGCGTAGGCATAGGGGAAAACGGTCATCTGGCCTTCAACGACCCGCCGGTAGCCGATTTTGCCGATCCGGTCAGTGTCAAGGTGGTGGAGCTCGATCCCCGCGACCGCCAACAGCAGGTGAATGATGGCTGTTTTCCTGACCTGGAGGCGGTACCCAGGTACGCCATAACGGTGACGATCCCGCCCATCATGCGCAGCCGGTTCATCTCCTGTGTAGTACCAGGGCCGCGCAAGGCGGAAGCGGTACGGGCGGCGTTGACCGGACCGATCACCACGGACTGCCCGGCTTCGATACTGCGCCGGCATCCCAATGCAGTGCTCTTCCTGGATGAAGCGGCAGCCTCGCTTCTCACCCTCTAGTGGTCTCACACTGCCTGCAGGTGCCGCAGGTGGCTCATAGTCTTACCTGGACCACGTCCCGATCGAGCCCGGCGAGCGCTGCTGCCACGTTGGCCTGCAGCCGGCGGTCGTGGGGCAGAGCGGTTGCCATCTGGCGTAGCAGGTCGATGGCCTGCCGGCAGATGAAGAAAAGATCGCCGGGCTCAAGTCCCCATTCCTGCAGGATCTCGAGCAGGCTTGCTCCGGCGGCCCAGGCCTGTACCGGCGCGGCTACGGGGACGCAAAGGTAAAGATCCTCGTCTTCGGCAAGGGTCAGGTGGGCGGTGCGGGCGGTCCGCCGCAGGCGGTCGGCCACGGCTGACACCTCGCCCCACCAGCCCGGAGGATGCAGGCGAAGGTGCAGCCCGCCCTCGGGGTCGCTCTCCTCGTAGGCAAGGGCGGCGGAGAGCCCGGCCAGCTCAGGAGGCGTGAGCCGTTGCGGAATGCCCTCATAGAGCAGTTCTGCCACAAGCAGCTCTCTTACATAAAGGTTGCGGCTGATCTCTCCCCGGGGCAGAAGGTCGGGGAAGGCGCAGGCGTCCGGGAAGGCTATGTGGCCGAGAACTTCCAGGACGCGTAGACGCCGAAGGTACTCATTCAGCAGAGAAGTGAGTGTAGGTGGAGGACCGGAGCCGCCTTCGGTACGGCGCTGCTGGTGCACCGCCAGGGATTTTTGCAAGAGTTCCCGGACTCCCTGGACGCCCCGTTCCAGCGTCAGGTTGAGGACCAGACTGTAGGAGAGGTGGAGCTGGCTGTTGACCGGTTCGGGGAGGACGGAGTCCCAGTCGGTCAGGGGCAGGATGCGTTCGAAATCGCTGCGGGCCAGCCAGCGCGCCAGATCGGCAAAGTCGATCCTGCTGATCACCGTTCCCACCCGATCCAGGCCGCGTCGGCCGGCCCGCCCGGCCATCTGCAGGTACTCCTGCCGAGTGAGAAACCGTGTTCCGGTCCCGGTCTGTTTCACCAGAGAGTCAAAACAGACCGAGCGCACCGGCATGTTGACTCCTACGGCGAAGGTCTCGGTCGCATAGAGCACGCGCAGGACCCGACGCTCCAGGAGGTTCTCGACAATCCGCTTCACCGCAGGCAGGAGGCCGGCGTGATGATAGGCGATGCCCCTACGCCATAGCTCGAGCAATACCGGCAGGTCTGGTATCTGCGCCGGTTCGAGTCCCAGTTGGTCCAGGGTCTGTTTGACGGTGACGCGTACAGTCTCTTTTTCGACCGGCCGCAGGAAGTCCCGCCGGCGGGCGAGCTCTGCCGCCCGCTCCTCGGTGCCGCGGCGGCTGAAGACGAAGTAGAGGGTGGGGAAGAGCCGTTCCTGCTGGATGAACTGCACAAGGTCGAGGTGGGTGGTCCGCCTTACCGGCTCAACCTCCGGTGACAGGCGCTGCATAACCAACCGGTGGCGCAGGTGGGCAGCCATCTCCGTCCCGGGAATCGTCTCCGCTTTGGTGTCCAGTTCGTCCCGGTCGGGAAAGATGCTGTCACTGAAAGCGGTGAGCAGCCCCGGGAGGTCCACCGCTCCGCAGGCATTGTTGAAATAGAGGTGGACCAGGGGTACGCTCCGTTCACTGGATACTACCAGCGAGCATGGCTCTCCCTGGACGGCGGCGATCCAGCCGGCCAGCTCCCGGCCGTTGGCAATGGTAGCGGACAGCCCCAGGATGTGGACACCCCGGGGCAGCAGAAGAATGATCTCCTCCCAGACCGTGCCGCGGGTTGGATGACCGAGGTAGTGGATTTCGTCCAGTATCACCCAGGCCAGACCGGACAGGCGCCGGTCCTGTTGCTTGCGCAACAGGAGGTTACGCAGCACCTCCGCGGTCATGAGCAGAAGGGGAGCGTCTGTCTGGTAGCTGATATCGCCGGTCAGGATACCCACATTCTGCTGGCCAAAGCGCTTTCTGAACTCCCGGTACTTCTGGTTAACTAGCGCTTTGATCGGACCGGTATAGATCAGGCGGCCTCCGTCCGCCAGGGTTTTTTCCACCAGGTAGTCGGCGATCAGAGTCTTGCCGGAGCCGGTTGGAGCACACACCAGCGTGGAGGTTGCCTGGTTCAGGTGCATGATGGCCCGGGTCTGGAACTCGTCCAGGGTCAGATGGCGGTAGTGGGTTACCAGGACCGGACCGGCCTTTTCCCGGCGTCCGCGTGATGAATGACCCACATGCATCCCCCTTCTGCCGGCCGCTTTTTCGGTAATAGTACTGCTTGCCGTTGACAAGGGGATATCCACCCGGTAGGATAGCATTTAACAACCTTCCCCGTGCACAACGATGACGGAGAGGAGTAGCCGGAGAAGGCGGCGGACAGAGAGGCGGCCGCCTGCTGAGAGGTCGCCCGCCTGCCTGGCCGGTGAAGTTCGCTCCTGAGTTGCAGGCTGAAGTGGCTGACTCAAGCCATTGTAGGCCGGGCCGGTGTCCCACCGTTACAGGGGAGCGGGCCTCACAGACGCGGGGACGGGGGTGGTGCGGGCATCAGCACGTGCCGCCCGCAGAATACGACACCCGCGGAAGTGGCGCCCGGCAGAGTGGTCCGGGTCTACTCGCCCTCGATTTGGGCAAAGAAGCCCGGGCAATTCAGGTGGTACCGCGGGAGAGACCTCGCCCTGAAACGGCGAGGTTTTTTGTTTTTCCCCAATGCGGGTTGGATAGCCGCCGCCGGGGTTGGGATTGTCAGGATCGCTAAGGGGGCGTTATCGATGATCATCGTTATGCGTATGGGGGCAACCGAGGCTGAGATCAATGAAGTCAGTCGCCGGCTGGCCGACCTGGGGCTGCGAGCCCACCCTATTTACGGCGAGAAGCGTACGGTAATCGGCGCTGTAGGTGAGGGAAGATTCCCGGATCGGGAGTCACTTGAGGCGCTTCCGGGAGTTGAACGGGTGATTCCCATTCTGGAGCCGTTCAAGCTGGTAAACAGGGCGGTTAACCCGGCCGGTAGTATCGTGCGAGTGGGAGATGTTCCCATCGGTGGCGAAGAGGTAGTGATCATCGCCGGGCCATGCGCCGTGGAGAGCTGGCCTCAGCTTATCTCCACGGCCCGGGCGGTGAAAGCGGCGGGCGCCCGGATCCTCCGGGGCGGAGCGTTCAAACCCCGGACATCACCCTACAGCTTCCAGGGATTGGGCAAAGAGGCGCTGGAGCTTCTTGCCCGTGCCCGCCAGGCTACCGGGCTTCCGGTGGTGACCGAAGTCCTCTCGGTCCGTCAGGTTGAACTGGTGGCGCAGTACGCGGACGCTTTGCAGATCGGCGCGAGAAACATGCAAAACTTTGAACTTTTGCGGGAGGTCGGCCGTCAGAACAAACCGGTTCTCCTCAAACGGGGGCTCTCCGCCACTATTGAGGAGTGGCTGATGGCGGCCGAGTACATCGCAAGCGAGGGGAACCAGCAGATTGTCCTGGTGGAGCGGGGGATCCGCACCTACGAGAATACCACCCGCAGCACGCTGGATGTGAGTGCGGTGGTCGTGGCCCGGGGACTGACCCACCTTCCCATCCTGGTCGATCCGAGCCATGCTGCCGGCCGGCGCGACTGGGTGGCGGGGCTTGGCCGTGCGGGGATAGCGGCCGGGGCAGATGGCCTCATGATCGAGGTGCACCCCAATCCGCAGGAGGCGTTGTCGGATGGCCCGCAGGCCTTGACGCCGGAGATGTTTGCCGAACTGATGCGTGCGCTCAGACCCCTGGTGCTGGCGGTGGGCCGCACGCTGGCCCCGGCGGCGACTGTCCCGGATCAAGGACAGGTAACGCCAGTGGCAGCCGGGGCGCTAGAGGGTTTGGGTCTTTCTGGTTGAGCTGGTCCGTTGGGCTTCTGCGAAAGGAGGAACATGAGGAGAATGATGAAAACCGGTATCATAAGCGTTGTCGGTCTTCTGCTGCTTGGGTTTACTCTTCTGGTCGATCCAGGTGCCGGCGTGATGGCTGCGGCGGCACCGGCCCAAGCCCCGCTCGAGATAACGGTGCAGGGCGTGGGCGACTCCCGGGTGACTCCAGATATAGCCTACGTATGGATCGGTACCGAAACCAGGGCAGCTTCGGCGTCCGCGGCGCAAAAAGAGAGTGCAGCAGTGGTTGAACGGTTACTGGGCGTACTTACCCGGTATGCCCCTGGCGACCGCATCAAGACCGTGGAGTTCTCGCTCTATCGCATGGAGGTCTGGAACGAGAGAGAACAGCGGAGCGTGCCCGGGGATTTCATCATCCGCCATGTGTTTGAAGTTCCGGTGCCGGATCTATCCAAGGTGGCGGTGGTGATCGACGAGGGGATAGCCGCGGGGGCGACCGTGGTTCACAATGTACGGTACTCCGTGAACGATCCCAGAGGCGCTCAAGATGAGGCGTTGCAGGCAGCTTACGAGGACGCCCTGCGCAAGGCACGTCTTCTGGCCGCCCGGAGCGGGTACGTTCTCACCGGAGTGACCAGGATACAGGAGAGTTCCGTTATCGAGCCTGTCTTTGCTGCGGAAGGGGGAGCTGCCCTCCGGGCTGCTCCGGATGCCTTCATGCCCGGGCAGCTGAAGATCAGCGCCATGCTGTCTGTCACCTTCCGGGCGGTTCCCGTCGGAGCGGCCGAAGCTGAACCCTCCAGCCGCCAGTAACGTCTGGGCGGCTTGACGCGGATCCTGGCTTGCCGGCAGGAGAGAGTTGCGGCTGCGTGCGGACCAAACGGCATGAGAACGAACGAAGCCGGTCGTCATATACCCAACGACCGGCTTCCCGTTTTCGGACGTTTGTCTTGCCGCCTTTTTCGGAGTCTGTTCACGCCTTCCTGCCGGGCGAGCCCCACTTGGCCTGAAACTCTTCCGCCGACAGCTTGTACCAGTCAGCATTCTTCTCAATGAACGACTGCATATCCTCGGGCACGTCATCGCCAGGATAGATGGCCGACACCGGGCATACCGGCTCGCAGGCGCCGCACTCGATGCATTCATCGGGATCGATGTAGAGCTGCTCAACTTCAGCGTATTGGTCTTCCGACTTGCCGGGATGGATGCAGTCGACAGGGCATACCTCTACGCAGGCGGTGTCTTTGGTGCCGATACAGGGTTGAGTGATCACGAATGCCACGGGCAGTTCCTCCTTGGGTTTCTTTTAGCCTGGCTATTATAACCCAAAACTACTAGACCCGGAAAGGCAAGTTGGTCGAAGAGGCATGACCGGCACCGGTGGCGGCGGCCACTTTCTCGTCGAGCGACGCAGATCGGACCGTGCCGGGGAAGGTCGCTGCCGGACGACTCCGATAACGCCGCTGCTCGGCCGGGGGATGCTCGCTGTCATCGAGAAGCTGCAGTATGTGAACGGCCTCCGCTTTCATTCCCGCTTCGACCAGACCGTCCTCAAGCTGCATTATGCAGGCCGGGCAGGCGGTCGCCACCAGGTCTGCTCCGGTTTCGGCAATGGCCTGCAGTTTGCGACGACGGATGGCAGAAGAGAGGTCCGGATGTTCCAGGAAATAGATACCCGCTCCGCCGCAGCAGCGGTCCGCCTCCTTCATCTCTACCAGATGGATGCCGGGCAGCCGCCGCAAGAGCTCCCGCGGCTGCCGGTGCACCGCAAGACCCCGGACCAGGTGACAGGGGTCATGGTAGGTGACCGTCATAGATCCGCCTACTGGGAACGGGCCGGGCTGAAAATCCAGGGCGTCGATCAGGTAGGCGGTGGCGTCTTGGATACGTTCGGCGACTCGCGCAAGACGCCCGCGCACGGCCGGTTCGTTGACAAAGAGGGCAGCAGCGTGGTGGGCGAGCTGTGAACCGCAGGAGGCACAGGCGGTCAGGATCCTCTCGACTCCGGCTTCTAGCAGATCCTCCATGATCTGCAGATTGTGGAGCACCTGCCGGCGAGCGGTTGCCCAGGCCCCGTGGACCTGTGCGGGCAGGCCGCAGCAGACCCACCCGGAGGGAGTGATCATCGCCACGCCCCGCTTGGCCAGGAGGTTGTGCAGCGCAATCCCCACGTCCGTATAGGCCACGGAAAGAAGGCAACCCGGGAAAAAGGCCACCCGCCTGTGCGGGCCTTCGGGGCCGGGCAGGTGACGGAGTCGCACCGCCAGCGGCACTCGTGCCGCCCGGGGGAGTACCCGGCGCGCGATGAGGGGTAAGCGCCACCTTGGCCGCTGGTGGCCCGTCCCGTCGGCTGATCCCCGGGAAAGGTTCTGGAAAAGGAGCCTTTGACCGAAGGAGGCAAGTCGTGCTCCGAAAACGAGGAGGGGTGAATGGGCGAGCACTCCCTGAATCGCCACGCGCTTTATCGCCGGCATTCCATGGCGCCTGACGAAATCGGCTCGGGCGGCAGAGATAATGGTCGTGATGGGTATTCCGGCCGGGCAAGCGCTTTCGCAGGCGAGGCAGGCCAGGCAGGAGAAGAGAGGTTCCCGTAAATCACTGGCATCGACCTGCAGGCGGTACGGTGGCACGCATCCACGGTTATGCTGCCCAGCGGCGCTCGACTCCCCGGCAGCTGGCTTGGTGATGAACGGAGCGGGTAAGGGGTTGACCTGTTGCTGGATCAGGTTGAGCCGTCCCCGGGCCACGTACTCTTCGCGTGCGGTTTCCCGGTAGGTGGGACAGACCGCCATGCAAAAGCCGCAGCGAAGGCAACGGTCTAGATCGGCGAGAAAGGGGTGGATTGCCCCTGCCGCGGAGTTCACGGGATCACCCCCAGGGCTTTGCCTGGGTTGAGCAACCCTTGGGGGTCAAACACCCGTTTAATCTCACGCTGCAGCGTGATGACGGTACGATCCAGCTGACGGTGGAGAAAGCGGTTCTTGGCCAGACCTATGCCGTGTTCGCCGGAGAGCACCCCTCCGAGCGCGAGAGCAGCGTCGAAAAGCTCGGCCACCGCTGCTTCTACCCGGCTTATCTGCTCCTGGTCCCGCAGGTCGCACAGGATCGTTGGGTGCAGGTTGCCGTCACCGGCATGGCCGAAGGTGCCAATCTCCAGCTGATAACGGGAGGCGATAGACTCGATGGCGGCGAACATGGCGGGGATCTGCCCCCGGGGAACGGTAACATCTTCGAGAATGGTCGCCGGCCGTCGCCGTGAGAGGGCCGCCAGAGCCGCACGTCGCGCGGACCAGATTCGCTCACGCGTGGACTCGTCCCGTGCCGCCTGCCATTCGCTGGCGCCGCTCCGGCTCAGCACCGCTTCTACCATAGCTGCTTCTGCCTCCACCTGGGCCGGCTGCCCGTCCACTTCGATCAACAGCATGGCAGCAAGCCCGGGGGGAAGGCCGAGATGGGCGAACTCCTCGACCGCCTGCAGGGTGATCCGGTCCATGATCTCCAGCGTGGCCGGCAAGACTCCCGCTTCCACAAGAGTTGGAACGGTAACGGCGGCCCGCTCTATATCGGTGAAATAGGCGAGAAAGCTGCGCCGGGCCGCGGGCCGTGGGAGGAGCCGCAAGATGAGTTTGGTAAACAGAGCGAGAGTTCCTTCCGAGCCGCAAAGAAGCTGCGTGAGGTTGTACCCGGTGACGTTCTTCAGAGTTTGGCTGCCGGTCTGAATGACGCTCCCGTCGGCCAGGACGGCTTCCAGGCCTAGGACATAATCGCGGGTGACCCCGTACTTCAGCCCGCGCAATCCCCCGGCGTTCTCCGCAACATTGCCGCCCAGCGTCGAGACCGACTGGCTGCCCGGGTCAGGGGGAAAGAAAAGCCCCTGAGCCTCGACAGCCTGATGGAAATGGGCGGTCACAACCCCCGGCTCAACCACCGCTGTCTGGTTGGCAAGGTCGACGGAGAGAATCTTCTGCATGCGGGTGAAACAGATCACCACGCCGCCATCTACCGGGACGGTACCGCCACTCAGGTTGGTTCCCGCGCCTCTCGGAGTGATACCGAGGCCGGCCTCCGCACAGAGGCGCACCACTTCCGCCACCTCTTCGGTGGAGGCGGGAAGGAGGACGGCGGCGGGGAAGGCCCGGTAGCCAGGGGTAGAATCGTAAGCATAGCTCTCCCGGGCGACGGGATCGGTGAGACAGTACTCAGCGCCGACAATCTTTGCCAGTTGCTGCCGCAGGCCGGGGCTCAAGCTGGGTTCGCGCTGGACGGCCACAAACCCTACCTCCGTTTCGCAGGCGGATCAGATTGCACGCCCGGCGGGGATTTGCTTCCTTCTCCTACATTCCCGCACCAACCGTCTTTTCCTGCCGGAGGTAACGAGGTAAAGCAGGGGGTGCAGCTTTGCTCTCGCCTCTGCCCCCTGCCGCGCTGGTCCGGCAACATACTCTCCTGCGGCCTAGCCGTTTCTTTCACTCCGCTACGGCGGTGGCGTTGGCAGCGTGCGGCAGCTTCTGCCGAGCCTCTTCGAGAAGTTGCATCACTGCTGGCAGGAGATTGTCAGGGATGCTTATGCCTTTGGAAGGACGCATCTCGCCGTTGCTGCCGGGGTAGAAAGTACGGACATCTATATAGGTCCTCCCGCGTTTGGACACCCGTTTTACTCGGATGACCTCACCTCTCGCGTTCTTGGAGACCTCGCCGATCATCTCTTCGCTGTCCCAGAAATCGCCCTCCACCGCGGGCGTGGAACGACCGTTGGTGCCCTGCTTATCCTCTGCCACGCACCCACACTCCTTCCCGGAAGAAGTTGCCGGGTAACGGAGAGACTCCGATCCCCGGTACTAGATTAGCCCGAAGTCCGCGGCAGATTGTGTCGAAACAAGGGACCCGGTCTTCTTTCTGTAGAAGAAGGGGGCAATCGGTTCAAGGCCCAGGGCCGCAGGCTGGAGAAGCGTCTCCGTCCCCCCCACAAAGAGAACGCCTCCCGGCCGGAGGCTTTGGGCCAGTCGCTGCTGAACTTGCTGTTTGGCTTTGGGAGTGAAGTAGATGACCACGTTGCGGCAGAGGATCAGATCCATACCGGTTGGGTAGGGATCGGCCAGAAGGTTGTGCTGCCGGAATCGTACCCGCTCCCGGATCTCCGGCAAGACCTCCCATACGACTTCGGCGGTCTCTTTCCCACCCCGGCCGGGTACTGATACCTTGACCGGTCGGAAGAACCGCCTGCGGCGGCTCTCCGACAGTCCAGCCATCTCGTGGCTCCGGTAGCGGCCCGACATGGCCTGGGCCAGGGCGTCCGGATCGATGTCGGTGGCGAGGATGCGGAAGGGCAGAGGGAGTGCAAGCTCCGTAGCCAGGATGGCCAGGCTGTATGCTTCCGCTCCGATGGAACAGCCGGCGCTCCACATGCGCAGCACCGATCTACGTTCATCTACCAGAGAAGGCAGAATCCGCTGCCCCAGGGTATCCCATAAAGCAGGGTCGCGGAAGAATTCGGAGACGTTGATGGTGAGCAAAGTCCAAAGCTCTGCCGCCCTGGCACGGTCCTGGCGGACAAGCTCGGCGTAGGCGGCCAGGTCGGTGCAGCCCACCCGCCGCAGTTGTCCGGCCAGACGGCGGTAGAGCTGCCGCGGATTGTAGGCGGTGATATCGAGCCCGAGCAGCTCCCGGACGGTCTCTGCGAAGAGCGCAAATCCCGCCGGAGGTCTTGAGACGTCCTCAGTCATGGAGCCACCTCATGCAATCTTTCGACCCTGCTACCGGACTCTGCCCGGTCTGCCCAGCTCGCCTTGTCAGCGGCTCAAAACCGTAACCGTCTGGATGAGGGCCGGGGCGATCTCCCCCAAAGGGCAGATGAGATCGGCATCCCCGGCTTCGGCGACCGCCCGCGGCATGCCGTAGACGACGCAGGTGGATTCGTCCTGTACGATAGCCCGCCCGCCTCGCTGGCGGATCAAGCGGACGCCCGCCGCTCCGTCCGAGCCCATTCCCGTGAGGATAACGGCGACAATGGGATCGGGATAGACCGCAGCGGCACTCTCCAACGTAACGTCGACCGCCGGGCGGACGTGGTGGCGGGGAGGGGCGGTGCTCAGGTCGACGCTGCGGCCGTCCGCCCTCAAGACGAGATGCGCTCCCCCGGGTGCAAGGAGTGCCTCCCCGGGAACGAGCCGGTCGCCGGGGGCCGCCTCCCGGACGCGAAAAGCAGAGAGGCTGTCGAGGCGTTCGGCCAGACTCCGGGTGAAGCCGGCCGGCATGTGCTGAACTACCAGCAGAGGGACGGGCAACAGGGCTGGATCGAGGACGGCAAAAAGCTCGCACAGGGCGGCCGGCCCACCGGTCGAGGCTCCCACGATGACCAACGGTCGATGGTGGCCTCCCATTGCTCTGGCGACCGCACCCGCCCTGGTTTGCTGTCTGGCCTTACTCGCCGGCACTGGCTTAGGCCGCGCCATGGCCGCCACTTTGACCTTCAGGGCCAGCTCCACACCCCAACGGGACAAGCCGCGAGAGTCCAGCGCCGTTCTCGGCTTCTGCATCACGTCGACGGCACCGCGGGCCAGCGCTTCCACAGACGCCGGAGCTTCCTTTGCCGTCAGGTGGGAGAGCACGACAACCGGCGTCGGTCGCAGTTCCATGATGCGGGTCAACGCCTCCAGGCCGGACATGATCGGCATCTCTATATCGAGCGTGACCACGTCCGGCTGCCGCTGCAACACAGCTTCCACGGCTTCCTCACCGTTGCGGGCGAGGCCGACCACCTCGATGCCGTGCTCCCGCAAGATCCGGCTGATCAGTTGGCGCATCAGCGCCGAGTCGTCACAGACCAAACAGCGAACCATCGTGCAGCACCTCATGGCGTTGTCCGCCCCGGGATACCACGAGCAACCCGCGCTGAGGGTAACAGTAGAGCGTGCGTCCGAAAGTCCCTCCTACGGCCTCGCCGATCACCGGTATCCCCATGCGATGCAGCTCCTGGCGCAGGACCTCCACGTTGCGAGTTCCGATCGGTTCGGTCTGCTTCAGGGCCAGCACCTGCGCCCCGCCCACCAGCCAGGCGACGAGCCGGTCTTGTCTTGCTCCGCGTGCCACCATCCGTTCAACAAGGAAGGACGGTGCGGAAGTGGCATAACGGGTCAGGGGTGGCACGGGGATGTCGCCGGGGGGGTGGGGTAAGACGACATGCGCCATCGCGAGAATCCTCGTGCCGGGGTCGGCCAGGATGAGCGCTACACAACTGCCGAGGCCATAGCAGACGAATGCGGTAGCCGTGGAGGTGTTGTCACCAGATCCGGGGTTGGCGGTATACCCGGCCGTCGTTTGGGGGACGAAGATAGCGAAGTCGCCCAGCCCCACGTTACGAACCGTGGCAGCATGGGAGTTCACAAAGAGTTCGAGATTTTGCATTACGGAATGTCCCTCCGAACCAAGGACGGGTGGGAGGTGGAAAGCCAGATCAGGTAGGCCTGAACGTTTCGGTCACCGATGAGGAAAGTTGTATGAACCACCGGCACGAGATCGGCCACCGTGCCTGCCCTGCTCAAAAGGGAGGCGAGCACGGTCTCAAGAAGTGCGCCGGCCATATCGCATACGACGGATGGGGGAGAAGGTATAAGAGCTACCTCCAGCTTGTCCGCCATAACGTTCAAGAAGCTGGAGCCAACGATATTCTCCACCTCGGCCAGCACCGACAAAGCCATATCGTCGGCGAGCAACTCGGAGATCGGTTCAGGTTCAACTGCGGGGTCAGGTGCCGCCCCGCCTGCCTCCTCATCTTCCGTGCCGAGCACCGGCCCTAGCATTCCGTACACCAGCTGACTTGCTGAGGTCGCGGGCAAAAGCAGCAGCGCCAGCCCCGGTAGCAGCCCTTCGATCTCCTGGCAGATGGCTACCACCAGCGTCTCCTCCGGCCCCACCAATCGGGGGAAGGTCGCCAGTGGGACGAAACTCTCTCCGGCCTCGGCTACCCGGACGGATGTGCCGGTCAAGGCTGAAAGGGCCTCGCCGGCCTGCTTCAGTCCTTCGTGAACTGCCTGCTGCCACTCCGCATGGGAGAGCGTAAGTGCCGGATGGGAGTTGCACCGAGGCTTACTCTCATTGATGATTGACATCGCGGCGCACCTCCATCAGCAGACCGGGTATATCCAGAATAAGAGCAATGCGGCCGTCACCAAGGATGGCGGTGCCGGCCAGCCCGGATATCTCCCCGAGGAAGCGTCCCAGCGGCTTGATAACCACTTCTTCTTCGCCTTCGAACCCATCGACAAGCAGGGCGACTCGCTCCTGTCCGGCCTGCGCGATCACCGCCGGCAACGCGGCTGTCGTTGACGAGGTGTCGGCCGCCTGACCCCAGAGATGGTGCAGGGGGATGACCGGTAGCACCTGATTTCTGTAGCGCAGCACGGGCCGCCCCTGAATCGTGGCGAGGTTATCGGTCTGAGGGCGGAGTACCTCCACCACGTTGACCAGGGGGATGGCACAGACCACGCCGCAAACCTCGACCAGCAACGAGCGGATGATGGCGAGCGTGAGAGGCAAGCGGATTCTGAAGGTGGTGCCCTGCCCGAGAGTGCTTTCCACCTGAACGGTACCGTTGAGCCGTTCTACCGTCCGCTGCACTACGTCCAGCCCGACGCCGCGGCCGGACACCTCGGTGACCTCCCGCCGGGTGGAGAAACCGGGACGGAAGATGAGCTGCAGTGCCTCCTCGTCGGTCAGGCGAGCGCACAGTTCGGCACTCAACTCGCCCTTCTCCAGCGCCGCCTGGCGAATCCGGTCGGGGTCGATACCGCGGCCATCGTCGGAGAGTTCAAGATAAAAGTTGCTTTCCCGGTGGTAGGCTCGGATAAGGATACGCCCGGCGGCCGGCTTGCCGCATGCCAGTCGCTCCGTTTCCGGTTCGATGCCGTGATCGATAGCGTTACGGATCAGGTGCAGCATAGGCTCGTGCAGGACCTCGATGAGGGAGCGGTCGAGCTCGGTTTCGCCGCCCACCATCTCCAGGCGGACCTGTTTGCCGGTTGCCCTGGCGGTCTCCCGTACAAGGCGCGGCAACTTGCGGAAGAGGTTGTCTACGGGCACCATTCGCAGGTGCATCACAGCCTCTTGTAGCTGGCCGGTGAGGCGGGAGAGGTGACCGGCAAGCTGAGCCAGTTCTACGAGCTGGCCGTCGCCGTTCTTGCTGGTCAGCACCAGAAGCCGGTTACGGTCGATGACCAGCTCACCGACGAGATCCATAAGCGCATCGAGGAGGCGCACGTCGACCCGGACCACATTGGTTGTGACGGGTGATCCCGGCGCCGTAGCCGGGGTCGTGGGGGCAGCAGGGGCGGATGCCTGACCCGGGCGGGAGGAGGGTGAGGCGGAATGATCATGGCTCTCAGATCCGGCCCGCCCGCCGAGAAGATCGCCGGGAGGGCTCTCCCCGGGCAAGGCCTGTTCAACCACCACACTTTGGACGTCCGGCAGGGCGCTGGCCGCTTCCTGCAGCTCTGTGGGGGAAAGGGAGGATCGCAACCTTAATTGCAAAGGCCGGTTCCACCAGACCTGGTCGGAGTTATCTTCGCGGGCGATCACCTGGCGTACTTCTTCGACATCCGGATCGGCGGCCGTAATGGTCCCCCAGTTACCGGCCGCCATCAGTACTTGGTATGCGCGAACGCCTGGGAAGAGGCAACCAGGACGCAGCTGCACCTTGATCAGCCACTCGGACCCGCCAGGTGTCTGGGTGCTCGCTCCGGACGCAGCGGCTGTCGGGGGCGCATCCGGTTCTTCGGCGGCCGGGGCTCTCTCCTCACCATGGTTGGCGCCGGCCTTCTCCAACCTAGCCAGCAGCGCCTCAGCTTCCGGTGAACTCTTCTCGGCACGAGTGGTGGAGGCGGCGGAGAGAAGCTGGTTGAGCAGATCGACCGTCTCGAGCAGAAGGTTGATCAGATCAGGGTTTTCCCGCAGGAGGAGTCTTCCTTCCCGCACGGAAGCGAAGAGTGATTCCATAGCATGTGTGAGTGCGGCCATCTGCTGGAAACCGGCGGTGGCGGCGTTCCCCTTGAGGGTATGGGCCGCGCGGAAGAGGGCGTCGATGGGCCTTTCCCCGCTGCTGCCGCTACCGCTGCTGCCGCTTTTACTACCGTCTTCCCCGCCATCGGTCCCGGTGGCGGAGGAGGCCGTTTCATCGAGGACCCCTGCCTCGAGGGCTAGCAGAATCTCTTCCAGCTGATGCAGGTGCTCGCGGCTTTCGGCTACAAAGAGCTGGAACTCTTCCTCTCCCAGCCCGCTGCCCTCTTCTCCGTCTGCAAAGATGCCCCCATCGTCATAGGTGGCTTCCATCAGCATTCCTCCCGGACTTTCTCTCCAACTGATGACGTGCGCCAGGCCGTTCTCAGGCCTTCGGCAGCATCTGGCTGGCGGTAGTAGCGTTGAACTCGCCCAGGTCCGCCGCCTCCTCCGCGCTGAGCACCCTGGTCAGATCGAGCAGTATGACGAGCCGGTCGGCCAGCTTCAGGATCCCGGTGATGTACTGAGTATCCACGCTCACCACATAGGGGGAGGGAGGCTCTACACTTGCCGGGTCGATGGTCAGAACCTCTGAGACGCCATCAACAATCATGCCGATGATCTCGCCCTGGTACTCGACCACTACGATGCGCGCCTCCCGCCCAGGCGGGTCGGCCGGCAGCCCCAAACGCCGCCGCAGGTCCAGCACGGGAATAACCCGTCCCCGCAAGTTGGTGACACCTTCGATGAAATCGGGTGTACGTGGAACCCTGGTGATTGGCTGGAGTACCGTCACTTCTCTGACAAGGCTGATGCTGACACCAAAATTCTCCTCGCCCAGCCGAAAGAGCACGATCTGGTCCGGTGCGCCCGGCGCCATGAGTTATCCCCCCACAAGCAGCTGATAGACCATCTCCCTGCTTGTTTCGGCAAAGGAGGGGCGCGGCTTTAAGCGGATCGTAGCCGAAGGCGTTGGTTAGCGTTGGACGCCAGGTGGCTGCAGATCGGAGAGGAGGCTGGTGAGCTGCCGATGGCGGGAGCAGGCCTCCTCGTAGAGGCGGTGCTTCTCCCAGTTAGGGGTTATGGGCTTTCCCGGAGGCGGAGCGGCCTCAGCCGTATCGAGAAGGTCGGGCAGGTTGCCCGTGGCCCACAGCGCAAGTCGGGCCGCTCCCCGCAGCGACGTTTCACCGACCGAGCAGAGGGTGACCTCCGTACCCAGGATGTCGGCCAGGATCTGCCCCCACTGCGGGAAGCGTTGCAGGGCGCCCCCGGTGGCCGTCAGGGTGAGTGGTTTACCGGTAAAGTCTTCCAACAACTGGTAGATTATCTGCAGGCGGTAGCCGATTGCTTCCAGGGCGGCGCGGAAGATCTCGATGGGGCGGGTGGAGAGGCTGAGACCGGCAATCACGCCAAAGGCGCTCCCAGGCCAGTCCGGGCTGCGCCTGCCGGCCCAGTCAGGAAGGACGAGAAGGGGGCTGGGTCCAGGAACGAGGTTGAGCTCCTCTGCCAGAAGATCCGGGTCGCCGGGCAGAAGCAGTGTCCGGCGCAGCCACTCCGCCAGACTACCCGCACTGTTGACCGTGCCCCCCACCACGGCCCAGTCCCGTAGCAGCCGATAGCGGAAAAGCCCGAACGGGGCCTGCTCCGCCGCGGCAGCCGGCAGGATAACCCGCAGTGCACCGCTCGTCCCCAACATCAGCGACCAGTTGCGCGCGGAGAGTGCGTGGGCTCCCAGATTGTCGCAGGCACCGTCGCCTACCGGCAGCAGAAAAGGTGTATCCGCCAGCCGCGGGAGCTGCTGACGGAAGGGGGAGCGAAGGCCGCTGATCACCCAATCCGCCTCCCCGAGGGACGAGAGCTGCTCCGGGGCGATCCGAAGTAACTGCAGGAGCTCCGGCCACCAGCCAAGCGTCTGTTGATCCAGCAGTCCCGAACCAGATGCGAGCGAGAAGCTGGTGGCGGTCCGGCCAAAGAGCCGCAGGTAGTAGTACTCCGGCAGGGTGAGCCAGCGGGCTACCTTCCTGGCCCTTTCCCGGTCTTCGTCCTGCCACCACAGGATCTGGCAGGCCGGGAAACTGGGATGGAGGAATGCACCCGTTACCCGATGGTATTCCACGGGATCGAGTTGGCGGCGGAGTCTCTCGGCCTGGACGGCGCTGCGTCGGTCTTCCCAAAGTAGACAGGGAGTGAGGGGATAGCCGTCGGCGTCGACACCGATCAGCGAATGCCAGAGCGAGGCGACGCCCACGGCGGCGATGGGAAACCGTTCCGGAGGTAGGTTGGGGTTGAGCCGAGCAAACAGCTCCGCAAGAGCGTCGAGAAGAACGGCCAGGCCGGCTTCGGGGTCGAGCTCGGCCCGGTCGCCGCTGCGTACCACGGGTTGAGGTCGCGACACGTACAGGCCGGGGAGCGGCTGCAACGTGCAGTCGAAGATCTGCGCCCGGCAGTGTGTCGTGCCGATGTCTATGGCCACAACAAAAGGAGGGGCAAACGCTTCCATGATCAATCTAGACGGGTTCGACCTGGGCCAGCAGCTCGTCGATGGTAGTCTCGGCGACGGCCGTCGCCTCGTCACTCACTCCGTAGTAGATCAGCACTCTGCCGTCCTCTTCCACCACCCATCCGCATGTAAAAACGACGTTACCGTAAAAACCGGCCTTCTCGTAAGGGGCTTCCGGCCGCATAACCGGTTCGCGGGAGCGTCCCCTGACGATGTGCGGTTCATCGGTGTCGAGCAAGAGCAGACCGAGGCAGTACGCCTTGTCGTCAGCGCCGTGGTAAAGCTCGAGCCAGCCTTTCTCGGTCAGCACCGGCGGCGTCCCGGCACCTATGCGGATGCTCTCCCAGCTACCCGGCCTGACCCCGGCCACATGACGGTGGTTACCGAAGTGCACCATGTCGGGTGAGTAGGCGAGCCAGATATCGGGGGTACTGCCCAAAGAGCGCGTATACGGCCGGTGTAGCAGAGCGTAGCCGTGCTTAGTCTTGCCCGGGAAGAGGGCTACGTCCTTGTTTTCCGGATGGAGGATCACACCGTGCCGGGTGAAGGAGCGGAAATCCTGCGTGCTGGCCAGGGAGGCAGTGATCCCAAAGTCCGAAACGGAGGTGTAGGCAATCCAGTAAGTGTCGCCAATCTTGGTGATCCGCGGGTCTTCAATTCCGTACCGTTCGTATGGGCCACTTGGCAGCAGGGTTGGCTGTGGATCGATGGTGAAGTGGAAACCGTCCTTGCTCCGGGCAAGCCGTAAGTGTGAAATAGAACTAAGATAAGTACGTCCCTTGTATACTACAGCCCGCGGGTCGGAAGCATCCACATCCGGGTCGTCGCGCCGCAGCTCCACCCGGCGCAGTACGGGCTGGCCATCCACTTCGTCTGCTACAGGAAAGCAGACCGTATCCGGGCCACTGGGAACCGGCCGCTCCGCCACTCGCAAAAGCAGGAGTATCTCGTCGCCAAACCGTGTGGCGGCCGCATTGAACGCTCCTATCACCTCCATACCCGGTGCGGAGGGGGGCACATCAGCCGGACGGATGATGGGATTCTGCTCGTAACGGCGCATCCTCTCTCTTGACCCTCTTCCCTACTCAAAATGTGGCTGCTAGTTGCCACCAGACGGAGGCCAGCAACCCCAGTACATATACAAAGGTCAGCAGCAGAATCCCTTCTATCACTAAGTAAAAGAAACTACCGGTTGCCCGTCGATCCAGGGTGTGACGTTTGAACTGCATACTTGCTCCCCCCAACAGTCGGTCTGCGCGGGAGGAGGTCCCGCGGCCTTCGCGGGAATCTCTATGTGGTCATCACGCCGTATATACGAACGTGCGGCCGCGTGCCGGGAGTTTATCCGCGGTGCTACCGTTCAGCGGTAGTGGAGTGTATAATTATGCAAACGTGACCCGGCGTTGTCATCTACAGAAGGATGGTGCTGATTGATGGGAGTTAAGCGGACTGTACTGGCCTATTCGGGCGGCCTCGATACCTCGGTTATCATCCCCTGGTTGAAGGAGCATTATGGCGGCGAAGTGATCGCCATGATCGCCGACGTCGGGCAGAATGAGGATTTGGCGGCGATCAAGGCTAAGGCGGAAGCAAGCGGTGCCGATCGCGTGTTCGTGGAAGATCTGCGGGAGGAGTTTGTCCGGGATTTTGTCTTCCCTATGCTACGCTCCGGCGCCGTGTACGAGGGTAAGTATCTGCTGGGTACGTCGATTGCCCGGCCGATCATAGCCCGCCGCCAGGTGGAGATAGCGCTGGAGACCGGCGCGGACGCGCTGGCTCACGGCTGCACCGGTAAGGGAAACGACCAGGTCCGTTTTGAACTGACGTATAAAGCATTTGCGCCGCATCTGCGCGTGATCGCTCCGTGGAGAGAGTGGGAGTTCCGTTCAAGGGATGAGGAGATCGAGTATGCGAAAAAACACGGCATCCCGGTGCCGGTGACGCACGAGAAGCCGTATTCGATGGATTCCAATATCTGGCACACCAGCTATGAGGGCGGGATTCTGGAGGATCCGTGGAATGCGCCTCCGGAGGATATGTTCCTGCGCACGGTTGCGCCGGAGAAGGCACCGGATCAGCCCGAGGATATCGAGATAGGTTTTGAAAACGGTACGCCCGTCTCGGTAAACGGCGAGCGGCTGGCCCCGGTTCCGCTCCTTGCGCGCCTCAATGAGATTGCCGGCCGCCATGGTGTGGGACGAGTAGATATCGTGGAGAACCGTCTGGTAGGCATGAAATCTCGAGGGGTGTACGAGACGCCGGGAGGAACTCTGCTCTACACCGCCTGGAGAGAGCTGGAGTACCTGACGCTCGATCGGGAAGCATTCCATTTCAAGGAGATGGTAGCTATTAAGTATGCCGAACTGGTCTACTACGGTCTGTGGTGGACACCGCTACGGGAGGCGCTCGACTCGTTTGTAACCAGGCTGGTGGGCGATTTGAGCGGCACGGTAAGGCTCCGCCTCTACAAGGGTGGTGTGACAATCCTGGGTCGCCGGGCCGAGCGGTCTCTCTACCGGACCGACCTGGCCACGTTTGCGGCCGACGATGTCTACCGTCAGGCTGATGCGGCCGGGTTTATCAACCTTTTCGGGTTGCCCCTTGCAGTGCAGGCACAAGCGTACGGGCGCGCCCGGCAGCTGGTCGACAAAGCCTGCGACACAAAGTCCGAATGACGGGGGACGGGGGCACAAGGCCGTGAAACTCTGGGGAGGCCGCTTTGAAGGGGAGACCGCTGCCGAGCTTGCGGCATTCCAGAACTCACTCCCGTTCGATCAACGGCTCTGGCGGCAGGACATCCGCGCCAGCATCGCCCACGCTCGTATGCTGGGAAAGCAAGGGATTATTCCGCCCGAGGATGCGGACCGGATCGTGAAAGGTCTGGAGTCCATCGCTGCCGATCTCGAGGCCGGACGACTCGCCTTTCCGCAGGGCGAGGCTGCCCTGCAGGTCGAGGATGTCCATACCGCCATCGAAGGGTGGCTTGTGGAACGGATCGGTGAGGCGGGCAAGCGGCTTCATACAGCTCGTAGCCGCAATGACCAGGTCCAGGTTGATACCCGGCTATTTCTTAAGGACGCCCTCGCCGGCCCGGACGGGGTTGATGCCGCGGCAGCGGCCTTGCAGCGGGTACTGGTAGAGGTGGCCGAGAGGGACGGGGAGCTCCTGATGCCTGGTTACACGCATCTGCAGCGCGCCCAGCCGATCTTGCTCGGTCACCACCTGCTCGCCTACTTCTGGATGCTGCAGCGGGACCGGGAGCGGCTCGCCGACTGCGTGCGGCGGGCGGATGCCTGCCCGTTGGGAAGCGGGGCGCTCGCCGGAGTCCCGTATTCGGTCGACCGGGAGGCGGTGGCGCGGGAGCTGGGCTTTGCGCGCATCACCGAGAACAGCCTGGATGCTGTGGCCGATCGGGATTACTTGATCGAAGCCCTCGCCGCCCTGGCCATCATCATGATGCATTTGAGCCGCCTGGCAGAGGAGCTGGTGCTCTGGTCGAGCGCTGAGTTTGGTTTCGTCGAACTGGACAATGCGTATGCCACTGGGTCCAGCATCATGCCGCAGAAGAAGAACCCGGACGGCGCGGAGTTGATCCGAGGAAAGAGCGGCCGGGTCTTTGGACATCTCGTCGCGTTGCTTACCGTCTGTAAGGGGTTGCCCCTCGCCTACAACAAAGATCTGCAGGAGGATAAGGAAGCGTTCTTCGATGCGCTGGATACCGTCCGGGCGAGCCTCCGCCTGATGGCGTCAGTGCTGGCGACCGCCCGTTTCCGGGGGGAGAGGATGGCAGCGGCCGCCCGGGATGGTTTCCTCAAC
This sequence comes from Limnochordales bacterium, assembly GCA_014896315.1. Lineage (GTDB taxonomy): Bacteria > Bacillota > Limnochordia > Limnochordales > DUMU01 > DUMU01. The sequence continues at coordinate 32,735 of JADBKP010000006.1, forward strand.
GCCACGGACCTGGCCGACTACCTGGTTCGCCGGGGCGTGCCCTTTCGCGAAGCGCATCGAATAGTAGGGCAGCTGGTCCGGTACTGCCTAGACAAGGGGTGCCGATTGGAGGAACTGAGCCTGGAAGAACTCAAGCGCTTCGTACCGGCGGGCGCGGTGGCCGAAGATGTTTACGACACCCTGGAGCTGCGCAACGTGGTCGCGGCTCGCAATGTCCCCGGAGGGACCGGGTATGAGCAGTTCCGCCGGCAGCTTGCCGCGGCGAGACAGCTCTTAGAGGAGGTAAGGACGGGTAGGAGAAAAGTGGGCATGACGGGGGTCGAGTGATGACCATTCATATAGCGGCGATCGAAGCGATTCCGCTGCGGCTGCCTTTTCGCAGGGAGTTTCGGATCTCTCGCGGGACGGTCGGTTCACCCGCCGCCGGCGCGCCGCACGTGCTGGTCCGGATCGTGACCGACACAGGGGTCGTCGGCTGGGGGGAGGCGCGCCCCAGTCCCCGGTGGTCTTATGAGACGCTGGAGAGCGTTACTACCAGCGTGGAACGGTATCTCTCCCCTGCGCTTGTGGGGGTCAATCCGTTTGACCTGGTTGAGATTCACCGTCGCATGGAGGCCGAACTGGCGCCGGCACCGACCGCCGGCCAGCCGCTGGCAAAAGCAGCGATCGACATGGCGGTGCACGACATCATCGGCAAGGTCCTGGGCGTGCCCCTCTATCAACTGTGGGGCGTGGCGGCGGCAGGGCCTGTGCCGCTCAGCTACCTTGTGACCGCGGGAGGGGCAGAAGAGGCACGCGAGCAGGTGAGAGCCGGGCTTGAGCTGGGTTACAGGGGGTTTAAGGTCAAACTCGGCATCCACCCGGAAGAGGATCTGGCCATTGTGGCGGCGGTAAGGGAGACCGCACCCCAGAGTTTCATCTGGGTTGACTGCAATCAGAGCTACACCCTGCCTGCGGCCCGGCGGCTCGCCCGCGCCCTGGCGGAGCTTTCGGTTGACCTGCTCGAGCAGCCTGTGCCTGCCGGTGACTATCAGGCTCTGCAGCGCCTGGCTCAAGATGGTTGGGTGCCGCTGGCCGTAGATGAGAGCGTTTTCTCTCCCACCGATATGATCAACGTCGTGCGGGCGCAAGCGGCCGATTGTGTGGTTCTCAAGGTAACCAAACTGGGGGGGCTTTGGCCCGCCCGGCAGGTAGCCTTCGTCGCTCGTGCGGCAGGTCTTGGCCTTTTGGGCAGCGGGTTGACGGAGAGCCGGCTGGGGTTAGCAGCCGCGGCCCACCTCCTGGTGGCTTGCGGTGTTAGCTCGCCTGCCGACCTTAACGGGCCACAGTTCCTCGCTGATGACGTGGTGGCCTCCGGGGTGGAAGTGGCTGCCGGCCAGGTGCGCCTCTCAGGGTTGCCCGGCTTGGGAGTCGAGATAGATCAAGAAAAAGTCGAACGGTACCGGATAAGGTTGGAGATTTAGATGCAGGGGTTGGCAGGAAAGTCTCTTTCCGGGTTGTAAAGTAACTCGATGAACCATCAGGGTTCTGCACCATTACCTGGCCTGCGTAACTCCCGGTACGAAGGCTGGAAGGAGGTCTTAGCATGCAGATGGCTTCCGGTCGGGCAACGGGCATGCCAAGTTGTGGCAGGCGGCAGGGGCCTTTCGGGTCCGGCAATGTGCGAAGAGGCGTGGTGGCGCTGGTCGCTTTTCTGGTGCTCCTTGGCGGCGCGGGAGTGCCTGCTTTGGCGTCGGGATCGCTTCTCAGCAATTACAGTTTCGAGGAGCCGCGAGCCTCAGATGGCTCGATCCCGGGCTGGACTCCTTTTGCCAACGGACCGTGGATGTCGCTGGTGCGCGAGTACGCGACCGACGGGGAATGGTCGCTCAAGGTGAGTGATGTCAGTGCGAAGCAGAGTGTTGGTATGCGGAGTGCACCGGTGCCGGTAACGGCAGGAGCAAAGTACGCGGTTCTGGCCGATGTCTACATCGAGTTCGGGGCGGCTATGCTTTACCTGGAGTTCTGGGATGCTCAGGGCAAGCGCATTGAGAGTGCCCTCAAGACCGCCTCCGCGAGCGGAACAGGCCGAGCAGTTCAACTGATTGTGGAAAATACCGCTCCTGCGGAGGCGGTGACAGTTACGGTTCTGCTCTACTGCAGCGTACCGAATGAGGGCGTGGCCTACTTCGACAACGTCTACCTGGAAAGTTGGGACTGACCGCCAATCAGACGCCAGGCTTAGGGGGGCGAGAGCCCCCCTTATTTTTGATGGAGGTCAGGCTAGCGTTCTTGCCAATCGCAGAAGCCTTGCCCCATGGGGGCAACAGGTACGAAGATGGTGTCGACGGCGACTCCCAGATCCTTGTGCAGCCATAGATCGCGAAGTCTATGCGGGCCTGAGATACCCAGCTCGCTGAGTCTGATGGAGACCTGGGAAGATGTCGCACCCGTGTTGAGGAGAGCCAGGTAGTGACTTCCGTCCCCGTCCGCAGCAGTCCAGGCGATGTGCGGTTCCTGGCGAAATAGCTGGCGGTTTGCATAGGAATGGCTGGGAAGCCGCAGGACTTCGCTGGCTCCACCGCCGGTAGCGGGAGCCGGTGGCGTTCGGCTCGTACCACTGGATGTCGACGATGCCATACTGCCAGCCATACTCCTGCAAATGCCTGGCCATATACTCGGCGTTTTCCCTGTGTTTGCTTGCCTCCGCACGGGTGGAAGGGAACGGGCAGATTCGGGCGAAGTGAACGGGTAGGTGCTCGGGCGCAGACGGTGGACTAGTCGCGAGGGGAAGAAGGAGTGTCTCGATCTATGACGAATTAGCCGAACGGAAAGGTTTCCGGAAAGGTTTTGTGGTTCGGCGTGGCATGAGTTCAGAACCGTCCTTAGTGGCTAGGAAGACAAGGAGACAGGACAGGAAAATGGCAACTGTTACCATAAGAGACGTAGCAAATGCAGCCGGAGTTGCGGTGTCGACGGCCTCCCGTGCCCTCAACAACCGGGGAGATGTGAGTGAGAGCACGAGAAAGCGTGTACTGCAGGCTGCTCGGGAACTTGGCTATGTTCCGAACTCCCTGGCACGGGGATTGCTTTCCGGACGGACCCGGACGGTAGGGGTTATCGTCACAACCATTCTCAATCCGTTCTACGCGGCCGTCGTGGCCGGTATTCAGGAAGTGCTGGGAGCTCGAGGGTATACAGTTGTTCTGTATAACTCCGATGAAGATCAGCGCAAGGAGCTGGCCGCTATTGAGGCCTTGATGGCACAAAGGGTGGACGGGATTATCCTCGCCCCGGTGCAGAAGACGCCGGAGACAGTAGGACTCCTCGTCAGCCGCGATCTCCCCTTTGTACTGGTGGGACGGACCATATCCGGGCTGGATACGGATTACGTCGTGTGCGATGACATCGCTGTGGGGAGAATGGCTACCGAACACCTTATCAGCAAGGGTCATCGAAGAATCATGCTGATAAACTCCTCGCGCAACTCCAGCTCGGAGCTACGCTACCAGGGCTATGAGGCCGCCTTGAGAGCTCACGGTATAGAAGTGGACGAACGCCTGGTCAGATCAGTCGTACTGCATAACGATGCGGAAAAGGCAGTGCTGCAGGCGCTGGATGAAGGTGTTCGACCTACAGCCATATTCTGTTTCTGCGACGCAATGGCACTAGGGGTGATGAGGGCGCTGCGAGCCCGGGGACTGCGGGTGCCGGACGATATAGCCCTGGTTGCCTGTGATAATCTGGATTTCACTGAATTACTCGAACCGGCCCTGACCACCATTGACGTGCCCAAACATGAAATGGGTGTCAGGGCAGCGGAGATTCTTCTATCAAAGTTGCACAGACGGAAGAAGAGGACCACGCAGGTGGTACTCCGACCATCGCTGGTGGTGAGGGCATCGACTTGACAACGCGGGGCGGGCGCGTGAGCTCTTGGGCGAGGCATCTTGCCGGATCGGTAAAGGGGGGGAGAACATGGACGCGGCCAGTGTAGTATATCCATCAGAGCCGCCCAGGTACCCGCTGTACGATATATCTACCCTTGACGATGAAAGGGGATGGATGGTCAACAACGTACACGATCCGGCCATATTTAAGGATGGAGACTGGTACTATGTGTTTTCCACGGACAGGCAGGTGGGTCGTGAAGGGCGGAACAAGCCAATACGGGCTGGCGTGCAGATCAGGCGCTCGCGGAACCTGATCGAATGGGAATGGGTTGGGCGTGCCTTTGACGGCGTTCCGGACACTACAACATAAGAGTCGGTCGTTCAGATAGCATCACCGGTCCGTATGTCGACTACAACGGACATATGTTGACAGACATTGAGTTCCGGCCTCAGGCAGAGATTGGAACAAAGATAGTCGGAGGTTACGCCTTCGCCAACGACGACGGCTGGGTCGCACCCGGCCATAACTCGGTGCTCAAGGACGGCGATGATTACTTTATTGTTCATCACGCCCGCGGGGCAAAGCATCCCGAATGGTCCTACCTCCACGTAACAAGGATTGTGTGGACACCCGACGGTTGGCCGTTGGTTTCTCCGGAACGATACGCAGGGGAGCAGGAACAACCGATACCGGAAAGCGCCATTCCCGGAAAATGGGAGTGGATAGTACTGGAACGGCAGGTAAACACGAAGTTGCTTTCGGTCGTCATCGAGTTCTTCGCCAATGGCACTGTCGCAGGTGCGGGGCGTAAGGGCAAGTGGAAGGCTGTCTCCAGCGACGGCTTCCTGATCCATTGGGATTCTGACGATCGGGATTATATCAGGGTGCTTCCGGCCTGGGACTGGGAGAACTGGTCTCCGACGCTGGTCTGTACAGGTCTCAACCAGGCAGGAGTTGCCTGTTGGGGTAAGCGGGTACCCGCTTGAGAAGATCCATATGTGGAAAAGGAGCGACGAGAACGATGGCAGCCAGGAACGCGAGAATGGTAGTGGACAAGGACTTCAGGATCGGCAAAGTTGACGACCGCATTTATGGTTCGTTCATCGAGCACCTCGGCCGGGCGATCTACCGTGGGATCTATGAACCGGATCATCCGGAGGCAGATGAACAGGGCTTCCGCAAAGATGTCCTGGAGCTTGTGAGGAGACTTCGCGTTCCCATCGTTCGCTATCCTGGCGGGAATTTTGTTTCCGGGTACAATTGGGAGGATGGCGTGGGGCCCCGGGAGAAGCGACCGAGGAGACTCGAGCTAGCGTGGAAATCTATTGAAACCAACGAGATCGGTCTGAACGAGTTTGTTGACTGGGCAAGAAAGGCAAACTCTCAGGTCATGCTTGCGGTCAACCTGGGTACGAGGGGTGTGGACGAGGCCAGAAACCTGGTCGAGTACTGCAATCACCCGGCGGGAACCTACTGGAGCGACCTGCGGCGGTCTCATGGCTACGAGCAACCGCACAACATAAAGGTTTGGTGCCTTGGAAATGAAATGGACGGACCGTGGCAAATCGGTCACAAGACCGCGCAAGAATACGGCCGTCTCGCTGCGGAAACAGCCCGCGTCATGAAAATGGTAGATCCGACGATAGAGCTGGTCGTATGCGGGAGCTCGGGCACCGGTATGAGGACGTTTCCCGAGTGGGAAGCTACTGTGTTGGAGCACACATACGAATTGGTCGACTATATCTCCCTTCATACCTATTACGGCAACCCAGAGAATGATACCGCCAACTTCCTGGCCAAGACGATGGACATGGATAGATTTATCCGGACGGTTGTTGCTACCTGTGACTACGTAAAGGCGAAGAAGCATAGCAAGAAGACCATCTACCTGTCGCATGATGAGTGGAACGTGTGGTTCCATTCGCACGAAGGCGACCGGAAAGTTAAGCCGTGGCAAGTGGCGCCCCCGCTGCTGGAAGACATCTACACGATGGAAGATGCATTGACGGTAGGGGCGATGATCATTACCCTCCTGAAGCATGCGGATCGGGTGAAAATAGCCTGCCTGGCCCAGCTGGTTAACGTGATAGCCCCGATTATGACCGAAAAGGGCGGAAAAGCTTGGGCTCAGACCATTTGCTATCCATTTATGCACGCATCGTTGTACGGTAGGGGATTCGTGCTACAACCCGTTGTTAATTGTCCGGTGTATGACACCAAGGACTTCACTGACGTACCAGTTGTCGAATCTGTTGCAGTAGCTAATGAAGAAACCGGCGCTTTGACGATTTTCGCCGTCAACAGGGATCTGGCCGACGTTGTACTGCTCGAGTGTGACGTAAGGAGTTTTGAAGGCTATCGGGTGGTAGAACATATTGTCCTCGAGCACGAGGATATTAAGGCTACCAATACGGCCACCAATCCGTTCAACGTGGTGCCTCACAGCAACGGCAATGCTCGCGCGGACGGCGGTCGTATCACCGCAACGCTGCCGCGGCTGTCCTGGAACGTTATACGGTTGCAGAAGGCGTAGGCCTCGCGCTGAGTTGGGAGGAGAACGCAGTGGACAGTACATACGTGTTGGGTATCGACTTCGGCACAGACTCCGTAAGGGCTGTTGTCGTCGACGCAGCTACGGGCAAGGAGGAGTCAAGCGCCGTCGCCTATTATAGGCGCTGGGCGCAAGGACTGTACTGCAATCCGGCCGCCGCACAGTTTCGGCAGCACCCGCTCGACTACGTGGAAGGGCTCGAGGAGTGTGTCAAAGGCGCGCTGGCGAAGCTGCCGCCTGGGGTGGCGGACCGGATTGAGGGCATCGGCATAGATACAACCGGGTCGACTCCCTGCGCCATTGACGAACGGGGGGTCCCTCTTGCCTTGCACGAGGAGTTTGCGGATAACCCGAACGCCATGTTCATCCTGTGGAAGGACCACACGGCGGTGAAAGAGGCAGAAGAGATCAACAGAACGGCTCGAACCTGGGGAGGTACGGATTACACCAGGTATGTAGGTGGCGTCTACTCGGCCGAATGGTTCTGGGCCAAGATACTGCATGTGTTGCGCACGGACGAGAAGGTAAGGAGAGCTGCCTTCTCCTGGATTGAACACTGCGATTGGATTCCCGCTCTGCTCACCGGTGTGAGGAGTTCCCGCGCGATCAAGCGCAGCCGTTGCGCGGCCGGCCATAAGGCGATGTGGCACGAAGAGTGGGGCGGGCTGCCGAGCGAGGAGTTCCTCACCAGGGTAGATCCCCTGCTTGCCGGTCTGCGGGACCGGCTCTACGTGGAAACCTACACCAGCGATCAAAAAGCGGGCGAGTTGACCGAGGAGTGGGCCGAGCGCCTGGGGCTTCGGCCGGGTATTGCCGTTGCCGTGGGTGCTTTTGATGCGCATATGGGAGCTGTAGGCGGGGGGATTTCCGCAGGAACCCTGCTCAAGATAATGGGAACTTCCACCTGCGACGTGATGGTTGCCCCGCGAGAGCTGGTCGGCGACCGACCTGTAAGAGGAATCTGCGGACAGGTCGACGGCTCGGTTATCCCGGGAATGATAGGGCTGGAAGCAGGCCAATCAGCTTTCGGCGATGTCTACGCCTGGTTCAAGGACGTGCTTGCCTGGTCTCTTACGGAGTTTGCCCAGGAGGCGGGTGAGGAGGAGGCTTCGCGGGTTCGCGACTTCATCGACCACCGGCTCCTGCCGCGCCTTACTGAGGAGGCCGCCCGGCTTTCTATTGAAGAGACCGGGTTGCTCGCGCTGGATTGGCTGAACGGGCGACGTACGCCTTTTGCCGACCAGACGTTGAAAGGGGCAATCGTAGGCCTGACCCTCGGAACTACCGCCCCCAAGATATTCCGGGCGCTGGTTGAGGCGACTGCGTTTGGCGCGAAAGCGATTGTGGACCGGTTCCAGGCCGAAGGCCTCAAGATCAACCAGGTCGTGGCTGAGGGCGGAGTGGCTAAGAAAAACCGTCTGGTCATGCAGATTACGGCAGACGTGTTGAATATGCCCGTGAAGGTGGTCCGTTCCGAGCAGGCTTGCGCCCTCGGTGCCGCCATGTTTGCTGCCGTTGCGGCGGGCATTTACGGTTCGGTGCCGGAAGCCCAGACCCACATGTCCGCCGGCTATAGTGATGTGTATTATCCCAATCCCGAGAATGCTGCCAGGTACCAGAAACTGTATGAACGGTATTTGGCGGTGGGAAGCGCGCTGGAGGATCACCTGCGCGCTCTCTAGTGCCGCCCCCGAATTGCAAGGTTCGTTGTAGGAGGAAGGAGGAATTCTGAACTACCGCGCGAATTGTCACAGCAATACCCAACGGTTGCTGACAAGGGTGAGCGCGGTGCTTTGGTTGGAAGAGGTGCCTCGACAGACCAGAAAGACGTTGGAGAAGGTGGCTCGTCACGCTCGGGACGGGGTCGCGCGGACCAGGGCTCGTCTGATCGTCTCCATGCTTCGATTTCAGAACATACCACGGGCGGCACGCGAAGCTGGGGTTAGTGAAAGCTATGCTCGTAGAGTGATACGAGACTTCCGGGAGCGGAAGTTGGAGGCCCTTCCTCCTAAGCACGGCGGGGGTAGACCTCGTGCGGTCTCCGAAGATCAGGCAAAGGCCCTGGCCGACCTGGTACGTACACCTCCCACGGTACTGAACCTGCCCTGGAGTCAATGGTCGCTGAGCAAGATTCACCTCTATGCAACGAAAGCGGGAATCATCCCGAAGATCTCGCTTGAAACCCTCCGGACCACTCTGATCCGGAACGAGATCACCTATCAGCGAACCAAGACCTGGAAGATGTCGAATGATCCCCGGTTCCAGGAGAAGTTCGCCCGGGTGCAAGCGCTCTACAAGCAGTGTCCCGAGGACGGGGTGGTGGTTTGCGTGGACGAATTGGGTCCGTTGGAGCTGCGCCCCTATGCGGGCCGGAGTTGGGCACCCCAGAAACAGCCTCACCGATTGCCGGCCACCTTCCATCGACCCTACGGGACACGGCATTTCTTGGCGTGGTATGACGTGCATTCTGACTATCTGGGAGGCTGGTTCTATCGCCGTAAGCGAGGAGAAGAATTCCTGGACTTCCTGCAACGTCTACGTCTTTGTTACCCAAGCCGGCAGCGGATCTATGCGGTCCTGGATAACTTCTCGCCCCATCTGCGTCAGGACGTCCAGGAGTGGGCTGCTGCCAATCACGTGGAACGGGTCTTCATTGCCACCAACGCTTCCTGGATGAATCGGATCGAATGCCACTTTGCACCCTTGCGAAAGTTCGCTCTGGAAGGCTCGTTCCCGAGAACGCATCGTGACCTGCAACGAGCCATCCGTAGGTACTTGCACTGGCGTAATGCCGATCCTAAGGATCCCAGGATCCTCAAGATCCAGAAAAGGGTCAAGGTAGCGTAGACCTCGGCGGCGAATTATATCGCCGGGGTGAGGTGGATGCACGCCAAGATTGGTCCTTACGAAGGCGAGCGCTTGCAAAGGCTGCTGCGCCAGGGGAGCAACCCGGTGACCGTTCGTCGTGCCGAAATCCTCCTTGAGTCCGGACTGGGAGCCAGGGTGGAGGATTTGGCCAAGCGGTACCACATCCCCGAATCGTACCTCAAGGATCTGATCAGTGAATTCAACATGCGCGGCATGGCAGCAGTAACCGCAGGGGTACGGAAGAAGCGGACGGCAATGGTTCCGGAGGAGATCTCGATCCTCATTGAACTCATCGAGATGCCTCCGGAGGCTGTTGGGCTGCGGGAGAAACGATGGACAGCCTCCCTGCTTCGAGAGACGGCGCTGGCGCGGCGTTGGGTGGACGTCGCCGACCCTGAAGTCATCGAAAAGCTTCTGGCCCAGCATTCGCATTGAGCATCCACCCTCACGTCCCGCGGCTTCCAGAATTGTCTGACATCGCGCGTGTCAATCCGGGAACGGCACTAGATATACCGGAAAGTGGCAACGGCATCCCCGATTTGCTGGACGAGGCCCGGGTGGGTTTGGAGTGGCTGCTGAAGATGCAGCGAACTGACGGCGCCGTCTACCACAAAGTGGGACCGGACCGTTGGCCGGGGATGATTCTGCCCGAACAGGACCGGGCCCGCCGTTACGTATACGGGGCAACAAGCCAGGACACAGCCAAAGCGGCAGCAGTCTGGGCGATGGGGGCACGCATTTTCCGGCCCTTCGACGAGGGTTTTGCCGACCGGTTGCTCAAGGCGGCCACCCGTGCCTGGCAGTTCTTGCGGGAGCATCCCGAAACCGTGGATGAGGCGCGCCCGGGTGACGACACCGGTTCGGGGGGCTACGGAGATTCTGCTGATGCGGACGACCGTTTCTGGGCGGCCGCCGAGCTTTACGTGACCACCGGTGATCCGGACCTGCGGCGGTTTGTTACCATCCTATCCCGAACCAGCGCTGCGAGCGTAAGAGAGATAGGCTGGACTAATGCCTCTACCATAGGCATCATCGACCTTATCATCTCTCGGGGTGCGGGCGTTCTTGCCGAAACGGGCACCGGCTACGATGCAGATGCCGAAGTTAGGGAGGAGCTACGCCGGCGTCTTCTGGAGAAAGCTGATGAACTAGTCCGCAAGGCGGATGCTAACCCGTACGGACTGCTTCTGGGCACGGCCGACTTTGCCTGGGGGTCGAACCGAGCTGCCCTCGCCCGGGCCATGTTGCTTCTCGTGGCCGACTACCTCGACCCGGCTCCCCTCCCTTCTCCTCGTCTGGAGATAGCTCTTCGCCAGCTGGACTGGGTTCTCGGTGCCAACCCACTCGGGAAGTCTTTTGTCACTGGTGTTGGTGCCAACCCGGTTCTCCACCCGCACCACCGGCTCTCGGAGGCACTGAAGAGGGGGGTGCCCGGGTTGCTTGTAGGCGGCCCGAACAGCAGTGCCGAAGATAAGGTAGCCCCGGCGGGACTGGGGCCGAAGAGCTATGTGGACGTGGCGTCGGCCTATTCCGTCAATGAACCGGCAATTGACTATAATGCGCCGTTGGTCTTCGTGGTGGGGTACCTGCTGGCCGCCGCGAGATAAATACATGCATCCCGGAGCGGGGGGATGAGCCTATCACCACGCCGATGAAACAGCTCCCGGCTACGAGAGGGGATCGGGGGCGTGGAGTCCCGTTGGCCGATCATATGCTGCCAGCTGCGGCCAGGAAGGCCAGCAGGGCTGTGGTCAATCCAACAATGGTCATCACTACCCAGTAACGACTGCGTCCTTTCGGTCTGGTCACCCAAGGCATAAGCAGGCCCGCCTCCTGTCCCGATGGGGAATACGGTTGCCAGGTATGCGGCGCAGAAGAATTCAATAACCAATAACTCCCTTCCTGCAACAAAAATGGTAGCGATTACTTGGCGTGTCTAAAGCGACGGAATTGACTGGCAGAAGCGTCGGACGGGCTATGATCTTCTTCCAGCTGATCACCTGAATGCTTTCCGTGCTGCGGCGGGTGCGGGCCAGGCAGCGGCAGCGCCCTTGACATGTGGTCGGCTCGCGGATATAATCGCGGCCAAGTCACTGATTATCACGCTTTATCATTCTCCGGTGATGAACGGGGCGAGTAGGCCTGTGAGCGCCGGTCAAGAGAGCCGGGGCTGGTGGAAACCGGTGCGGCACGCAGGTCGAATGGGCCCGGGAGCTGACTGCCGAAACAGCTTCTGCGCCAGAAAAGCTGAAGTAGGCAGACCGGTTGACCACCGTTAGAGGTCACAGAGGGGGTCGGTGGAGTCTAGGTCGGTGTGACGATCGCATGGGCTCCCCGGCCAAGACGGGTGGTACCGCGAGTTAACCTCGTCCCGATCGGGACGAGGTTTTTTTCATTGCGTAGGAGGAATGTGTGTGAAAAGGGTTTTTTCAGGCGTGCAGCCAAGTGGCGTACTTACAATAGGGAACTACCTCGGGGCTATTCGCAACTTTACCAAACTCCAGCACGAGGCTGATTGCTTCTTTTGCGTCGTCGATCTGCATGCTCTCACGGTGCCGCAGGACCCGGCCAAGCTCCGGGAGAATACCCTGAATACGGCGCGGCTTTTTATCGCGAGCGGGGTCGACCCGTCAGTGGCGACGATATTCGTTCAGTCGCACGTACCGGAGCATGCCTACCTGAGCTGGCTGATCGAGTGTAACACCTATTTTGGGGAGCTGCGCCGGATGACCCAGTTTAAGGATAAGTCAGCCAGGCACGAGGTGGTGACCACCGGACTCTTCACCTATCCGGCCCTCATGGCGGCCGATATTCTTCTCTACCAGACCGATGAGGTGCCAGTGGGCGAGGACCAGCGCCAGCATCTCGAACTGACCCGGGATGTCGCCATCCGTATGAATAACCGCTTTGGCCAACTCTTTAAAGTTCCCGAGGCATATATCCCGCCCAAGCAGGCCGGTGGCAGGATCATGAGCTTGCAGAATCCTCTGGAAAAGATGTCCAAATCGTCGGCGGATCCGCGCAGCTTTATCGCCTTACTAGACCCACCCGACGTGATCCGCAAGAAGATCCGGAGTGCGGTCACGGACTCGGGCCGGGAGATCCGATACGATCCCGAGGAAAAGCCGGCCATCTCCAACCTGTTGGTTATCTACTCGCTGGCGACCGGTGAGAGTATTGAAAGCCTGGAAGAGCGTTACGCGGGAGCGGGCTACGGTAAGTTCAAGGCTGATTTAGCAGAAGCGGTGGTGGCTATGCTTGAGCCTATCCAGCGCCGGTTTGCGGAGTTATCAGAGCCGGGTGTGATTGAAGAGATCCTCGCCAGCGGCGCCGAACGGGCGGAAAAGATAGCCCGGGAAACAGTAGCGCGGGTGCAGGCGGCGATGGGGCTGGCCCCGCGCCCGCAGCGGGTAAAGGCACAGAGCTAGAAGGTGAAATACTGCGAGTGTGGAATTGTAGCTTCCGGGAGGGGTATGCGTGGAGATAGGAGTGAAAACGCGGATTGGTAAGATCAGACGAATGGCGATTGCTGGGCTTGCGGCTAGTCTTGCCCTGCTGGCAGCGGCCTGCGGAGGTGAGGAGCAGCAAGTCAGCGCCGATCTGGCCCTGGGGGCAGGTCAGAGTCAGCAGCAGACGGTCGAGGGCTCTCTTGAGCGTTTGAATGGGGAGAAGACCGAGGTAATACTCGTGGGGCCTTCTGAGGAGGAACGCCAGCAGGCCGAGCAGACCAAGCGTAAGGTGGCCCCGGTGATATTGGAGAAAGTTGTGGTCACTGTTTCCCTGCAGGCTGAGCGGGTTGAGAAGTTGCGGGAAGATGGTTCGGCTGTGGCTGTTACCCTGCAGAACCCGCAACTCAACGAACTGCAGGAAGTCTTCGACGCTTCACCGGGTGGCCAACTTCAGGTTGAGAAGACGTGGGAGTTCGGACCTGATAGCATGCTGCGCAGCCTGACCGGTGATTGGAAGATAAGTTTTGACGCCACGGACTTGCGGAACGTAAAGTATACCATTACGGTAAGTGCGGTCCGCAGCTGAGAGCTGAGATAGGCAATCAGGCATGAAGACGGCTCATTGAGTGGACGGTGGCGCTTCTGAGTGCCACCGCCTTTTTTAACACGCTCGGCGTGGCGGAAGCACACGCTCTGGTTTTGGCTGCAGGAGGTACATGAAGTTGTTCAACATCATCATTGCTGGGCTTACCAGCCTGCTGACTGATATATCCACAGAAATGATCTATCCACTTTTGCCCCTCTTTCTGACCACCACCTTAGGAGCAACTCCGGATATAGTAGGAATCATTGAGGGGCTGGCGGAAAGCATGGCCAGCCTGCTCAAAGTCTTCTCAGGGACGATTTCGGACCGTCTGGGACGGCGTAAGCCCTTGGCTGTGGCCGGTTACGGAATGGCGGCGGTTGGCAAAGTTCTCCTCGCCCTGGCCGGGAGTTGGGGCATGGTACTCGCCGGCCGGCTAGTGGATCGGTTCGGCAAAGGGATACGTACCGCGCCCCGAGATGCAATAATCGCCGAGTCAGCCAGCGATAGCGGTCGGGGGAGAGCTTTTGGCCTGCACAGACTCTTCGACACTGTGGGGGCAGCGATCGGAGTTGCGCTGGCTTACTTCTTTCTTACAAACTACGAGGGCGATTATCGCCCCGTCTTCATCGCCTCGATTGTCCCGGCGGTTCTCGGCGTAGCGATCCTGTTTCTTCTGCGGGAAAAGGGGGAAGGGCAAGGGAGCGACCGTCGCCAGCTATCTTTCGATTGGCGCTGCCTCGATCCCCGCTTGCGGGCCTTCCTTATGGTTACTTTCCTTTTCACCCTTGGAAACTCGTCGAACCAATTCCTCTTGCTCCGGGCCCAGAACCTGGGTTTTGACTCAGCAACGGTCGTCCTGCTCTACCTGGTCTACAATCTGACATACGCGCTCATCTCCTACCCAGCCGGTCGGTTGTCTGATCGAATCGGGCGCCGGCCGCTTTTGGTGTTGGGATATGCTGCGTATGGCATTGTCTACCTGGGATTTGCCCTGGCTAGCCAGCAGTCGACCCTCTGGTGGCTCTTTGCTGCTTACGGGCTTTACATCGGAGTAACCGAGGGGGTCGAAAAAGCTCTGGTTGCCGACATTGCTCCGGCAGGCCAGAAGGCTACTCTTATCGGTCTCCATGCCACCCTCGTTGGTATTGGCCTGTTGCCCGCCTCGGCCTTTGCCGGCCTGCTGTGGGATCTGTTTGGACCGGCTGCTCCGTTCTACTTCGGTGCTGCTACGGGGCTTGGAGCCTCGTTTGGCCTGTGGTGGATCTTGCGTGTTCAGCCCGCCTCGCAAACAAAAGAGTCGGGCACGTAACAGTCTACCTTGCACCACCATAGATTGCTTTTTACCTGGCTGTGATCTTGCGACCACAGCCAGGCAGGTCACAACCTATGATGATGGGTCGTTCGACTGCACAGGATACCTGTACAGCTTCCTGCAACCTCCCGGCTGCAGGAAACCGTTAACTGGTCGCCAGAAGGCGACAGTCTGCGGCACCCTGTGCAATCTTTGCTCGACCCTGCACGGTAGGTTGGGGCGTCGCGGCAATCAAAGATGGTTCGACTGCCGCGAAGCCTTTCCCCACCGTGCAGGATCTGCCCTCCGACCGCCGACAAGCCAGGTTAGCCTGCCGGCGATCTTTGGCCGACTCCTGCCGATCCCCTATGGGAACCGGCAAGAGTCTGGGCTCGACCGTTACGTACCCGACACCTACATGATGCCGCGAACCAATCCCTTTCATACGCGGGGCAAGGAGATCTCTTCTGCCGGCGCGCAAGCGCACACGGCAGGAGTGCCAGGTAGGATGAGGAATATAGAGTCGAGTGTGCTGGCGAGGGATGGAGTGGTTGCATGAACAGATTCTGGCACTGGTCGAGCAGCATCCTCATTGCCCTGGCAGTCGTGGCGGCTGCCTCCTTGCCTCCGTGGTGGTCGGGGAGTGGGGTCCTGGCTTCTGGCTCGCCGAAGGACGGAGTCACGCTGCTTCCCACGCCCCGCGAGCTTAACTGGCGGGGAAGTGCCGGAAGCCTTCCCGCTTACATCGAAGTGATCACCGACCGGGAAACCGGCCGGCTGCTTGGTTCCGCCCTGGACGATCTGCTTCCCCGGATGTGGGATCCGCCTGAGCACCCGCTATTCGCCCCCGCCTTCACCCAGGCAGGGGAGGGTATTCCGCCGGCGGGCAAGGGGTTGATCGTTCACAGGCTCCTACCGGAGTCTGCTGCTCCTGGCGATTCCGCCTCTTCCACGACGAGAACGTCAGTAAGTTTGCGCATCTATGAGCTCCTGGCCAAGCTGTTGCAGGAGCCGCCAGTTGACCCCGAGCGAGGCCTACCGGCCCGTCTTGTACTGCTAAACCTTAGCCGAGTGAGTGGGGGGGATGCCGGCACTCTTCCTGCTGACTTTGCCGCATATCGGGAGTTAGGGCTGGCAGCCATCCCGGTGAACCGCCTGCGTGACCTGCCGCAGGAGGCATACTTCCTTACCGCCGGATATGACGAGCAGCTGGGAGCTGTGGCCGTGGCCGCCTCCTACTCGGAGCGCGGATTGCTCTACGCCGCACTGACATGGGCGACGCTGGCGCGGCAGGTGCAGGCAGCGCCTCTCGCGACGATAACGGATTGGCCTGCCTATCGGATCAGAGGTGTTATCGAAGGATTCTACGGGACGCCCTGGTCGGCGGCGGACCGGCTGAACCAGATTGCCTTCTACCCCTGGGTCAAGATGAACACCTACGTCTATGCGCCAAAGGACGACCCCTATCACCGGGAGAAGTGGCGGGAACTTTATCCCGAGGCCGAGCTGCAACGCCTCGCCGAGCTGGTTGAGCTTGCCAACCGTTATCAGATCGATTTTGTCTTTGCCATCAGCCCGGGCCTATCCGTTGTCTTCTCCTCCGATGCCGATTTTGCCAGGCTTGTCGCCAAGACCGAACAGTTGCGGGCGATCGGGGTTCGCCGCTTTGCCTTGCTTCTTGATGATATTCCCAAAACTCTAAACAATGCCGCCGACCGCGTTCGCTTCCGCAACGACGTGGGTGCGGGCCAGGCGTTCCTGATTAACCGGTATGCCGCTTACTTACGGGAGAAAGAGCCCGGCTATCCGCTCATAGTGGTACCGACCGAATATTACGATCTGGCAACCTCGCCCTACAAGAGCTCTTTCGCGGCTAACGTAGCTCCTGACGTGATCATCTACTGGACGGGAGAGGGGGTAGTTGCCCGCACCCTCACACTGGATCAGGGAAGGCGGGCTATCTCCCTGTGGCGTCACTCCATCCTGATGTGGGATAACTACCCGGTAAATGACTATGTGCGGGAGCAGTTGCTACTCGGTCCTTTGGAGAATCGGGACGATCTCACCTCCCTGGTAGACCAACCTGTGCCGGGCGCGGCCTCAGCCGACCACCGCTTTCTGGGCTTCACCTTCAACCCGATGAACGAAGCGGAGAGTTCTAAGCTGCCGCTGGCAACTGGCGCGGATTATGCCTGGAACCCGGCGGCCTATTCGCCCCAGGCGTCGTGGCAGGCGGCCCTCGCACAGCTTATCCCGCCTGCTGCCCGGGACGGATTCCTCCTGCTTGCCCGCTTCTATCCCACCAGTGCACTCCATCCTGCAGATGAACTGACCTCCGAGATCCAGCAGCTGTTGTTGAAACGCATGGTGGACGCCGTAGGGAAAGAGGAGGCCGACGACTTCTTTGCCCGGCTGGAAGCTCTTGACACCCTGCCGACCCGGTTGGCCAACGACCGGCTGGCCGACGAGTTGCGCCCCTATATTGAGCTGCTTTCCCTGACCGGCAACCTCGCCCGATCCTATTACCAGCTGCTCGACGCCGAGCGGGAGCGCGGCGGGCTGCCTGCCGAACCCTCCGCCCTGGCCGCAGAGTGGCTGGCGCGGGCGGACTGGCTTACGCGCTTTGAGTACTGGCAGGAGCTGGGCAAGCGAATGGGCGGGGGGATGGCCGACTATATTCGGTCTTTTGCCGCCAGAGTGGCCGAACCGTTAGGCTTTTTTGCCGGCAGTGGCGTCCGGCCCCAGACCAGCCTGAGTGCCTACGAGTCCTTCACCGTTGAGAAGCTGGCCGATGGCCGGAATGACACATTCTTCTGGAGCGGGCGGGCGCCGCGCCCGGGTGACTTCTTCGGTCTCGACCTTGGCCGGGTCGTTCCGATCGAAAGTATTACGCTCGGCATGGCTTCGACGAGCGGGTCGTATGCCCGTCCCCAGGATTATCTCGAACATTACGAGCTCCGCATTTCCGCCGATGGACGGGAATGGAAGGTGGTGGGTCGCTTCGACAAAAAACCCAACGTCGAAGTGGCCTTGCCGCCCGGGACGCGTGCCCGATTCGTCCGGGTGGTGGCGACTGCCTCTCAGACCAGCTGGGTGCAGGTACGTGAGCTATCGGTCTCACCTTGGCCTGCCGCCTACGATATCGAGCTTTCAGGTGGTCGGGTGGAGGAACCCGGGCGGCGGGAGACTGGTGCGGTCCCCTCGCTCTCAGCAGCCCAGATGGCGCTCCCTGTGAGCTATACGTCGGAGCTTGCCGGAGTGCTGGACGGTGACCCCGCGACGGCCGTTATCCTGCGGGCTACTACGGCCCCGGTTACGCTTACCATTACGCGGCCCGATGACAGCAACGTGGAAGAAAAACAGGTTTTTGGGGGTGTCGCGCTGATTCTTGGCGATGTGACTGCTTCCCCGGGCAGTCTGTTTCTGCAGGTACAGGATGTGGGAGGCAGCTGGTCTACCCTGGAGGATTCCTCGGCCGTCGCGGTGTCGGGAGGGACGCAGGTCCTACTCTTCCGGTTCCCACAGCCGCGTCCGCTAAGTGCCTACCGGATGGTATGGCAGCCAGGCCCGGCGGAGGTTGAGAGACAGAGACTGGTGGTGCGTGAGTTTTACCCGTTGCCTCCCGCGGTTGCCGTGGAGGATGGTGAGTGATAACGGCGGTTCGCTTGCAAGGTAAGGAAAGATCTGGGTGAAAGAGGGAGACTGTCGCCGATCCGTCAGCAGGCCGGTGATTTGCCCGCCTCGCGCAGGTCTGTGATCTCGGGGGGGACGTCCACGGTCTTGAACGAGGTATAGGTGACAAAGCCCGGGGGCGTACCCGGTGGTTTGCGTACGAACCGGCGTTCGGTATAATCCACTGCGACCCGGGCGTTCCCCGCCCCCCGGCTGAAGTAAGCGGCGAGCCGGGCTGCCGCCAGTATGCTTCTCTCAGGGATCGGTGCGTCGGCCGCACCCAGCCGGCGGAGGATGACGTGCGCTCCGGGGATCTTCTGGGCGTGAAACCAGAGGTCGCGGGGGCGGGCGACGTGGAAGGTCAGCTCCTCGTTTTGCCGGTTGTTACGGCCCACCAGGATTTCAAACCCGTCCTCAGTGACAAACCGCCGGAAATTGCGCGATGGCAGCTCTTCCTTCCCGGGGTGGCCCCGCCGTTGACTCCCAGACTCTCCGCGCCCGTTAGCGGCTGCGGCTGGCAGCAGGCCGGCCTGCTTTAGCTCTGCCTCGATCTCATCCAGGTCTGCTTCACTTTCGGCCCAGCTCAGCTCGGCGAGCACTCCCTCGAGGTATTCCGCTTCCGCTTCGCTCTTTTCGAGC
This sequence comes from Limnochordales bacterium, assembly GCA_014896315.1. GTDB lineage: Bacteria > Bacillota > Limnochordia > Limnochordales > DUMU01 > DUMU01. The sequence continues at coordinate 51,664 of JADBKP010000006.1, forward strand.
TGCTCGCGCGCCGCCACCTGTGCCCGTTTGGCCCGGCTGTAGCGGCTGAAGTAGAGGGCGGCATTCTCCTGCGCAGAGAGTGCCGGATCAAGAGTGACCCTTATCGGCCGAGGCGGGACGGCGTAATAGTCCAGCAGTTCTACCTCGGTTGCGCCCCTGGGGACAAGATGGAGCTGCGAGAGCAGAAGCTCTCCCAGCTTGCGCCACTCATCGGCATTGGCGGCCCGCGCCACCTCTTCCCGCTGTTTCTCCCGACGTCTCAGTACGCGGGCGAGCTCGTCTTTGACCTTCCGCGTCAGGTACTGGCGGCGCTCGGCCACACGCCAGGCAACCAGCCGTGGTGCGTAGAAGAGCTGCAGAACCAGGCTGGGCGAGTCGAGCACGAGACGGTGGGTTTCCGGAAAGGAGGAAAGCTCTACGGCCGCGAAATCCACAACCGCCTCGGGCTGCGTCCGGGTGAGTGCCCGAACCGAAGAGAGGGAGGACGATTGCAGAGGGCCCGCGAGCAGCAGCGTGGGCCGGAAGTTGCCGGCAGCACAGGCGGTTGCCGCCTCCTCGAGAACTAATGCCAGCCGCTCCTTCTCTTCCTCCTTGAGGTGGCTGCAGCAGACCCCGGCCAGGCCCGCCCGGCCGGCAAACTCACGGGCGACTAACGGTCCAACTCCGTCCAGCATCTCAACCAGAGCCCGCTCAACCGGCAGCTCTTGCCCTCGCTCCGAGGTGGTCAACCAGCGCAGTCGCCGTACGAACTCGTCATGCACCCCCGGCTGCAGCAAGAGCTTATCCTGGGGTGCAGGCGGTTCGTAGGGATTACCCGCCCTTCCCGGCCGTAGCGAGTCCAGCACCATGCCGGTCACGCCATCCACCAGCAGCAGGTTGGCCCTGGTTCCTATGAGTTCCGCCACGAGGTGCATAGGGTGAGCGACGCCGCCTTCCCCCCGGGTGTCGAGCTCGATACGGATGATCCTTTCCCGCCCCTTCCCCGGCTGCACTACCTGCTGCACACGCGCCCCCTCCAGGTGTTTGCGGAGCAGCTGCACGAAGGCGGTGGCGGGCAGCCGGCCGTCTGGCAGTTCTTCCTCAGGCACCAGTTGCAGGCGGGCGGCCCGGGGGTGGGCGGAGAGAAGCAGGAAATACTGCTGGCTTCCCCGCCTGACCTCCCAGATAAGGGTGGTGGCGTCACTCATCCAGATTGCTGCCACCCGGCCCGTGCGCAGAGTTCCGTTCAACTCCCGGCTCAGAGCGTCGATGAATAGACCATCCAGCATCGTGCCACCTCCGGTTCACCGGCTTAGTATAGCATCGGGTGATATATCGGCCCACCTTGTCTCATAAGGATTACGGGCCAGTCTCCCGGCAGCAAGCCTGCTGATCCCGGGGGTCTGGGTACGTTGTCCGAGGCGAGGTGAGCGCCGGTGGGGGAGAGGGAGAAGCTCCATTCCACAGTTCACACGCTGTCCGTTGCCGAACTGGCCGGCTTGCTGCACGTCGACCCGCAGGAGGGGCTCAGCCGGCAGGAAGTGGCTCGCCGCCAGCGGGAGTACGGGCCGAACCTGCTGCCGGAGAAGAAAGGGCCGCCTTTGTGGGCTCTCCTCGTCGAACAATTCGAGGATTTCATGGTGCTAGTGCTCCTTGCTGCCACCAGCATCTCCTTCTTACTGGGCGAGACAGCGGACGCCCTCACCATTCTGGCCATCGTCATCCTCAACGCGGTGCTTGGGTTCGTGCAGGAGTATAAGGCTGAACGGTCGCTGCAAGCCCTGCGTCGTCTCCACGTCCCCCACTGCCGGGTGTTGCGCGAAGGTCGCGAGGAGATCGTCCCCTCCGCCGAGATTGTACCCGGGGACGTGATCCGGCTGGAAGCCGGAGATAGAGTGATGGCCGACGCCCGCCTGATCGAGGCATTCGGGTTGGAATGCGACGAGGCCTCGCTCACGGGAGAGTCGGTCCCGGTTGAGAAGACTGCTCACTGGATCGGCCGCGGCGATGAAGGTGTCGGAGACCGGCGCAACCTCGTCTTCATGGGGACGACCGTCACTCGCGGAACAGCTCTGGCACTGGTCTATGCGACCGGCGAGCGGACCGAACTCGGGCAAGTCGCGCACATGCTGCAGGAGGCCGGGGAGGGGCCGACTCCCCTGCAAGTCCGACTGGAACAACTGGGGCGGTGGCTGCTGGCGGCGGCCGGGCTGACGGTAGGCGCTGTCTTCGTCGCCGGAGTCTGGCAGGGGCGTTCGGTGTACGAGATGTTCCTCACCGGCGTGAGCCTGGCCGTAGCGGCCATACCGGAGGGGCTGCCCGCTGTCGTGACGATCACCCTGGCCCTGGGGGTTCAGCGAATGATCCGGCGGCGGGCTATCATTCGCCGCTTGCCGGCCGTAGAAACCCTCGGATGCGTCACGGTGATCTGTTCGGATAAGACGGGGACGTTGACGGAAAACCAGATGACGGTAAAGAAGCTCTGGTTCGCGGATGGAACCGTCGCCACCGTCGAAGGCAGCGGCTATGAGCCTGTGGGTCGTATCCACCTCTCAGCCCACGAGGAACAAACGGCGGGAACCCTGGCACGCGCCGTGGAGATTGCGGCTCTCTGCAACCATGCGGAAGTGCGTCCCGATGATAGTGGCAGCTGGATGGCAGTGGGTGACCCAACGGAGGCAGCTTTGCTGGTCTTTGCCCGCAAGGCCGGATGGCCTAAGGGAGATGCCGCCGGCTACAGGATGGTGGGTGAAATCCCCTTTGAGTCCGAGCGCCGGCGCATGTCGGTCATAGTTAGGACCCCAGCGGGTGGCTATCGGTTGCTAATCAAGGGGGCTCCCGACACAATACTGAGCCGCTCTCACTTCGTGGAGGTGCCCGGGCTGGTGGTAGCGGGAGACGAGATGACGGCTCCAATCTGTCGCCGCCGGCCTCTGGGAGCAGGCGAAAAGCAGCGCATAGTGAATGCGAGCAGCCAGATGGCTCAGGCGGCTCTCCGGGTTCTTGCCCTTGCCTATCGTGACCTTCCGGCTTCACCTGCGACGGAAAGGATGCTCAGGCGGCTCGACCCGGACGAGCTGGAAAGCGGTCTCACCTTTGTGGGCCTGGTAGGAATGATGGACCCGCCTCGCCCGCAGGCGATCGCCGCCGTGCGGAAGGCCCGCCGTGCCGGCATCCGGCCAGTGATGGTGACCGGTGATCATAAAGAAACGGCCCTGGCCATCGCCCGGGCCATCGGGCTGGACATCTCGACCGGGGCAGTGACCGGGCAGGAGATCGAGGCGATGGACGACCGCGCCCTGGAGCAGATCGTCCGGAAGGTACAGGTCTTCGCCAGGGTGTCGCCCCGGCACAAGCTGCGTATCGTTCAAGCGCTCCGACGGCAGGGTGAGATCGTTGCTATGACCGGCGATGGAATCAACGATGCTCCAGCAGTGAGGGAAGCACACATCGGCATTGCCATGGGGCTAATCGGTACCGAAGTTACCAAGGAAGCTTCCGATATGGTGCTGGCCGACGACAACTTCGCCACCATCGTCGCCGCCGTAGAGGAGGGGCGGGCGATTTACGAGAACATTCGCAAGAGTATCCGCTACCTTCTCTCGTGCAATGCTGGTGAGGTCATCGCCATGTTTGTCGCCGCTGTGGCCGGGTGGCCGCTTCCGTTGCTGCCCATTCAGATTCTCTGGATGAACCTGGTAACTGATGGCCTACCAGCCCTAGCTCTTGCCGTTGACCCAGCGGAGCCTGGCACGATGGAAAGGCCGCCCCGGCCACCGCAGGAGGGAGTTTTCTCCCGGGGATTGGGCGCCCGCATCCTGGGGCGGGGGCTTGTCATCGGTCTGTCTACCCTGGCGGTCTTCTTGTGGCAGCTGCTGGCATCCCCCGGCAATCTGATGCGGGCTCAGACGGTAGCCTTCAACGCCCTGGTCTTTTCTCAGCTCCTGTTTGTATTCCAGACCCGTTCGGAACGGCTCTCTTTCTTCGCCGTAGGAGTATCCGGCAATCCCATGCTGTTGCTGGCCGCACTCGGGAGTGCGCTCATGCAACTGGCTACCGTCTACTGGACTCCGCTTGCTGCCCACTTCCACACCGTTCCGCTGGGGGTTCGCGAGTGGCAGGCCATCTTCCTCGCCTCTGCCTGGCCGATTGCCTTCGACGGTCTGATCTACCTGTGCCGGCAAGCTGCTGCCTACTTCTGGTTGCGCCTGCGCCCGAGAGGAGCTCAGTTGTGAAGCTCCTCACGCTTTTCCACACATCGCTTGCCTGCTAGAATAGCGGTAGCCCGGGGTGATTCGCCTCGAGCCGAACAACGGGCGGCAGGGAAAAGAGGTACGCCGGTGCTCTACAGCATGACTGGATACGGGGAGGCCATGCTCCAACGGGCCGGTTACACGCTGCGGGCCGAAATCCGTTCCCTCAACCACAGGGGTTTCGATTGGTCCGCGCGCCTTCCGGCGATCCTGCTCCCAGTAGAAGATAGATTGCGACAAGTGGTGCATGGGTATATACATCGCGGACGTGTGGAAATTTCCGTTACGCTGGAGGAATTCGCTGGTCAGGGAAGAAATCTCTCTTTGAACCGGCCTCTGGCGGAAGCGCTGCTGCGGGCGGCGGGCGAGGCGATCGCCGCGGGCAAGGAAGTCTTCCTGGGACAGGGGCTTGCAGTGGAAGAGGAAGCGAGGCTGGGCCAGTGGATCTGGCCGTGGCTTCTCAGCTTTCCGGGAGTAGTGGTGGCCCGGGAAGAGAGGTGCGATCCTGACCTGGAAGAAGCGGCTGTCGAGGTAGTGGCCCAGGCAGCGGCGCGCGTGCGGGAGCGGCGGCGAGCCGAAGGCCAACGCCTCGAAGAGGAGTTGCTGCAGCGCCTGGCGGAATTGGACAGGCATTACCAGGCGATGGTCCGGAGAGCCCCGGAGCTGCCCCGGGTCTACCGCGAGCGTCTCTGGAAACGGTGGCTGGAGCTGCAACCGCAAGCTATGTCCCCGGAAGACGAACAGGCTCTGGCCCGGGAACTCGCGTTGCTCGTAGATCGCAGCGATATCCGCGAGGAAATGGTGCGCCTCGGGGCTCACCTAGCAGCTATGCGCCAAGCGTTGGAGCTTTGCGAGCCGGTGGGAAAGCGGCTGGACTTTCTCGCCCAGGAGATTAACCGGGAGCTGACGACGATTGCCAGCAAAGCCCAGGATCTGGAGATGGCGCAGCTGGTGGTGGAAGCCAAGGCCGAGGTGGAGAGAGTCCGGGAGCAACTGGCCAACGTGGAGTGACACGGAGGAGGTGCAGGCTAATGGCGTTGCCCAAGTTGACCATGCAGCAGAAGCAACAAGCACTGGCGAAGGCGCAGGAGATGAGGGCTCAGCGCGCTTCACTCCGCCGGCGGCTCAAGAAAGGTGAGCTCCGGCTGGGAGACGTCCTCTCTGATGAGAACAACGAAGTTGTGGCACGGATGAAGGTTTCCTATCTTATCCAGTCTCTGCCGCAAGTGGGCAAGGTGCGTGCACAGCAGATCATGGAGGAACTAGGTATCCATGCTAGCCGTAGAGTAAAGGGGCTTGGCAAGCGGCAGCGGTCCGCTCTGTTGGAAAAACTTGGCTGACGGTGGGTTTTGCTCATCCAGCCACCGATGTATTATGTAGGCAGCCTTGACGATCAGGCCTGAAGTGACGGCCTGTCCGGAGTCCGGGCACAGCCACGGTCCGGATAGGCTCTTTCGTCTTCCCGATCCGGGGGGAGTATTGCTTTCATGGAAATCCGGTTGATTAACATTGGGTTTGGTAATACTGTTTCTGCCCACCGGATTGTTGCAGTGGTTAGCCCCGAATCCGCGCCCATCAAGCGTATTGTTCAGGATGCCCGGGATCGGGGAAGGCTGATCGACGCCACTTACGGTCGCCGCACCCGGGCAGTGATCATAACCGACAGCGATCATGTGATCCTATCGTCGGTTCAACCGGAAACTGTGTCCAGCCGTTTGCTGCAGAAGGACCGGCCGGAGAGTCCGGCAGGATCAGAGAAGGTCGAGTAGACGTCGGCGAGGGCGGGTTAGGGGGCAGGAGAGTGCGTCGCGGGTTTCTCCTTGTGGTATCCGGGCCTTCCGGAGTAGGTAAGAACCGACTCATCAGCGAGTTGCGCAAGCGGATGCCGGATATCCTCTATTCCGTATCCGCAACTACAAGGCAGCCGCGGCCCGGCGAAGTGCATGGTGTGGATTATTACTTCATGAGCGATGAAGAGTTTACCCGCTGGGTGGAAGAGGATCGTTTCCTCGAGTGGGCGGAGTACTGCGGGCGCCGCTACGGTACTCCCCTGCTTTTTATAGAAGAGGCGCTTGCTCAAGGTCATACAGTAGCTCTTGATGTGGAGACCCAGGGGGCAGTCCGGATTCGCCAGCGCGTACCTGAAGCCGTCCTGGTTTTTGTCATGCCTCCCTCCCTGGCCGAGTTGCGCCATCGCCTGGAGAGACGTGGTACGGAGGCGGACGAAGCGATTCTGAAGCGGTTGCAATCTGCCGCGGAAGAGCTGGAGAAGGTAAAGGACTACGACTACGTGGTTCTCAATGACTCCTTGGAGGCTGCGGTTGGCGCACTGGCCGCTATCGTTCAGGCGGAACGCCTGCGGGTACACCGGAGTGATTACAGCGATTTGCTGGCCTCGATCCACGCCGAGGCAGAGAGGCTGAAACCATGCCCCGGTCGGATCAACTCGGATTAAATCCGCCGACTTCCTGTCTGCACTGGGGACCTTGCATCCGTCCGCCGGTGACGATACTGATATAGAGGTAGAGGGAGCGTGATGCCTGTGTCCATCATCGATCAGCCTCCCATCGAGGTATTGCGGGAGAAGGTTGATAGCCGCTACACGCTGGTAGTGGCAGCGGCTAAACGGGCGCGGCAGCTGGTCAACCAGGCGCCGCCGCTCGTGAACCCGAACGGCAAGAAGCCGGTCAGCATCGCGCTGGAAGAGATCGCTCGGGATCTGGTCAAGTACGAGCGGACCCGGACGGGTATCAAATGAGCAAGGCTCGTATTGCCCGCGTGGTTCTTGACAGGGCCGGCCTGCCAGGGGCACGGCCCTTAGATTATCTCGTGCCGGAGAATTGGTCCGATGACATCCTTGGCAGGCGGGTCAGGGCGCCGCTCGGCCGGCAACAAGCACTGGGCTGGGTGGTTGAGATCACCAACACCACAGCCGTGCCCGCAGATCAACTCAAGCCCCTTCTCCGGCTGGTTGACGAAGAGCCCTGCCTGACGGTGGAGCTTCTCGAAACAGCCCGCTACGTTGCTGCCGTCACCCTTGCGCCTCTACACGAAGGCCTCAAGCTGGTCTCGCCTCCTGACCAGGGCCGCGTTCGCCGGGGCGGGCGGGCCTACTCCCGCCCTCAGTCGAAGGGTGGAGCGACCGGCGAGTCCGCAGGTCCGCAAGGGGCTGTCCACGGAGAAGCGGATGACGCGAGCATGCAGGAGTCTGGCGTCAGTGAGCTGTGCGAGGAGTGGGAGTCGGTGGCCGGGGGGCTCGTACCGGCCTCGCCGTTTGTACCGGTGCGCCCCCTCAGCCTGACGCAAGCTCAACAGCAGGCGGTCTCTCAGCTGCTGGCTGCCCTGGCGGCAGGCGAATACCAGGAGTTTCTGCTTCACGGTGTGACCGGCAGCGGCAAGACGGAAGTCTATCTCCAGCTGATGGAGGCCGTGGTCGAGCGAGGACTCGGAGCGATCATTCTCGTACCTGAGATTGCGCTGACCCCACAGACCGTAGCTCGATTCCGTGCACGTTTCGGCGCTGAGAAAGTGGCCCTGCTTCACCACCGGCTGGCGCCGGCGCAGCGGGCTGCGGAATGGTGGCGGGTACGCCAGGGTGAGGCCCGGATCGTGGTCGGCCCCCGTTCGGCAGTCTTTGCCCCCGTGGACAAGCTGGGGGTGATCGTGATCGACGAAGAGCACGAGACCTCTTACAAACAAGAAGAATCCCCCCGCTATCATGCCCGCGACGTCGCCCGGTTCCGCTGCCGCTGGCACGGAGCTCTCCTTGTCCTTGGTACGGCCACGCCCTCCCTGGAAACCTACTACGAGGCCCGCCGCGGGCGAATACAGTTGCTCCAGCTACCGCAACGGATAGCCGGAGGGCTGCCCCGGGTCACCCTGGTGGACATGCGCAAGGAAGCGGCGACCCGGCTAGGCAGCCCTTTCAGCGAGCGACTGCAAGTGAGGCTCACCGAAGAAGTCGAGTCGGGCAATCAGGTGATCCTTTTCCTCAACCGTCGGGGAACAGCGGCTTTTCTACTCTGCCGCCGCTGCGGGGAGGTGGTCTACTGCACCAACTGCCAGGTTTCCCTCACATACCACGCCCGTCCGGCTACTTTACGCTGTCACTACTGCGGTGCGGTGCGAGCGGTGCCAAAGCAGTGCCCTGCCTGCGGAGAGGCAGGCGGGCTGCATCTGTGGGGCGTAGGCACGGAACGGATCGAGGCGGCAGTTCAGGAGTTGCTTCCCCATGCCCGTGTTGCCCGGCTGGACGCGGATACCACCCGCAGGCGGGGGTCGTTTGAAGAGATTCTCGGCCGCTTTGCCCGGCGCGAAGTGGATGTGCTGGTAGGTACCCAGATGGTTGCCAAAGGGCTCGATTTTCCTCACGTAACGTTGGTAGGTGTGATCGGCGCCGATATTTCGCTGGGGTTTCCCGATTTACGCTCGGCGGAAAGAACTTTTCAACTACTGACCCAGGTAGCCGGGCGGGCGGGCCGGGCGGCGGCCGGGGAGGTTATTATTCAGACGTACAACCCCGACCAGTACAGTATCTTGCTGGCAAGCAGACAGGACTATCAAGCGTTTTACATGAAGGAGATCGGCTTGCGCCGGTTGCTCCGTTACCCGCCCTTCACAGTGCTGGCGCGCCTTGTCTTCAGCGGTGAGCAGGAAGGGCCTGTCGAAGAGCTGGCGCGTGTGACCGCGGAAGAACTGAAATCTGCCGGTGCCCGGGCGGCCGAGGGGGCGGCGATTTCGCCCCTTGACGAAGATCGCGTGGAGATCATCGGGCCAGCCCCGGCGCCGATCCCGCGGCTGAAGCGCAGATATCGATGGCACCTCCTGCTCAAGGCGTGGTCAAAGGAGAGACTGCTCGCTCTCCTGACTGCCTGGGACGGCCAGACGCGCTCCCGGGCGGCCGGACGCGGCAAGCAAGTGAGAATCAGTATCGACATCGATCCTGTCTCAATGGTATAATCGGTCGGTTCGGAAGGAGGGGCGAGAGTGGCGGTACTTCGCATCCGGCTCGAAGGGGACCCGGTACTGCGCCAGGTGGCTAAGCCCGTCCCCAGGGTTACCCGGCGCATACGCAAGTTGATACACGATATGAAGGAGACTATGTACAAGGCGAACGGAGTAGGGTTGGCCGCGCCACAGGTAGGAGTCTCCGAGAGAGTGATTGTGGTGGACACCGGCGAAGGATTCCTGGCGCTGGTTAACCCTGTTATCGAGTATATGGAAGGTACACAGGTGGATGTGGAGGGCTGTCTCAGCATTCCAGGCGTCCTGGGTTATGTGGAAAGAGCAGATCGCGTCGTGGTGAGCGGATTGGATGAGGATGGTCGCAGCCGCCGGGTGGAGGCGCGCGGCTTCATGGCCCGCGCGCTACAGCACGAAATCGATCATCTCGACGGGATTCTCTTCACGGACAAGGCAACCATGGTGTGGCGTGAGGAAAGCGTGGATCGAGTGGAGCGGCCGGTCGAGGCCGCAGAGCGTCTAGAACAGAGATAGGGCGGGATCAGCTCGTATGCGCATCATCTTCATGGGAACACCCGAATTTGCTGTACCGTCTTTGCAGCAGTTGTACCGCTCCCGCCATACCATTCAACTGGTGGTGACACAGCCCGATCGCCCTGCCGGCCGGGGAAAGAAACTGGTTCCGTCTCCCGTTAAAGAGGCGGCTATAGCTTTCGGCCTTCCCGTGCGGCAGCCGGAACGCCTGTCCACTCCGGAGATCAGGCAGGAGATCGAAGTTCTGCAGCCGGATGCTGTTTGTGTCGTGGCCTTCGGCCAGAAGATCCCCCGCTGGCTGCTTGGTCTCCCGCGGCACGGCTGTATCAATGTTCACCCGTCCCTGTTGCCGCGCTGGCGCGGCGCATCGCCGGTGGCGGCGACGCTCCTCGCGGGTGATAGCATGACGGGCGTTACCACGATGCTCCTGGACGAGGGGTGGGACACGGGTCCGCTCCTACTCCAGGTCACCACTCCTGTTGGCCAGGACGAGAATGCCGGAGAGCTGGAGGAGCGCCTGGCACACCTAGGCGCCCGCCTTCTATTAGACACGCTGGACGGGCTGGAGAAGGGAAGCTTGGTGCCCAAGCCGCAACCAGAAGAAGGCGTCACGTATGCTCCCAAGGTGACCGACGAGGAGGGGCGGCTGGATTTCACCCGTCCCGCCGAGGAGCTGGTCCGGCGTATTCGTGCCTTTACGCCCGACCCGGGTGCTTTCACTTTCCTTGGCAGCCAGCGCTTCAAGATCTGGAAGGCTCACGCCGCGACCGATCTGCTACCCGGCGGCGGGGAGGCGGCCGAACCCGGGCAGGTAGTATCCGTTCACCCCGCGCTGACAATTCGGACCGGCGACGGGTTGCTGGTGGTCGACATGCTGCAGCCGGCGGGTAAACGACCGATGAGCGCTGCGGACTACCTGCGGGGCCATCCCCTGCCCGTGGGGGCGCGCTTTACCAGTTTTCCCGAAGGTGGCACTGACTGATGGGAGCCCGCGACGTGGCCCTGCGGGTCCTCCTGACTGTGGAGGAAGCCGATGCATTTGCCACCTTAAGCCTGCATGAAGAGTTGAAGCGGGCGCGCCTCAACGTCCGGGAAGCAGCGCTGGCTTCGCAGCTGGTGTACGGCACCCTCCGCTGGCGGGGGCGGCTAGACTGGCAGCTAGAGCTCTTCCTCAAGCGTCCGCTGGAGAAGCTCGACCCGCCGGTTCGCAATGCGCTTCGGCTCGGATTGTATCAGGCTCTCTTCTTGCACAGCATCCCGGTACCGGTAGCAGTTCACGAAAGCGTTGAACTGGTGCGGCGTTCTGGTTGCCGCGGCGCCGCCGGGTTTGTCAACGCAGTGCTGCGAAAGGCGGTACAGGCAAAGGTGCGCCAGTTGCTGCCACCGCTGGCGAAGCACCCCGCAGAGCACCTTGCCATCCGCTACTCGCACCCGCTCTGGCTGGTGGAACGGTGGATCAACCGCCTCGGTTGCCGCGAGACCGCCCGCCTCTGCCTGGCCAACAACCGCTGGCCGCCTCTGACTTTACGCACCAACCTGCTGCGTATATCCCGGATCGAGCTGATTGCCGCCCTGGCAAGAGAAGGGGTACGGGCTGTTCCCGGGCGCTATGCTCCCGAAGCGGTGCTGGTTGAGCATCTGCCAGGCATCGAAAGCTCGGCTGCCTTCCGGGCCGGATTCTTCCAGGTACAGGATGAAAGCTCGATGCTGGTCGCCCACTTGATGGCACCGGGGCCGGATGATCTCGTCCTCGACCTTTGCAGTGCACCGGGTGGGAAGACGACCCACCTGGCCGAGTATATGGGCGGCTCGGGCCGGGTGATAGCTTTCGACCCCAAACCCGCCAAACTACGGTTGGTTGCCTCTGCCGCCCGGCGCCTGGGACTCAGCAATATCGAGACCCGGGTCGCCGACGCCCGGCAGGTCAGCGGATATGAGGCCGACCGTGTGCTGGTCGACGCTCCCTGCAGCGGGCTCGGGGTGCTTCGCCGCCGGCCGGAGCTGCGGTGGCGCCGGTCGCGCGACGATATACGGCAACTTGTTCAGCTGCAACGGGAGATCCTTGCGGCGGCAGCCAGGCTGGTACGACCGGGCGGAGTACTTGTCTACAGCACCTGTACCACCGAACCAGAGGAAAACGAGGAGAATGTCGGCTGGTTTCTGAATACACACTCCAATTTCCGCCTCGACGTAGCCCGGGCGTTTCTGCCCGTGCCGGCTGACGCCCTGCAGCAAGCTGTCATCCGGCTGCCCGGCTCCGGCGGCGAATGCCTGCAACTGTGGCCGCATCGCCACGGAACCGATGGCTTTTTTATGGCACGTCTTACCAGATTGGAATAGTCCGACTTAACTACCATTTAGTTACACTAGAGTAAGTATAGATTTTATTGTCGTCCTGTGATATCTCTGGCAGGACCGGCTGCCAGCACAGGCGAATTTTGTTATTAGCAGTTCATTCTTGCGACGTAGTCGAGGTGACACAAGTGGAAAAAATACGAATCCTTCTTGCTGACAATAATGTGGAACTGTGCCAGTTGCTGGCAGAGTATCTGGCCGACCAGGAAGGGCTAGAAATAGCTGGAGTTGCCTATGACGGCGTACAAGCCCTAGAGATGATCGAGCTGCTTGACCCAGACGTGGTCTTGCTCGACATAACTATGCCCCAGCTCGACGGTATTGCGGTGATGGAGAGGTTGCCAGCTCTCAATCTGGCTCGGCTGCCGCATGTCATTGTGGTCACCGCGTTCGGGAGAGAGGACATCCTGCAACGCTTTACTGAGATGGGGGCCGATTACTTCGTTGTCAAGCCTTTCGATCTGGAACTCCTGGCACGGAGGATTCAGGAATTCGGCCGGCTGCCGCGCCGGGCCAATCCCAATCAGGGGGAGGCTGTGCACGAGGCAGCCAGTTCCGCCCTGCCGGCGGCTTCACCGACGGTGACGCGCGCTCTTCCCGAGACGGTTGGCGCTCGCTTCGACGGGCAGGCAGGACGAGCCACAGTGGAGGTGGGGACAGCGGGGACGGCTGGCAGTGCCCGCTCAGCGGCGAACCGGCGGGCCAACGGGAGCGGGGAGCTGAGCCCCGAGGCGCGGCTCACCTTGTTGCTGCACCAGATAGGGATTCCGCCGCATTTTAAAGGTTACGCCTGCTTGCGGGATGCGGTACTGATGGTTCTGGAAGACCAGAGTCTGATCGGAGGTGGGCTGACCAAGGAGCTCTATCCCAAGCTGGGTGAAAAACACCATGCCAGTGCGGGAGCGGTAGAGGCCGCTATTCGCAACGCTATTGTAGCGGCGTGGGACCGGGGCAACCGCGAGTTTCTGCAGGAGCTCATCAGCCCCTCGGCCACTGCCCACGGCAACCAGTTCCCTACCAATTCGCTGGTCATTGCCAAGTTGGCGGAGCGTATCCGCCTGGGAGACGCCTGGCCGACTCAGAGCAACAGTGAGTCTGCTCGTCGTCAGGCTAAGGCGTAGCCCTGTCACAACAGGTGAGGAGGATGTTTACGGGCACCCGCCAGGTGGAGGGCGGGTGCCTCCCTTTACCAGACAGACGGCGAGATAGATCGGATACAGCTCAACGATAGGGCCGGCAGCCGAAGGTGGCTGGTGCAAGAGAGTGAAAAATGGTCGGGGCGACTGGATTTGAACCAGCGACCTCACGGTCCCGAACCGTGCGCTCTGGCCAAGCTGAGCTACGCCCCGACTAGACTTGCTGCCGGCTCATTATAAGCGGACTTGCGCCTGGCTGTCAACGGTGGGGCGGTGAGTCGTTGAAGGTTCCGGTCGGCAGACCGAGCTCGTCGTGGACAAAGCGGAGGAACCTGCGTATGGACCGACGCAGCCGTTTCCTGTATTCGGCGTTGTCGGTTGTCTGGCGTAAAAACTCTTCAATGTCTGATTCACGAACCCGTGCCAACAGATAGCGGCAGAAGCGGCTGGCATCGCCAACGGCTGCTTCCTCACTGCCTCTACCTCGCTCGAGCAGGTATTCGAGGTAACTCGTCAGGAAGTAGACTCGCGGGCGCACAGCAGACATCCCTCCCCTTGTTGCACGTGGTCCTTGGCATGCGTGTTATCATGACAGTTGAAGGGTGGTGCCTCACCGGCCTATTCCATACGTGCTCCCTGCCGGGAGCCAGGGAAAGGAGAGCTGTGGTGCGTCCACTGCTGGCAGGCATGACACAAGCGGAGATAGAGGAGCTCCTCAGCAGCTGGGGCGAACCTCGCTATCGCGCCCGCCAGGTGTGGGAATGGATCCATCGTCACCTGGCTTCCGATTGGGAGGAAATGACCAACTTGCCCCGGCAGCTGCGGGAGCGCTTCGCAGCCGAAACCGAGCTCTACTCACTAGCGGTTGTGGAGCGCCGGGCTGCGAGCGACGGGACGACCAAGTATCTTTTTCGGCTGCAGGATGGCGAGACCGTAGAGAGTGTCTGGATCCCTGCGGGCAACCGGGGAACGGTCTGTGTATCGACTCAGGTAGGGTGCGCTCTGGGATGTCGGTTCTGCGCGACGGCCCTATCCGGGCTACGCCGGAATCTTCGGGCCGCCGAAATCGTCGACCAGGTTCGATGGATCTCCCATGACCTGCGGCGTCGGGCGAGCAACGTTGTCTTCATGGGTATGGGTGAGCCTCTGGCTAACTTCGTGGAAACGCGCAAGGCCCTCGCCATACTGCATGAACCGACCGGTCTGAACATCGGCTGGCGACATATCACCATTTCGACAAGCGGGCTTGTGCCGGCCATCCGCAGGCTCGCGGCCGAAGGACTCCCCCTTACCCTGGCAGTCTCGCTGCATGCGGCCGACAACAAGACACGGACGTGGCTTATGCCTATCAACCGCCATTACCCGCTGGAAGAGCTCCTGCCGGCCTGCCGGGAGTGGGTGGAGCGGGTGGGCAGACGTGTAACTTTTGAGTATGTGCTGATCGACGGGGTGAACGACAGTATTTCCGATGCGCGTCGCTTGAGCCGGCTAATCTCCGGGATGCTCGCCCACGTCAACCTGATTCCGTTGAATCCAATCCCGGAGATCGGCTGGAGGGCGTCTTCGCCCGCCAAGCAGCAGGCCTTTGCCCGGGTGCTCGAGGACTCCGGGATCCCCGTCACGCTAAGGCAGGAACGGGGTGCTGAGATCGAGGCTGCGTGCGGGCAACTTCGACGCCGTCGTCTGCTTGAGGTTACGGCAGTGGAGGTATAGAATGCCAATTTGGGAATGGGTATGGCATTTCTCATGGCTGGCTGCTGCTTACGTCTTCCTTTGGCAGGTGGTACGGGCTACCCGCAGCTGGACGCAGATACCCGCGACGCCAGTCCGCTCTGTAGCATCTGAACCAGCGGTGGCGCCGAGTCGAGGATCAGAGGAGCAGACGCAGCAGACCGCCCGGATTCTGGTCCTGCAGGGTAACCTGAGCGTTCGGGGAGCGGATAACCCGATCGAGGCGGGCGAGGAACTACACCTGCCTTTGGCGGAGAATCAGGTTTACATAGGTCGGGGTCCGGAAAACGATGTGCAGGTACATGATGCCTACGTCAGCAGCCGGCATCTTCGCATGTATGCAGAAGCGGGGATGGTCTATGTGCAGGATCTCGGTAGCCGCAACGGGACTTTTGTCAACAATAAACGGCTGACCGCTCCGGTGGCTCTCGATGCCGGAGACGAGATCAGGCTGGGCGAAACGAGGTTGCGGTGGCTCGGATGCTTCAACTCCTAGCCTGCGGAAGGACGGATAAAGGACATTTCCGTCCTAACAACGAGGACGGCCTGTTGCTACAGCCGCCGCTCTACGCGGTGGCCGATGGGATGGGGGGGCATCGCGCGGGGGAGGTTGCCTCGCGCGTGGCGCTGGAAGCGCTGGCTACTCACTTTCCTGATCCGGCCCTCGCACCGCGCAGTCTGGTGGAGGCGGTGCGCTACGCCAACCAGGAAGTCTACCTCCTCTCTTCTAAACATTCTGAATGGTCCGGCATGGGTACGACATTGACGGCTGCCTTGTGGGATGGGGAGGCTTTGCACATAGCCCACGTGGGCGACAGCCGCGCCTATCTGTTACCTCGCGAAGCGCCCTTGCGACAGGTGACACGCGACCACTCGGTCATCTGGGAACTGGTCGCCAGCGGCCTCGTTCCGCCGGAGCTGGCACGGCTCCATCCGCAGCGCCATGTACTTACCCGAGCTCTGGGTATAACCCCGGAAGTGGAGATCGACGTGCATGCGGTGCCTCTCTCCCCGGGTGATCGCGTCCTTCTTTGCACTGACGGTCTGTCGGAAGTCATATCGGAAGGGGAGCTGGAGCAGGCGCTCCGACGCCCGAAAGACCCGGCGCGGCAGGTTGAACTTCTGGTACGTTGGGCTAACCTGCGTGGCGGACCAGATAACATCACGGCGTTGTTGCTGGTCGCCGAGGTGGTCCAGCGATGAACCAGGCCAGGCGTACCGAATTGCGACTACTTCTGCTGGGCCTTACTGCCCCCTTGCTTGCCGGGCTCGAGCTTACCCACGCATCCGGGGAATGGGACCGGCCACGGCTGCTTATCATGGGCGGGTATGTGGCGTTGTTCATCGCCGTCCATCTGATACAGGCGGTTTTTCGCAGCGACGCCGACCCGGTGGTGTTGCCTCTTATGGCCTTTCTAACCGGAATCAGCCTGGTGGCACTGACCCGCCTCAATCCGGAGCTGGCGCAGCGACAGCTACTGTATCTCGCCCTTGCCCTGGCCGGATTCACGGTCGCCTCACTTTGGCGTGGTTACCCCTTGCTGCGCAGGATATGGCTGCTGGCAGCCCTTGGAGGACTTGTGTTAACCGCCCTTACCCTGGTGGACGGCGTACAGATGGGTGGTGCGCGCGCCTGGCTGCGCTGGGGTACGTTTCAGTTTCAACCAGTTGAACCGGTCAAGTTGCTGTTATTGGTCTCCCTTGCTGCTGCTTTCTCACCTGGTATGCGGGGCACACAAGGCAGCACGAATACGACCAGCACACTACCGGGCCGCTGGACAATAGTGTATGTCCTTCTTCTTGTCGGTATGATGGCATTGCAACGAGACCTGGGCGGCGCACTCCTGATCATGACTCTGTTCGCTCTGTTAACTCTTACCGTGCCGGGGGGTGGCCGACTTCTGTTGCCTGTCGGAGCGACCGCCGTTCTCCTGCTCGTCGCGGCCTATTTTAACCTTCCGTACGTGACCGTACGCGTGCGGGCATGGCTTGCTCCGTGGTCCGATCCCCATGGTGCGGGGTATCAGGTCCTGCAGTCCCTCTATGCCCTGGGAAGCGGGGGGCTCTTCGGCAGCGGTCTCGGTGCCGGTCTCCCCGATCGGATCCCGGCTGCCAGCACTGACTACGTGCTGGCAGCCTGGGGGGAGGAGGGTGGATTTCTGGGCCTGTTGCCGGTACTGGTCGCTTTGCTCCTGCTGGCCGTGCGCGGGCTTTCCATCGCAATCCGGCGCAGTCGTGACGATCCCTTTCTCGGCCGGTTGGCGGCGGGGCTAGCCCTGCTTCCGGCAGCCCAGGGGTTTATCATTGGCGGAGGTATAGTCCGCCTGATCCCGCTGACCGGGCTTCCGTTCCCGCTGGTCAGCTACGGGGGTACATCTCTGGTGGTAAATGGTGTTGCGCTGGGAGTGCTTCTTGGTCTCAGCCGCACACCCAAAGAAACCCCGGCGGGTGCCGGGGACGAAGGCGAAAACAGCAGCAATAGCGGGAGCGTCTACCTGGAGCGGCGGGTAGCGGGGCTTGCCCGGGGCGTGGTGGCCGCATATCTTGCCCTGGTTCTCGGCTTCTCCTATTGGCAGGTGATCTGTGGCCCGCTTCTGGCAGCGCGACCTGAAAACCCGCGCCTTGTGGCCCGCACGCTCAGCCGGCCCCGGGGCGGCATCTATGACCGGTTGGACCAGCCGCTGGCCGAACCGATAACGAACGCCACCCTGTTGACCGATCACAAGGAGGGAGGCGCTCCCCCGGATCTGGCGGAGAGGCGCGGTATCTACAAGCCGCGTCAATACCATGTGGACCCTACATTCGGTCCGCATATTGGCTATGTCGATCCCCGGCTCGGCCTCGGGGGCCTGGAGGCTGCCTACGACAACTGGCTCACCGGCGAGGAAAGGTCGGTATGGACCACTCTCAGGATTCCGCGCGCCCCGGTCGGAACTCCCGGACATCTCTATCTGACCATAGACAGGGAGCTTCAGTCCCTGGCCGGACGTCTCCTGCGCGGACGGAAGGGCGCGGTTGTGGTCATGAATCCTTACACGGGAGCCCTCTATGTACTGGCCAGCAGTCCGGGTTTCGATCCGGGGAGGGTTGGGGATGAGTGGGAGAAGTTGCGGGATGACCCCGACCAGCCGCTTTTCCCGCGAGCGGTAAAAGGTCGCTACGCTCCGGGCTCCGCCTGGAAACCGTTGGTTCTGGCAGCCGCTCTCGAAAGCGGGATGATCACCGGTCAGGAAGTCTTCGAAGACGAGGGGGCGGTGATCATTGAGGGTAACCGGATTGCCAATGCCGGGCAGCAGGCTTTCGGGCGCATCGGCATCGATGCGGCGCTTGCCCGTTCATCCAACGTCGTCTTCGCCCAGATAGGCTCCGCCTTGCCAGAGGATGTTTGGAAGCGCTACCTGGCGCCAATAGTGACCTGGGAAGGCGTCGACGTAGACAGGCAGCAGCTTCCTGTGACCGCCGGCAACTTACCTACGGAGTGGAGCAGGGTGGCCCGGGCGGAAATGGGTATCGGCCAGGGTCAACTGGCCCTCAGCCCTCTGGCTCTGGCGATGGGGATTTCTGCTATCGCAAATGGTGGCAATCTTGTCGTTCCTTACCTCGTCGAAGAAGCGGTCAGTCCCTCGGGAGCCGGGTACCGTGAGCAGCACCCGCCGCCCCGGCGTCTTTTTTCGGTGGAGACTGCGGAGCGCGTTCGCCAGGCTATGCTGGCGGTGGTCAGGGAAGGAACGGGAAGGCGGGCAGCACTACCCGGGGTCAAAGTAGCGGGCAAAACAGGAACGGCGTACGGCCCCGGCGGTCGGGAGGATGCCTGGTTTGTGGGTTTCGCGCCGGCCGAACGGCCCCGGGCCGTCGTGGTCGTCGTGATCGAAGGCGGAGGTGCAGGGGGCAGCACCGCAGCCCCCATCGCCAGGGAACTGCTGGCCGCGGCGCTGGCGCAGATACCCGCGTCAGCAGCACAGTTTCCACCATCGCCAGAAGAGGTTGGCATGAATTGGTGATCAGACAGCGTGGGGGTGACCAGGTGAACGTTCTGGCGCAAAGGTACCGTTTGGAAGAGAAAATAGGTGCCGGCGGCATGGCGGAAGTCTACAAGGGTATCGACACCCTGCTCGGTCGCCCGGTGGCGGTCAAGATTCTCCGGGCGCAGTACGCCAGTGACCTCGAATTCGTGCGGCGTTTTCGGCGTGAAGCGCGAGCGGCAGCCAGCTTGACGCACCCCAATGTGGTAAACGTCTATGATGTCGGCTCGGAGGGCGATACCCATTACATAGTGATGGAGTACGTAGAGGGGATCACCCTCAAGGAGCTGATCCGCAAGGCGGCGCCCCTGCCGCCGGCCACGGCGGCACTGATCGCCGCGCAGGTGGCCGAAGCTCTGCGCCATGCTCACCAGCGCGGTCTGGTGCACAGGGATATCAAGCCGCACAATATTCTGATCACGAGCGATGGGCGTGTGAAGGTGACCGATTTCGGCATTGCCCGGGCTGCTGCTTCGGTTACCATGACAGAGACGGGGATAGTCCTGGGGTCGGTCCACTACTTCTCCCCTGAGCAGGCTCGCGGTGAACCGGCCACGGCTGTCTCTGACATATACTCGCTGGGTGTCGTCCTATTCGAGATGCTCACGGGCCATCTTCCCTTCACCGGAGAGAGTCCGGTAGCCGTTGCTCTGCAGCACATTCAGCAAGAACCACCCTCAGTGCGCTACTGGAATCGGCATGTTCCTCGCCGGCTCGAACAGGTGGTCGAGAGATGTCTTCAGAAAGATCCCACCCGGCGCTACCAGGATGCCGGCGAACTCCTGGCTGACCTCGAGCCCCTGGCAGCCGGCGCCGAACCGCCTACTGCTCTCGTCCAGAGAGGTAAGGATGAAGAGGAGAGCCAGCTCCTTGCGGGCCGCAGGGGGGAGGCGGCGGAGGCGACACGCCGTTTCAGCGCGGAGGAGGAATTGGCGGGTCGGGACGAGGCTGGCGGCCCCCCGGGGCTGCAGGAGACTCTGGAAGCCCCGATACCATCTCGTCGACGTACGTGGTGGTGGGTAGGTGGCCTGCTCGCAGCTCTCTTGCTGGTCGGCGTGGCGGTCTCCGGCCCGCTGCTCAACTGGTTTTTCCCAGAGATGGTACGGGTTCCCGACGTGGTGGGGCTAACGGTGGAGGATGCCCGGCAACGGTTGCGCGAGCAACGCTTGCGACTGGGGGAAGAGACCCACGTATTCTCCGATGAGTATCCTGCCGGCGTCATCATATCGCAGGATCCAGTAGCCAATACCCGTACACGGGCCAATCGCACCGTATGGGTGAGGATAAGCAAGGGACCGGAACTGATTGAGGTTCCGGACGTGGTCGGACTCACCCGCAGGCAGGCCGAGGCGCTGCTCGCCCAGAAGGGGCTGCAGGCCCGCGTGAGCGGGTATGAGTTCAGCGAGAGGATCCCGCAGGACTCGGTCATCACGCAGTCTCCGGCCGCCGGCAGCTACGTTGAGCGGGGCGGAACCGTAGATATAGTACTCAGCCAGGGTGTGCCACCACCGACACAGCTGACCGTCCCGGACGTGCGGGGCATGAGTTTGGTGGATGCCCAGGCTTTGCTTGAGGCTCAAGGCTTCCAGGTGGGTAACATCTGGTCGGATTTCCGTCCGGAGTTGCCGGATGGTGTGGTCACCGAACAGAGACCGCCGGCCGGCGAACAACTGGAGGCAGGCTGGGCGGTAGACTTGATCGTAAACCAACTAGGTGAGACTCTACCTTCTGAGGGGACAACGACGTCCCCGCCACAGGAGAGTACACCGGAAGGTAGCTCTGATTTCTTCGGTTTCAGTCTGCCCTGAATCTAAAGCGATGTCCGGGGAGGTGACACGCGTTTCTGGCCACAAGTGACAATGCCATAACGTCCCGTCCCGTGCGGGAAGGCGGGTGGACGGGTTTGGTGCTGAATTGCATCGGGGGATTCTCCAGTGTTCTGCTCCCCGATGGAACGGTGGCCTTGGCCAGATTGAGGGGAAAGCTCAGACGCCAGGGCGAGGTGGTGGCCGGGGACAGGGTATGGGTGGTGCCGGTAGGGCCGTCACTCCGGCCCGAACTGGAGGGGGGAGAAGCCAGCCAGGCTTTTGCGGCCGGACCGGCTACCCTGGTGATCGAGGAAGTCCTGGCGCGGCGCACGTTCTTACCCCGTCCCCCGGTCGCCAACGTGGATCAGGTGCTGGCCGTCATCTCTCTGGCGGACCCCCCTCCTGCCCTGGAATTGCTGGATAGGCTGATCGTGGTGGCGTTGCGGGAGGGCGTCGAACCGCTGATCTGTTTCAGCAAGGCAGACCTCGTCGACGCTTCCGCAAGCCGCAGGCTGGTTGAGGGGTATCGCCGTTGCGGGTTGCGGGCGGTGGCTGCCAGTGCCAGGGACGGGACCGGCCTGGATGAACTGCGTTCTCTGTTGCAAAACCGGGTTTCGATCCTGGCCGGCCCGTCGGGAGCCGGGAAGAGCACCCTGCTTAATGCTCTAGTTCCGGGGGCAAGCCGGCCAACTGGCGAGATAAGCAGCAAGACGCGCCGGGGGCGTCATACGACGCGTGCAGTAGAACTGCTGCGCTTGCCGACCGGTGGCGTAGTTGCCGACTCACCCGGGTTCGCACGCCTCGACCTGACAGGAATCGAGCCCCGGAAGCTCCAGCATTACTTCCCCGAGTTCGCAGAGCTGGCTTCGGGCTGTACCTACCGGAATTGTTTGCACCGGGAGGAGCCTGGTTGCCAGGTTCGGGAGGAGTTGGCAGGGGAGGAAGGCGTTCCCGGGCTACGGTATCGCCACTATCGCCTGTTCCTGGACGAAGTTGAAAGACTGTACGAAGACCGGTATAGTTAGCCGGTGCTAAGGAAGGTGGCAGGAGTGCAGATAGCTCCGTCCCTGTTGGCGGCCGATTTTGCCTGCCTGCAACGGTCGATCCAGTGCGTGGAAGAGGCGGGAGCCGACCGGCTACATCTGGATGTGATGGATGGCCGGTTCGTGCCGAATATCAGTGTCGGTATCCCCGTGGTGGAGGCGGTCCGCAGGATAACCCGGCTTCCGCTGGAAGTTCACCTGATGATCGTTGAACCGGAGAAGTACGTGGAGGCCTTCCGCCGTGCCGGCGCCGACACGATCCTGGTCCATGCGGAAGCTACGTTCCACCTGCACAGGGTGTTGGCTCAGATTCGGGCCAGTGGGGCAAGGGCGGGGGTAGTATACAACCCCGCGACGCCCCTGGCCGGGTTCGAGTACGTGCGGCACCTGGTCGATCAAGTCCTGGTCATGACCGTCAACCCGGGGTTTGGTGGGCAGAGCTTCCTTGAAGAGATGCTGCCAAAGATTCGGGAGTGCGCCCGCTTGCTCCGGGACGCCCCCCATCCCATTGACCTGGAAGTCGACGGAGGCATTGATCTCCGGACCGCGCCGATGACCGCTGATGCGGGAGCAAACGTCTTGGTGGCGGGATCGAGCATCTTCGGGTCTGAAGATCCTGCTCGGGCTCTGCGCGAACTGCGCCGGGCCGCTACGCGTCCTTCCTTTCCCGGTCTGGCCTAAAAAACCGACCGGTTCGAAACAACTCGACCCAATTCGACATGCCATTACCAAATCCTATGCTATACTGGCAATGCATCCCACCGGGCACGCCCAGCTTAGAAGCGGGGGGAATGCCTATGGGAATGGGGGCCCACCCGCCTCAGGGTAAGGAGCCGGACATATGGTCTGCAGCTGGGGGTGGATGTCACAACCGGCCCGTTCTGGGGTAACGGTGGGCCCAAGTCGGCGCAACGATATCTGTCGTTTACAATTATAATACTTTCACTACGGAATCCGGTGCGGGTGTCTGTGCGGGAAGGCGGTTGGCGGACGTGCCCGGTGGGCAGATCTAGCGAGGGGGCCTTGGGAATTGGAAGGGGAACAACGTCGGGGTAAGCTGCTTGCTATCTTCAGTGTCCACGGAGGGGTCGGCAAATCGCTGCTCGCCGCTAATATCGGAGTGATCCTGGCCAGGCAGACGCGGCAGGAGATTGGGCTTGCTGACCTTCACCTGGGAGGCGGTGCAACCCTTGCCCAACAGCTCCGGCTGACGCATGAGGTTGGTGTGATCGAGTGGTTCTCGCGAATACGGCAGCACGATAAATGGGCCCAGGAATACTTTGCCTCCCATCCCTCCGGCTTGCGCCTGTTGACCGGCACGTATGACGCCGGCCGCGCCCGATGCTTGCGCTGGGAGGTGCTGCAAGCCGGGCTAGGGGCGCTGCAAGACACATTCCCTCTGACCATAATCGACCTGCATCCGGTCCTGGACATGCCGGCCCTGTGCGTGTTGAAGAATTCCGATCTGATTCTCTTCGTAGTCCGGATCGACGGCTCAGCATGGGCTGCGACCGTGCACGCTCTCGCCATGCTGAAGCTCTTGCAGATTCCTGAGCAGAAGGTCAGGCTGGTGGCCAGTCCGGTAGGGTTCAGTCGTTCGGGAGTCAGAACCATATCTCAACGGGTCATGGCAGGGCCCGAGCTGTATCCGGTGCTTGTCTGGGACCCGCAGACTGTTGCTGACGCGCAGGCAAACGGCCAGCTTCCGGCTGACCTGCCCGACAGACCGTTAACCCGGGCTCTCCAGGCCATTGCCCGGCGAGTTCAGGAAGAGTTGTTATCCACTGCGAGCTCGGTAGAACCTACCAGCGACGAAGCCGGTGCGGAATCGCGCGTCGCCGAGCATCGGGCATCCGCAGACGGGTTTGCGGGGGGCGAGGTGTCTGAAGAGCAACCCGCCTGGGAGGGACCACGCTATCCGGGAGCTAGATTGCACGACCACTGGCGCCGCTGCCGCGAGCTGGCCTACGACCCCGCGTCAGCACGCCGCAAACGGATACTGGGCTCGGTAATCCTGCAGAGCAAAGTAGCTCACCGACCGGACAGGGATCATCCCAAGCGGTGATCAGACCGCGCGTGCGACCCGGCCGGAACGCAGGCAACGGGTACAAACCCTCATTTTCCGCGCATTGCCGTTCAGCAAAACCCTGACATTTTGGAGGTTTACCAGCCAGCGACGCCGGGTATGCCGGTTGGAGTGGCTCACGTTGTTTCCGGTTGCTGGACCGCGGCCGCAGATCTCACATGCACGCGCCATCGAATCTCACGTCTCCTCGCCGTTATCTTTGGTGACCAAGAGCGAAAGACGAAATACCTGGGCAAGTTTAGCACGAGCAAACCGCTACTGCAAGAGGGGGGGCGACTGCCTGATCCGGCACTGCAGAGTCGCAAGAAGGAAAGAAAACTAAAGGAACGAAATGAATAAACTCGGGTGTCCGGGGAAAGAGCGGAACCTGGCGACTTACCGGTCGCCGCTTTTATTCACCCGACGGGGGGACCAGCAGAGTGGAAGAGATATCAGCTCAACTGGGCCGCATTCAGATTGCCAATGAGGTGATCGCCCAGATAGCAGGGGCGGCCGCCATGACGGTATACGGCCTGGTAGGTATGGCGGCCCGCAATGTTCAAGAGGGTCTGAGCGAGCTTTTGGGGCGCGAGCAGATGAGCCGCGGCGTGGAGGTGCGCGGCGGGTCGGATGGTGTTATCCTCGACTTACATGTGATTGTAGAATATGGTGTCAAGATCTCTGAGGTAGCTCACAACATCATGGATCAGGTACGCTATCAAGTGGAAAACCTCGTGGGTCTTCCGGTGCGTCAGGTCAACGTGCACGTGGAAGGGGTTCGGGTTAACAGCCCGGCCCAGCCAGCGTCCGCGGGTCAGCGGGGAGTGCGATAGGAATGCGATATTTCAAGGGTTCTCATTTTCGGGCGGCCCTGGCTGCTGGCTTGAAACGGCTGGAAGCAGAGAAGGAAGTTGTCAACGCACTGAATGTCTTCCCTGTTCCTGACGGAGACACGGGAACGAACATGTACTTGACGGCTGCGCGTGCCGTGGAGGAAGTTGCACGTGTCCCCGATGAGCGGGTTGACGTTCTGGCCCAGGCCGCGGCGCGCGGAGCTCTCGTGGGTGCGCGGGGAAACTCAGGGGTCATCCTCTCTCAGTTCTTCCGCGGTTTCGCTCAGGGTGTGGGAAAGCTCGCTGAGCTGTCGGCATGGCAACTGGCGCGGGCTTTGCGACAAGCCAGCGAGACCGCCTACAAAGCGGTGATGCGACCGGTGGAGGGTACTATGCTCTCCGTGGGTCGGGCCATTGCCCAGTCGGCCGAACGGCTGGCCCGCGATGCCAGCGACTGGGAGACTGTCGTCAGGGGAGCACTAAAGAGCGGCCAGCAGGCACTGCTCCAAACCACGCAGCAGCTTCCCCAGCTACGGCAGGCCGGGGTTGTGGACGCGGGGGCCCAGGGGCTCGTTCTTCTCTTTGAGGGACTCGTGCTGGTGGCCGACGGCAAGGCCGAGGAAGTAGAAGATAGGCCCGGCGAGCAAGAAGCCTCGGCAGCGCATATTCTGGCTGCTGCCCGGGCGGGGGTAATTGATATACCAGATTCCGCAGAGACCGGTCTTGCTCGGCCGCCGACGGGCATAGTTGAGAGCGAGATCACCTACGGATATTGCACGGAGTTTCTCCTGCTCGGGCCCGAATCTCACGCCGCCGGGTACTTGCGAGAGCAACTGGAGCGTCTGGGAGATTCAATCCTGGTAGTGGAGAGCGACGGGATACTCAAGATCCATGTTCACACCAACCATCCAGGCCGGATACTGGAGCTCGCGCTGTCGGCAGGTAAGGAACTGCTCGAAGTTCACATTAACAATATGCGAGAACAAAATCGGCAGGCGGCAGCGCGCAACTCACGAGCGGGGGACAACGGGGTTTTAGCTACGGCAACCCATCTTGACGCGGGGACCAATCATCATCTGCCAGTGCATGCGGGGACAGCACCGGGTACGGTGGCCACTCCGACTGCTTCGGCGCCAGCGCCCGCCTTCGGAGGCGAGGAGATCGCGCTCGAAACGGCCAGGACGTCGGTGGTGGCGGTAGCTAACGGCGAAGGGATCCGGCAGATCCTCCGAAGTTTGGGGGTGGCCGAGGTCGTCTCTGGGGGGCAGACCATGAACCCTTCAGCTCAGGAGTTGCTCGAGGCTGTAGAACGCGCCCCCGGGCGGGAGGTTATACTGCTGCCCAACAACAGCAACGTGGTAATGACGGCCAGGCAGGCGGCAGAACTCAGTTCCAAAGTGGTTTACGTCGTTCCTACCCGCTCGGTACCCCAGGGTATCGGATCGCTGCTCTCATTCCGGCCGGACCTCCCAGGAGCCGAGAATGAGAAGCTCCTGACTCAGGCAGCTGCAAAGATCCGGACGGGCGAGGTAACCTATGCTGTCCGAGATGCAGAGCACGGCCGTCACTCAATCCGTGCCGGTGACTACCTGGCTCTCCGCGATGGTGAGTTGGTCGGCAACGGTCCGGATCTGGTCAAGACTACTGTGGCCTTGCTGGAGCAGCTGGTGCAGTCACCCGCAGACTGTATCACTCTCTACACGGGTGAAGGCGTCGACCGCACTCTGGTCCGACAGGTGGAAGAGGCGGCCCGCGCTCTGGTGCCTGAGGGCGAAGTAGACGTTTACGAAGGCGGTCAGCCTCTTTACTATTTCTTGATAGCAGTGGAGTGATTATGAACAACACAGACAAATCAGCTAATCGCCGTCCCGGGTTTGCAGTGGTGACGGACAGCGGTGCGGACATTCCTGCACCACTCCGGGATGAGCTGGGCATAAAAGTGGTGCCTCTCTCTGTACGCCTGGGAGAGCGAGAGTTTCTGGACGGGGTGGATCTTTCGACGGAAGAGTTCTGGGCGTTGGTTCGCAGAAGCGATGTGATTCCCCAGACGTCGCAGCCCGGACCGGCAGATTTCGAGCGAGTCTACAGAGAGCTGGTAAACAACGGGTATTCCGTCCTTTCCATCCACCTCTCGGGGGAGCTGAGCGGAACCATTCAGTCAGCCCGACTGGCAGCACAACACTTCTCCCCCGGCGCAATAAGAGTGGTCGACAGCCGATCAGCTTCGCTTGGCATCGGCTTTCTTGCTATGCGCGCCGCACGCCTGGCCCAACTCGGCCTCACCTGCGACGAGGCGGAGAAGCTTATCCAGGAACTTATAACCGAAGTGCGAGCTTTCTTCACCGTCGAGTCATTGGAGTGGCTGCGTCGTAACGGGCGTATCGGCCGGGCCAAGGCTTTCCTGGGCACGCTACTCAACGTTAAGCCGGTCTTGGCCCTCGAGGATGGGGTTGTGTCTCCGGTCGAGCAGGTCAGATCGCGAGAGAGATCCTTGCGTCGCATCGTTGAACTGGCCAGGACGGCGGCCGCCGGGAGACCGGTCGAGATCGGAATCGTGCATGGCGATACTCCGGCAGAGGCAGAGGCGCTGCTGCAAGAGGCCAGGGCAGCGATGAATGTAAGCAGCGCGCTGGTAACGCCGCTTGGCCCGACCATAGGATCTCATACCGGCCCGGGCACTATTGGCCTGCTTCTCATCCCCGCCTGAAGGGGCAGGATGACGGGTGCGAGTGATAGCAGGTGAACTGGGCGGACGGGAGCTGGTCACTTCAGCAGGCGGAAGAACGCGTCCCACCACTGCTCGGGTGCGCCGTTCCCTCTTTGATATGCTGACGCCGGTACTGCCTGGAGCAAGCTGTCTTGACCTCTTTGCCGGAAGTGGGGCACTGGGCATCGAGGCTATCAGCCGGGGGGCGGAGCACTGCTGGTTCGTGGAGGCGGATCGTGCGGCTCTGCGGGCGCTCCGTACAAACCTGAACAACCTGGGACTGCGTGAGCGCAGCCGCGTCATCCCCGGCGACGTGCTGAGAATCATATCCCGCCTGAGAGAGCAGCATGGCGCTCCTTTTGATCTTGTCCTGGCCGATCCCCCTTATGAACGGGGACTTGCCCGGCAAACCCTCGAACTGGCCGGCGAGCAACGTCTGGTCCGACCCGGCGGCCTGCTGGTGATTCAGCATGCGCCGCAAGAGGAGTTGCTGCCAGGGGCAGCGAACTTAGTACTGTCTCGTCGGGTTGATTTTGGCGAAACCTGTCTCAGCCTCTACCGGGCGGAGGCCGGCCCGGAGCGTGGCGGGGAGGATCGTCTGGGATGAACCGGATCAACATTCTGTTGCTGCTCGACCGCCTGGAGGAGTTAATCGAAAGCAGTCCCCGTGTTCCCCTGACGGATAAGGCGCTCGTCAACGTAGAGGAAGCCGTGACTCTGCTCCAGAAGATTCGGGAGAGCCTACCGGAGGCGATCAAGCAAGCGGAGTGGCTCTCCGCCGAGCAGGAAAGACTCCTGCAACGCAGCCGCAACGAAGCCGAGAAGGTCGTAAGCCAGGCACAGGAGTACGCCGCCCAGCTGCTCAACGACCACGAGTTGGTCAAGGCAGCCCGTCAGCATGCGCAGAGGATCACCGAGGAGGCGGTGGCGCAGGCGGCAGCCGTTCAGAAGGGGGCAGATGAGTACGCCGAGCAGTTGCTCGGGCAGCTGGAGAGTCGCCTGGAACGCCTGCTGGCCGACATAAACCGGAGCCTGCAACAGGTGCGCAATGGCCGCCAGGAGCTTCGGCGAGGATAGGGGCAGCCATGGTTCTCCGGCCGGGCGTCGCCGCGTGGCACTCGTGCTGAGCGGAGGCGCCGCGCGCGGACTGGCCCATATAGGTGTATTGCAGGTTCTCACCCGGGAGCGCTTTCCCATCGACCTGGTGGTGGGCACGAGCATCGGAGCGCTGGTAGGTGCCCTTTACACGGCGGGGCTTGACCTCAACCTGGTAGCCGGATTAGCAGCCCGCCTCAACTGGCGCCATCTGGTCCGGGTTGCGGTTCCACGGCGGGCTTTATTCGAACCTGTGGGTTTGGAACGGATACTCAAGCTGCTTCTGCGCGATCGTCACTTCTCGCAGCTGTCACCGGCACTGGCGGTGACAGCCGTCGATCTGCATACGGGAGCGCCGGTCTTATTACGCGAAGGTCCGTTGGTATCCGCAGTAATGGCGTCGGCGGCTATTCCTGGAATATTTCCACCGGTGGAACGGGACGGGTATCTGTTGGTAGACGGTGGCGTCTTGCAGCGGCTGCCGGTGCGGGCAGCCCGTTCATTGGGGGCTGACTATGTTATCGCGGTGGATGTGAGTGCTGGGATCCACCGGGCGAAGACGGCGAGCATCTGGGATACATTGATGACCGCTTTGGATATAATGGGCCGCGAGATGAGCCGAGGCGAGGCGGAGGCGGCGGATTGCCTGATCCGGCCCGATCTCGGGCAGGTGAGCGGTTCGCAACTGAGCTGGGCGGGGTGGCTGATCAGGAGGGGCCGGGAAGCGGCTGAGGCTGCATTGCCCATCCTGCGCCGCGACCTGGCATCTACCTTTTGTTGACACTGGTTGGAGGCATGACTATAATGGGTGCGGCTTCACGTCTTCTTGTGGATGTCAGCGGCCTTTCGGAACTCCTCCCGACCACTGCGATCACGGTACGGTTCAATCCACAGGAGGTGATTGAGCCGCCACTCCAGGTGCGGTGGACGTCTCCTCTCCTGGTCCGTGCCACGGTACAGTATGGCGGAAGGGAGTTCATCGTTTCCGGCAGGGTGAGCGGGGAGGCTGAGCGGCTCTGCTCCCGGTGCCTCTCCCCTTTCATCTGGAATATCGATGTCCCGTTGAATGCCGAGTACCGCCGGGTGCAGGCGGCGGTAACTGACGCGGCAGAAGGACCCGCCCCGGAAGTTGTGGTCGGCCCCGAAGGCGAGTATTTGATGACAGGTGACCGACTGGATCTCCTGCCGGTCGTCGAGGAGGCCCTTGTTCTAGCCAGCCCGATCCAGGCGTACTGTCGGCCTGATTGTGGGGGACTTTGTCCCGTATGCGGCCAGAATCTAAACGAAGGTGCCTGTGGATGTCGGGTTGAAGAAGGTGATCCGCGTCTTTCGGCGCTGGCCCGTTGGCTGCAGCAGGCAGGCGACGGCAGGCCGGTCGATTCCAGGTGACGCCACGCAAGTCAGATGGAGGTGACAGAATGGGCAACCCCAAGAAGCGGCACTCCCGGTGGATGCGGGACATGCGACGGGCCAACTGGCGTCTGTCGCTGCCGACGCTGGTTGAGTGCCCGCAATGCCATGAGAAGAAACTGGCCCATGTTGCCTGCCCGCACTGCGGCTGGTACAAGGGCAGAGTGGCTGTGGTCGTGCCGCAAAAAGAAGAAGCAGAATAAGGACGTGGGGAGTCCGCAGCACGCGGCCATCCCCCTTTTTTGGCCTGCGATTATTACCTGGTGATAAAATCAACTTATAGGGTAGGGGCTGAGGAGGGCAGTGGCCGGGACCCGAACAAGCCTGTCAGGCCGCGGGAGAGGGGAGGATAACGGATGCCAGCACATCTTTCGGCGGAAGAACGCCGCCAGGAACTGCTCCGGCTGGTCCGGGAGAACCCCCTGCTGACTGATGAAGAGCTGGGCAGGCTGTTGCATGTCAGCGTGCCTACCGTGCGGCTGGATCGCCTGCGCTTGGGCGTACCTCCCCAGCAGGAAAGGGCCCGCCAGCTGGCGGGGCTTGCCCTAGGTGAACTGCGCTCCCTGGCCGAGGCCGATGTGGTCGGCGATCTGATCGAGGTAGAACGGGGTCGGTACGCCCGTTCCGTGCTTACCACCGCCCCGAGGATGGCTTTCTTAAATCGCGATCTGATTCGCGGCCATTTTCTCTTCGGTCAGGCCAACTCTCTGGCCGTGGCGGTTGTGGACGCCGACGATGTTGTGACGGCCAGCGCCCGGGTCCGTTTTCTGCGGCCGGTTCGTGTGGGAGCGGTGGTGGAAGCCAGGGCCGAGGTACGGCAGGTTGTGCGGGGTAAGCGGGAAAAGTGGTGGGTGGACGTGGTATCTCTGGTGGCGGCGCAACCGGTCTTTCGCGGCAGCTTCATCCTGGCAGTTCTCAGACCCGAGGAAGCGGGTAGAAACCGCTGACAAGAGCAGTAGAACGACCAGAAGAAACGAAGGGAGGAAGGAGCGCCGAGGAGGCAGCGGCGCGGCAAACATGGTGGAAAAAGCAGACGAGGAGATGCCCGTCAGAGTTGCATTGGATACCATGGGCGGGGATCTGGGGCCGGCCGCAGTTGTTGAGGGAGCGTGGCGGGCGCTGGTGGCCGATACCCGGTTGGAGATCGCACTCGTGGGGCCCACCGACCTGCTGCAGGAGACGCTCGCTACGGTCCTGGCTCGAGCGGAGACAATAACCGGCGACCTGCCGCGCGAAAGCATCATGTCCCGGCTTTCGTGCGTGGAGGCCCGTGATGTTGTGACCATGGACGATCATCCGGTGGAAGCGCTCCGTCGCAAACCCCGCTCGACACTGATGGTGACGGTGGAACAGGTGGCGGAGGGTAAGGCTGATGCCTTCGTCTCGGCGGGAAACACAGGAGCGGTCATGGCGGCCGCGCTGTTTAGACTTGGGCGGTTTCCCGGTATTGACCGCCCGGCCCTCGGAATCAGCCTTCCCAACCAGCGCCGGGGGTACACCTTGCTGGTAGATGCAGGAGCGAACGTGGACTGCCGGCCCGTTCACCTGCTGCAATTTGCAGTCATGGGATACGCCTATGCGCGCGGGGTAATGGGCATCGCGAACCCTCGTATCGGCTTGCTCAGCGTAGGAAGCGAGCCAGCCAAGGGGAGTGAGGCCGTGCGCAAGGCCAACGAGATGCTTGCCGGCAGTCAACTGCCCTTCATCGGCAATGTTGAGGGGATGGACGTCTGGAATGGATCGGTCGATGTCGTCGTCTGTGATGGTTTCGTAGGCAATGTGCTGATCAAGTCGGCGGAAGGCCTGGTAGAAACATTACTGGCCCTGCTGGGGCCGATCCTTGGAAATGCCAGCACCGGTCAGGCCCCGTCGGGACTGCTGGAAGCGCTGAAACCTTTTGACTGGACGGAACATGGAGCTGCCCCATTGCTCGGGCTCAACGGGATCGGGTTAGTCGCCCACGGTCGTTCCAACGCCCGCGCTATTGAACAGGCTGTGCGCAAGGCCGTCCTTGCCGTGCGCGGTAGCGTGCTGGAGCAGCTGGAACGGGCTTTGCCTGACCTGCAGCGGGAAAGCTCGTAGCAGCCGTAGGAGGTTGCTTGGATGCTAGATCTTAAACCTACCGGAGCGGGGACGGGTACGGCAGTCGCCGCCCGGGAAGACGGTGTGCAGGTGCGCGCCAATGTCTATCCGGTACAAGTGGCCGGCGTGGGGATAGCGATTCCCGAAGGTCGCCTTACCAACGCCGATCTCGAAAGAATGGTGGAGACCACTGATGAATGGATCGTTAGCCGGACGGGCATTCGCGAAAGGCGCATAGCGCCACCAGACGTGGCCACATCCGATCTGGCTCTGGCCGCTGCCAGGGCGGCTTTGAACGATGCCGCCATGGAGCCGGGAGAAATCGATCTGATCATCGTCGCGACCATTACACCTGACCATTCGTTCCCGGCTACCGCCTGCCTGGTGCAGGCAGGTCTGGGGATTGCGAACATTCCGGCCTATGATCTGTCGGCCGGTTGCTCCGGGCTTGCCTATGCCATCGATCAGGCTTGGCATGCGCTGAGCTCGGGAGCGTACAAGAACGCCCTGGTGATCGGGGCTGACACCCTCTCCCGCATCGTCGACTTCACCGACCGCCGTACATGCGTCCTGTTTGGGGACGGGGCGGCCGCTCTGGTGTTGAGCCGCCGTGAACCGGGCGCAACGCCCGGCATCCTGGCTTCTAACCTTGGAGCGGATGGCAGAGGTGGTTCGCTGCTGATACTGCCCGCGGGAGGCTCCCGCCTGCCGGCCAGCCATGCCACGGTCGCGGCAAGACAACACTACCTCCAGATGAACGGGCAGGAGGTCTTCAAGTTTGCCGTGCGGATACTCGAAGAGAGCACCCGCCGCGTCCTGGCCAAGGCTGGCCTCACGGTGGATGACCTGGATCTTTTCATTCCCCATCAGGCCAACATCCGTATCATTGAAGCAGCCCGCGAGCGGCTGGGCATCCCGCCGGAGCGGGTGATCGTCAACGTTGATCACTATGGGAATACATCGGCCGCATCGATCGGCCTGGCGCTGGCGGAGGCGCTTCAGGAGGGGAGGCTGCGCCCGGGGATGCTTGTGGCAATGACCGGCTTTGGCACAGGTCTAACCTGGGGCTCAATTCTGCTGCGTTGGACCAAAGAGCCAAACGGTACGCCTGCGGTAACCGAAAGATAGCCAATGAGGGGCAGCGCGATGACCGAGTACGTCTTTCTCTTTCCTGGCCAGGGATCCCAAAACCCGGGGATGGGGAGGGCACTGGCAGAACGTTTCCCGGCAGCCCGGGAGTGGCTGGAGACGGCAGAAGAGATCACCCACCTTCCCTTGCGGAAGTGGATGTGGGAGGAGGGGGAGCAGGCTCTGAATCTCACCTCCCGTACCCAGCCGGCCCTGCTCGCGGTTGAGCTGGCCTATCTGCGGGTCCTGAGCGAGCTTGGGATCAGGCCGGCAGCCACTGCCGGACATAGCCTTGGCGAGTTTGGGGCGCTGGTTGCCGCCGGGGTTCTCGGATCCGAAACAGCCCTTCGCCTTGTGGTCGTCCGCGCCCGGGTGATGGAAGAGGCCTTTCCTCCGGGTCAGGGCGGGATGGTGGCGGTGATCGGCCTCCCCGAGAACCAGGTGGAAAGCTTGTGCAGGGAGGTTTCGGCAGAGGTTCAACCTTTGGTGGTCGAGCCGGTGAACTATAATTCTCCTGGGCAACTGGTGGTGGCCGGGCATGCCGCGGCGCTGGCACTTCTAGCTGAGCGGGCCCGGGCTGCCGGAGCGCGTCTGGTCCGTCCTCTCGCAGTCAGCGGTCCGTTTCATTCCCGGTTGATGAAGCCGGCCGCCGAGCGGTTTGCTGAGGAGCTCAACGCAGTGGAGTTTCGCGATCCTGCTTGCGTGCTCGTGAGTAGTGTCACCGGAGAGGTTGTGCCAAGTGGCCGGAAGGCGCGTGAGCTGCTTGCCCGGCAGCTGGCGAGCCCTGTCCGGTGGGTGGAGACGGTGCGGACCTTAAACAAGCTGGGGGGCGGCAAGTATCTGGAGGTTGGTCCCGGAAAGGTGCTGGCCGGCCTGGTGAGGCGCGTCGCTCCGGGAACAGAGGTGTTGACGGTCGAAGAGTTGGAGGCCGCCGGTTTTGGACAGCTGGTGGCGGGTGACTAGAGGGGGGTTGGCTGCTGTGCAGGAGACACAGGGAGGATGGGGGCAACAGGAGCTGGCCGGTCAGGTTGCCATCGTCACCGGGGCAAGCGGGGCGCTCGGGCGCGCCATCGCTCGCCGGCTGGCGGCCGCGGGCGCGGCGGTGATGCTGACCGGACGCCGGGTGGAGGAGCTGGAGCACTTGCGCCACGAGATTGAGGGCACAGGTGGGAGAGCGGAGTTTTTCCCTGCCGATCTCACCCGCCCGGAGCAGGCCGAGAGCCTGGTGGCGGCCACTTTGGAACGGCTTGGGCGTCTTGACATCCTCGTTAACAATGCGGGGGTTAACCGCGACAACCTTCTCCTGCGTATGAAGGACGAAGAGTGGCACGAGGTGTTGACGGTCAATCTGACTGCGCCTTTCTGGCTCACCCGCGCGGCGCTGCGTCCCCTGTTGCGCCAGCGCAGTGGTAGGCTTATCTTTATTTCGTCCGTAGCCGGTCTGCTTGGTAACGCCGGGCAGGCTAACTACGCAGCAACCAAAGCGGGGGTGATTGGCTTTGCCCGAAGCCTGGCACGGGAGCTGGCCGGTCGGGGGATCACCGTTAACGTGGTTGCCCCCGGATTTATCAACGCAGGCCTGACGGAGCGCCTGCCGGCGGACAGGCGGCAGGCGTTGGTGGCCAACATCCCGATGCAGCGGGAAGGTACCCCGGAGGAAGTGGCCCACGCAGTCGGCTTCTTCGCCAGCCCGGCCAGTTCGTACATCACCGGCCAGGTTCTGGCGGTCGACGGCGGCCTGGCAATCGGTTGTTAGACACGGCCAAACGGCTTAACTAGCAGCTTACATTTCAATAGAAAGGCGGAAGAGACATGGACATTGAAGCAAGGGTGAAGAAGATCGTCGCGGAGCAGTTGCAGGTCGAACCGGAGAGAGTCACTCCAGAGGCTTCGTTCGTCGATGATCTGGGGGCTGACTCCCTGGACATCGTGGAGCTGGTCATGGCGTTCGAAGAAGAGTTTGGTATGGAGATATCCGATGAAGAGGCGGAGAAGATCCAGACGGTGGGCGACGTGATCCAGTACATTAAGGCGCACACGCAGCAGTAAGTGATGGTCGCGGCCCTCACAGCAGGGCCAGAGCACGAGAAACGAGCGGCTTGTCCGTCTCGTGCCGAAAGGAGAAACGCTGGTGGGACGCAAGGTGGTGGTAACCGGCCTGGGGGCGATAACGCCCCTGGGTATCGGCATCCAGCCCCTCTGGCAAGGGCTGATCGAGGGCCGGTCGGGGATAGGCCCGATTACGGCCTTTGACGCCTCTGCTTATCCGGTCCGCATCGCCGGTGAGGTCCGTGACTTCGACCCGACCGAGTTCATGGATCGCAAAGAGGCGCGGCGGATGGACCGGTTTGCTCAGTTCGCGGTTGCTGCAGCCCGCATGGCGCTGGCCGATGCCGGCCTGTCCATCGAAGGAGAGTTAGCCGAGCGAACCGGAGTGTTGATCGGATCCGGCGTAGGCGGCATCAAAACCCTGGAAGACCAGGCCCGGATCTTCATAGAGAAAGGGCCAGATCGGATCAGCCCGTTTTTTGTACCGATGATGATTGCGGACATGGCCTCCGGGCAGGTAGCCATACAGGTAGGTGCGAAAGGTTACAATGCGGGTTCGGTTTCCGCCTGCGCCAGTGGGGCCCATGCTCTGGGAGAAGCCCTCCGGTTGATACAGCACGGGGATGCGGAAGTGATGATTGCCGGCGGATCGGAGGCGGGCATAACGCCGCTGGCCCTGGCTGGTTTCTGTGCAGCCCGAGCTCTCTCCACCCGCAACGATGAACCCGAACGGGCCAGCCGCCCGTTCGACCGGGATCGCGATGGCTTCGTAATGGCGGAGGGAGCGGGCGTGCTAATCCTGGAGTCGGAAGAACACGCACGGTCCAGGGGGGCACGGATTTATGCCGAGTTTGCCGGGTTTGGTGCAACGGGTGACGCGTACCACATAACCCAGCCCGCGCCCAACGGAGAGGGCGCGGCGCGGGCCATGCGCAGGGCTCTGAAGGATGCCGGGCTAGATGCGGCCTCCGTCAGCTATATCAATGCGCATGGAACTTCGACGCCGGCTAACGACCGGATTGAAACGCAGGCTATCAAGAGCGTCTTTGGCGAACTAGCCTACCGAATACCGGTATCGTCGACAAAATCGATGACGGGTCATCTCCTGGGGGCGGCGGGAGCTGTGGAGGCCATCATCTCGGTCCTGGCCATTGCGCACGGGCAGATCCCGCCCACCATCAACCTGGATAATCCTGACTCCGAATGCGATCTTGATTACGTGCCCTGGAAGGCACGAACGGCTCGGGTCGAGGTTGTGTTGTCCAATAGTCTTGGTTTTGGCGGCCATAACGCTACGTTGGCCTTTCGTCGGTACCAGCCGTCTTAGGGTGGGTGAAGGCGAGGCAAACCATGCAGGACAGGTCGGAAACGGGTAAGCAGAAAGGGGTACTCACGCCCGGACTCCCGCCCGGCCGTCGAGAACGCTTGCTGGAGTGGGGGCGCACCGTAGGGCTACCCCCCGGTGTTGATCTTCAATTACTCCACCAGGCCCTCACCCATACCTCTGCCGTTAACGAGGGACTGGCAGAACATGACAATGAGCGACTGGAGTTCCTTGGTGATTCCGTAGTCAATCTTCTGGCTGCGGAGTATTACTATCGTCTCCATCCTGATCTCGAAGAAGGATGGCTTGCCCGGCGCCGGGCGGCAGCGGTGCGCACCGAATCACTGGCAGCGGTCGCCCGACGACTGGGAATCGGACCGCTACTGCTGTTGGGCCACGGTGAGTCTCAGGCTGGCGTGGACCGGCTCGATTCCGTACTGGCAAGCGCCTTTGAAGCGGTCGCAGCGGCGGTTTACCTGAGCGTCCCCGCCGAGCAGGCGCGCCGCTTTCTCTGTCGGGTCCTGACCCCCACCTTTGCGGAGGTTGACGCGGCTTTCTCCCGGGGGCTCGAGGGCAACTTCAAGAGCGAGTTGCAGGAGAAGGTACAAGCGTTGCTGGGGGAAACCCCTGTGTATCAGCTCGTAGAGGCGAGCGGTCCGCCGCACAACCGTTCTTTCACTGTGGCGGTATTGGTACGGGGGAAAGTGGTCGGTCGCGGCTTGGGCCGTACCAAGAAAGCAGCAGCACAGGAAGCGGCCCGTGCAGCTCTCAACAGCCAGGAGCTTGCGGAGCTGTTCGGCAGCGTTCTCCCACCCGGCGCGGATGCTGCGGAGGGGGAATCGGCTACAAGCTAACAATGAAAGGAAAAAGGAGTATACGTCTTGTTGGAGAAGAAATCTATTGTGTAGGCTAGAATTACCGGAGTTGTTCAGACGCAACCTGACCTCCCGCTGTTCCCGGCAATTCGTACTTGCATGCGCTCGAGTGGGGGTGATGAGGTGCCGGAGGAGCCTGAGTCGCCACCGGTCGACTGGTCGGCCGTGGAAGCCAGCCTTTTGCGGCTGGAATCAGTGGAAGGAGCGCGGGTGGTTCCGGATCCTTCCGGCGGTGTAGCGGAGGTTCACATCCTTGCCCGCGGGGACCGGCATCCCAAGCAGATATCGCGCGACGTCCAAAGTCTTCTGATCACGCGCTGGGGCATTCGCGTCGATCACCGCAAGATCAGCGTTGCCCGCTTCGAGGATGAGGCCGTGGCGGCAACCAGTGCTCCGCGACTGGTTCTGCAGACCTTGCACGTCAGCCTGAATGGCGAACTGGCCACGGTGGCAGTGGAATTGGCGGCCAGAGAGACGCTGCTGGTCGGCAAAGCTCGGGGACCTCTCACACCCGAGAACCTCCTGCGGCTTGTGGCCGAGGCTACCTTGGAGGCCCTCCAGCCCGAACTGGGAAAACAGCGCGTCCGCGCCATTCTGCGGAACGTGGCCACGCAAGTAGTAGCCCGGCGGGAGGCCGTCCTGGTCCTTGTCAACCTCCTCGGCCCTTACGGGGAGTTGCTGGTGGTCGGCAGCGCCTATGTCCGGCGCAACCAACTTTGGTCCGTCAGTCAAGCGGTTCTGGACGCGGTAAATCGTCGAATTACTATGGAGACTCTGGCCATATAGCGGGGGATGCGCGCCGTGGACGTACTCAAGGTATCCGCGAATTCCAAACCCAAGGCCGTAGCTGGGGCTCTAGCTGCAGTGCTGCGTGAGAAGGGATCGGCTGAGGTACAGGCCGTCGGCGCTGGTGCTGTCAACCAGGCTATCAAGGCGATCGCTATCACCAGGGGCTTTGTAGCCCCAAACGGCATTGATCTCATCTGTATTCCGGCTTTTGCAGAGATCAATATCAACGGGGAAGAGCGGACCGCCATCCGCTTTATAGTTGAACCCCGCTGAAGGCCCCGTCACGTGCTGGGGTCCTAACCCGTGACGCAGCGCGCCGGAAGGCGCGCTGCGCGTTTCTGGACGGTGAGACACTCCAGGAGGAGTTTTGTGTGCCGCTTTATTTGAAACGTTTGGAGATTCAGGGATTTAAGTCTTTCGCAGAAAAGACTGTTCTTATCTTTGATCGCGGCCTGACGGCCGTAGTCGGACCGAACGGCAGTGGCAAGAGCAATCTCACCGATGCTCTACGCTGGGTTTTGGGTGAACAGAGCGCCCGCAGCCTCCGGTCCAACCGGATGGAAGAGATCATCTTTGCCGGTTCGCAGCTGGAGCGTCCCCTCGGTTTTGCCGAGGTCTCCGTCACCCTGGACAACCAGGATGGCCAGCTACCCATTCCCGCCAGCGAAGTGGTGATCAGCCGGCGTCTGTATCGGTCCGGTGAATCGGAATACATGCTCAACCGGACAGTCTGCCGCCTGCGCGACATTCAGGAGCTCTTGCTTGACCAGGGGCTGGCAGGAGGGGCTTTCCTGGTCGGTCAGAGTGAGGTGGCGGCCGTGATTACCGCTCGTCCCGAAGAGCGCCGGCTGATCCTGGAGGACGTTGCCGG
Organism: Limnochordales bacterium; assembly: GCA_014896315.1. GTDB lineage: Bacteria > Bacillota > Limnochordia > Limnochordales > DUMU01 > DUMU01. Next base: position 90,715 of record JADBKP010000006.1, read on the forward strand.
CATCAGCCGCTTCCGCCGGCGAAGAGAGGAGATTCTGGGACGCCTGCAAGAGACGGAGTACTCCCTGACCCGGCTGGCAGACGTGATTGCCGCTCTCAAGGATGATCTCGAGCGCCGGTGGCCAGAAGTGGAGCGCCTGCTCGAACTGGACCGGCGCGAGGAGGAGCTCTGCTTGCAAGCGCTCCGGCTCTACCGCTACCGCTTGGATCGGCTGCAGGCAGCCTACCAGTCGATTACGGAGCGTTCACGGGAGACGGAACAGACGCTGGAGCAGTTGCGCGCCGAGTACAAACAGGCAGAGACTCTGGTGCAGAGAGTACTACTCGAGGAGGAAGAGACGCAAGAAGAGCTTTCCCGCCGGCGGAACGAGCTTGCGCAGAAGGAGCAGCAGTTACAAGCCGCCCGGACCCGTCTCGATCAGCTGGAGAAGGAAGCAACTCAGGCGGAACGGGATTGGGAAGAGGTTCAAGCAGCTCTGGCGGAAGCAATCGCACGGGTTGAAGCAGCCCGGGAGGCCTGCCGCGCCGCCCGTGAAGAGGAGAAGGTTCTGCAACAGGAGAGCCTGCGTGCCGTCGCGGCCCGGGACGAGTACGTAGCTCGGGTTGAGAGCGTGCGGGCACGTTGGCGGGCCGAACTGGCGGAAGCGCAGGCGCAGGTGGCAGCTGCCGACCAGAAGCGCCAGGAAGCGCAGGCTAAGGCGCGAGCGCGTGAGGTTCTGGCAGCTCAGGTGGCCGCCCATCGGGAGAGGGTCGAGCGTGAGCTCCAGCTGCTCGATGAGGCCCGGCTGGCGGCGCAGGAGGCGGAAGCTGCCGCCGCACGCGCCGCATTGGCGCAACAGGAGCTGGCGGCGGAGGCAGAGCGCCTGACTGCACAGCTGGCTGAGATTAAGCAAAGAGCGCATGAGGCGCAGGAGACCGAAGCAAGGCTGCGCCAGGAGAGCCACGCGCAAGAGGAACGGTATCGGCAGCTGGCTGCCAGGTTTAAAGCCATGGCGGAGCTGCAGGAGGAAGGGGCGGGGCTTCCGCCCGCGGTTAGATTGCTGCTCAACCAGCAGCATCGAGGCAAGTGGCAATTGGTGGGAGTGCTCGCGGACCTGTTGCAGGTTCCCGCCGAGTTAGCGGTGGCTGTTGATGCAGCGCTGGGAGCAACGCAGAACAACGTGGTGGTTCCCACTGCAGACGACGCACGACTCGCCATTGCTTTTCTCCGGGAACAGAGAGCCGGCCGCGCCACCTTCCTTCCCTTGTCCGAATTGCGCCCTCGCGGGCCCGGAGAGGAAGATCTGGACCAGCTCAACCATTTTCGCAACCGGGGCTACCTTGGCATCCTCTCCGATCTTGTGCAGATCCGTTCCGGCGCTGAGAAAGCCCTCGCTTACACCCTGGGTCGGACCGCCCTGTTCGAAAGCCTGGAGAGCGCTATCGCATGCGCACGTGGGTTGTCCCCCGGCATCCGCTGCGTGACGCTGGCCGGCGAACTGGTCACTCCTGGTGGGCCGATCAGCGGCGGCACCGAGCGTGAGGATCGGCAGGCGAGCCGGCTGCGCCGGCAGAGCGAGCTTGCAAAACTCGAGGCGGACCTTGCCCGCGCCGAGCGAGAATGGCATGAATCCCGAGCGAAAGTGGAGAGCGCCCAAGCCCGGGCAAGGGAGCTATCAGGGGCCGTGCAGTCGGTCGCCTCTGAGCTCGCTCTTGCCAGGGACCGCCTTGCGCAGGCCCGCCAGCTGGCGGAGGCGGCTCGCCAACGGGCGGAAGCAGCCCTGCAGCGGCAGCGGCAGGCGGAAGATAACGTCGACCAGATCCGGCGGGAGCTAGCGGTGCTGGAGGAGAGGTTGTTGCAACTGGCACCGACAACACCAGCTGCCGGCGCGCCCGACCCGGAGGAAGAAGCGGAGCGGGTCTGGCAGCAGGCGCTCACAGCGGCGGAAAGGGTTCGCCAGCAGGTTCAGGCGGAGGAGAACGAGTATCACGAGACATTGCGGCGGCTGGAAGTGGCCGTTACTGAGGCCAAAACTCGGCTCAAGCAGGCCAGTGAATGGCGGCAATACATGGAGCAACAATCAGCGGAGGCGGAAGAGAACCTGGCCCACTTGACCGCCCGGCAAAAGGAGAGGGAGGTAGCGCGGGCGCGTCTTGTAGAGCAGCGGGCAGAGCTGGCTGCCCTGCTGGAGAGAAGCGAGGCCGAATTCAGCGGTGCTCAGGCTGCGTTGGAAGAGGCCACCGCCCGCTATCAGCAGGCCAAAAAGGAGCGGCAGCGGCAGGAGAGCCGTTTGCGCCAGATACAGCAGAGCGTTGAGAGATACGAGCACCTCAACCTGTGCCGCAAACTGGCTCTGGCTCGACTGGAAGGCGAAATCCGAATCACCCGCCAGCTGATCCAGGAGACCTCCGCCCGCTGGTCGGAGCTGCGGCAACACCGGTTGCGGTCGGGAGAGGTGGCCGAGCCGGATGAGCTTTCCGGCGTCTCCGGTGCGGGTGACCTCTCCGGGCTCCCTTACCGCCAGCAACTGGCGCGGATTCAAGCGGAGAAGGAAGCTCTGGCGGCGGAAGGGCCGCGGCCTTCGGGGGTTCTGGAGGAGTTTAAGAGACAAAAGGAGCGTCTAGAGCAGCTACAGAGGGAAAGGGACGACGTGGAGGCGGCCCGGCGGGAGCTTTTGGCCTGGCTGGAAAGGGAGGACGCGCAAGCTCGCAGTCGCCTGCAGGAGTGCTTTGCCAGGGCGCAGGAGGCATTCTCCCGGACCTTTACGCGCCTGTTTGGGGGGGGTCAGGCTCGCCTGGTCTGGCAGGGGGACGATCCCCTGACGGGCGGGATCGAGATCGAAGCTTCTCCGCCCGGGAAGCGACTTCAGAGTCTCACCCTCCTGTCCGGAGGTGAACGGGCGTTGACCGCCCTGGCCTTCCTTCTGGGGATGGCCCAGCTGAAACCTCCGCCCTTCTGCGTTCTGGATGAGGCGGATGGTTCCCTGGACGAGGCCAACCTCAGCCGGCTTTTGGCGTTGTTGGAGGAGTTCTCCGCCAAGACGCAGCTGCTCCTGATCACCCACCGCCGGCTTACCATGGAGCGAGCCGGCATGCTCTACGGAGTTACCATGGATCGGCGCGGGGTCTCGCGGGTGTATGCGTACCGTCTGGATGAGGAGAACCAAGCGTCGGCTCAGCCGGCAGCAGGTGACGGCTGGCGTTCGTGAGCAGAAAGAGCTGGGGGTGACTCTGGGAGATGGCAACCGCAGAGAGTGGCAAGCGTAACTGGTTTGCCCGTTTGCGCGAAGGACTGGAACGGACCCGGCAGGCGTTGGTGCAGCCGCTCACCGACCTGGTCAGACGTGGGCGCATCGATGAAAGCGTATTTGACGAGCTGGAAGCCGCCCTGCTGCAAGCTGACGTGGGCTTGGCAACCACGGAAGCTCTCATCAGCGAGCTGCGGGATACGCTCAGGAAGCAGGGTATTTCAGAGCCGGCAGCGATTCCCGGGCTCTTGCGCGATCTTATGCGCGCACGCCTTGAGATACCAGGTGGAAGATTGGTTAGGTCTGAGCAGCCACCCACAGTGTATCTCTTTGTTGGTGTCAACGGGACCGGCAAGACCAGCAGCATCGGCAAGCTGGCGGTCAACCTGAGAGAAGAAGGATTCAATGTGCTCTTGGGAGCGGCCGACACGTTCCGGGCGGCCGCGAGAGAACAGCTGGCCGCCTGGGCTGAACGCAGCGGTGCCGATCTTGTGCATCACCAGGAAGGGGGCGATCCGGCTGCCGTAGCCTACGATGCTATTCGGGCCGCCCGCTCTCGCGGTGCCGACTATGTCTTGATCGACACGGCCGGGCGGCTGCAGACCCGCACCAACCTGATGCAGGAGTTGCAGAAAGTCTACCGGGTGGTGGAGCGCGAGCTGGGTCGGCCCGCCGATGAGGTGCTGTTGGTCCTGGATGCCACCACGGGGCAGAACGGGCTCTCGCAGGCGCGGGTTTTCCGGGAAGCGGTAGGAGTTACCGGTATCGTTCTGACCAAACTCGATGGTACCGCCAAAGGCGGAGTGGTGCTGGCCATTGCGAGCGAGTTGAAGCTTCCGGTAAAACTAGTCGGGGTGGGGGAGGGGCTCCACGACCTGCGCCCGTTCTCTGCAGAGGCGTTTGTACAGGCTCTCATTCCGGATGAACTGGTAGGCGAGAAGACGGTGTCAATGAACGATCCTTGACAGCTTCCTGCACTTCTCGTATAATCACGCTTGGCCCGGGGTGTCAAGGGGTTTTCCTTCACAGCGATCGGGGAGCGCCGGAGCTGCCCCCGGCTGCGAGGAGGCGAGTTCGTTGTCGCATGCCGGCGCGGAACTGGTGGAAGCAGGACTACTCTTTGATTTCTACGGTGAACTCTTGACCCCGAGGCAACAAGAGGTATTCCGACTCTACTATTACGAAAATCTCTCTCTGGGGGAGATAGCCGACTTGCAGAGCGTGTCGCGGCAAGCAGTTCACTACCTGCTCCGGCGGGCTCTGGAGGATCTCTCCCGGTTTGAGCGATGCGTAGGCGCGGTGGAACGGTTCCGGCGTTATCAGGCCTGGTCGAAACGGGCGCAGGAGTTCTGGCACCGCCTGGTAGCCGAGATTCCCGCGCTGCAAAGCCAGGAAGATGCCTGGCAGGCGATGATAAAAGAGCTGGACGGGATACAAAACCCGCCGACTCAGCGGGAGAAGGATTAGTCATGTTCAACACGCTCAGCGAAAGATTGCAGGCAAGCCTGCGGCGCCTGCGGAGTAAAGGGCGTCTCAGCGAAGCCGACGTGGACCAGGCCTTGCGGGAAGTCCGGCTGGCGCTGCTGGAAGCCGACGTCAATTTCAAGGTGGTTAAGGAGTTTGTCGCCCGGGTACGCGAGAAGGCGGTTGGTGAAGAGGTCCTCGGGAGCTTCACGCCTGCACAGCAGGTTGTCAAAATAGTTCATCAAGAATTGGTCCGGTTGCTGGGCAGCGAGCGGGCGGGTTTGCGCCTGTCCGGCCACCCGGCGGTTATCCTCCTGGTGGGGCTGCAGGGATCCGGCAAGACGACTACCGCCGGCAAGCTGGGCGGGTTGCTGCGGCGGGAGGGCCACCGGCCGCTTCTTGTGGCCTGCGATATCTACCGACCTGCCGCCCGGGAACAGCTAAAGATTGTGGGCCAAAAGCTGGGTTTGACGGTCTTCACGCTCGAGGGAGCTGCACCTGCCGATATAGCAGGGGCGGGGGTGGAGGAGGCGCGGCGGCGCGGCTTTGATGTGGTAATCATTGACACCGCCGGTCGCCTGCACGTCGACGAAGAGATGATGGAGGAAGCCCGGACCATCCGCCAGCGGGTATCCCCGGACGAAGTGCTCCTGGTCGTGGATGCGATGACGGGGCAGGACGCGGTCAACGTGGCCCAGGAGTTTCACCGTTCACTGCAGCTGACGGGGGTTGTCCTCACCAAGCTGGACGGTGACGCCAGGGGTGGGGCGGCTCTCTCGGTGCGCGAGGTTACCGGTGTGCCCATAAAGTTTGTCGGAGTCGGCGAGAAGCTGGACGACTTGGAGCCGTTCTTCCCGGAAAGGATGGCTTCCCGAATCCTGGGAATGGGTGACGTACTTACCCTGATCGAGAAGGCCCAGCGCCAGATCGACCAGGATGAAGCCCGGCGGCTCACCGAGAAGATGCTGCGCCGGGAGTTTACGCTGGATGACTTCCTGGAACAGATCCAGCAAGTGCGCAAGCTCGGCCCGCTTGATCAGCTGCTCGGCATGCTTCCGGGATTCAACCGGCTAACCCTTCCGCAGACAGCCGCCGCGGAGAGCGAGAAACAGCTGAAGCGGGTTGAAGCGATGATCCGCTCCATGACACCGCAGGAGCGGCGGCATCCGGAGATCATCGACGCCAGCCGTCGGCGGCGGATAGCCCAGGGAAGCGGTACGACGGTCCAGGATGTAAACCGTCTCCTGAAAGAGTTTGAACAGGTTCGCCAGCTCATGAAAGGGCTGAGCGGGCCTGGCAAAGCTGGCAAGGGACGTTCGGGTGGGCGCCTGCGCCTACCCTTCCCTCGCTAGAGAAAGGAGGTGTGCTGTTGGCAGTACGTATCCGTTTGAAGCGCTTTGGTGCCAAGAAACAGCCGAGTTACCGGTTGGTGGTAGCCGACTCCCGGGAGGCCCGCACGGGCAAGTTCATCGAGGCGGTGGGTTACTATAACCCACTGACCGAACCGGCGACCATAGTGGTCGATGCTGCCAAGATCCGCGAATGGATCCGAAAGGGCGCACAACCGACCGATTCCGTTCGGATGCTGCTGGTTCGGGCCGGAGTGTGGGATCAGGTTAAGCAGGTTAAGGATGGAAGCACCCCCGCCGCCGGCGGGCAGGCAGGGGCTGGGGGAGCGGAGAAACCAGCTGCTCCCAGTGAGGGGGCGACGGCATGAAGGAGTTGCTGGAGTTGATCGCCCGTTCGCTGGTCACCCAGCCGGAGGCGGTGCGGGTGCAGGAGGACCGGCGCGACCGGCAGTGCCGACTCCGGCTGCAAGTCGCTCCGGAAGACATGGGTAAGGTAATTGGCAGGGGCGGGCAGATAGCCCGGGCCATCCGGTTGGTGATGCGGGCGGCAGCGGTTCATGAAGGAGTGAGCCTGCGGGTCGATATCGGCGATGCGCCCGGTGAGGAGGAGCAAGCCGAGGGTGACGTCGGAACCGAGCAGGTGCAGGCCGCGGTAGCGGCCGGACGAGCCGACGCGACAGAGCCGGTTTCGACGGGAGCGACTCCGGTTGCGTCCTCGGCCGGTACGCTGCGCCCGGCCTGGGCCCGCCGTCGCCGCCCGCGCCGCAGGGCCCGCCGGGGCCGCTTTGCCCGGCCGCGTTCAGCACCAGGCGGGTCGGCAACAGTACCTGACTCTTCGCCCTCTATTGATAACGGGGAGGGAAGCGAGCAGGGGGGCGGTTCCGGAGGAGGACGGCAGTAGGCAGGTGAACTGCGAGGTGCCGGCGACCGGTCTGCCCGAATGGATCGATGTTGCGGTAATCACCGCCCCACACGGAGTCCACGGCGAGGTCAAGGTCAGGCTCTTGACCGACTTCCCCTCCCGGCTGACCGAAAGGCAGGAAGTTCGGCTGGTGGGGCCTGGGGAGAAGGTCCGCGAGGTCACGGTCTGGCTTGACTCCTACCTTGGTGAGAGAGGCATCCTGCGGATCGATGGCCTCACTGATCGCTCCGGGGCGGAGAAGCTCCGGGGGTGGCGGGTGCAGATACCGCGTGGTCGCTGCCAACCGTTACCCCCCGGTCAGTACTATGTATTTGAACTGGTAGGAATGCAGGTCTTCGCCCAGGGCGGCGAATACCTGGGTGAGCTTGAGGATGTCCTGCGCCTGCCGGCCAACGACGTCTACGTTGTCCGCCAGCCGGACGGAAAGACTCTCCTGCTTCCCGCCCTGCGCAGTGTGGTTCGGGAAGTAGATGTTCCCGGCCGCCGCTTGAGCGTGGAGCTTCCTCCGGGGTTGACGGATTAAAGTCGAGGAGGCTCGTCCGCAGATGCCGTTACGGGTGGACGTAGTTACCCTCTTCCCACAGATGCTGGCCGCGGGAGTACAGACCAGCATTGTGGGGCGGGCGTTGCAGGCGGGGCATCTTACCTGCCGGCTTTGGAACCTGCGGGAGTTTGGGGTAGGGAAGCACCGCCTGACCGATGACGTCTGTTATGGGGGCGGGGTTGGCATGGTGATGCGGCCCGAGCCCTTCTTTCGTGCCGTGGAAGCGATCCGCCGGGACGCGGGGCCGGGTGCGGGTGAAGAACGGGTGGTCCTTTTCGGTCCGGCAGGCCGGAGGCTGACCCAGGAGGTCGTGGAGGAGTTCGCCCGGGTTGAGCATCTCATCCTGCTCTGCGGCCACTACGAAGGCGTGGATGAGAGGGTACGGCAGCTCCTTGCCACCGACGAGATCTCCCTGGGGGATTTCGTGCTTACTGGCGGTGAGATCCCGGCGCTGGCCTTGATTGACGCCGTAACCCGGTTGCTTCCCGGGGTATTGCCGGAGGGTGCGACAGAGGAAGAGTCGTTTAGCTGGGGGATTCTCGAGTATCCCCAGTATACCCGTCCGCCCGTTTACCATGGTGTCGAGGTCCCCACGGTTCTCCGCCAGGGTAACCGGGAGCAGATCCGCCGCTGGCGCCGGCAGGAGGCCTTGCGCCGCACCTGGCGGCACCGTCCTGACCTGTTGCAACGGTTCCGCCAGAGCCGTGTCTGGAAAGACGACCCGCAATGGGAAATGCTGCTGGAACAGGTTAGACGGGATGAAGAAGAGGCCACTACCGAATAGCCGATTGAAGGATATGCGGAAGAGAGGTGAGAACTGTGGATGTGATCCGCACGGTGGAGACGGCGCAACTTCGCCCCGATCGGGTTGAGTTTCGCCCGGGCGATACGGTCCGGGTTCACCTGCAGGTCAAGGAGGGCGGACGCCAGCGCGTGCAGGTCTTTGAAGGTACCGTGATCGCGCGTAACGGGACTGGTGTTCGCGAAACCTTCACGGTACGGAAGATCTCCCAGGGGGTTGGCGTCGAAAGAGTCTTCCCTCTGCATGCTCCTACTATCGAGAAGATAGAGGTAGTGCGTCCGGGGAAGGTGCGCCGCGCCAAGCTCTACTACTTGCGCAAACTCGTAGGGAAGGCGGCGCGTGTTGCCGAACGTCATAACGGCTGATGAACGCACGCAGGCCGAAGGGGAAGCAAAGGGGGCGGACGCAGGAGAGCTGCGGCCGCTCCCCGGTCCCCGCCTGGCTGCGGGGAAGGAAGGTGGCTCAGATGAGTCGCTCCGAGTTGGCCGAATACGTCCAGGCACTGGTCATTGCGGTCGGCCTGGCTTTGGTAATAATCGTGTTTGTGGCTCAGGCTTTCGTGGTGCAGGGCAGTTCCATGGAACCTACGTTGCATGACGGTGAACGTCTCCTTGTCGACAAGCTGACATACCGCTTTCGTGAACCGCAGCGAGGAGAGATAGTAGTCTTCAAGTACCCGGCCGATCCGTCCCACCGCTATATCAAGAGAATTATCGGGATTCCCGGAGATACGATACGCATTGATAATGGCATTGTCTACGTCAACGGCATACCAATCAAGGAAGATTACACTCTGGAGCCCGCACTTGCTGATTTTGAAGAAGTTGTGGTGCCCGCAGGTCGGTATTTCGTGTTGGGCGATAACCGCAACAACAGTGAGGATAGCCGCTACCCCGATGTCGGCTTTGTCCCGCGCAATCTGATCGTCGGTCGGGCGGTCTTCGTTTTCTGGCCTCTTGGGCGCCTGGGTCTTGTAAGGGCTCCGAGCCTGGCCGCACAGTTACACTGATGGGAAGCGGAATCACCTCTTTCGAACGGTGGCTGGGGAAGGCCGACCTCGTAGTGGAGGTGGCCGACGCCCGGCTGCCGTTCACCTCCCGCCATCGCCTCCTGTGTCAGTTGGTTCACACCGGCCGACTCCTGGTGTTAAGCCGGGCTGACCTGGCCGACCCTACCCTGACCGCTACCTGGGTTTCATTCTGGCGTCAACAAGGAGAGAAGGCCTTTGCCGCTGCTCTCGTACGGCGGGGCGAGGCTTTGCGCGTGCTCCGTGCCGTTATGCAAATGGCCGGTAGAGCTCCCCTCACACGGGTGGTGGTTGCCGGGCTCCCGAATGTGGGCAAGAGTTTCCTTATCAACCAGTGGATCGGCAGCAGCCGGTTGCGCACGGGAAATCGTCCAGGAGTGACGACCGGACCGCAGTGGGTCAGGGTGGCTGACGGATTGACAGTGCTGGATACCCCGGGCGTGCTTGAACCAGTCGCCCGCGAACCGGAAGAACGGCTGGCACTGGCATGCCTGGGGTTGCTGGCGGCCGACAAGTACGATCCGCAGGAGGCCGCTGCCTGGCTGGTAAAGCGCCTTGCGCAGAGTCCTGCCGCTCTCGCTACCCTTGCCAGACGCTGGTTCTGGCAACCGGCTGGAGAGATTCCTGAAGCTGCGCAGCTCCTCGAGGAACTGGCGCTTGCCCGGTCCTACCTCCTTCCGGGGGGTGTTGCCGACGCTCACCGGGCTGCACTGCAACTGTTGACCGAGTTCCGGCAGGGCCGTTTGGGTCGAATCACACTGGAGGTACCACCAGCTTCGACAATAGTTTAGATTCGATTTCCTATTATGGCAATTAAAGGGATCAGCACCTCCCTGCAGAAGTGAAAACGTGTGGTCGGGTCGCCGGCGCCACACAACCAGCCACGAGAGGGGATGTACGGTTGTTCAAAGATTGGGAATTGGCCGAGATCAAGCGCTGGGTTGAGACCGCGGGAGCGAGCACCGGTGAGCTCGAGGAGCTGCTGGGGGACCCTCGTGCGGAGGTGCGCCAGCTGGGTGAGATGGTCCTGGAGCACTACGAAGAGATTTGCCGGGAGGAAGAAAGGCTGCGGAACCTGTGTCGGCGGGAAAGGGAGTTACAGAGTGAGGGTTACAGGGTGATCGCCGGCGTCGACGAAGCGGGCAGAGGACCCCTGGCAGGGCCGGTCGTGGCCGCCGCGGTCATATTCCCTCCCGGGGTCATGCTTCCCGGAATCCGTGATTCCAAGACACTAACCCCGGCCCGCCGAAAACAGCTTTATGATCTGATCTGCCGGAAGGCGCTGGCTTGCGCGGTAGGTGTTGTTTCGAACGAGATCATCGATGAGTGCAACATCCTGCAGGCTACCATGCTTGCCATGCGCCAGGCCGTAGAAGCGTTGCCGGTGGTGCCCGACTTCTGCCTGGTCGATGGAAACCGCCTGCCCGAGCTCCCCTGTCCGGGCGAGGCGGTGGTAGACGCTGATGCCACTTGCTTTGTCGTTGCCTGCGCTGGAATCGTGGCCAAGGTCTATCGGGACCGGCTCATGGAAGAGCTGGATCGCCGCTACCCTGGCTACGGTCTGGCCAGCCACAAGGGATACGCGACGGCAGCCCACCTGGAGGCCATCCGGCAACTCGGCCCCTCACCGGTTCACCGGATCAGCTTCAAGGGAGTGAGAGAGGTTGCCGAGCAGAGTTCCCTACCCAGCAAGCGACAGGAGAGCTCCGTGTGAGGCCGGGCGTGCGGCCGGCTCAGGCACGAGGAAAGGCAAGAGGGCACAGTGGTTGGGCCGAACGGCGGAGGATCTGGCAGCGGCAGAAGCTGCCCGGCTCAGGATGGTGATTCTTGACCGTAACTGGCGGACCCGCTGGGGCGAACTCGATCTTGTGGGATTGGACGGAGACCAGCTGGTCGTCGTGGAAGTCAAGTGTCGCAGTACACCCCTCCAAGAGCTCGGCCCGGCCCTGGCCCTCACCGGGGCCAAGCAGCGCCGACTGGCGCGTCTGGCCGGCCTCTATCTGCAGCGACGGGCGGCCGACCACGGACTCTCCCCTACCAGACTGGCGGTTCGCTTCGATGTTTGCCTGGTGGTCTGGGCAACCGACAAGCAGGAGGTCACCTGGCTCAAAGATGCCTTCCGGCTACGCCGATAGCTGCCTGCTAACCTGCCGCGGACCGGTAACACAGACACAGATCCGATGGCAGCCCGTCGTTTGCCCGGGAGGCGAGCTTACCGTGTGAACGGAACCGGTGGTCGCCAGCCCCGGCAGAGCTGGATGGCCTCCGCAGCATCGGACTTTTGGATGCGGTCGTGGCCGGCCAGGTCCGCGATGGTTCGCGCCACGGTCAGCCGACGGAAATGGGCACGTCGGGAGAGCCCGAGCTTGCGTATGGCTGCCTCCATCAGTTCGAGCGCCTCCGGGGTGCAGTCAAGCAGGCGCTGAGCTTCGGACGGCCGGATTTGACGATTCAGCCTCTCGTCGCCAAATCGGTGTCGCTGGCGCGCTCGCGCCTCGAGAACTTCTGCAAACAGGCGAGCGCTCTCTCCCTCATGCCCCGGTTTCACCGAGCGATCACTCTCTCCCCGCCCTGTCTCCATCTCCACCCACATATCAATCCGGTCGAGCAGGGGACCCGAAAGGTGGGCCAGGTACTGGCGTATTTGCCTTTCGCGGCAGCGGCAGGGGTTGTGGGGGTGGCCGAAATAGCCACATGGACAGGGGTTCATCGCTGCAATCAGGATGAACCGGGCCGGGAGTGTGACGAATCCGGCCGCGCTGGCAAGGCGGGTGACCCCCTCCTCGAGAGGAAGCCGCAGCGCCTCCAGCACCTCGCTACGGAAGTGAGGGAACTCATCGAGAAAGAGCACGCCCCGGTGTGCCATGGTCACTTCGCCGGGACGCAGAGGAATACCACCGCCGATCATCCCGGCCAGGGTGCAGGCCGGATGGGGGGCGCGCACGGGGCGATTTCGCATCAAGGACAGATCGGCTTCACCGGCGGCACTGCGAATCTTGGATACCTCCAGAGCTTCCGCCTCGGACATGGGTGGCAACAGAGATGCCACCCTCTGTACTAGCATGGTCTTGCCACTGCCAGGCGGACCCACAATGAGGAGATGGTGGCCTCCGGCCACCGCCACCTGCAGAGCCCGTTTTGCCTCCCACGCTCCCTCGATCTCACCCAGATCGCCCGCCGAACAGTCCGGCCAGGCCAAAGCTTCATCGGTCAACGCCGGTTGGGGAGGAACGCCGTTCGTCGCAGAAGCTGGGGTACCCTGCTTGGCACCGACGAGCGATTCTACGGGGCGAAATGGCCCTCCCTCGTTAAGCCGTAGCACCACTTCTCGCAAGGAGCGAGCGGGGAGCACTCGCAACCCTCTGGCAAGGGCGACTTGTGGCAACCCGTCGGCGGGCAGGATGAGCGGCAGGCCGCTGGCTCGGGCGGTAAGGGCAAAGGAGAGTAGACCCGGCACCGGGCGCAACCGGCCGTCGAGCCCGAGCTCGCCTACGGCAACGGCTCGTTCGGGGACGGACAGTTGCAGCAGCCCGGCTGCTCGCAAGATGCCCAGAGCTATCGGTAGATCGAGTGTCGCTCCGGCCTTGGGCATGCGTGCCGGTGCAAGATTGACCGTGATGCGCCGGAGCGGAAAATCGAAACCGCTATTCTGTATTGCTGACCTTACCCGATCACGGCTTTCCCGTACGGCCATGTCCGGCAATCCCACCACGGTAAAGGTAGGAAGGCCCGGTCCCACGTCAACTTCCACGGAAACAAGCTGGCCCTCGACTCCCAAGAGCATGCAACCAAGAGCCCGCGCGATCATCTGGGAACCCCCCGACGCCTATTTCCATTCTCGTGCCCGGCTCGACATCCGGGGTGTGCTGTGGTATATTATACCATGAATGGTACAACTTGGTGATTCTGACCAAAGCGCAGCATAAGGCCGCCCTGCCCCGGGAGAAGCTACACCTGAAGTCGCGGGCAGAGAGAGGGGCCGACAATGGAGATACGGGATGGCACCCGCATGTTTAGCTGTCCATTCTGCCAGGCCGATACGCCGCATACGGTGCGGGCGCAGAAGGATAACATGTACGCCGTTGTCTGCAATCAATGTCGCATGGGCTCTCTGGTGACGGGGGAGGCTCTGCGGCTTCATCATCTGCAATGGGAGAAGGAACTGCGGCAAATCCTAAGCAGCCTGAGCGATTGGTCAGGACCGGGGGGTGGTGGTGACAGCCACAACTCTCCCGTCTGAGTGGCGTTCGGCTTGCTTGACCCGCGGGGCGGGCGGCTCTTAGCTGTACAGGCGGGGGGCTGGCAGGAGTGAGTCTGGCGGAAAAGGGGTTTTGGGCTGCCTGGAACCGTATACCGGGGTTGGGAGCGCGCCGTTTTCAGCAGCTTTTAAGATCCTTTGGTACCGCCCAAGCTGCCTGGCGGGCCAGCACCGCTGAATTGCGGTTGGTCCTGGGCGAAAGTCTGGCAGAGGTCTGTGACCACTGGCGTCGCCGGATAACCCCCGAGCGGGAGATAGAGATCACGGCGCGGCTCGGGGTGGAGATGCTAACCTGGCTTGATCCGGGCTATCCGCTGCTTCTGAAGGAGATACCCGACCCGCCGCCCGTGCTCTACTTACGGGGCCGTCTGGAACCACGGGACCTGCTGGCGGTGGCCGTAGTAGGAACCCGCAAAGCAAGCCGCAGCGGCCTGGCTTACGCCGAAAGCATCAGCCGGGGGTTGGCCGAAGCGGGGGTAACAGTGGTCAGCGGGCTGGCGCTTGGCATCGATGCTGCTGCACACACAGGCGCACTGCGGGCGAAGGGCCGCACCCTTGCGGTGCTCGGGTGCGGTATCGATCGTGTCTATCCGCCGGAACATGCGAGCCTGGCCCGACAGATTCTGGATTCCGGTGCTGTACTATCGCCGTTTGCTCCCGGAACGCCTCCTTACTCCGCTAACTTCCCGGCCCGCAACCGGGTGATCGCCGGGCTTGCCTGGGGAACTGTGGTCATTGAAGCGGGGCGCAGCAGCGGCGCCCTGGTGACGGCGGCCTTTGCCTGCCAGCAAAACCGGGACGTCTGCGCCGTGCCGGGAGACCAGGGCACGAGCGAAGGCTGCTTGCGGCTCATATCTGAGGGAGCGGCTCCGGTACTCTCCGCCCGTGACGTACTCAGACATATCAACCTGGGTCGCCTGCTGCCTCCTCAATACCGAGAGCCAGCCTCCGAGCATGTCGCCGCCAATAAGCGTATTGATCCCAGGACCGGTCACCATTCCCAGACTTCGCTCTCCTTTGGGGGTACCGGCACACGTTCCCCGTCACTGAGGGCGGGATCGGGAGGCCAGGCGGCAGAGCAGCAGCTCCTGGACGAGCTCGAACGGGGCCCTGCTACTTTCGACGAACTGCTGGCTGCAACCGGTCTTCCGCCCAGCACGTTGCAGCAGCTGTTACTCTCCCTGGAGATGGATGATAAAGTTCAACGGATCGAAGCAGGGCGGTACCGGCGTCTGGGTGGGTAGGATTTACACCGGCAGATAGCAACCCATATAATTGAGCGGATTGCCGGGCGTGTGCGGAGAGGGTGTCAGCATGCCTAAACTGATCATCGTCGAATCGCCAGCTAAAGCCAAGACCATCAGCAAGGTCCTCGGTCGAGGCTATCGGGTGAAGGCCTCTCTTGGTCACGTGCGCGACCTGCCCAAGAGCCAGTTTGGTGTAGACATTGAGCATGGGTTCCAACCCAAGTACATCACTATCCGTGGCAAAGGGCCGGTGCTGGAGGAGCTGCGTCAGGCGGCCCGGGAAGCGGATCGCGTCTACCTTGCCACTGACCCCGACCGGGAAGGTGAAGCGATCTCATGGCATTTGGCCCAGGTACTCAACCTTTCCCCGGACCAAGCGGCACGCATCGAGTTTCACGAGATAACCGAGCGAGCGATCAAGGCAGCACTCCAGAACCCGCGACCCCTGGATATGAATCGGGTCGACGCGCAGCAGGCTCGCCGGATTCTCGACCGCCTGGTGGGCTACAAGCTGAGCCCGCTTCTGTGGGAGAAGGTGAAACCGGGCCTGAGTGCAGGTCGCGTGCAGTCCGTCGCCTTGCGACTCATCGTGGATAGGGAACGGGAAATAGAGGCGTTTCGCCCGCAGGAATACTGGACTATCCAGGTCGACCTCTCCACCGCCGCCGGGCAGAGTTTTGTTGCTGAAGTGATTCGCCATGCCGGGCAGAAGCTGGCGCTGGGCAGGAAAGAAGATGTGGTCCCGGTCGTGGCGGAACTTGAGAAGGCCGAGTACACCGTTACCCGGGTTGAAGAGCGGGAACGGCGCCGCTACCCGGCCCCTCCTTTCACTACGAGTACGCTGCAGCAGGAGGCCTCCCGCCGCCTTGGCTTCTCTGCCCGCAGGACTATGGACATTGCTCAGCAACTTTATGAAGGGCTCGAGCTGGGAGAGGAGGGAGCGGTCGGGCTCATCACCTACATGCGGACCGACTCGGTCCGTATCGCCCGGGAAGCGCAGGAGGAGGCGGCACGCTACATTCGGGAGCGGTTGGGTGATGATTATGCTCCCGCCCAGCCACCGCAGTACCGCAACCGTCCTGGCGCTCAGGCAGCGCACGAGGCAATTCGGCCCACCTCGGTTTTCCGTACGCCCGACAGCGTCAAGCCTTATCTCAAACGAGACCAGTACCGGCTTTACCGGCTGATCTGGGAGCGATTCGTGGCCAGCCAGATGGCACCGGCCGTCTACGATCAGGTGGTAGCGGAGATCACCGCCGGTACGTTCACCTTGCGGGCATCCGGTATGGTTATGAAGTTTCCGGGATTCACCGCTATCTATCAGGAGAGTCGCGCCAAAGAGGAGGCAGATGAGATAGGAGGAGACGGGAAGGCCGACTCTGACGGCGCGACTGAGTCTGGCCCTGCGCCGAACGGTGCGGCAGAGGCTGAGTCTCGCAACGGGCGGCTGAGTGATAGTGAGCTCCCCGCTGAAGGGGAACAGCTTCCGCCGCTGAAAGAGGGCGAGAAACTGATTCTCCTTGCCGTCCGCCCTGAACAGCACTTTACGCAACCGCCCCCGCGCTACACAGAAGCGACTTTGATCAAAACTCTGGAGGAAAAGGGAATTGGCCGTCCCAGTACGTACGCGCCGATTCTGGAAACCATCCGGCAGCGGGATTATGTTGAGATGGTGGATCGCCGCTTCCGTCCCACGCAGCTTGGAATTGTTGTGGTAGACCTGTTGCGGGAGTACTTCCCCGACATCGTCGACGTTGGCTTTACGGCCCAGATGGAGAGTGAGCTCGATCAGATCGAGGAGGGGAAAGAGTCCTGGCAGGCGGTGGTCGAGCGCTTTTATCGTCCTTTCGCTGCTAACCTGGCCAGAGCGCAGAGCCTGATGCAGCATGTCAGCCTGCCCGAAGAGGCGACGGATGTGCTGTGTGATGTCTGTCGCCGTCCGATGGTGGTCCGGAGGGGACGGTACGGCAAGTTCCTGGCGTGTACCGGTTTTCCGGAGTGTCGGCACACAAAACCGCTCCTCAAAGAGGTGGGAACGCCATGTCCTCGCTGCGGGCGGCCGCTGGTTGAACGTCATTCCCGCAAGGGAAGGGTTTTCTATGGTTGTTCCGGCTACCCGGAATGCGACTTTACATCCTGGAATCGGCCGGCCGGTCTCTGTCCGCGGTGCGGTGGATTGATGGTTGTGCGCGGCAGGCAGGCAGCGGCCATCTGCAGTAACGAAACCTGTGGCTACAGCGGGAAACCCGCCGACACCACTGTACAACTGGCAGTCGACTCGCAACCGGCTACTCCGGGTCCGGGGCAGTAGCACGGCAGGGGTGGGTACGACTGATGCACAAGGAGAAGGAAGTAGAGAGCACGCAAACCCGTGCCGACAGGGACAGGGCGGCACCCGCTCCGGCAGACCAGCTTGGGTCACGAGACTTCTGGAGAGAGCAGCTCGCACTTTTTCTCAGGAGTCTGGCCGCCCGGCACTACGCGGCAGGTACCGTTGCGGGCTATCAGAGAGATATTGCGAGTTATCTGGACTTTGTCAGGGATCTCCCCGGAGCACCATCACCGGCGGCAAGCGATCCCTTGCGACGGTTCCTGGCCGAGCTTTACCAGCGCGGGCTTTCCCCTGCTACCTGCGCTCGCAAGCTGGCGGCCATCCGCAGCTTCCTGGCGTTTGTAGAAAGGCAGGGAGCGGTGGAGGCAGCCCCCGCCCGGGAGATCCCCAACCCAAAACAAGCACGGCGCTTGCCCCGGGTTTTATCAGCAACAGCCGCGAAGAATCTGCTGGACCGGGTGGCAGCAGCCGCTGACTCTCCCGAGCGCATCCGGGACTACGCGCTGCTGGAACTGGCCTACAGCTCGGGGTTGAGGGTGAGCGAGCTCGTCCGACTCCGCAGCAGTGATGTAGATTGGGAGCAGAAGCTCGTGCGCGTTCTGGGCAAGGGGCGGAAGGTCCGCCTGGTGCCCGTGGGTGAACCGGCACTGGCGGCGCTGCGAACCTACCTGGAACGAGCCCGTCCCCTGCTGGTCCGCGAAGCTGGCGACGATTCCGGCGATCTGACCCTCTTTCTCAACCGTCACGGCCGCCCGCTCACAACCCGGCGCGTGCAACAGATCGTGTCGCAGTGGGCCGGGCCGGGGGTGAGCCCGCACGTGCTCAGACACTCCTTTGCGACCCACCTGCTGGACGGGGGAGCCGACCTGCGGGCGGTTCAGGAGATGCTGGGGCATGCCAGCTTGTCAACCACCCAGGTTTACACCCACGTGTCGCGGGCGAGGTTGGTCGAAGTGTACCGCCGAGCCCACCCCCGGGCGGCGCCTCCGGCAGATAAGAGCAGGGAAAGCGAGGTTGACGCCGGTGAGAGCTGAGAGGGAAGTCTGGCGGGGAACTACCATTGTCGCCGTTCACCGTGCCGGCCGGGGAGCAATGGCCGGTGACGGGCAGGTAACCCAGAATGAACAGATCATCATAAAGAGTTCGGCCCGAAAAGTACGCCGAATCTACCAGGGACAGGTGGTTGTAGGCTTTGCCGGCGCTGTAGCCGACGCCTTCGCCTTACTGGAAAGGTTGGAGGACCGGCTAAATCAGTACCACGGGCAGCTGGACCGGGCCGCGGTCGAGCTGGCCAAAGAATGGCGTACCGATCGGGCCTTGCGCCGCCTGGAGGCTTTGCTGCTCGCCATGGATCGCCACCGCCTGCTTTTGATCTCGGGCACGGGGGAGATCATCGAGCCTGACGATGGTGTTCTTGCCATAGGTTCGGGTGGAGCCTATGCTCTGGCAGCGGCGCGGGCCTTGCTGGCCCATACTACCCTGTCACCGCGCCAGATAGCGGAAGAGGCGTTGCGCATAGCCGCTGACATCTGCGTTTTTACCAACCACCAGATAACGGTGGAAGAAGTTTGAAGGGGGCTGGCGTATGGTCACCCGGATGGAAGATGATATCCTCATGACTCCCTCGAGGATCGTGGCAGAACTGGACCGGTACATCGTGGGGCAGGAGGAGGCTAAACGGGCGGTTGCCATCGCGCTGCGTAACCGAACGCGCCGCCAGAGGTTGCCCGAAGCGCTGCGGGAAGAGGTAATGCCCAAGAACATTCTGATGATCGGTCCCACCGGGGTTGGGAAGACGGAGATCGCCCGCCGCCTTGCCAAGCTGGCCAATGCCCCTTTTATCAAGGTGGAAGCCACCAAGTTCACCGAGGTGGGTTACGTAGGACGGGACGTTGACTCCATCATCCGTGACCTTGTCGAACGGGCCGTACAGGATGTCAGGCAGGAACGGATAGCACAGGTTACGGACCGTACCACCGAGGCGGTGGAGGAGCGTTTGCTTGAGGCGCTTGCTCCCCGACGCAGCCGCGAGCAACAGTTCCATCCCTTCAGAGCACTCTTCGGGCTAGGGACCCCGGGCTCTGAGGGCCGGGAGGAAAGAGAAGCGGGGTCGTCTTCCGATCTCTCCGAGGCTGCCGAAGAGCAACGCCGGGAAGAGCTGCGACGAGAGTTGCGGGCCGGGAAACTCGAAGACCGGATGATCGAGATTGAGGTCGCGGATAGCTCCTCCCTTCCTTTTCTGCAGTTCTTTGCTGGTGCGGGGCTGGAAGAGGTGGGGATGAACCTGCAGGACATGTTTGCAGGATTGCTGCCGCCCCGCCGGCGCCGTCGGCGGCTAACAGTAAGCCAGGCTCGCAAGCTTTTGACCCAGGAAGAGGCGGAGAAACTGATCAACGCCGAGGAAGTGGCGGCAGAAGCCATCCGACGGGTGGAGCAATCCGGGATAGTCTTCCTGGATGAGATTGACAAGATTGCCGGACGCGAGGCGACCCACGGCCCGGATGTCTCACGGGAGGGGGTACAGCGCGACCTGCTTCCCATTGTCGAGGGGACGACGGTCATGACCAAGTACGGGCCGGTACGGACCGACCACATACTCTTTATCGGTGCCGGCGCCTTCCACGTCTCCAAACCGTCGGATCTCATACCGGAGTTGCAGGGGCGCTTTCCTATCCGCGTGGAGTTGAAGGCGCTCGACCGGGATGATTTCCGGCGCATTCTTACCGAGCCGGAGAACTCGCTCATCCGCCAGTATCAAGCGCTGCTTGCTGTTGACGGGGTGGAGCTTGAGTTCACCGAGGATGGTATTGAGGCGATCGCCGACGTAGCCTACCAGGCTAACCAGCAGATGGAGAACATCGGAGCCCGGCGTCTATACACGGTGATGGAGAAGCTGCTTGAGGCGCCCTCCTTCCTCGCCCCCGATCACCTCCGGGGCAAGCTGGTCGTGAACGCCGACTACGTCCGTTCACATGTGGGATCGTTGCTCTCCAACCGCGATCTGGCCCGCTATATACTCTGATCTTTCCCGTCCCCAATTTTCCTGGGTACCTCTGCAAGGCCAAGAGGGATTTGCCGAATTATGTAGAATAAGGTCGGCGGCGGTATCACCGCCAGGGTAAAGAGATCGAGGAAAAACCGAATAGGGTCGGCTCTTGTCAAGGGCAAATCTGTCGAAAGGCAGAGACGCAAAGCCACGGGCCTAAGGCCGGAGATCTCTTCCATAGAAAAGGAGTCACGGCTATGGCAGCCGGGTTGCCAGAGTCGACGCTTTCGCACCCGGGCGACGGCGTCGGCTCGGGTGTTTTGTTCCCGCACACCCACCGGATACCCTATTCGTCGCGGTATCCCGGCCTGTCCGTCCCTTTACCGCTCGTGCCTGCCCTCCCCGACAGACGCCGACCTCCGATTCCACTTATGGGAAGGGAGGTGCGGTAGGTGCCTAGCCTCTTCGAACTGGTTAACCGTGGTCTGGCCAATACCCTGGGCCATCTGTGGACGCGCCAGGCGCTTCTTGCCCATAACCTCGCCAATGCCGAAACCCCCAACTACAAACGCCTTGACCTTGCCTGGACCCCAGGCGATATCAGTGACTCTACCTTTGCTAGACGCCTGCAACTGGCCCGGACTCACCCCCGACATCTCTCGGCCGAACGCGATTCCGCGTCGGGGGGAACAAGGGGTGCTGGGACCCGTATTGTCCGAGACTCGACTACCTCGGCGCGCAACGACGGCAACAATGTCGATCTTGAAAGGGAGCTGGTGCTGCTCACCGAGACCAGCCTGTGGTATCAAGCTGCCAATGCCCTTCTGGGGAAGCGGTACTCGGTACTGCGGAACGTGATCAGGGAAGGGAGGTGACAAGATGGGTCTTTTCGACGCGCTGGCCATCAGCGGTTCGGGCCTCACAGCCCAGCGGTTGCGCATGGATGTGATCGCTGACAACCTAGCCAACGCGCAGACGACGCGCAGCGAAAACGGCGGTCCTTACCAGCGACGCATCGTGGTCTTCCAGGAGAGAAACTTTGCTCACCTTCTTGCCAACCGGCTCACCCCTGGCGGAGGGGTGCGCGTGGCCGCCGTCACAACGGACTCGGCACCCCCGAGGCTGGTTTACGATCCGGGTCATCCTGATGCCGGACCCGACGGATACGTGCGCTATCCAAATATCAACCCGGTCACTGAGATGGTGGACATGCTGGTTGCGAGCCGGGTTTATGAGGCGAACGTGGTAGCTATGGAGACCACGCGACAACTGGCCCTGCGCACCCTCGAACTGTTGCGCGGCTGAGCGGCCAGTCTGTCCGAGAGGGAAGGCGGGGATCTGTGTGGCTACATCCGTGCTGACCGATGAGATTGTCCGCTCTTATCTGGGATATTCACCCAAACTCGCGCAGGTCGCCAACGAAAGGGGGGCCGCCGGGGCCGGGCTGGCCACCGGCTTGAACGAGGCAACCGGTCCCAGTTTTGGTGAACTGCTGAAAAACGCTATCGACCAGGTGGAAGCGCTCCAGCAGGCAGCGGATCAAGCTGCCTGGGCGGTAGCTACCGGAGACCCAGCAGGGCCCAACCTGGCACAGGTGGTTCAGCTTACTGAAGAAGCGGCGCTTGCGGTCTCGCTGGTGGTGGCGGTGCGCAATCGTGCGCTGGAAGCCTATCAAGAGATCATGCGCATGCAGGTTTAGAATGCGGTGGTTGCCAGTGGTTCGGATGAGCCGGGGGAGAAAAGCTCGGGGAGGTAGAGCAGGTGGCCGAGAAGTGGCAGCACTTCCGTGAGCAGCTGCGGAGCTTTTGGGAGAAGCTGCCCCGGGCTGCTCGCATCGCCATCCCTTGCGTGTCGGCAGTTGTTTTCGCCGCACTTCTGGTGCTGCCGCGCCTTTTTGCTCCCCGGATGGTCCCGCTCTTTACCGGTATGTCTCCGGAAGAGGCGGCTCAGGTGGTGGACCTGTTGCAAGAGAAACAGGTCAGGTATGAGCTGGCTGCGGGCGGGACTGCTATTCTCGTTCCCGCAGACCAGGTCTATGAACTGCGCCTGGAGGTGGCGGGGGCGGGGCTTCCCGGCGACAGTGTGGTAGGGTTCGAACTTCTCAACCAGACGAACCTGGGCCTCACCGACTTCGAACGACGGGCCCGCTACAACTGGGCGCTCCAGGGGGAGCTAACCCGCACGATCGAAAAGATGGAAGGAGTGGACGAAGCTCGCGTTCACCTGGTAATCCCGGAATCTTCGGTTTTTGTACGGGAAGAAGAGCCGCCTTCGGCTTCGGTCTTCTTGAAGCTGAAGCCGGGATATTCGCTCAGCCCCGTACAGGTGCGGGCCATTATCACCCTGGTCTCTCGCAGTGTGCCTGGTCTCAAAGAGAAGGATGTGGCCGTGGTTGACCAGAACGGCAGGCTGCTCTCGGCCGGTCTGGAGAATCCATCCTCCCCGGCCTCCGGTTTATCCACCGCCGCCGCCAGCGAGCGGCTCGCCTTGACCCGGCAGTTTGAACGGGAGACAGAAGAACGGATCCGGTCCATGCTGGAACAGGTCTTCGGTCTGGGTCAGGCTGTGGTTCGGGTCAGCGCCGTCCTCGACTTCGATCTGCGGGAAGAACGGCAGGAGCAGTTCAGCCCGGCTCCCGGTAGCGACCGCGGCCTTCTCCGCAGCGAACAGGTGGAACTGGAGACGTCGACTTCATCTCTGGAGGCGGGCGCGGCCGGCGTACCCGGGATCAGCAGCAACGTGCCGGGATATCTCACGGTAGACGCAGCGGCCAGCCCCCAGGCTTCCGGGGAGAAGAGCCTGACGATACGCAACTACGAGCTCAACCGGATCGAATCGTACTACGTTCCCGCCCCTGGTCGTGTGAACCGCCTCTCCGTGGCGGTGATTCTCAACCGGCGCCTGGAACCGGCGGAGCAGGCTCAAGTGGAGGCGGCCGTCGCTTCTGCGGCCGGTATTGTGCGTGAGCGGGGAGATCAGTTGACGATCGCCACGGTACCGTTCAGTACCACTGCGAGCAGTCCGCAGAGCGGATCAGAAGAAGGCCGTCAACCCCTACCGACCGGCCTGGTTCTTGGCGCCCTGGCACTGGCCCTGCTCATAACCGCAGGCGCGCTCGGCTTGCTCTACAGGGGCAAGCGGGCAAAGGAACTGCGTGCTCGGCCCAGTTTTGCCGAGACGTTAAACGGCATCGCAGCCGAAGGCTCAACAGGCGAAGAGGCGGTCGGAGTGGCGACGCCTGCAGCCGGTGGCAGAGGGGAGGGCGGGCCCGGTCCGGGCAGGACCGGGCAGGCTCTTGCGGGTATAGACCTGCTACCCGGAAGGGCGGAGGCCGCGAACGAAGAGGACAGGCTGCGCCAGCAACTTCAGGAACAGGTGGCTCGGCTGGCTCGCGAGGATCCGGAGGGCTTTCTCCGTACCTTGCGGGGCTGGCTTGTATCTGACGTAACCAGACGCGGGCGCCGTGTTGGAGGTAGATAGGAGTGGCAGACAGCCGCACTTCCTACGCTCGAACCGCCCTTGGCAATACGCCCCGCCGCAAAGCGGCCATCTTGCTCCTCAGCCTTGGTCCGGAGATCTCCCGCCAGGTGCTTCAGCGTCTGCCCGAAGAGGAGATGGAGCAGCTGGGGAGAGAGATTGCCGTCCTGGGAGAGGTGAGCCCTGAGGAGATCCTGCAGGTGCTGCAGGAGTTTCTCGAGCTTTACGAGATCCGCAGCCGCATCCTGGAGGGTGGCCTCTCCTCGGTACAGCGCCTTATCGAGCAGGCCTTTGGTCCGGAACGGGCAGCAGCTCTGCTGCAGCGGGTTACGGGAGCTGCCGGGAGCCGGCCCTTCGCCTTCATGTGGCAGGCCGATCCGGAGCAACTGGCAGGGTACTTCCAGCACGAGCACCCCCAGACGATCGCCCTCGTTCTCGCGTACCTGGTCCCGGACCAGGCTGCGGCGGTGTTGGCCGCGTTACCTGCCGAACTCCAGGCCGAAGTGGTGATGAGGCTGGCCAGTCTCGACCGGACCTCTCCTGAGGTGCTGGCGGAGGTAGAGGACGCACTCAGGCTTCGTTTCCGCGAGGTAGAGACTCCCGATTTCCAGGTCGCCGGAGGCGTTGAAGCTGCGGCTGCAATCCTCAACCGCGTCGATGGAAGTACGGAGAAGAGTATCATGGATGCTCTTGAACGGACCGATCCTGCCCTGGCCGAGGAGATTAAGCGTCGTCTCTTCGTCTTCGACGACCTGGTGAACCTGGACGACCGGAGCATCCAGCGGGTCATCCGGGAGGTCGATCTGAAGGATCTGGCGCTGGCGTTGAAGGGAGCGTCCGAGACCGTCAAGGCTGCTATCTTCCGCAACATGTCCCAGCGTGCTGCAGCCATGGTCAAAGAAGAGATCGAGTACATGGGTCCTGTCCGGCTGCGCGATGTCGAAAACGCACAGGCCCAGGTCGTTGCCGTAGTCAGACGACTGGAAGAGGCTGGCGAGATCATCGTCAGCACTGGCAGAGGGGATGAGATAGTTGTCTGAAGCCATGCCCGCTCCTGCCCGTGTTCTCAAGTCACCCGTTCTTGCTGTCGGTGGCATCACCCCGCCTCCGCCGTCCCCAGAGGGCCAGAGTCGCCCGGCGGCGTCGATTTCGGGAAGCAGCCATGCTCTGCTACGGGCAGCCTCCCTCCTGCATGCAGCCCAGCAAGAGGCGGAGGAGATCCGGGAGGACGCACGCCGGGAGAGAGAGGTTTTGCTGGCAGCCGCCCGGCAGGAGGCCGAGGCTATTCGCCGGCAGGCATACGAAGAAGGTTTCGCTGCCGGCCGCCGCGAGGGCGAAGAGGCGGCCCGGGCAGAACTGGAAGCGCTCTTCGCTCACGCCCACCGGGTTGTCCAGGCCGCGCTTGCCTTTCAAGAGCAGATAATCAGCGAGACCCGCCAGGAGCTGCTCCGCCTGGCCCTGGCCATCGCCGGAAAGATCATTGGCGAAAGGCTCGAGAAGCCCGGTGCCGTGGCGACACGTGCTTTGCGGGAGGCGCTCTTACGTTACCGTCCGTCCGGTCAGGTAATCACGGTCCGGGTCAACCTGCAGGACCTGGCGGCCGTTGAGGCCAGAAAAGAAGAGTTCATCCGCCTCTGCCAGGGAACGCGGGAATGGAGAGTGGTCGCCGACGATCAGGTTGGTCCGGGTGGCTGCCTCATCGAGACTGAACAGGGCATTATTGACGGCCGGGTTGAATCCCGTTTCACGGCGATCCAGAACGCTCTGCAGGAGCTGATACGCGAGGAGTCGGCCAGCGAGCAGCTCCAGATGGGAGCAACCGTGGAGGCCCGCACAACTGCACCCACTGCCGGTGTCGCTACCAACGCTTCTGGTGCTCTCGCTGAGGTCGCAAGGGGTGAGGCGGTGTGAAGAAGGTGGCGCTATCCCAGCGGATGCAGACGGGACGTCCGAGCAACGACGTCAGCACCAGCCAGATCTTGCCATGGGCACGCCTGCTCGAAGCGGTTCACAAGGTTGAGGATTTCTCGCTGCAGGGTTCGGTCGTGCAGATGGTAGGGCTGACCATCGAGTCCGAAGGCCCTAGCGTGACGCTGGGAGAGGTGTGCGCGATTCACAGGCTCGGGCGGCCCCCCGTTCTGGCTGAGGTTGTGGGCTTTCGCCAGCGCCGGGTCCTCATGATGCCGCTCGGCGAGCCGGATGGCATCGGTCCCGGAAGCCTGGTGACGGCCTATCGCCGCCCGCTCACCGTGCCGGTCGGACCTGCCCTGCTCGGCAGGGTACTCAACGGCCTGGGGGAGCCCATAGATGGGCGTGAACCCATCCGACCGGTGGCCCGCTACCCGCTGATGAGCACCCCGCCCGATCCCCTGCGGCGGCCACGTATCCAGGCGCCGCTGGCGGTGGGGGTGCGTGCCATCGACGGACTCCTCACCATCGGGCGCGGCCAGCGGATCGGTATCTTTGCCGGCAGCGGGGTCGGCAAGTCCACGCTTCTTGGCATGATGGCCCGGCAGACGGAGGCCGACGTCTGCTGCATCGCTCTCATTGGCGAACGGGGACGCGAGGTGCGCGAGTTCCTGGAAAAGGACCTCGGACCCGAAGGGCTTGCCCGGTCGGTGGTGGTGGTGGCCACCTCCGATCAGCCCGCCCTGGTGCGTTTGAAAGGTGCATTCGTAGCCACCGCCATTGCGGAGTATTTCCGCGACCGGGGGGCGCACGTGTTGCTGATGATGGACTCGGTCACCAGGTTTGCCATGGCGCAGCGGGAGATCGGTCTTGCTGCCGGTGAACCTCCTGCCACCCGCGGCTATCCCCCGTCGGTTTTCGCACTGCTCCCGCGACTTCTTGAGCGGGCCGGGATGTCAGCTTCCGGTTCAATAACGGGCATCTATACGGTACTGGTTGACGGTGACGACTTCAACGAACCGATCGCCGATGCAGCCCGCAGCATTCTGGATGGGCATATTGTTCTCTCCCGCACTCTTGCCCAGCGAGGTCACTATCCCGCGATCGACGTTTTGAGCAGCGTGTCGCGGGTGATGGGAGATATCGTGGACGGAGCGCAGCTTCAGGCAGCAGCCCGTTTCAAGCGGTGGCTCGCCACCTACCAGGAGGTTCAGGATCTGATCGAAATCGGAGCGTATGCGGCCGGCAGCAATCCGGAAGTCGATGAAGCCATCGCCCGCCGGCCCGAGCTGCTGCGTTTCTTGCGGCAGGATGTCAACGAGTTGTCCGATTGGAGCTCGACGCGCGCCTGGCTGATCGAACTGGCAGGGGAACAGAAATGAGGAAGTTCGCATTCAGGCTGGAGCGAGTGCTGCAACTCCGAAAACACGAGGAGGAGCGGGAGAAGCAACGCCTGGCGGTACTTCTGGCGGAACTGCAAACGGCGCGGCGCCGTCAGGCGGCCTGCGAAAGGGAGCTCGCCGAGCTGGAAGCCCGTTTTGGTCGGGCCCTTGCTCGCTCTTCTGGCGACGGCGAACTTGCCGTATACGAGCTGCAGCTCTACCGGGGACGCCAGGAGTTGCTGCGGCAGAATCTTACCCGTGCCATCGCAAAGGTAGCAGAGATGCAACAGCGGGTTGATCAGCAACGCGCCCTTCTTCTGGCTGCAGCGCGCCGGCGAGAAGTACTGGTAAGGCTGAGGAAGCGGAAGTGGGAAGAGTTCCAGAGAGAGGTCTTGCGGGAAGAGCAGAAGCTTCTCGATGAGGTGGCCAGTGTATGGCATTACCGGCAGACAGGGTTGCAGGACGCGTGAACGAGCCGAGAATACCACGGGGGCAGCCGGGCAGAAAGGCTACCATGGCCAACGTCCCTCAAGGTCGCCGGTGGCGGCGCAGCCGGTTCCTTGTATCCGGGGTGCTGCTGATGTTGATTTCGCTATTGCTGGGAGCGGTCACCGGCGGTGTCTATCTCCTCGGTTGGGATCCCCTGGAATGGGCGGGCTCGTTGCCCGGCATCGGCCCGGTCGTCAGCACCTACCGTATGGGACTACAGATCCAGGCAGAGTTGGCCGAAGCCAAAAAGGGGATAGCTGCCGAGATGACCCGGCTGGAGCAGATCCGCCAGGAGCTGGCGAAGGAGCAGGAACGCCTGCAGGGCGAGGCGTTCTCCCTCGAGCGGGAGCGGGCCGAGCTGGCCCAGGAAAGAGCTGAGCTGGCCCGAGAGAGGGCGGAACTCGTAAAGTTGCAGGATGAGCTGGAGCTGCAGCGCAGGATCGCCAGAATCTACCAGTACATGCGGCCGGCAGAGATTGCGGAGATCCTGGCGGTTCGACCCGTGGAAGAAGCCGCACAAGTGCTCCTGGCCCTGCCGGAGGAGACGGCCGGAGCGGTCCTGGCCGCCCTGAATCCTCTGCGGGCAGCAATGGTGCTAGAGGTCATGCGGTCTTCGGCCGCGAAAGCAGATGTGAGCGAGGTCGGAGACGAAGCAGACGCTTTTTGAGCCGGGGCGGCAGCAAGTGAAGGAAAGGAGGTGAGAGAGGATGCAGATCATCTCGCTCCCTACCACGCCGGAGATGGCCGGTACGCAAAGGGCTATAGAAACGGACGCGGCCACCCGGAATACCAGTGCTGCCCTGGGGGTCAGCTGGGCGGCGATCCTGGCCCTTTTGGCGGGAGGCGCTGAAGCTGCGTCTCGCGCAGGGGGCCCGCCCCGGACGGGGACGAACCATGCCCAGGAGAAGGCGGCACTCAAGCAGGCGACGCCGGCAACCACGAGCAACCCTGCCCCGGCCGCAAGCCTCGAGGAACCTGTAAAGGACGAGAGATCGACGACGGAGAGAAGAGAAACGGGCGAGGCGCAGGGGTCGGTGGATGCGGTAGTGCAAGACCCGGGAGGAGGCCATTTTCCGGCCGGATTCATGCCTGTGCTTCTACTCCCATCTGGCCGGCAGCTTGCCGAACGTTGCAGTTCTGCTTCTGCGACCGGGATGCGGGCGACAGCCCCGCCAGCCGCCCGGCCGGTAGCCGCCGCTCCTTCACAAGCAGCTAATCCGGCAGGGTCGCCAGAGGCATCAACCAGAGCCTTGCCCTTCCCGCAGCAACTGTCTACCTCACCGCCACCGGTGCCGGTCACGGCGGCAATGTCGAGCGTGCGGCCGGCAGGCTTGCTGGCAAAGCCGCCGGGCAGCAGTGCTGTGGGCGGAGCATCAACCGATAGCCCTGCGAACTCCGTGCCTCCGTCGCCGCCGTCGCCGCCGTCGCTGCCGTTGCGGGAGTCGTCGCCGTCGGCTTTCTCGTCGTCACCGCCTTCATCGCCGCAGTTGCCACCCCCGGCACCGTCGTTGCGCCCGGCCGTCTCAGGACCAGCCGCAGGACCGAGCTACCGGGAAACCCCGTTAGAGGTCCTATCGCGGCTTCCGGCGGTCCCGGGACCGGTGCGGCTGATGTCGGTTGAAAGCGGCGGGGAGGCAGTCCGGTCGCAGCTCCTGTTGGGCCGAGAGATGCTTCCTGCCGGTCTGCTTCGGGTCGATGCGGGCGGCAAAGACCAGAGCCTGTCCCCTGAATCCTATCGGGCCGCAGCTCCTTCGGCCGGCAGCCGGATAGCTGCCACCGAGAGCACCGCTCCGCTCCTTCAGATCGTTGAAGCTACTGCGGTGCCTGTCGAAGCAGGAAGAAGCGAAGAGCCAGCGGCGGAGAAGGGCCTGGCAGGATGGGTCAGGCCTGAGCCCGTGGAGGAGGAAAGCCCGGCGGTAAGGGTACTGGCCAGACCAGCGCCCGCAGAGGAACAAGCAGCGGACCGGCCAGCCACCTCCCTTCCCAGCGAGCACCAGTCAGGGGCGGTGGCGCAGGACCCTGGTCGGCCTCTGCCGCCGGATGACACAGACCGCGGGAAGCTGGCCGAAAGATGGATACCTGACTATCGAGTGGAGCGCGCGACGGGAAAGGTCGCGTTCTCCCCGACTTCCGACCAGAGTGTCGAACCGAGCAGCCTTCCCTTGCACTTGACGCAGACCGACGGGGAAAGAGCCGGCAACTCCTCGCGGCAGGAGTACCGGGAGTACACGGCAGGGAGTCGCCAGTTTCAGGGCGAGCTGGACGCAAAGGCCGCGGAGGGAGTTCGGCGCGCAAGCGACCTTCCGGCCGGTCCGACCAGCCCAGATCGGCAGGAGCTCAATCCCCGAGAGCAGGTACTGAGCCGAGAGCTTTGGGAGAGTGGCGCCGTCACCGGAACGCGGGGAGACCCCTCAGATCCGTCCCCGAACCGGCCCGTGGCTTTAGCCGGTGCGAGCTTCTCCCACCGCCTGCTCGATGAGGTGGAAAGGTTGCAGCAACTGCGGGAGGAAAGGCAGCTGAGCAGTCCGGTTCACCGGATCAGCATGCTGCTTGAGCCACCCGAACTGGGGATGGTCGAGGCTACCGTTGATCTGCGGCACGGGGAGGTTCGGATCCGCATGACGGCCCACACCGCCGCGGGTGAGGCGGTACTCTCCGGGCAGCTCGACTCGCTGAGAGCGGCCATTACGGAACGGGGACTCGCCGTGGGTGAACTGCGGGTTGTCCCTGCCGGTTCGACCGGCGGAGCTCCATGGCTCGAGCAAGCAGCGAGCGGGTTCTTCGCCGGCCAGGGGTTCCAGGGCGACCTGCGCCGAGGATGGTACAGGCCCGGTGAGGACGAGTTGCCTCCGGTGCGAGCTGCTGCAAGCAGACGGCGGTCGACCGGCCGCAGCGTGATGGAGACGACCGATGGCGCAGATACTGCCCTGCCCCCGTCGGGGCGACCTTGGGGAATCGCTGCCGGAGGGTTGGACGTAACGGCCTAGACGAAAAGGGGGTGACTACATGCCAGGATGGGGAAGTGTTACGGGTGTAGGCGGAACAAGTCTTCTGGGCTCGCTCGGTCTGGGGCCCGGTCTGCTGGAACGGCTCTTGCAGGCGGGCGTCACCGGCCCGGCGGGCGGCCACCCGGGAGCTGTTCGTCCGGCGACGGTGGCCACCCGTGCTTCCGCCATGACCCAGAAAGCTGCCAAAAGTCAGGAGACGGACGCCGGGAGTTCCGCAGGAGGCGGACAGCCGGACCGGGCCATGCTGGCCAAGGATGACTTTCTGCGGCTGCTCCTCACGGAGCTGCGCATGCAGGATCCGATAAACCCGGTAAGCGACCGGGAATTTCTGGCCCAGCTGGCTCAGTTCTCAACTCTGGAGCAGATGACAAATCTGGCGTCAGCCGTTGAGAAGCTGGCCGCAGCGGAAGAGCGATTCGGCCAACAGCAGCAGGCTCTGGCGCTGCTCGGGCGTCAGGTGGAGGTGGGCGCTGGTGACGAAACCATCCGGGGACGGGTGGACGCAGTTGTCTGGAATGTGAACGGTGCTCCGCTTCTCAGGATTGGCGAGAAGGAGTACCCGCTGGACTCCGTCCGGCGAGTGCTACCGGAGTGAAAGCGAGACTGCAGGCAACGGAGAGGACGGGCTATGGAGACGCTGAGGAATTCACTGCCGGTTGCCGCGGGCTCGGCCAGCGCAAGCAGGCCCCTTCAAGGTGAAGGAGTTGCTCCGGCGGCGACGGGTAATACGGCCGGGGAAGTTCCGAGTTTTCAGCAACTGCTCGAGCAGGAGCTGGCCCTGCGAGCTGTTGCCGAAACGGCGAAAGAGAACACCAGGGCGCCCTCAGGAGCAAGGCTGAGGCTCTCTGCCCACGCCGAGCAACGCCTGCGTTCCGGAGGCGTTAGGTGGGGTCCCAGCGAAGAGGCCCGGCTTGCCGCAGCCATTGACAAGGTGGCCAGCAAAGGCGGCAAGCAGGCGCTGGTGCTCATGGGGGATCTGGCGTTGATTGTCAGCATCACCAATAGGACGGTTATCACCGCGATTCCGGGTGAAAGGCGGCAGGAGAATGTCTTCACCCAGATTGATTCGGCGGTGATCACTTCCTGACCGTAGCAGACGGGAAGCAGGCTGCGGGGGATTGGCCGGACCGGTTATCGCCCAGGTCTCCTCCGGCGACCGGGGGTCAGGACGTTGGATCGAAGGAAGACGTCCCAAGCGGCCGCTTCCCCTGAAACCAGGGATCGAAAGGTCTAGACCGAACACGTGAGCCTGGCAAAGGAGGAAGAACGATGTTGAGGTCGTTGTACTCCGGAATCTCGGGGCTGAAGAGCCACCAGGTAGACCTGGACGTGATTGCCCAGAACATAGCCAATGTCAATACCCCCGGGTACAAGGCCGGAAGGGTGCTATTTGCCGATCTACTCTATCAGACGTTGAAAGATGCGCAAGCGCCGAGCGCAAGCCGGGGCGGCACCAATCCGGTGCAGGCAGGGATGGGTGTAGGCGTGGCGGCGATCGACATGTTGATGGGGCAGGGGATCCTCCAGCCCACCGGTATCGCTTCGGATCTGGCAATAGATGGCGAAGGTTTCTTTGCGGTGCAGGATTCGGCCGGCGCCACTCTGCTTACCCGCGCCGGTGCGTTCCGGCTCGATACCGACGGCTATCTCGTCCATGCTCCGTCCGGTTCGCGACTTCTGGGTTGGAACGCGCAGAATGGCCAGGTCAACACCAACAGTACGCCGGAAGTTCTCAAGCTCGACCTGGGACTCTTCCCGCCCCGGGCCACCACCACCGTCCATTTCGCAGGGAATCTGGACGCGCGTACGGCATCGGGCAGTCCAGGTACAATCCGGCCAAACGTGCTGGTATACGACTCGCTGGGCAACTCACGAGAGCTGGCCCTCCAGTTCAGACGAGGTTCGGGTAATAGTTGGACCGTTGACGTGCTGCTCGACGGAACGCAGGTTTCCCAGGTTACGCTGTCTTTTGACAGCAACGGCAATGTCACCACAGGCGACGCGCAACAGTCGGTGACTGTCGACCTGGACGGCGACGGGACAGCCGGCGAGACCATCACGCTGGACTTCACCGGCATAACCCAGTACGCACTGCCGGACGATGTGTATGCCGCTCGACAGGATGGCACCGCCGGCGGCGAACTGGAAGAGATCACGGTGGATGCCAGCGGACAGATAATCGGGCGCTTCAGCAACAACGAGATGCAGCTCTTGGGGCAAATTGCCCTGGCAACGGTAACCAACCCGGCCGGGCTGGCCAAGGAGGGCAGCTCCCTCTTGCGGACCACCGCCAACTCGGGGGCGATACGCTGGGGCACTGCGGCGAGCGGCAGCCGTGGGAAGATCGAGTCCGGGAGGCTTGAGATGTCCAACGTCGATCTGGCGGAGGAGTTCGCCAATATGATCGTAGCCCAGCGGGGATTTCAGGCTAACACCCGCGTAATCACGGCAACCGACGAGATTCTGCAGGAAGTAATCAACCTGCGACGTTAGTATGGCGTAAAGTCGAACAAGGTCTGGTCCGGTCCGCAGATCTGAGGAGAACAGGCAGAGGGCGGGTTTAGGGTGATAGAAGCAACTCGACTCGACGGAACTTCGGTGGTCGTGAACGCCGACCTGATCGAAACGGTGGAAGCGGTTCCTGACACGGTGATCACTCTTACCACCGGCCGCAAGCTGGTGGTGAGGGAGCCCGTCACCGAGGTGGTGGCACGGGTAGTCGCATACAAACAACGGATTCAGGGGGGCTTCCGCCCAAACCCGCCATCCTTTGCTCCGCCGGAGAGTGGCGGGCGGGGAGAGGAGGTGAGAGAGGAGTCGGAGTAAAGCGGTCGGAGGGATCGGCGGCGGGAGAGCTTAGGCCGAGGGCCGGAGCGGAGCAGGGCAGGACGTGGAGGTACCATCATGCAGTGGAGTGCCATTGTTGGATTCGTACTGGGATCGGCCATGCTACTGGTATCGATGGGCATCGGCCCCGAGTTGAAGGGCTTTTGGGACTGGCCGTCGTTGCTGCTGGTCATGGGCGGCGCCCTGGCCGGTACCTCGATCAACTATCCGTTTGCTGAATTACGCAAACTACCTCGTCTGATCTGGCTTGCTTTGCACAAGAGCGACGTTGATCCGGAAGCGATAGAGGAGCGTATCGTCAGGCTGGCAGAGAAAGCCCGTCGGGATGGCCTGCTCAGTCTCGAGGATGAACTCGAGGATGAGCCCGACCCCTTCCTGCGTAAGGCAATCCAGCTCGTGGTCGATGGGGTCGAGCCGGAGCAGGTGGCAGCCATCCTCGAGAATGACATCGCCCAGATTCAGTACCGGCATCAGACGAGCCGCGGGGTGCTCGAGACCATAGCCCGCCTGCTTCCCGCCTTCGGCATGATCGGTACACTTGTCGGTCTGGTCCAGATGCTGTCCAAACTCTCTGATCCGAGCACCATCGGTCCAGC
This sequence comes from Limnochordales bacterium, assembly GCA_014896315.1. Taxonomy (GTDB): domain Bacteria; phylum Bacillota; class Limnochordia; order Limnochordales; family DUMU01; genus DUMU01. Next base: position 124,579 of record JADBKP010000006.1, read on the forward strand.
AATGGCGCTGGCACTGCTTACCACTTTTTATGGTGCAGTACTGGCCTACCTGATCTTCCTGCCGCTCGCCGGCAGCCTGCGTCTGCGCACCGAGCAGGAAGTTCGCTACCGGCAGGCAGTGGTCGAAGGGATGCTGGCGCTGCAGGCAGGGGAGAACCCGATGCTGATCGCGGAGCGCCTGCGCGGATTCAGACCCTCGCAGCGAGCCACTGAAAAGGGTACTGACCAGGTACGAGAAGCCATGGCGAGAAGTCGAAGCAGGCACCGTCAGGAGGCGGCCGTCCAGGCCCGCAGCTGAGGAGGGGGGCAAGCGTGGCAAGAACCAATGCGAAGGACGAGAAAACAGGAGCCACGGGGAGCAGGCGGCGGGGCGTTACGCTGCTTTCGGCTCCGGCCCCGGACGAGCCATGGATGACCACTTACTCAGACTTGATCACCCTCCTGCTCACCTTTTTCGTGGCGCTATACGCCTTCTCTCGTATCGACGTGGCCAGGTTCCGGCAGGTGGCCACCTCTCTTCGTAGCTCGCTGGGCGTCAACCTCGACCGGCTGGGCGGACTGCCCGATCTCACTGAATCTCCCTGGTTGTTGAAAGAGGCCAGGGAACGTGAGCAGCTGGAGCAGGTACTGCAGCGCTTGCGGCAAACCCTGCCCCAGGAGGGGAGCGGTATCTCGCTCGTAGAAGAAGAGCGGGGCCTCGTAGTCCGCTTTGCAGATCAAGTGCTTTTCGATACCGGTAAAGCGGATATCCGCCCCGAGGCAGAACCCGTGCTCCGGCGACTGGCGGAGATTTTGCGTCCGCTGGAAAACCCGTTGCGGGTGGAAGGGCATACGGACAGTCTGCCCATCAACACCCTGCAATTCCCCTCCAACTGGGAGTTGTCCACCGCACGGGCCTCTCGCGTGGTTCGCTTCTTCATTGAACAGGGCATACCGTCCGAGCGTCTCTCGGCGGCCGGATATGCCGATCAGCGTCCGGTCGCATCCAACAGTACTGCGGCCGGCAGGGCTAAGAACCGCCGCGTGGATGTGGTGGTCCTCAGCCTGTCCGAACTCAGCAAGGAACCGCCGCTTCCCTGAGACCGGAAAGGAGAAGGCCTATGGCAGTGGCACGGGAGCCTGCGGAGCTACCAATAGCGTGGCGAAGATACCATCACCTCTTAGCCAGGAGACTGGCGACAATCATCAGCGAGCAGGCGGGACTTCTCTGCCGGGTGGAGGCGACAGAGCAAGGAGTTTATGGCGGGTGGCAATTGATGGGGATGTTTCCACCACTTGCTCTGGCGGCGCGGTGGTGGGTAAGTTTGCGAGTTCCTTCGAGCAGACGCCGTCTGCCGGCGCTCTTCTGCTTCCAGTCAGAGCTTGCTCAGGTTCTGGTGGACCGGCTGCTTGGCGGACGCGGCCGCTGGCCGGAAGGAGCACGGCTTCTGACGGCGCTGGAAGCCAAAGTTATGCGGCCACTGATTCTTCGCCTGTGGGAGGCGACCGGCGAGCTATGGCCGGGCGCAACAGGAGTCGAGTTCGAATCGGTTCCGGAGCATCCAGGATCTCTCTCTAACCTTTCGCTGCCAGGTGAGCTCCGCTCGGTCCGAGAGCTCCTTGCAGGGCATGACGCAACCTGGATTTGGTGGGTAGCCCGGTTTACCGTTCAGCTGCCGGCCGGGCAGGGGATGGCCTCCTTCTGCCTGCCGCTTGAGCTCCTGGAGCGGCAGACTGAGATCGGCCTGGACGAGGCGAGGCGCAAGGATGATCAGGTTGAGCACCGGGAGAGCCGGGAGGTAGCAGAGTCGGCCGCAGCGCCGCACGAAGTGAGCGCCGGCCAAGATCGGGGGAGCGAGGAGCGGGGGGCGGATCAACCCGCGCAGGTAACCGTCGTTTTGGGGCGGGTTAGCTTGCGCGCCCACGACCTGCTCAACCTCGAATGCGGAGACATCATCAAGCTGGAACAGCCGGTTGAGGGAGAAGTGACTGTTTACGTGAATGGAAGACCCGCGTGGCTCGCTCAGCCGGGAACATTCCGTGGGCGGTTGGCTGTGCGGTTGCTCCGGAAGCACGCGGCCCAAGAAGAGGTGGTATCCGCATGAGTCATCCCTTGTTGTCGCGAGCTGAGATCGAAGCTTTGCTGGGCCAGACAAAGCAGAGCCTGCCAGAATCCTCCTCTCAGCTCGGCCTGCAGGAGGCGGGCACTGGGGTGGCGGCCTGGCATGAACTAGTTACCCTCATCTGGCAGTCGGTGGCCAATGCTCTCTCTTCGCCGGCCCGTCCGGTCAAGGCGCGGATCATACGAGAGGCCTTGATAAATCAGCCTTTGCCGGCGCTGCGCCAAAACGGCGAAGGGGCCGAGAAATTGATCTTCGTCCAGCTGGCTGCCAGCCCGGACTGGCTTGGCTCTTTCCTGGTCCTTTCGGACGGTGCTTCCGGACGCCTGGAGGAGATGGCGGGCGGGGAATGGCCACCTGCGGTCGGCACGCTTCCCGGGTTGCCGGATGCGGCTGCCTATCCAGCGGCATTTGCGGAGCTGGTCGCCGCCGAGATGAAGATGGTCCTGCGGGACGTAATCGAAGCGACGGTGACGGTGCTCCCTCGCGGCGTGACCGCACTGCCGGAGCCGGCCCGGGAGAGCAGTGACGCTCCTACCTGGTTGGGCGTCGAGATCGAACTGGGCTGGGGTAAGCAGAGCGTTCACCTTCTCCACCTCTTTGCTCCGAGCCTGCCTGCGCTGCTCTACCGCGCACTCACGGGGCCGGCTTCACAGCAAGGAACGGAAGCCGGTGCCGGCCCGCATGGCGAAGGGGCCAACCCGGACTCCGGCCGGAGCGAGGGGGATCCTTCTTCGTTAGGAACCTCCGAAGCGCTGAGAAAGGCAGGGGCTGCATCCTTTTCGGGAGTGTCCGGCCGAGAGGAGGCGGCCGCAACCCTGTTTGACCGTGGGGTTCTTCACACCCGTTCGCACCTGCACTCAGAGGAGAGATCCGGAACTGCAAGCAGAGCAACGAGCCGCAAGGGGGCGGGCTCCGCCGAGGTGCGCGACACATCCGATCCCACCAGCGCACCCGTTCTCATACGTCCAGTCACTTTTGCTCCGCTCGAAGGAGCGGCAACAAGCAATGACGAGGTCGATAACCTGGAGTTGTTGATGGACGTTCCCCTTGATATCACCGTGGAGCTCGGCCGGACAAGCCTTTCAATGCGTGAGGTGCTGGCGCTGGGCAAAGGATCGATCCTCGAACTCGATCACATGGCGGGGGAGCCGGTAGACATCCTGGTCAACGGCCGGTTGATCGCCAAAGGAGAGGTCGTGGTTGTGGACGACACCTTTGGCGTCAAGATCACTGCCATCGTAAGCCCAGGCGAAAGGGTGCGGGAAGGGGGTGCCGGCCAGGGTGCTTGAGACGTTCTTGCGCTGGTTTCTGGCCTTGCTGCTGGTCGCCCCCCTCGCTTACTGGGGCTCCCGCCTGTACTTCAAGGTCCAGCATCCGTGGGCGGTTCTGAGAGGCGCACGGGAGAGTGGCGGGTCACGAAAGCGGCTTGAGGTGCTGGAAGTCCTCCCACTGGGTCCCGGGAAGATGCTCTGGCTGGTCCGGGCGGATCAGCGGCTGCTCGTGATCGGTTCAGGGGAGAAGGATGTACGGCTGATCGCCACGCTTCCGCCACACAGGCACGCCGACCAATCGGAGAAAAACGGGAAGGCAGAGAGGGGTGATGGGTGGGCCAGGCATCTGCCAGGCTGAGTCTGTTCCCGTGCTGGATGCTGCCTCTGTCGCCGGAGCCGTCGCAGTCTCGGGTGACTGTCACCCGGGTCTCAGGCATCCTGGCGGGGAGAGGAGGTGGGTGACAGGCGCCCGTAACGTTTTGCGGCACGCGGACTTAGATCTCGTGTACCGGCCCACCCGGAGGGATGTTTGTGAACATCGTGCTCGCTGCCCAACTTGCTATACCGCGACTTGAAATCGGACTGCAGGAAGCCAGCAGCCCGTCGGAAACGGCGCTGACGCTACAGGTGCTCGCACTCCTTACGGTCCTGGCGCTCGCGCCGTCAATCCTTATCATGCTCACTTCGTTCACCCGGATAGTAGTCGTGCTCTCCTTTGTGCGGAGCGCACTTGCTACCAATCAGATCCCTCCCAACCAAGTTATCGTCGGCCTGGCACTTTTCTTGACTTTCTTCACCATGGCGCCCACGTGGAATCAGGTTTACCAGCAGGCGATCAGCCCCTTCCTGGATGGGAGAATTAGCCAGGAAGAGGCGCTGCGGGCGGCCGAAGAACCCCTGCGTGACTTCATGCTGCGCTCCACCCGCAAGTCCGACCTGGCTCTCTTCTTGAAGTATGTCGATGCAACTGAGGACACAGCCGGAGCTGCGGCTACCGACCCGGACGACCAGGCGGCCCCCTCCGCCACCGGGCAAAACCTCTCCACCCCGGACTCCAATTCCGGGAGATGGACTGATAATGTCCCTTTCAGAGCCCTTGTTCCGGCCTTTATCATCAGTGAACTGAAAACCGCCTTTCAGCTCGGGTTTGTCATTTACATTCCGTTTCTCGTGATCGATATGGTAGTAGCTTCCAGTTTGATGTCCATGGGTATGATCATGTTGCCACCGGTGATGATTTCCCTGCCTTTTAAGATCTTGCTTTTTGTCCTGGCGGACGGCTGGCATCTGATCACGAGCTCCCTGTTGGAGAGTTACCAGTAGTTATGAAGCGGGAAAGCACCGGTTGGCTTGAGGCTGGTAAGCAGGGAGGCGAAATGGTCAATGAGTGATGCCACGGTGATCAGTCTGATGGGACAAGCCCTCCGAGCTGCCACGCTGGTAGCAGCACCGTTGATCCTGATCGGGCTGCTGGTCGGGTTGGTAGTCAGCCTCTTGCAGGCAGTCACCCAGATTCAAGAACAGTCTTTGACCTTTGTTCCCAAGCTGGCGGCGATGATTCTCGTCCTGCTGCTGCTTGGTCCCTGGATGCTGCAGGTCTTGGTCGACCTGTCAGTCAGGCTTTGGGGTGATCTCCCTTCGTACATTGGCTACATGCTGGTGGGGGTGTGAGGGTTGACGTTGCCCTGGCCGGACCTGCATGAGCTCACTCTCTTTCTTGCGGTCAGCCTGCGGCTGGGAGCGCTCCTGTCCGTAGTGCCGTTCTTTCGCGGTCCGGGGCTGTCTCCCATATGGCGCGGGGCGCTCACCCTCGCCCTCGCCCTCGCCCTCGCTCCGGCCGCCCGCGCCGGTCTGGCCGCGCGGGGATGGACGCTCCCTGCGCCTTTGCCCGAGTTCTGGCCGCGGCTTGTGGTGATCGCCATAAGCGAGCTCGCCACCGGTCTGGTGCTGGGTTTCCTCGTGCTGATTGCCTTCAGCGCGGTCGAGATGGCAGGGATCTTGCTCGACTTGCCTATGGGCTTCAACCTGGATGTCCTCTTCGATCCGGCAAGTGGTGCGACCGCTTCACTCCTCGGACGATTCTTCCACCTTCTGGCTCTCGTGCTCTTCTCGCTGGCAGGAGGAGTGGAGGCACTGGTCAACCTTGTGGGTGCGACACTGACCTCTCTCCCTCCGGGTTTTGCTCTTGACCTGGCGGGAGCTGCGGTCCCCGTTTGGGAGTATTATGCCAGCTTCTTTGCGGTTGGCTTCCGCCTGGCATTGCCGCTCCTGGCCGCCCTGCTGCTTACCGATGTAGCCCTGGGCTTGCTGGCGCGAGCCGTGCCACCACTCAACCTTTTCAGTGTAGGATTCTCCATCAAGCAGCTGGGGGGCTTCATACTCTTGCTGGTCCTGTTCCCGTTTCTGGCCAAAGCGGTCGGTGTGATCTTTGAACCCGGCGGTCCGCTCTGGCGGGGTATTGATCAGCTCTGGCAGCGCATTGTTGGCCAGGGTGGCAGCGCTCCAGCCGCACAGCTTGTTCCGCTTCCCTTCATCTTCAACCTGCAACTCTTTGCTGGCGACGACAAGACCGAGGCGCCCACCCCGCGTCGGCGGGAGGAAAGCCGCCGCCAGGGGCAGGTGGCACACACGCCGGAGATCGGCGTTGGCCTCAGCCTGCTGGCAGTAGCTTTCTCCCTGCGCCTTCTCGCCCCGATAGTGGCAGCCGCGGGTCTTCGCCTGGGCGGCGAGGACTGGCAACTGGCCATGGCAAGGGTGGGGGCAACCGGAGCGCTGAGTCCGAACTCGGCGACGCAGCTCTTCGGCCCGTTCCTGCGGGACGGCCTGCTTCTACTCCTTCCTGTTTTGTTGCCGGCCGTGCTGGCAGTGGTCGGCGCGCAGGCCGCCCAGACCGGTTTGCTGATCACTCCCGGACTGGCCGCACCCCGCCTAGACCGGCTGAATCCTCTGGCCGGCCTGGCACGGATTTTCTCCTGGCAGGGAGCGGCCAATCTTCTCAAATCGCTGCTCAAAGCCCTGGTAATCGGTTACGCGGCCTACTCGGTCTTGCGGGCCAACTATGCTGATCTGCCCCGTCTTGCGGAGTTGCCGGCCGCAAGCGGTGCGGGCCTGGCCGCTTCCTGGTTGCAGGACCTCTTTTGTAAGGTAGGATTTGCCACTTGTCTCGTGGGTCTGGCCGACTATGCATTCCAGCGGGTTCAACTCGAAAGACAACTCCGAATGAGCCGGCAGGAAGTACGGGATGAGCTGAAGCAGACCGAAGGCGATCCGCAGGTCAAGGCGAGGCTCCGCCAGCGGCAGCGCCAGCTTGCCCGCAACCGCCAGATGCAGGAGGTGCGCCGCGCCGACGTGCTGGTGGTGAACCCGGTACACCTGGCTGTGGCTCTGAAATACGAGGCCAGGACGATGCGGGCTCCGCGGGTGGTGGCCAAGGGGGCAGGCGTTCTGGCCCGCCGGCTCCGGGAGATTGCCGTGGAAGCCGGGGTGCCTGTCGTGGAGAATCCGCCGCTCGCCCGCAGCCTCTACCGGAGCGTCAAAGTCGGGCGGGAGATTCCCGTCGAACTGTATCAGACCGTGGCGGAGGTGCTGGCGTATGTGTATCGTCATCATCCCGAACGGCGGCCCGTCCAGTAGCAAGGAGGTTTGCTGATGGCGACAATACCTCGGGTCAAGACTGCATGGGCCAACCTGGCCGGGGCGGCCGACCTGGCAGCCGTCGGGGCGGTGATCCTTGTCGTGATCATGATGGTGCTGCCCGTGCCGGCCCGTCTCCTCGACGTGTTGCTTGCTGCCAACATAAGCCTCTCCTTGCTGCTCCTTCTGCTCAGCATGAACGTTCGGCATGTGCTGGATCTGTCAGTCTTTCCTACCATGTTGCTCGTCGCCACCCTCTTTCGCCTGGCCCTGAATGTCTCTTCTACCCGGCTCATCCTCCTGCACGGGTACGCGGGGGAGATAATCCGGGCTTTCGGGCAGTTTGTCGTGGGCGGCAACTTCGTGGTAGGAGCGGTTATCTTTCTGATTTTGGTTATCATCCAGTTTGTTGTTATCACCCGGGGCGCTGAACGAGTAGCTGAGGTGGCGGCCCGCTTTACTCTGGATGCCATGCCGGGAAAGCAGATGAGCATCGACGCCGACCTGAACGCCGGGATCATCGACGAGCAGGAGGCTCGCCGGCGTCGGGCTGAGATTGAGCGGGAAGCCGACTTCTACGGGGCGATGGATGGTGCAAGCAAGTTTGTCAAGGGAGATGCGATTGCCGGTATCATCATCACCTTGGTCAACATTCTGGCGGGGTTTGCGGTGGGCGTCCTCCAGCAGGGGCTAAGCATCAGTGAAGCGCTGGCCCACTACACGCTGCTCACCATCGGGGACGGCCTTGTGGCGCAAATACCCGCTCTTCTGGTGTCGACGGCCACCGGCATCATTGTGACGCGTGCTGCCTCCGCCAATAACCTGGGACGCGATCTCACTCACCAGCTTACGGCCGAACCGACGCTCCTGGCCGTCACCGCCGCAGTCCTGGCCATCCTGGCCATTGTGCCAGGGCTGCCAACCCTTCCCTTCCTGGTGTTGGCCGCCACTTTCGGCGGCCTGGCCCGGCTCCTGCGCCAGCACAGAACGGCGAACATCTCTTCCGCTGTGGAGACTCCGAGGACAGCGGCGGAGAAGCAGAAGGCGACGGCCGGAGGGGAGCAGGCCTCCGCCGAGCAGCTGTTGCCAGCGCTGCAGGTCGATCCCTTCGCCATCGAGATCGGCTACAGCCTGATCTCTCTCGCTGATACCCAGAGTGGCGGCGAGCTGCTGGACCGGATTGCGGCCCTGCGGCGACGTCTCGCGTGGGAGCTCGGCTTTGTGGTACCCCCGATTCGTATCCGGGATAACGTGGAGCTACGCCCCAACCAGTACCGTTTCCTGCTGCGCGGGGTCGAGGTGGCCCGTGGCGAGTTGCTCGTTGACCGCATATTGGCCATGGACACCGGTACGGGCGCGCCTCCTGCGGGTGGAATTGAGACGAAGGAGCCTGCCTTCGGGTTGACCGCCTGGTGGGTGCGGCCGGAAGACCGGGAACGCCTGGAAGCACAAGGCTACACTCTGGTCGAACCGGCGGCTGTGCTGACCACCCATCTTTGCGAGGTACTGCGGGAGTGCGCTCCCGATCTTCTGGGAAGGCAGGAGGTCAAGGAGATGCTGGATACCGTTCAAAAGCAGTATCCGGCAGTTACCGAAGAGGTGCGGCAGGTGCTCACGCTTGGTGAGATTCAGAAGGTCTTGCAGGGTTTGCTGGCGGAGCAGGTCTCCTGCCGCGATCTTGTTACCATTCTGGAGTCGATCGCCGACGTGGCCCGCCAGACCCGGGAACCGGCCGAGCTGATCCGCGCGGCCCGGCTAGGCCTGCGACGGCAGATCACCCGGACCTATATCACTCCCGAGGGAGTTCTCCCGGTCATAACCCTTTCTCCGCAGGGTGAAAGGTACCTGGCTGAAAGCTTGCAGGGCGCGGCTCCCGGCTCCCCACCGGCGGTTGATCCGGCGGAGTTGCGCCGTCTTGTGGAGCGCCTGGGACAACTGGTCAGCCAGGCAGCCGCAAGTGGCATCCAACCGGTACTGCTGGTATCGTCAGAAATCCGTTCCGCGCTGCGACAACTTCTGGAACGCTCGCTACCGCGTTTGCCGGTGCTTGCCTATTCCGAGGTAGCACCTGGTACGACTGTGAGAAGTTACGGAATGGTGGTGTGGCCTGGTGAAAGTTAAACAGTTTGTTGCCCCAACTCTGCCACAAGCACTCTCCCGCGTGCGAAAGGAGCTTGGCCCGGACGCCTACATCATCTCTACGGTAACCCGCACCCGCCGGCAGCGGCTCTGGTCCCGGGAACGGGTAAGCGAGGTGGTGGTCACCGCAGCTTTACCCCGCCAGGAGAAACGATCTGGCCGCCCGGAAGCCTTTCCCTCTTTTCCGTGGCGGGGACGCCTGGAGCAAGCTGGCTGGGAAGAGGAGATGCTGGCCTGGGTAGAGAAAGAATGGCAGAGAGTGGCGCAATCACTTGCTGGTGGTAGCTGGGAGCAGACGGTACGCCCGTGGCTGGTCGAATTGCTGCTTGCCGGCGTGCAGACGAGCGGAACCTGGCTTGAAAGCGTCCGTCCCGGTTTGGTGATAGCCTTTGTCGGTCCGCCGGGGGCGGGCAAGACTACCCTGATAACCAAGATAGCCCGGTGTTATGAGGGAATAGCCCGGTGGAGTGTGGTTACTTTCCCCACGCCGCCGCCGCCCGCGGAGGTGGAGGAGGCTCGCAGAGAGGCCGACCTGGTGCTCATCGATACTCCCGGGCTTTCAGTGAAGCACGGGCAGGAAGAGAAAGAGAAGGCATACCAGGCCGTGGAACAACTGGTTGCCACTGAGATACAGTTGGTTTTACCGGCACAGTGCGGTGGGCCATATCTGGCTCGTCTGCGCACAACGTTTGGTCCGTTCCGTCCGACACATCTGGCAGTTACCCGCATGGACGAGGTTGGGAGCTGGCTGCCGATATACAATCTTGCCCGACGCGTCGGTCTGCCGTTGCGGTTCGTGAGTACGGGGCCGGATGATCCGCAGCAACTCGAGGTGGCCGACCTTCCTGCCATGGTGAAAGAGATCATGGCGGAGATCGACGGATCATCCGCTCCGCGTGGGTGAGGCGGAGCAGAGATGCGGGAATAGACCTACCGGCTGAGGGGGAGAGGTTGATGAGGGACGAGCCCGAGCTGGAACTCGGTCTCGCCGTTTCGGTAACGGGGCCGCCAAGCGGCCAGATACGCGCCCGTCTGCGGGAGATTGACGGTGAACGGCTGGTTCTGGCGGCCGGAGACGGCGGGTCCCTGCCGCGGCTTGATCCGGAAATGGTGCTGATACTGCAAGTCAGCTTGCCAAGCGGCCAGTGGTGGGGGGAGAGCCGTCTCCTTGGGGAGCGCTTCGCAGACGAACACCAATGGGTCGTGGCCCGACCGGCAAGGTGGCAGCGGGGACAGCGCAGGTACTTCCGGCTGCCCATCACGCTTCCTTTCCTCTGGAGCCGAATCGGCCGGGCAGGAGCGTGGGAAAGCGCGGTCACCCGGGATTTGAGCGCGGGAGGGCTCTCTTTCGTGGCTTCGGTGGAGCAGGACATAAAGCTCGGGGAGCGGGTGGCTATACGGCTCGCACTTGGAGATGAGGTACTGGAATTGCAGGGAGAGGTTGTGCGGCTGTCGGCGGAGGGGACGGCGGAAACAGGCGCGGGTGAAAGGTTGATCGTTGGAATCCGTTTTGTAGAAGTATCGCCGCGGACGGAGGAACGGCTGGTACGGTATATCTTCCAGGTTGAGACAGCACGCCGTCGTCTCAGCCGGGCCGCAGATGGTTTTGGGGGAATGGGTCATGGCTCAGCCCGACCGGCTCGATAGGTCTGAGGAGAGAGAGGCGGAGGCGCGACAGGCCGAGGCCGAAAGATTGTGGCGCGCCTACAAAGAGCGGGGAGACAAGAATGCCCGGGACCAGCTGGTTCTCTCCCACGCCCGCCTGGTGAAGTACTGTGCCGGTCGTATCGCCATGGGACTTCCTCCCAACGTGGAGGCGGATGATCTGATAAGCTACGGGATTTTCGGCCTGCTGGATGCGGTGGAGAAGTACGATCCGGCACGGGGAGTTAAGTTTGAGACCTACGCCATCGCCCGCATCCGCGGCGCTATTCTCGACGGCCTGCGCGCGGCCGACTGGGTTCCCCGTTCCGTGCGGCAAGTGGCGCGCGAGATTGAGCGGGCCATTAGCAGGGTGGAGGGCCGGACGGGCCGACCGGCCACCGATGCTGAAGTCGCCACGGAGCTGGGTGTGGACCTGGATCGTTACTACCAGATGCTTCAGGAGACTCAAGGTGCAGCCCTTCTCTCTTTAGAGGAGAGCTGGAGTGATGAAGACGGCCATCAAGTCTACTCCATTCAGCAACTGGTTCAGGATGCATCCACACGTGACCCGAGTGAGATTGTGGAACTGACGGAGATCCGCGAACGGCTGGCGGAGGCGATCGACCGCCTTCCCGAGCGGGAAAGACTGGTGATTGCTCTCTACTACTATGAAGGGCTGACCCTCAAGGAGATCGGCAAGGTTCTTGATGTTTCTGAATCGCGGGCCTCGCAGCTGCATACCAAAGCGGTTTTGCACCTGCGGGCTGCCCTGAGCGAGCTCTATGAATCCGGCCCCGCAGCTAGCCGTTCACAAGGATGATACGGTGTGGTATACTACACGACGGCATTTCAACCCACACGTTTCCAGACAAGCCTGTGGGTGCCGGCTGAGCTGCCGATGGCAGGCTTGGAAGAAGGAAGCGGAGGCATAACCCGGAGGTGGTTTTTACGGCAGTTGTTTCCATGAAGCAGCTTCTTGAGGCAGGAGTCCATTTCGGTCACCAGACCCGCCGCTGGAACCCCAAGATGCGGGAGTACATCTTCACCGAGCGAAACGGCATCTACATCATTGACCTCCAGAAAACCCTGCGCAAGCTGGAAGAAGCTTACGAATTCGTTCGCAACATAGCCAAAGAAGGTAAGAGCATCCTGTTTGTGGGCACGAAGAAACAGGCCCAGGACTCTATTCGGGAAGAGGCTACGCGTTGCGGAATGTACTACGTCAACAACCGCTGGCTTGGCGGAATGCTGACCAATTTCCGCACCATCCGCGGGCGTATCCAGCGTCTGAAGGAGCTGGAGCAGATGGAGCAGGATGGTTCGTTCTCGCTCCTGCCCAAGAAAGAAGTGGCCAGACTGCAACAGGAACGGGAGAAATTGGCCAAATACCTGTCCGGTATCAGGGATATGGCCGACCTTCCTGATGCACTCTTCATCGTCGACCCGCGCAAGGAGCATATTGCGGTGACCGAAGCACGGAAGCTGCATATCCCCATCGTGGCTATTGTGGACACCAACTGTGATCCCGACGAGGTCGACTACGTCATCCCCGGTAATGACGATGCCATCCGGGCCGTCCGGCTGATTACGAGCAAGATTGCGGACGCGGTCATCGAAGGCCGGGAGGGCCTCGACGTCGCTCCGGCGCCCGGCACGGATGAAACCGAGCCGCAAAGCAGTGGCGAACCTGATGAGACTGAGGATGAGGCTTTCGCCCAGGATGCGTATGCGGAGATCGTCGAATGAGATCGGCTTAGCAGTTTAAGTAGGCAACGAACGTCCCGCCCGGTTCAGCATGTGCCTGCCGGGCGCGTTTCGTGTACGAACAGAGATGAGGAGGCAGAACATGGCAACCATTACAAGTGAGATGGTCAAAGAGCTCCGGGAGAGAACGGGGGCCGGTATGCTCGACTGCAAGAAGGCGCTGGAGGCTACCGGCGGTGATATGGAAAAGGCCGTTGAGGAGCTGCGCAAGAAGGGGTTGGCAGCTGCCGCCAAGCGAGCCGGTCGTGTGGCCAGCGAGGGCATCGTCGACGCCTACATTCACGGGAACGGGCGTATCGGTGTGCTGATCGAAGTCAACTGTGAGACCGACTTCGTGGCCAGAACGGAGGATTTCCGGCGACTTACCCGTGACCTTGCCATGCAGGTAGCAGCGGCGCGGCCGGAGTACGTCTCCCGGGAGGACGTACCGTCTGAGGTTCGCGAACGGGAGCTTGAGATTTATCGAGCGGCCGCCAGGAATGAAGGAAAGCCGGAGCAAGTTGTGGAAAAGATCGCTCAGGGCAGGCTCGAGAAGTACTTCCAGGAGGTCTGCCTGCTGGAACAACCTTTTATTAAGGATCCCAACAAGAGGGTACGCGACGTGATTTCGGAGGTCATCGCCCGCCTGGGGGAGAACATCACCGTCCGGCGCTTCGTCCGGTTCGAACGGGGCGAGGGGATGAATTAGTCTTCCGCTGGGAGGTAGGCTGATGAGTTCCGAACACTCCGCGCCCGTACCTCGCTACCGGCGAGTGGTGTTGAAACTCTCCGGCCAGGCCCTCGCCGGACAGAGCGAGATCGGGCTCGACCTGGAAGTGGTCCACCAGATTGCCCGGGCAGTCCAGCGCTTGGTCTCCCTGGGTGTGCAGACTACCATCGTAGTCGGCGGTGGCAACATCTGGCGAGGGGCTGCCGGTGAGGCCCGCGGCATGGACCGTGCCACCGCCGATTACATGGGGATGCTAGCCACCGCCATCAACGCCCTGGCGTTGCAGGATCAGCTCGAGAAGCTGGGCGTGGATACCCGAGTGCAGACGGCCATCGAGATGCGGGCGGTTGCTGAGCCGTACATACGCCGCCGTGCCATCCGGCACCTGGAAAAAGGAAGGGTTGTGATCTTTGCCTGCGGAACGGGCAATCCTTACTTTTCTACGGATACCACCGCGGCTTTGCGGGCAGCGGAGATCGAAGCGGATGTCATCTTGATGGCCAAGCGCGGAGTAGATGGAGTCTACAGCGCCGATCCCCGGTCGGACCCGCGGGCGCGGAAGTACGAGGCCCTTGAGTACCTGGACGTGGTCAAGAAGAGGCTGGGAGTCATGGATGCCACGGCCGCATCCCTTTGCCGGGAGAACAAGATCCCTATCATTGTCTTCAGTCTGGACGATCCGGAGAATATGCTCCGGGCAGTTCTGGGCGAAAAGGTAGGCACGTTCATCGGCGATGTGGCTTCCGTGGACGAGCCGGCTGAGACGGAGCCCCGGTAGCGGTCTCTCAGCAAATGCAAGGGAGGGGTGACGATGATCAACACGAAAGACGTGGTCCGTAACCTGGAAAAAGAGATGGAGAGCGTCACGAGAGACCTGCGACGAGAGTTTGCGGCAATTCGGACCGGCCGGGCCAATCCTGCCATTCTGGAACGGGTGATGGTCGAGTATTACGGTACGCCTACCCCGCTGCCCCAGTTGGCTACTGTTTCCGTCCAGGACAGTCGCGTACTGGTGGTGCAGCCGTGGGACCGCAATGCCGTAAAGGATATTGAGAAGGCGATTCTCAAGTCGGATCTGGCACTGACGCCTACGGTTGACGGCGCGATAATCCGCATCGCCATTCCTCCCCTCACCGCCGAACGGCGGAACGAGCTGACGAAGCTGGCCCGTAAAATTGCGGAGGAGCACAGGGTTGCCATTCGCAACCTCCGGCGTGACGCGAATGAGCAGATCAAGAAGGCGGAAAAGACGGAGGGCCTCTCTGAGAACGAATCGCGGCGGCTGCAGGAAGAGGTGCAAAAACTGACCGACCGGTTCATCGCTCAGATCGACCAGCTACTGGCGGAAAAAGAAAAGGAGATCCTGGAAGTCTGAGATGTCGACGCCTGATGAGGCTTGCGCCGGGCCGACGGCATGGCTGGCTTACCCTCTCGAGGCCGTATACGCGAGGTTGGCTCCTACGGGCCGGTCCGTAGATATTATTTGTGAACTGGTTACTGGTGGCAGGGTAGAACCCGGTGCGGAGAGAGACCTGCGGCTGGTCCGGGTAGTGCAGGAGGAGCGGCAGACAGAAGGACCTGTTTGCTTGCGCTTGCTGGTCGACCACAGCCCCACGATGTGCCGTGCGCCGACAGACGCCGGGCGGCGCGGAAGCTGTTGCGGGAAGGATGTAAGCCGGGCTTAATGAGTGGCGAATTGACTGCATCTGCTCAACCTGTTCTTGATCTTTCCCGTCTCCCCCGCCATGTAGCCGTTATCATGGACGGCAATGGCCGCTGGGCAAGAGCGCGGGGAATGCCACGCACGGCGGGTCACCGGGCCGGGGCTGACCGTCTCGAGGAGTTGGTCCGCACCGCGGCCGAGATAGGTCTGCCGATCCTTACCGTCTTCGCCTTCTCCACCGAGAACTGGCGCCGTTCGCCTGGTGAGGTCCAAGCTCTCTTTCGGCTGGCGGAGGAACTCCTGCGCGACAAGCTTGACGAGTTCCACCGGGAGGGGGTTCGGTTGGCCATCCTGGGTGACCGTACCCGCCTGCCCGTGAGCCTGCAGCGCGAGATCCAACGGGCAGAGGCCGTTACCGCTGCCAACCAGCGTTTGCGCCTCAATATCGCGCTTAATTACGGCGGACGGGCGGATATTCTGCAGGCCGTCAGACGGCTGGCAGAGGAAGTTAAGCAGGGAGAGCTTGATCCAGCCGACATAAACGAAGAGGTTTTTGCCTCTCGCCTTTATACTGCCGGGCTGCCCGACCCGGACCTGCTGATTCGTACCGGGGGGGAACTGCGCCTGTCCAACTTCTTGCTGTGGCCGCTCGCCTATACGGAGATCTGGGTCACCGACCGTCACTGGCCGGACTTTGGCCGGCAGGAGTTCCTGGCTGCACTAGCCGACTATCAACAGCGCCAGCGTCGCTTCGGGCGCGTGGAGTCCAACTCATGATCCCATCCAAGCCTACTATCCCCGCTGACGGTTCCCTTCGGCCGCGAATCATCACGATTCTTCTGGGTGCGCCTATCTTCTTTGCCGCACTGTGGATGGGTGGCCGGCTATGGCTTGCCACTGTCCTGCTGGTGGCGGCAGCGCTTGGCTGGGAACTGGAGCGCCTGACGACGGAAAGGACGGGCGCCGGATCGTCCGCCGGATCGTCCGGCCTGCCAAACGCGCGCGGGGGGTGGGAAGGCGCGATTCTGGCTGTTCTTGCTTCCTATGTCGCAGGCCGTTTCGGTTTGACGGGGGCGGGGGCGGTAGCAGTAGGTATAACCGTCTACAGTGGCATCCGCGAGCTGTTCTTCTTTCACCAGCGGCCTCTTCGGCGGGTGTTGGCGCTTACCTGGTCGACCCTGTATGTGGGCCTGCTTTGGGGTTCGCTGATACTTCTGCGCGAAGTAGGCGGATTCTACTGGTGCCTCTGGGCAGTGGGCATAACCTGGAGCTCGGACATCGGTGCGTTTCTTGTGGGCCGGCGCCTGGGACGCCATAAGATTGCGCCCCAGTTGAGCCCCGGCAAGAGCTGGGAGGGATTCGTGGCCGGGCTGGTGAGCGGGGGAGCGGTGGCGCTGGTTTTGGGAATGCCCCTGGGCTTACCTCCGCCAGTCCGCTTGGGCCTCGGGCTGCTCACAGCTTTCGCCGCTGCGCTGGGGGATTTCTGGGAATCAGCCTTAAAGCGGGAGGCGGGGGTTAAGGATACCTCCCTGATCCTGCCCGGACACGGCGGTTTCCTTGATCGGATGGACAGCCTGTTGGTGGCCGGGGCGTTCACGCTTCTTATCGCCCGTGCTTACGGTGCGTTGTAAGCTCCGATACGCATCGGGTCGCGGCCGGTCTGGCAAGAGCAATGGTATAATGCCCGTAAGTGGCGGAGTGCGTGCGAGGGGGCGAACGGCGGCGAATGCGCCTGGCTATTCTCGGATCAACCGGCTCGATAGGACGGCAGGCGCTGGCAGTCATTTCCGAGTTTGCCCGGGTCAATCCCGATTATCGTGATCAGGTGGAAGTCGTCGGTCTTGCTGCTTTACGGCAGGCAAAGCTGCTGGCAGAGCAGGTAGAGACGTTTCACCCGCGGATTTGTGTGCTGGTGGACGCTAACGCGGAAGGCCGCGAGCTGCTTGCCGCGGCCTGCACAGCGTCCTCCTCTTCATCGCGTACCAGGTTGCTTCTGGGTGCAGAGGCGCTGATCGAGTTGGTGACCCGCGATGACGTCGACATGGTGCTGGTAGCGGTGGTGGGTTCGGCTGGTCTGAAGCCAACCCTGGCCGCTTTGAGGGCAGGGAAGAGAGTAGCGCTGGCCAACAAAGAGACGTTGGTGGTCGGAGGCGAACTGGTACGCAGGATGCTCGGGCGCCGGGCTCTGGCCGGTGACCGCCTGCGGCCGATTGACAGCGAACACAGTGCGATCTGGCAATGCCTGGGCACCGGCACAACCGAAGGTGGACCGGATCGTCAATCTCCCTCCTGCTTGCGCCGATTGATTCTGACGGCATCCGGCGGCCCGCTGCGAAATCTGCCGCTCGACCGCTTCCCCGAGGTTACTGCCGCGCAGGTACTGGCTCATCCAACCTGGCGCATGGGGCCTCGGATCACGGTGGACTCCGCTACGCTGATGAACAAAGGTTTTGAGGTGATTGAGGCCTGCTATCTTTTTGGTGTGCCGGACGACAAAGTCGAGGTGGTCGTCCACCCCCAGTCTGTGGTACACTCGCTTGTAGAGTTTGTCGATCGTTCAGTACTGGCACAGCTGGGATGGCCGGATATGCGGCTCCCAATCCAGTACGCTCTCTTTTACCCGCACCGATACCCTTCTGATTTGCGGCCGCTTGACCTCACCGCCGCCGGTCGGTTGGAGTTTTATCCTGTTGAAGCTGACCGATATCCCTGTCTCGGTCTGGCGCGGATGGCCGGGAGGCTGGGGAGCACCTATCCGGCTGTTTTGAACGCCGCAGACGAAGAGGCGGTGGCTGCTTTCCTGGCCGGTGAGATACGCTTCACCGACATTCCCGGCCTGGTGGAGAGGGTGCTTGCCAGGCATCAGCCCGTGCATCCTGACGAGCTATCCGAGGAGACGATATTGGCGGCCGACTCCTGGAGTCGCCGCACGGTCCGGAGTATGATCCGGGACCTGGCACGGAAAGGGTGAACACTTTGACCGCGTTAGTCGCCTTCATCGTGGTTTTTGGCGCTATCGTCTTCGTTCACGAACTCGGCCACTTTCTGGCTGCGAAGGCGGTGGGAGTGCGGCCCTTTGAGTTCGCCATCGGGTTTGGTCCGGCGCTCTGGCGACGTCATTGGGGTGAGACCACTTATTACATACGATTGATACCGCTGGGCGGATATGTTCGGCTGCTTGGCATGGATCCTCTGGAAGAGGAGGGAGGTGATGGGAAGGAGAGCAGGCAGAATCCGGAAGAGATCGACCACCCGCGCAGCTTTGCTCGCAAGCCGCTATGGGCCAGACTCTTCATCATAGCGGCTGGCCCGCTGATGAATTTCATCTTTGCTGCGCTGCTCTTTATGGTACTGGCCGCTACCATTGCCGTTCCTCTTACCATCTATCGCGTGGAGCCGAACTCCCCTGCGGCCGAAGCTGGCCTTCAGGCCGGGGACATCCTGCTTTCCGTAGCCGGTGAACCGGTGGACGAGCCGCGGGATGTCAACCGCATCGTCAATCCTCGCCCGGGTGTGCCGCTGGAAGTACGCCTGAAGCGGGATGGCCGCGAGATGACCGTGACCGTGACCCCCCGCCCGCTGCACGGCAGCAAGGTGGCGCTCCTTGGGGTACAGCTTGGGGGACAACCGCGGCTTTCGGGCTTTGCCGCCCTCAAGGCAGGTATTGTCCAGACCTGGTATACGACGCTGGGGATCATCACCGCCCTGGGCAGGATGATCCTGCGGCAGGCCCCGGCCGATATCTCCGGGCCGATCGGTATCTTCCAGCTGGTCGGTGAATCGGCCCGCCAGGGACTGCCCTACGTGGTCAGCCTGGCTGCCTTGCTCAACGTCAACCTGGGTCTCATTAATCTCCTGCCCATCCCCATCCTCGATGGAGGCTGGCTGGCCGTCTTCGTTTTCGAGGCGATCCGGCGGCGACCGCTGCGGCCGGAGCAACGGGGCTTTGCGCAAGTGGTTGGCTTGGTCCTCATCGCCATGCTGATGCTCTTTGCCACCTACAAGGACATCGTCCGCTTGGTCGGGCTATGAGGTGGGTGGATTCCGTGGCTTCCGTTTCTAAGGCCGGGCCATGGGTGATTATCCGTCCGGACGTGCGGTCACTCTCCGAGTTTCTGGCACGCCTCGCACCGGTGGTCACAGATCTACCGGATACCGTTGCCACTCTCCCCATAAAGGAGCTGGCGGTCGACCCTCAGCGGGGAATCCTGCGAATCGTTTGCTCGCCAGCAAGCGCGGCTGCCATGGATGAGCTTGCCGCTCTTCTGGACGGCTGGCAGCAGGTGGCCTGCCACCGCCTGGAAGGGCTCGCCGCCCTGGAGATCACCGCGGACGGGGCAGTAATCCCGGATACCGTCTCTGCCAAAGTCGGGTCAGCAGTAACCCTGCCCGCCGGGGAACAGCTCGACGATCAGTCTTACATGACGATGCTGATGTCGCTTAAGGCCCAGGGCCTGGCCGGTGAGAACGGGTCCTCGCGGCGGACCGCGGCTGCTCCCGACGAGCAGGGGGCGCGCACTGATCCGGCCGACCAGGCCTGCACGGGCGAAACGGTCCTCTACGGTCGCGCTTTTACGGGTACGCCGGTTCGCCTGCGCGATGTGGCGCCGTCGGAAGAGGTCATTTGCATTGCCGGTGAGGTGATGCAGAGTGAACTGCGCGTCACCCGCCAGGGAATCAGGATCTTCCAGTTTGACGTTACCGACCTTACCGATTCAATCACGGTTAAGCTGGTGGAAAGCCGCGCCGGGAGCAGGAACGGTGCAAACGGTAGCGCCGGCGCAGGCACGGGCAAAAGCAAGCTGGAGATCCTGGCGGAGACGCTGAGCGAAGGGGATTGGGTGCTTGTCAGAGGTCAAGCCGTAATCGACCGTTACTCCGGTGAACTGGTGCTGGAAGCGACAGACATCATCCGTCAGCCGCGCCAGGGTGAAGGCCGACAGGATCTGGCGCCGGTCGGGGAAAAGCGCGTCGAGCTCCACCTTCATACAAAGATGAGTGCAATGGACGCCACCTGCGATGTGGCCGAGGCCATTAAGCTGGCGGCCGCCTGGGGTCATCCGGCGGTCGCCATTACCGACCACGGGGTCGTTCAATCTTTCCCCGCCGCCTACGAGGCGGGAAAGAAGTATGGTATCAAGGTTCTCTATGGCATTGAAGGCTACCTGGTGGATAACGCCGACGAGAATGCCCGGCGTTACCATGTCATCGTGCTCGCCCGCAACCAGGAAGGACTGCTGGCTCTCTATGAGCTGGTTTCCCTCTCCCATCTGCAGTACTTCTACCGCTTTCCCCGGCTGCCGCGCGCGGAACTGGCAGCCAGGCGTAAACATCTTATCATCGGCAGTGCCTGTGAGAGCGGAGAGCTGTTTCAGGCTGTCCTGAACCGCCTTCCGCACGAGCACCTGCGGGAGATCGCCTCCTTCTACGATTACCTGGAAATCCAACCGCGCTCCAACAATGCTTTCCTGTTGCGGGAGGGCAGGGTAGCGACGGAAGAGGAACTGCTACAGCTCAACCGCACCATCTACCGGCTGGGTAAGGAGCTGGGGAAACCTGTCGTAGCTACCGGAGACGTACATTTCCTGCGTCCGGAGGATGAGATCTTTCGGGATATCATCCTGGCGGCCAAAGGTTACGCTGACGTGGAAAGGTCAACACCGCTCTATTTCCGTACCACCGACGAGATGCTTACCGAGTTCGCCTATCTCGGTGAGGAAGCGGCGCGGGAGGTGGTTGTTCAAAACCCGCAGCTGATTGCATCGTGGATCGAACCGATCATGCCGGTTCCCGACCGCCTCTACGCCCCGGAGATTCCGGAGGCAGCGGCCGAGATCGAGGAGGCCACCTGGCAGCGGGCAAAGGAGTTGTATGGTGACCCGCTCCCCCAGATCGTCGAACAGCGCCTGCAGCGCGAGTTGAAGGCGATCATCGGCAACGGCTTTGCCTCCCTCTACTGGATCGCCCGCAAACTCGTGCAAAAGTCGCTGGCGGACGGATATTTGGTAGGCTCGCGGGGGTCGGTCGGTTCATCCCTGGTTGCGACCATGTGTGGCATCACCGAGGTAAACCCCCTGCCTCCGCACTATCTCTGCTCGCGCTGTCACTACTCGGAGTTTGTAACCGACGGCTCGGTCGGCGCCGGTGTCGACCTGCCGCCAAAACCCTGCCCGCGCTGCCAGGAGGAGTTGTCGCGCCAGGGCTTTGACATTCCCTTCGAGGTTTTCATGGGCTTCCACGGCGAGAAGGTGCCCGACATCGACCTCAACTTCTCCGGGGAGTACCAGCCGATAGTTCATCAGTATACTGAAGAGCTTTTTGGCAAGGGGCACGTTTTCCGGGCTGGGACCATCTCGACGCTGGCGGACAAGACGGCTTTTGGTCTCGTCAGGGCCTGGGCGGAGGAGAAAGGGCTACGGCTGCGCCAGGCCGAAGTCAACCGGCTCGCCCGCGGGGTGGCAGGCGTCAAGCGTACCACCGGTCAGCATCCTGGCGGACTGATGATCGTCCCTAAGGATCTGGACATCCACCAGTTCACGCCCGTACAATACCCGGCCAACGACCGGGAGAGCGGGACGATAACCACCCACTTCGACTACCACTCTATAAGTGAACGGCTGGTAAAGGTCGACATCCTCGGCCACGACGACCCGACCCTGCTGCGGCTGCTGCACGATTTCACCGGGGTCGATCCCCGGACAGTGCCGCTCGGCGATCCGAAAGTGCTTTCTCTCTTTTCCAGTTGCGAAGCTCTGGGCGTAAAGCCCGAGGAGATTGGCACGACTGTGGGGACGCTGGGAATACCCGAGTTTAACACGCCTTTCGTCCGCCAGATGTTGGAGGAGACGCGTCCTAAGACCTTTGCCGATCTGGTACGTATCAGCGGCTTCTCTCACGGGACGAACGTTTGGACAAACAACGCCCAGGATCTGATCCGGTCGGGTCGCGCTACTCTGCAGGAGGCCATCGGTTGCCGGGACGATATCATGCTCGACCTGATTCGCTGGGGGGTCGAGCCTCTCAAGGCCTTTAAGATCATGGAGCAGGTGCGCAAGGGCAAAGGGCTCAGTCCGGAGGACGAGGAGCTGCTGCGAAGCCACCACGTACCCGACTGGTACATAGAGTCATGCAAGAAGATCAGCTATTTGTTCCCGAAGGCACACGCCGTCGCCTACGTGACCATGGAGGTGCGGATCGCCTACTACAAGTTGTACTATCCCGAAGCCTTCTACGCTGCCCACTTTACCGTCAAATCCGAGGCTTTCGACGCGCTGCTGGTGCAGAAGGGGCTGCCGGCGATCAAGGCGGCCCGGGCCGAGATTGCGGCCAAAGGGAACGAAGCAACGGCTAAGGAGAAAGATATGGAGGCCATCCTGGAGGTGGTCCAGGAGGCGCTGGCCCGCCGCGTCCGCTTTCTGCCCGTCGACATCCGCCGTTCGCATCCTACCCGCTTTCAGATAGTCGACGGAGCGCTGCTCCCACCATTGGTGGCGCTTCCGGGCGTAGGTGTACAGGCCGCACAGGCGATTGCCGCAGCCCGCGACGAAGCGGAGTTTACGTCCGTTGAAGATCTGCGGGTGCGGGCGAAGGTTTCCCGGGCGGTCATCGATACGCTGCGGCAGGCGGGAGCCCTGGCTGGACTGCCTGAGGGTGCTCAACTCAGCCTCTTTTGACCGCCGGATTATCCTGTTTGCCCTTTTGGTTGCGGGCTTGACCCCAGCGTGCTATACTATCCAAGGTTTTTGAGTTTTCCGCGTGGAAGAGTGGGTGTCCCCCACTCTTTTCCGCTGTATGGGGGAATCACGGAGGATGGCCAAGTCAAGCCGGGTTGTGGACGTAGTGAGCCAACTGGCCGAGCCGGTCGCTGCTGAGTTGGGCCTTGAGCTGGTGGACGTTGTTTACGAGAAAGAAGGTTCGCGCTGGCTGCTCCGGGTTTTCATCGATAAACCCGGGGGCGTCACCATCGCCGATTGCGAGATGATGAGCCGGCGTCTTGACCCGTTGCTGGATGAGGCCGATCCGATCCCCCATGAATATGCTTTGGAGGTATCATCGCCGGGTGTGGAGCGCCCGCTCAAGCGTCCGGCGGACTTCCAGCGCTTTGCCGGGCAAGAGGTTGCCCTCCGGTTGTTTGCTCCGGTGGAAGGAAGGCGTAACTGGCAGGGCCGATTGCTCGGACTGGACGATGCGGGCAATGTGAGGCTAGCCACGGAGGCTGGAGAGAAAGCTTTCCCTTTTACCGGGATTAGCCGGGCCCATCTGGTTTTCCGCTTCCCGGACTGAGAGAAAAGAGGAGGATCCAAGTGGCGCCGAGGGGCAGAGGCAAGAAAGAAGCAGAGAACTCCACTGTGGTGCTGCTGCGGGAGCTTGAGGGTGCGCTGAACGAGCTGGAAAGGGAGCGGGGAATCCCCAGGGAGGTGCTGCGTGAGGCAATCCAGCAAGCGATAGTCCACGCATACAAGCGGCACTTCGGTGGCTCAGATGAGGGAGTCCGCATCGACATCGGGCCGGCTGGAATACGGGTCTTCCGGCGCCTCAAGGTGGTAGCTGACGAAGACGCCTATCAGACCGGCGAAACCCGGGACGAGGAGGGCGAACCGCGAGCGGATAAGGGCAAGACAGAGAACGCCGCGGTGACCGCTACGACCGGAGAGAACGGTCAGCTGACCACCGGTGAGAAGGTAGTAAAAGAGCCGGCGGGAGAAGAGGGAAGCACGAGCAGGCGAAAGCAGCAGCCGCGGCTTCGCCCGGAGGTGATCCCGCTTTCCCGGGCACGGCAGATTCGCCCTGACTACCAGGTGGGCGATACCGTAGAGGTCGAGGTAACCCCCCGGGATTTCGGACGTATTGCGGCGCAATCGGCCAAGCAGGTGTTGGTGCAGCGATTGCGGGAAGCGGAACGTGCGCTGGTGTACGAGCAGTTTGCCAACAAGGAGGGTGACATTGTCACCGGCGTCATCACGCGCAGGGAGAACCGTAACATTATCGTCGACCTGGGCAAGGTTGAGGCGGTTATGCTCCCCAGCGAGCAGGTTCCGAGCGAGAATTACCAGCCCGGAACCCGCCTCAAAGTGTATATCTCCGAGGTACGCAGGGCGGCCAAAGGTCCACAGGTCTTCGTCTCCCGCACCCACCCGGGGCTGCTCAAACGGCTGTTTGAACTGGAAGTGCCGGAAATCCACGACGGGATTGTGGAGATCAAGGCGGTCGCCCGGGAGCCCGGACATCGGTCCAAGATTGCCGTCTACTCCCGGAAGCCGGGTGTCGATCCGGTGGGGGCGTGCGTGGGACCGCGTGGAATGCGAGTACAGAATGTGGTTCAGGAGCTGCGCGGCGAAAAGGTCGACATTATAACCTGGGACCCGTTGCCGGAGAAGTTTATCGCCCGGGCCCTTGAACCGGCCGAAGTACAGCGAGTGTTGTTGCGGCCGCAGGATAAGTCGGCACGGGTGATCGTGCCCGACAATAAGCTGTCACTGGCTATCGGCCGCGAGGGGCAGAACGCACGGCTGGCAGCCAAGCTTACCGGATGGAAGATCGATATCAAGAGCACCAGCCAGATGGCGGAAATTCTCGCCCAGGAGCTCTTCACACCGGCCACGCGGACACCGGCGGCGACTGAGATGGCCGGCCGGGAGCAGGCAGCTGCACCCTCGGGGTCAACGGTGGCCGTGCCTGAAGTGCCGGCAGGCGTTGCCTCTGCGGAGTCGGACGGCGCTGCAGTTGCCAAAACAACACCCGTTGCCGGAGTACATCCGGTGGCAGAAGAGATCCTTCAGGGAGGCGTACCGGAAGCTGCTGGGGCTGTGGAGTCCGAGCCGGCGGAGGAAGTACCTGTGGAAGAGGCGAGTGAAGAGAAGGATCTGCAGCGCCGGCGGATAGTAGAAGACGAGGAAGCGGCCCGGCCGGCCAGGCGGAGCCGCGGTGCTCGGCGAGAGAAAGAGGATGAGGTGGAATTGGAGATTCTCGCCGACGGCGACGAACCGCTGCCAACACTCTTCACGGCCGAAGAGGAGCAGCAGGAGGCGAAATCCACTTCAGGTCCTCCGATTCGCCGAACGGTGCGCAATCTGGACGAACCTCTGGCGGCACCGCTGGCCGCTCTGCTGAAGGAAAAGGGCCTGAACCTTCCCGGCCTGAATATCGGGGAGCCCGAGCCGGCCAGCGAAAAGAGCGACCAGGGAAAGAAAGAACCGGGAGCCGCCGGCCGGGAGAAGAAGGGGGATTAGAGCGTGAAACACGTCCCGCAACGTACCTGCATAGGGTGCCAGGCGGTGCGGCCGAAGCGGGAGTTGGTGCGAATCGTTCGCACGCCCGCGGGTGAAGTGGCAGTTGACCCCACCGGCCGGCGACCGGGGCGGGGCGCGTACATCTGCCCGGATCCCCACTGTTTGGAACGGGCATTGGGCGGAAAGCGGCTGGAGCGAGCACTGGAGCACCCGGTTGCTCCGGAGGTAGCCCTCGCTCTTGAACAGGAATTGCGCAGTCTTATCTCCGCCAGACAGACGGGACAGGCGGCCGGCAGCTGAGTTCCCAATTTCTCTTGGGGGGATGTTCATGAACGAAACGAGGACTGGTCTGACGTTGCAAGAATTGGCTCGCCAGTTAGGCGTGGAGGTTTTGGCAGTAGCAGAGTATTTGGAACAAGAAGGCTGGAGCTCGCAGGGCACACGCACCCCGCTGCCACCGGAGCTGGTGGAGCGTGCTCGCCGGCGCTTTGCCGGGAACGGCAACCGGCAGACCTCGCCCCAGCGGCCTCAGCCCGCGGGGGGCGGCCGGACGGCTACCACCGGTAAGCCTATGGGCTTGCACGGTGCCGGGCTTCCCCAAGGACGAGTCCTTGCTCCCCGCAACCAGCGGGTTGCCGGTTCCAGCACACGCTCCGGGGGTCCGGCCCTTCCCCCCAGGCCAGCCCGGGCTGCTGAACCTTCTCAACCGGAACCACGCGGCGCAGCCGCTCCCGCGGCGCGCACGGCAACCCCATCTGCGTCGGCCAGTCCTTTGCCTGAAGCAGCCGTGCCATCGCCATCTGCGCCGTCCGCGCCGGGCACAGCTGCGGCCGAGGCTTCTCAGCCTGTGCCGTCAGCGGTGACTCAACAAGCGGCGGGC
Source organism: Limnochordales bacterium (assembly GCA_014896315.1). Classification (GTDB taxonomy): domain Bacteria; phylum Bacillota; class Limnochordia; order Limnochordales; family DUMU01; genus DUMU01. The sequence goes on from JADBKP010000006.1 coordinate 150,613, forward strand.
GCGCCCGCCGCGGCCGCAGCGCCCGCAGGATCAGCGGCGGCCCCTGCGACCGTCTCCCAGCGTTCCCGGCCGGCGGCCGGCACGCCTGGCGCCGGGGAAGCAGCTGGACCTGCGTCCGAGCGACGGCCAAATGTGACGACAGCACCTCCGGCATCTCCGGCAGCAGCGCCAGCACCGGCCGCTCGGCCTGCTCCGCCGGTCCAGGAGGGGTCGGCCAAGACAGCAGCCAAGGCCTCGGCCAGATCGGCCGCAGCGAGCAGTAAGGCCAAGCCTGCCACCCCGCCCGGCAGCAGTGCCGCCGGTGCCGGCAGGCAGGCCCAGGGTCAGGCGCGCCCAGCGGCCGCACCGGCGGCGAGCACGCCTGGCCGCGGTAAGGCCGCCGTCGCTGCTGCTGCCAAGACGGCCGAACCCGCCCAGCCACTCACCGTAGAGATTGGTGAGCAGATCACTGTGAAGGAGTTGGCCCAGCGACTGGGCCTGCCCGCCGCCCAGGTCATAAAGACCCTCATGCAAAACGGGATTATGGCCGGGCTCAACCAGAGCCTGGACCAGGAGACAGCAGCCCTGGTGGCCCAGGAGCTCGGGGCAGAAGTGAAACTGAAGGAAGTTCGTGACATTGAGAAAGAGCTTGAAGATACCCCCGATGCGGAAGAGGACCTCAAGCCCCGCCCGCCGGTGGTGACCATCATGGGCCACGTGGACCACGGCAAGACGACGCTACTTGATGCGATCCGCCATAGCAGGGTCGCCGCAGGCGAGGCCGGGGGTATCACCCAGCGCATCGGCGCCTACCAGGTGGAGATCAATGGTAAGCGGATTACTTTCCTGGATACGCCGGGCCACGCGGCGTTCACGGCGATGCGGGCGCGGGGAGCACAGGTTACCGACATCGCCGTGCTGGTGGTGGCTGCAGATGATGGTGTGATGCCCCAGACCGTCGAAGCCCTCAACCATGCCAAGGCTGCCGGTGTGCCCATCATCGTGGCCGTGAACAAGATCGACAAAGCCGGTGCTAACCCGGACCGCATCAAGCAGCAGCTGTCCGAATACGGCCTCATTCCGGAGGAGTGGGGCGGTGACACGATTTACGTCCCCATATCCGCGCTGCGCAAGCAGGGGCTCGATGATCTGCTGGAGATGATCCTGCTCGTGGCGGAGATGCGGGAGCTCAAGGCGAATCCGGACCGTCCTGCCCGCGGGCGGGTGATCGAGGCTGAGCTCGATCGCAGCCGCGGCCCGGTCGCCACGGTGTTAGTTCAGAAGGGAACCTTGCGTACCGGGGACATCGTGGTGGTGGGGACGGCCTATGGCAAGGTGCGCGCCCTCATCAACGAGCAGGGCAAGCGGCTTTCCAAGGCGGGACCGTCGACTCCCGTTCAGATTCTCGGATTGGATGAAGTACCTTCTCCCGGCGACGAGCTGGTTGTGGTCAACAATGAGAAACTCGCCCGGGAAGTGGTGGAGAAACGTCGCGAAAGGCAACGGGCGGAGCAGCAGAGTACTGAGCCGCGTGTGACCCTGGAGAACCTGCTGCAAAAGATCAAGGAAGGGGAGACCAGGCAGCTCAACGTGGTTCTCAAGACCGACGTCCAGGGTTCACTCGAGGCGGTACGCAATGCGCTGGTCGCCCTCAGTACCGACGAGACAAGGGTTAATATCGTGCACGCCGGCGTGGGTGGTATCACCGAAACTGACGTGAACCTGGCCGATGCATCCGGAGCGATCGTTATCGGCTTCAACGTCCGTCCGGATCAGACGGGCGCGAAGGCCGCCGAGCGAACGGGGGTAGACATCCGGCTTTATCAGGTAATCTACGACCTGCTGGAAGATGTCAAGAAGGCGCTGCAGGGGTTGCTGGCCCCGAAGGTAACCGAAGTGATACTGGGCCGGGCCGAGGTAAGGCAGATCTTCCACGTACCCAAAGTTGGTACCGTTGCCGGTTGTTTCGTCACCACGGGCAAAGTGGTGCGCGGCGCGCAAGTGCGGGTCCTGCGGGATTCCCGGGTTGTTTACGATGGGCGTATCGAGTCGCTGAAGCGTTTCAAGGATGACGTACGCGAGGTCGCGGAAGGCTACGAGTGTGGTATCGGCATCGAGAAGTTCAACGATATCAAGGAGGGCGACGTGCTCGAGGCGTACACGCTGCAGCAGATCCCGGCGTGATGTTTCTGCTACCATATTATGGAGTATAACCGGTGAGAGGGAGCGTAGGCCGATGAATGTACGCCTGGAACGTCTGCGTGAGGAGATCAAACGGGAGGTTACCGACATAATCCGGCGGTTTAAGGATCCGCGCCTTGGGTTCGTCACGGTTACCGATGTGGAGCTGTCACGCGATCTTGAACATGCGCGGATATTCGTGAGCGCCATGGGGGATGCGGCCGAAAGGAAACAGACTTTTGCCGTACTGCAAGCCGCCAGCGGCCACGTCCGCTCAGAGCTGGCCAAACGCATCCGCATGCGCCATGTGCCGGAGATTGTCTTCGCGCAGGACGAGTCCATTGAGCGGGGGCTGCGCATCGATCGCCTGCTGCGTGAGCTGTCCGCCCGCGAAAACCCGGAGGTCCTCAAGTAGATGTCAGGTCACGCACAGGCCGAATGGCTGGCTGAGTTTCTTCGCCGTTTCGCCGCCCCGCCCCAGCTCCTCGTTGCTTTGCGCAACGCCAGACGGCCCCTGATCGCCTGCCATGAGGATCCTGATCCGGACTGCATCGGATCGATGCTGGCGTTGGGGCAGGGGTTGGCCCGCCTGGGAGCGCGGCCCTGCCTGGTATCGACTGACCCGTTGCCATGGGCGTTGTCCCAGCTCCCCGGAGCCGACAGGATACTTTCGCCGGAAAGGTTGGCTGAGGCTGCAGCGGAAGGTGTCGGCGCCTGGGATACGGCCATCGTCCTGGACTGTGAGCCGGCTCGGACCGGGAAGGCTTGGCCGTTTATCCAGCTGGCGCCGGTTCTGGTCAATGTGGATCACCATGAGACGAATCGTTCCGGCCCCGGGATTCGCTGGGTCGAGCCCGGCGCAGCGGCCACCGGTGAGCTGGTTTTTGCCCTTTTGCACTCCCTGTCAGTGGAACTGGATGCGTCCATGGCCAGCAATTTGTTTGCTGCCTTGCAGGGAGACACAGGTTCCTTCCAGTTCGAGAATACCAGCGCGCACACCCTCAGGATTGCTGCCCACCTCGTCGAAAGAGGGGCGTCTCCAGGCGAGCTGTCGCGGGTTCTCTACGAAAACCGGGAGTTCAGCTATGTGCAGCTGCTCGGCGAAGTGATCCGCACGCTTCAGCGCAACAGTGATGGACGCATCGCCTGGGTCTACCTGACGCGGGAGATGATCGCCCGCTCCGGCCTGCCGGCCAGCGAGGTAGAAGGGTTTGTCCGCTATCCGCGCATGATCCGCGGAGTGGAAGTGGCGCTGCTATTCCGAGAGAGTGAGGATGGCCGCATACGGGTCTCTCTCCGTTCCCGGGGACGGGTGAACGTGGCCGAGCTTGCCTCGCGGCTGGGCGGAGGGGGTCACACCCGTGCCTCCGGTTGTACACTGGAGGGTGATCTGCAGACTGCGATGACCAGAGTACTGGCGGAGACGGAGCGGGCAGTGGCGCAGGCTCTTGCCCGGGATATCGACCGATAAGAGCTGGAACTGACGTGGATCTCTCCGGTTTCCTCAACGTGATCAAGCCGGCCGGTCCGACCTCTCATGATCTGGTGGTGGAGGTGCGCCGGCTGCTGCCGGGAATCAAGGTTGGACATCTCGGAACCCTTGATCCGCTGGCGGCCGGGGTTCTGCCGCTGGCACTCGGATCAGCTACCCGGCTGGCGGATTACGCCCACCACCATCGGAAAACGTACCGAGCCGAGTTCCTTCTTGGGGTAGAGACGGAAAGCGGCGACCTCGATGGAGAGGTAGTGGCGACGGCACCTGAGGGACTGGTCGTTCCAGTGGCGGAAGTCTGGTCGTCCCTCAGGCAGTTCACAGGGGAGATACTACAGCGACCGCCGGTAAGTTCCGCCATCCGTATCGCCGGCCGGCGGAGTTACGAACGGGCACGGGCCGGAGAGGCGGTGGAACCACCCGCCCGTAAGGTGGCGGTCTACCGCTGGCAGTGGCTGGCTACCTGGCGGCGGGACGGAACGCTGCAGGACGGGCCGCTTGCTGATGAGAGCACTTGCTCATCGACGGCACCGCTTGCGGCAGGCGACCGGTTGCTTTTCGAGATAGAGTGTTCGGCCGGTACATATGTCCGGGCGCTCGCCCGTGACCTGGGCAGGGCACTCGGTCTTAGGGCGACGCTCTCATACCTCCTTCGTACTCGGGTTGGCCCCTTCTCCATTGCTGACGCCGTCTCGCCGGCCGAGTTGGCTTCCCTTTTGAAGCGGGGGGAAGGATTGAAGGAGAGAGCGGCAGTCCTGGCTGAGGCGGGACTGATTAAACCGGCCAGGTTCATCTGGCCGGCACAGCTGCCCCGCCTGGTAATCCCGGAGACGCTGCTCCCGCGCTTGCGAAACGGTCAGACCATCCTCCAGGAGGCGGCGGTGGACGCTGTGCGTAGTGCTGGTAGCCAGGCCGGGGAAGCAACGGAAGTGCTGATCGAAACGGAAGCGGGCCAGGCAGTGGCGATCGGAATCTTCTGTGGGCCCGGCCGCTTCCGGGCAAGAAGGATGCTGGTATGAGTAGCTGGCAGGTTATCAATTGGAGCAACTCTGCGGCACTACCCGCCGGAGCGGTCCTGGCGCTGGGGACTTTTGATGGTGTGCACCGTGGACACCAGGCCATACTCGCCCGCGCTCGGTCACTGGCGCAGGAATGGCGGGTCCCTGCCGGCGTGCTTACCTTCGACCCCCATCCTCTGGCGGTCTTGCGCGGAGATTCTCCCGAACTGCTCACAACCCTCCCGGAAAAGCTGGACCTTTTCGCCCGGCTCGGGATGGACGGCGCGGTTATACTGCAGTTTGACCGGGAACTGGCCGAGTTGCCGGCGACTGACTTCGTGGAGCAGGTACTCATACGCGAGCTGCAGGTGCGCGCGGTTGTCGTCGGATTCAACTTTACCTTCGGCCGCAAAGCGGAGGGCGACGCCTCGCGCCTGCGCCATGAGGGTGAAGAACGCGGGCTCAAGGTGGAGGTGGTCGGACCTGTCGCGGTCAACGGATTGACAGTCTCCAGTTCCATCATACGTCAGCTGCTTTTGCGGGGAGACGTGGCCGAAAGTGGCCGGCTTCTGGGACGGCCCTATGCCGTGGAGGGACGGGTGGTGCCGGGCGAGCAGCGGGGGCGACAGCTTGGCATCCCCACCGCCAATCTGGCTCTGCCGACCGGAAAGCTCTTGCCTGCCGATGGGGTCTTTGCCGGGAGTGCCAGTATCTTGAACGTGGAGACCGGCGAACCGGAAGCACCGGTTACCGCTTGGCCGGCGGTGATATCCATCAGTGACAAGCCTACGTTTCGAGCCTGCCATGATAGCGCTGGTGAAGTAGCGCGGGTGCTCGAAGTCCATTTGCTTGACTTTACGGGAGATCTGTACGGCCGCAGGCTCCGTGTCGAATTCTTTGAGTTCTTGCGGCCGATCCAGCGGTTTGCTAATGCTGAGATGTTACGGACCCGCATGCTTGCGGATGTTGCCAAGGCGCGAGAGGTGAACAAGCGTTTACAGGTTAGGGACCGCGTGGTAAAATGAAGTTTAGCCTGGTCTGATCAGCTTCAGACCGGCTAAACCGCCGCCCCGGCAGGGCAGATCCGAGCTGGGCGGTTGGCGATTGGAGGTAAAAACAAGATGGCATTGGACAAGGATCAGAAGGCGAGTTTGATCAGGGAGTTTCAGACCCATCCGGGCGATACCGGTTCGCCGGAAGTACAGATCGCCATCCTCACCTACCGAATCAACCAGCTGACCGAGCACCTGCGGGTGCATCGCAAGGACCATCATTCGCGGCGGGGTCTATATAAGATGATCGGCCAGCGCCGTGGTTTGCTTAACTACCTGAGGGAGAAGGACATTGAAAGATACCGGGCTATCATTGATCGCCTCGGGCTGCGCCACTAAGTTGCAAGAGAGCGGGGGAGCCCGCTCTCTTCCTTTTGTCCTTTTATCCGCATTGACGCCCCCGCCAACCCAGGGGTGGCCGGGTGAACTGCACAAAGTAAGAGGGATAAGCGAGTAAGGTCGACTTACAGGAGGGAAATGAAGACAATGGAGGTTTTTACTATGGACCTGGGCGGACGCCCCCTGCGGCTGGAAGTGGGGCAGCTGGCCCAACAGGCCAACGGGTCAGTGCTGGTCCGCTACGGGGATACGGTGGTTCTGGTCACTGCCACCATGTCCAAAGAGCCGCGGGAGGGAGTTGATTTCTTCCCGCTGGTAGTTGATTACGAGGAACGTATGTACGCAGTGGGCAAGATCCCGGGAGGATGGGGCCGGCGTGAAGGCAAACCCGGAGAAGCGGCGGTTCTGCACGCGCGAGAGATCGACCGTCCGATCCGACCCCTTTTTCCCGAGGGTTTTCGGCACGACGTCCAGGTGATCGCGACCGTACTCTCGGTCGATCAGGATAACGACCCCGATATCGCGGCCATGATCGGTGCCTCTGCCGCGCTCTCCATCTCCGAAATACCTTTTCAGGGGCCGATCGGTGGTGTAAGAGTCGGATTGGTTGATGGCAAGATCGTGGTAATGCCCGATTTTGCCACACGGCAACGGAGCATCCTCAACCTGGTGGTCGCGGGTACCAAAGACGCGATCATGATGGTGGAAGCCGGGGCAAACGAGGTTACCGAAGCCCAGATGCTGGAGGCTATCCTGGCCGGGCACCGGGAGGTCCAGCGGATCGTCGCCCTTATCGAGGAAATGCAGCAGAAGGTGGGCAAGCCCAAGTTCCAGCCGGAGATTCCCCAGATCGATCCCGAACTGGAACAAGCGGTGCGCGAGTTTGCCCGGGACCGGGTCCTGGAGGCGTTAACGGCGGAGAACAAGCAATCACGCGAAGATGAACTGGACCGGGTTCACGAGGAGACGCTGGCGCATTTCCAGGAGGTGCTTGGAGAGGAAGCCTTTCTGGAGAAGGCCAAGGATATCGAAAAGATACTGGACAAGCTCATCAAAGATGAGGTCCGCCGCCTGATCGCCGAGGAAGGCAGGCGGGTGGATGGCCGCAAACTCGATGAGATCCGTCCCATCTCCTGTCAGGTAGGGCTGCTGCCGCGGGTGCACGGGTCGGGGTTGTTTACCCGTGGGCAAACGCAGGTGCTGACCGCCTGCACCCTCGGGCTCAAGTCCGACGAACAGCTGCTTGACGACCTGCGTCCGGAAGACCGGAAGCGTTACATCCATCACTATAACTTTCCGCCGTACAGCGTGGGCGAAGTCCGGCCGCTGCGGGCGCCGGGCCGCAGGGAGATAGGCCACGGGGCGCTGGCCGAACGGGCCTTGTTGCCGGTCATCCCGCCGGAAGAGGAGTTTCCTTACACCATCCGCCTCGTGTCGGAGGTGCTGGAGTCGAACGGTTCGACCTCACAGGCCAGCGTCTGCGGCAGTACCCTCGCCTTGATGGATGCAGGCGTTCCCATCCGCAAACCGGTAGCCGGAATCGCCATGGGTCTGGTCAAGTACCAGGATAAGTTCGTGGTGCTCACCGACATTCAGGGGATCGAGGATGCTCTCGGGGATATGGACTTTAAGGTTGCGGGCACCAAGGATGGAATCACTGCCGTCCAGATGGACATAAAGATCAGCGGTGTCACTCCCGAGATCCTCGCCCAGGCGCTGGAACAGGCACGGGTGGCGCGCCTGGCGATCCTCGAGAAGATGCTGGCTGTGATCCCCGCCCCGCGTCCGACTCTTTCACCGTATGCACCTCGTATCATCCAGATGGAGATACCGGTCGACAAGATTCGGGATGTCATCGGTCCGGGCGGCAAGGTGATCCGTAGCATCATCGAGCAGACCGGCGTTGAGATCGACGTCGAAGACGACGGCCGTATCTTCATTGCCTCCACTAATGAAGAGGCCGGAAAACGGGCCCAGGAGATGATCGCCAACCTGATACGGGATGTGGAAGTGGGACAGGTATACAAGGGTAAGGTCCGGCGGACCACTAACTTCGGCGCGTTCGTGGAGATACTACCGGGTAAAGAGGGTCTCGTCCATATCTCCGAGCTCGCGCGCGAACGTGTAGGACGCGTCGAAGACGTGGTCAATGTCGGTGACGAGGTGCTGGTCAAGGTGACCGAGATCGACAAGCTGGGTCGCATCAATCTCTCGCGCAAGGAGCTCTTGCCCCCGGTAGAGGAAGAGGGCCATCGCCGCCGGGAAGAGAAGGGGACGGGACATCCGGTACGCTCCGGTTCGGGCGGCCGCGGTGACGCCAAGTCTCGACGGCGCTGAGGCTGGCACAAGATGGCGTTCATACGGACGCGCAAGGGTCGGGTCAAGTCAGTGAAGCCGTTGGGACCCGGGATAGACGAGCTGAGGGTAGAGCTCGACGAAAGCCCCGGGACGGAGAGCAAAGCTCTCCTGTATCCGGATCTGACCGGCCCGGCCCGGGCAGGAGACGTGGTGTTACTTAACACCACCGCCGTTCATCTGGGTCTTGGTACGGGCGGCTATCATTTCGTCATGGCCGTAGCCGGCGGCCCCGACCTGGACCTGGCCGGCCCCGGCCATATCATGAAGCTGCGGTACACTCCCTGGCAGATTCGGGTGCTGGCGGCCGAGGAGCCCGACAGTCCCCATCACGCTTCACTTCGCGATGCCGATACGCTTGAGGGACGCCCGGTCATCGCTCTGGGGCTTCACAGCCAACTTGCACCGGCCGCGCTCGCCTTCAAAATGGAGGCCGGGGCGGCCGCAAGGCTTGCGTACTGCATGACGGATGGGGCGGCGCTTCCGCTCGCCTTCAGCCAGCAGGTCCGGCAACTGAGAGAGCAAGGCTTGCTTGACACCACCGTCACGATCGGTCACGCCTTCGGAGGTGAGCTGGAGGCTGTCAACGTCTGGAGCGGGCTGTTGGCGGCCGTTCATGCGGGGCGGGCTGACGCAGTGATCATTGGAATGGGACCTGGTGTGGTCGGAACCGAAACGCGCTGGGGAACCACAGCCCTGGAGCAGGCCCAGCTGCTCGACGCCATTGCCCGGCTACAGGGTCGGCCCATAGCTGTTTTGCGCCTCTCCTCCGCAGATCCGCGTCCGCGACATTTGGGGGTAAGCCATCACACTCTTACCTCGCTGGGCTATCTCACTTATGCCACCTGCGACGTACCGCTGCCCGTTCTGCCGCAAGAAGAGCTGAGAGAGCTGATCGATTGGCAGCTTGAAGAAAGTGGTATAAGCCTGCGCCACCGGATCATACGCCTGGAGGCGCGGCAGGTGCTGGACGAGGCCGCCAGGTATAAGCTTAAGTTTCGCAGCATGGGCCGGGAGGCTACCGAAGATCCCCTGCCTTTCCTCGCCGCAGCCGCCGCGGGTCTTCACGCCGCCCGGCTGTTCAAACAGACATGTGGGTAGGTTGTGTTGATGGATACAGCTGCTGCCAGCTCACCAGCACGGACGACCCGCCTCGTACTGGTTCGCCACGGACTGACAGATTGGAATGAGCAGCGTCGCTATCAGGGTCAGCAAGACCCTGCGCTCAATGCCGCCGGGCGTGAACAGGCGCGTCGACTTGGAGCCTTTCTTGCGAACCGGGGCCTAGCAGCGCTCGGCCTTGGGGAGATACGTACTATCTACAGCAGTGACCTGCGCCGGGCACGGGAGACCGCTGAGCTCCTCGCCGCATCGCTGGGAAACATCCCTCTCCGGCTCACCGCGAGGTTACGTGAGATGAACTTCGGCCGCTGGGAGGGGTTGACGGCTGACGAGATCAGTACACTCTTCCCGGACGAACGGAAGGCCTGGCTGGAGAGCCCGCTGATGGCCCGCCCCGGCTGCGGTGAGAGCCTCGTTGAGGTACAGGACCGTATGTTATCTGTCCTGAACGAGATCGCCACAGCCCACCCGGGGGAGGCGGTGCTGGTCGTATCCCATGGCGGGGCACTCAAGGCAGCGATCTGCGGCATACTCCGGCTTGACCTGCGAGAACGGTTCCGGTTTCACCTTGGCAACTGTTCGGTCTCTCTCCTCACCTTCCGCCCCGGAAAGGAACCCCGGCTCGACCTTCTTAACTTCGCTCCCGGCGACCAGGCCGGTCCTGCCTTCTAGACCCGCCCCCGCCGGCATAAGGGTAGGGAGGGGGGTGGACAGCCTTGGGGTTCTGGCGGATCTACCTGGAAAACCGGTGGCATGTTCTGGTTCTGGTCGTCTTCATACTGCTGGTGGGGGCGATTGCCGGCGCAGGTTGGGCGTTGACCCTGCCGGAAGATGAACTCAGTTCACTGCAGGAGTTACTTGAATCGTTCCACCAGTCGGCCTGGCAGGCCACTGGGGCGGCCCCCGCCGAACTCTTTCGCCAGGGGGTAAAGTATGACGTTCTGCGCACCATCGGTCTGCTCTACCTCATCGGCCTCTCCTGGGTGGGTGCCCCCCTCATCCTGCTTATGATCTTCGCCCGCGGCTTTGCCCTGGGTTTCACGGCAGCCATCCTCGTCACCCCGCTCTCGTGGCGGGGGCTTATCGTCGGCACTGCAGCTCTACTTCCCCAAAACCTGCTCCTCGTCCCGGCCGTGGTAGTCGCAGCCGTGGCCAGCCTGCACTTCTCCTGGGTAAGCCTGGCCTCTCTCCTTGCGCCGCGCAAAGAGTGGCGGGGTGAAGAGGCGGAGATCCGGCGGCAATTTCTGGCGGCGACGGCGATGGTTCTGCTCGCGGCCGGCATGGCTACGCTGGCCAATCTGGTGACGGCGTACGTCACCCCTCTGCTTCTTACCGTTCTCACGGGGTGGCTCGCTTAAGGCCGTCAACAAGCAGGAGGTGGCATGGGGCCGGACCGGCAGGCAGGAAACGGGCGTCAGCTGCCGAACCGTCCAAGGGAGGAGTTTACAGCAGAATTTGAGGTGATCCCCCCGATGTCGAGAGCTGTGCCAGGCGAGACAACGCGGGGGTTAGATGAGGTCAAAGAGGAGTTCGGCCGCTACCTCCTGGCGGAGAAGCGCTTGAGCCCGGCGACAGTTCGCGCTTATCTCCATGACGTATCGCGGTTTGCCGGCTACATGGCCGGCATCGTTGGGCGCGAGGGGGCAAGCCGTCCAATCCGCCTGTCTGACTGCACACCGGAGCGGATTGTAGCGTATCTGGCAGAGCTTAGTGCCGCGGGCCTGGCTGCCAGCACCCTTGCCCGGACTACCTCAAGTCTGCGGTCCTTTTTTCGCTTCTGGCAGCGCCTGGAAGGTGAAGCTCCCAATCCTGCCCGCCATCTCGCCTCTCCCCGGCAGGGCAGACCGCTCCCCCGCGTCGCGGGGCGCAAAGAGGTAGAGATGCTGCTGGCTGCAGCATCCGGGCAGTCGCCGCGTAACCTGCGGGACCGGGCCATGCTGGAGTTGCTCTACGGCTCGGGTTTGCGCATCTCCGAGCTGGTAAACCTGCGCCTGGACTCAATCGATCTGGAAGAGAGGCTGGTCCGGGTTCTGGGCAAGGGCAACAAGGAAAGGATTGTCCCCCTGGGTGAAGCAGCCCGGGCGGCTATCCTGGCATACTTGCGTCACGGCCGGCCCGCCCTGGTTGGCCGCAGGCAGACTCCCTACCTCTTCCCCTCGCGAGGAGGGCGGCCCCTGACCCGCCAGCGCGGCTGGCAGCTGGTCAAAGCTTATGCCCGCCGGGCCGGACTTTCCAGCCCTCCATCGCCTCATACTCTCCGTCACTCCTTTGCCACCCATCTTTTAGAAGGTGGTGCTGACCTGCGCAGCGTACAGGAGATGCTGGGACACGCTGACATACGTACTACCGAGATCTACACCCATCTCACCGGCCAACGCCTGACCCGGGTTTATTACCAGGCTCATCCTCGCGCGCGGCTGGCAGGCGCGGCAAAGACTAGGGTCGACACTGAGTACCCTCCCATTAACAGGGGTGAACTGAATGACAGCAAATGATGCATCTTTCGACAGGCGGGTGAGCAGCGGCAATCGAGCCGGGGCACCCGGAGAGAATCGCCTGGTTGATCGGGCTATAGTGCTGGTAATGGATAGTGTCGGCATCGGTGAACTGCCGGATGCGGACCGCTATGGCGATACGGGCAGCAACACGCTGGTACACACGGCCCAGGCAGTGGGTGGATTGCATCTTCCCAACTTGTCCCGCCTGGGATTGGGGTGGCTCGTTGCTGACGCGCCGGGTGTGGTGCGCGTAGAGAAGCCGGAGGGAGCATACGGGCGCATGGCGGAAGTCTCCCCGGGCAAGGACACTACCACGGGGCACTGGGAAATGATGGGTCTCCATCTGGAGCGACCGTTTCCCACCTACCCGCACGGTTTTCCCCCGGAGGTTATCGAACCTTTTGAGAGGGCGATAGGGCGAAGGGTGCTGGGTAACAAGCCAGCTTCCGGCACCGAGATCATCAAGGAGCTGGGCGAGCTGCACCTTGAAACAGGATGTCCGATTGTCTACACGTCTGCGGACAGCGTGTTCCAGATCGCCGCCCATGAAGAGGTGATTCCCGTAGACGAGCTGTACCGCATCTGCGAGGTGGCTCGGAGGATTCTCACGGGCCCGCACGCGGTAAACCGCGTCATCGCCCGGCCTTTTGCAGGGAAACCGGGTAACTTCTTCCGCACGGAAAGACGACGGGACTTCAGCCTACCGCCCCCGCGCCCGACTGTGCTGGACGCGCTCAAAGAAGCAGGGTACCACGTGCGAGCCGTGGGGAAGATCGAGGACATCTTTGCCGGTCGGGGGATCACCGAATCCGTCCATACCGCCAACAACGAAGAGAGTCTGCGCGCCACGTGGAAGTACGCCCGGGAGAGCCGGCAGCCGGGTCTCATCTTCACCAACTGTGTGGATTTCGACATGCTCTACGGCCACCGCAACGATGCCGAAGGTTACGCCCGAGCTCTTGAGGAGCTAGATGCCTGGATTCCCCAGCTCCTGGCGGAGCTTGGACCCCGGGATATCCTGGTCATAACCGCCGATCATGGCTGCGATCCCACGACCCCCAGCACCGACCATTCCCGGGAGTACGTACCACTGCTGGTTGCCGGACCCGCCGTTCGCGCCGGAATTGACCTGGGGACGCGCCGAACCTTCGCTGACCTGGGGGTAACTCTGGTCGAACTGTTTGGCCTTCCGGGTGACCACTGGGCCACGGCGGGCGAGAGTTTTGCCGCGGCGATCCTCGCCTGGGAGTCACCGCCAGGCCGCACGTGAGAGGAGGATCACAACGTGAACATGTACGAGTTGATCAAGAAGAAGCGAGATGGTGGCGAACTGAGCCGCGACGAACTGGCCTGGATAGTGGAGGGGGCAGCCCGCCGCACGCTTCCGGAAGTACAGCTTGCCGCCTGGCTGATGGCCTGCTTCTTGCGGGGGCTTAGCCCGCGCGAGACGGTCGATCTGACCCTCCTGATGGCCGAAAGCGGCGAGCAAATAGATCTTTCCCGCATTCCCGGTTGCAAAGTGGACAAGCATTCCACGGGCGGGGTGGGCGACAAGTTGACGCTGATAGTCGCCCCGCTGGTAGCAGCTGCCGGCCTTCCCGTGGCCAAACTCTCCGGACGAGCTCTCGGCCATACGGGCGGCACCCTCGACAAGCTGGAAAGTATCCCCGGGCTGCGAACCGAACTGTCTGTTGAGGAGTTCGTCGCGCAGGTTGAACGGATAGGGGTGGCGATCGCCAGTGCGGGGCCACAGCTTGCCCCTGCCGACAAGGTTTTCTACGCTCTGAGGGATCAGACTGCTACGGTAGACCATGTTGCCTTGATAGCCGCCAGTGTCATCAGCAAGAAGCTAGCAGCCGGTGCGGATGCTTTCGTACTCGACGTCAAGGTGGGCAGCGGTGCCTTTCTCAAAGAGCTGGACCAGGCAGTCGCACTGGCCCGCACGATGGTGCAGACGGCAGAGGGGGCTGGACGCAAGGCGGTCGCCCTTGTAACGGATATGAACCAGCCACTGGGTAACGCCGCCGGGAACGCGGTGGAGGTCGCCGAGGCCGTGGCAGTGCTATCCGGAAACGGTCCCCAATCCGTCCGCCATCTTGCACTTGAGCTGGGCAGCGAAATGCTTGTCCTCGGCGGGCTGGCCGACTCGCATGAAAAGGCGCGGCAAGACCTGGTCCGGATACTCGATTCAGGTAGGGCGCTCGAAAGCTTTCGCGCCCTTGTCGCCGCCCAGGGAGGCGATCCGCGCGTTGCCGATCAACCCGAGCAGGTACTGCCACGCGCCAGGTGGCGACTACCGGTGATGGCCATGGCAGATGGTTATGTACAGGCCATCAACGGCGAGGAAGTGGGGCTCTGCCTCGTGGCCATAGGCGCAGGCCGTGCTGGCGCCACGGAATCCGTGGATCACGCCGCCGGTGTGCTGGTCGAAGCGCACATCGGTGACCGTGTAGAAGCAGGCAAAACCCCGGTCGCATGGGTGCAGGGCAATGACCGGGGCAGGTTGGAGGCGGTTGTGCCACGGCTTGCGGCAGCATGGACGATAACCCCGGACACGCCGGCGATTCCTCCCCTCGTCTACGAACGAGTGGCGTAAACCAGCATACCCAGGCAGGGAAAGGGCAGACTAGCGCCAGACGGGATAACCAATGGGGAGGGAATTGGCGCGTGATCTGCCAGACTGCTTCCAAGATCCGCAGGTCCGGTGCCAGGCCATCCGTAATCTCGTTGGCCTTCATACTCCTTGGCGGGGTGATGGCCGGCGCCGGGATGCTCTCTGCTCTGACGCCCGGCCCGGTCTTTGCCCGCGAATCCGGAGGGGAGAGTGGCTTCCGGCTGGAGCAGAACGTTCGCTCAGCTCTTTTGATGGATGCGGCAAGCGGCCGGGTTCTCTGGTCCCTTAATCCCGACGCCAAGCAGCCGATAGCCAGCGTAACCAAGATCATGACGCTCATACTGGCGCTGGAAGCCTTGCGCGATGGCCAGGTGAGCTGGGAGACGCCGATCATCGGCAGCGAGCATGCCAAGAGCATGGGCGGCACCCAGATCTGGCTGGAGGTGGGAGAGGAGCGACCGTTCAAGGAGATGCTGTACTCCGTGGCAGTCGGCTCGGCCAACGATGCGTCAGTAGCCATAGCCGAACATTTGGCCGGCTCGGAAGCCACCTTTGTCCAGCGCATGAATGAAAAGGCCCGGGAACTCGGGATGAACAACACTCGCTTTGCCAACGCCACCGGCCTGCCGGTGAACGGCGGCCAGGAGGCCAAAGAGGGCCACTACTCTACCGCGCGGGATGTGGCGTTGATGAGCAGGTATGCGCTGACGCTCCCCTGGTTTCGTGACATTGTCTCTACCTATGAATACACAGTACGACCGGAGGGAATGCGCAAGCCGGTACTCTACAGCTACAACAGGCTGCTCCGCCGCTATCCCGGGCTGGATGGGATCAAGACTGGCTTTACGCAGGAGGCAGGTTACTGCATCAGCGCTTCCGCGGTACGGGATGGACTCCGTCTGATCGCCGTAGTGCTGGGCGCACCCAGCCGCCAGGAGCGGGATGAGGCCGTGACGGCCATGCTCAATTGGGGCTTCCGGCAGTTCACCAGTGTCCAGGTGGTGGAGAAGGGGGCTTTCCAGCGAACAGTCCGGCTTTTGCGAGGCTCACCGCCTGAGGTGCGGGTTGTGGCGGGAGAAGCGCTGGCAATCACTATACCCCGAGGCGAGAAGCCCTCTTTCCAGACAGAGCTCAGCATTCGGGCTGACATTCAGGTCCCGCTGCCTCAGGGAGCCGTAGTCGGCTGGCTCACCGTACGGCAAGACGGAGAGGAGATTGCCCGCATACCTGTAGTGACTGAGTCGAAGGTGGAGCGCGCCACCGTCTGGGAGATCGTCGGGCGTAGCGTCAAGCAGACCGTACGTTCGCTCTACCATCAGCACGACCATTAGTAATCCAGACTTAGAACCCATTGCTCTCTTCCGGCTTAAACTAGGTTGAACCGACCGTGAAGGGAGGGACGGTGGCGTCTGCCGGCGTACCTATGGACTACAGGTTGGAAGATTTTGAGAACCTGTTTACAGCGCTGAAGCCCTTTCTGGCAGATCGAGGACGATTGGCTGCTGACGTGGTAATGGGGCTCGCCCGGGCGGCTTTTGTCATCCAGGAACAGGTTGAGAGTATGCGCCAACCCATGCAGGCCCTCATGGCAATGAGGCGAGCTGAAGCCCAGATGCGAAGGCACACGCAGGCAAACTAGATCAGAGTCGGCATCCGAGTACCGAGTAGAGAGGGGGCGGGGAGTCTTAAGACCCCGCCTCGTCGTTTTGGGCCGGTTTCACTGGTCGGACAGGCGGGTACGAGTCTCCCATTCGCCGGCCAGCCGCGAGAGGAGTTCCAGCTCCTCCGGGCCCAATTGCTGGAAGAGGTTGCGGGCTTTCTCCATCAAGGCATCGCCACCCTGCTTGAGGGAAACAGGGCCTGCTTGCTCGCGCAGACGCCTCCTTAGAGCCTCAAGAGCGTTCCTCTCCTGTTCAGACAAGCCCTGGATGCTCTCCTTCAGGATCCGCTTATGACGTTCGAAGTCTTGCACCTCGTCGACTCTCCCTTCCCCGAGCGGTTCTTACCGCTGATCCCTGCATTCTCTGCCCACTCAAAAAGCAAGGATCAGCAGTATCAGAATAAGAAACAAGAGAAAGGCGGTGGACTCGTCACCGGGAAGCGCGGGCGGGGCCGGGCCAGGCGTCTCCTCGGGCGGCGGGGTCCCCGGACTTTCCGGTAACTCATCGCCGGATATGATGTCGATCACGTCCTGCCGGTGATCCCCGGGCGACTGGTCACCGGGAATACCCGTCTCCGTCAATTCTGATCCCCCCCGTCTGCAGCTGCGGGCTGCGGGAAGCCTTGTGTCTCAGCCTATGAAAGCCGCTGAACATTGCCCTCGGACCCCGTTCCCATTCAAGACGTTGTCTCCTTTGGTAAGGGCGGCGCCCCGGACGGCCGGTTGCATACACTGGAACGAAGTTAGGCCGCTGAGTACGGAAGGGGAGTTACCGTGAGCACCACCAGTCCCGCCCCGGGCCCGCGCGCTCGCTGGCAACGTCTGGGTGAAGAGCTGCAACTGCTGGCCACCTGCTTTCGGCTGGCCGGTGATGAGCAAGAACCGGACGCACCCCGCCGCGTTCGCTCCCTTCTGGAAACGGCTCTGCTCCTGCGACCGCTCGTCGCTCGCTTCGATGAAGAGAGCGTCGTCGACCGGCTTGAACGCCAGCTGCAGACCGCCAGAGAGTGGTTAGCCTGGCGCCGGCAACAGATCAACGCGCAGGCCCAAACGCCTGCGAATACAAACTGGGGGGAGGGCTTCTCTCTATCCCGGCTCCTGCCATTGCTGGTACTTCTGCCCGGACTCTCACCCCGACCTGACCAGGGAGGTAAGTCTCAGAGCCGGGACAACGGTCCGCCTGTGGCTCAACTGTTGCAATCACTGGGCTCGTTGCTGCGCAAGACTCTCGGGGATGGGCTCTCCGGCGTACCGGCGCTACTCACCGCCCTGTTTAAGGCGGGAGAAGAGAGGCCGCCCGCCGGGACTTCAAGCGACCCGGCCGGGACCCAGGCGCAGGGCGAGCAGGGTACGCTCCCTGCCAATCTCACGGCGCTGCTGCCCCAGGCGCAGAAGCTGGCCGACGATCCCGAAGCCGTTGATAACCTGCTGCGGCGCGCAGAAGAGAAGCTGGGCAAAGAGGGCCTGGAGAGACTCCATGAGATGGCCCGTCGGCTGGCCGGCGAGATGGGGTTAGAGAAAGCGAGCTGAGCCGGAGCTACCAGAACCAGCGCCGCCGTCGCGAGTCGGCCCGGCCTTCGGGCGGTGAACCTCCTGCCGGACCGGAAGCCTCGGCCGCCGCCGGGCGCGCCCGCGCCGGACCCTGGCCCGGCCTTGCCGGGCGTCCGGAGACGGTAGGAGCAGGAGAAGCAGCGGCCGAAGCTGCCTTACCCGGGGCGGCCACGCGGCCGAAAGTGATGGGCACGATCTGACTCTTCTGATCCGACCCGGGAGATGTTCCCCGGCTTTTCTGCACAAGTGTGCGTAGCTCGGACGAGACCGCGGCGATCTCTGAACTGATGGAGACGAGCCGGTCGGCCACAGTCTCCAGGCGCTGCCGCGTACCTTCCAGCGCGGCGCGGTGCTGTTCTAGCAACTTCTGCCATTCCGTCAGCTGGTCGCCGGTGGAAGAAGGCCGGGATTCCGGCTCGCGCTCCCGGATCAAGTCATCCAGCGCGAGAAGCAGGACCAGCGCTTCATTCAGCTCCACCAGGTGTTGATCAATCCGTTCGAGCCGCTCCATCCACTCGGCACGCCAGTTTCTATCATCTGGAAAGGGAAGACCGGACTCCTGGCTCACGGCTCTGCCGCCCCCCTCACTCACCTGCCATCGTCTAATGCTATGCGCTATCCGCCCGTTCATCTCCCGAAAGGAATCGGTCGCCAGCAGTAGAACTTAACAACATCTTGTAAACGAGGTGAGCCGATGCATGATCTAAAGGACCTTTCGGTCAGTATCGAGGGTGACGTCTTGCTGGTTCGTCTGGAGGGAGAGCTGGATCTTAACACAGCGCCAAAGTTCAGGGCAGCTGTGGAGGAGACCATCGGCCGCCGGCCTCATCTGCTCCACCTGGTCCTGGATCTGACGGGCGTTACCTTCGTTGACAGCTCGGGCCTGGGAGCGATACTCGGACGCTACCGCCAGTTCGCCGAGCGCGGCGGCCGTGTGGTGGTGATCGGCCTGCAGCCGTCCGTGCGCCGCCTCTTCGAGTTGTCGGGGCTTTTCCGCGTGGTGGAGACGGCGACGTCGTACGCGGAAGCTAAAGCCCGCCTGAAAGGGGGCGCAGCGGTTGAGCGCTGAACAGGATCCGATCAACCGTTTCTCCCTCTCCTTTCCCGGTCTGCCCGCCAACGTTTCTTTTGCACGAGCCACGGTCGCCGCCTTTGCCGCACAGGTCGACCAGTTTACACTGGAAGACCTCGAGGATATCCGCATTGCCGTCTCCGAAGCCGTTTCTAACGCGGTAATCCATGCCTATCCACAGAGTGTCGGGCCGGTGGAGGTCGAGGTGGCACTTTTTCCCGATCGGCTGGAGATCAAGGTGGTGGACCACGGCCGGGGCATACCCGATGTGGAGCAGGCAAAGACTCCCACTTTCACTACGCTGCCGGGAGAAAGGATGGGGCTCGGCCTGACCTTCGTACAAACCTATATGGACGAGGTTACCATCTCTTCCCGCCCCGGTATGGGAACGACCGTCTGGATGGTCAAAAAACTCCCCGGTACGCTCGCAAACGGCGGAGGGGGGATAGGGACGGCAGTCGGCCGCCCCGCTCCGTGATGCCGTTGACCGGCGGGATCCCCTCTTTGCCAGCCCCCCTTGACCCTGCTGCAACTCAAGAGCTTTTCCGGAAAGCACGCCAGGGCGACGAATTGGCCCGTCAGCGACTGGTTGAGCACAACCTGCGCCTTGTACGGGCGGTGGTGCGGCGTTTTCGGGAGGCGCGCCTGTTTATCCCGGTAGACGATGACGATCTGTTCCAGGCCGGCTGTATCGGGCTTCTCCAGGCTGTAGACGGCTTCGATCCCGAGCGAGGCATCCAATTCTCGACCTATGCCGTACCGTTCATCCTGGGCGAGATCCGTCGTTACGTCCGTCAGCAGGTCGCTCCTGATCTACCCCGGTCTCTCTGGCAGCGCAGCGGTCAGGTCGCCACGGTCCGTACCCGGTTTCTGCAGCAATGGGGTCGCGAACCGACCCTGGCCGAACTCAGCCGGCTTACCGGGCTCTCGACGCAGGACGTGGCAGAGGCTCTGGAGGTACAGGAGTGGCTGGGCGAGCTCAGCCGGACACCGGGAACAGGACTGGCTACGCCTGTACCGGAACCCGGGCAGGAGGACGCCAGGTTGGAGGGAACACATGACAGGGTTGCACTCCACGAAGCGCTGGCCCGTCTGCCGCCCGCGGACCGGTTGTTGCTTGAGCTTCGTTTCTTCCGGCAACTCAGTCAGCCGGAAGTGGCGGCCCGCCTGGGACTCTCTCAGCCGCACATATCGCGGCGAGAGAGACAGCTCCTGGCGAGGCTCCGTTCGGGATTTAGCGACCGGTAGGCAGGTATGGTCGAAATTGCTGGAAGGGGGCAGCAGACGGGAGACGAACTCTTTCTCGGCGTCGTTGAAACTTACAGATGGCCAATCGTCGTAGCACCATTCTTCCTTGCCTCCAGCAAACTTCGCAGAAAGGGTTGGCACACCGTGGTTCTTATCGGCAAAATGGTTAAGCTTCGTCCCCTCCTTCCGCAGGACTTACCTCTCATAGTCGCCTCCGCACGCGACCCGCAAATACAGCGCCTCGTAGATGGAGCATATCCGTCTTCTCTGGCGGAGTGCGCGCCCTGGTTCAACGCGCTAAAGGCAAACCGCAACCATAAACATTTCGCCATCATCGCTCCCGACAACCGGTTCATCGGGGATATTGAACTGGACTCCATCAGCTGGAGGCGAAGGGAGGGTGAGCTGCGCATCTGTATCTGTAACCCCAACTACTGGAACCGCGGGCTGGGGACGGATGCCGTAGCCACCCTGGCAGCTTATGCCTTCGACCAGCTCCACCTGCGCCTCATCTATCTGCGTGTCTACAGGGAAAACCGCCGGGCCATCCGTTGCTACGAGAAGGTAGGCTTCCGGATAGTTGGCTGGCTGCGCCGTCCCACAGAAGCCGGCATCCGTGAGGTGTACCTGATGTGCCTGACACCGGCCGAGCTGCAGACGCCGCTGCCGGCCCTGGCTGGCTGACCCGCCCGCGATCTTGTTTTTTCGAGAGATGCCGATATCACCAGGAAGGAAAGCCTTCTGCCGGTGTAGAATCTGACACAATGGGAGCTTGTCTGAGGAAAGCAGGCAATTCGCTGGACTCAGGAGGCAGAGCCCTCGTCGGACTCCCATCACCCGGTACTCCCGGCAGACTTTCAACACATTTCGCACGGAGGTTTACGGTCGATGTTGGATATCTTCGTCAAGGGCGGTCCAGTCATGTATGCTCTGCTTGCCTGTTCAATTGTCTCAGTCGCAGTTATTATCGAACGGTTTTGGTATCTTTGGCGCCAGCGGCAACCGGCGGACGAACTCTTTGAAGAGGTGCGCGAGACATTGGCCGAGGGAAAAGTGCTGGAGGCCCTGCAATTGGCACAACAGTCAGACCACCCGGTCGCCAACATGCTGGCCGAAGCGATTGCCCATTATGACGAAGGGCAAGAAGCGATAAAGGAAAGTGTAGAAAGAGTCGGCCAGGAACAGGTTGCCTTGCTGGAACGGGGGCTACCGGCTCTGGACACTATTGTCACCATAGCCCCGCTCCTTGGGCTTCTGGGCACGGTAACGGGAATTATCAAGGCTTTCAATGTTCTCGGCGCTCTACAGGGTGTCGACGATCCTTTCGCCCTGAGCGTCGGTATTGCTGAAGCACTTATAACCACCGCAACCGGCCTGACCATTGCCATTCCTACCCTTGTGTTCCATAGGTTTCTGAGCAGTATGGTAGATGGTATTGTCGCCCAGATGAACGAAAAAGCTGAAGAGATTCTCGCTATGCTGGCAGAAGCCAAAGGGGGGAAGTGAGTTATGTACTTCCACCGCCGCCCCCGGCGCAATTCCGACGTCAATATCGTTCCCCTGATCGATATCTTCACCCAACTACTCTTCTTTTTCATGATTGTAACTACCTTCAAGACAGGTTCGTCGCAGATCCCGATCAACCTTCCCAAGGCGCAGCAAGCGGCGGCGCAGACCCGGGCCCAGTTTGTTGTCACCATTGACGATCAGGGGTTCATGTATGTTGACGGCAGCCGGGTTGATGCTGAGCAACTCCGCCTGGCGACCGCGGCCGCTCTCGAGGCCCAGCCGTCCCTTTTCGTAGTGATCCGCGCCGACAAGGGTGTGAAGTACGAGGCGGTGATCGGGGCGATTGATGCTGTACGGTCGGCCGGAGTAAGCAGCCTGGGCCTGGCAGTAGAAAGGACGTCAAGTACAACTCCGCCCGGCTCCGTATAAGGGAGGGAACCCCATGTTTGCCGCACAGGAGAGTCGGCTGGTCCGGACTGCTTCTTTCGGGATTTCCCTGTTGATTCATCTGCTCCTCTTCCTTCTCTTTCCCCACATGGCCACATTCCTGGAGGGTACGTACGGCGAGGGAATTATGGCCGGGGGTGTTCCCGTGCAAGTGGTTGCTCTAACCCCCGTTTCGTCCAGCGCGACGCGACCGGTGGAGGTTGCCGGCTACGGCAGCACCGACAACGCACCGGCCACCCGCGCCCGGCCAGCACCGGGTGAACCGACCACCTTGCCGCAGCCCGATCGCCCCCCTGGTGTCACGCTGCAAACACCCACTCCGGCAGGGGGGGGAGCACCCGTCTCTTCTACCCAGGCCCAAGCCGGAACGGCCGACAGAAAGGCGGCCATTCTGCCACCGCAGAGTAAGGAGAGTCAGGACGCAGAAGTTCGCGGAGGATCGACTGGCCTTCCGGCAACCCCGACCGGTAACCATGAGCTTCTCACAAGCCCGACCGGCACAGATGTAGTGCAGGTTCCCGAGTATAGTCCGGAGGAATCGGCTGGCGTAACGGAAAGCAAGTCGACGAAAGGTTCACAGGCCAAGTCTCCCACAGTGTCTGTCTCTGCCGATAAGGGTCCCGTATCCGCGGCGGCCGCCGGCGACCAGGTGACATCCGTCTCGAACGCGGCAGCGCCGCAGGGGCAGAGCAGCAGAGCCGGGGGCGAGGTACGGAATGAGGGCACGGGCGCAGGAGGAAGGCAGGGGATAGGTTCCGAGCCGGCTGCACCGCCCGCCCCGGCTGTCGGCCGGGGACCCTGGCTGGCCGGTAGCGCACCGGTCTACCCGAAAGCCGCCCTCGACCGGGGGCTCGAGGGTGTCGTTCGCGGGCAGGTGCTGATAAACGCTGCCGGGCAGATAACGGTTCGTAAGATATCCTCCGCCGGCCACCCCAACATGGACCTGGTGGCCACAAAGACCATTGGCGAACGCTGGCAAGCGACCTATCGCCCACCGGAGGGTTGGGTGACGGTCGTCGAATGGGTTGTCCGGTTCGAGCGCAATCAAGTTTTTGTGGAACAGACCGATGCGTTCAACATCCGGGAGGATCAGGTGCCCGCCACCGGGCCGGTTCTGCGTCCATAGGCACAGGATTGGTCCGGCAGTACCAAAGGAGGGGTGCGGTGATAGGATGAACGCGACTTTAGGAAGAGCCCGGTTGATGAGTATGCTCGTCCTTGCCGGACTGGTCGTGCTACCGGCGGCGATCGCGCTGGCCGAATCGAGCCCCGCCGGAGGGAAGGGGGCTAATACAGGAGATAGAGCAGCTGCCGGCGATAGCACGGTCCTTTCCCTCGCCAATGAGTTCATCCGGGTTGTTATCAACGGCGGGCCGCAGGATGCGGGGCGCTTCTCCGTAAGCACCACTGGCGGCGACCCGACCCGCAGCGATGATGACTCCAGGCCTCTGGTGTACGGAATGGAGCGACCCTGGACTAGCTATACAACGGTGAAGGTGGATGACGAGTGTTACCTTTTCGGCGGACCGACCGAGCGGCGCGCGGGGCTTGGAGTTCCAGCGGGGAAGGAGATTCTGTCTCCTCGCCAACAGGACGGCCAGTTGGTAACAGCCTGGCAGATCGGCGACATCCGGGTAGAGCAACGCCTCTCAATCGTCCGCAGCTTTGACACAGGCCTGGAGGACTCGGTGCGCGTTCAATACGTATTGACCAACACAGGCACTGCCAGTCACGTCGTAGGTCTTCGCATGGTGGTTGACACCATGCTGGGCGACAACGACGGTGCACCCTTCCGTGTTGGCGAGCATGCCTTCGTAAGCGACGCGCGTCTCGAGGGAGCGGATGTACCCGACTTCTGGCAGGCCTTCGACTCGTTAACCAACCCCCATGTGACTTCTCAGGGAACCCTGCGCGGGCCGCAGCTGGTCCCGCCAGATGCGGTAGTTTTTACTAACTGGGGGAAACTGGCCGATAATCCGTGGGACGTCCCCCTTGAACCCGGACGCGACTTTACGCGGGCGGGGGAGTATGAGCTGGACTCGGCGATCGCTCTCTTCTGGCAACCCCGGCCTCTTGCCCCCGGGGAAACCAGGACTATAGCCACTCAGTACGGGTTGGCGGGCATCAGCATTGCTCGCGGCTTCCTGTCCCTGGGATTTTCCTCACCGGTCCAGGTAGTCTCCGGATCGGCCTTCCAGGTGGTGGCCTACGTTGAGAACAACGAAGGGGAGGCCCGCGACGTCGTTGCCCGTCTGGTTCTCCCCGGCGGGATCAAGCTCCTCTCCGGCGAGCTCCAACGCGGGCTGGGGACGCTGAAGCCGGCCGCCAGCCGGCAACTGGTTTGGGTGCTTACTGCTGATAAGCTCGGCGAATTCCAGCTCGGCGTGGAGGTAACCTCCAGCAACAGCCAACCGGTCCAGGTGAGCCGACCGATCAGTGTGATATCGCCGGTCCGGTTGAAAGTGGAGACCAGCGTCCCGGCGTCGTTGCAGGTGGTTGGCGAGGCGCTGACTCCGAATCCGGTGCGCTTGACCGCTCGGGTTGTCAACCTGGGCGCTGCGCCTGCCGAAAACGTCACCGTGCAACTACAAAAGACCGATCCCCGCCTGCCACTCGTTCCGGCAGATTCGCCTCTCCGCTACCTCGGTCGTCTCGATCCTGGCGACAGCGGAGCGGTTGAGGTCTCCTGGTTACTCGCTCCCCGACCGGGGGAGCCAGGGGCGGCCACCCTGGCTCTGCAGGCTGTGAGTGACAACGGTGCCGCAGTGACAACCAGCAATGTGGTGCAGGTTCCGGCCATAACACCTCGTCTGTTCTTCGGTCAGCCGCGTCTTGTGCGGCTGGCGGACGGATCGAATATTGTGGAGGTCGACCTGTTTGCCACCAATATCCCCCGGTTCCAGCGGGCCCGCATCGGTCTTGTAATACAGCCGGCCGAGTTGCAGCCCCTGGATCCGCTCTCCCTTTCGATTCGCCCCGGAACCCTGGCGGTTGGCGATCTATCGCTTTCCGGGCACACCGGCTCCCCGGAGGTCATGTTGAGCTGGGAGCTTGTCCCCGGCGGCGTGCCCGGGCAGCCGGACCTGCTCTGGCTTTACCTGGATCGCGGTAACCGGGGGGCGGTGGCATGGACCGGGGCGCAAAGCACGGTGGCTACGCTGCGCTTCCGCCTCCTCAAGCCGACCTTCACACTCTCATTCTCTGTGGGCACGCAGGTCTGGCGGGATGACGGGCAGCCGGTACCGGTGCAGCTTCTGTCGGTACATGGAGAGTCCAAGTAGTTCGCGCTCGAAGAAGACGGAGTGAGGGGGAATGAAGATGCCTCGTAACATCATCGTTGCCGGGTGGGCCAGGCGGTGGGTCGTCCTGGTCTTTGTGGCGGTCCTGACGGCCGGTGGCCTTTGCGGTCCGCTCCAGGCAGCCGAGACGGTCAAGATCAAGGATGTGTCCCCAAGCGACCCCAACTATGCCGCCATCCAGCGCTTGACCTCCCAGGGATGGCTTGCCGTTTACTCCGACAATACCTTTGGGCCAAACCGGGCCGTGGACCGCTATACCCTTGCGGTCGTGCTCGACAGGTTGCTGAAGGAGCTGGAGCAGGCCAAAGCCAACCCCGAACAGATCGCCCTGCTGCGAGATATCGCCAACAAGCTCCGGCAGGATCTGGCCCAGGTCAGCAGCGATCAGGCAAAGCTCTCCGCCAGTGTGGACCAGCTTGGCAAGCAACTGAGCGCTCTCGGCATTGATCTGACCAGTACGGCGGGTCTTGTCTCGCAGCTCAATGAACGTATCAAAGCGCTGGACCAGGCAAACCAGGCAGGCGCGGCCAGGCTGGACAGCCTAACCACGAGGCTGGCACAACTCGAGCAACGCGTTGCCACGGAAGCAGGGAATACGCAGGCACTGACAGCCTCCAGTGAGGCGTTAGCTAAGAGCCTGACGGATCTGCAGTCACGGCTGGCCAACGCGGAGAAAGCGCTGAACTCCACCCAGACCCGCATCCTGGATGTCGAAGAGAAGATCGCCCAGCTGGAAACGGGTCTCCGCCAGGAGATGCAACAGGCTGTGGCGGGGGTCACAAAGGAGTTGACGGCCACCGCCGATACGACGAAGGCCCTGATGGACTCCAGTACGGCTGTAGGCCAGAGTGTTGCCGACCTGAAGTCTCGGCTGGAGGCGGCCGAATCCCGGATCGGCGGAATCGAGGAGAGGCTCGACCGGATGGAGGCCGGCCTGGCACAGGCCCAAACCCAGGCGGCAGGGAGAGCTGACGCTCTCGAGAACACGGTCAGCACGTTGTCCGCCAGTGTAGCCGATCTCAGCTCCCGGCTGGATGCCGTCGACGGCAAGTTGACTGCTGCCGAAGGACGGTTTGCCGGCGTCGACCAGCGTCTCGAAGCGGTGGACAAGCGCATCCAGGAGCTGGCGGGGCAGTTGGTGGCAGCAGGAACAAAAGGGGACGCCGTTGCCAAGCAGGTCCAAGAGCTGAAGGCTGACGTCGACAAGCGGGTGGAAGCTCTCAAGAATGATGTGACCAGCGCGCTCGACCAGCGGGTTGCCACAGAGTCGCAAGCTCGTACCCAGGCTCTGGAGGAGCTTCGGGAAGAGCTGGCGGAGGCCACAGAAAGCCTGCGCGACACCACAGCCGCCCGCTTAGAGGCGGTGGATGCGGCGCTTGCAGAGACCCAGGAGAAGGTTGCGCGTATCGAAAGCGGTTTGGGGCAGGAAGCCGAGGCCCGCCAGCAACTGGCCGCCAACTGGGACCAGCGGTGGCAGGAGCTTACCGACCAGTTAAAGGCCCTGGCCAGCCGGATCGATGGCATCGCCCGGGACGTGGAGGCGTTGAAGGGGAAGGTGAACGTACTCAGCGGTTCAAATCTCGATGTCAGCACGCAGCTGGCAGCAGCCTTCAACCAGATCACAACGCTGCAGCGCGACCTGGACCAGCTGAAGCGGGAGTTCAACGACTTCCGGGTGGCCACCAACGAGAGCCTGACCAAGTTCAACAAGAACCTTTGGCTTGTGGGCGGTGCCGCCGGATTGCTGGGAATGTTCGTTCATTAGGAAGGACGACCAGAGTCGCCGTTTAGAGGGGGCAAGCCGTTAACCCGTTTGAGGGCGGGCGTTGCCCCCTTCCTTATCCGGGCAGATACCGGTCACAGCGCCACATCCACAATGGCAGGTAGCAACAGGGCGAAGAAGAGTGAGGGAAGCATGTTGGCCACGGGGAGCTTAGCCACACCCACCATGTTGAGTCCCAGGCCGACGATCAACAGGCCGCCCGTGCCGGTCAGCAGTTGAAGAGCAGCCTCGGTAACGAGCCGGGTGAATAACCCGGCTCCCAGGGAGATAGCCCCCTGGTAGACGAGGACGGCCAGACTGGAGGCGGCTACACCCGGGCCGAGGGTGGAGGCAAAGGCGATTGCCGTCGTCCCATCGATAACCCCTTTGGTCAAGAGGATACGATAATCACCGGTGCTTCCGTCCTGAATGCTGCCGACAATGGCCATCGGCCCGACCACAAACAAGAGGCTGGCGGTAATAAATGCCCGGGCAAATCTCCCGGACCCGGCTGCCATACCGCCAAAGCGGGCTTCAGCTTTCCGGCCGAGCGCCTGCAGTCGCTCCTCCAGGCGCAACAGGCCGCCGATCCAGGTCCCCGCGGTAAGGGCGGCCAGCGCCCAGAGGGGCTGTTGCACCTGTCGCAGCGAGGCGGCCATCTCTGCCCCAAGGTAGAGGACGAAAAGGCCGATCCCTTGTACCAGCGACTGGGCGAGGTTGGCACTGAGGCGGCGATGAACCACCATGCCGACCAGCGAACCCACCAGGATCAACGAAGCGTTTATAAGCGTTCCCCTCACTGCCCGATCAATCCTTTCACCAGGAGAGAAGGAATGGTACCCAGCTTATGCTACAACGGGTATAACCGGGTATATTGAACGAATCTCTCCCAGGTCCTGCTGCTTCGGCGGCAGTTTTCCCGGTACGCCTGGCCAGTCCGGAAGAGCGGCGCTGCTTATGGTATAATGATAGTCGTTTCTAAGCAAAACGCCTCGTGGCGGGAGTGGCCGTGGATAACGACCGGTCCATCCCGCCTACCGGGAAAGGGGCCTCGTGTGGTGGCCGGCAAGGGTAGAGCGGTCCAGATCAGCCAGTATTCCCCCCCACAAGCCAAGATCGGCCTGGGCAAGCTGGCGTATATCAAGACATTTGGCTGCCAGATGAATGAACATGACACTGAGATAATCATGGGTGAGCTGGCGCAGCTCGGCTACGGATTTACTGCGGATCCGGCTGCGGCCGACCTTATTCTTTTCAATACCTGTGCTGTGCGGGAAAACCCGGAGCGGAAGCTCTTCGGGCAGGTAGGAGATCTGGCCCAGCTGAAACGGGCCCGGCCGGAGCTGATCATCGGCATCTGCGGCTGCCTGGTGCAGCAACAGACGGTGTTGGAACGGATTATCCGGCAGCTGCCCCATGTCGACCTGATTTTCGGAACTCACAACATTCACCGCCTGCCCGCCCTGCTCCAGATGGTGGCGGAGAGCGGACGCAAGGTCGTCGAGGTGTGGGACGAAGACCAGGGAATCGTGGAAGGAATGCCCGTACAACGCATCGACGATCTGAAGGCATATGTGACGGTTCACTATGGATGTGACAAATTCTGCAGCTTCTGCATCGTCCCCCAGACCCGAGGGCGGCAGCGGAGCCGCCGGGCCGGCGATATCCTGCGGGAGATCGAAGAGCTGGCGCGGGAGGGATACAAGGAGGTCACGCTCCTTGGCCAAAACGTAAATGCCTGGGGTAAAGAGTTCGATCCCCCGGCCGACTTTGCCGATCTTTTGTGGCGCGTCAATGAGATACCGGGAATCGAACGGATCCGGTTCACCTCACCGCATCCGCGGGACCTGACAGACCGACAGATAGAGGTGTTACGGGACGCACCCCACGTGATGGAGCATCTGCACCTGCCGCTCCAGTCCGGCTCGGATAGGATCCTATACCGGATGAACCGCCGTTACACGCAAGCCGAGTACCTGCGG
This sequence comes from Limnochordales bacterium, assembly GCA_014896315.1. Classification (GTDB taxonomy): domain Bacteria; phylum Bacillota; class Limnochordia; order Limnochordales; family DUMU01; genus DUMU01. Next base: position 179,773 of record JADBKP010000006.1, read on the forward strand.
CTTGTGGAAAAGGTGCGGGAGGCTGTCCCCGATATTGTCCTCACCACCGACATCATCGTGGGCTTCCCCGGCGAAACGGATGCCGACTTTGCCGAGACTCTCAAAGTGGTGCAGGAGGTCGAATACGATTCCGCCTTTACCTTTGTCTATTCGCCGCGCCCTGGTACTCCCGCGGCCCGACAGGAGGATCAGGTCCCCCAGGTGGTGAAGAAAGAAAGGATTCAACAGTTGATCGACCTGCAAAACGAGATCTCCCATCGCAAGATGCAGGCGCGCGTCGGGCGGATCGAAGAGGTGCTGGTCGAGGGGCCGAGCGAGAAGAATCCCGCGCGGCTGGCGGGGCGCACGCGCGGCAACCAGTGGGTGGTCTTCGACGGTCCGGCCTCCTTGCGCGGCCGGATCGTACCGGTCAGGATCACCGCGGCCCAGACCTTCAACCTCTTTGGAGAGCTGGTCTCTGTCTGTGAGGCAGCCACCGCAGGGGTGTGAGGCAAGGACAGAAGACGACGACGGGCTGCGAAGCAGGCAGGTGGCAGGCAGGAGGCTGACCCGGTGGACGAGACCCCCATGTACCAGCAGTACCTGGCAGAGAAGGCCAAGTTCCCCCAGGCACTCCTCTTCTTCCGCCTGGGGGATTTTTATGAACTTTTCGGCGAAGATGCCGAGCTGGCCAGCAAAGTTCTGGAGCTCACCCTGACCTCCCGGGAGATTGGCAAAGGACGGCGCGTCCTGATGTGCGGCGTGCCCTACCATGCTGCCGACCACTACATCGCCCGGCTCGTCGACGAGGGTTACGCTGTCGCCATCTGTGAACAGGTCGAAGATCCCCGTCAGGCCAAGGGCCTGGTCCGACGGGAGGTAATCCGGGTGGTGACACCCGGCACCCGCCTCGACCCCGCATCCCTGGACGAGCGCCGCCCCAATCTCCTGGTGGCCGTGGCCGCTTCCACGCCGTCACCGATCCGGGCCCTCACCGAACCGGTAGGTCTGGCAGCGGTAGATGTGTCCACCGGCGACTTTTTTGGAACAGAGCTTCTCCCCACTCCTGAGGAGGATATCCGTCACCAACTGCGCCTGGAACTTCTCCGACTTGAGCCTGCCGAGCTCCTGCTCGACCCCGTGCTGGAAGGAGACTCCCTCTGGGAGGAGATCGTCCGGCAACTGCCACGGCTGCGCATAAGCCGCGGAGAAGAGCATCACTTCCTGGCCGAACCGGCTCGCCAGCGGCTGTTGCACCAGTTTGGAACGGTCTCCCTCAGCCCCTTCGGACTTGAGGGAAAAACGGCGTTGATCAGCGCAGCCGGAGCGGTGCTGGCCTATGTTCAGGAGACGCAGAAAGCGTCGCTACCCCATCTGACCAGCTTCCGCTCTTATTCCAAAGCCGACCAGTTGCTGATCGATCCGGTTTCCCAGCGGAATCTCGAACTCTTCCGCTCGCTGCGGGATGGCAGCCGCAAGGGTACCCTCTGGGAAGTTCTCGACCGGACGGTCACCTCCATGGGAGCGCGGCTTCTGCGTTCCTGGATCGAGAATCCTTTAACCCAGGTGACGCCGATCCGTCGCCGGCTCGCGGCGGTGGCATATCTGGTCCGGCAGACACTGCTGCGCACCGAGATTCGTGAGCTTTTGGCAGGAATTCGTGACATCGAAAGGCTTACGTCCCGGGTTGCCTGTGCTGCAGCCGGAGCCCGTGACCTGGTGGCCCTGGGCCGTTCCCTGCTGCCCCTGCCGAAAATCAAGCAGGTGCTGGCAGAGGCGCTGGCGTCCGACCCGCCTGCGGGCGAGGCGGAGGAGAAGCCGCAACTCCTTGTCGAGCTCGTCGACTCCTTCGACACGCTTTCGGATATCGCAGAGCGGATTCTCTCCACGCTCGTCGATGACCCGCCGGTGCTGCTCAAGGAAGGCGGACTCATACGTGACGGTGTCGATCCCGATCTTGACAGCTGGCGGCGGGCGAGCAAGGAGGCGGAAGCCTGGATTGCCGCGCTGGAAAGCCGGGAGCGGGAGCGAACCGGGATCAAGAGCCTGAAGGTCGGCTTCAACAAGGTCTTCGGCTACTACATTGAGGTCAGCCGGCCTAATCTCCCGCAGGTGCCGGCCGACTACATTCGCAAGCAGACGCTGGCCAACGCAGAGCGTTTCATCACGCCGGAGTTGAAGGAGAAGGAAGAACTGGTACTGGGCGCCCAGGAGAGACTGGCAGCCAGGGAGTACGAGCTCTTCCTGGCGCTGCGAGAGGAAGTAGCCGGGCAAGCACCGCGGCTTCTGGCCGCAGCCCGAACCGTTGCCACCCTGGACGTGCTTTGCAGTCTCGCCCAGGTGGCCGTCGCTCGTCAGTACACCTGCCCGGAGGTAAACGAGAGTGACGAGATCTGGATAGAGCAGGGGCGTCACCCGGTGGTGGAGACCGTCGTCCCGAGCGGCCGCTTCGTGCCTAATGATACCTGGCTCAACAACCGGGAGCGGCAGATCATCGTTCTCACCGGGCCGAACATGGCGGGCAAATCCACCTACCTGCGACAGGTAGCTCTGATCGTGCTCCTCGCCCAGATAGGAAGCTTCGTGCCGGCCCGGGCAGCCCGTATAGGCATCGTCGACCGCATCTTCACCCGGGTGGGAGCCTCCGACAACCTGGCGACGGGCGAAAGCACTTTCATGGTGGAGATGAACGAGCTCAGCTACATCCTGCACCATGCCACCAACCGGAGCCTGATCATCCTTGATGAAGTGGGCCGGGGGACAAGCACGTTTGACGGTCTCTCCCTGGCATGGGCCGTCACGGAATACCTGCATGATGAGCCGGACCGGGCGGCCAAGACACTCTTTGCCACCCACTACCACGAACTTACCCAGCTTGCCGATTTCCTGCCCCGGGTGGTCAACATGAGTGTGGCGGTGGAGAAGACGCCCGGGGGCATCGTTTTCCTGCGCCAGATCCGCCCCGGGGGGGCCGATGAATCGTATGGCATAGAGGTAGCGCGACTGGCCGGCTTGCCCGAGCGGGTCCTGCAACGGGCGGCCGAGATCCTTGCCTACCTTGAATCCAGCTCGCGCCCGGACCGTTCCGCCCATCCGGATCGTCCGGATCGTCCGGATCGTCTCGACCGCGCCAGCCGTCTCGACCGTCTCGAGCTGCCGGTCCGCATGAATCGCTCCGGTCAGCGCGCTCCCCTGCCGGGAGGAAAGAGGCTGACGGCTCATACCGGGTCGGCATCCCGCCCCTTGCAACTTCAGCTTTTCACTCCTCCCCCGCATCCGGCTTTAGTCCGCCTGGCAGAGGTGGACATCAACAACCTCACACCTCTTGCCGCGCTCAACCTGCTGGCGGAGCTGCGCGAGATGGTCACGCGCCAGCCACCGCCGGGGCTTCCGGCCGGCACCGGCAGCAGCGCTGACGAGCAAGACGGGCAGGTCCACAGCCGCACCGAAAGCAGCAAGGCGGTAGAGCTTAACTCAGGGGAGGGGAAGGATGGGGCGAATTAGGCTACTGGCCGACGATGTGGTACAGAAGATCGCCGCCGGCGAAGTGATCGAATCACCTGCTTCGGTCATCAAGGAACTGGTGGAGAACAGCATCGATGCCGGAGCCCGCCGGATCGAAATCGAGGTGCGGCGGGCGGGCAAGGAGCTGATCCGGGTCACGGACGACGGAGAAGGGATCGCGCCGGAAGATCTCCCGCTCGCCGTGATGGCCCATGCCACCAGCAAACTGGAGCGGGCCGAAGAGCTTTCCGCCGTGCGCACGCTGGGCTTTCGGGGTGAGGCGCTGGCCAGCATTGCTGCGGTCTCCCGCCTCGAGATACTCTCTCGCCCGCCAGGGGCCGCCCAGGCCCATCGTATCCTCGTACAAGCAGGTGTCCCGCAAACCGCCGGGGCAGGCAGTTCACCGGTAACGCCTGCTCCGGGACCGTGCGGGACCAGTGTCATCGTGCGGGAGCTCTTTTTCAACACACCGGCCCGATTCAAGTTTCTGCGCAGCGACGCCGCGCTGCGGCGGGCGATCGTTGATCTGGTCGGCCGGCTGGCGCTGGCCCACCCCGAGATCTCCTTCCGGTTGCTTCTCGAGGGAGAGGAGCGCTTCCTGACCACCGGCGATGGGAATCTTACCGGTGCTGCCGCCGCGCTTTGGGGAGGCCAACTCGCCCGCCAGTTGCTCGCGGTCCCCCGAGAAGAAGGATTGGCCGGCAGTATCTACGGGTTGCTGGGCCGTCCGGGGCTGCACCGGCACAACCGCCAGGACGAAGTCTTTATCCTCAACGGGCGGGTTATCGAGAGCCGTCTTCTCTCAGCCGCACTCGAGCGTGCTTACGAATCGCTGCTTCCCGCCCACCGTTTTCCCCTGGCGGTGCTGCACCTGGAGATCGACCCGGCGCAGGTGGACGTTAACGTTCATCCGACCAAGCGCGAGGTCCGGTTTCGCGACGAGTCCGCCGCGTTCCGGCTGGTGCATTTCGCTTGCCGGAGGACGCTGCAAGAGCACGGTTCAGCGGCACGCCGGCTGACGCTACCGGCCGGCGTGCGAGCGGAGCAGAGACCGCTGTCGGCAGCCATCCTGCCCCCGTCCGCACAGGATCTGCTGCACAGACCAGAGCCAGGGATGGAGATAGAAGCGGCTTACGTCGCCGGCAAGCCGAGTAGCCGGGAGAGGGAGTATCCCGGCCTGGTGCGGCCGGAGGAAAAGAAGGATCTGGAGCTGGCCGAAGCTCCCCTGGGGCGTGCTTGGGGCGAAGCGAGTGACGCGCAGCTCGAGAGCTTGCGCGAGGTACTGCCCAGGCTGCAGCTGCTCGGCCAGTTCCATCTAACATATGTGGTGGCGGAAAGTGCTGATGCGTTATGGTTTATTGATCAGCACATCGCACACGAGCGGGTTATCTTCGATGAACTGCGGGCCGAATACGAAGCCTCTGCCGCAGCCGGGCAGGCTGCACCTGCTCAAGAGCTGTTGCTGCCCGTCCCGGTAACGCTTACACCGGCTATCCTCGCCGCGGTCGGTTCACCCGGCTCCGGTGAAGCATCGTTCTGGTCGGAGCTGACGCGCCTCGGATTCCGTTGTGAGACATTTGGACCCCGCCAGATACTGGTGCGGAGTGTACCACTGGCGTGGGGAAGACTGGGGCGCGAGCCGGCGCAACCGGCTGATCTGGAAGCGGCCCTCGCCCAGGCCTGGGCAGCCTGGGGGAATGGGGGGAGGCAGACCGGTAGCCAGGGAGAAGATCCCGAGCTGATTCGGCGGGAGAGGATATGGGCAACGATCGCCTGCAAGGCGGCGATCAAGGCGGGGGAAAGGCTCGCTCCCGCAGAGATGCAAGAGCTTCTTCAACGGTTAGCGAGAACCAGGCACCCGTTCACCTGTCCGCACGGCCGACCGGTTGTAGTGGCCTTGCCTCTGGAGGAGATCGACCGCCGCTTCGGACGGCCGTCACGCGCTTGAGGGCGGGCCAAGAAGGTCCGGAAAAGAGGCACGAGGGGGATATGACTCTACCGTTTACTGCTGATTCGGCCGATACCGGGTTGACCATAGCCGTGACCACCAGCCGCCACCCCGACGCGCAGGAGGAGCAAGAGGCGCGGGAGCTGGCCGCACGTGAAGGTTTCCTCTTTCGGCCGCGACGGAGAAGGCCGCTTGAGGCGCTCTTTGCCGGGGATGCGGCCCGGGGGGAGGTGCCCGTGGCAGTGATCGTGGTTGTCACTCGTGACCAGGTGGTCGCCCACTCCCGTCAAGGTCCTCCTCTCTTCTTTCACCCCGGCATGGCTAAGATCCGGATACAAAGGTTGCGGCAGGGTGGCGGCGATCCCATGATAACGGCGATGGACTTGGGTCCCGGGCAAAGGGTTCTCGACTGTACGCTGGGTTTTGGGGCGGACGCTATCGTCAGCAGCTACGTTGTGGGCGAAACCGGTGAGGTTGTGGGCTGGGAGAGTTCGCCGGTAATTGCCTGCGTGATGCGGCACGGGATGGCCCGTTACCAACAACCCGTGCATGCCGAGCTGCCTGCTCTGGTCGCGGCAATCCGCCGGGTTAAGGTAGAAAGGGTAGACCACCGCCTGGGGCTGCCACACCTACCGGATGGCGCCTTTGATGTGGTCTATTTCGACCCCATGTTCCGGCATCCGCTTCTCCATTCGCAGCCGCTCGCGCCTTTGCGCCTGTTTGCCGACCACCGGCCGATCGAGGTAGAGGTACTGGAGCAGGCCAAACGGGTAGCCCGCAGGAGGGTCGTGGTCAAAGACCGCTCCAGCGGGGAAGAGCTGGACCGGCTCGGCCTGACCACACGGGTGGGAGGTCACAAGAGCCCGGTCACCTTTGGAATCTGGATAAAGGAATAGGATAGCTTGTATAGCAGGTAGAAGCTGAAGCCGAGAGGGGACAGGGATGTGCCCGGACCGTTGCTCGTGCTCGTAGGGCCCACCGCTGTGGGTAAGACCAGTCTGTCGCTGCGCCTTGCAGAGGCGCTGAACGGCGAGGTCGTCTCCGCCGATTCCATGCAGGTCTATATCGGCATGGACATCGGGACGGCCAAGCCGACGCGAGAAGAGAGGGCACGGGTAGTCCATCACCTGATAGACGTGGTTGAACCGACTGAGCCCTTCAGTGTGGCCCGTTACGCCGAGTTAGCCCACCAGGCGATCGCCGCCATCCACACGCGGGGCCATCTGCCGATTCTGACGGGAGGAACGGGCCTCTATATTCGCGCAGTTGTGGACGGATTGCCGCTGCCGCCTGCTCCACCCAACCCGGAGATCCGGGCGAGGCTCGCGGAAGAAGCCCGCCGGTTAGGGCCGGCGGCACTCCACGAGCGGCTGGCCCGGGTAGATCCGGTCAGCGCCGCCCGTCTGCACCCCAACGATCTCCGGCGCATAATCCGGGCTCTGGAGATTTACGAAACAACGGGACGCCCGCGCAGCGCAACACAAGCTCCTTCCGGTGCGGCCTCGCGTTACCGGGCGCACTGGTTCGGACTTACCAGGCCCCGCGCCTCGCTCTACAAGCGCATCGACGAGCGGGTCGAGGCCCAGATCGCCGCCGGGCTCGTACAAGAGGTGCAGGCACTGCGCGCCCGTGGGTGGAATCCCCGCGCCACCAGCGTTCAGGCGCTGGGGTACAAGGAGATTCTGGACTATCTGGATGGGAAGGTTACCCTTGAAGAGGCCAAGGCCCGGCTGAAGAAGGCAACCCGCCAGTATGCCAAGCGCCAGCTCTCCTGGTGGCGGGCTGATCGTCGTATTAGATGGATCAATCTCGATGATTGGACCGAGGAAGAGGCGTGTTGCTGGATAGTACAGGCATTTCTCGCCGAAGAGGCGCCCGGAGTTAATGCTGCGCCCATGCAGCTCCGTTGTCTGCCTGCGCCACCGCCATCACGACCGGTCTTCCTGACAAGTCCGGACGTCCCGGCCACACCCCGCCTGCAAAACTCGTAGGAGGAGGGCTCGAGCCAGAGATGATGGGGGATTCGTTGCCCAGGTATTGTCCCCGTTGCGCCGCCCCGCTCTCACCCGGCAGGCCGCCGGGCGATCGGCGCGACAGACTGCTTTGTCGTGCTTGTGGTTATGTTTATTACCACAATCCGAACGTAGCAGTGGGTGCCATCCCCTTTCTGGATGGACGTATTGTTCTTGTACGCCGGGCCATTGAGCCCGGTTATGGCCTGTGGACCTTCCCGGGGGGATATGTCGAGATCGACGAGAGTGTGGAGGAGGCAGCCGTCCGGGAGACCCGGGAGGAGACAGGGGCAGAGATCCGTCTGGAGCGTCTCCTCAACGTTTACTCGTTTCCCGTCTCTCAGGTGGTGTTGCTCGTCTATGTGGCACAAGTCCTCGGTGGTGTGATACGACCGGGGGAGGAGTGCCTTGAAGTGGCCACCTTCGCACCCGTAGAGATTCCCTGGCGGTCACTGGCATTCCGTTCAACAGAGCAGGCATTGCACGACCTACTCAAGTACTAACCGGGACTGACGAAGTAAAATGTGATTAATTGACACTTGCAGGGGACCATGCTACCATCAGGGCACTTGAGCCCCGGCGGCGGGAGGCGCCAAGAATGGAATTCACCAAGATGCACGGCCTTGGTAATGATTATATTTTCATCAACCTCCTGGATAACCCGGACCAGGAAGAGCAGATTGATTGGCAGGCCCTCTCCCGACTGGCCAGCAACCGCTACACGGGAGTGGGGAGCGATGGGATCATCCTCATCTGCCGCCCGGCAGCAGATGGTCACTTCCGCATGCGGATTTTCAATGCCGACGGCAGTGAAGGGGAGATGTGCGGCAACGGGATCCGCTGCGTTGGGCGTTTCGTCTACGACCACGGTTATACTCGAGAGAGAGATCTGACTGTTGAGACCAGAGCGGGACTCCGCCGTCTCCACCTGCTCATTGACGAGCGGGGACACGCCAGCCAGGTCATCGTAGACATGGGCAAGCCCGCCCCCATGGCAGTTCCGCCAGAGTCGGCAGTACCGCTCCGGGGATTGCCGGGAGGCTTTTACGTCTACGCCCTGGGCGGTCCGCAGTCTGAGCCGTCGCTGGATGGTGAAGTGGCCGGCATCCCTGTCTCCATGGGCAATCCCCATCTCGTGATATTCGTGCCCGCCACCCAGAATGTTCCCCTGGCCAGCATAGGCCCGGTGCTGGAGCATCATCCGGCCTTCCCCAACCGGACCAATGTGGAGTTTGTCGAGGTCCTGCCCGATCAACAGCTGCGGGTTAGGGTTTGGGAGCGGGGAAGCGGCGAAACCCAGGCCTGCGGTACGGGAGCTTGCGCGTCAGCAGTGGCAGCAATGGTAAGCGGCTGGATAGACGCGCCAGCGGGGATAGAGAAGAATGTAACGGTTTACCTGCCCGGAGGTCCTTTGAAGATTCGCTGGCGCGGTCCCGGAGAGACACTCTTTATGGAGGGGCCAGCGGAGGAGGTCTATTCGGGTAGGTTTAGTAGTTCGTTTCTGGCCCGGGCGAAATGCTACCGTGATTGAACTGGCAGGTAATCACAGAACGCCGGCGCCTGGAACGAAGACTTTTTGATCTTTCCTCATTAGATAACTGGAGGCTGTGAGAGTGAAGGTAGCAGAACGTATCCAAGCCATCCCTCCCTACCTCTTCGCCCAGATCGACCGGAAGATCGCCGAAGCCAAAGCCGCGGGTGTGGATGTGATCAGTTTCGGTATCGGCGACCCCGACCGGCCAACCCCCGCGCACATCGTGGCCGAACTGGCGCGGGCGGCGGAGGATCCGGCAAACCATCGCTATCCCTCTTACGAAGGACTACCGGCCTTCCGCCGGGCGGTAGCAGACTGGTATGCGCGGCGTTTCGGTGTCACCCTCGATCCGGATCGTGAGGTGATATCCCTGATCGGATCAAAAGAGGGAATAGCCCATATCTCCCTCTGTTACGTTGACCCGGGTGACATCAACCTTGTACCTGATCCCGGATATCCCGTTTATGCTCTAGGTACGATCTTTGCAGGCGGAGAGCCTTACAAGATCCCGTTGCGGGCTGAGAAGGGCTTTCTGCCGGATTTTTCTGCTATACCGAGCGATGTAGCACGCCGTGCTAAGCTCCTCTTTTTGAACTATCCCAACAATCCGACCGGTGCGGTAGCCGACTTGAAGTTCTTCACTGAAGCAGTCGAGTTTGCCCGCCAGTATGACCTGGTGATCTGTCACGACGCTGCCTACACGGAAATAGCCTTTGACGGCTACCAGCCGCCCAGCTTCCTGCAGGCGCCGGGAGCCAGAGAAGTGGGGATTGAGTTTCATTCCCTTTCGAAGACCTATAACATGACCGGATGGCGTCTGGGGTGGGCGTGCGGCAATTCGGAAGTCATAGAGGCTCTGGGACGCCTGAAGACCAACATTGACTCCGGTGTTTTCCAGGCAATACAGTACGCCGGAATTGCCGCTCTGCAAGGTCCTGATGAGCCCGTTCGCACTATGTGCCGCGTCTACCAGGAGCGGCGTGACGTTTTGGTCCAGGGCCTGCGTGACCTTGGATGCCCGGTTGCGCCGCCTAAGGCTACCATCTACGTCTGGGCACCGGTGCCGGCAGGTCACACATCCACCTCCTTTACGGAACTGTTACTGGAACGGACTGGAATCGTGGTAACGCCGGGTATAGGTTATGGAGAAGGCGGCGAGGGGTTCGTCCGCTTCTCCCTTTGCCTGGAAGTAGAGCGGATCAAGACAGCAGTGGAGCGTATGCGGCGGGCCGGCATACGTTGGTAGAAACCGGGTAAAGCGGGGTCGGGTTTTTCCCGGCCCCGCTTGACTTATGCGCGGAGATTGGGTGTATAATGCAGGCAACAGCCCGCCAGGCCGCGGGTCGAGTTGAGATGAGTGGAGCTTAGTTTAGCGGAGTCGAGATAGCAGAGCCGAGGCGCTGACCACTCCCGGCGGCCGACTTTTTCCTGCTTTCTCCTCCTGCAGGGCACAGACGACGAAAAAGCCAACCGAAGCGGCTCGTCGTATCCATGAGTGTTCTGGCCACTCCTCTCTTCCGACCACACGGTCAGGGCGGGAGGAGGTGCGGCCCGTGCAGTTTCGTTTCCTTCCCCCACGTGAAGAGTACCTCAAGCAAGCCTGCTCCGGCGCAAGAGTTCCCATCGCCGTAGAAACGCTGGCGGACCTGGAGACGCCGGTCTCCCTGTACCTAAAATTGAGAGCTATGACCGGGCCCACATGCCGGGGAAACAAGGCGACATTTCTCCTTGAGAGTGTCTCGCTTCATGGGGAGACCGGACGCCACTCCTTCCTCGGTGCAGCTCAACAGTTCATCGAAGTGTCTGGCCATCGTCTCTTGAGGTGGCGTAGCGGTCAGATAGTGGAGAGCCTGGCCTCCTTTCCGCCCTGGGAGGCGTTGCGCCGGTCGATCCTGTCCGAAAGGGTGGCCAGCATCTCCGGCATGCCTCCGTTCATCGGAGGTGCTGTCGGCTATTTCTCCTACGATGCTGTACGCTACATTGAAAAGATTCCGACTCTTGCCCGGGTCGAACAGCATGTACCCGAGATCCTGCTGATGCTGGCCGATACCGTCCTGGCCTTCGACCACTTCCGGCGAACGCTCCTGGCCGTTGCTGCGCCCGTGGTCGACCAGGATGCGGGCCGGGTCTACGACGGGACTGTCGCGCAGCTGACTGATCTTCTGCAGCAATTACTGACGGCGCCCCTGGTCGGGCCGGAGGCTCCACCCTCAGAACCAGAGCCCTCGGCTGCGGGGGATGAAGCGATCGGCTGGCAGTCGAATCTCAGCGAAGAGGAGTTCTGTCGCGCCGTAGAGACCGCCCAACGCTACATCAGAGAGGGAGAGATCTTCCAGGTAGTACTTTCGCAACGTTTTGAATGGGCAGGATCAGCTCCCGACAGCCTCGCCTTCTATCGGGCGTTGCGCCAGCGCAACCCCTCGCCGTACCTCTTTCACCTTGACTTTGGCGACTTCCAGGTCGTCGGCTCCTCGCCCGAGGTGATGGTCCGGCTGCGGGGCCGACTGGCCGAACTCCGGCCGATCGCAGGCACTCGCCCCCGCGGGCTAACACCGGAAGAAGACCGGCGCCTCGAAGCGGAGCTCCTCGCCGATCCCAAGGAGCGTGCCGAGCACGTCATGCTTGTCGATCTCGGCCGCAACGACCTGGGAAAGGTCTGCCGTTACGGCAGTGTCCGCGTTCCCGAGCAGATGGTAGTGGAGCGGTACTCGCACGTATCCCACATTGTCTCCCTGGTCCAGGGTGAACTCCTGCCAGACCGGGATGCGATCGACCTCTTCTGTGCCACCTTTCCGGCCGGAACGGTCACCGGCGCTCCGAAGATACGGGCCATGGAGATCATTGAGATGCTCGAGCCTGTCAGGCGGGGGGTTTACGCCGGAGCGGTCGGGTACATCGGATTTGACGGAAACATGGACACCTGTATCGCCATCCGGACCGGGGTCTTTTATTCGGGCCGCCTTTTCGTTCAGACCGGAGCCGGGATCGTCTACGACTCCGTACCGGAAAGAGAGTACCGGGAGACGCTGCAGAAGGCGGCCGCCCTGCTGGACACCGTGCGGGAGTTGCACAGGCAGCGGAGGGGAGTGGGAGTCCATGCGTCTGCTGGTGATTGATAACTATGATTCTTTCACATACAACCTGGTCCAGCTCTTTGGCCTGCTGGGAGCTGAATTGCTGGTCTTCCGGAACGACGAGATAGACGTCGGTGGGATCACTGCCTTGCGTCCCGACGCGCTGGTGATATCCCCGGGTCCGGGACGACCGGAAGGGGCGGGCGTGACGCTGCCGGCCATCCGTTCACTGGCTGGCAAGTACCCGATCCTGGGGGTCTGCCTCGGACTGCAGGCGGTTGCCGTCGCCTTTGGTGGCCGTGTGGGAGCAGCGCGAACGCCCATGCACGGCAAGGTGTCCCGGATTCGCCACGACGGGCGAGGGCTGTTCCAGGGGCTGCCACCGGAGATCGAAGCGACCCGTTATCACTCTTTAGTTGCCATCCGGGAGGAGCTGCCGCCCGAGCTGGTCATCACCGCCGAAGCTGAAGACGGAGAGATCATGGGCTTGCGACACCGAACGCTGCCCATCGAGACGGTCCAGTTTCACCCCGAGTCGATCCTAACCCCTACGGGCAAACAGATCCTTGCCAACTTCCTGCACCTGGCCGAGGAGTACCGGAAGGAGGCGCTGACAGCATGAGCAGCAGTGCCAACAGCACAAGTAGCCTGGCCGGCATGAGCAATCCACCCCCCGCAAGCAAGGTAATGGAGGCAATCGCCAGCATCAGCCGGGGCGAATCCTTGAGCGAGGAAGCAGCGGCCCAGGCCATGGAAGAAGTGATGACCGGTGCGGCCACGCCGGCGCAGATTGCTGCCTTCATCACCGCTTTGCGTCTCAAGGGGGAGACGGTGGATGAGCTTGCGGGCGCTGCGCGCAGCATGCGTGCCGCCGCCCATCACATTCATCCGCGCGTTGCTCCGCTGGTAGACACTTGTGGTACCGGAGGGGATGGAGCCCGCACTTTCAATATCTCGACCGCGGCAGCTCTGGTGGTGGCGGGGACGGGAGTGGCCGTAGCCAAACACGGCAACCGAGCCGTCTCCAGTGCCGCGGGCAGCGCGGATGTGCTGGAAGCGCTCGGGGTGGTCGTTGAGCTGCCTCCTTCGGACGTGGAACGGTGCATCGAAGAGGTGGGAATCGGTTTCCTCTTTGCGCCGGTCTTCCATCCCGCCATGCGCTTTGCGGCCGGTCCGCGGCGGGAGATAGGGATTCGCACCATCTTCAACCTTCTTGGTCCGCTGACCAATCCTGCCCAGGCCCAGGCGCAAGTTGTGGGCGTCTTTGCACCATGCTGGGTTGAGCCGTTGGCCCACGTCCTCTCCCGCCTGGGCGTCCGGGAGGCGCTGGTGGTTCATGGGGAAGCAGATGGGATCGACGAGCTGTCGCTGAGCGGTCCCTCTCTTGTCGCCCGCCTCCACCATGGAAGGGTGGAGGTAGGTCGCATCACCCCCGAAGAGGTGGGCCTTGCGCGGCGTCCGCTGGCCGACATCGTCGGAGGTGACGCACGGGAGAACGCCCGCATCATCCGCCGGGTGCTGGGCGGGGAGCCCGGGCCGGCCCGGGATGTGGTCTTGCTCAATGCCGGTGCCGCCCTGCTTGTCGCCGGGAAGGCCGCCGATCTTGCTGAAGGAATACGGCTGGCCGCGGAGAGTATCGACTCCGGAGCCGCCCTCGCCCGCCTGGAGCATCTGATCCTGTTTACCCGGGCGGCCCGGGAACGCCATGCATCCACGGTCCGAGCGGCAAACCGCACGCAGGAGGCGGCAGGCTGATGGGGCTGCTTGAGTCAATTCTGGCCGCCCGTCGCCAGCAGACTGAAGCCGCCAGGCGGGTTCTCCCCCTTGTCGAACTGAAAGCCCGGGTGGCCGATCTGCCCCCGCGCCGGGCAGGAAGGTTTGTGGCAGCGATAAGGGCCGCTTCCGCGCCGGAGCAGGGGCGCGTCGCAGTAATAGCCGAGCTCAAACGGTACTCGCCATCCGCCGGCCCGATTCGACCCGACCTCGACCTTGTGGCCATGACTCGGATCTTTGAGGCGGGAGGGGCGGCAGCCCTATCCGTTCTGACAGAGCAGCACTACTTCGGGGGCAACCCACGAGATCTGGAACTGGTTCGACAGGTTACCGAACGGCCACTTCTGTGCAAGGACTTTCTCGTTGAGCCCTATACCGTCTACGAAGCGCGCCTGCGGGGAGCCGATGCCGTCTTACTCATCACCCGCCTGCTCTCAGCGCAACAGCTTGTGGATCTCCTCGGTCTTGCCCACGATCTTGGCCTGGATGCGCTGGTTGAGATCCATGGCCCTGACGAATTGCCCCTGGCCCTGGCAAGCGGCGCCGAACTGATAGGCATCAACAACCGGGACCTCGATAGCCTGCGCATCGACCTGAGCAGAGTACGGGAGCTTGCCCCGCTCGTTCCTGGTGACCGGGTAGTAATCGCGGAGAGCGGCTACAAGCACCCGGCCGACGTTGCCGGCCTCGCGAAGCTGGGCGTACGGGCCGTGCTGGTCGGCGAATCCGTCCTTCGGGCCACGGATCCGGCCCTTCACCTGCGCCAACTGGCAGCGGCTGCCGGTTGAGCCGGCCTGCAGGCCGGAAAGCGACGGGAAGTGTGCCGGGTATAGAACATGAACGGGAGAAAGGGGGGAGAAGGAGGAGATAGCTATGGACACGAGCCGAGACGCAGATCCAACCCTCCCGGCCATCGCCCGCTGGGAAGCCTTCTGCTACCGTTCCAACCGGCGCCCGGGAGTGAAAATCTGCGGACTTCGCGATGAGGAGACGCTGCTTTTCACCGCCCAGGCAGGAGCGGACGCGGTAGGCCTGGTCTTCTATCCGCTCAGTCGCAGGTTTGTCTCCTTGGAAGAAGCCCGCCGGCTGGTGAACGGTCTGCGTCGCGGGCTGCCGCCAAAAGTGCAGCCGCTGGTGGCCGGGCTCTTTGTCCGGGCGCCGGTGGAGGAGGTCGTCCGTTACGCAGGCGAACTGGGGCTTGATCTGGTACAGCTGCAGGGAGATGAAGACCCATCATATCTGGAGCAGTTGCGGCAACGGTTGGAGGCAGAAGGCTTAATGACCCGGGTGCTGCTGGCGCTGGCTTGCGTGGACGCCACCGAAGCCGTGACCCGGCTGCCCCGTCTGGCCCGCGAGCTCGCCGCGCACGGCCTTATCGATGCGCTGATGGTGGACCGCCGGGGAACGCTTCCCGGTGGCAACGGCCTTCCACTTGAGTGGAGTCGACTCGCAGCCCTGGCGGCAGGCAGGCGCACTGGAGAGCTCCCGCTCCCGTGGGGGCTGGCGGGGGGGCTTGATCCCCGGAGCGTGGAGGCGGCCTGCCGACAGGCGGAGCCGGATTTTGTCGATGTCTCTTCCGGGGTGGAAAAAGATGGTCGCAAGGATGGCAACTTGATCCGTGAATTCATCATGGCAGTACGCAAGGTTGGGGCGATTTGAGCACCCGCCCAAGCCAGAAGGAGCCAGAAGGAAAGAGAGGAGCCTGAGAGCAGCATGGCCGCCTACACCCTCCCCGATCAGAGGGGGCACTTTGGAGAGTTCGGCGGACGCTTTGTCCCAGAAACCCTGATGCCGGCCCTGGAGGAACTCTCCTGGGCCTACGAGGAGGCCCGTCGTGATCCTCAGTTTCTGGCCGAATACGATGCGTTGCTCAGAGAGTACGTGGGCCGCCCGACACCGCTGACATACGCAGCCAATCTCAGCGCTCACTACGGCTTCAGCATCTATCTCAAGCGGGAAGATCTCTGCCATACGGGAGCCCACAAAATCAACAACGCGCTGGGGCAGGTGCTTCTCGCCAAACGCCTTGGCAAACGGCGTGTCATTGCCGAGACCGGCGCCGGTCAACACGGAGTGGCCACCGCTACCGCTTGTGCCCTGCTCGGTCTGGAGTGCCAGATCTACATGGGCGAAGAGGATATGCGGCGCCAGCAACTCAACGTATTCCGCATGAAGCTCCTGGGAGCGCAGGTGATCCCGGTGGTGACGGGGAGCCGTACCCTCAAAGATGCCTGCAACGAAGCGATCCGGCAGTGGGTGACGTCGGTGCGGGATACACACTACGTGATCGGTTCGGTCGTCGGGCCCGACCCCTATCCCCGCATGGTGCGGGATTTCCAGTCAGTCATCGGCCGGGAAGCACGGGAGCAGATCCTCAAAGCCACCGGCCGCCTTCCCGACGTCTGCCTGGCGTGCGTAGGCGGCGGTTCAAACAGCATGGGGCTTTTTTATCCCTTCATCGAGGATACCACAGTCCGTCTCATCGGGGTGGAGGCTGCCGGCAAGGGTATTGCCTCCGGTGAACATGCTGCTAGCCTTACCGCAGGCCGCCCGGGAGTGCTGCACGGCGCCTTCTCGTTCCTGCTACAAGATGATGAAGGTCAGGTGCTCCCCGCTTACTCGATCTCTGCCGGGCTGGATTACCCGGGGGTCGGTCCTGAACACTCTTACCTGCGCAGCATCGGCCGGGCCGAGTATGTGGCAGTGACCGACGACGAAGCACTGTCTGCCGTCGCGCGGCTATGCCGCAGCGAAGGTATCCTGCCGGCTCTGGAAAGCGCCCACGCCCTTGCCTATCTCGAACACTTAAAGCTACCTGCGGAAGCAAGTGTGGTGGTCTGTCTGTCGGGACGGGGAGACAAGGACGTGGAGATTCTCCAAAGGCATCTCCGATTGTGGGAGCAAGAGGGGAGTGAGCGGGAATGAGCCGTTTCGAAGCCATGTTCTCCCGCCTGCAGGTGCGCGCCGAGAAGGCACTCATCGGATATCTGACAGTCGGTGATCCCGGCCTGGTGGAATCAGAGGCACGTTGTGAGACGGCTCTGGCCGCGGGGGTTGACGCTCTGGAACTCGGGATCCCTTACTCCGATCCTCTCGCCGATGGGCCGGTCATCCAGGCTGCCGGGCAGCGTGCTCTGGCGGCAGGCTTCCGGTTGGAGTGGCTGTGGCAAATCCTCCGCCATTTGCGGGAACGCCACCCCGATACCCCGCTGGCCATCATGACCTACGTAAACCCTGTGCTGCAGGTGGGGATGGAGAAGTTCGTCTCCCGAGCGGCGGCGGAAGGGGCGGATGCGCTGATAGTCCCCGATCTGCCGCCAGAGGAGGAGAAACCGCTACTCTCCGTCTGCCGCAACCTGGGACTGGATCTGATACCGTTTGTGGCGCCGACCACCCCCCTTGCCCGGATGCGGGAGGTACTGCCGGGACATAGCGGGTTTGTCTACTGTGTGTCGATTACCGGGGTGACTGGTACACAACTGGACGGTCGGGTATCGGAGGCGGAGAGCCGGCCCATCGATGAACTCCTGGCGCAGGCCCGGGCTGTGAGTGGCCTGCCGGTTAGCCTTGGCTTTGGCATTTACAGCGCCGCTGACATCCGTCGGTTCGGCCGCGAAGCAGACGGCGTGATCGTCGGCTCGGCCCTGGTCCGCATCCGGAGCACAGCAGAACTCGGGGAGTTCGTCCGTTCATTGAAAGAAGCAACCCGTGCAGACTCCCAGCAAAAGCGAGTGGGGAGGGGAAGGGGGGAGGAAACCGCTGCTGTGATACAATCGTAACGTTGGAGGCGCAAGAAGGTGTCAGATCAGGGCATTTGCCGTTCGAGTGGCAGCAGCAACTGGTGGGATGAGCCCGTCGGCAAAGAGGCACTGCGGCTGGTGGCAGAAGTGCGCGCCTCGGAACTGGTGCAGAGGATGTGGGCACAGGTTGACGAAGTGGTCCGCTGGAACCAGATGCGCGTGCTTGCTGCCTTCCAGGCGGCGGGCGTCGCTCAGTACGAGCTGAACGGCACCACCGGCTATGGGTACAATGACGCGGCACGGGAAGCCGTCGAAAAGGTCTATTCCCACTACTTCCAGACCGAAGCAGCCCTGGTCCGTCCCCAGATCGTCTCCGGCACCCACGCGCTGGCCTGCGCCCTCTTTGGGCTGCTGCGCCCGGGCGACGAGCTGCTCGCTTTGGGCAGGCCCTACGACACGCTGGCTGCGGTGATCGGGATCGCCCCCACGGCCGGGGGAGGGGAAGCTCCCGGGAACCTCCGGGAGTTTGGGATCAGCTACCGGGAAGTACCTATGCCCTCGGAGGAGTGGGAGACCAGTGCTACCGACGCCGGCACCGCGGCAGAAGAGATGGCGCGCAAGGTGGTAGAGGCCGTCGGGCCACGCACGCGTGCTCTCCTGTTGCAACGCTCCCGCGGGTATGCCGCCCGGCCCTCGCTACCGGTTGCGGCCATAGCCACGATCATCGCTGCTCTTCGCCAGGCGAAGCCTGATGTGATGGTTATCGTGGATAACTGCTACGGCGAGTTTGTCGAAACCCGCGAGCCGTCGATGGTAGGGGCCGACCTGGTGGCAGGGTCGCTGATCAAGAATCCGGGAGGCGGTCTTGCTCCCACCGGGGGATATCTGGTAGGTCGGAAGGATCTCATCGCCAGGGCAGCAGCACGCCTCACCGCCCCGGGGGTGGGAGCCGAGGTCGGGCCGTACTTCGGCTTCGCCCGGCCCATTCTCCAGGGCTTCTTTCTTGCACCCCACGTAGTAGGCGAGGCAGTACGCGGGGCGATCCTGGCAGCTGCCTTCTTCAGCAGGCTTGGGTGGAAAGTATCTCCGCCTGCGGATGCGCCGCGGACAGACATCATCCAGGCCATTCACTTCCCCGCCGCTGAACCTCTGATCCGGGCTGCCCAGGCCGTGCAGGCAGCAAGTCCCATCGACTCCCACGTCCGGCCCGTTCCTGCACCCATGCCGGGATATGACGACATGGTGATTATGGCCGCGGGGACATTTGTGCAGGGCGCTTCTCTGGAGTTGACCGCTGATGCGCCACTGCGACCGCCTTTCACGCTCTACTGGCAGGGAGGGCTGACTCGCGAGCATGTAGAGGTGGCGTTGGCTCTCATCTACCGTTCACTTGCCAGCCTGCTGGAACCAATGACAATCTCCGCTGGTAGAAGCAAAAGTAGCCCACAAGTGCCTTGACATGGGGGGGCATTTTGTTACAATAACGACGTTGTCTTGACCCTGTGTGCCGAAGCCACGGGGAAAGCTCGGCCCCATGGTGTCAGACACGCATTCGGTTCGCGGGGGAGGCATTGTATGAATGCAGAAGGCTTTGGGACGTCATATCCTGTGCGAGGCATACGGGTGTGACCCCGAGGTCCTCAATGATCGTCAGCTTGTCGAAGAGTTGATGGTGGAAGCTGCTCTGGATGCAGGCGCTGAGGTTCGTGAGGTTGCCTTCCACAAGTTTGCACCCCAGGGAGTAAGCGGTGTCGTTGTCATCTCCGAATCCCACCTGGCTATCCACACCTGGCCCGAGTACGGGTACGCGGCTATTGATGTCTTCACCTGTGGTGAGCGAGTAGACCCCCGGGTCGCCTGCGATCTCATCTTGCGTGGCCTGCGGGCTACCGAACACCACAAGTCCGAAGTATTCCGGGGAACGTTCCCGCCCCTCACGGAGGCGCCTGCGGTCGAGAAAGGGGAGAAGTCACTGTTGTATGAGTCCCGGTAACGCTGACAATTTACGCAGCCCGGGCAAGTAGACCCTGCCGGTAGAAAAAGCGGCAGGGTCTTATTTTTTTATTGGTGTCGAGAAGCAGGGGGGCCAGGCATCTGCTGGCAGGATGTGGACGGGCGGCTGCCGAATATTCCCACTTTGGCGGCAGTAAGTTTTCCCCGGCGGGGCTACGCGAGGTGATAACCATGGCTGTTGGCAAGAATGAGCGGCCGGATGCTGCGCTGGCGGCACGGGAGCAACTGCGGAACTCCCCCAACTCCACCTCACCAACGGGGCCCGACCTTTCCGACGACGAACTTGTCTGCAGGGCCCAACGCGGCGATGCTGAGGCCCAGGAGATCTTGCTGCGGCGCTACTGGACGCAGGTGTCGTATTGGGCTCATCGCTACTTTCTGCCCGGGGGAGATCAAGACGACATCTTCCAGGAGGGTTTGATCGGTTTTCTCAAGGCTATCCACGACTACCTGCCGGGCACTTCCTCCTTTTGCAGTTTTGCTCGGCTGTGTGTACGCCGGCATTTAATCAGTGCGATCAAAGGTAGCAATCGCTACAAGCACGAGCCACTAAACAGGTATGCCCCTCTGCACCTTTCGCCGGATGGGGAAGAGGAGCATCCTCTGCTTGAGACCATCTCCGGCGGGCCGGACCCCGAGACCATCACGCTTGCTCGTGAGCGGCTGGAGGCGGCCCGCTACATAATCCGCAACTGTTTGAGCCCGTTTGAAGCCAGTGTCCTGGTATTATACGTCAAAGGGTTCAGTTATCAGGAGATGGCGCAGGTCCTGAGCACGCACGCCAAATCGATCGATAATGCCCTCTGTCGCATCAAACAGAAGATTCAACAAGTGATATAGGAGGCATCGATGCAGATTACCATAACTGAGATAGTATTACGGCTGGTCTTTGCCATGCTCCTGGGTGGGTTGATAGGTCTTGAACGAGAGCTCCACGGGCGGGCAGCCGGCTTTCGTACCCACATCCTGATGGCTGTCGGGTCAGCGCTGATCATGGAGCTGTCCATGTACGCCTTTCCCTTGGATCCCGCTCGCGGGCTGGTGCGGGATCCCGCCCGCCTCGCTGCCCAGGTGGTAAGCGGAGTAGGGTTTATCGGCGCCGGCACGGTCCTGCGCGAGGGAGCGAGCATCCGCGGCCTCACCACGGCCGCCAGTCTCTGGGTGGTCTCTGGCATCGGCCTGGCAGTAGGTGCCGGCTTCTACATCGCCGGCCTGACCACCGCAATGCTTGTTATTACCACTCTGCTACTCCTGCGGCCCCTCGAGCACCGCTTCCTCACGCCGCGGTCGCAGTTCGTCTCCATAGTGATCGCGGACCATCCCGGCCAGCTGGCGGCAGTTACCAGACTGATTGCCGAACGCAATATTAACGTGCGAACCATTCAGATGAGCGAGGGGCCTGAGGCTGATCGCGTAACAGTAGATATGACACTCCAGATCCCCCCGGGTGTCGACCGCTTGCAGTTGATAGCAGATCTGCAAGCTCTGCCGGGGGTGTTCTCCGCCTCCTACGGGCAAACCTGAGGTCCGGGAGAACGGCTGAGCAAGGGAGCCGCTGCCATCGCGACCTCATAAGATGGATTCCCGGGGGTGATCAAACCTAACCCCCGGGAGCATTCACCCCGGAGGTGACTGGGATGGCAAGCTTCCTTGTGATAGGAGTGGTGCTGGGATTGGCAGCTCATGGCGTGTTAACACTCATCATCGAACTCAACCGAAGCACGGAACCGGAATCAGGGGAGAAGTGGCGGCGCGTCGGGGATATCGGGATGACCCTGGCGGCCGGGTATAATCTGCTGGTGGTCGTGTTGCTGGCCTGGTTGGTACTCTCAATGCTTCTTCAGGTAGGATAGCCTGATTCACGAACCACTCACTCGCATTGTGCGATAACAAGACAAACGTTAGTAACCAAGCAGAGAAAAAGGAAATCTGCCGGTGATGCCGAAAACAGCACGGGTAAGGTGGACCGATTGATCAGCGGAGGGAGAAACCCGTCATGTTGTCGGCACCGCCAGGCAGAGAACGCGAAGGCTCTCTAACCTGCCAAAGAAAGCTGCTTTGCCTTATTGCGGTTCTATGGTTTCTCGCGCTGCTGTTTGACCCCGGCACCAGCCGGGCCACTGCTGCTTCGCGGAGTATATACCCCTGGGAGCAGCTGGTCGCCCAATACCAGAAGAGCAGTGTACCTGAACACCGTTTAATCCTGGCCACCGCCTACGCCAACCTCGGACAGCTCGAAGAAGCCTTCGCGATATTCCAGGAGCTTTCTCAGGGAGCCTACCAAGAGCTGGGTGAGACAGTAATAAAGAAGTACTCCGCGCGCACGCAAAAGGATCCCAAAGATATCCTTGCCTGGAATCTACAGGCATTTGCCTATTACGCTCTTGCTCAGCATGATCAGGCCATCGCGTCTTTTCGCCAGGTGGTAAGTCTCGACCCGGGGAACGTCTGGCCCCGCCACTTCCTTGCCCTTTCCCTGGCGGCCGTGGACAGGATTGATGAAGGGGTTGCCGTTCTGGAAGAGGCGTTGCGCCTGGACGAGGGAAACCAGTATACCCATCTGCTCCTGGCCATGGGATACTATGAACAGAAGCGCTATGCGGCTGCAATCTGGCATCTCCTGCGCAGCCCGCAAGCCGCAGCTAAACTGGCCCGTTATGGGATCACGGTGGGAAAGTAGGGCAGATGCGCATGGGTGAATCCGTCGAACAGAATCGAGTATATACACGCCCTGTAGTACTGGGCAGTGAACGGCTCAGACTGAGCGGTGAGCTACACCGTCTGATCACTTTTCTCAATCAGACCCTGGCCCAGGACAGACTGGAATTCGGCCTGCGCAAGGAGGAGGAGGGGGTTTACGTCCTTACCCTCTATCGGATTGAGGAGTTCGGCATTGCTCGCTGACCCGCATACCTATTGAAAGGAAGGGAACGATTCTACCGGTAGCAAAATGACCAGAGCCAAAAAGGTTCGCTCTCCAGAAGGTATGCGCTGGTACGCTAGAAGGAGGAAGGGCACCCTCCGTAGAATTACGAGATAGAGCGGCCGACATCCACACAGGGGGGGATGGGCTGTGCACCAGGTTGCTCAGGAGGATGTCCTGCGGGCGCTTAAGAAGTTTAAGCGCCTGGCCAAGCAGGACCTGTTGGCAAGTCAACTGATGGCGGATCCGGAGTTCTGGGAGCAACAAGCCATAGCGCGGCGGGCGGTATACGAAGAGTTGATGTTGAAGGTGGAGAACGAAGGGGTAGAGCCGGCGTATCGCGAAGCAAAGATGCGGTACCTGGCGCTACCCCTTCTTGCATCTGACGACCACACAAACCCCAAATTGCATGGGGAAGAACAGGCCCTGGAGATGTTCTTTACCATCCTCGGAGTCAGCAGCGCCGAATTGGACGAGTGGCGGGCTTTGCGCGCAGCCGGGGGAGCAGATGGGGCTGCGCAGAACGCGGGCTCTATCAACGTCTCCGGTGAAGAGCTGGCTATGGGGGCCGGGGGAGCATAAGGTGAAGGAGGCTATCTGGCGCCGGCAGCGACCGGCTCTGTGCAAGGAAACTGATGGGATTTGCTGACTGGGCACGCGGGCTCTTTCGTCAAGGTCGCCAGGGTAATGCAGCCCCTGCGGCAGCCATACCCGTCACCCAGGATGGTGCGGATGCCATCAAAGTATTTGTGCGCTGCCGGCGCTGTGGTGAGCCGATCTCCGTACGGATTCGCCTCACGGACGAAGTGGGAGAAGCAGAAGAAGGAGCCGCCTGCGCTTATTGGGTTCAGAAGGAGATCAGTGGCAGCGGGAGGCGCCGCTGCTTTCAGAGGATGCATTTGCGCCTGGAGATGGATCGGGACAGGCAGGTAGTGCGATACGAATTGACGGGAGCCGACCTGCTCACGCCGGAGGAGTATCGCCGCGAACTTGCTCGGTGGGAGAGTCCAACGCAGTAACGTGGTAACGTAGCCAGGTGTACCGGCCACGAGAGCGCCCGGCTAAAAGCGGCGCAGTAACCCGATAACTTTGCCGAGAATCCTGACTTCCTGCGCGTAAATGGGCTCGTAGCGAGGGTTCTCGGCTTGCAATCGTACACGGTCACCTTCCTTGTAGAACCGCTTGACCGTTGCCTCATCGTCAAGCAACGCCACCACGATGTCTCCGTCATCAGCGGCTGACTGGCGGGCGACAATGACCATGTCCCCATCCAGGATACCCGCCCCAACCATGCTATCTCCGCGAACCCGGAGCGCAAAGAGCTCATCATCGCGCCCGAAGAATTCGGTTGGGAGCGGAAGGCGCTGCTCGATGTTCTCTACGGCGAGAATCGGCTCTCCGGCGGTTACGCGGCCGACTACGGGCACATTGACAGTCGCGGGGCGAGCTTCAGGGCCGAGCAACTCGATAGCCCGTGGTTTGGTAGGGTCACGGCGCAGGAAACCCTTGGCCTCAAGCCGGTTGAGATGGCCGTGCACGGTGGCAGAAGACTTGAGTCCCACGGCCTGACCGATCTCTCGTACGGAGGGCGGATAACCCCTCCGCTCGACTTCCTGACGGATGAAGTCAAGGATCTGTTGCTGCCGGGGACTGAGGGAACTCTTGCGGTGCGGCATCTCGCCTTGCCCCCTCGGGGAAGCTTTCGGCACGGGTGATGTCAGGAAAACCCAGCCCTGCCTTCTGCAGTATACCATACGCGTTTGTGTTTGCAAACGGTAGTTTGATTTGCCGGGCGCGACCATCGTAGTACCATTTAGCGGGAGGTGAGATGCGGAAATCGCCTCAACCAAGGGTCAAGACCCGATGCTGGCATTAGAGTACCTGGTCAGTGCCGTTGTACATTGGCGGTAAACCGGAGACAAGAGATCCTAACATGCTTACGCCCGAAAGCGAAAGTCCCTACAAGTTGCTGCAACCGTAACCGGCGTTGTGCCAGGAGCCGGGATGAAGACCCCGGCTTCTCCGGCTTCACAGAGCTTATTTCGCAAAATGGATATTATGTTAAATCTGACGCGGATGTCCCCTTCGCTTCCTCCTAGCTCACGTCTACTTGCTCACGTCTGCCTTGACTTCGCTTTGAGTGACAGCACCCATCTAGTTCGTGCAGTTTGGGCTGAATCCTGCTCATCGTCACGGATGCAGACTGGCGTCAACTCCTCGTCCCAAATATGATTGTGATGCGAGGTGAGAAGCGGGATGCGTGTCGCAGCCCCGGTCAGTTCTGACGGACAAACCGTTACCACCCTCGTCGACGCCAGCGAGATCGTTATCTGGGAATCGGACCACCCGGAGCGGGAGCAGCGGTTTCCTAATCCGAGTGTCGGAGCAACCCGGCAGCGTCGACTGGCGGTCACCAACTTTCTGGTCAGAGAGCGAGTCCACGCCGTAATCACCGTGCCGGAAAGCTTCTGCGCCACCTCACAACGGACGGCCCAGAAGGCGGAGATCCTCTTTCTCCCGGTCGAACCCGGGACATCATTGCACCACGTGCAAAGCGAGTGGAAGGTTTACGAACCTCTCCTGGCAACCAGGGTGCCGCTCGGTTGGCTGCACACCTGATAGCCGATGTCGCGCCGGTAGTACTGGTTGGCGAACCGAACCCGCGCTACAGCTTCGTAGGCTCTGGCCCTGGCCTCCGCTAGCGACTCGCCCACGCCAACCAGATTGAGCACACGACCCCCGGCTGTCAGCACCCGGCCGGCCGACCCCACGCGGGTACCGGCGTGAAAGAGATACACCTGCTGCAGTTCACAAAGCGCGGCAAGCCCTTCAACAGGAAAACCCGTCTGATACGAACCCGGGTAGCCCTCCGAGGCGATCACCACCGCCAGAGCTGCACCAACCTGCGGCACGAGCTGCCAGACTGCGGGAACCCTAGAACCACCCGTTCCCGCCGGAAAGAGCCTTCTGGCCTGCGAACAACTTTGCAGGTATCCGTCCAGATTCCCCTTTGCCACTGCTGAGAAAAGTGCCAGCCAATCCATCTCCAGCCGCGGGAGAATGACCTGCGTTTCAGGGTCGCCGAACCGGCAGTTGAACTCGACTACTTTCGGACCGTCAGCGGTAAGCATAAGTCCTGCATAGATCACCCCGCGGTATGCGATGCCTTCCGCTGCAAGGCCGCGTAACGTGGGAAGAAGTATGCGGTGGATTACCTCTTCGCGAACTGGGTCGGAGAAGAACGGGACCGGCGAGTACGCCCCCATGCCCCCGGTGTTGGGACCGGTATCCCCCTCCCCGATCCGCTTGTGGTCCTGGGCTTCCGGAAGAATAGCAAGCGTGTGGCCGTCGGTAAGTACGAGCAGGCTGACCTCGCGGCCTGTCATCCGTTCCTCAATGACGAGGCAGTTGCCTGCCTCACCTAGCGCATTTCGAACAAAGAGTTCTTCCAGGACTTGCAGCGCCTCGTCGGTCGATTCGGTCACCGTCACTCCTTTGCCGCCGGCCAGCCCATCCGCTTTGATGACCGGAGGCGTCCTGAGACTCTTGACGAACTCCCGGGCTTTGGCCAGCTCCGTCCGGGTGAAGGTCCGGTAACGGGCCGTGGGAATACCATGGCGGGTCATGAACTTCTTGGCCCAGGCTTTGCTGCTTTCGATCTGAGCTCCGGCCCGGCCCGGCCCGACGACGCCCACCCCCACCGCCCGCAGCCTGTCTGCGAGGCCAGCGGCCAGATAAGCCTCAGGGCCGATGACTGCCAGGTCAATGCCCTGGTGTACCGCCCAGGCGGTCAGTCGCTCGCTCTCCTCTCCGGCCGCGGAGAAGCTTGCCAGCTCGTCCCGGGTCAGGTTGCGGCCCCAGCGGAGCGTTCCGGCATTGCCCGGGTAAAACCATAATTCGACTCCACCCGTTGCGGCCTGGGTTGATCGCGAAAGGGCCCACCCGAGGGCGTCTTCCCTGCCCCCTCCACCGACCACCAGGACCTTCCTCAGTTCGCCACCCATTGCCATCAGGTCACTCCCACCACCCAGCTTTCGCCCTTCACGGACACCTGGCCCGCCGGCTCAGTGCTTGAAGTGTCGCCGACCGGTGAATACCATGGCGATCCCGGCCCGGTCACAGGCCGCAATGGACTCATCGTCGCGGATGCTACCCCCCGGCTGGATGATTGCGGCAATTCCCGCTTCGGCAGCAGCTTCCACCACGTCGGCAAAGGGGAAGAACGCATCCGAAGCCAGCACTGCTCCCCGGGCCTTCTCCCCTGCCTGGCGCAGCGCCAACCGCGCGGAAGTGATACGGTTCATCTGCCCGGCGCCGCTGCCCAGAAGCTGCAGGTTGCGGGCAACGGCGATGGCGTTTGACTTGACATGCTTCACCGCAATCCAGGCAAAGATCAGGTCGTCCCAGAGCTCGTCGGGTACCGGGGCTTTTGTCACCACCCGCCAGCTCGCCCGGTCGAGGCTTAGCCGGTCGGGCTGCTGCACAAGATACCCTCCGGCCACTTTGCGCACGTCGAGCTCCCGTGAACCGAGGAAGCCCCATCCCTTCTCCGCATCAACCACGGCCCAGGGCGAGATGAATCCTTGCACCGGCTGAAGCGTTCCCCTGGCGACGCCCTCTGCCAGCGCCGCCAATCCCGGAACTTCGAGCAGCCGTACATTCTTCTTCCTGGTAAGCAGCTCCAACGCCTCCGGAGTAAAAGCAGGAGCGAGGATCACTTCCAGGAAAATCTCGTGCAGCAGTTTGGCCGTCTCCAGATCGACCGGTCGGTTAAGGGCTACGATGCCCCCGAAGATCGAAACCGTATCAGCCTCGTAGGCTCGGCGGAAGGCCTCGGCAATCGTCGGAGCCACGGCCATGCCGCAGGGGTTCATGTGCTTTACCGCCACCGCGGCCGGTGCAGCAAACTCCGCCACCGCCGCCAGCGCGGCGTCGGCATCTTGGATGTTGTTAAAAGACAGCTCTTTCCCGTGCAGCTGGCGGGCGTTCACAAGAGAGATGGGTACAGGCTCTGAACCGTTACTCCCCGAGCCTGCTCCAGCCAGCGGATCTTTATAAAACGCCGCCTGTTGATGCGGGTTCTCGCCGTAACGAAGCGCAGAGATGAGTTCCAGAGGCAGGGTGAGACGGGTGGGCGGGTTGGCGGGCGACAGCTGCCTGAGGAAGAAGCGCTCGATAGCAGCGTCGTAGGCTGCGGTCAGGCTGAACGCCTCCAGCGCCCAGCGCCGGCGAAGCTCCAGCGGGATACCGCCCTCTTTCTGCCATACCTGCAGAAACTCATCGTACTGCTCGGGACGGCAGAGCACGGCCACGTGAGCAAAGTTCTTGGCTGCCGCTCGCAGCAGTGTCGGGCCGCCGATGTCGATCTGCTCAACAGCCTCCTCCCAGGTAACGCCCGGACGGGCCACCGTCTCGCTGAAAGGATAGAGGTTTACCACTACCAGGTCGATCGGTTCAATTCCCTGTCGCTGCAGAGCCTCCATATCACCGGGACGGTCGCGTCGGGCAAGAATCCCTCCATGAATCCGCGGATGGAGGGTCTTCACCCGGCCGTCGAGCATCTCCGGAAAGCCAGTTACCTCGCTCACCGGCCGAACCGGGAGTCCCGCCTCACTTAGTGCCCGCAGCGTGCCGCCGGTGGAGATGATCTCAACTCCCGCAGCCACCAGGGCACGGGCAAACTCGATCAACCCCCGTTTGTCCGAAACGCTTACCAACGCACGTCTTATCTGGATCATCCCTCGTCGCTCTCCTCGAAGATAACTTTCCGGCCCTCCAGCCGCCAGCGACGCGTCAAGATCAGCCGGATGGCGGCCGGGTACAGACGGTGTTCCACCTGCAGAATACGGGCAGCCAGCGTATCCTCTGTGTCGTCCGGATAAACAGGCACCGCCTCCTGCAGCAGAATCGGACCGGTATCCATTCCTTCGTCAACCAGGTGAACCGTGCACCCGCTCACCCTTACGCCGTACTCCAGGGCCTGCCGTTGTGCATGAAGACCGGGAAACGCAGGCAGCAGCGCCGGATGGATATTAAGCATCCGTCCTCGCCACCGGGCGACGGTCGCCGGCGCAACCAGTCGCATGTAGCCGGCAAGACAGACCAGGTCGGGATGCAGATGTTCCAGCAGCTCATCCAAGGCCCGGTCGTACTCCTCCCTCCGCCGGAAGGAACTCCGAGCAAGGAGATAAACCATTGGCACACCAGCGGCACGGGCACGGTCGAGGGCCTGTGCCCGCGGATTGTCACTGATGACAGCCTCAACCCGGGCGAGGCCGGCCAGCTCTCCCCGGGCGCACGCGTCCAGGATGGCCTGCAAGTTCGAGCCTCTTCCCGAAACCAGCACGGCCAGGCGTGCCGGTTCTGCCCTCCCGGTGGTCATCAACGGAACTCCACACCTTTCTCTCCGGACACCACCTCGCCCACCGGCCAGCTGGTCACCCCCGACTCGGCCAGAATAGCCCTCGCGCGATCGACCTCCCCGGGCGGCAGGATGACAACCATGCCTATACCCAGGTTGAAGGTACGCCGCATCTCCTCCTCCGACACTGGACCAAGGCGGCGCAGCATGTCGAAGATGGGCGGCTCTGGCCAGCTTCCCACCTCAATCACCGCTCGTGTACCATCTGCCATAGCCCGCGGCAGGTTCTCGGGTAGCCCGCCCCCGCTGATGTTGGCAATACCGTGCACGGTAACCGACCGGGTAAGCCTTAAGATCGGACGGGCGTACACGGCCGTAGGGGTCAACAATTCCTCCCCCAGCGTCCGCCCTAATTCCGGATAGTACGCGTCCAGTGGCAGCCGGTGCTGCTCGAGAACGATCCGTCGTACCAGGGAGAAGCCGCTCGCCTGCAGTCCCGTGGAAGCAAGTCCCAGCAACACATCGCCAGGGCGTACCTGCGCGCCGGTGATAATCTTCTCTTCCGAAACGACGCCTACCGCAAAGCCGGCCAGGTCGTACTCGTCCGGCGGGTAGAAGCCGGGCATTTCCGCCGTCTCACCCCCTATCAGCGCGCAACCAGCCTGCCGGCAACCTTCCGCCACGCCCGCCACTATCCGGGCCACCTTCTCCGGATCAAGGCGGCCGACGGCCAGGTAGTCCAGGAAGAAGAGAGGCTCGGCGCCATGGCAGATGATATCGTTGACACAGTAGGCAACACAGTCGATACCGACCGTATCGTGCCGATCGAGGAGAAACGCTATCTTGAGCTTCGTGCCCACACCGTCACTGCCCGCAACCAGAAGCGGCCGGCGCAAACCCATGCTCTCCAAGGAGAAGAACCCGCCAAATGAACCGATCTCGCCCCTTACTTCCGGCCGATAGGTGGTGCGCGCCAGCTCCTTGATGAGCCGGACCGCCGCGTAACCGGCCTCGATATCGACCCCGGCCTCTCGATACGACACTCCCGTCATTGGCTGCCCGCTAGCGTTATCGGCTTCTTGGGCCCGTTCTGGCATCCAGCTACCCCCTTTCCAGTTCATCTTTGGCGGGGCGTACTTCGTCGGTAAGCTCGGTGGGGTAGCAGCCGCTGAAACAGGCCGTACAGAGGCCGGCATCTTCCGGCTTCTCTTCTTCTGCTGCTACTCCCCGTACAGCCTTGATCAGCCCTGAGAGCGAGAGGAAGTGGAGTGAATCCGCACCCACCAGCTCCTTGATCTCCTCCACGGAATGCTTTCGGGCGATCAGCTTCTCCTCGTCAGTGGTGTCCACTCCGTAAAAGCAGGGATAACGATACGGCGGCGAGGCGATCACCAGATGAACTTCCCGCGCTCCCGCCTCCCGCAGCAGGGCCACCGTCTTACGGCTGGTCGTCCCCCGCACGATGGAGTCGTCGACCACTACCACCCGTTTGCCTGCCAGAACCGCACTGACCGGGTTGAGCTTGATGCGGACACCCAGTTCACGATCGGCCTGATCGGGCTGAATAAACGTGCGGCCCACGTACCGGTTCTTCACCAACCCCAGGTCAAACGGGATTCCTGAACCCTGGGCGTACCCGAGGGCGGCAGAAGTACCCGAATCGGGCGCCGGAATGACGACATCGGCAGCAACCGGCGCCTCCAGCGCCAGCTGCCGGCCGATCGCCTGCCGCACCCCGTGAACGCTCTGCCCCTCCAACTCAGCGTCGGGTCGAGCCAGGTAGATATATTCGAACACACAAAAGGCCCGCCGGCGTGGCGGAAACCAGTCCTCGATCCTCACCCCCGCCGGCGTAATGATGGCCGCCTGGCCCGGCTCAAGTTCCGTCACGGGGGCCGCCCCGACCGCGGCCAGGGCCGTGGTCTCCGACGCCAGGACATACGCATCGTCCCGGCTGCCAAGAACCAGGGGGCGGAGTCCGTGGGGATCGCGGCAGCCAATCAGCACCGGCTGCCCGCTGGCTTCCTCACCAAGGACGACTAGAGCATAAGCACCCCGCACCGCCTGCAACGCCTGGGCGACCGCCTCCGGCAGCCGTTCCGCTGCCGACTGGGAGACGAGCGCCAGCACAAGTTCGGTATCGGTCGTGGTCTGGAACGTTGCACCCTGCGAGAGCAGACGTCGGCGCAAGGACGACGCATTGACAAAGTTGCCATTATGGGCCACGGCCACCGGCCCGTAGGATGTGATACCTAAAAGCGGCTGGGCGTTCTCCCTTCGGCTGCTGCCCGTCGTGGAATAGCGGACGTGGCCGATGGCGGCGCTGCCGGGAAGCTGGTCCAGCGTCTCCCGATCGAACACCTCTGCGACCAGGCCCATCTCTTTTCGCAGGAGGATGCCGCCTCCCACGGTCACATCGCGGAAGCGCGCAAAGCGGTTCCGGATGCGCTCACCTTCGTTTTCGCCGACTGCCCTGGCGGGAGGATTCCAGGCTGAAACGGCAATCCCGGCACTCTCCTGACCCCGATGCTGCAGGGCAAAGAGGCCCAGGTAGGCCAGCCAGGCGGCCGAAAGAGACCGGCCGGCACCGGGCGCGTCCAGCCGTCCGCAGATACCGAAAACTCCGCACACCGAAGCTCAGACCTCCCCTTCTGCGCTCGTGAACGGATCGCTGTAGTAGCTTCGCTTGACTGCTTCCAGGGTTACACGAAAAACAGGGCCTGACGCCGACTCTCCCGCGGCGTCGGTACAGGCGCCCGGAATCTCAAACTGCAACTCGGCCGCGGCCGTGGTCTGGCCCAGCCGCACCCACGGAAGTCCGCTGCCGCGCAGAAGGGCCAAAGCCCGCGCCGCGGCCTCGCCCGGGTTGAGGACCACCACTACCCGGCTCGGCCACTCGCCAAAAGCTCGTGCCCGGGGCGAAAGCCACCCTGCCGGCGGAATGGTAACATCCAATCCCACCCCCCCTGCCAGCGCCATCTCCGCCAGGGCAACTGCCAGCCCCCCCTCGCTCACGTCGTGGGCAGCGGCCACCGCCCCTGCCTCGTAGAGCTCAAGCAGTAGATCCTGCAACTGCTTTTCCAGGCGCAGATCCACATCGGCCGGCACTCCCTGCGGTCCTGTTCCGGACAACAAGGCTTGTAGCTCACTTCCTGCCCAGACCTCTGACTCATCAGCCGGCCCCTGAACGTCTCCTAAGAGCAGCACCTCAAGGCCGGCGGCCGGCGGGGCGATTCCCCGGCACAGCTCGGCCCTCTCCGCCAGCCCGAGCATTCCCACAACCGGGGTCGGGTAGATCGCGCCCTTCTCCGATTCGTTGTAAAACGATACATTTCCGCCCGTAACGGGCGTCTGCAACGCCTCCGCCGCTTCGCTCATACCGGCAATGGCTTCCTGGAACTGCCAGAAGATCTCCGGGTCCTCGGGGTTGCCGAAGTTGAGACAGTTGGTCATTGCGAGGGGCCTCGCACCGACGCAGGCCACGTTGCGGGCTGCTTCGGCCACCGCCAACCGGCCTCCCCGGCGAGCATCAAGGTAACAAAGCCGGCCATTGCCGTCGGTCGCCAGAGCGATCGCCTTGCGCATCCCACTTTCCCGCAAAACAAGGACGGCCGCATCTGCCGCGCCGGGCAGAAGGAGCGTCCGCACCTGCACCTGATGATCGAAGCGCCGGTAAGCCCAGGCTTTGCTTGCGATGGTGGGCCGTCGCAGAAGCTGCAAGAGCAGATCCGCCTCACCGGGAGCTCCCGCCACCGGTAAACTGGCAGGAGCGCGGGTGCTTCGCAGGTAGGCAGGTTCTCGTGCAGCCGGCTGGTACGTCGGAGCTTCTGTAAGAAGGCGAACGGGTACCTGGCCTACTACTTCGCCATGCAGTCGAACGGTGAGGAGTCCGTCTTCCGTTACTCGGCCGATCACCGCCGCATTCAAGCCGAAATGCCGGCAGATCGTGGTGATCGCTTCGACGTTCTCCGGTCGGGCGATGACCAGCATGCGTTCTTGCGATTCGGAAAGCATCACCTCATAGGGGGTCATGCCCGGCTCCCGCTGTGGAACGGCGGCAATCTCTACGTCTACTCCCGTACCGCCCCGCGCGGCCGTCTCCGCCAGCGAGGAGGTCAGCCCGGCTGCCCCCATATCCTGGATTCCGACAGCCAGGCCCTGGCGGACGATTTCCAGACAGGCCTCGATCAGGAGCTTTCCCATGAAAGGATCGCCCACCTGGACGGAGGGACGGCGGGATTCGGACTCCGCGTCCAGTTCCCCCGAAGCAAAAGTCGCCCCGTGAATACCATCCCGGCCCGTATGCTGCCCGACAAGAATACAGACATTTCCCACTCCGCTCGCCGCTGCCCGGGTCAGCCGCTCCTTGTCGATCAACCCGACGCACATCACATTGCAGAGGGGATTGGCCGCGTAAACAGGATCAAAGGCTATCTCGCCCCCGACCGTAGGCACACCCACGCAGTTTCCGTAGCCGGCAATCCCTTCGACAACACCTTGCGCGATATGGGCGGAGCGGGCATCGCTCGGAGGCCCGAAGCGGAGTGAGTCGAGCAAGGCGATGGGACGAGCACCCATGGCGAGGATGTCGCGGATGATCCCGCCCACACCGGTCGCCGCCCCCTGGTACGGTTCGATAGCGCAGGGATGGTTGTGGCTTTCCATGCGGAAGGCAACGGCAAACTTCTCGCCGATATCCACCACTCCGGCATTTTCTCCCGGTCCGACCAGCACCTGCGGTCCTTGCGTTGGAAAGCGGCGCAAAGCCAGTTTTGAGTGCTTGTAGCCGCAGTGCTCCGACCAGAGAACGGCAAACATGCCAAGCTCCAGTTCATTCGGTTCACGCCCGAGCAGCTCCACGATCCGGGCATACTCGGCATCGGTCAGTCCCTGCCGGCGCCAAGCCGGCTGATCCTCATGCTCCTGCACCCTGCCCGCTCCCCTCTCTCCTCACAAGACCCGTTCCAGTACTCCTGCGAGCGACAGCAAGATCACCCGACCATCCTCACCGCCGAGCAGCGGGTGAACCACCCGCTCCGGGTGGGGCATCATCCCGACCACGTTCCCCTCCCGGTTGCAGATGCCGGCGATGTCATTCACCGAACCGTTGGGATTGGACTCTGGCCTTCTGGTTCCGTCCGCGGAGGTGTAACGAAAGACCACCTGCCCGTTCCGTTCCAGTTCCGCCAGCACCGCTGGGGGCGCAAAGAAGCGGCCCTGCGCGTGGGCAATCGGCAAGCGCAGGATCATCCCGGGGCTCGCCGAGCGGGTAAAAGCGGTCGCCGTGTTCTCGACCCGCACGTAAACCTCTTCACACTGGAAACGCCGGCTAAGATTGGGGAGCAGCGCGCCGGGAAGGAGGCCGGCTTCGCACAGTATTTGGAAGCCGTTGCAGATCCCCAGCACCGGCATCCCTTTTTTTGCCCAGGCGGCTACCGCCTGCATGACCGGAGAGAAGCGAGCTATGGCACCTGCCCGCAGATAATCACCGTAGGAGAAGCCTCCCGGAAGGATCACACCATCCAGGCCCGAGAGCCTAAGCGACTGATGCCAGATGGGAACAGCTTCAAAGCCCAGTTGCTCCAGCGCCCAGATGCAGTCCTGGTCACAATTGGATCCAGGGAAGATGACAACTCCCACACGTCCTCTGCTCATCCCCCGGAAACCTCCTCCAGGCCAAAGCTGTACTCTTCCATTACCGGGTTGGCGAGGAGCCGGCGGCAGATCTCGTCGGCGATCCTTTCCGCAGCCGCTCTGTCCAAAGCTGTGAGGGTGAAATCGATTACCTTCCCCACCCGGACGTCTCCAGCCTGCGAAAATCCCAGAGCCCGCAGAGCCGTCTCCACGGCCTGCCCCTGAGGGTCAAGCACCCCCTCCTTCAGTCGCACCAGCACGCGCACCTTCCACTGTCGCCCGGCAGTCGCTGTTGTGTCGTATCCTTGCAACGCCCGCCGGAGAATCTCCGCATACGCCTCCTCCACACGACCGAGGTCACGGCGAAAGCGGTCCTTGTCCAGCTTCTCACCGGTAGCAGCATCCCACAGCCGACAGGTGTCAGGGGATATCTCATCGGCAAGCAGGATCTGGCCGGTAGAATCTTTGCCAAACTCCAGCTTGAAATCGACCAGTACGATCCCGCGCTGCTGCCAGAACTCTTGCAGGATACGGTTCACCTGCAGGGCGAGCTCCTTCAGGCGGGCTACCTCCTGCTCGGTCGCCAGCCCGAGCAGGCGGATGTGTTCTTCAGTAAGAAGCGGGTCGCCCAGGGCATCATCTTTGTAGAAGAACTCCACAAGAGGTTCAGTCAGGGTTTGTCCCTCGGGCCAGCCGAGCCTGCGGCTGAACGAACCGGCCGCGATATTCCGCACTACCACCTCCAGGGGGATGATCCGCACTTTGCGCGCCAGCAGGGTACGCTCATCCACTTGAGCTACGAAGTGCCCGGGGATTCCCCGCTCCTGCAGATAACGGTAAAGAACCGCGCAAATTGCTGCGTTTCTCATCCCTTTCCCACTGATGGTGCCCCGCTTTTTCCCGTCGAAGGCGGTTGCCTCATCTTTGAACTCGATCAGTACCAGCTCAGGGTCAGAGGTCGCATAGACTACTTTGGCCTTGCCTTCGTACAGCCTCTCGCCCCTTGTAACTTGGGGCCTCAGTTGCCTTTCTTCTCGCTGCTTGGCCACTTCTTGTTCCATGCCGCTCGCCCCCCAAGATGACGATCCCGTACCCTCTGCCAGGCTAGGCCTCGCTTGCCAGATACTCTTCCCAATGTGCCGCAATCTGCAACGCCTTCTCCCTGGCCCGGCCCTGATATCTCTCCGGATGATGCAAGAGCTCCCGCTCCTGGGGCCTCAACCTCGCAAGGTAGACTGCGAGCTCCGGATCGTTCTCGGCCAGGGCAATCAGACTTTTTTCCCTTGCTGCCGGCTGCAAGGTAAGGCGGCGCACCGCCTCGTGGGCATCGGGATGCCCGGCGGCAGCAAGAAGGATGTAGAGCGGTTCAGCGGTGAAGAGGCCTGCCGACTCCTGCAGGTTCTCTTGCATCCGCTTGCGGTCCACCACCAGGGTGCGACTGACTTTTGTCAGGCGCCGGGCGGCGTGAACCAGCACGGCTGCCATCTCGGGCAAGAAACGTCCGGAGGCAGAGTTGGTGAGATCCCGCTGGTGCTCGGAAATCTGATCCATGTACACGGTCAATATCCTGGGCATGAAGGCCTTCCACAAGCTCTTGACATGTTCGAAGTTCCAAGGGTTCCGCTTGTGCGGCATGGTGGAGGAACCAACCTGTTCCGGAGAGAACGCTTCTCCCACCTCTCCTATCTCGCTGCGCTGGAGGTGGCGCATATCGTCGGCAAAATTGGCGAGCACGCCAAAAGTGCTGATTAAAGCGTGAGCCCAGTCAAGAACCGGTTCTGGGGGTGCGATCTGCGTCGAGATCGGAGCCGGGGCAATCCCCAGATACTTTAAGACTGCCTCCTCCAGTCGTTCAGGTTGCGGCAGCCGAAGACTGGCAGCATTGTACGCTCCCACCGCTCCCGCCATCTTGCCCACGAGCCGTCCAGTTGCTGCTTCCACGGCGCGGATACGATCACCAAGCCGCTGCACGTACCAGGCCATGGCGAACCCAAACGTAATCGGTACGGCGTGCTGGCCATGCGTCCGCCCGATCTGGGGCGTATCTGCCTCCCGTTTGGTTATCGCAATCCAGACCTCAAGCAGCTCCTTGAGCGAGGGAAGGATGAGATGGCGCGTCGCGTCTTTATACTGCAGAGCGCGAGCTGTGTCGAGGATGTCGACGGAGGTTGCCGACCAGTGAACATACTGCCGATACGCTTCCGGCATCCGCCGGCGGATACAGTTAACCAGCGCTCGTACGTTGTGCTGTGTTCGGCTTTCCTCTTCCGCCACCTCCTCCGGACTGACACAAGCAGCAGCTTTCTCTATCTCCACGGCTGCCTGGGGCGGAGCAAGACCCAATTGAACAAGTCCGTAAACCAAAGCTACTTCCACGCGCAGCTGGTAGCGTAGATACGCAGCTTCCGATAGGTAGCGGCTCAGTTCAGCAAAAAGCTCCGGATCTTCTGCCGCGTAGCGGTGATCGAGCGGACTCAAACTGGCAAAAAGGTCCACGGGCCGGGCGGAGCGTCCGGGCGCAACCGCCCTCTCCCCCCTTTCGGGCTGATGGGTGGTGCCTCTGCGTACCATTGAACGAGCTTAGTGTACTCCTGCCACCAGGGGGGTGTCAAGAAAAAACCGAACGATATACGGTCTACCGCACCAAAATGTTCGGAATGGTGAACAGAAAAAAGGCCCGAACGGTCATCCGCTGCTTGCTGTCACCGCTTGGGCCCGAAATAAGGTGCCTCAGTCTTGCAGCTCCTCGTCTGCCTGGCGCACCCGTTCGGCCTGTTTCTCCCGCCAGGCAGCAAGTCTTCCGGCAATGACAGGATCTGAGACTGCCAGGATGGAGGCGGCCAGGAGCGCAGCATTCCGGGCATTTCCAATCCCAACCGTGGCCACGGGCACACCGGTCGGCATCTGTGCCATGGCCATGAGAGCATCGAACCCATGTAATGGCCCGGTATCAACCGGCACTCCTATTACCGGTAATGTGGTGTAGGCTGCCAGAACTCCCGGGAGGTGGGCTGACAGACCTGCCACCGCGATCAGCACCGACAAACCTCGCTCCCGGGCAGTTTCGGCATAGGCTGCCGCCTCCCGCGGCGTGCGGTGAGCGGAGATCACCCGCTGTTCATACGGAATCCCGAGCTCTTCGAGTATCCGGACCGCCTCGTGGGCGACCGACGCATCTGAACTGCTCCCTATCACAATGCCTACCCGTGCTCCACTACTTCCCATCAGTCCCTATCACCTTCACATACGAGCATTCCTTGTTCTGCTCCTGCTTCTCCTTCGTCGGCCGCGCCCGTCGTTCCTCCTGTCTGGCGGCAGGGGACCGGACCTGCCGTGGCGAAGCGACTGCCACTAACTGGCGCGGGCTCAGGGTGATACACGTCGCCACGCCAATGTGGGAGGGAAGGCCATGTCTCTGCCGCCCGTCGCTCGTGCTGTCCTCAGCATCCATATTCCCATGGCCAGGAGTTTGAAAGAGAAGCGGGCCGTAATCCAGAGCGTTATCGGACAGGTGCGCTCCCGCTACGCGGTAGCCATAGCCGAGACAGGCTATCAGGATAATCATAACCTGGCCGAGATCGGTCTGGCGGTGGTGAGCGGGCAGGAGTTCGTCGCCCGCCAGATCATGGATGAGGTACTGCGGTATGCTGAAGCCCTCGTGGAAAGGCAGGGAGCACGCGTCACCGATCTGCAGGTAGAGATAGTGTAGCGCTTACACCCTGCCCCGCTTCATCAAGAGATTACGGTAGCTGGAGATAAGCCTCTCCGTGGCGGCGCTTATGCTGAGGTCACCGGCCCTTGCGAGAGCGGCGCGTTGCAGCCGTTCATACAAAGCAGCGTCCTCCAGCACGCGCTGGCAAGCTGCGGCAAATGCTGCGGGCGTTCCGGCGGCAACGACCGCCTCCTGCCCGTCGCGAGCCGTCTCCAGCAGTTGCGGTGAGTTAACCGTAACCACGGGGAGCCCCGCAGCCAACGCTTCTGCCACCACCAGGCCCTGCGTCTCAGTATAGGAAGCCATCAGGAAAAGATCGGCACCAAGCAGGGCGTCGGCCACCCGTTCCGGCGGCTGTCGCCCGCAAAAGATAACCCGGTCGCCAATCCCCAGCTCCCTGGCCTCGGTCTCCAGGGCGGAACGCTGCGGACCATCACCTACGAGCACCAGATAGTGCGGGCTCACCGGCCGACCGGAGGCTGCTTGTTCCTTCTCTCCCTCGCGGAGCAAGGCGAAAGAGGCCAGAAGAAGCCGGGGGTTTTTCTCCAGCGTCAGACGCCCCACGTTGATCAGGACTCGGGCCTCCTGCGGGATGGCAAACTCCCGGCGCAACCACCCGCGGTCCCGCTGCGGGCTGGTGAAGAGGTCCAGATCGATGCCGCTTGGGATAACCTCGACCGGTGTGTTGACCCGGTATCCGTCGCGTACCTGCGCGGCCACGACGTGACTTGGCGCGATGACGAGCGCGGCCTGCCGGCAGTAGCGAGCCACGTGTTGCCATACCCACCAGCGGACCAATCGCCGCCCGACCGGGGCATAGTGAACGTACTCATGGTAGAGGGTGTGATGGGTAAAGACCAGCGGCACTCCCCTCCGCCGGGCTAGCGACATGGCAAGACCACCGAGGAGAAATGGAGTGTGGGAATGAATGATGTCCAGCCCCAGCTCCCGTACTCTACGCCCAATCCCCGGCTGATAGGGCAGGGGCAGGCGAAAGCCCGGGTAGTTTGGAGCCGGCAACGACGGAAAACGGATAATCTGGATGCCAGAGTCATCCCGTTCCGACCATGTCTTGCCACTTCGGAAGCGGTCGTATCCGGGTGCAAATATGATGACCTGGTGTCCCCGCCGGATCAGTTCGCGACTGGTTGTCTCAACGACGCGGACAACGCCGCTCAGGTAAGGGAGATAGCTGTCGGTGAAAACCCCAATCCGCAGCGGCCGCTCACATCTGGCGGCAGGCCCGTCCCGCTCCTCTGTCTTGGGTGGCTCGCTACCAGGCGGATAGCTCATCTTCATCTTTTCAGCTCCTCGTCCCGCTCTCCTCTTTCGCCGCTGCCTCTCTCCAAGCCCGCAGACGGCAACCGATCTCTGCTTCGAGCCCGTTCTCGGACGGGTGATAGTAGCGCCGACCGCGGAGAATATCCGGCAGGTACTGCTGGACCACAAAGTGGCCGGGAAAGTCGTGCGGGTACAGGTACCCCTTCCCGTGGCCGAGCCTTTCGGCACCCGGATAATGCGCATCCCGCAGGTGCGCAGGTATCGGCCCTACAAGCCCTTTTTGAACGTCCTCCCGGGCGCGAGCCAACGCCAGATAACTGGCGTTGCTCTTTGGCGCACATGCTACGTAGATGGTGGCCTGGGCCAGGGGGATTGCCCCTTCCGGTAGCCCGAGGCGCTCCACCGCCTGGGCCGCCGCTACCGCCACTAGCAATGCCTGCGGATCGGCATTGCCCACATCTTCGGCCGCCTGGATCATCAGCCGCCGGGCGATGAAGAGAGGATCCTCCCCCGCCTCCAGCATGCGCACCAGGTAATGCAACGCGGCGTCAGGATCACTTCCCCGCAGGCTCTTGATATAGGCGGAGATCGTATCGTAATGGTTGTCCCCCTGCCGGTCGTACTGGAGAACCCGCTGCTGGATGGAATCTTCAGCAATCTGCAGGGAGATGTGGATCAGCCCGTCCTCCTGCGGCGGGGTTGTCAGGGCGGCCAGCTCCAGCGCGTTCAAAGCACGGCGGGCATCGCCAGCCGCCACTTCGATCCAGTGGTCGATCGCCTCCGGTTCAACTTTGAGCGGGAGCTTGCCCAGCCCTCGTTCGGGATCGCGGATAGCGCGGCTTAAGATCTCCCGCATCTCTTCACGATTTAACGGCCGCAGCCGGAAGATCTGAGCCCGGCTGAGCAGGGGAGCGTTTACGGCAAAGAAGGGATTCTCAGTTGTAGCGCCGATCAGAATGATCGTGCCATCCTCGACGGCCGGCAAGAGGGCATCCTGCTGTGCCCGGTTAAAGCGATGGATCTCGTCGATCAGGACTATGGTCCGCCTGCCCGACATCTTCCGTCGCTGGCGGGCCGCATCTATCACCGCCCGCAATTCCGCCACGCCGGCGGTGACCGCGTTGAGCGTCACGAACTCAGCGCCGGTGTGGCCGGCGATTACGTGGGCAAGAGATGTCTTCCCCGTCCCGGGAGGACCGTAGAAGATCAGAGAGTGCAAGCGGTCGGCTTCAATCGCCCGGCGGAGCAAGCGTCCCGGCCCGACTATCTCCTGCTGGCCGACGAACTCCTCCAGGCTACGCGGCCG
Organism: Limnochordales bacterium; assembly: GCA_014896315.1. GTDB lineage: Bacteria > Bacillota > Limnochordia > Limnochordales > DUMU01 > DUMU01. The sequence goes on from JADBKP010000006.1 coordinate 220,567, forward strand.
CATCCGCACGGCCAGCGGTTGACCGCCAGCCCCCCCAGGCTCTGTATTCTGTTTCTGCAAGCCATAGTCGAAAAGGTCCAACTGTTTCTCCCACCCCCTCGCATAATATCATCCCGCGCCGCTTCGGGGGTGCTCCTGGTGAACATGTACTGCCGGGTGAACTACATCCATAGAATCCCGGTGGACGGGTATTCCGCCACGACAGAATTGCCCGGCCCGGAAGGAGAGTCCTGAATGGGTGTAACTCTGGCGGTCTTGACATTCACACATCTTTTGGGGACATCTCTTTGGCTTGGTGGCATCGTCGCTTTCCTGGTTTTGATAACGCTCGCGGCCCGCTCTGCTGAGCAGGGACGCAATGAAGCGGTACGTTCACTGTCGCAGGGGGCGTTCCTGCTCAACTGGATCATCATTCTGGGAGGAGCGCTTACAGTACTCTCGGGTGTGATGCAGACCTTCGATACCTCCTCACCCTTTCTGGACCGGACGGCAGTACCGCTCTTTCTCATGCAATTGCTCGGCTTCATCGCGTTCCTGGGCTCGGGGCTCCTGTACCGGCTGGCCGCAACCGCTGCGAAAAAAGGCGAGGAACTGGCCCGTGGCAAGACAAACTATCTGCATTTTTTGACCGCCAATGGCCGGGCCGGCTGGGCCGGCTTCTTTGTGCTTATCTGCTTGCTTGGCGCGCTCCTGGCATCCTCCCTGACCTGAAGGCCGGGCGCAGCCGGCGACGGCGACGCAGCGGGTCTCAGCGCCTGGTACGCTCCGTCTTCACCCGGCTGCCCCCGCCTATCTCCAGATACTCGCGCAGGGAGATTACCCCGTAGCTCTGCTTCTCCTTCACTACGCTGACGAGGGCCCGGAAAGTGTCCAGAGAGGTCAGGCAGGGGATCTTCAGCTCGGTAGCGGCTCGCCGCAACTGAAAGCCACTGCGAGCCGGTATCCTGCCGCGGGTGGGTGTGTTGACCACAAGATTCACCTTACCGGCGTATATGAGGTCGAGCACTGTCGGATGACCCTCGCCGATCTTGGCTACCTCCCGGACGGGAACGCCCGCTGCCCGCAGGGCGGCAGCCGTGCCGCGGGTGGCGTATACTTCAAAGCCGATCTGTGCGAGCTCCGCCACGAGCGGTATGCCTTCCTGCTTATCTTTGTCGGCCAGGGTGGCCAGTAGCGCACCCTTGTCCGGCACCGAGCCCACCGAGGCCAGCAGCGCTTTGTAGAGTGCCTCCTCTAGGGTGAAGCCCAGACCCAGAACCTCCCCGGTCGACTTCATCTCCGGCCCCAGTCCGATATCCACCTGTCCGAGCTTCTCGAAAGAGAAGACCGGGGCTTTCACCGTGTAGAAGGAAGGAACCGGAAGCACCCCGTCGGTATAGCCCATATCCCGCAGCTTCTGGCCCAGCATCACTCGGGTCGCCAGCTCCACCATGGGCACGCCCGTCACTTTGCTCAGGAAAGGAACGGTCCGGCTTGCCCGCGGATTGACCTCGAGGACATAGACCTCGCCATCTACCACCACGTACTGAACGTTCATCAGCCCCCGCACGCCCAGGGCCAGCGCCAACCGCCGGGTATAGTCAACAACGGTGTCGAGTTCGGAAGCGGTCAGGCTGTAAGGGGGAAAGACAGCCATGCTGTCGCCGCTGTGCACTCCCGCCCGTTCAATATGTTGCATGACGCCCGGGATAACTACAGTCTCCCCGTCGGCAATGCAGTCCACTTCCACCTCCTTGCCCGCCAGATACCGGTCCAGAAGCACCGGGTGGCGGTGCGACACCTCGGCGGCGAGCTTCATATACTCCAGGAGTTCCGCCTCGTTGTTGACAATCTCCATAGCCCGGCCACCCAAAACGTAGGAGGGGCGTACCACCAGTGGAAAGCCGAGCTTGAGGGCGATGCCCATCGCCTCCTCCACCGAAGTGGCAGTCCCGCCTTCGGTCTGCCGGATGCCGAGGGAACTTACGAGGCGGGCAAACTTCTCCCGGTCTTCCGCGATGTCAATAGCTTCGGGTGCAGTCCCGAGGATCGGCACTCCCGCCCGGGCCAGCGGCTCGCACAGGTTGATGGCCGTCTGGCCGCCGAACTGCACTACCACGCCGATGGGCTTCTCCTTCTCCACAACGTTGAGTACATCCTCGAACGTGAGCGGCTCAAAGTAAAGCCGGTCGGCCGTGTCGAAGTCCGTACTGACGGTCTCCGGGTTGTTGTTGATGATAATGGCCTCCACGCCCGCCCGCTGCAGCGCCCAGACCGAGTGCACGGAGCAGTAGTCGAACTCGATCCCCTGGCCGATGCGAATCGGTCCCGACCCCAGTACGATCGCCTTCGGCCTGGAGGAGGGTGGCGCTTCGTCCTCCCACTCCAGGGTGGAGTAGTAATACGGCGTCTCGGCCGCAAACTCGGCCGCGCACGTATCTACCAGCTTGTATACGGGATTGAGACCGAGGCTCTGCCGCAGCCGACGTACCACCAGCTCGTCGACGTTCCAGAGCCGGGCCAAGTGCGCGTCGGCAAAGCTCCACAGCTTTGCTTGCCGAAGCAGTGCGACCAGCTCCGGAGGCAAGGTTGGTTGCTGCCCGCCGGCATTGCCTTCCGGAACCGCCTCTCCACCCACGGTGCTCAGCAGCTCTTGCACCCGTTCTCCCCAGGCGGCCAGCTTGTTTTCGAGCGCCACGACCTGCCGTATTTTCTCGATAAACCAGGGGTCGACCCCGGTTAGCTGGTTGATCTCTGCGGCCGACATGCCGCGGCGGCAGGCTTCCGCCAGTACGAAAAGCCGGTCATCTTCCGCCCGCTGCAGACGCCGCCGGAGTGTTTCATCAGAAAGCTCTCGCACTCCCGGCCACTCGAGGCTGTCCAGCCCGATTTCGAGGGAACGGACCGCTTTGAGCAGCGCACCTTCGAAGCTGCGGTCGATGGCCATCACCTCACCGGTCGCTTTCATCTGCGTCCCCAGGGTCCGGTTGGCGCCGGCGAACTTGTCAAACGGCCAGCGCGGGAACTTGACCACCACGTAATCGAGGGCCGGTTCGAAACAGGCGGTGGTAGCGCCGGTCACTGCGTTGCGAATCTCCGGCAAGGTCAGGCCGACGGCGATCTTGGCCGCCACCCGAGCGATGGGGTAACCCGTAGCTTTAGAGGCAAGAGCACTGGAACGGCTCACCCGGGGATTGACCTCAATCACGTAATACCTGTCGCTTTGCGGGTCCAGCGCAAACTGGATGTTGCAACCGCCGGCAATGCCAAGTGCCCGGATAATCTTGAGCGCCGCATTCCTTAACATCTGGCACTCCCGATCGGTCAACGTCTGACTGGGAGCCACCACAATGCTGTCGCCGGTGTGAATGCCGATGGGATCGAGATTCTCCATGTTACAGATAGTGATACAGTTGTCTGCCTGGTCGCGAATCACCTCGTATTCGATCTCTTTCCAACCGGCCACCGACTTCTCCAGCAGCACCTGGTGAATCAGGCTCTGACGCAGTCCGCGCAGACAGATCTCTTTCAACTCGTCCGGATTATGGGCGAAACCGCCTCCGGAGCCCCCCAGAGTGTAGGCAGGGCGTACGATCACCGGGTACCCGATCTTTGCGGCAAACTCCAGCGCCTCGTCTACGCTCTCGGCGATCACACTTTCGGGAACAGGCTCTCCGATGCTCAGCATCAGCTCTTTGAAGAGCTCGCGGTCTTCAGCCCGTTCGATGGCTTCAAGCGGCGTGCCGAGCAGTCTCACGCCCAGTCGAGCGAGTATCCCCTGTTTGGCCAGAGCGAAGGCGAGGTTCAGACCGGTCTGACCGCCCAGGGTGGGCAGGAGTCCATCGGGGCGTTCCCGTTCCAAAATCTTCTCCACATACTCCGGCGTCAGCGGCTCGAGGTAGACCCGATCGGCCATCTCCAGATCGGTCATGATGGTGGCCGGGTTGCTATTGACGAGTATGACCTCAATTCCTTCCTCCCGCAAAGCGCGGCAGGCTTGCGTACCGGCGTAATCAAACTCGGCCGCCTGGCCGATGACGATCGGCCCCGAGCCGATCACCATCACGCGGCGCAGCGTTGGGTCCTTGGGCACACAGATCACCTCATCTATTCTCTCAGGCGGCAGATTGCCAAACGGAAAGGCATTCGTCCAGGATCCGGACGCCCTCTTCGATCTCGTCCGCTGTTACCACAAGCGGCGGCAACAGCCGCAGAGTCTGTGGACCGGTGGCATTTACCAGGAGCCCTCGCTCCCGGGCCAGCCTCACCACATCCGGCGCGCCAGGACGCCCCAGATCGAGTCCCACCATCAGACCCGCGCCCCGGGCCTCTCGCAGATGATACTTGACAACCAGCTCATCCAGCAGGCCCAGGAGCTGGGCTCCCCGCTCGGCAGCTGCCTCTACCAGGTGCTCCTGTTCGATGACATCCAGCACTGCCAAAGCAGCCCGGCAGGCCAGGGGATTGCCGCCAAAGGTTGAGGCATGAGTGCCCGGCACAAACCCCTGCGCCGCTTCCGCGGTGGCCACCATAGCCCCGATTGGCACGCCGCCCCCCAGCCCTTTGGCGAGCGTAACAATATCGGGCCGGATGCCGGCCCGCTCACAGGCAAGCCATCTGCCCGTACGCCCCAGGCCGGTCTGAACTTCATCCATGATCAGCAGGGCTCCCCTCTCCCGGGTCAGCTCACGGGCCGCCTGCAAATAATCGGGGGCGGCTGGAATCACTCCCCCTTCGCCCTGAACCGGCTCAAGGATCACGGCCGCCACCGTCTCGTCAACCGCCCGGGCCAACGCCTCGACATCGTTGTAAGGCACGTAGTCAAAGCCTCCCGGCAGGGGCTCAAATCCCCTATGGTACTTCTCCTGCCCGGTGGCGGCAAGGGCGCCTAGCGTGCGGCCATGAAAGGAATTCAGGGCAGCGATGATGGTCCGTCGCCGGTCTTCTCCCCGCACCGCCACGGCGAAGCGGCGGGCCAGTTTGATCGCCGCCTCTACCGCTTCCGTCCCGCTGTTGCAGAAGAAGACCCGATCAAGCCCGGTCAACTCTGCCAGCCGGCGAGCAAGGCGCGCCTGGGGTTCAGTGTAAAACAAGTTTGAAGTGTGTATTAACTGGCCGGCTTGCTCCTGGACGGCGGCCACCACTCGCGGGTGGCAGTGGCCTACGGCAGCTGTGGCGATCCCTCCCACGAAATCGAGGAAGCACCTGCCCTCGGCATCCCAGACCCGGCAGCCAGCACCCCGCACCAGCGCCAGCGGCTGCCGGTTATAGGTCTTCATCCCGTAATCTTCAGTGAGAGCCACTATCTCCGCGGTATTCATGAACTTCCTGCCTCCCGGCCCTTCAATCTTCCTCACTTAGTGCGACGTGCCTCGTGCCGTGCATCCTGCCACCAGGCGACCCAATCCCCGGGCCATCGACCTCGCCAAAGCCGCCGGGTTTGTCAGCCTATGACCATCGTTCCGATGCCGCGATCGGTGAAGATCTCGAGCAGTAACGAGTGAAGCTTGCGGCCATCGATGATGTGCGCACGCGACACGCCGCGAGAGAGGGCCCGGATACAGGCCTGCACCTTGGGAATCATGCCCCCCTGGATGCGGCGCTCCTCTATCATGCGGCTGGCCCGTTCCACCTGCAAGGCGGAGATAAGGGTCGCCGGGTCATTGGGATCTTCAAAGATACCCTCAACGTCGGTGAGCATGATAAGCTTCTCCGCGCCCAGCGCTGCCGCCAGCTCTCCTGCTACCAGATCGGCGTTGATGTTGTAGGCCTGACCGTCAAGCCCCGCTCCCACCGAGGAGATGACCGGAATATAGCCGGCCTGGGAAAGCAGGTGAACCGCCGCCGGGTTAATAGCCTCCACGTCGCCTACGAAGCCCAGGTCAACCGGCGCACCGCCAACCGCTGCCATTTCCTCCGGCGTCAGTTGGTGTTTGCGAGCAACGATAAGGTTGCCGTCAACCCCCGATAGCCCCACCGCCCGGCCTCCGTATCGGTTAATGAGCGACACCAGCTGCTGGTTGATCTTGCCCACGAGTACCATCTGGACTATTTCCATTGTCTCGGCATCGGTGACGCGCAGCCCGCCTACAAACTGCGACTCCTTCCCGAGTTTCTGGAGCATGGCTGTGATCTCTGGGCCGCCGCCATGAACGATGACCGGATGCACGCCAACATACTTGAGCAGAATGACGTCGAGGACCACCGCCCGGGTCAACTCTGCATTGTCCATGGCATGGCCCCCGTACTTGATCACGAAGGTCTTGCCCGCAAAGGTACGAATGTACGGCAGCGCTTCGACGAGCACCCCTGCTTTCTCCACCGAGCTCAGCACCAATGTCGCCTCCCTTGATCTATTCCCGTCCATCCTGCGATACCCAAGATCGCCGGCCGGTTGCTGCCCGATCACCAATCCCAGAATTGGCCAGGCACCCCTCACGTCCGGTAACTCGCATTTATCTTTACATAGTCATAGGTCAAGTCACAGCCCCAGGCGACGGCTTCGCCCTGGCCCTCCTCCATTACCAGCCTTACCACCACTTCGGGTTGGCGCAGGACCTCCGAGGCAACCGCTTCGTCGAAGGGTAGTGCCGAGCCGCGGTCACAGACCTGCACATGCCCGAGGAAGATGCTGACGCCTTCCGGTCGGAAGGGAACCCCCGCATAACCGGCCGCGCACAGGATCCGTCCCCAGTTTGCATCTCCGCCGAAGATCGCTGCTTTCACAAGATTGGAGCGGACGATACTGCGGGCTATGATCCTGGCCGCTTCATCGGAGGCTGCTCCCTCGACCCTCACCTCGAGCAGCTTGGTGGCGCCCTCGCCGTCCCGGGCGATCGCTTTGGCCAGCTCGCGGGCTGCGTACTCCAGAGCCCGAGCAAAGTTCGGAAACTCGGGATCGTCCGCGGTCAGAGGCCGGTTGCCTGCCATACCGTTGGCCAGCAGCAACGCCATATCGTTGGTGCTGGTGTCACCGTCAACAGAGATCTGATTGAACGTCCGCCGCACGACATCACGGAAGAGCCGGTCCAGCGACTCTCTTTCCACCGCACAATCCGTAGCTAAGAAAGCCAGCATGGTGGCCATATTCGGATGTATCATCCCCGAACCCTTGGCCATTCCGGCCAGAAAGCAGTCATGTCCCTGGATGCGGAAACGTACTGCCACCTCTTTGGGCACGGTGTCGGTGGTCATAATGCCTTCCACGGCAGCGGCTGCCGCTTCGCGACTTTTCGCAAGCTCCCGGGCGGCTTGGGCGATCCCGGCCCGCACTTTCTCCATGTCGAGCGGAAGGCCAATAACACCCGTGGATGCTACCAGTACCTCTTCCTCGTCCAGGCCCAACTCTTGCGCAACGGCAGCGCCCATGGCAAGCGCGTCCCGCTCCCCCCGCGGGCCATTACATGCATTGGCATTGCCGCTGTTGCAGACAATGGCACGTGCTACCCCCCGCCCGCGCACTCGTGCCTGGGTAATCACCACCGGGGCTGCCTTGACCTGGTTGGTGGTAAAAGTACCGACCACCGCTGCCGGAACCTCGGAATAGATCAGGGTCAGGTCTCGCCGCTTCCGCTTGAGACCGCAATGCACACCGGCAGCCAGGATACCCCGCACCACCGTTATCCCTGCCTCGATCAGCTCGATCTCATCGCCTTCAACCAGTTGCATGCTCTCCTCCAACCGCGTCCACCCCTCACTCGCCATGATCAGCTAAGGTAAGCCACTCTTTCCCCCTTGTGATCACGGATAGACGGGCACAGCGGTCAGGCCTGTCTCTTCGGGAAAACCAAACATCAGGTTGAAGTTCTGCACCGCCTGCCCGGCCGCACCCTTCCGCAAATTGTCCAGTGCCGCCATGGCAATCGCGGTCCTGCCGTCAGGGCTGATTCTGACAGTGACATCGCAGAAGTTGCTCCCTGCCACCGCCTTTATCTGAGGGAGTCTCTCCTCATCCAGCACCCGCACAAACCGTTCACCGCCATAAGCCTGCCGGTAGAGGGCCACCGCCTCGCCGCAGGTCAGCTCACGCGCCAGCGGAACGAAGCTCGTAGCCAGGATCCCGCGGCTTGCGGGAATCAGCTGGGGAACGAAGTTGACACTCACCGGCCGTCCGGCGAGCCAGGAGGCCTCCTGTTCCATCTCCGGAGTGTGTCGGTGCGTCGCTACCTGGTAGGGACGGGCATTCTCTGTCATCTCCGGAAAGTGGTATCCGGGCGCGGGCGTAGCGCCGGCGCCGCTGACTCCAGAAAGCGCGCAGACCTGTACCGGACCATCTCCTACGTATCCCCCTTTAAGCAGCGGCGCCAAAGAGAGCAAGACCGCGGTGGGATAACATCCCGGATTGGCCACCAGGCGCGCCTTCCTGATGGCTTCCCGGTGCAACTCCGGCAGACCATAGACAGCCTGCGAAAGCCAGGGAAGCGTCTCTTCGTCGTGGGCGAACCGGTAGTAGCGGGGGTAAAGTGCTGGATCCCGCAACCGGAAGTCCGCCCCCAGGTCAATGTAGCGGCAACCGGCCCGCATGGCCGCCAGCACCAGCTCCCGTGCTGCACCGGCCGGAGTCGATCCGAAGATGCAGTCCACCGCAGAACTGAGCTTCTCCGGCTCGAGCGGTTCAAACACGAGATCATCCCTGTGAACCAGGTGAGGGAAGACCACGCCGACCGGCTGGCCCGCATGCTGTCGCGAGATCAGGTGAATCTCTTCTACCCCCGGATGGCTGAGCAACAAAGAAAGAAGTTCGCCGCCGGCATAACCCGACGCGCCGACGATTGCCACCTTGACCAAGACAACCCCGCCTTCCGCCAAGTTGCGTTCAGTATACTACCGGCAGCATAAATATGCAATAACGCCGCGTAAAAATCCAAAGGTCAGCAAAGAACTGTGCCCCTTCCGATGTCCTGAGAATGGGTAGGGCTGTCAGGCAATCTTACGGGCAGGAGTGCACTACCCCTCACGCTCGGTCAGCCGAAAGCTCAACTCGCTGAGCCTTCCCTCTTCCACCAGTTCGACCCTGGCTCCCAATCCACGCAGCTTGCCGACGGGGTCTTCGTAACCGCGCAGCAGATGCTCAACTCCCTGAATAACCGAGATGCCCTCGGCCATCAAACTGCCGATCACGAGTGCGGCCGCCATGCGCAGATCCGACGCAAAGAGCGGAGCTCCGGTCAACCGGGGAACGCCCTCAATCACAGCCGTAGACCCGTCGCACTTGATGCAAGCGCCTAGCCGGTTCAACTCGTCCACATGGCGAAAGCGGTTTTCAAAGACGCGCTCGTAAACAACACTCGTCCCTTCTGCCCGGGTCAGATAGGCCGTAAATTGGGGTTGCAGGTCTGTGGGAAAACCGGGATACGGTATGGTGGTGATATGAACCGCCCGCGGGCGCAGGGGGCCGCGGGCCACAATCGCGTCCTCACTGATCGATACCTCAGCACCGGTTTCGATCACCTTGGCAATGACTGCCTCCAGGTGCTTGGCGATCACATTCTCCACCCTTATGGTGCCACCACAGGCCAGGCCGGCCAGAAGATAAGTTCCGGCCTCAATCCGGTCCGGGATCAGGGTGTGTGCCGCCCCGTTGAGCCGGTGCTGGCCGGTAATGCGGATCAGATCCGTGCCGGCCCCTCGCACCTGAGCGCCCATGGAGTTAAGGAAAGTGGCGAGATCTACGATCTCCGGCTCCTTGGCCGGGTTGTGAATCACCGTCTGCCCGTCAGCCAGGGTGGCAGCCATCATGATGTTCTCCGTCGCCCCGACACTAGGGAAATCGAGATAGATCTCCGCCCCATGCAAGCGGCCGCCGGGAACCTGCCCGGTAACAAAGCCGTGTTCGACCCTGATATCGGCCCCCATAGCGGCCAAGCCCTTAAGGTGCAGGTCGATCGGGCGCGAACCGATATCGCACCCTCCGGGAAGAGCCACCTTAGCCTTGCCGAAACGGGTAAGCAGCGGTCCCAGAAAGAGAATGGAGGCGCGCAGCTTCTTCGCCAGGTCGTGGGGGACGATCCGATCGCCCTCAGCAGCCTGCCGTACCTCCACCACCGCCCCGGCAGGTTCGGCACGCGCCGTCCCGTCCGGACCGGTCAGAAACCGAGCTTTGAACCCTACAGCGTTTAAGATCTCGAGCAATACGAGCACGTCGGCAATGACCGGCACGTGCCGCAGAAAGCAGGGTTCTTCCGTGAGTGTCGTCGCTGGCAGGATCGCAGCCGCCGAATTCTTCGCCCCGCTGATAATCACGCGCCCCTCAAGGCGCTGCCCGCCTTCCACCCTCAGTACCTGCCCCACCTGTACTCCCCCCGGGAAGGGCTTTCTACCCTTTCCGCCTGATTCCTGCTCTTTCGTTCAGCTGGCCGCGGGTGGAGATGGGATGCCCCGGTAGTAGCGGATCAGGCCAGAAAAGATTGCTTCGGCCAACCGCTGACGGTAATTGGGATCGGCGAGCCTGGCCGCCTCCTGGGGGTTGGAGAGAAAACCGACCTCCACGATAACCGCCGGCATCTTTGTCTCCCGCAAGACGCGAAAGTCGCCGGCCAGAGCGCGCCGGCGGTTGGGGGGCAGCATACGGACGAGTTCTGCCTGAATCGCTTCGGCCAGCCGGCGGCCCTCCTCTGAACCCCGCTGGTAGAAGACCTGCGCGCCATGCCATTTGCTCTCCGGGAAGGCGTTGGCATGCACGCTCAGGAAAATCTGCGCGTTGATCCGGTTGGCCATCTCCGCCCGGTGGGAAAGCTCCTTTTTCTTGTTGCCACTGATACGCTCGCCGTCAGTGAACTCGTCGTCACTGCGCCGGGTCAACAGGGGCTCGGCTCCCGCCTGTAGCAGCAACCTCTCTAGCCGCAGAGCAATATCCAGCACCACGTCTTTCTCCACCAGCCCGCCGCGCTTTGCCCCGGGGTCAGGTCCTCCGTGTCCCGGATCAACGGCGATGGTTCGCTGTCGCAGCACGCCTGCATCTGCCATCAGCGTCGCTGTGCGCATCGCTTGCTGCCAGCGCATTGCATAGAGAGATACAGCGGCAAAGAGAAGAAGGAAAGGTAGGTACAGCAGCCGCTTGTGGATGACAATGAAGAAGACCGCGTGGGAACGCCCCAGGAGCAGTCGGCGCGCAGGGTGTGACACGCTTTCATCCATCCCCGGCGGTCAGGTATCGTATCGGAAGCCGCCGCTAACTCGTATTCATCCCTGCCAGGCGCGCAGAACCCGGTAACCGCTTCCGCGTTCCCATACCTCTACCCGCTCGCGGCCGAAAACCTCACCCATGTACGCAAAAAGGCTCTTTGCCCCCTGGCTTGTTCGGGCCACCAGGTAGAGGGAGCCTCCCGGCAAGAGAGCCCGCCGGGCTCCCGCGATCCAGCTATGAATCAGTTTCTTGCCGGCCCGGATGGGAGGGTTGGTCAGTATGTAGTCGAATGCCGCCTCCGTCAAGAGCAGCGTACCATCGCCAGACTGCAGGGTGATTCTCTCGCCGGAGACCCCGTTTCGTTCCACATTCTCCCGGGCAAGGGCAACGGCCCGCTCGTTGATGTCAATCATCACTACCTCTGCAACCGGGCTAAATGCGGCCACGATCACCCCTACCGGACCGTAACCGCATCCCAGGTCGAGAACGCGACCTGTGAGCGGCAGCGGGAGACTCAGAAGAAGCAGCTCTGTTCCCCGGTCCAGACGGGTGCGGGAGAAGACAGCCGTGTCGGTAACAAAATGAAAAGTGCGGCCGCGAAATTCGTGCGTGAACTCAAGGCGGCGGCTGGGTGCCTGCGGCCGGGCTGAGTAGTAATGCTCGCCTTTACCGTTCATTCAGTACCAGTCCTCTCCCCATACCCCTGCGGTAGCCCGGGATGCGCCGTACAGGAGGCGGGCCCGGCCAGTTGCGTGGCAAAAGCGACCAATCTTTGCAACAAGAACGCAAGCGCGAGCAGATCTTCGGCGTTGTGGTTGAGGACGGGCTCGATGGTCAACCAATCTCCCTCGGCAACGAACTGGTGGTAGAGCGACGGCACCAAAGAGCCCGGGATATCGTCGGCCCGCGACCTGCCAAGCAGCCACTCGCTGACGGTCACCAGCCGGAAATCCGGCAAGTCGCCCCGGAAGTAGCGCCGGGTAAGAGGAAGCAGGTCGACGTGCCAGGCACTCCACCGGCAGGGAGATTGCGTGATCAGAGCGCGCCTGATCAGATACGGCTGATCGAAGGAACGGCCATTGTAGGTCACCACTACCGGATACTGCGCCAACAAGGAGTTGACAGCTCGTACCAGCGGCTCTTCCTCTTCATAGGAGCGGGCGAAATACTGGCGCAGCAGCAGATCATCGCCATCGATGAACGCGACGCCGGCAAGAAAGACCGGCATCAGGGGCGATAGGCCCGCCGTCTCCAGGTCCAGAAAGAGGATATCCCGAGGTGTAAAAAAACCGAGTAGCTCCAGGGATTCTGCGCCCCGGGTGCTCAGCTCGTTCAGGTCGCGCTTCTCGATGGCCCGCAAGACCGGTACGGTTGCACTCTGCCAGCGAGGATCATGGACAAGCTCCCGCAGATCTCCGATCCCCTGGCGGCGCAGTCTCGCCTCCCGCCAGGGACCGATCCGGTAGACCAGCTGCAGGTTGGAGTAGAGCCGCTCAGGAGATGGAAGTCTCTCCCAGAGGGCGGTGAGCTCCCGTGCCCCGCCTACCTCCCGCCGCTCCCTCTGCCAGACAGCCGAGCCACCGACGATCAGTTCCCTCTCGGTCCACTCTCCCGGCATCCTTCATTCCTCCGGCTTGCCCCAAAGCTCCGGCTGCGTTGCACAGACGGCAGCCAGAAGCTGTTGCGTGGTGCGGAAGTGCCACTTGGCCACCTGGCGGAGGGCCGTTTCGCCACCCATATCCCAGATCACTCTCGCCTGGTCCAGCACATGGGTCGCTCCCTTGGGCAGTCTAACGCCAAAGGCCTGCGAAAGCCGCTCCAGTCCGGCCAAAAACGTGGCACGGGCCAGAACCGAAGCCGCTGCCACCTCCACATTGCGTTCGCCCCGGGGAAGGGTTGTGACCCGAGCCTTCCGGGCTCCGGCAAAGAGAGCCCGCTCCAGCACGGCCGCCGGCGCAAACTGGTCGACCAGCACCGCCACGGGACTTCCTGCCGGCAGGCGCGCCAGCAGATTCTCCAGGGCTCTGGCGTGCGCCCAGGCGAGGAGCCGGTTTAGATTACCGATGCGAGCGTACAACTCGTTATAGCGTCCTGGCGAGATCTCCACCACTTCGCAGGGGTACTCCTGCCTTATCATCTCTGCCAGTTCCCGGCAACGAGCGTCGCTCAGCCGCTTCGAATCGGCGACACCCGCCTGTAGCAGACGAGTTGCGCCTTCGCGGTCCAGTACGGCCACGGCCGCCACCACAAGGGGTCCGAAGTAATCGCCTTTCCCGGCCTCGTCACTTCCCACACGCGGGTACTCTCCCGCTTCCGCTGCCAATTCCCCCTGAGCGATCATTGCTGCATCTTTCCCGGGTCGACCTGGAGGAGGCCATCCAGGATCGCCCGCCCGCTGCTGGTCCCGATCCGATCCGCACCGGCTGCCAGCATGGCCATGGCAGAATCAAGGTTCCGGATTCCACCTGCCGCCTTCACACCTGCCCTCGTTCCAACAGCCTGCCGCAGCAGAGCCACATCACGCTCTTTAGCCCCTCCCGGCCCGAACCCGGTCGACGTCTTGACAAAGGCCGCCCCCGCCGCACAAGCCACGGCCGCCCCCACTGCCATGCTCTCCTCATCGAGATAGGCACATTCCAGTATGGCCTTGACCGGAACGTTACCGGCAGCGGAAACCACCGCCTCAAGATCGGCTGCCACTGTTTCCCAATCCTTCGCCCGCAGCGCTCCCAGGTGGACCACCATGTCGATCTCTTCTGCTCCCGCCTCCACCAGTGCCCGGGTTTCGGCAGCCTTGATTCGGGCTGGTAGCGCACCGTGCGGGAAGGCCACCACCACCGCCACTCGCGTACACGGCTGACGCCGGGCAGCAAGAGCCCGTTCCAGAAAGACCGGTTGAACACAGAGGGCCGCATACGGAATATCGGCCGCCCCTTGCAGGAAGGCATCCATCTCAGCGGTGGTTGCCTGCGGCGCAAGAAGAGTCTGATCGATCAGGCCCGCAAGTTCCGCCACCATCCGGTCCGGCTGGATGTCGGGTGCGCCAGCCAGCCAACGCTGATACTCCTGGTAATACCGCCAGCCGGCATCGGTTCGCTCCACCTGACTCCGACGGGACGGCTCAGCACTGAGCAGTCGGTAGGCCAGCTCAACCGCCTCTTTCCAACCGCGTGGCTCCACCGCAGCCACCTCCTCAAACAAAACTAAGCTCGCCCAAGAGTCTCAACGGGTGCATCACCAGGGCCTGAGGGACCAGATCCCGGATCTGCATCCGGCAAGTCTCACATTCAGTTGCGACGACGGGCGGGTCAAGCGCCAATACAGCTTCCTGCAACCCGCGTCCGACGGCACGTGCAATCTCGTATTTCTCCCGTTTTAGCCCGTAGGTGCCGGCTATGCCACAGCATCCCGCCTGCAAGTCGACTACCTCAACCCCTGGCAGCCGGCTCAGCAGCTTGAGCCAGGGCCTGCCTGAGGCTCCTGCCTCCACGTGACAGGGGGTGTGATAGCCAATCCGCGTCAGTCCGCGGGTAGATTCGGCTGGTTTCTGCGGCACGATCCGCACCGGCCGTCCCCGCCGCCGCGACTCCTCCTCTTCCAGCCGGAGCAGGTACAGACCTAGATCGTAGATATGCTGGGATACCCGGGACGCCGCTTCCCGCAGATGAGGAGGTACGAGGTTGAGGGCCAGGTAGTCGTGGCGAAGAGTCAGGCCGCATGAACTTGACGAAAGAACCACCTCCCACCCATCCTCCACCCAGGCGAGCAGCCTTTCCACATTGGCCGCCGCCTGTCTTTGCGCAGCCCCGGACCAGGCGTTGGCGATCAGCGGCAGGCCGCAGCAGGCAACCTCATCCACCGCCGTCTCAACCCCGAGTCCGGCCAGAGTATTCAGAACCAGTTCCCCCAGTTCGGGTTCGTAGTACTCTACCTGACAACCGGGGAAGTAGACCACCTTCCTGCTGAGCAGGCTCTCGTGACGTCCGGTACCATCTGCACCCTCACTTGCGACGGACACGCCGCCAGCCGATCCGGATGGCCGCGGCGGGGGAGGTGGAGAGGGTGGATGCAGCGAGGAGAACCGCCGCCGGGCAAAGGGAGGCAAGACGCGCCTTGCGCTTATCCCGACCACGTGGTGGAGCACGAACCGCACCGGCCTGGTGGGCAGCAGAGCGTTGGCCAGCGGGCCAAATGTGGTGCCCGCTTTGCCCAGAAGGTAGGCCCGTCCGAGAAACCAATCACGCCAGGCAGTTCTCCACTCGTGCCGGTGGCGGCGGCTCAGGCGGCTTCGCACTATCAGGCGGGAGGGCGCGACGCCGGCCGGGCAGGCGACATCGCACCGGCGACAACCAAGGCACAGGTCAAGGTCGCGGGGCAGTGAATCCCAGCCGGAGCTCTCTGCAAAGCCGGCTGCCTGCTGCTGGCGCCAGAGGTCGGGACCGAGCCGCTTGGGGCCGGCGTAGTGGGGCAGGACTCCTGCGAGCGGACAGGCGGCCAGGCAGGCGGTACACCGCTGGCAGGCATCCGTCTCCACCAACAACTTGAGGGGGTCCGCTAGCTCGACTGCTCTTGTCGACGCCATTGCGCTCATCATGCACCCTCCTCCACACGGCCACCATCCAGCGCCGGGGAGCTCTTCCGTCCCCGCCATCTGGCAGCGACCTCCCGTCCCGCCAGATAGCCGCTCCTCCAGAGGATGGCGTGGGTGCTTCCCGGGATCGGATCAGGCACGGCACCGGCAACACGGCCTGTCGCACCTGCCAGCACCAACCTGTTCTCTGCCCTGCCACCACACCCCGCAGCCGCCGGGGTGTCAGCAGCAAGATAGGTGAGCGAATCGCTGGCAAAGTCTGCAGCCAGAATCAGATACTCGCCCGAGACGGTAAACTCTGTCTCGGTTCCCTGCACATACCCGCTCACAGCAGGGCGGTTGCCGACCGCAATCCTCGTTACGGTCCAGCCCGGCCGAACCGCTACCCGCAAGCCGGCCAGCGCTCTGTCCAGGATCGCCCTGGCCCGCAAACCACCAGGAGCCGGCAGCAAGCCGGCCACTTCACACAAGACCAGACCGGAGAGGCGGTACACTTCCTCTCGTATGAACCGCGTACGGTCGAGTCCGACCACCGGCAAGGCGACCCGCAATCGGCCTTCGCTGTGGGCCTGCTTCGCCGCGGCAGGCAGATCAGTCCGGACCAAAGCCAGCTCCAGACCCGAGACCAGCGCCCGTACTCCTTCCGGCCGCTCCATCTCCGCAGCCAGGGCCCTCCAATTGAGACCGGGGAAGT
This sequence comes from Limnochordales bacterium, assembly GCA_014896315.1. Lineage (GTDB taxonomy): Bacteria > Bacillota > Limnochordia > Limnochordales > DUMU01 > DUMU01. The sequence continues at coordinate 236,956 of JADBKP010000006.1, forward strand.
CTCCGCCCCCTCGTTCCCGGCCCGACACAAGCCGGGGAAATACCTCGGAGATCGCCAGAGTCGCTGCCAGGACCAAAGGAGGGCTGACTGCCGGCGAACGGCCATCGATCCGCCCGGCTCGCTCCTGCAGTTGCCGCTGCAAGGCCGCCGCCGCCCAGGCGGCCGAGAACGAAGGTAACTCCTGCCAGCCTACCAGAAGGAGGGGGTCGGGGCATCCCAGGTCGGCCGCCTGAAACTCCTCCGGGGTCAGGTCGGCAGCACGAAGCGTCCCCAGCGTGGTGGGGAGCAGAAAGGTTTCCCCGGCACGAGCAACGCCCACCGGGTACCCGGCGGCCGTGTACAGTTCAACCAGTGCCTGGAAGGCCGCATCTTCCATCTGGCCTCGCGTGTAGAGACTGCCCCCGAAAAGTGCCCAGGCTTTCCCCCCTCCGGGGATGAGCAAAACTTCCGCTCCCTGCCCGGCCGCAGCCAGTGCAGCAGCATAGGCGGCAAGGCCGCCGCCCGCGACAATTACTTGCGCCCTTTCATCCAGCAATCTCGGTCCCGTCACTTTGTTTTAGTTTGGCGGCCAGTCCATCGGGATCGGGCCACCCGTCTACCGCAAACCCGTACTGCTCCGGTGGAAGGCCAAACAACTCGGTATACACGAAATAGGCCTCTTCCGCCTGCTCTATTGCCCTCCTCAATGTTTCCTCCACCTGCGGAACGCGCGCAGACGCCCGGCCCGGCCCGGGAATCAATCCCCTGATGCCGAGCGCCGCCACCCCCGCAAAGCGGGAGCGGACGAAAGCAGCCCAGGCGTCCCAGATGCGCTCGACGGCATCGGTCCCGCCAGAGATGGCCTCCCAGGCGATGCCGGGCAGGGCCAGGCTGCAATGAGTTCCCTGGCAGCCACCCATACCCAGCCGGAGCCTCCGCCGGGCTCCGGCAAAGCCATCCCGGGTGAAGCTGGCCGCCAGCTCGGCCACCAGTTCGTCCCGGCTCACCCACTCGCACTCGCAGATGATGCTCCGATCGCCTTGCGACCCGCCATGCTGTGCGCGCCTGCGATCCCACCAGGGCCGGCCGGGAACAGGTACGGTAAAGGAGCGCCGGCGCTGCGACCCTGACAGGCGTTTCCGGTGCAGGCGTCCTGTCCTCCACCCATCCTGTCCCAGCCACGGGGTGGCGGGCACGGCGATCCCGAATAGTGGCGCGACGCGCCGGGCGGTGGCTTCGCCCATGAGAAGAGAGGTCGTCAGCTTTCCTCCCACGACGGCAAAGAAACCTTCGGGTGCGCCCAGCTCTGCCGGCGCGAACACACGGAAGTCCCGGGTCTGAGCCCTGGCAGCCGGCTGGGTCCAGCGTCCTTGCGTTGCGTCTTGACCCCGGCCTTGGCCTTCACTTTCGCCTCGGGCCTGACCTTGACCTGCCCCATGAGCCGGCCCCTCGGCCGGCGCTGGCTCAACCGGTCCGGCCAGCGCCCGCACTCCGGCAAAGGCCCGCAGCAGGCGCAACTCCTTCAAAACCGGCAGCAACGCTTCGGCTTCGGCCCGCAGCAGACGCACTTCGGCAGCGTCCACGCGCAATCCCGGCGGATCGAGCAAGGCAGGGTTATCTGGTGGAAGGAAGCGGGCCGTCGTCCCCGCCACCAGCACCGGCCCACCCGGCACGAGGATATCCCCATCCGCGGGTGGCCGGGCCCGATTGATCACCCGCCGGGTCGGACGCGACTGGTAGACCAAGAGTGATCCGGCCGACAACACCAGCGGCACCTTCACCCCCGCCAGCCCCGCCACCTGCGCCACCCAGGGTCCGGCCGCATCGATCACTGCATCCGCGGTCAGACTCACTCCCGTCTTCAGCTCTACCCGCCAGCGCCCGCCCCGCCCGGAGGGAGCGTGTAGGGCGACTACTTCATGTCCGGGGAAGAGCAGCGCGCCCTCGGCGGCAGCCCAGCTGGCGATCGCATAGACCAGGCGAAAGGGATCGACCGCACCGTCGGGTACGGTGAGGGCCGCCCGTACCGCCGGCGAGAGAGCAGGCTCAAGCTGCCGCGCTGCCCTCCCGTCCAGGCGACCGGAGGGAATACCCAGGACTTCCAGGGAGCGCCTTAGCTCTTCCAGATACGCCTCTTCCTCCTCGGACAGGGCTACGAAAAGCCCTCCGCAAGGATCAACCACCTCCGGGAAGAGCCGCCGCACCCGCTGATTCTCTGGCCAGCATTCCAGCGCCGCCGCCGGGTCTTTGACAGCGTAGCGCGCTCCGCTGTGCAGCAGCCCGTGGTTGCGCCCGGATGTGCCCGCCGCAAAGTCCCGTCTCTCCACCAGCGCCGTACGGACTCCCAGGCTGGCTAACGCAAGGGCGGTGCTTACCCCGGTAGCACCGCCACCAATCACCACCACCTGCACTGCTACTGAGTTCATGCTCCGCTCCCGCTCGTCCCGTTCCCACTGGGCCAAACAATGGAGACCGCCGCCCGCTCCGGCGTCAACACCGTCTGCAGCAGCTCTGCGACCTGCTCCTGTTTGACCTCGTGTATCAAATCAATGTAGGTAAGCAGATTGACACCCCGAAAGTACAGGCTGGAGAACGCGTTGGCGATGAACTCCACCGAGTCGAACCGGATGCACGTCTGCCCGAGAAAACGCCTTCGTACCCTTTCTAGATCCTCGGCACTGATCCCTTCTCGCCGCTGCTTTTCGATGCCCTCCCATAGGCGAGCCTCAAGCCGTCCCGGGTCGGGCGTCTCGCCCCCAACGATGGCGTACGCATAGGATGGCGCAGCCGAGTACATCGACCCGAACTCGTCATTGATCAATCCTTCCTCATAGAGCTGCGTGTAGAGGTCGCTGCTGGGACCGAAGAGCAGATGGAGCAGGAAGTCCATGGCCAGTTCCCGCCCGACCAGCTCCTCTCCCGACTTTCCCGTTGCCGGATCTTTGAAACCCAGGTAGAAGATGGGGCGGGCCGCCGCCAACCTCTCCTCCCGGCGTTTTTCATTCACACCTTCCGGTTCTTCCGGGTAGACTCGCCGGATCTCTCCCTGGAAAGAAGGCCGGCGCGCCATGATCTCCCTTTCTGCCAGATCAAGCGTGGCTTCCGGATCGATGTCACCCACCGCTACCAGAACCATATTGCTTGGATGGTAAAAAGTGTTGTAGCAGGTGTAAAGCAGCTCCTTGGTGATCTTCTGGATCGATTCCACAGTTCCCCCGATTTCCAGCCTTACCGGATTGACATGGTAGAGCGCCTCAAGGAGGTTCCGGTACACCCGCTGCTCGGGAATGTCACGATACATCTGCAATTCCTGGGCGATGATCCCTTTCTCCTTCTCGACGTTTTCATCCGTGAAATAAGGGTGAAGCACAAAGTCGATGAGGATCTTGAGGTTCTCCTCAAAATGATCGGTGCAGGAGAAGAGATATGTCGTGTTGGTATAGTTCGTATATGCGTTGGCCGAAGCACCCAGGCGTGAGAAGCGATCGAAAACCGATCCGTCTTCTTCTTCGAACATCTTGTGTTCGAGGAAATGGGCGATCCCGTCAGGAACGTGTACTACCTCACTCTGCCCGGGGGGAATGAAGTGACTGTCGATTGAGCCGTAGTAGGTGGAGAATACAGCAAACTTTTTGGTAAACCCGGGTTTGGGCCAGACAAACAGCTGGCAACCGTTGGAGAGTTTGCGGCTGTACACCCGCTCCTGGAGCAGCGAATGGCTTTGAATCAATGTCTCGCCGGCCTTGCTCATCCCTGCGCCTCCCCCCGTCTGGTCAAGAAATAGATGGTGTCAAGTTTCACTCGCTTTGCCACCTCGACGACCTGGTCGCGGGTGACCTTTTCGATGGCCGCTATCATCTCCTCCGGTGGCCACTGCCGGCCGTTTACCACACCCAATAGAATGCGGTCAATCAACGCTCCCGGCGAATCATATATTGAACGGAGACTTGTCCGCAGGGAGGCTCGGGTTGCCGCCAGTTCTTCCTCGGTGAACTCGCCACGGGCCATCGCCTCCACCTGGGCCTGCATTAGCTCCAGCGCCCGGCCGTAGTGTTTCGGGTCGATGCCGCAGCTTGCCGTCATCAGGCCCATGGTCGACTCCAGACGTGTCCAGGCGAAATAAGCCAGGCTCGCCCTCTCCCGTACCTGGATGAAGAGCTTGGAATGGGGAAATGCCCCCAGAATTCCGTTGTATACCACAAGGGCCGGGTAGAGCGGATCGCCGAACGTAATCCCGGTCCGATATCCGAGGTAGAGGAGTGCCTGGTTAACCTCCTGCTCTTCTTTCACCGTCTGCGGGGCGGATCTCTCGGGTGCCGCGAAGGGACCGGCCTTCGGCAGCGGTCTCCGTTCGCCAGTCGGCCAGGGGAAGCGCCGCACCGCCTCCTCCACTTGCGAGGGGTCAAACGCCCCCACGGCAAATATGCTCACGGGACTTTGTTCAAGCAACCGCCGGTAATGTTCCACCAGGCCTTCGGGGGTGATCGGGTCGATCTGCTCGAGCGTCCCCAGCCGGTGCGTGGCAAAGGGATCTCCCTTGCACATCTCCTGGTAGAGCCGGAAGGCTGCGTAGCTGCGCTTATCGTTGATCAGTCCTTCGATCTTCTGCCGCAGGACGTTCTTCTCCTGGGCCAGGTAGTCCCCATGGAACTTGTTATCTTCCAGGCGGGGATGGAAGAGGATCTCGGACAGGAACTCGACCTGCTTATCCAGAAGATCCGGCTCCGCATTCACAAACTGGGCGCTCGCACCTCCAACTTCCAGTCCCATCAGGTGGTCGCGCCCGATCTTACTGACGTCCCCGTCTATCCCGGTTCCGTAAAGTTCCTCGCGCCGCCGGGACAGACTCTGGAGGGTAGGATAACGGGCGCTGCCTCGCAGGAGAACCCTGGGCAACAAGGCCGTTTGGGTGGCGTCCGGCCCCAGCGGATGGTGAAGGAACACCTTGACCGTGATGCTCTTGAATTGCCGCGTCGGCCATAGGTAGAGCGTGACCCCCGGCGCCAGCTGGCGCTCGCTAAACCGAGCCTCCATGCGACCAATCCTCCTTCTGTCCTGGTACATCTTTTCCTACCGGTCGTTTCGTCACGCGGACCGCTTCACCACCGTTTTCGTTGCACGCGTTCTGGCAGCCGCTCGGGAAACCGCTGCCGGAAGCAAGGCAATTGCCAGGACCTCATCGATTGACTCGACCGGGCGGATCTCCAACGCCTGCTTGACGTCGGCCGGCAGTTCGGCCAGGTCGGGCAGGTTGGCCGCCGGCAGGAGGAAGAGCTTCAGCCCGTATCGGTGGGCGGCCAGGATCTTCTCTTTCACCCCGCCGACACCCAGAACTTTACCGCGCAGGGTGATCTCACCTGTCATGGCCACATCCCTGCGAACCGGACGCCCGGTAAGCACCGACGCCAGCGCGCACACCATCGCCACTCCCGCAGAGGGGCCGTCCTTGGGTACTGAACCGGCCGGCACGTGGATGTGAACGTTCTGCCGTTCAAAACGGCTCGCCGGAATGCCGAGCTCCTTGGCATGAGAACGGCAGTAGGTGTAAGCAGCCTGCGCCGACTCCTGCATCACTTGCCCTAGCTGCCCGGTGAGCGTCAGGCTCCCGTTTCCGGGCATTACGGCAGCCTCTACGTACAGTACTTCACCACCGGCTTCCGTCACCGCCACACCGGTAGCTACGCCAACCGTGTCTTTCTCGATGGTCTGGGGACCGAGCAACCGCGGCGGCCCAAGCAAGGTGGGCAGCAGGTCCGCAGTGATGATGTCCGGAGAGGGAGGCACCCCGCCACCCTCGACCACCTGGCGAGCGCGCTTGCGGGCGATCTGAGCCAGCTCCCGTTGCAGACCCCGCACACCGGCTTCCCGGGTGTACTCGCGGATAACCCGTCGGATCGCGTCGTCTGCCAACTTCAGTCCGCCAAACTTCTCCAGTCCGTGGTCGCGTACCACCTGGGGAATCAGGAAATGCTTGGCGATGTTCAGCTTCTCCTCTTCCGTATAACCGGGTATGGTTATTATCTCCATCCTGTCCCGCAAGGCGGGCGGTATCGTATCCAGCACGTTGGCCGTGGTGATGAAAAAGGTTTCTGACAGGTCGAAAGGAACTTCAAGGTAATGATCACTGAAAGCATAATTCTGCTCGGGGTCGAGTACCTCAAGCAGAGCTGCCGCCGGATCGCCCCGGAAATCGGTACCGATCTTGTCAACCTCATCCAGCATAAAGACCGGGTTCTTTGTCCCCGCATTACGAATTCCCTGGATGATCCGCCCGGGAAGCGCGCCCACATACGTTCGCCGATGTCCCCGGATCTCCGCTTCATCGTGAACACCACCCAGGGAAGTACGGACGAAGTTGCGCCCCAGAGCCCGCGCGATAGAACGCCCCAGGCTCGTCTTCCCCACCCCCGGAGGTCCGACAAAGCAGAGGATGGGGGTGCGGGTTGCTTTACCCGCCAGCTGCCTTACGGCGATAAACTCGAGGATACGCTCCTTCACCTTCTCCAACCCATAATGATCCTCGTCCAGAACCCGCGCCGCATGGGCCAGGTCGAGCTGATCGGTGGTGCGGCGGTTCCAGGGCAGGTCTGCCAGCCATTCGACGTAAGTACGGATCACACCAGCCTCAGGGGAATGCAGGCCATAGTGCTCAAGGCGGCTCAACTCACGTTCAGCCTTGGCGAGCACCTCCTCGCTCATTCCCGACGCCTTCAGCTTCTCGCGCAGCTCGTTGATGACCGCTGTCTCGGGGTCTGCCTCGCCCAGCTCCTTGCGGATCGCCTCAAGCTGCTGCCGAAGCAGGTGCTGGCGTTGTTGCTGTTCAACCCTGCTTTTGACCTCCTCACGCAGGTGAGCGCGAATCTGCGCCCGCTCCAGCTGCTCTTGCATCAGCGCCGACGCCTTCTGCAACCGGCGGGTCGGATCAAGTTCTGCCAGAAGACTGTACCTCTGGGCGTAATCCAGCTCCGGGGCGAAAGCCACGTGGTCGGCGAGCTGCCCCGGACTGGTAATGCTTCGGATGTAGGCAGCAATCCCCTGCGGCAGCCCGGGAGTGAGCTCGAGGTACAGTTCAATAGTGGCTACCAGCCGGTTCATTAACTCCCGGATGTCCGGAGTGATCTCTTCCTCTACCTGTACTCGCACAGCCTCTGCCCGGTAGTAGGGATCATCCTGGGTCTTGCGCAACAAGCGGACGCGAGCCACTCCCTCGACCACTACCTGCTGGCCGTCGTCGAGGGGAGCAATTCTCTCGATGTGTCCGAGAAGTCCGATCGCTTCTTCCGGGCGCAAATCCTCGGGCAGCTTCGGGTCCTCCGCCTCCTCAGGAGGGCGGGGTAAGAGCAGGATCAGACCGCTGCCGTCACGGATGGCATCGCCTATCGCCCGTAGCGCCCGGGGCTGGGAGACCTGCAGGGGCGCCGTCATTCCCGGCATGATCACCAGGCCCGGCAGGAGCAAAACAGGGGCTTCAACCCTGTTGCTCTCCTCCGCGCCGGAATGCTGGTCCGCATCAGCTTTGATCAAGACTTCTTCACGCACCGGTTGAGTTTCTTACCTCCACCTGATGATTTCGCTTAATTTTACCCCCGCGCCTGCCAGGAGGAAAGCAGTGCTGCGGGGCGAAAGGTGTGTTAGACGAGGTGATCCGTATGTTTGTTGCCAACCGTATGACGCCCAACCCGATTACTATCGACGAAGAGACCCCGGTCTTGGAAGCCCTTGACATCATGCGACGGCACAAAGTACGTCGACTGCCCGTGATGCGTGGCGATAAGCTGGTAGGCATCGTTACGGAAACGGATCTGGTCCGTGTCAGTCCGTCGCCTGCTACCACCCTTTCGGTCTTTGAGATGAATTACCTGCTGGCCCGTATGAAAGTAAAGGAAGTTATGGCCAAGGAAGTAGTTACGGTTCGCCCCGAAACTACCATTGAAGAGGCGGCAGTACTCATGCGTGAACATGCCATCGCCGGATTGCCGGTGATGGACGGAACACGCCTGGTGGGCATAGTAACCGAAACCAATCTTTTCGACGCCCTGGTGGACATGATGGGACTGCGGCGTCCGGGAAGCCGCATAACCATCGAGGTGACCGATCGCCCGGGGATCCTGGCAGAGATCAGCAAGATCATCGCCCAGCTCGGAATCAACGTGATCAGCGTCGCCACGTTCCCGGCTACGAACGCGCCGGAGATCCCTGCCGACCCGAGCCGCTGCCTCAGCGAACCGGAAGAAGGCAAGGGGCAGCTGGTGGTACGTGTAAACACCACCGAGCCGGGGAAGCTCGTAGCAGCCCTGCAGGAGGCCGGTTTCAAGGTCCTGCACGTGGTTTCAGGAAGCTAGAGCACCACGGCCACCTCGTCCCGGTCGAGGCGGCTGATGGCTTCGGCTACCCGCCCCGCGCCAATGGGATCCGCCCCCTCACAGGCTATCCGGACCTGGCGCAGCAGGTCAATGGCGCGGCGGAAAGCAAAGACCACATCGCCGGGATCGATGGCAATCCCCTTTAGCAGATCGGAGAACGACTTGCCCCTGCTCCACTCATAGGCAAGCTGTGCCAGGTCGTCCTGAAACCGCACACAGGTCTGGCCCAGAAACTCTCGTTCCATCCTTTCCACCCAGCGAACGTGGGGAGTGATCAGCGAAAGGTCCAGGCAGCGGTTGGGCACGCGAGGATCGCCCCGGCGCGGCTCGTAGTCGATGGAGACGGCCAATGCTGCGAGCTGGTGTATATCCAGCTTGTGGAAGATCCCGGCAAAGTACAGCTCTGTTACCAGCAACTCCTGCGTGTGTATCTGGGCGGCGAACTCGCCACGGGCGGTAAGAGTGTCGCCCCTGATATAGTCCATTGCCGACAACAACAGGCGCCGGTCTTCAAAATCGTCGATGAAACGATCCCCAGCTTCGAGCTCGGCCAGCCGCCTGAGCAGTTGCTGGTTTCTCTTCTCCAGCTCTTGCCGTCGCTTTTCCTCCCGCCGGCAGGCCTTTCTTGCCTTCTTGCTGCACTCGACCGGCGTCACAGTAGCAAGCTCTGCTTCGAGCTCTCTCACTCGCCGCCACTCTGCCTCCTGCAGCCCCTTCTGTCCCTTTGCCCTGCCCCGCCGCCGTGGACTCGCAAGACGCCGCCTGAGCTCTTCCAGCTCTTTCTGACGGCGCTCGTATACCAGCGGACACCTGACAGTGCCGCTCGCCGAACAGGCCGCAGAGCCAATGCCCGCCTGCTCATAAGCCTGGCGCAGCTTCGCCTCGATCGCTTCCCGTTCAACCTGGCACTGGTAGGCGGCGAAGTTCTTGCGCAGGATAGCGTGAATCTCCTCGGTGGAGTATTTGCGGACGAGGTTGAGAACGGTGTTGTAGGAGAGGCTAAACTGGCTGACCAGCGGCTCGATCTTGCTCTCGTCGTATTCGGGGATCTCTCGCGGGTCAAAGTAGTTCAGATCGACGAGGGTGAAGACAAACCCCTTCTCGTCTATGCCCCGCCGGCCGGCACGGCCCGCCATCTGGAAGTATTCGGCATGTGTCAGGGGGCGAAATGCGCGCCCGTCCCATTTGGTCAGACCGTCAAAACAGACAGTACGGCAGGGAAAATTGAGCCCGACTGCGAAAGTCTCCGTGCAATAGAGAACGTATATCAGACGCTTCTCGAAGAGAGTCTCGACGATCTCTTTCACCACCGGCAACAGGCCGGCGTGGTGATAGCCTATTCCTCGCAGGAGGAGCTGCTTGAGTTTGCTGAGATTCGGCGTTTTCCGCTCGCTCGTCCCGTAGCGTCGCAACGCTTCCTCTATTACCGCTGCCACCTGGCGTTTTTCCGGCTGACTGAGGTAATCCACCACCTCGGCCAGCTCCTCGGCGTTAGCCTCGCACTTGCGCCGGCTGAAGCTAAAAAAGAGACAGGGCAGATACTCCCGCCCCATTGTCATGACCAGGTCGAGGTGGGTCGTGGGCGGAAAAAGGTGCATGTGCCGGCTGTCACCGTCGTAGTCGAGCACTCGCCGCCGGCGCTCGACTGCCCGCTTCAACTGCTCGTAGGTACAGAAGCCCCGGGATGCCTCAAAAAAGCGGTGTTCGAGAGGAACGGCCCGCCGGTCATGGCGGACCACCGCCACAGGACGCTGATGGACCGATTCCACCCAGCGCGCCAGCTCCTCGACGTTGGGCACGGTAGCCGACAGACCCAGAAAATTGATGGTCGGTGGCAGAAAAATGAGGGATTCTTCCCAAACGCTGCCTCGCTCGGGGTCGGCCAGCCAGTGGATCTCGTCAAATATAACGTACGAGACGCGGCTCAGGCGGTCGGGGTCCAGATGAAGCATGTTGCGGAAGATCTCCGTCGTCATCACCCGTACCGGTGCATCCGGCTGAAAAACGACATCACCGGTAATGATGCCGACCGCATCCTCCCCCAAAAGCCGCTTGAACTCCTTAAACTTCTGGTTGCTCAGCGCCTTGATGGGAGCTGTGTAGACTACCTCGCGCCCTTCGCGAAAAACCTTCTCCACAATATAATCCGCGATGAGGGTCTTTCCGGTTCCCGTAGGCGCCGCTACCAGAACAGACTTTCCCTGCTCCAGCAGAGCAATGGCCTCTGCCTGGAAGGGATCCAAAAGATAGCCGCGGTAGGTCGTCGGCGGCCGCGGCGGCAGCTCCACCTGCATGCTATCGGACTTTAAACTCCCCTGTTTGCCTTGCAGCTCCGCCGAAACGTCGACGGCCACGTCGTGGGGTGGCTGCACGTGTTGCGACTGCAAACGCGACCCAAAGCCTCCTCTTTCGTCCGCGCCAGCTCAGACAGCTAGTGCTTCGGCCCACTCCTGTCGCCCACTCCAGCTGGCCCGCAATGGTCTCCTCGCCCCGGTGCGGTCCCGCCAGTAGAGACATCCTTCTCGCCAGCCATAGCGAAAGAGATTCCAGGTCACTTCAACGTCCCGGCGGCAGTAGGAGATGAGTTCGTCGAAACGCCCTTCCCGATACCACTGTATCGCCTGCAGCCCGTCGCCACTCTTCCCCTCCCCCAGCGTCTCACAAGCCAAATGATCCAGACTCAGACGAAACCCCAATTCTTTTCTAATCTCCTGCAGGATATCCAGAGATGGCAGCACCTGCCCCAGGTCCTCCCCCGCATACGGGCGCAGTACCCGGTAGTCAAAGCCAAGGATGTTGAAACCCACCACCAGATCTGCCCGGCGCAACACTGCCAGAAGTTTGTCGACCTCTTCTTCCCGGTAGGCAGTGTACTCCCGGGTACGGGTGCTGTATACGACGGCGACAGAAAGGCCGAGGCGTTCGATAAACGCTCTCCCGCCGACCTCATCAAAGGCCTTCTGGGTCTCCACGTCAAAAACAACCAGCTCCGTAGCAAAATCCCCCTGTCCGCGCCGGGTAGCAGGCTATCTTCCTTCAATACTGCCCGACAGCAGCCGGCGGCTCGCTCTCCGGTCGTCTGTGCAATTCCTCCAGCACCTGGTCGAGCAGAGCATCAACCTCATCGTACAAGGCAAGAAATTCCGGTGTATCTCTTTCCATTTCGAGGAGCGCAAAGAACTTCGAGGCTAACGCCTCCCGATCAACCGTACCTTCTGTCTGGCCGGCCCGGCTTGCCATTGCTGGATTCGACCTCCTTCGGGGTATAAACCGAAGGAAAATTCGCCGGTCGGACAGAAAAACCTGCTCGGAGGCAAGAAAACTAATACAAAGGCAGGCGTAAGCCTCTCAGTCCGGTTCCCGCCAGGCCTCAGCCTCACCAGCAAAGCGCTGGCGCACATGCTCCCACTCCCGCCGCAATCTTTCGGCCTCCTGCAGAACCCGCTCTCTGAGCTCCTCCGTGAGTTCGTTCTCAAGAATGTCCTGGACCATGAGCATAAGGGTACTGCCCGGCAGCGCGGTCCGATCGGTTAGCGCCGCCACCAGCGGTTCGACAGCGACCTGTTGATCAAAACGTGCCAGAGCCCTGAGAGCTGCGCCCCGTACGGGTGCAACTCCCTCCTCTCGGGCCAGGCGCTGCAGCAGGGGTAGATCTTCCGCCTCCGGCCCCAGCGCGATGAGGAACTTGACCCCAATCTCCCGCAGAACCGCGCTCTCACTTTGCATGAACTGGTGGAGCAGTCGCCGGAGCGGTTCACGTCTTGCCTTCAGCAAGACCTCTCTGACCCCTTCCCCGAGCGGATCCTCACGGTCGAACCGCAGCAGTCCTGCCGCTTCCAGCGCGGTCAAAGCAACGGCAGCCTGGGTGCGGGTCTTGGGATCTACCAGGACCAGCCGGACCAGCTCTGGAACGAGGTGCCATAAACCCCGGCGTTGAATGGCCGCAATGGCCAAAAGCCGCGCGCCCGGACGCTCATCCTGCAGCCAGCGAGCGATGCGCGGTTCGATCTCTGTCACGGGCAACCGGTCGACCAGGGAGAGAAAGCCCTCCCGGGCGCGCAGTCGCAGGCGCTCGTCGTGCGCGGGATCGAGGCGAAGATAGAAACGGAAAAGCTCGTCGACCATTGCGGGTTGGTCGGTCCGCCCCATCAAATCTACCGCCACCAGCTGCAGGCGGCTATCGTTGCTATTCAGAGCACGCCGTAACGCCTCCCCAAACGGCCCGGCCGGCGCGTTCTGAAAGAGTTCCAACAGGGCATCGCTCAGGTTGCGGTCACTCGTGGTCGCCAGCACCCGGATCAAACCGAGGTAAGCCCGCGGGTCGCGCGAGTGGGAGACTGTGGCCGCAATGTTCTCCCAACGGCCGCGCGCTACGGCAGTACGGAAATGCTTTTCGAGCGCCTGCAGCCCGCCCCGGCTCAGGGGTTGCGCCAGCAGTCGTTCGTACAACAGGTCGCGCAGGTCGGCCGGCTGCTCGTCGAGTACGCGCAGGAAATCCTTGGTGCGGCCTGACTTTAAAGCATACTCGATCAGCCGTGTTATCTGGTCCTCAGTCGGAGTTGCACCAACCAGGTTAGCCAGCTCACGGCGAAATTCATGTTCCAGGGTTCCCAATTCCATCAGGCCACCTCCACTTTAACTCCGTACTCTCCTTCCCCAGCCTGTGAACGATGTTCCACTCCAGAATCTCCTCGGGTTGCAACCGTTCCAGACCGAGGTAGTAAGCAGCGCTGGCCAGCAGAGCCCGTAGCGGCAGTAAGCCAACCAGTTCGGTCCGCGCAACAGAAACACCGTAGCGGGCCGCCTCCGTACGGATCAGCTCCAGTACCCGGTATATAGGAGTCCGCACCGGGTCGAGCAGGTTGAGCGACACCTGTACCAACCCCTGGCTCGCAAGGGGAAAACCCATGGCTTGAATGTTAACCAGGCCCCCACCCGTCTCGCGGACGTTACGGGCGATCTTACGGGCGATCGTCAGATCGGCAGTGCGCAACAAGACGTTGAACGCAACCAGCGGTGGCCGAACTCCCACGGCCGTCGCTCCCGCGGAGGGGTGGAGCCTGGCCTCGCCTATGTCCGGAGCCCGATCCGGCATGGTGATCTCAGTTTGCAGGGCTTCAAAACCGCCACGGCGGATCGTGGCCAGCCGACGCCTTTCCGGCCGCCGGGCTGCCCGTCCATATAAATAGACGGGGATGCCGAGCTCCTGCCAGAGTCGTTGGCCGAACCGCTCAGCCAATTGAAGGCAATCAGCTATGCTGACTCCAGGACCAGGCACGAACGGCACTACGTCTACGGCCCCGATACGGGGATGGACACCCTCGTGGGAGCGCAGGTCGATATGCGCCACAGCGACGCGGCAGGCCTGCCAGACTGCTTCCAGCACTGCCTCCGGCTCTCCGGCGATCGTAAGGACGGCCCGGTTGTGGTCGGGATCTGCCTCTGCCCCGAGGAGGGCAGCTCCCGCGATCCCCTCCGCGGCCGCAGCAATTCTCGCCACGACCTCCGGTCGCCTCCCCTCGCTGAAATTCGGGACACATTCGATCCAAGGACGCACTCCCATGCCTCCCTCCGGCGCAGAACTGGCCGGGCAGAATCTGCTTGTAGTTTGACTGCCAGATCAGGACAGGTAAGAAAACATCAGAAAAGAGGATGGACGCGCTAAAGGACTCGTGCGGACCCACAGGCCAGACTTCTATACCGCGGAGCAGCTTGGGTAACACGGTACCCCTTTCCGCATGCGACCGTGGGGAGAACAACTACGCTCAGTGCGTTAATTCCACGCCTACCGTTTTCTTTCCTGCCGGCCCCTACCAGGCGGGCACCTGTTCTCTCAATCCTGCGGAGTCCGCCAAACCCAAACAGTCTTCTCTTGCGGGAGTGTTTCCTCCGACACCGCAACCTCCGGGCCCACATCGGTGCGGATACGCCAACCGGGTGGCAGCGCCCGCAAAAACGTTTTGACGTCCGTGATCGGCCAGGACTTCATGGCCGCGCTGCCGTTATTGTAGTGCATCGGGATTACCACCCTCGGCTTCAGCGCTTCGGTAACCCTGACCGCCTCTTCTGGCCCAATCGTGTAATAACCCCCAACCGGTATCATCAGTATGTCTACCGGGCCAATCGCCCGTACCTGCTCATCGGTGAGAACGTGCCCCAGGTCGCCCAGATGGACCAGAGTCACTCCCCGAACTTGAAAGACAAAAACTGTATTCCTCCCCCGCAGCTCGCCGGCCCGGTTGTCATGCCAGACCGGTACGGTGCGGATCGTCACGTTTTTGCCAGTATACTTGACGGTTTGCCAGGACCCGCTCTTGGGGTCAATCCCGCGGAGTATCTGCGGCTTCCCCCGGGCCGCCTGCACGTGATTATGGTCGAAGTGCTCATGACTGATAGTCACTATGTCAGCCGCTACAGCCGGAACAGGATAGCCGAGCCCCTCACCGAAAGGATCCATCAGGATAGTTTCGCTACCCGTGTTCAACATGAAAGCAGCATGACCAAGCCACTGCAAAGTAAATGCCCCTTCGGAGCTCTTTGCTTGCACCGGATACCCGATCAACAGTCCACAGGTAGCTGCTATCGCCGCACAGACTCCCTGCATAAGCCCGGCCACCACAACCAGCCTCCCATCCCTGCCTGCGCCGGACGGCCAGGATCTGTTATACTCCTCCGACCCAATCATATGATACCATCTTTTGCCCGCCGCCAACCGCGAGGCTATAATTGAACAGGATCTGAGAGGGTGCGCTGCGATGGCTCAGGAGAAGGTTGTAACCGTAAGCGACAGCGACCTGGCCGGCCGCGAGTGCGAATTCTGCCGGCACCCGCTGGCCGCCGGAGAGCAGGCAGTTGTCTGTCCCCGCTGCCGCGCAGTTCATCACGTCGACTGTTGGCGTCAGAAAGGCGGCTGCGCCCGACACGGCTGCCGGCAGGTAGCCATAGCCATTCTTCCCCCCAAGCCCGCCGCATCACCTCCTCCCGCCCCCGCTCCATCTTACTGGCAGCGACTGCGTCTCTGGCAAAAAACGGCCATCATAGGGATTCTGGCTCTCCTCGTGGGGGCGGTGATTGCCGCCGTCGGATACCATGCCACGCGGCCCGGCGCTCCCGAAACCCGGCTGGTCCTGGTTGTTCCTGCCGATCTGTGGGAGGGTGAGCGCTATTCCAGAATAGCAGCCCGGTTTGAAGCGGACCACCCCGGGGTGAAGGTCCAGGTCATAAACACTCCCTATGCCGGCTATGAACAGAAACTCGCCATCATGTTTGCCGCTCGCGACCAGCTGGATGTCTTCGCCCTCGCACCCTCGCGGGTGCCTCTCTACGCCTCAAACGGAGCCCTGTTAGCACTCGACTCCAGGGTTGAAGAGCTGAAAGCAGCGGGCCGGGCCGATCTGGCAGCCCTTGCCTATCGCTTCGGCGATTCCGTCTACGGTATGCGCCGCGGCCCAGAATGGCCTGCCCTCTTCGTGGTCTCCCGTCACACCCGCCACCCTGACCTGAGCTGGCGACTGCTCGTCACCATCCTATCCGAAACTGTGAAGGATCCACCTCCGCCACCCGGCTACTCGCTCGAGCCAAGAATCATTCCCGATCTGTCAATCCCGTAGCCATGATCCGGGCCAGGGTGCCGGTGGTAGAACGGCCCGGTAGCAGCGGCACGAAGACGAGGCGAGCACCGACCCGCCGTACGGTGGCAGCCTCAGGCAGCGTGGCCAGCACATAATCGCCACCTTTGACATAGAAATGCGGCCGCACCGCCTCGATCAACCGGTCGGCAGTTCTTTCCGGGAAGAGCACCACCAGATCAACCATCCGCAAAGCAGCCACCAGCATGGCCCGTTCCCGCTCCGGGTTGATAGGCCGCTTCGGCCCTTTAAGGCCGCGCACAGAGGCATCGTCGTTGATGCCTACTATCAACCGATCCGCCAGCTGTCTCGCCCAGAGAAACGAGAAAAGATGCCCGGCATGGAGGATGTCGAAACAACCGTTGGTCAAGGCCACGATCTCGCCTGCTTGCCGCCATCGACGGGCTTCTGCCACCGCGTTCTCCAGATCCACCACCCGGCGTGCGAGCAGTTCCCAAACCCCCTGGTCAGTAAGCGGCTGCATGCCGTTTCCCCTCTCCCGGTCTTCTCACTTCCCCACCGTCCTACCTGAACCCACCCTGACTTGCCGTCAGACGATGATAGGCGTTTCCTCTCCGGAGAAGTGTCGATGGCCCCAGATTTCGAGAAAGTGCAACAGTTCCGCCCGAGTGACGGTGCGGGTGCCCATCTTCCGCACCACAAGTCCGGCCGCCAGGTTGGCCAGGGAGGCTGCGAGCACCCAATCCGCACCGGCAGCCAAAGCCAGCGCAAGCGTGGCCGTAACCGTGTCGCCGGCCCCGGTTACGTCAAAAACATCCACAGGGTTGACCGCCGGAATGTGGAGCCGCTGGTTATCCAGGAAGAGGTCCATGCCCTGAGCGCCCCGGGTCATGACCAGCGCCCGGGACCCGAGTCGCTGGCGCAACTGAAAGCCCCCGGCCTCCACTTCTTCGTCTGTGGCAAAGACCTTTCCCAGCGCCTGTTCCGACTCGACCTGATTGGGAGTGGCACAGGTCACGCCTACGTACGACAATAAGTTGTACCGGGAATCGGCAACTGTGGGAATACCCAACTCGTTGGCCCGATCTATAGCGACACGAATCAGGTCGTCGGTCATAGCCCCAAGCCCATAATCAGAGAAGATCACGGCCTGGCAGGCGGGCATCACCTCAAGCAGCTCGTCCCTCAGCCGGGCGCGAGTCGATTCATCAACCGGGGTGTTGACTCCCTTATCAACCCTGACCACCTGCTGGCGGACGGCCTGCCTGTCCCCGGCCAGGATCCGGGTCTTGGTGAAAGTGGGGCGGCCGGAAACCCGGACCAGCGACTCTGTGGAGACGCCTCGCAGTCGCAGCGCATCCGTCAACGCCCGGCCGGCAGAATCATCGCCCACGCAACTGACCAGCACGGGCCTGGCCCCCAGCGCAGACAGGTTCTGCGCGGTATTCCCTGCTCCTCCCGGAACCACATACTCATCTTCCTGTCGCAGGATCAGAACAGGTGCTTCCCGGCTGATACGCTCAGGATATGCCAGTATGTACTGGTCGGCGATAACATCCCCGACCACCAGGACACGCCGTCCCTCCAACCGCCGTATCAGATCGGCAAGTTCGCCTCCGAGGAGGATCCCCGCCGATACGGAGCTTGCCGGTTCGCTGCCGGTCTTCTTCGACCTGTCTGATTGCAGATCCGAAGTACTAGTCATTGGTTACTTTAACTCCTTCCCGTACACCCTTCGGGACCGAAGCGGCGCCGTTGTCGCCCGGAGAACTTGACCGCCCCGGTTGTCGATCCTTCTGCGGCCCACGAGCCTTCGGGGTTGCCAGCAAGCGAGCGGCAGCAAGGCCTCCCAGAGTAAGGCTAGAGTAGAAAGTGAAAAGACGCCATACCGCCACAAACGTGGCCAGCTGATTCGTGGGGACCAGATTCCGGAAGAGAACAGCCATTCCCCACTCGGCTGCGCCACTGCCCCCGGGAGTGGGGGCCAGCGCCTGCAGGACATTGAAAACGATCTGGTTTACTATCACCGCCTGCCAGGGCGGGTAGATGCCCATACCCCAGAGAACCCCGAAGGCAACCCCAAAGTAAGCAGCCCAGTATACCATCGTGATCAGGACCAGCAAGAAGAGCTCACCCGCGGGCAGCTTCTTGAGACTGGCGAGCGCTTGCGAGAAAGACTGCCATTCGCGAGCCACCCCGCCTGCCATCTTGAGGGCAAGATCCCGTGCCCGGCCAGGGCGCAACCGCCCAGCCCACCGGAGCAACCATCCCTCCGCGCTCCAACCGGGACGGAAGATGAGGAGGTACGCCACCAGCCCCCCCAGGAGTGCCAGCAGAAGCCCGAGAAGCTGCAATCCGGCGCGTATATCCGGGCTGGCGATAAGGGATAAACCCCACACAGGCAAGAGCGGCAGCAACACGAGTACTCCCAGACTGTTCACGACCGAGTCGATCCCCGTGATGGCGGTGGCTTCGCCGAGCGTCAGTCCGTGACGTTGAGCGAGCAGATAGACCTGCAGGGGAAGACCTCCCGTGGTAAAAGGGGTTATGTGGGAGAGAAAAGTAGTGGCCAGGTAAATCTGCAGCAAGGAAAAGAGCCCCGCCCGCCGCTGTAAGTGGCGAATAAGCAGCCAAAACCGGACCGCCCTCATCAACCAGGCAACGAGGATAAAGGTAGCACCTCCCAGAAGGGAGGTTGCAGTGGCCTGGCGCACAACGCTGGCCAGGTCCCGTCCGCTGGTCACGTAGATGACGACCAGCAAGGCGGCAATGCCTATGACTACGGATGCCAGAATACCCCGCCGCCACTGACTACGTTCAAGAGTACTCATGTTCTTGTACCGCTCCTGCGCTGACACGGGCCGCCAGAGCCCGCTCGATGGCTAACAGAACTTCATGCACGGTTATCAACTGCATGCACTCTCGGCGGCAACCGGGCCGGAGCTGGCGCGGCCAGTACTGCTGGATGCCACCCAGAAAACGGAAACACGGGCTGCAGGACAGGAGTTCACCCTTCCACAAAACCTGGTGCTCCGAACCATACGGGCTGAAGTTGGCGGGCGAGGTCGGTCCAAAAAGCGCGACTGCGGGTGTTTGCATGGCTGCAGCCAGATGCACCGGCCCGGAATCGTTGCCCACCATCACCTGGCAGCGGGCAAAAAGGGCAGCTGTCTGTCTCAACCGCGCCTCGCCCGCCGCAACCCACGGCTGGCGAACTCCCGTCAAGTGCTGGAGAATCACCTCCGCCAGGCGTCTGTCATCCTGGCCTCCCACGATCACCACCTGGCGGTTGGGATCGGCATGCAGGCGGGTGATCAGCTCGGCAAAGCGCGGCAGAGGCCAGCGCTTGGCCGCAAAGTGGCTTCCCCCCGGATGAACGGCTACCAGGAGCTGCCCCGGCTGCCAGCCATGCTGCAGGAGCCAGTTGTCCGCCCATTCCCGGTCTTCGGGCGTAAGGAAGACCTGCGGACGGCGGTCTATCCCGCGGATATCAACCCCCAGTGACTCCACAACCGCAAGGCAATAGTCTATGGCATGCCCCTCGAGATTCTCGGTAAAAGAGAAATCCCACAGCCATCCCAGACCTTCAGCATGAAATCCGACGCGGCGGGTTCCCGAGTGGAGGGCGCACAGGTACGATCCCACGTTGCTCAAACCGATGGACAAATCCACTGCTTGTCCCTGCAGAATAGCAAAAACCCGCGGGAGGTCTGCCGAGTTGCTGCAGACCACGAGATCATCCAGATCGGGATTGGTTTCCAGCAACGGTCGGTTGGATGCCCAGCACACCCCAGTGATACGGGTGTGCGGAAAGGCCCGCCTGAGCGCTCGTACTGCCGGCAAGGCGAAGAGAGTATCACCCAATGGAGCAAGCAACCAGACGACGATTGAACGGACACTGCCTGGATCTGGCTTCTCATCCTTCACCGGTCGCTTGCGTAGGACCGGAAGTTGGCCGTCCACCCGGAGCCTTCGAGCAAGAGCACGCAAGAGCGTCTCCTGCTTGTGCCGCCCGCGAGCAACCCGGTCGTGCGCCAGCCGAGACGACCTATCGCTCTTTGCCCTCGCATCCGGCGTTCTCACACCCCGCCCACCTTTCTGATCAGTGCGTATGCCTGCTGACCCTTTTGCATTCTACCCTAAATCTTCCCGGTAGGTCACGTTCTCAGTAATCCTACGGCGGGCACGTTCTTTTCCCTCCATCCCCGTTGATTGCTCTACTTGATTCTCCGTAGAATGAAGACCAAGAAGTATGTGTCTGAAGAATCCCGGCAGCATGATCGAGCTCGATGGGGAGGATCTGCGGCGTCCATGAAAACGCAACGGTGGCTGTGGGCCGCCTTTGGCTTTCTGGTCTTGCTGGGTTTCCTGGTTCGTCTCATCTCAGCCCTTGGGGCATAGCAGTTGATGACAGGGGGAGTGACCATGCAACACGCAACGGTCGACGTCACCTTCGTCGGTGGCGGACCGGTAGCACTCTACGGCCTATTTTACGCGGGCATGCTCGGTCTCTCTACCCGGGTAATCGAGAGCCTGCCGGAGCTGGGCGGTCAGCTAACGGCTCTTTACCCGGAGAAGAAGATCTACGATGTGCCCGGATTCCCCTCCGTGCTGGCCCGGGATCTGGTGGCACAACTTCGGCAGCAGGCCTCCCGATTTCTGCAGGACGTCCGCACCGGTGAGACTGTTCAGCACCTGAGGCCGCTGGCAGATGGAGGCTATCTTCTCCAGACGGGAGTTGGCGAGTATCCGAGCCGCACTGTCATCATCACCAGCGGGGCAGGAGCTTTCACCCCGCGCAAGCTCCAGCTGCCCGAGGCCGAACAGTTCGAAGGACGCGGGATCCAGTATACCGTCTCCCGCCTCGAGGACTTCCGTAATCGATCCGTGCTGGTCGTAGGTGGAGGGGATTCTGCAGTCGACTGGGCGCTAACGCTCCAGCCCGTAGCCGCGCGGGTCACCCTGATCCACCGGCGGGGGCAGTTCCGGGCTGCCTGGGAGAGCGTCCAGCAACTCCTCAACTCTGGCGTGGATGTCCGTCTTTATCATGAGATCAAGAGGCTGGAGGGCGGCGAGCGCCTCGAAGCTGCAGTGATATACGACAACCGTTCCGGCGAGGAGTGCCGACTGCCCGTAGACGAGATCGTGCTCGCCCTGGGCTACGTGCCCAACCTGGGTCCGATACGCTCCTGGGGGTTGGAGCTGGAAGGAGACAGTATCGTGGTCCGCAGCGACATGTCTACCAACCTGCCGGGCATCTTTGCGGCGGGAGACGTGGTCACCTATCCGGGAAAAGTCAAGCTGATTGCCACCGGTTTTGGTGAAGTTGCCACTGCTGTTGCTTCCGCCCGCCGCTTCGTCAACCCGGCAGCCCGTACACCGGTACATTCAAGCAGCCTGAAGTGGTAGGTCAACCCAAGCCTCTCGCCATGAGAGGCTTGGCTCACCGCTCCGCCCGGCCACACTCCCCGCCTCTTCAGTCGGCCGTGTAGGGGGTGATCAGCTCAGTAACGCCGTCGGCCCCGCACGTCACCTGAAAGTCGGAGAAGACTGCGGGAGCAAGCTCAAGGAGCTTCTGGTAGATGAGTAGGGCCACCTTGCGGATCTCTGCTTCCGCGTGCCGGCTGGCGCGCAGGCGCAGGAAATGGCGCCATGCCCGCAGGTTGCCCGTCATCACCAGCTTGGTTTCCGTGGCGTTGGGAAGCACTGCCCGAGCCGCCTGCCGGGCTAGCTTGCGGCGTTCGACCCGGCTGGGGATATGGCTGAATTTCTCCTCTAAGAGCTCGTTGAGGCGAATATACGCCTGCCGCGCCGCCTCCACTGCTTCAACGAAGATGGCGTGCGTACGCGGGTCGGAGGCAATGACGGACGGTTCGACAAAATTGGCCTCGTCCTCAGCCACATAACGCTGTGACAACTGAGAGAAAGAGAAATGGCGGTGCCGTACGAGCTCGTGCGAGCACGAACGGGATATGCCAGAAATGGCAAATGATGCTTGCGCGTGTTCCAGCACACTCAAATGCCCCTGTTTGAGCAGGTTCTGGATATACTCGCGATTTGTCCGCCCCGATGGGTTGTCCCATGACTGGTAACACATGCGTCCGGCGAACTCGATCAACCGTTCGCCATCGCGCTCGCTGTCAGTCGTCCACGGATAGCCTTCTGGCTTGGCAAAACCAGTCCAGGCAATCAGTTCAACCTGGGGTTCATGTAAGATAGCCATTTCATCCTCATCCTATCAAGAGTCACACGTGTTAAGTCTTGAGTCCGTTTGGTCCACGATGGCGAGCAATCCGTATACTGACAGGGCCGGAAGCCGAAAGGCTTTTCAGTTCCCGGCCCTGTAGTGATTGCCCCAAGCTTACCTGAGTCGGCCTGACCTTATGGTTCAGGCTTCCAGCTTGCTTACGGTCTCCTCCGACAAACGCCGGATAACGGCCAGCAGCAGCCTTACGGTTGCCTCAAAATCGTCGCGGTGGATGATACCGTAGTGCGAGTGGATGTACCGGGCCGGAATACCCAGCACCACCGACGGTACCCCCTGGTGCACCATGTGAATGCGACCGGCATCCGTCCCTCCGCCTGCCAGCGAATCGTACTGGAAGGGGATCTGCTCTTCCTGGGCGGTCCGGATGACGAGGTCCCGCAACCCGCGGTGCGGAATCATGCTGGCATCATACAGGACTATGGCCGGCCCCTTCCCTAGCTTGGACTGGGCCTCTTCGGCACGGACCCCGGGCGTATCCCCGGCGATGCAGACATCGACGGCAAACGCCACATCCGGCGCAATGCCGAAAGCGCTGGTCTGCGCACCGCGCAACCCGACCTCTTCTTGCACGGTGGCCACACCGTACACGGTGTTGGGGTGCGGCTCCCCCTGCAGACGGCGGAGGACCTCGACCACCACCGCGCAACCAACCCGGTCGTCCCATGCCTTGGCGAGCAGGTACTTCTCGTTACGCATAACCGTAAACGGTCCGTAGGGAACTACCGGGTCGCCCGGCCGGACCCCCATTTTTTCCGCATCCTGCCGGTTGGCCGCCCCGATATCTATGTACATGTCCTTTTTCTCAACAACCTTCTTGCGTTCGTCCGGAGGAAGAATGTGCGGCGGCTTCGAACCGATCACCCCGGGTATCTCGCCCTGGCTGGTCAGGACGGTGACCCGGTGGGCCAGCATCACCTGCTCCCACCAACCACCAATGGTCTGAAAACGGAGAAAGCCTTCGTCGGTTATGGAAGTGACCACAAAGCCGATTTCATCCATGTGACCTGCAATCATGACTTTCGGGGTGGTCGCCGAGCCATCCTTGCGGACAATCAGAGAACCCAGGCGATCGACGCTTACCTTACCCAGCCCTTCCAGATGCCGCCTCAAGACGGAGCGCACCGGTGCTTCGAAGCCAGACGGGCCCGCAGTCTCTGTCAGCTCCTTGAGAAGTTCCAACGTTGCATCCAAGATAGGTCCCTCCCTGCCTGTGTCCATTTCGTTCTCTCCCTGACGCCGAACCGGCCTCAATAGATAAACTCCCGAATGTCATACAAGGTGACTCGGGGGCGCCCTTGGTTCGCAGTCCATGCAATCGCCTCAATACCCTGCCAGAGTCGTCGGACCTCCTCCAGAATCTCATTCTCGCTCAAAGGCTCTACTCCCTCTTCCTCCGCTACCTGTGTGTACTCGCTTGCCGCCTCCTCTACAAAGGGCGAAAGGTAGATGACGTCTCTGCCGTCAAGGGGAAGTTCGGACAAAAGCCGCAAAGTCTCCTGGAAGTGCTTTTCCCGATACTGGCGGCCGCCTGCTCCCACCAGAAATATCAAACCGACAGCCACCCCGCCCCCCTTGATCGCCTCAACCACTGCCGCTGTCTCTTCGGGTCCGCCCGGCTTGTTCAGGAAACGCAGGAGATCCCGGCTACCGCTCTCAATACCCAGGTAGACCATCTGCAAACCGAGTGCACTCAGTTCGGCAAAATCCCTCGCATTCTTGCGCAGACCGCCAAAAACGTCAAGAAACGAGTATATTCCAGGATTGGCCAGCTGTGGTAGTGCCCGGCGGGCGATCTCGAAAATTGACAGAAGCAGGCGCTGCGGTATTATCAGAGCATTGGCATCCGCAAGGAAAACCTGATGAAAATAAGAGATTCCTTCGCCGACGAGTTCCTGCACAGCCCGGACGTGCTCCCGGAACTCTTCCGGCCGGCGGATGCGAAAGGCCCGGTCTCGATAGAAACTGCAAAAAGTGCAGCGGTTATAAGAACAGCCCAGCGTTGCCTGTAGTACCAGGGAGTCGTACTGATCGGGCGGTAAGATGGAGATGGGGCTGTAGACTCGTGCAAACGCGGCGGCATCTGCCTGCCAGCGGGCTTCATCGTAGGCAGAAGCTCGCGCCAGCCACCTGGCAACCTCCGCCTTGCCCTCGCCTGTCTCGGCCAGAATCGGAAGTGATTCAAGCTGGTGGAGGCAGAGGGCCGCCGCCTGGCGCGCCCTCTCTCTTAGCTCAAGCGCAGCGGAGGGCGTCAACCAGCGTCGGTGACGCCCACGAAGACCGGCCTGACCCCCTTCCTGCCATTTCTCCAGAACTCGGTTGTCCAGACCTACCTGAAATGCATGCCCGTCGAGGACCGCACGCACGAGTCGCCCACGGCGTTCATAGACGAAAATGGCCCTCGGCCCGGTCACCAGCTGCAGATACCCGGGGCGCAACCTCACCAGCGGTCGGGTGCGCACCGTCTCCGCTTCCTTCATTGTTGCCAGATCCCTATAAACCACGTCTGCCCCGCCACTCTTCTCCTTGTACAACCGGCACTACAACTCCCCCCGTCCTCTCGCTCAGGGAGGCGGCCAGACAGGCCGCGTCCGGAAACGGCACGGCCAGTCGCACCCCCACCTGAGCCCCATACTCAACGGCGATGATCTCCGGTGACCACCCATCGGAGAGTCTCGCCGTTTCCAGCAGCCGCTGCACCATACCCCACCGCTCGTAAGGAACGGCAAGCTGCCACAGCTGGCAGAGGCGGAATTCCCCAATGGGAGCTCCATCCAAAACCAGTGCCGCCGTGCTGCTATAGGCGCGTACCAGTCCGGCGGCTCCGAGAAGTACTCCGCCGAAGTACCGCCCAACCACAACCACTGTCTCGACCAGTCCGCGCCGGCGCACGACTTCGAGGATCGGTCGCCCCGCCGTTCCCGGCGGCTCCCCGGCATCGCTGAAACGCTCCACCGCCACCCCCGTGCGGCCACCACCGACGATACCGCCAAAGCAGACGTGGGTGGCCCCCGGCAACGCTCCTCTTATCTCCTGTATAGCACGCGCCAGAGCCTGCTCGTCGGGGGCTGGTACCGCCCAACCGATAAACCGGGAACGCCGGATTATCTGCTCTGCCCTATGGGGGGCACAGACCGCCCGAAAAGCCCTCATGATACGGCCCGACCCTCCGTGCTGCCGCCAGCGCACACGGCCGCCGGTCCGAAAGCCGCGGTGCCAAGCTGCGTCTCATACAATGTCCGGTATTTACCGTTCGGGATGGAGAGCAACTCTTCGTGTGTTCCCATCTCCACGATTCTTCCGCGGTCGATTACCACGATCCGGTCTGCCCGCCTGATGGTGGCCAGCCGGTGGGCCACGATGAACGATGTCCTCCCGCGCAGCAGCCGTTCCAGCGCCGCCTGGATCAGGCGTTCCGTTTCGGTGTCGATGTAGGCGGTCGCCTCATCCAGCACCAGAATCCGCGGATCGGCCAGCAACGCCCGGGCGAAGGCGAGCAGCTGGCGCTGCCCAAGGGACAGGTTCGCCCCCCTCTCGGCCAGCACGGTATCATATCCCCGCGGAAGTAGCCGGATAAACTGGTCCGCGTTGGCGAGCCGGGCCGCCGCGATCACCTCGTCGCGGCTTGCGTCAAGCCGGCCGTAGCGGATATTGTCCAGTACGGTACCGGAAAAGACAAAATTATCCTGCAAAACGACACCCACCAGCCGCCGAAGGGAGGCCAGGTCGACCTCCCGCAGATCTTTTCCGTCGATGCGGATTGCCCCCTCCCAGGGGTCGTAGAACCTGCTGAGGAGGCTGATAATGCTGGATTTGCCTGCTCCGGTCGGCCCTACCAGCGCGATAGTCTCACCCGAGGAGACATGCAGGCAGAAATCTTGCAAGACCGGTCGGCCCGGCTCGTAACCAAAGGTCACATGATCAAACTCTACCTCACCTCTAACCTGCAGGAGGGCAGGCGCCCCTGGCCGGCTCACCACCTGCGGCGGGAAGTCGAGAATCTCGAAAACCCGCTCGGCCGAGGCCATCGCCGACTGAAGCTGGTTGTAGAAATTGCTGAGCGTGCTGATCGGTCCCCAGAAGCGCCCCAGGTAACCGAGGAAGGCTACCAGCACACCTAGAGTGATCTCGTCACGGGCAACGAGTCTGGCACCATACCAGAGCACCAGCGCCGTTCCCACCGCCCCCGTCAGCTCCACGAGCGGTCCGAACAGCAGATTGAGCCTGGCTGCGGAAAGGTTGGCTTCCTGGTTTATGCGGTTCAGCTCGTCGAAGCGCCGCAGGTTCTCCTGCTGACGTGCAAAGATCTGCGTGACCCGCACACCGCTTACCCCTTCGTGCAAAGCCGCATTGAGAATCGACAGGCGCGTGCGGACCCGCCGGTACGCATCCCGAATGCGGGGACGCAACCGGAAGGCCAGCTGCAACAGGGGTGGAATCACGCTGAAAGATACGAGCGCCAGGGGCACATCCAGTGTCACCAGCAGCACGATGATGGTCACCAGGTTAAAAAGCTCGATTAACAGGTTGAGCAATCCATTGGTGAGCAGGTCGTTGAGCACATTCACGTCGTTGGTGAGGCGGGTCAGAATCTTACCCACCGGCCGCCTGTCGAAGAAGTCGAAGCCAAGGGTGTGGATGTGGCGGAAAAGATCCATCCGCAACGTGTGCAGGATTCTCTGCCCTGTCACGGATAGAATGCGGGTGCGCAAGGCAAAGGCCCACCAACCAACGACATTCAAGCCAAGATACGCCACAGTCAGCCGGAAAAGCCCTGGCAGATCACCCCGGGCGATATACACATCGATGGCCATCCCCATCAGGTACGGAGTCGCCAATCCCACGAGAGCTCCCACCAGCATGAGCAGGAAAACCTGGGCCAGCTGCCAGCGATGGGGACGAAGATAGGCAAGGAGCCGTCGGAAGTACGCGGCATTGAACTCTGCCGTAAATCGCTCTTCTTCTTCCAGCCGTGCTACCGGCATGCGGCAGCCTCCTCCCTCTCGCCGCTCAACCCCAGCTGGGGACCGAACAGCCGGCGGTAGACACCGGGCTCTGCGATCAACTCGTCGTGTCGCCCCTGCTGCACGATACGCCCGCGGTCGAGGACCACTATCCAGTCGGCATCCTTCACGGCAGAGACTCGCTGCGAGATAATCAGCGTAGTCCGTCCTCGCATCAGCTCCCGCAGCGCCGCCTGGATCTCCGCCTCCGTCTCCGCATCCACGCTGCTGGTCGGGTCATCAAGGACGAGAATGGCAGGGTCCATCAGGATGGCACGGGCGATGGCCACTCGCTGACGTTCACCACCGGACAGCCCTACTCCCCGTTCACCCACTACCGTCTCATACTTGTCGGGCAGAAGCTGAATGAACGAGTCTGCCTGAGCCCTGCAAGCTGCCTCCCGGATTTCCTCCCATGAGGCATCAATCCGGCCAAAGGCAATGTTCTCCCGGATGGAAGTCGAGAAGAGAAATGTCTCTTGCTGGACCACACCCACCTGCCGCCGGTAGCTGGTCAGATCAAGCTCGCGAAGGTCCACACCGTCGATAGTGATCCGGCCTGATTGCGGATCATACAGCCGCAAAAGCAGGTGGACCACCGTGCTCTTGCCACATCCTGTCGGCCCGACAATTGCAACCTTTTGACCAGGACGGATGGTGAGCGTAAAGTTCTCCAGAGCCGGTATGGGCGGGGAACGGTCGGTATCCGCCGGCGTCAGCCCTGGTTCGTAAGCAAAAGTAACCCCCTCGAAGCAGATCTCGCCCTTCACCTTGAGCCGCACGGGGTTGTGAGGCTCCTTGATGTCAACGGGTGTCTGGAGAATCTCCAGCACCCGTTCGGCGGCAGTACCTGCCTGTTCAAACAGATTGATCAACCAGCCAATGTTTCTGATAGGCCAGATAAGACTCCACAGGTAGCCGTTGAAAGCGACCAGATCTCCCAGAGACATGCGACCCAGAGCGACCTGCCGGCCGCCAAAACCCATCAGCAGAACCCAGCTGAGAGCGGTCAGAAAGTCGATGAGCGGAAAAGAACGCGCCCAGATCTGAGCGGCTCTGACCTGGGTGTCGGCGAAGTTCTGGCTCTCTTTGGCAAACTTGTCCACTTCGAAGCCCTCACGGGCGAATGCCTTGACCACCCTGACACCCGCAAGGCTTTCCTGGATCACCGTGCTCAAAACGCCTGCCTGTCTTTCGATGGCACGCCAGGCAGGGCGGATGGTGCGGTCGAAGCGGAGCACAGTGTAGGCCAGAAGCGGCGAGATGCTGAGCGCAACCAGGGTCAACTGCCAGTTGATACTGAACAGAATCAGCGCCACCGTGGTGAAGGTGATCGCGGCGTTGAGAAGATCCACCACCCCGCTCGTGACAAACTGGCGCAACCGCTCCACGTCACCGGTAACGCGGCTCATGATCTCACCTGTGTAGGTGCGGGCGTAGTATGCGGGGCTGAGCTGCTGCAAGTGGGCGTAAAGGCTATGGCGCAGGTCATATACTACCCGCTGGCCCACCCATTCCTGCAGATAGCCGCGAAAGTACAGCGCTATCCCCCGGCCCAGACTGGCCAGCACGAGCAGGGCAGCCAGTGGCAGCAGCAATCTCTCTTCACCGCCCAGGATGGCGCGGTCGACAATCATACGTTGAACTTCGGGACCGACCAGCCCAAGACCGGTACTGGCCAAGAGCAAGACCAGAGCCAGATACAATCTGCCCCGATAAGGAGCCACAAACCGAAAGACCCGACGTAAGGAGTACACCGGTGCGCCCCCTAACAGCCTGGGCGGCTTCAGTTCTGTGCCGGCAACCCGCACACACGGGCCGAACACCGCACCGCGACCGCTGTATCTGCTTCAACCGATGATAACAGATTCCTCCGGATAATGAACTGCCACCTGCCGTTCACGCCCGGCCAGAGCCATGGCAAAGGTAAGCGGTCCCACTCTGCCCAGGAACATCGTCATGATGATTAACAGGCGTCCTGCAGCACTCAGCTGCGGAGTGATACCGGTGGAAAGCCCCACGGTACCAAAGGCCGAGGTAGTTTCGAAAAGCAGCTGTATGAACTCGAACCGGCTGCCTTCTGTGATGGTGAGCAGAATCGTCACCGTCACGATCAAGGCCAGTCCCATGAAAGCGACAGCCAGCGCCCGATCCAGGATGCCTCGTGCCAGGCGTCGTTCGCGGATGGTCACCTCGTCATAACCCCGGATGGTGGACCAGATCCCGGACACGATTGCAGCAAAGGTGCTGGTCTTGATACCACCACCTGTCGATGCTGGAGAAGCACCAATATACATCAAAATCACGAGCAAAAAGAGTGTACCTTCGCCCAGCGCCCCGATAGGCACCGAGTTAAAACCGGCCGTACGCGGTACGGCGGCCTGGAAAAACGCGTTCAGCAGCTTGTAGGGAAAACTCAGGTGGCCCAGAGTTTCCGGATTTGCTGCCTCAAGCAGCAATATAGCCAGAGTGCCGACCACCAGCAAAACCAAGGTGGTTACCAGCACCACCTGCGTATGGAGGAAGAGCCTGCCTTCTCCTCGCTCCTCTGCTCGATCGCGCTGCCTTGCCCGGAAAAGGCGACGGTGAAGATCGAAAATCACCGGGAAACCGATTCCGCCCACTATGAGGAGGCCGGCCACCACCAGAAGAACAAGCGGGTCGGTTTGGAAATCGAGAAAGCTCCTGTAGTTTCCCATAAGATCAAAACCGGCGTTGTTGAAGGCCGAAATGGCGTGAAAGAGGGCGAAATAAAGACCCTTTGTCCATCCCCAGATCGGGACGAAGCGGATGGCAAGCAAGAGGGTACCCACGCACTCCACAATCAGGGTGGTTATCAGAACAAACCGGGTCAGCCGCACCACGCCTCTGAGCGTCTCCTGGTTCAAGGACTGTTGCAGGAGTATCCGTTCTCGTAAGGTTATGCGCCGGCCGAGGATCAGGGCAAGGCTGGCCGCACTGGCAATCCCTAATCCCCCCACCTGAATCAGCCCCATGATCACCACCTGGCCGAATGTGGAAAACCGCGTCCCCGTATCCACGACCACCAGACCGGTGACGCAGACCGCGGAGGTGGCGGTAAAGAGGGCGTTCAAAAAACCGATGGACTCACCATTGCTACTGCTGATGGGAAGTGTTAGCAAAAGTGCGCCAAGCAGGATAACTCCGGCGAAGGCTGCCACAATGATGCGAGGTGGTGACCACTTCACGAAGGGCCACCGCGACCTTTCATAGTGTTCTTCCTTAACCACGACGAGACGCACCTTCCTTGCTGAACTCCACCATAGCACGACACCTGTGCCCCTGCAACCTAACCCCGGTCCTGCACTCATGTTCGCGAACCGGCGGCATAGGCTGTTGCTGAGATGGTAACCTGTGCACTGGCACCGTGATGGTTAACACCCCGGCTGCCGCTTTGCCGGCCAGCAGCCGGAAATGGAAAGGAGACCGCCCGTGGGGCCTGCTACGCCCTCACTCCATGCGGGATTCCCCACCTATCGTTACCGGCGCCACCTGCCCAATCTCTTTCTAGCCGCGCTGGTCATCCTCCTTGCCCTGCTCCTCATGAGGTATCCGGATACGGGGGTTGAGGCAGCTAAGGAAGGCTTGCGCATATTCCTGGAGATTGTTTTTCCCTCGCTACTTCCTTTCTTCATCCTTTCTGAGTTTTTCCTGGCCCTCGGCGTCGTGCACTTTCTCGGCGTACTTCTTGAACCGCTGATGCGACCTCTCTTTAACGTGCCGGGAGTCGGCGCCTTCGCACTGTCAATGGGGCTCGCCGCCGGCTACCCCATGGATGCGGTCATCACGGCCCGTTTTCGCCAGCAGGGCATGTGTTCACGAGAGGAAGGGGAACGACTCTTAGCTTTCACCAACACCGCCGACCCTCTCTTCATCCTGGGGGCGGTGGCAGTTGGCATGTTCGGCCGGGCTGACCTGGGCGTACTGCTGGCCATCGCCCATTACCTCTCCGCCTTCTCGGTCGGTTTCATCTTCCGCTTCTACGGCCGAGAGAAAGGGCGACCGCAGCGCGGGGCCAGATTACCCGCCCGCGTCCAGCGCGCAGGGGAATCCTCCCGGCACTCCGTTGTTGGCTGGCTGCGGCGGGCTGTGCGGGCCATGCAGCAAGCCCGCCGGGACGATGGGCGCACGCTAGGGGCTCTGCTCAACGATTCGGTGCAAGAATCCGTCAGCACTCTGTGGCGGATTGGTGGGTTCATCATGTTCTTCGCAGTGCTCTCAGCGCTGCTGCTCAGAAGCGGTCTGCTCTCGCGGATAGCCTGGCCGGTGGCCATGATCCTCCGCCTTG
Source organism: Limnochordales bacterium (assembly GCA_014896315.1). Taxonomy (GTDB): domain Bacteria; phylum Bacillota; class Limnochordia; order Limnochordales; family DUMU01; genus DUMU01. The sequence continues at coordinate 268,464 of JADBKP010000006.1, forward strand.
TTGGTATCGACCCGCAACTTGCCCCCCCTACCCTGGCCGGGGTCCTGGAACTTGACATTGGCACAGCCCAGGCAGCCGCCACCCAAAGCACCCTGACGGACAGGCTGATCGTTGCCAGCGCCATCATCGCCTGGAGCGGCCTGTCCGTACACGGACAGGTGGCCAGTATAATCCACGCGACGGATTTGCGCATGGGGCCCTACGTGGTGGCCCGGTTGCTGCACGCTCTCCTGGCCGCCATCTACACGTCAATAGCATGCCTCTTCTTCCCGCAGGCCGTAGCCACCTTCAGCCAGATAGGCTTGGTGCCACAACTCTCCCTTACGCAATCATTGTTGGCGAGCCTGGCTAGCTGGAGGCAGTGGCCTGCCCTCCTCTTCGCCACCCCCCACCTGGCGTTCGCAGCTTTAACACTGCTCGCGATGGCCGGCTGGAGGAGGCGCTCGCAACCACCTTCACCGGTTCGACCCCGCCGTCAATCTGCAGCACGATCGGCAGCCTCTCCATCACGAGACCGGACCGCCCCAAGCCGGTCCTCTGCACTTACCCCATAACGTTTCAAAAAAACAAGCGACCGACGCACGGCAGGATTTTACCGGTTCGACAGCCAATCTCTCCCAAGGAGGCGGCCATGCGCGAAGGAGGAACCTGCGTGCTGTTCTTGACCACTGCCGGTGGGCTCATAGTTTCAATACTGGCCCTGGTGATATCGGTTATACTCGAGGGCGGTGGAGGAGCCGGCCTATTCAGTCTCGCCGCGTTGACGATTGTCCTGGGGGGCACCGCCGGCGCCACGATTATGAGCCACGGCGTCGCGGAATTGCGCCGGCTACCCCGTGTCACTCTTCTCGCATTTGGCAAAGGCCTTCAAGACCGCCGGGCAACCGCCCGCCTGCTGCTTGAGCTTGCCGAGCTAGTCCGACGCCACGGAGTCCTTGCCCTAGAGGATCGGGTCCGCGAGATTAAGGATCCTTATTTCAAGCAAGCTTTAAGCATGCTCATAGATGGGACGGACTCGCAAGGAATCGAGTCCTTTCTGCAGACTGAAGCACAGATCTACCGCGAACAAGTAGAACATTCTGCGCAGGTTTTCCAGACAGCCGGTGGCTATGCTCCAACCATGGGGATTATCGGTACCGTCATGGGGCTTGTTCACGTGCTTGGGAACCTCTCTGAACCTGACAAACTGGGCGGAGCCATAGCCACGGCCTTCCTGGCCACTTTCTACGGCGTTGCCTCTGCCAACCTGATCTGGTTGCCGCTAGCAAACAAGATCAGGGCGGTCGCCGCGGAAGTACTTCTTTACCGGCGTATGGTTGCCGAAGCGGTTCTCGCAATCCAGAGAGGTGAACCCAAGATGCTGCTGGAGGAAAGACTAGCCCTCTATGCAGGACCGCATCTGGCAGAGAGTGCCGACGAAACCGCGGAGGGCAGCAACAAAGCCCAGCCAGCCGGCGTCCGTTCGGCCGCCAAGTGAACGAGCTGAAGCAATTAACGAGGAGGCAGGAAAGAGTGGAGCGTTCCGGTTGGAGCAACCTGGGGCACGCGGACCGCAGCGAACACTCAGGCAGTTCCCACGACGGCGGTGGCGGCCTTCGCTGGTTGCTCACCTATGCGGACCTGATCACCCTGCTGATGGCCTTCTTCATCATTATGTACGCCATGTCCCGGCTCGACCTGCAAAAGTACCAGAAGCTGGCACACTCACTCTATATGACCCTGGGTGGCGGCGGATCTGGCCTGGGTGGACCTGGAGGCGGAGGTGGAGGCGGAGGCACAGGGGCCGGCTACGGGAGCGGCACAGCGCCCGCCCCTGAGATGTCAGGAACTGCGCAGCTGGATGCACGCTGGCAGTACCTGACATCGCGACTTGAGCGGGTGGCCAGGCATCTCCAGGCCTCGGGATTAGTACACATCCGTGTAGCCGACGAGGGACTGGCGGTGGTAGTTTCCGACCAGGTTCTCTTTGCCTCTGCCCGGGCCGAACTCGAACCGGAAGCCAGACAGTTCCTGCAGCAGCTTGCTCCCGTGTTGAAGACCATTCCCAATGCGATCCAGATTCGCGGGCATACCGACGACCGTCCCATACAGACCCGGGAGTTTCCGTCCAACTGGGAGCTATCGTTGGCCAGGGCGGTCAACGTCTTGCGTTTTCTGGCTGAACACGGCGTGCCCGGAGAGAGGTTATCGGCGGCGGGCTTTGGACCAACCCAGCCGGTTGCCAGCAATGATACGCCCGAGGGCAGGGCTCGCAACCGGCGGGTTGAGATCGTCATCCTCCAGCTACCTGCAGGCGACGAGACCACAGCTTCCGGCCAGGATTGATCACTATCCCTTCCACTCCGTCTCACTCATCCCTGCAAGCCGGTTGACGCTGCGAGCCAGCACGAAGAGGTAGTCGGACAACCTGTTCAGGTAGCTTATGATCCACGTATCTACCGGCCTTGTGCAACGCAGGCTTATGACCCGCCGTTCAGCCCGGCGGCAAACACTGCGGGCAACATGGAGGCGAGCGGCCGCTTCATGCCCGCCGAGAAGTATGAACGAATGCAGCGGCGGCAGATTGATCTCCAGTTCGTCTATCCACGCCTCCAGGCGCGCCACCTCTGCCGGCCCGACGCGACGGGCTGTGCTAGCCGGTATGGTTCCGGCTGGATCTGCCAGCGCGGCTCCAATGGTGAGCAGATCGCCCTGAATCTGGAGAAGCTGCATCTGCCAGGAAGGTGACGGCTCGGGAAGCTCGCAGAGAGCCACCCGGGAAAGCCCCAGCCAGCTTCCCAGTTCGTCCAGGGCGCCGCATGCCTCAACGTGCGGATCGTCCTTGGGAACCCTGCTACCATCAAGCAGGGAGGTCATTCCTGTGTCACCCGTTCGTGTATATATGTGCATGATACCCCCTCCGATCTTCTCCTTTCGCAGGCCGACGGCGATCTTCCTGCCCGCCTGTCCCGCAGGCAGTCGCCCTGCCTGAGAAGGAGTTCTTTCACCGGGCGAGAATGTACACGGATAAACTTTCACCGTCTAATCTATCGGCACGCAAGGGGAGGCCAAACTTCATGGGTTTGCTTGTCTATCTCGACGGCCGGTTGGTCCCGGAAGAGGAGGCCAAAATCTCCATCTTTGATCACGGCCTGCTATACGGTGACGGGGTCTTTGAGGGTATCCGTCTGTACTCCGGGCGCATTTTTCGCCTGGAACAGCATCTCGAACGCCTTTACGAGTCCGCCGCCTCCATCCGGCTTAACATTCCCATGACACGGGAGGAGTTCAAGCAGGCGATCATCGAGACCGTAAGGGCGAACAAACTGCAGGACGGCTACATCCGTCCGGTGGTCACGCGAGGAGTTGGTGATCTCGGGCTCGATCCGGTTCGCTGTCCCCGCCCCACCGTCTTCATCATCGCCTCTACTATCCAGCTTTACCCAGAATCCCTTTACGAGAACGGACTGCGTATCGGCACCGTGTCAACCCGAAAGAATGCGCCCGACTCTCTCAACCCGCGGATCAAGTCGCTCAATTACCTCAACAACATCCTCGCCAAGCTCGAGGCAAACAACGCCGGCTTTGCCGAAGCACTTATGCTCAACCATCAAGGCTACGTTGCCGAATGCGCCGCCGACAACATCTTTGCGGTACGTCGGGGAGCCGTGCTGACACCGCCTACCTACGTTGGGGCGCTGGCAGGCATCACTCGTCAGGTGGTACTGGAGCTGGCACCTGGCCTCGGCTATCAGGCGACCGAAGCGGTTCTTACCCTGCACGATCTGTATACGGCCGACGAGGTCTTCCTGACCGGCACCGCCGCAGAGATCGTGCCCGTGGTAGAGATTGACGGCCGAACCATCGGTTCGGGGAAGCCAGGTCCTGTCACTCGCCGTCTGCGTGCCGCCTTCCGTGAACTCACCCAGCGCGAGGGAACGCCGGTATACTCTTCGTGATTAGCGGGCATTCCACTCTCTGTAGGGCCCGGCATCCGGCCATAATACCCCTTCTCGGGTACCTGCCGGTCTGCCCAGGCCCTACAGGGAGGCCGGCATGTTGGAATGGTTTGTTCTCACAATCGGGCTGATCGCCCTTACCATCGGAGCTGCTCTGGCGGGCAGAGCAAGCATGCACGGTGCGGAGCTCGACAACGAGGCGGCTGGCCAGCCTGTCTGGCACGACAGCAGGAGAGCAAGGCAACCAGGCTCCCCGGTAGGCGTCCCACCCGACGGGTTCCGGCCTCCGCAGGCGCAGGCTGCCTGCCTCCGCACAGGCTGGGAGGACTGGTGTTGGGAGCCGGCCAACCTGCACCGTCCCGCCCTGTCAGGTGCTGTCACTCCGGACATTACAGTCTTGATCCAGGGCGTCCAGGCAACCGTCCCCGTGACACTGCCCCATCCCTGGATCGCAGGTACGGCCCTCCCCATCTCAACGCCCCCGGCATGGTTGTCAAGCCTAAAGGCAGCAGCGAGCCAGACAAGAGAGCTGCTGCTGTGGCCGTGGCGGGCAGGGAACAAGGACCTACCCGAACAGTTTGCTATCCTCGTCCCGGCCCGCAAGCTCCCTCGAGTTACCGGCAATCCGGAGGACCCGCGGCTTGCCCTATCATCTCTGGTAATTCTGGATCTTCGGCTTGGCCTGCCACAGAGGCTACCACCATCTGCAGATGGGAAGGTATCCCACCGGTCGCGCCGGCGCAGTGAAACAGAGGATACGCTGGCGCAGATCATTCAGAACTTGCGAAGCTGGAGTGGGGGTGTGCCAGTTCTGGCAGGGATACCGGCCACAAGCGAGCTGGATCTGGAAATCGGCATGCTGGCCAGCACCGGGTTTGACGGAGCGGTGGTCTTTGCCTCACCGTTTGCCTCCGGCTTACCACTGCCGCTGTCGGGAAGCGAGGTCGGACTGCCGCTCGCCCGGGCTTTAGCCATCGCAGGCGCGGCCCGGGCACGAAGAGGGCTAAACAAGTGGCCCCTCCTGGTAGCCGGCCCGTTCGTCACACCGGCGGACTGCCTGAAAGCCTTGGCTTTTGGTGTCACCGCAGTCATCCTCGACGTCGCCCTGGCCTGGCCCGAGGTGTGCACCTACCAGGAGCAGGGTCAACAGGCCCACGAGCAGGCAGAGATGGAGGTGGATCAGGCGGATGATCTCCTGGCCAGTACCCTTGCGGGAAACCTTGCCGATTTCAGGCACGAGACCGAATCTCTCTTACGTCTCCTTGGTTGTCGCCGCCTGAGTGAACTGACACCGCAACTCCTCACTGCCGTGGGAGAGATCCCCGGACCCCACGAGCCCGACGATTACGTACCACCGCGCACCGCGACCGCCACTCCGACGACCCTGCCACCCTCCGCCCCTGGCGCAGCCGCGCCGACCCCTTCGCTGGCGTCGCCACCTGGAGCAGCGGATACAGATAGGGGTAGGACGGCTAACCGGGAGTTCGTCCGGCCCCGCGTTCTTTCTGCGCGACCGCTGCGCCGGATCCGCGTCCTCACCCGGGGATAGGCCCTACCATTGCAGTTGAGGCTCAGCCGCGGAAACCCCCGTCGACGCCGATGATCTGGCCGGTAATGAAGCCTGCCCGCTCAGAGAGCAAGAAGGCAACCAGTTCGGCCACATCCTCGGGACGGCCCAGCCTGCCGAGAGGGGTGGCCTGCCGCAGCGCCTCGAGCTCCTCCGGGGTGAAACCGGCCAGCATATTCGTCACCACTGCTCCTGGAGCGACGGCGTTTACCGTGATCCCGGCTGAACCCACTTCCCGGGCGAGGGCCTTTACAAACCCGACCAGCCCCGCCTTCGTTGCAGAATATACGCTCTCACCGGCAGCACCCAGTTCGCCCCAGACCGAGCCCAGGTAGATGATACGACCGGAGTGCCGCCGTACCATCCCGGGCAGTACCAGATGGGTGAGCCAGATGGCACTGGTCAAGTTGAGCCGGATTACCCGTTCGAGCCGCTCCCTGGTCTCGTCGAGCAACAGGGCGTAATCAGCCATGCCCGCCGCATAAACCAGTGCCTCGACCGGCCCGAGAGCAGTCTCGCACATCTTTACCAGTTGCTCGGGACCGTCCGGCAGCAGGAGGTCCGCCGGTAGTGCGGCTGCGATCCCTCCTACTTCTCGTACGGCGGCAACAATCTCCGCCGCCTGCTCCTTGTGGGTATGGTAGTGTACGCCGACGAGCCACCCGTCTCGAGCCAGGGAGCTACAGATCGCCCTGCCGATTCCCCCACTCCCGCCAACTACCAGAGCTACATGGGTATTCGCATTGTCCATACCCGCATCACCGATAACGTTCCGCTATGAGCCGGGCCACGCGCCCCGTTCTTGCTGCCAGCTCGGTGAAACGGAGCTCCCGCACACCGGCGAGGGCAGTCTCCAGCCGGTCTTGCAGCGGGGACGTCAGATGCGATGGGAGCCGGCTCGCCCCCAGCCAGACGCCCAGGATTGATCCGGCGGTCGCCCCGTTGCAGTCCGTATCCCAACCGCCCCGCACCGCCAGGCCCACCGTCCTGGCCAGGTCCTGTTCACCAAAGAGAATGGCCAGAACGACCAATCCAGCATTGTTAAGCGTATGGACAGGATGGTATCGCCCGTATTTTTCCTCCAGCTTACGCCAGGCATGGTCCCAATCGGGCTCGCCTTCCGCCCAGTCGAAACAGTCCCGGATTACCTCGGCAAGGCGGCTTTGGGGCGGAATGACAGCCAGACCGGCAAGTAAGGCTTCGCGGGGCGTCGCCGCCGTAAAGGCCGCGGCGATGCTGGCAGCCACCCACATCTCTCCGTAGATGCCATTTCCTGTATGCGATAGAGACGCATCCCGGTAAGCCAACCTTGCTGCCAGAAGCGGTGCGCCCGGCGCTACGTAACCAAACAGATCCGCCCGGATTTGCGCTCCGATCCACTCACGGTAGGGATTGAAGCGCGTCGCAGTCTGTGGGGGGACGTAGCCATCGACCAGGTTGCGGTAAGCAACTCGCTCTGCCGTGTACACAAGGTGATAAGGGAGGTGCGACAACCAGAACTCTCCTACCTGCCGGGCAGTGAATTCCGGTCCGTACCGTTCGAGAATCATGAGCCCTGTCACCGTGTAATCCATGTCGTCATCCCGCAACATACCGCTGACCTCGCCACGGCAGGCTCCCCGGAGGGCAATGGTCAGCTCCGAAGGAATCCCTTCACCCCGAGGCAGATAATCGACGATCTCCGCTACTCCCGTGGCGCGCAGGTAGGCCTCGATGCGGGAGCGAGTCCAGCCTTCGACCGGCTTACCCAGAAGGCAGCCCGCCGCTCGTCCCAACCAGCCCCCAAGAATCTTTTCCTCCAGCCCGGGGGGGATCACGGGCTTTGTGCCTGCCCGCGCCTTGGGCGTCAGCAAGACCTCGATTTCATCGAGATTGCTCGGCTCATTGTAGGGGAAGTCGGGACGCCTGGGGGCCCCTTGAACGGCAGCATAGAGTTGCTCTCCCTCTGCCCGCAGCCTCTCCGGTAGAGCAGATCCTTGCCCCAGCACATCACGCGCCCTGTAAATCCATTCATCCACCGCTTGTCGCAGCCCGTCGATATCCCGGCCTTCTTCCTGGCTGGCAACCAATTCATCGGCAAGCAACTGTGGCAATTCCCGCCAATCCATATCGGTCGTGGACCCCTTTCCCGGCATATGTCTGCCGACTTTCGACGTGTTGGCGGTGAATCCTGCGGCCATCGCAGACGCCCCCTCTCTCAGTCGCCTGCCACCTGCCCCACCCACTGGTGCCGGTAGGCCAGGCGGATGTTTACGCTTTGCCCCGCCAGCCAGGCAAGCTGCAGCCGCCAGGCGTCTCCCTCCGGACGCAACCAGACACAGTGCAGCCCGGATAAGACGCTCGCCCTTCCTGCCTCATCTGCTATCAGACCCGCCTCGCCGCCGATCACAAAGGCCGGCGTCAGCAACACTTCCATTCCACCCCAAAGCCGCAGAGCACAATCGGCGTTGCCCGGGTGCGGCGAGGTATCAGGGGTGCGTGTTTCAGTAAAGGCCAGCCCCATGCACTGGCGGACGGGATCGGTATCTACTTCATGCTGGATTGCTAACTCCCACGCGTAGCGGGAAAGGGGCCCCTCCTGCCAGCAGTAGCTGAAGCTGACCTCCGCCTTTCTGCTGGCAGAAGCAGCCAGTCCTCCCCACGACAAGCCGATCCCCGCCTGCCTGTTGCCCGGGTACCCAGGGTGCTTTTCCGTCACCGGCACTGCCAGCATTAACTCAGCGCTCAGGCCGGCCCGACCACCCCACCGGGTGACAGTTACCAGGGACGTCTGCAGCGGCAACCACTCGGGCTGGACAACAAGCAGGGGGGTGTCGGCGGGCCCCGAGCGGGGTAGTATTCTTTGGGCTTGCCTGGCCGTGACCTCGACTCCCACTTCAGTGGCCAAAGCTCGCCCGGGTAGTAGCATCTGGAATGCCCGACCCCGCTCACGCGCTCGGGCAAGCCCGCGGGTCCAGTCCTGCCCGGCAGCGCCCGGCCATTCAGTCACCGCCACCAGGGCTGATCCACTCGTTAGCTCCAGTAACTCACCAAGGGGTAGCGAGCGCCACCCGACCGCCGGATCAGCTATGTATACGCGACCTGCATCGGCCGGAGCGGATACCACTACAAAGTGCCCTGCTCCCGTCGCAAGATGCAGAAGGAGAGGAGGCCGGTCGGCGGCAAGATACTCACTCAACCCGCTCTTTGAGAAACGAAACGGTACTGCCGGTACCCCGGCAGCTCTTGCCAGGTTATACAGGTCAAGCAGAGTTGCCGACTCCGTCGCCAGATCTGGCCGCAAAGCCAATGCACGTTCAGCCTGATCCACAGAGATGCCCAGGGCTTCGAGCCATGTCTTCCAGGCGGCCAAACCACAGCTGTGCGGTTGCTCCTGGCGTCTCACCCCAAGCCAATGCCATTCAGAAAATGAAAGCGCCGATGGCTGCTGGCGCTCCGCACCGCACTCACCTGCCGGTGCGGCCATGGCGATTCCCTGAAGAAAGACGATCAGTGCCAGTATGAAGCGGACGCCCTGACACCCAAAGCGGCAATCTTGTCGTGCTCCTGCAAGCACACGCATCCCTCCCCGGCGTAACAGCTCCGACCCGCTATGCGAGGCGTACGGGAGGGCAGGAATAGATTAACATAATAGCCAGCAATTGTAAATCGCTTCGGGTGTCAATCAAGACCGGGAGTCGAGAGAGATCACGACCGGGAGGCCTGCCAGGCATGGTACAGCGCTCTGCCCACAATGACTAGCAGGGGACCGATGAAGACTCCCCAACCTCCCATAAGCAACAGACCGCCGTATACACCCCCCAGCATCAACAACGGGTGAATTCCCACAGCTCGGCCAAGAATGCTCGACTCTGAGAACTGCCGGACGGTAAAGATGACGCCGTAGATGATGAGCAATCCTACCCCCAGGCGCAACTCTCCGGTAAGCAGCGCCACTGCAGCCCAGGGAAAGATCAGCAGAGGCGGCCCGAGTATCGGCACAAGATCCAGCACGCCGCAGAGTAGTGCAAGCAGCATCCAGTAACGTACGTGGAGGAGGGCAAACCCGACTGCGGCAAGAAAAGTCGTGATCAGCAGCAGAAGCAACTGCCCTCGTACGTAGCCGACGACATCCTGGCGTATCTGACCGGCCACCCGCCGAGCCGTCCGCCGCAATTGGGGAGGTAGCAGTTGAAATATACCCGCGCTGAACACTTCCCAATCCCGGGCGAAGAAGAAGGTGCTGACAAAGATCACGATTACCATGATGAGGATTATGGGTATCTGCCCGGCGAAGGCAACCAGTGAAGCCGCTACTCTGCTGACAATCTCCTGGAGGCTGCCGTAAGCATGGCGCACAATCTCGTCAATGGCATCCAATACCGAGGTAGGCAAACCGCGATAGAGCTGGCCGATGCGGGCCGCAAGTGCGGTGAACCTCTCGACCACCTGCCGCTGGTACTGGGGATCTCCCAACCGGGCGGCCAGATCGGCAAGTTCCCGGTTTACCTGGAGCGTGATCGCGGTGAGGAGGTAAGCTACCAGAGTGACCCCGAGCAACATCGTAAAGAAGGTCGCCAAGCCTCGTGGAACTCCGCGGGTTGTCAAGAGGGAGACAGTTGGCTCGATCATAGCCGCCACCAGAAGACCCACGAGAAAAGGCAGGCTGACCGCGATAGCAGCCCGAGCAACTGCGGCCAGTTCACGATAGAAGTATAAAAGAAGGGCAAGGAGGAGCACTCCCACGAGCCCGCCAGGGAACTCCGCCCGTGGTCGCATAGCTTGGCCTCCCCTGCCCGACAGGTTCTTTTCTTCCATCTCTTACTGCTCTCACCATCTGGATAATGTGGACGTATTAATTCTATGGAGTACCGTCCCCTTTCCTGCCGCAACTCACATGGTCAACGTACCTCCCTCTACGTTCACCATCTTGAGGATCTGCTCCTCTTCTCCGGTCATGGCGTTTACGTACACCAGGAACCGATCGCCATTGAGCTCTGTATCAAACTCCCAAGCGAGTACCTCCCGGCCTGACGCCAGGGGAATGACAGCCAGCCGCGTACCCCGAACATCCAGCCGATTGCTGACCTTCTTGGCCCCCTCCTCTTTGCTCAAGCGAGGCTTGGGCAGATCGCGGTCGTGATGAGCCATGAAATACGCGTAGGCGTCAACACCCACCACCTGTCCGTTGTCAAGGGCAACCTTCATTTTCACCTGGTCGGGATACATCCGGATACCGTCTTCTTCGTAAACAAACGTTATCGTTTCCGTCGCACCCTCACGGAGCGTGTACGTCGTTGTCATGTTCTTGAGTCCGATCCGCTCCAGGTAGCGGGATGCTGCTTTTTTCGCCTCCTCCGACGTGATCCGGACGCCGCCAATGTCTCGATCGTTAAACATCCAGACCAGATGCCCGCCCTTCTTGGAGACAGCTACCGATACCGCTCCCCTGCCGACGTCCGGCCGGAAATTTACCTGGTAGGCAGCGATCATGCCGTTGATCTGCTCAACCCGACCGGTCTGACGGAAGTCGCGATCCTCTATCCCGGCTCCGTCGAGGAAAGAGCGGGCCCGATCGATGGCCTGCTCCCTGGTGATCTCAGCTCCAGTCAGACCGAGAGGCTCCCGGGTGACCACCTGCTCGGAGAAGGGGCCATCATACTCGAGGGCAGGCATCTCCTGCAGCCGTTGCTCGATGTCGGTGAACCCCTCAAGCCCCTTCGGGACCTTGGGCGTGGAATCGCCACGGCTTTTCCCATTGCCGTCAGTGGTGGCCGGCAAGACGGCCAGATCTGGTTGTGGCCAGGCCGCAGCCAGCTCCCGCCGAACCCGATCGACCCGCGGATTCATCACGCGACTCCAGCGGAAACCTCCGTCGATGAAACGCCCGCTCAACTCATGCAAGGCGTCGGAGAAACGGGCCATCTCGGTGTGCAGCTTGGCCAGGGTATCCCAGTCCTCCGGCTCGAGATCCTTCCCGGCCGCGCAGGCACGCGCCAGAGAGCGTGCATAGTCCCCTACCTGGTTCAAGAATTTACGTGTGGCCGCCAGGTTAATATCACCGAGGGGAAGGCGGGCAATGTCGTCTTCGGCCGAAGTGAGACCATGCCATACCGTGTCCAGTTGAACTGTTCGATCGGCAGATGACCCGGCTGCCAGCGCCTTGGCCAGAGCTACTTGTGCCGTCTCCACATTCTGCACCGCACTGTGGAAATTCCCGTAATAGGCAGCTTCTAGGGCATTGGCAAACCGGCGCGCCTGCCACCACTGCCACACCCCGAAGCCCAGCGCTGCCACGACCACCAGAGTCGTCAGCGCCCCTATGCGACGCGACATGTAATCGCCTCCTCGTTACTCGTTACCTCGCTCTGCTTTCCGTCAGATCCCGCTCCACGGCTACAGGCGGCAAGGGCTCGTCCCCAGCTCGTTTACCGGGCAAAGACATGCCGGCCGTATGAGGCGACGATCGGCCGTGACCAGATCCAGCGACTCACGGGCTTGCTCGGATTCCAGAAGAAGAGCGCCCCCATGGTCGGATCCCACCCGTTGAGGGCGTCCCGTGCCGCCTGGATCTCCGTAGCGGTGGGAGTTACCCTCCAGATAAGCCCATTGGACACGGATTCGAAGGCCGCGGGTTGAAAGATCACGCCGCTTACAGTGTTCGGAAACTTGGGACTGCGAACGCGGTTCAGAATCACTGCCGCTACCGCCACCTGACCTACATAGGGTTCACCCCGGGCCTCCCCGGCGACGACGCGGGCCAGCAACCCCAGCTCGTCGGAACGGGCTACGCCCGCCGCCGCCCTGTATGCCACCGAACGTCCCACTCTTGCGGTTCGGGTCGGATAGCCCAGGGCTGCCCAGGTCTGCGGCCCGACAATTCCGTCAACCCGCAAACCGTTTCTTGCCTGGAAAAGGCGAACGGCCCGAGAAGTTCGGGCTCCAAATATTCCATCAATCCGGCCCCGGTAATATCCCCAGCTCTGCAACCGCCACTGTACCAACCGCACGCTCCTACCGTAGCTGCCCCAGTAAAGGGTAGGCCGCTGTGCGAGGACATCGCCGGTTACTAACAGAACCAACAGAGTGACAATGAGAAAAGGTAGCAACCTGCGCGGTCTTATCGCGAAGCGCACCATCTGTATCCCTCCCGCCGCTTAGTGTGAAACCAGGAGTATCTGCCTACTCCCGCTGAGCGGCGGGGAAGACGGGCAAAAACGGCGCTGCTTCCCAGCAAGACGCCGGCCTGCGAGAAAACATGCTATAATAACCGGTAATTGCAGGCTTCGGGAGCGAGGAATACGGGAATGCCCAGCAAGCTTGTCCAGCATGGCGGAATATCACGCCTTCCCGTTCAAACTGCACTGGTGATCATCATCCTGGCAGGGTTCATTTACGTGTTGTGGCTGCTCTTCCGGGGGATCTGGCAGGTTGACCCGGTACTCGTACGTATCGGACCGGTCTCCATTCGCTGGTACGGAGTGATGATTGCGCTCGGAGTATTGACCGGTTACTCACTGGCCGAGCGAATCGGCCCCCGCCGGGGCATTGCTGCAGACCACATCTTTAACCTGCTTCTCCTGGTCGTACCTGCGGGACTAATAGGGGCACGGCTTGCGTTCGTGCTACAGAATCTCCCGTACTATCTCGTGGAACCGACCGAGATCCTTCGCACCTGGCAAGGCGGGCTTTCCATGCACGGGGCCGTCCTGGCTGCCCTGGTAGTTTTTATCGTCTATGCAAGACTCAAAGGTCTTTCTTTTGCCAGCATAACGGATATTGCGGCGCCGGCTACCCTGGTCGGACAGGCCATCGGCCGCTGGGGCAATTTCTTTAACCAGGAAGTATACGGCTATCCCACTGACGTTCCGTGGAAAATGTATGTCCGGCCCGAAAATCGGCCCCCGGACATGCAGCAGATCGCCTACTACCACCCGGCCTTCCTTTACGAGTCTTTGTGGAACATGGCCAGCGCCCTGGTGGTTCTCTGGTTCATCCACCAGCCCCACGCACGCCGGGGAGACGGACTCTGGTTGTATTTTCTCCTCTATTCGATCGGCCGCTTCTGGGTAGAGTTCTTCCGCATAGGCGTACCGTACTGGGCAGGCCTGACCCTGGCCCAACTCGTCAGTCTGGGACTGATTGCCGTGGGATTGGCGGGATTTCTTATCCCTCGTCTTTGCACCTTCCGCCGGATCCGCGGTCAGGCACCGGGTGGGAGGTAAGATCCAAGAGATATGAGCGGGTACGGATATTCGCCCGGTTCCCTGCGCAGATGGATTTCCAGCTCGGCCATCCATACGCTCATTGCCATCAACGTGGCCCTTTTTCTTCTCGATTTCCTGAGCGGCGGCCGCCTGACCCTCCTCGGAGTCAAATATGGGCCGAGTATCTATAATGGTCAGTACCACCGGCTATTGACTGCTATCTTTCTCCATTCGGGTATCTTCCACCTGCTATTTAACTCCTATTCCTTGTACTATCTCGGCCTTCCCCTGGAAACCATGCTAGGAAAAAGGCGATTCTGCCTGCTCTACTTCCTCGGCGGCCTAACCGGCAACGTGCTCAGCCTGCGCTTTGCACCCCTTGTCCCGTCGCTTGGGGCCTCCAGTGCCATATTTGGCCTGCTTGGGTACTATCTCTTCCTCTCCCTCGTCGTTCCCCGCCCGAGCCTCCGTCAGGGTATACTCACGATTGTGGTTATCAACCTGTTGTGGGGCTTCCTGCCGGGAAGTCGCGTGGACAACTTCGCCCACCTCGGCGGGCTCATCGGTGGTCTCTTGGCCGGACCGCTGGTCGGCATCCCGATCAGCTATCGGTTCACACCCTATGGGTACCTGTACCCGTACTCACCGCCCCGCCGGAGTTACTTTTTTGAACGGTATCCCGTCCTCTGGAGCGTTCTGTCCGGTGTTGCCGGCGCACTGCTGGTTCTTCTCTGGTGGTGGGGCGTGCAGCCGCAAGTCTGAGCAACATTCTGAAACAAGGCTGTCGGCTGAATGCCTCCTTGACAAGCAGTAGCTGGCATATGATGATTTGCTACAGCGCCACCTACCGGGAGGAAGAGCATGTCGAGGACTTTTTCAGCCCAGCTGGCCGCCCGTGCGGCCAACATCGCCCCATCGCCGACCCTGGCCGTCGATAACCTGGCCAAGGAGATGAACCGCAAGGGTATCGATGTGATCGGCTTCGGCGCCGGCGAGCCAGACTTCGATACACCCGACTTCATCAAGCAGGCCGCCATCGAGGCTTTGCAGCGTGGTCTGACAAAATACACGGCCGTTGGCGGTTTGCCGCAGCTGAAGGCTGCCATCGCCGATAAACTGCGGCGGGAAAACAACCTCGTCTATCAGCCCGAAGAGATCGTAGTCACTGTCGGTGCCAAGCACGCTCTCTTCGAGATCTTCCAGGTACTCTGTGAACCGGGTGACGAGGTGATACTGCCCTCCCCCTACTGGGTTTCCTACCTTGAGCAGATCCGCCTGGCTGGCGCCACACCTGTGATTCTTCCCGGCGACCCTGCCAACAATCTGAAGATCAGTGCGGAGGACTTGCGGCGAGCCCTTTCCCCCCGTACCAGAGCCGTGCTGCTCAACAGTCCGAACAATCCGACCGGCGCGGTTTACAGCCGCCAGGAATTGGCCGCACTGGCCAACGTGATACTGGAATCGCAAGCCTGGATAGTATCCGATGAGATCTACGAAGCTTTCATCTATTCCGACGAACCGCATGTTAGCATTGCTTCTCTCGCTCCCGCCGTAAAGGAGCGGACTCTGGTGGTCAACGGCTTCTCCAAGCGCTACGCCATGACCGGCTGGCGCCTCGGGTATGTGGCCGGACCCCGGTCAGTGATCGAGGCGATCACCAACTTGCAGAGTCACAGCACCTCCAATCCCACCAGCTTTGCCCAGGCGGGAGCATTAGCAGCTCTGCAAGGCCCGGCCGAACCGGTCCGAGCCATGGTCGAGGAATTCCGCCGTCGGCGTGATTTTCTCGTTGAACATCTGCGCGCGCTACCCCACGTAGAATGTGCTCTCCCTGAAGGAGCTTTTTATGTCTTCCCTAAGATCAGCGGCGTTTTCGGTCGTACTGTAGATGGCATAAAGATAACCTCCTCCACAACCCTCTGCCAGCTGGCTCTCGAAAAGGCACAGGTAGCCATGGTGCCCGGAATTGCATTCGGCGCCGACGAATATGTACGGCTCTCCTACGCTACCAGCTTTGAACAGATTCGCGAAGGAGTCCGGCGTCTTCAGGCTTTTTGGGAGAGATTGCAATAGTCTGGTTCCAGGCAACCCCTGGTTTCTCATACCCTGCCCTCCGCCAGCATAAGCATGCCTGCGCGATCTTCACGGAACCTTTTCCGGGAAGCGAGGTAGGCGTACGTGGCGATGAGCCGATCGGGCGGAGAGCACTCTCATGACCCGGCGCAGGACGACGATATCCAACGCCTGGAGTTGCATGACATTCCCTTCGCAACTCCCCACATCTGCCGCATCTGCGGCGGGCGAATTACCGGCTCATATCTCGCCGAGATCCACTTCGGCGGAGTTGTAACTTTCCGCTGTCTCTCCCATCCGGGCGGGCTGGGGCCGACCATCCGCGAGGGCAAAGATGTCCTGGAAAAGGATCAGGGGAGTAGCCTGCCCAGAAAATGGCCACAGCAAGGCCGGGAAGCCCAACCTGCAATTCCCTCTTCCCCACCGCTTCTTGCAGGCGAAAAGAGTACAGGCTAAAGACCGAAAGGAGGGGAAGCGGGGTAATGTTCAAACGGCTCTTGAGGTTGGCCGGGTATGTACTGGCGTATCAAACGGTAAGGATGATCGTCCGCAGTCTGCAGCGTCCGGTTACGCAGAATGCTATCCTCGGTGTTTTCCAACGCCACCGGCCCGCACCGGCAGGCTTTATGGGTGGCTGGTTTGCCAGTTTGCAGCAGGCCTTGCGCTGGACGGGTCGGCTCACTCGTATCCTGCAGTAAAGCTGTGGCAGGCGGGCGCGTGGGGAATCCGGCCCGCCTGTCGGGTTCAGATCGGGATGATGTCAGGGAAGAGCGATTGCCTCCCTTCGCTGGCGACAGAAGAGTAGCATCTCTGCGTATCCGGCACGCCTTGCGAAAGCGATAGCCTCCGCAAGTCCCCGCCCGACATCCTCCGCCCTGTGCGCGTCTGAACCAAGGGTGATGGGCAAATGAACCGCCCGTGCCTCTTGCAACAACGAAAGGGACGGGTAGATCTCACCGACCGGCTTGCGCAAGCCGGCGCTATTGATCTCAATGGCCACTCCAGCCCGTGCGGCGGCGACGAGGGCGGTGCGGGCAGCCTCTGCCACTTGCGGGGCTGCCGCGGGGCTTGGCCGGTGGCCGAATTTTTTGAAGAGATCGGGATGAGCCATGCTGGAGAAGAGACCACACTCCGCCGCTTGCCGCCAGGTCTGCCAGTATTGCAACCATCCTTCGTCGATAAGCTCCGGATCGTCGGGCCAACCAATCTCCGGAGCGATGTCAAAACCCCACCTCCCAAGGAAGTGCACTGATCCCAGAAGGTAATCCCAGGGGTAAGGCGAGAGAATCTGACGGATCAGCTCCATCCGGCCGGGCAGGTAATCTACCTCAAGCCCCAAACGTAGCGGCACATCAAGACGGGCGGACAGGATGGTTTCCACGTAAAGATCCAGGTCGGCCCGAAAGTCGTTGCTCAGCCAGTCGCGAATGTATGGGTGGGTTCCCTCTCCTTCGTACAGGTCGCGCATAACCTCTCGGAACTGCCGAAACCGGTAGATATGCTCGCTGATGCCGATCTCCCCGACGGCTCGCTCCCGCGCCATGCGTCCCAACACGCGCAGGCGCTCCGCCAACTCCTCGTTGCGCCATGGTTCGTTGTCAAGAAACAGGTGCATATGGTAGTCCGCCGGCACAAAGGCCGGTTCGGCCGGCATGCTCTCCATTCCTCGTCCTCCTCCCTGCCGCGCTTGCGAAAGGCGAAGCCCCGCTTCCATACACGCGAGAAAGGCGGACGCAGCCTGCGTCCGCCCTTCCCACAACCCATAATCTTGC
>JADBKP010000007.1 GCA_014896315.1 Limnochordales bacterium
ATGACAGCACGTTGTCTACCGGAGGCCGCTTTTACACCAAAATCCGGACTTGACCCACGATCCTGACGGAAGAGATAGTTACCCAATCCCTCCGGTCCATCCCACTCGATCCCAAAACTCCACGACGCCATCCAGACCCGAATCAGGTTGCCACCGTTATCCGCCAGACGCTTCAGCCAGATGTCATAATCTCCGCTCTTCCGACTTCCGTACCAACCCATATTCTCGCCTATGCCCCAAAACGGCAGGTCGTTGTCATAAGCAAATCCCCGCGGATTCTCCTTGCTTACCCGGATAAAGCCGGGGTCGTCGCTGGGAGTTACAACAAACCGCCCGCCGCTCTTGTGCGCCTCTCCGCTCGGCGTTTTCAGCGAAACGACATAGGTCCATTCGCCTACTTCATCCGGCGTGAACCTGATTTGCCACTGACCAGGACCCGGATAAGAAAGCCACTCGATCTCACCGGGTGCACTCTGACGGGTGTAGGGGAGCATGAAAAAACCGGGCACACGGAGAACACGCCCGGTTGGTGAGGTGAATTGGGCCTGAAGATCGATCTGATCTGGATCAAACGGGTTGTCATACTCAGCCTCGAGATCAACCTTGAGTTGCAAAAGCGAGTAAAGAGGAAGTGTGCTGCTACTTGCAGTCACGGCCGTAATCTGTGGAAACGACGCTTCTGCAGCCTGGGTGCAGGCAGCAGTCAGTAGCAAAGAGATGACCGCAGCAGCCAGGAAGCAAAGAACTAGACCCAGGAACCCATCGGGGAGAGACACACCTACCAGACGCTCCATGACCAGTCTCACTCCTCCTGATCGGAAGCCGGCCTCGAGACACCAACGGCCACCAGCTTGCCCGGAGCGGGCCCGGTCGTTTCCCGCACAATCAACCGCGTCGGTACGACAATCCTGACGCCCTCGACCACCTCCCCGCAGCCGTGGTCTTCGCCGGTCACTGCCATGCCATTGCCTGCCACTTCCCTGCTCTCGTCCTGAGCTTTCTCACTCGCTTCGGCAATGGCAGCCAGCGCCAGTTGACTGCGAACCCAAAGACGCCGCAGCGCCTCTCTGCCTATGGCCCGCTGGTCCACCCCGGCCGTAGTCAGCGCCGGGGTGAGCCGCCGGCTGGTTGCGATGTCGTCAAACCCACAAACTGAGAGCGCTTCCGGCACCCTCACCCCGAGCTCCGCCGCCCGCCGCAGCACTCCCATCGCCATCATGTCGTTGCCGCAGAGAATCGCCGTCGCACCATCGGCCAGCGCTTCGGGAAGAGCCTCATACCCGCCTTCGAAGGTAGGATCGGCAACGATCAGTTTGACATCTGAGTGAGTGAGTCCGGCCTCGTAGCAAGCTGTCTGAAATCCCAGGGTGCGTTCCCAGGAAGCAGCCGAGGATAGAGCCTGGCGCAGAATGCAGACCCGGCGGTGTCCCAAACTGGCCACGTGTGCGCCCAATTCCCGTGCCCCGCCTATGTTGTCGCTGACCACTGCATCGCAGGGAAGACCGCTTACGTAATGGTCGCACAGAACTGTGGGCACACCGAGGCGGGTCAACACCGGAACCCAGGGAACGTAGGCGTCCCGCGGTTGATAACCAAGCCAGACAATTCCTCGTCCGAAGATACGGGAGAGCGCCCGGCGGCGGTCGGTCAAGACGATTTCGCCAGCAGTCGTTCGCCTCCAATCGACCTCCGGCGCCATATGCCTGAAGATGGCGACCAGATCCTCATCGGATGTGACCATTTCGATGGAAAAGCGGTACCCGAGCGCCTGACTTGCTTCGGAAAGGCCGGCAATCAGCTCGAGGTAGAACGGGTTGTCTGAGAGGTCCCGAAGGAACGGATTGCCACGGGAATCGATGATCAGGGTAACCGCCAGCCCCGGTCGGGCAAGGCCGGGCGCAAACTCCGGCTGCGACGCGGCAGGCTCATCCACTCCTGTGGCAGCTCCCGCCTCGCCCGCGCCAAGCTGTTGTGGCTGGATCTTGATCCCCAACTGCTGCGCCAGGTGGACGATACGTTCGCGGGTTTGCTCGCTCACCCCTTCCTTGCCGGCGAGTGCCCTGTAGACGGTGGAAGGGGCGACTCCCGCAATCGCGGCGATATTCCTGAGCGTAACTCGATCGGCCACCTTATCTGCCACGACTAGTTCCTCCTGGAGATCAACATCTTCAAGCTTCGTTGCACAGCGCAGACGAGCTGATTGATAGCCGTCCCCCCAAGCTCCCGCACCTTTCCTCCGGCCTGCTCGAAGGCATCCACGGTGGTTACCCAGTGCACCTTCCCCGGAAAGAGATCAAAATGATCATCGTAGGGCAGCCTAGCAGGCGCACCGACCTGCATCTCTCCATCCGCACCCACACCCCCACCTTTGAGCCAGGATGATGGCAGGCCCTGCACTTTCACATCCCAGGCAAAGCGATCGCTCACCATGCCGATACGCCCGTTCTGAACCACGGTACGGATTTCCGGCGCCGGGGCAGTACCAACTCACCCCACGGGACGGCAAACTCCCTGGCCTGCAGGGGTGAAAGCCCGTCAACAGCCAACTCCCCGTATACAGCGCCAGTCGCCGCCAGGATCGGATCGGAGGGTGGCAAAACCTCGCCGCCCAAACGCAAGCTGCAAAGAGGCGGAATCTCCACCGTCTCCTCCACCAGCTCGGGATGAGCATCGTCGAACCGCCACCAACCGTACCGCAGCCGCCCTTGCACGGGTTCGCGCAGCATGTTGATGCCGTAAAGCTCGAACCGGTCTACTCGGGTGAAAGTGCTCCGTTCACCGGAGCGGCGCACTTTGCGCCAAACCAGCGAGACGGGCCGGAAAAGACGGCGCAACACGAAATAGAGGGCTTTCGGACGACCGTAATAATCGATCGGAGTCCATCCGGTCTCCGGCCATGCATCGTCCCACATCCACATGAGTGAACCGCTGCAGTCCCACAGCCGCCGGCGGTAGTGGCTGAAGGCGTACCGCAAGACTTCGGCCTGCAGCAACTGACCAAGGCGCACCCAATCCGCCAACGGCAGCCAGTCCAGGACCTGCCGCGCCGCCTGTACCTTCGGCGGCTCTTCCGAGTCACGGCGCTCCCTGTTCCTCCACAGACCGCTTGCAGCCGATCCCAGAAAGTGGGCGACAAGCCGCCTGCGCACCATTGCCTCTTCGGACGGATGCACGTGGTCACGCAGCTCCGGCAGCTGGCTTAGGATCTCAGCGTATGGCTGCTCCCCGGCCGGCCAGAGCTCGCCGCCCGGACCGCGCCTAACCCGCAGAGTCGGAACCGCCTGACACAGGCTCTCCACGTCGGCCGGGCCGACACAGCCAAACTCGCTGCAGAACCCGGTGGCATCCCGTCCATAATCCTTTTCGTAATCCACTCCTGGATACCAGGTGTGGGTGTCGCCCTGCCAGGGGTAGTCGGGCTCGACACCCGGCTGCGACATGGGCGAGGAAGGTAGATAGGGCCGGCTGGGATCGAGACGAGCACAGACCCCGGCCAGGATCTCTTCAAACAACCGCTGCCCGGGATACTGGCGGATGTCCGCCAATGTCTGCGGCAGATCACGCGAGGTCTGCCCGCCCGGAGAGAGAGTCGCGTCAGGATCGATCGGCCCACCCCACTTCCAGTGCCCCCAGGCCATGGTCGCGATCTCGTTGTTCCCGGCCCAAACAACAATGCACGGGTGGTGGCGCAGACGCCGAAGAACATCCTCGGCCTCCGCTTCCACTTCTGCTCTAAACTGGGCGTCGAAATCGGGGTAGTAACCACAGGCGAACATAAACTCCTGCCAGACCATGATGCCCAGTTCATCGCAGAGATCATAAAAGAGGGGGTGTTCGTAAATGCCGCCGCCCCACACCCGCAGCATGTTGCAGCCGGCGTCAATCGCCCGCCCCAACAAAAACCGGTACTTCTCCGGCGTCACCCGGGCCGGCAGGCAATCGGCCGGCACCCAGTTACCTCCCTGGGCAAAAATGGGGATGCCATTTACAAAGAACGTAAACGTGGTAGCTTCGCCGGGCGGCAGGCCCTTGATCTCCTCGTCTGTGTCGGGCATAACCATGGGCCGGGGCGTCTGTCGCAGCTCGACGCGGCGAAAACCATAACGAAGCCGCAGCTCATCCTGGATATCCTGGAGCACACCCGATCCGCCTGCCTGCCCCGTTTCATCGGCGGCTTCCGGAATGCTCACGCTCAACTGCAACTCATACAGGAAAGGAGTGCCGAGCGGCCACGGCCACCAGAGCCAGACTTCGGGTAACTCCATACGGATGGCCAACCAGTTGCGGCCGGGAAAGAGCCGGCGCTGGAAAATCTCGGTGAAACTCCGCTCGGTCGGCCGTGTCAGCGGGGTCCAGGTCGCGGCCACCACCACATCGGTGAATTTCGGCAGAGCGCAGTCTACTTCAGCTTCAATGTAGACAGTAGCCGGTACCGGCCGATCGGACGGCAACGGGTGTGACGGTAATGTTTCGCGCACACAAATGTTGCGCAACACTATCGCTCCCGGGAACTCCAGGCGAACGGGCCGCCAGATTCCGCAGCTCACAAGGCGCGGGTTCCAATCCCAGCCGAACCCGAACTGCGCTTTGCGCAACCATAATCTTCGCAGGTCGTCCTGGTTCCAAGACCGGGCCAGCCGGCGCAGCGATTTGTCCTGTACAGCTGCCAGGCCGACATCAACCTTGACCGCCAGCGTGTTCTCACCCGGCTTCAGCTCATCCCGCAGGGTGAAGCGGAAGGTGCGGAACATGTTGCCCGTCCGGCCAAC
Source organism: Limnochordales bacterium (assembly GCA_014896315.1). Taxonomy (GTDB): domain Bacteria; phylum Bacillota; class Limnochordia; order Limnochordales; family DUMU01; genus DUMU01. The sequence continues at coordinate 4,770 of JADBKP010000007.1, forward strand.
CGGTCGCCCGTTTAGCCAGATGGAGGCCTGCGTGTCAATACCTTCAAAGACCAGCTCTGCCCCGACGGTGCGACCGGCTTCCACCTGTTCCTCAGTCAGATTGAAGGAGCACAAGTACCACCATTCTTCCTGCTCCACCCACTCCAATTCGGCGAAATTGCGCCCCTCCATGGGTTCAGGGATAATCCCGGCCCGCAGCAGATCAAGGTGAACATCCCCCGGCACACAGGCCTTGACCCATTTCTCTCTGGTCTCCTCCCAGCGCACACTGGGTCTTTCTACCGCCTTGCCTGAAGCAGCAATCCCGGCCCACCGCTTCTCCTGCGCTTGCCGCACCGTCCAGCCAGGAAAGCCGACCGTCTCACCGCGCCCCGGGCGGCAATGGGTGATCCACCACTCGGCCCCGGAGTCGTCCCCTGCGGAAGACACGGATCGGCTGCGCAAGTCCACAACTGCCCGCATATCGGGTCCCCTCTGCTCGGGCGCAACCGTGGTGTGTTGCGCAATTTCCACCCCTGTGTTTCGCCACCCGTGTCTCGATTCCTTCTCGAATCATCGCGATTTATGGGAAAAAAGTCTGTGCGCAGGATGACGCCAGCCACGGAGCCACAACCACTCCTGGCAGCGGCCTCCCGGTAGCGCAGTACTACACGGCTCCGCGCCTCTGCTCCCGAGAGAAGAGTATCTCCCCGAGAAGGGATATGAGGGGTACCCCCCCCGGCGCCAAGTTTTTCCAGCTTTTCCGCCGGTATCCTCAAGAACGCCTCCACTACCTGCGGATCAAACTGCCTACCCGCATACCGCCGCAGTTCCTCCCGGGCCTGCTCCACACTCAGAGCCTCCCGGTACGGTCTCGCTGATGTCATCGCGTCGTAAGCGTCCGCCACCCGGATGATCCGTGCCAGAAGCGGTATCTCATCCCCTGCCAGACCTGCAGGATAGCCACTCCCATCATGGTCTTCGTGGTGATAGCGTACCGCCTCCACTACCGCCGTTGGAAACCCGGCCGGCTCCAGGATCTTCACCCCGATCACCGGGTGCCACTCCATCTCTCTCCTCTCTTCTTCATTGAGACGCCCCCGCTTCAGCAAGATCTCTTCCCGCACTCCGATCTTGCCCAGATCGTGCAAGAGCCCCGCCAGGTACACCTGCTCCTGCTCTTCGGCACCAAGACCCAATACGCAAGCGCACGCCCGCGCGTACCGTGCCACCCGCAGGGAATGCCCGCGTGTGTAAACATCCCTGGCTTCCAGGATCGCTGCCAGCGCCCGCACCGTGCTGAGATAGTACTCCCGCAGCGACGAATACAGACGAGCATTCTGCAGCGCCAACCCCGTCTGGCTCGCCACAATCCCCAGACACCCTACTTCCTCCCGAGTCCACCGTCGCGGAGCGGCGGAATAAACCTTTAATGTCCCCAGAACCTTTCCTCCCGCCCGCACCGGCACCACGGCCAGCGCACGCATCTCCGCCAAACAGTAGGGCAGATGCATGCCCGGCCCGCTGCCGTTCAGGTCTTCCACCACCACAGGCTCTCCCGTCTCCAGTACCCTTCCCAGTAGCGTACCCTCAGGCCTGACTCGGCCTACCTTCGCCTGCAGCTCCGCGCCCACGCCAAGGCTGCTCTTCACCACCAGTTCACCGGTCTCTTCATCAAGCAGTCGCAGAATGCACCGCTCCGCCCCCAGGAGATCCCTGACGCTCCCCAGCGCCGACTCTGCCACCGCATCCGCGTCCAGGCTGGCCGAAACCACCAGCCCCACATCGATCAACCGTTCCAGCATGGCCGCCCTCAGCTTGAGGTCACGGTATAGGGGTGAGGCCGCCGCCGACCGCCCTTCTTCCGGCACCCCATCTCCGGGCCGGCCGATAAAGTGGACGGTGCGCGTCTCCCGTTGAACAACACTAGCAATCACTGCACCCGGTGGCGTCCCGTGGAACTTATCAGAGGCTTTCGCACTAGCTGCCACTTCGGCTGCTGCCAGCCGTGATACCGTCTCCATTACCTTCCGTACCGTCGCCATTGCCAACTGAAGCCGCTCCTCCGTCGAGAGCTGTACTGAGCCGGCTGCTTCTGCCCAGCCAAAGGGTATTACTCTCCCGCAGTCAACAGGCTATCGTACTCTTCCAGCTTAACGAACCGGAAACCCTTGCTTCTGAGCTCGGGCACGGCTGCCATGATCCCCTCAGCCGTCTCGGCTTCCGGATGGTTCATGTGGGCTATTATGATAGAGCCAGGACGCACCCCTAGCAGTGCTTTTTTAACTTGATCCTTGGAAAAGGTAGCCCCGGCATCCCCCAGCACGTCAAAGCCGATCACCTTCTCCCCCAGGTCGTTCACTATCTTCACGGCAACTTCGTCGTAATAGGCAGTTCCTGAACGGAAATAGCGAGGTTTGCGGCCGGTTAAGCTTTCGATCTTCCGTTCGTTCAGTAAGACCTCATCGATCACTTCTCCAACGTCGGCAGTTCCGCCAACACCGTATACCGATCTGCCCGTTACGGAGAGGGGTTTGTGGAGGTAGCCGTGATTGGCAATGGTGAACAGAGGATTGTGAGCCAGCTCCATGAAGGTCTCGTAGTTGGCATCGATCCAGCGGGCACTGATGAAGAGGGTAGCCGGTATACCTTCCCGGATTAAGAAATCGATCAGCTCTTTATCGTATCCGTTGCTGCGTCCGCCCCCGCCGCAGGCGTCAAGGGTGAGGGCGACCACTTTCTCGCTGGTATCGATCCGAGTGATAACGCCCGGGACTCGTTCGCCCCATGTCTGGGGTATTTGGCCGGCGTACTTTGCGATCAAAGTTGCCTTGGTCAGCCCGGCAGTAGGGAGCGGATCTTGACTGTCACCGTCGGAAGCAGATACTGTCAGCGGCGGGACAGATATCAAGGCAGTTATAGCTATAAGCATAGCTATAAGCAGCGTGACGCCCCGGCTGAAAGTGGCAGTTACCAGACCGGCTGACACTCTTTTCGCCAAGACCATGTTCAGAGGAGATCACCCTCTTCCTCTTATTTGGTCACTTCGCCGGTCACTCCTTTCCTCCCTGCGAGCATCTTCCCACGGATTTTCGCTTTCCCTCAGTGGAGGCCAGCTCCAACCCGCCCGGTCCTCTTCCCGGGTCCTGGCGTGCCATCCCGGTCCGGGTTACGGCCTCTGGAGACAAGGGAGAAATCACACCGCGTGCGGCGGATCTGGTAGAGCATGAAAGCGATCCCGCCAAGGTTCACCGCCAATCCCACAAATGCCAATGGCGTTTTGATCTCGTTCACGAAGGCAGCCCCGGCTGAGAGCCCCAGGATCGGGAGCAGATCCGCCAGGTGATGGGCGCAACAGGCCAGCATGGCCGTCGCGCTAACCCCGGTGCTGCCGGCGGTCACCGCCGAATGCATCCGCCGCGACTGATGCAACCGGCGCAGATAAAGCCGCTCGGGCACGCCTCCCACATCACGGATCACCAATTCCAGCCTGCTGCTGGTAAAGAAGCCTGCCGGAATCTCAAACACCAGCAAGACACTCACATGGTGCCCGCCCGCGGGGGCCTTCCATGACCTGGGACGCAGCTCTTCTCCCCGGTCATTGCGCAGGACTGCGAGACGGCTCAGGTCGTAGTTCAACTCAACGCTATGGGTATTCAACGCTACCTGGAGGCTGAGGATCTCCGTACCATTCTGCTCGCAGTACGACCGTCCCAGCGAACCTCCACGGCAACCTTCCCTACCTCGGAAGTCTGGACACCGGCAACGCCGATCACTTTGCCTGCTTGCGAGGCGGTAGTATCGCCCGTACCGGATTGTGCTGAACTCGCGCTGCCCGCGACAGCACTTGCCTCGTTAGTTAACCACTTCTTCCCAACAGCAGCTCCGCCGCCCACCGCAACCGCTCCGGCCAGGATAAGCCACACTAGCTGGCTCACCGGGCGTCTTGTCTTCAGCATCCCGACTCTCCCTGGTTCAGACAGTGTCAATCAAAGTGTGCACCGCCTGCCTGAAGAGAAACTGAGACGAAACTGAGAGCAAGATAAAAACACGCGGGCCCGTGTCAGAACCTGTACGAGGGGAGCGAGACAACCTATCATCAGCTTCTCAGGTTTCCCTCAGGCGGCTCTCAGGAACCGGCGATACTCTTGTCTCATAGTGACCCGGGAGGCCGCTTTGGCCTTCCGGTGCTACGGCTGCCGGGGAACGGCAACCGCTCACTGGCGGATGCGTGAAAGGACGGAGACACGCGGTGGACTGCTGCCGTACGGCTCAACCAGAACAACCCTTGAAACTTCGTCGGGCGATCTTCTGCCCTCGATGCGGTGGCCGGGGACGAGAGGTGGGCACGATTACTCTGAAAAGCCTGCTCGCCCCCCGGGCGCTGGAGCGGCTTCAGCCCAAAAGCAGCTACGCCTTTTGCCCTACCCCTGATTGCTCCGTAGTCTACTTTAGCGATGAGAGTATTTTCACGACGGTCGATCTCAAGGTACCTGTCTTCCAAAAGGATTCTAGTCCCGATGTCCCCGTCTGCTACTGCTTCGGCTGGACCCGCCGCCGCATCGCCGACGAGATCACGGCTACCGGCAAGAGCACCGCTGTCTCCCAGGTGACCGAGCATATCAAGGCCGGACGGTGCGGATGCGACGTGAACAATCCTCAAGGTTCTTGCTGCCTGGGCAATCTCCAAGCCGTAGTGAAGGAGCTTCAAAGAGACCCGACCTCAGCGCGGTGAGCCCGGGTGGACGCAGCGTCCGCTTCCGCTCAAGAGAGATCCTACACGTCGAATACCCCCGTGGACAGGTAGCGTTCCCCGGTGTCCGGGGCGATCCCGACTATACGCTTACCCTTCCGGCGCGACCGGCCGGGCCAGAACAAAAAGGGCAACAAGAAGGAAGATAGTCGTGCGTACCAAGGCCCATACCAGTCTTCGCATTCTGCGCGTCTCCAATCCCGCTAATTCCGATCGGTTTAGTAAAGTATAGGCGCGCGGCCGGCCGGCGTCAATAAGTGGCACGCATGACACCGCTTTGCATGTTCGGTTGTCCCCGCCTTCCAACCGGGGTAGTATGGGCAGGGAGGTGCTTCCCGTGCGCCGGGAAACAGTGGAGACCGGCCGTCCCATGACCTATGCCGAGTCGCCAGCCTACCCGAGCAACCAGGGCTGCAGCTCATCGACGGTGTGCTCGTGCGGGAGCCGGCGCCGGGTACGGCGCACCAAGAGTTTGTGAAGCGCCTCTTCCGCAAGTTGGATGCCTTCGTCTAAGAGCACGACCTCGGCACCGTATACTTCGCCCCGTTGGACGCCGTACTGGCCACCAACCAGTCGTTCCAACCCGACATCCTCTTCGTAGCCAAGGATCGCCTGCACACTAGCGCCGATCACGCCGTGCTGGGGGCTCCCGACCTGGTAGTGGAAGTGCTCTCCCCCTCAACCCGGGACTTCGATCTTGGCCGCAAGCGCGAGATCTACTTTCGAGAAAGGCATTAGTGAACTGTGGATCGCCGACATCGGTGAGGCTATGCTGCTGCAGCGCACGCGGGGAGGAAAGCGACTCGATCAGTACTTTCCGGCCGGAGCCTCAATGGACTCCGGCCGGAAGGTCAAACTAGAATCTCGGTCTTCTCTCGGTCTTCTCTCGTCACGGCGAGTTCCCTGGCTACCAGGGTCTTTCGGGCTCCGTAAGAAGCCTTCCGAGGAGCGGCGGATTAAGTCTGGAAATGTCGACCCCCATCCGAGCCAAAATTGTGGGCGCTATATCCCGCTGGTCACCTCTACGCTTGATCTCGGGGTCATTGGTGGCAAGGAACACATAGGGAGCCATGGAATGGCTGGTCTTCCCTTCGTCGAAGCCGTGATCTGAAGTAACGTAGATGCGCGTCTGTTCGTATACTCCCAGCTCTTTCAGCTTGTTCACTATGCGCCCCAGCCACCTATCTACCTCGATGATGGCATCAGAATACTGCTGGGAATTCTCTCCATACCTGTGACCCGCAGCGTCGGGATCGCCGAAATGGAAGAAGGCAAAGAATCGTCCTTTACCATATTGATCCAGGCTATCCAGAGCAAGTCTCCCTACCTCATCGGCGGCCCTTCCCTTATCTCCATGGAAACGGTCGATCGCCGGTTTGGCGTTGTAGAACGGCTCCCCCCTACGAGCCTGACTGGCCAAAGGACTTCCTACTTTACCCTTCCTGAACATCTCTTTCAATCTCTCTAGCACCTGCTGTCGAGTGACACCCTTTCTCTCCAACCGCTTCCGCAAAGACTCCAAAGTTGAACCTTCTCTTGTGACAGGTCCTTTCGAGCCGATGTTTCCTCCTTTGCCCGTAATCATGATAGTAGCAATATTATCTTCCCCGAATTCCTCTTCCAGCCGCTCGAAGATAGTATATCCTTTGGGAATGGGCTGATAGACGGAGTTACTGTATACGCCTGTGACCTCCGGGCCGTAGCCGGTAAGCATCTGGGCGTGGCCGGCCTTTGTGTCGGTTTTGTGCGTCACGTCTATCTCCACTATCGTGCCCTCTTTAATGAGGGCTTTGAGGTTGGGTAACTTCCCGGCGTCAAGAAGCTCGCGAAGATGGTCTCTTTGGACCCCATCCCATGAGATGAGGATAGCGTTCTTGACAGGCCCGGAGGCTGCGGCAGCTACATTAAGGAGGCTAACAACCAGGACAAAGACCAGCACATGCAGGGCGACAGGAAGGACATTCCTAGACCTCCATATTCTTCCCATCTCAACAATCCCTCCCTTTGTGCTGTCCTCTAATAGGAAAAATACCGGCTGGCTACGCTCCTGAGAAGTAGGTTTTGGTTTTGCCGCTCGCGTGAGCGTCACAGCGTCAAGAATGGGCGCATGACCATGCCATGGCAGCTCCGGCCGGGATGGGTCACGGATAATGGGGTTTTCAGACATACTAATCGAGCCAGACGGCGAACATTTCTGGGTTGAGAGGTCGCGTTATCTTGTCAATGCAGGGTTCGACGCGGACGGACCCTCGGCTTGGGTGATCAAGACCCTCTATGATGATAGTCGTTATCGTATCTTGGGCCATTATCTGACCAAGGTGGTGTGGTAGTAGGGTTAGCGGTACAGCGGCCCGCTCCACCGCTTCCGGAGCCGTCAAGGTAAGCCTTACTTGAACAGTTTCCGCAGCGCTCTTCCGGTCGCCTTTCCCACGGCCCTCCGAGCCACCCTTCTTGCCAGAGCCTCCGGTCCGCGTCTGGCAGCCTGGATATCGCCCAGCAGGCGGGCAAGAGCATAGAGAACTCCTCTTGTCTGGTTCAGGGAGTTCCTTCTTCTTTCGCCCTCCCCAGATTACACGTCAATGTCACCCCTCTTGAAACACTATATTGGACCAGGTAGCTCGCCGATCGTCTGCCATGTGCAAGAGCTGATGGTAGTTCACAGCGAAAAGAAGACCGGCTGCGTACAGCGTGCCCAGTGACTGGTCACAGGAGATGCCACCTAACTGATATCCTGCCACCCCTCCCACCGCCAGCAGCGCCAGCCAGGGCCACCAGCGGCTTTCCCACGCCAAGCTGCTGGTGCATCGCCGGTTAAACCGGACGGTCAGTTCCATCAGTCCGGCCGTCCTCACCAACGCCAGAGGCCACTTGCCGGCAAACCACAAGCCCTGCCATGCCTGGCCGGCACAGCCAGCACGATGCCTGTAGCAGTCAGACCCGGGTGGTCCAGAGGCGGCGCACCGGCACGGAGTACGCCCACAACCCAAGCCAGCGGAGCAGCTGCGTAACCGAACGCCAGTTCAGCTGATGGAGGGTGGCGACCCCCTGCTTATTCCTCGCAGGCCCGTGCCACCCTGCTGAGAATTCAGTTCTCAGGTCTCAGCTAAAGAAGACGCATTGACGACGGATCAAACAAGCCTTATGTTACAGTTGAAACGACTCTTATCACGAGTGGCGGAGGGACTGGCCCGATGAAGCCCGGCAACCTGCTCGTATCCTCAATCTCGCGCGCCTGTAATTGCTAAGGCGCTGCCTAGGTACGAGTAAGGTGCCAAGTCCTGCAGCGAAGATCCTGGGGATCTTCGGCTGAGAGATAAGAGGGCAATACGATTTACCGTTCGTGCCCTCTTTCTCAAGTAAGAGGGCATTATTATTGCCCCGATCAGTCCTGCAGACCACCGTAATCAGAGTCAATGACAGCAGGTGAAGGGGGCAGCACCAGATGTCTCTAAAGGACGTAAGGACTCGCTTCGTGTTGGATCGCATAAAGGGAACATCATGGAAACACCGGTCTTACATCGAGCACTTGCAGATAATTGAGGACACGATCATCGCCGGCGGGCCAAGGAGTTATATCGAAAGCATGGCATTCTGTTACTACCGCGACAAATACCCCATCGAAGCCGAGTGCATCCAAAAGGAGATCAGACAAGGTATATACACGTCGCCCTCAGAATTTCGAAGGCTCTTGCACGAACACAGGCTCAAGGTTCAGGCAGAGGAGCTTCGACTACTCCGGGAACGCAGAAGAAGACTGGCCGAGGAAAGAAAGCAGATGCAAGAAGAACGGAAGTTATGGTTGAGCCTCGGGGGAAAGCCGTAACGGTGATGCACGGGCGAGAGTGGGCAAAAACACGGTGACGCAGCATTGAGAATTGAGAATCGACGCGGCTGATGGGGGTAGGCAGAAGAGGCGGTCATCCGCGGGTAATCACGTGCGGTTTGACCGCCTCCCGAGTCTCCCTCGAATCCCCACCCTTTTGCGCGCTCCAGCCTCCAGCCTCTACTTCTGCCAGCGGACGGGCCGTGCCAGCGTCTGCTTGATGCGGGTGGCCATGGTGCGAGCAGCCTGTTCAGCAGAGATTTGGCCCCGCAATACCGGCAACATGCTTTGGCCGATGATGCCCGCCACTTCGTTCCACTGGGGAATGAGAGGCACGGTCCGTCCATACTGCATCATCTCGACGAAGACGATATCGCGCCTGGGGCGGACCTGCGGGTCAAGAAACGCGGGGGAGCGGGCCACCGACAGAAGCGCTGGCACGATGCAGTCCTCCTGCGACAGCCAGCGAGATGCGTCCGGGCCGACCATCCATTTCAGAAAACGCCAGGCGGCATCCCGGTGTCTGGTGGTAGCCACGATTGCGATTGCGGCCGGGTCGACCAATGCGGCATGGGTCGCCGGCCCCTTTGGCATTGGCGCAACATCGTAGTCCAGGTCTTCGAAGCCATTGAAGTACTGCACCGCAATACGGGAGTTCGGATACATGGCCAGCTTGTCGCGGGCAAACCATTGCTCGATGTCAACACGGCCGGCAGCGAGTTCGTCGTATGTTGGGTTGATTCGTTCTTTCAGCATCAGGTCTGCGTAGAACTGTATGCCCCGCACGCTGGCAGGGCTATCGATGGTTACCTTCGGGGTACCGCCGCTTGTGATGCTGCTGCGGTCGATCACATCTCCACCCGCCTGCCAGATAAACGGCAGGTAATGGTTTATCCAGGCCACCCCACCGAATCCATACATGTCCATGCTCCCGTCGCCCATCCACGTCGGCGGTGAGCTTACGACCGGCCGACACGAGTGCTTGCCAGTCCCAGCTCCAGTCTGGCTCGGCCAGACCCTTGGCCTCGAACATAGAACGGTTATAGAAAAGCGCATATGGTCCGAACTCCCGCGGCAGGGCGTAAAGAGAGCCGAAGCGGAAGATGTCGCGGGCTGGGCCGACGAAATCGTCAAGCGTGAACGACCGGTCCTGCGCCAGGAACGGGTCAAGCGCTGCAAGGGCGCCGGCCGCGGCCAGAGCCGGGACGAGGTAGGGCGGCAACATGATCACATCCGGCCCGGCGCCTGAGGCCAACAGAATGGGCACTTTGTCCCCATACTCCGGGTAAGGCGTGTGCTCCGGAATCACCTGGATATCAGGGTTGCTGGCCCGGAACATTTTGATCAGCTGTTCAACCTTCTGCTGCTCCGATTCACCGCCCCAGAACATGTAGCGGATGGTTACAGGAGTTGATGACGTGGCCGCGTGAGCGATAGTACCTGGTTTAGGGACTGTCGCGGCAAGAGTCACTGCTAATATGAGAGCGATTGCGGGAGTTCTGGCCCTTTTGGCCGATAACACCGCTCCTGCCGACCGTCCTAAGGGTACGGCTGATACGTGCCTTTGGCTCGGTGGGTGCTTCACAGCCCATCGCTCCTTCCATGCCAGCGCTCATACCAGCGGCCAACCACTACAGATGGATAGGTGGTCTGCTATTCAGCTCTCAGTTGCTCGGATCAGCGACAGAATGCGGAGAGTGCAGGCGAACGATCCGGTGAGTAGCTTCTATAACCTACATGGATAGTCCTGCGGGGCCCGACGGCTTTACCGATTTTCGCGCCTGCATTGATGTTCTCAACTACGCAACCTCCAACTGATAACCAAGCCCGGGCTGCTATTGACAACGGACTCAGACTCGCAAGACAACCGCCGACGCCGACACCGCCGGTGTGCACTCGAGCGATTCGACACCCCTTGATCTGCATGAGGCCAACTGTTGGAGCAGGTGCTTAGCCAGGGAAACCCATTCTACCAATCGAGCGGGTAGTTCCTCGGGCAGACACGTGGCCGACCTCGCTTCCACTTCAGCGATTTCGGGGTAGCCCACCAACTGTATTAGCCCCGCCCATGGGTATCCTTGTCCTGCCAGGCGGGCCAGTGCGGTGCTCGGGTCGCAGCCCTCCGCAGCCATCAGGCATGCGGCCGCGTCGGCTATCAGTAGGCGCGCCCGTTCCTCCAGCGTCCCCCGACGACTGTTCTCAATGGTCCGGTCTATCTCAGCGACATACGACTGCCTCTTCTTGGCAACTGCCTCCACCGCACGCTGGGCCTCCCAAAGGTGTGAGCTGGTCACCGCTAAAGGTGGGCCGTTCAACAGCTCTTCCAGTTGACGCAGGCTCGTGATGGGGCAGAGACTCCCGTCTGCCGAAGGGGCAAACCAGCCCCTGACCTCCCCTGCACAGGCGCGGATTACACCCGGTCCCGCGAAGGCTTCTACGGGGGCGGGTACGGTTTCCAGTATCTCCGTCAGGAGTGGCTCGCCGTATGTCAGGAGACGCACTCGTCCGGGATGGGCATCGGCTATGTCGGGGTCGAAAGTCACACCATAGCTGCGACCGGCCCAGTCCAGTACCAGCGCACCGGGAATCTCGGGATGGGGGATAAAGCGGAAACCCAGGGAACTCGCACGCAAGGTGCGCTCCAGGTCAGCCAGGTTAAGAGGCGCCGGGGGAGGACCCTCAGGTGGCGGGGTTCCTAAGGCCCATTCATCCAGGGATGGCAGCGCAGTCTGTGCCTCGATCTCCCGGCGGATCTCGGCCAGGGCCTCCGCCAATACGGCCTCCCTTTCTTCATGAGGCGCAACCACCGCCTGCTCAATGGCTCTGGGAATCCGGGCCAGAATGGGAGACAGTTCGCCTATTACGGAGCGGAACCAGTGTATGCGGTCCGAAAGAGCCTTGTAAACTCTAGCCTCTACAGTTTCCTCACCGTGTGGCCCCAGCAAGAAGTAATGGCGGATCCAAACGTCCGGATACACCTGCCCGATGCGGTCAAAGCGGCCAATGCGCTGTTCGACTCGCATGGGATTCCAGGGCATGTCGTAGTTGATGAGGACACCGCACGTCTGCAGGTTGAGGCCCTCGCTGGCTGCCTCAGTGCAAAGCAGCACCCGGATTTCCCCGATCCGGAACGCATTCTTAACCTCTTCTTTGGTCACCCGTACCCATTCGCGCCCGTCCCACCGTTCGCCGCCACGACCCGAATAGCAGGCCAGGGAGCGCCCGTACACGCCCACCAGACGTTCACGGAGTGCGTCCATTGTGTCCGTGTATTGGGTAAACACCGCTACCGTCTCCCGCGGAGCAAGAACCTGTGCCAGTTCATCTACCAGGCGAGTAAACTTGGTATCCTCGCCCAGGCTCGCTACCCGCTCCAGGATCGCATCGAGCTCGCGGATCGCCTCGGCCATCAAACGGCGCAAGGATGGCGGAAGCCCTTGTCTAGTGGTCGTTTCGTACAACTCCTCCAGGGTATCATCGTTCAGATCCGCCTCTTCCTCGTCCTCTTCCGTGAGGCCAAACAGGGGGCCGGCGCGATCGAGCACATAAGCGCGATACCTTTCCAGGCTACGGCGAAGGGCAGCAAAAGAAGATGTCAACCGTTTGCGGTAGACGGTCATAATGAATCCCAAGCCTTGGCGTTCATTTTCAAAGCGTTGGTAGAAACGGGATACAAACCGCTCGACCCGATTGTAGAGATCCCATTCCTCGGGGGTCATGTTGATCCAGACAGGCTCAGGCCGACGCTCGGGAATACGTTCATGGAGGAGCCCTATTTCCTGGTAGCGACGAAGCGTCTCGCGGGTGGCGCGGAACATCTTCCGACCGAGGGGGGATGCTTGACGACATAACTCTAGCAAGGCAGCCTGCTCTGAGGATGAGAGCCTCCTGATTTGGCGGGCAGACTGTTGTCCGGTGAATATCGAGTACACTCTCTGCCACGCAACCGGCCCCAGCTTTTCCCTCAAGGCCGGGGCGAGATCGTCGACCACTTCATCGCTAGTCGCGCGTGCCAGCCGCAGCAGGAGTTCCCAGTCTCCTTCCCCACCCCGCACTGCCCGCAACTCTTCGAGGAAACGGAGAAAGCGCTCCTCGGAGGCAGCCCACACCGGAGGCAAGCCGAGTTGCCGGAGCAGGTCATACAGTTCCACCGGGTGCAACTGCATAGGGGTGGCGGTAAGCAGGAGCAACCCCTTCGTGCGAGAACACAGGCCCGGGCGACCGTTTTCCCCCTCCAGCAGAGCCAGCAGGCGGTTCGGGCGGTAGCGGTTGCGAGCGAGGATGTCGCGCCGCCTGGCGTGGTGAGCCTCGTCCACGATAACGAGGTCCCACGGGGTAGCCTGGAGGAGCTCTGCCGACCGCTGCGCACGCTTAGCCAGTTGGCTTGAGGCAATCATGACTGGGAAAGCATCCCAGGGATTAGTGTCAGGCGCGGTCACAGTGCGGAAATAGTCAATGAAGCTGTGACCGTCGTACACAGGCACGTTAAGGGCGAATTTCTCGTACAGCTCCTCCTGCCACTGCCGCTGCACACTCTTGGGTACCAGGATAAGGCAGCGGCGCACCGCACCCGAAAGAACCAGGGATCTTAAGATGAGCCCTGCTTCGACTGTCTTGCCAAGGCCTACTTCGTCGGCCAGGAGGAACCGCTCCGGAAACCGATGCACGACCTCCTTCACTACCCTGACCTGATGAGGCCACGGACGCACCCCGGAGGTGTGCACGCCCAGGTATTCCCCTCCCTGTAGGTAGGGGGCGTCGCGAAGGAAGGCAAACAGTATTCGCTCCCGCTGGTCGACAGGGATGGATGGGGTGGTCACGGGCTCAATCTCAAGGGGATCGCGAAGAGGCGGGGCGGAGGGGGCGAGGGCCAGCAGACGGTCCCTAACCGCCTGGGGGATGGGAAGGGCACGCCAGCCTTGCTCACGCCCTTCCCAGAGGCGGCGTATACGCTCAACCACCTGAGCGAGGTAGGGCCGGGTGGCGTCCCAGGAAAAGTACACGGAGAATTGCTCGTAGTTTGCGCACCACCCCTGGGGGGTCTCGTTAACACTACCGGAGAACGCCACCTGGTGTCCACAGGCGTCGGTGAACACGCCTTCTTTGGGATGAAAGTAGTCGGCTGCCAGGGAAGCGGGCAGAGGACGGCCGTCTGGCCCTATGGGCAGCACCACGCGGATGGTCAGCCTGCCGGTCGCTATCATCCAGGCCAACACCTCCAGGCGGCGGCGGGCCTGGCCTGTAGGGTCAGCAGCCAGTTCTTCCAGGGCCTGTAAAAGCCTGGCTTCGAGGGCCGCCTGGAAGCCTTCCTCGCCGAACTCGATGGCCCGTACATCCTCCTCTGAAAGCTCAGCACCGACCAGGAGTCGCATTCGACCACCCGCCCGTACCAGGTGGGCCACGCCCGCAGCCGCGATGGCCAAGGACCAAGAGGAGAAAAAGCCGGAGGTGCGATCGTAAGAAACAGAGCGGGAGAGGGCAGGCAGGTAAAAGTCCCGCAGGCGGTCGTCGGCAGGACCATAGGAGATCTTCCAGTTGACCTCGGTAAGGCAGCCGGCCATGGCCTACGCTTCCTCCTCAGTCCCATCCCCAAGCTCATCTTGGTCCAGAGGCATTGGCAATTGCTCCGGCAAGCCTTCCTGCTCGCTTGCTGGTTCCATTTCCGGGAACGCCGCCTGGCGCAGCCGCTCCAAAGCCTCTGCTTCGGGCCGGAGGTAGCCGCCCTCCCGGTTGCGAACTGCCGGCACGGCACGTATCGCCCCCTGCAGCAGACCACGAAACGCTGGGTCATTAGCGTAGCCACGATTCTCCAGAAACCGAGCAGCTGCCGCTGTACCTTCTTCGGCCACGAGCAGGAGCGCCGTGTGGAGCACGTCAAGGAGCACGGAGAAGGTGCCGTCGGGGTCGAGACGGCCGCGAGTGCGGCGAACGGCTGGCTCCTGCAAGGTAACAGTGTCGCCAGACTTGGTGAGCACACGGTGGGTACGGATAAGATCCGCCTCCAGATCACATCCCAGAGCGAATGACAGCTTGCGCGCCTCGTCGGCAGGGAAGGTCGCGGCCCTGAAGGCATCCCAAGCCAGGAGCCAGAAGTCGGTAACCGGGTCAAAGCGCACCGTCTTGCCCAAGAGTTTCTGCTTACGCAAAGCCGCCACTTCTTCGCGGGCGACCTCCAGAGCAGTTTCCGGCTCAAGCCGGAGCGGCTCACCGGTCCGCGGATCGGCCTCCCCCGAGAGCACTGGCCAATTCCGCGACAGCACCCCAAGCACCGGACCGTAGGTAGCCAGGTATAGGTCTACACCGCTGATCCCTGCCTTTTCATACTCCTGCGCCCGCTCGCGGGCGGTTCGGCGAACCTCGGCCTTAAGCTCATCCCACCAGGCAGGCTCGCCTGAAGTCCGGCGCTTGCGGCAGGTGAGGAGGATGGTGGACTGGGCCGCGTTCTTTTTCGCCTGGTGCAGGGAATGTTCGCTTTCCGTCCGTACCGGCCAGGACGACTCTACTGTGAAGCCTGCCTCTATGAGGGCACGCCCCAGGGCGTTCCAGGCGTCCGTGCGCTTGTGAGTGAACATCACGGTTAGCACCCCATCCTCCCGCAACACGCGGTGCATCTCCCGGAAGCAGGCCAGCATCTTGCGCTCATAGTCCTTCTCGGCGAGCTCTCTGGGGCCAGGATGTCTCATCCCATGGAAGCGAGCCGGGTTGGCGACCGCTTCCGAGTCCTTGTCGGTGAGGAGGGTGGTGAACACCCCAGGGTATAGGTCTCCCACCGTCCGTTTCATCCACACGTAGAAGAAGTCGGACAGCTCGGCGTACATAACGTTGTCGTAATACGGCGGGTCCACCACTATGGCATGGACGCTTCCAGAAGGGACTTCCGCCAGGTTCGCCGCGTCCCCGTACCTGACCGTGACCGGAGGCTGGGGACCAGCGACCGGGAATAGGCTCCGAGTCGACTGGCCGGCCAAGTGCGCTATCTCTCTGTATGCATCAACCACTTGATCTAGAGCCCATGGCAACAGCATGCGGGCTGCATCAAACTCCCCGAAGCTCCACTTGAAGGAGAAGTCATGGCGGTCGAAGGTGTTGCGCACCTTGTAACGTGTGGAGTCCCAACTCGCCAAGTTGGAGTTGTAGTCAGCACACTTGTCGAGCACCAGTCCCAGATAGGTCAGCACCGCCCGAGCGCGGTCTTCGGGGAGAGTCGCCCGCACCTGAGCTGCCACTTCGTGGTACGTTTCCAGGTACGTGCATAGAGCAAGGAGTTGACGCGGTGAGAAGAGGTCGGCCCAGGTCCGCATACCGTACTGCAGAGGCCGTGCGTCGGCAGCCGTATCTGGGAACACTTCGCGCGGTACCAAACCTCTGGCCTCCCATGCCGGCAGCCGGCGGGCAAGCTCTTCCGCGGCCCGCTCCGCAGCCTCAATATCTTCTTGCGTAGGAAGCCGGAAGTCCTTGCCCTGCGGAGTCTGCACGGCCACGGCATAAAGCTGTGCACCCATGCGGCCAGCCTGGGCTTCCGACTTGATGTAATCGTCGGTAATGGTTTCGCTCGTCCAGGGTGAGATAGCGGTCCCGCGGGCCACCGTGCCCCGCTCGGGATGGGCGGCACGCGCCTCACTACCCCGCACGACCTCGAACCGGCACTCGGACATGACAGGATCAGCCACTAGCCTTACGGCAACTACGGGTTCGTCCTTACTCCGAAGCCACCAATTGGGAGAAAGTGGAACAGGCTTGCCCGTGTACGGACAGGTTACGGTGCGGGCCCAAATATAAGCAAAAACCCGTTCGTATCCTGTCACGGGGTAGAACTCTGCTAGGCATTCCGCTACGCGCTCGGCCCACATGGCGCCGTAGCGCTGCAGGTCACCTATAAGCTCTTCTCCGAAACGCGCCGGGTAGTCGAGCGTGGCGTGCAGGATCACGTGGGCGATGGGATTCAGTTCGTTGGCGAAGGTGGCGAAGCCGCACCGTAGCGCTTCGAAAGGTATGGATCCTCCACCGGCCATCGGGTCGGAGATCAGCAGGTCATGCGTTCCCCATGCAACATCAATGAGCCGGCGAATAGCAGCAATTTGTTCCCCGGACGGCGTATGCGTGAACGCGCGACTGTAACCGTAACCCCCACCGGGGAGGCGCTTGCCCGTTTCCCGGGCGACTTCGATGGCTCTCCGGGCTGCGACCGGATCCCCACGGATGCCGAGCAGGTCATGGAGGAACCACTGGCGGTAGGCCTGCTCGTCGGGGAAGAGCCGCTTTAGGTCTTCGGGCCAGTCGGGACTCCACGCGGGAAGCACGCTGCCCAGAACCGCGGCCCGGGAAACCACGAGTGGCCGCCGAGCCCACCAGACGTGAAGGCGGTTCGGAGGTGGATGCTGGCCCGTACTGTTCTCTCGGCGCGACTCTATCCCGAGCTGTGCAGCCGGAAGCCAGGTGGTGATCAGAGGATTGTGCATGCTGGTCTTCACTCTCCCCCTAGGAGCACCCTCAACGCACGCCGCGCGCTGCGTGTCGAGACTGCTTTGCTGAACCAGTAGTAGGCCTCCTCGTCCGGCATGTTGCGAATGGCTTCGGCGATACGTTCCATGCGAGACGTCTTCCGCAGGGGTTTGAGGGCCAGGAGGGTTAGAGCGACCCGAACTCCCTGATCCTCCCTAAGCTCAAAGGGCTCTCGGCGGTCCCGGTGTAGATCTGAGGGCCGGTAGCCGCTCTTTCGCAAGGCCTCTACTACCTGGGTAAGGCTGGCCTGGAAGGGAGCATCCCACGCGCGGACCAGCGGCCGCTCCTCGGGGTCCGCACCGCTGTTGATACGCTGGCGGAGGTCGACCCCGTATGAACCGTCAGGGCGCGGGAGCACGTAAAGGAGAAACTGCCGGAGATTCACGATTCTTGCACCTCCCCGGCGGAGGGTTCCGCCGTGATGCGTACGCGGCCGGGGATAAGGTGTGCGAGGGCATCGCGCACCTGATTGATGCCCTCAGGAGTCAGCGGATCACGCGCGCGCCAGTCCAGCCGAGCGCGGACCTGAGCGGCAGACGCCCGCTCCAGCACGGAAACAACGGCGTCCTTCAAATCCTTGTACCTTTCCCAGGGCCCACGAAACTCCAGGCGCATGCTCCCCCCCTCGAATTCCCCCGTGGCGGACACCTCCACGCGGAACTGGCCGGGCCCGAGCTGGGGGACGGCCAACCCCAGGCTGCGGAGCTCTCGCACGCCCTCGGGGCCGTCGCCGTCCACGGTAAGCTGAAGCACGGCAAGCGCGGCTACGTGGCGATCGTGCATGCGGTCGATAATTGCCTGTAACGCCTGCGCCGCTGTGCCCGATGCTTCGAACGTTTCTTCAGGAGCTGGAGGCGGTGGCGGCTGGCACCGGCAACGGGCGGCGGGTTCCCCGCATACGGGACAGCGTTCCTCTTGAGGTTCGGCACCAGCTATGGGTATCCCGCGCTCCCGGGCCAACTCGGGTTCCATCAGCATAGCCTCGCCGTCCAGGCGCACTAGCGGAACTGGCGACTCGCCCCCGTATCCCCTACCCTCACTCGGATCGTAGTACACCCACAGACCCCGCCGGATTCCCTGCAGGATTCCCTCCCGCAGGGGCCTGGGGTCGAGCAAAATCCGCAGGCCTCTGCGCATGGCGAAAGCCCGCATGGTTTCGGCCACTGACATCTCCCGGGAACCGTGAGTCCACGCCCATCGTTTGATTAGCTCAGGGGCGATAGGGCCGTCATCACCCGTGTAGACTTTCTCCAATCGCCGTAACGCGTCCAGGATGACCCTGCTCTGATCGCGCTTCACTTCCCCCTGGTCCTGGGCGGGAAGGGCTTCGCGTGCCAGTCCGGCGGCGGAGCGGAGGGCGTCCGCCGACGGATAGTAGAGAAACCGGTAGGCCCGGTGGATGGCCACCCGCAGCTGAAGTTCACTTTCATCTTTCCGTTCCTGAAGACGTTTCCGTTGTTCGGGCGTAAGAAGCCTTTGCCTCTCGGGATTATCCGCCAAGCGGCGGACGGCCTCTGCTTCCCGAGCCTTGATAATCATCTCCTCCTTCTGCGCTTCATCGCATACCAGAAAGATGACGTTGTTTTGAAACGTGCGTGGCTCACCGACAGTACCCTTCTCTTGGAAGAGACGCTGCACCAGTAGCGGCGGAGTCTCTTCATCCTCCCGAGCTGCAGCAGCATCGTAGTGTATAATAGCGAGCTTTGGCTTGCCGGCATCATCCGGAATCTCGGCGGGTTCGGCAGGGAAACGACAAACCTCGAAAATGCCCGATTGCCAGATAGCCCTAAGCCGTTCGTCCAGGACCTGCTTGCCCTTGGTCACCCCGACATACTGCATCTCATCGACAACCATCTTGTTTAGGGAAGGCTCGGTAAGGAACCGCCAGCGCTCTCCTTCATAATCCAAGTACCAGCAGCGCCGCTCGAGTTCTTTGAGCGCCTGGGAGAGCAGGGCCGGGTCGTCACCCGGCGCCAGGCAGGCCAGGGCAACCTCCTCCGTCCGCGCCCCTACCACCGCACCCCGCGTCAGACTGTGCAGAAAGATGGCGGTAGCAGCTCGCTTGGCAAACGGCCGCCGCCCCGAGGCCTGCCAGGCACGGTCGATGTCGCTGGCGAATCCGGGGTGTTCGGCCACGGGACTGGCGATGTCCGCGTGCACTACCTCCTTGTAGCGAGGTCGGTCGAGGCGGCTTGTGAGATCCTCCACGATGGGATCCCAGGCCAGGTCCAGGTGGTGCGGGTGGATGAGCCAGGCGTCGGCCGGACGGATCTCCCACAACCGGCGGATAGCTCGTGCCAGCAGGCGCAGCGCCCCGCGGGTACGCTGAAAGTTAGGTATGGTCGATACCTTGCGGTTCAGTGTCACCAGGAGTTCGGGGTGAAAGGGATAGCTCCGCTCGAGGAACCGCAGGTAGTCGGGGGTCAGGGCGCTTGCGGGAAGCTCTGCACCCTGCCGTTGCGCTTCTTCAAAGTAGGCGCGGTAGGCAGCGGCAATTTCAGGAATACAACTGGTGTCCACCCGCTCGAAGAGCTGACGGACCAGAATGCTAGCAATTTCCTCCTCGCCTGAGGTGGGCGTGAGGATACGTTCGATCCGACCCGAGATGGCCTTAAGCTCTGCGATAAGCTGGGTGAGCACCTGCCCCAGCTCCTCGGTCTCCTCGCCGAAGGCATCGGAGGCTTCCGCCAGGGTGAGTACGCAGACCGCCCGTGGTGAAGCCGCCACCGATTCCAGCAGGGTCTTGAGAAACGGAGCCAGGTGGCCGGCCAGAGCTTCCTTGCCCCGCCAGGTACGCAGGGTGCGCAGGTACGGGGCCAGTTCGTCGAGCAGGATGACCACGGGCCCCTCGCCGATGATCTCGCGCCAGGGGATAGCACCCGGCACCCGGGCCTCGTCGCTTCTCCGCACCATCTCGTACGCGACTCGGCCGCCCAGTTGATAGGCGATTTCGCCCCAGGGGGTATACGTCACCGTGCCGTCAGGATGGCGGATTCCATCCACCGGGTTCAAATCGTCCCCGACCACGACTGCCACACGGGCCCGCTCGCGGAGCACCCCGGCGTTCCCCCCGACATAATGCGCCAGCACCTCCGCAGGAAGCCGACCGCAAGCGGCGTGGTAGAGTGCGATCAAGCTGTGAGTCTTACCACCGCCAAATCCCGTTTCCAGGCGCAGAACCGGCGCTGCCATGGGGTTTGTGCCCCACACGCGGCCTAGCGCCTCAGTGAGTAACGTGCGCAGTCCTTCGGTGGGGTGCGTCCGGTTGAAGAAAGCTATCGGGTCAGCATACACCGGGTCGGCAGTCCCCCGGACGACGTCCCCCAGCCGGGCCGCGAAGGTTGCTTCGTGCAACTCTCCCGACAGTACCTCCGGCCGCGGAACGCACGCTTCAAATACCGTTTTCACCTCGGCGTCCCCCATTCGCAATCCACCTGTCCTGCTCATCCTACCGCCGGGAGACAGTTCGATCGCCGGCCCAGCTATTCCTTCCCGGCAACCTGCATACGCCCATGGAAAGGCCTTCGCTTGCGCCCCGCCGTCAAAAAAAATCGGGATGGGATTTTGCCTCTTCTTTCCCATCCGCTCTTCCGAAAGCCTGCATAAATCCTGGCGGCCCCGAGAGGAATCGAACCTCCGACACGCGGTTTAGGAAACCGCTGCTCTATCCACTGAGCTACGGGGCCGCAATACCGTTTACCATCGTAACACACCGCCGCGCACCACGCAACAAAGCCGTACATGTGGAAAGCCGTGATCTTGATCTACTGCGCTGCACCTCGGGGACAAGCCCAGACAGGGCAGCTCTGGTAGGTCTTGCAGCCCGGCGAGGGCGACGCCTGCCGGAGGCAGTTCAGGCTCTGGGCCTGGAGTTGACACCGGCTCGCTCCTTCGCCTACCCCAGGGGGGTAGTCCCGGCGATGCTTGGCACACTTTTCACCAGGTTTCTGCGAACGGGGTGGTGAACGATGCATCCTCGCACTGCCTTCACGACCCCCGGATCGCCCGGGGTTAGGCCACCCTGGAATCGACGCTACGCTAACGCCCAGCTAGCGTGTGTTGTGCCCCACCCACCTCCGGCGCGCAACCCCGCCAGAGCCAAGCCCGTGGCGGGCGGCTGGCGCACTGTTCACCAGACTTTGCGGGACGAGATGGTGCAGAATGGGCCACCGTGGTTCAACCGATCCGGACCAGGCATCGGGCGTGCGACTAAAGCAGGCTTTCTAGTTCGTGCGCGGCGGGCACGGGCGCTCCCGCCTCGGCCGCTCGGGCCTGCAGCTCATCCCACTTCTGTTGCCTTTCCTCAGTCAGCCGGGCGCAGACTGCGGCAAAGCGGCTGGCAGCTTCCCGGGCCGCCTGGGGGAAGGCAGTCGTCCGCAGGATAACAAGCATCTCCGGCCGCAGTTTACCAGGGGCTTCTGCCGCTGCTCCCGATTGGGCCTCCTCGTTGCGGTTTCGGTTTGCCAGCGCCCGCCGCAGGGCGAGCTCCGCCGGGCGCGTATCAGGGATGCCGTAGACGGCGTCATTTCCTTCGCCGCTGATCGGCAAAAGATCCCCGGCCTCCCGGAGCTTCTCATATACATCCGGTTCAACCAGAAGCAGGTCGGGAGCGGTGCGCAGCCTTCCGCGGACCAGGCGATGAATCTGCTCAAAAGTGAGCGTCAGGCGGGGCGCCGGGCTAATCACTACCTGGACGCGGCTGCCGGCCTCCTGCAGTTCCTGAGCTAAGGACTTAAACGGGGCAGCACCGCCCGCCCCATGGTAGTAGGCCGCCACCCATTCGGACCAGGCGGGGCCGGTACTCTGCGACCCTGACCCTTTTCCTTCTGCCCATGCGGGCGGCGGAGAAGCCCGGTGTAGCTCGGCCAGTGCCATTTCATCATCGGGAACAAGCACTTGCACGGGAATCCTGGTGGTGGGCGGCAGCGTCTCCTCGCTCGGCACCGGCTGGGGCGCGCCGATCCGCCAGAGCACAACCACCAGCAAGAGCAACCAGACCAGGTACATCGACCAGCTGACGCCCCCGGTAGCCCGCGGTTCATAGGTTTTCGTCTTTGCTTTTGTCTTCGTCTTCAGGCTACTCTTTGTCATCTGTAGCTTTCCTGGTCAAGCCAGTATCTTGAGTTCTTTCTGCCAAGTCCGCCCATATCCGCTCAAGTCGCCTCAGATCCGGCCATATCCGCTCAGATCCGGCCTCCAGACCACCTACCAGATCCGCTTGGCTTCGAAGGGCCGGTTGTACCTCCGCCTTTCCGCCAGGTCGAGCAACCAGTACAGGTGGTCCCGCTGGGCACCAAACTCCTGGTCACTGCGGTAGGTGACCGTCACCCGCACGATCCGTTCGCCATCCTTCGTTTGCGTCTCCACCTGCCACCGTGAACCGGGCCCGCCGCCTCTGCTTGCCTCCGCCAGCAGACTCTCAAACAACCGGGCGGTCTTCTCGTCCCGTCCGCCCGTCTCCTGCTGATCCTCGCCCAGCGTAAACCGGAACGTAAACGTAAATGAACCACCTTCTTCCGGCCGTCGGAAAAGATCGAGGTCAAGCTCTGACTGGTTCTCCGTCAGGATATCACAAGCCCGGCAGAGCAGGTCCACCGCCGAGTCCAGAGCGGTCTCACCCAACAGCTCCATCAGGGGGCTTCCTGGCGGCAGGTCTGCTCCCAGTTCCTCCCACTCGGCCAGATCCACCAGCCAGGCATCGCCGATTTCAAACCGGCCGCTGTCAGGGTCGTACTGAAAAGGCAGCTCCGACCGGCGTTTTCCCCCGACCCCGGCAAACTCACGCAAAGCCTGCAGCTCCTGCGGGGTCATGCTGCGGGCCAGTATCCGCTCGACCGCCTGCCAGAGGTCGTCGTTCGTCGCAGCTCGGGATTGGGCCTGAGCCTCGACCTGCCTTTGCGCTTGGGCTTGGGCTTGCGCTTGCGCTTGGCCTTCATCTTGTTTTCGAACATGGCTGTTCTCCGGCACCACGTTAGGTCCCCCTCACCGTTCACACATCGCCTGCATCGCCTGCATCACCTGCAGCGCCTGCAGCGCCTGCGGCGACCGCATCACACACGGCTTATCATCGTGTTTGCTCATCACACTCACCCGTGGATTGCGGTTGCAAACACCGGTACAACTCCAGTGTCCTGGCAATCATACGGTCCGCCGAGTAGCTCTCCGCCACCCGCTGACGCGCCTTTGCCCCCATGGTAGCCAGTTGTGAACGGTGTGCCCACGCCAGCTCCAGGCCCCGCCGCAAGCTCTCCGGCCGCCCCGGCTCAACCAGCCAGCCGTCCACGCCATCCCGTACCAGCCAGGGTATACCGCCAACCCGGCTGGCCACCACCGGACGCCCCGCCGCCATGGCTTCGAGAATCGCCAGGGGCAGCCCTTCCGTGCGGCTGGGCAAGAGAAGCAGCTCGGCCCAACCGAGAAGGTTGCGGACCTCGGCCCCAGTCAGCCGGCCGAGGAGCTTCACCTCCCCGCCAAGCCCGGCCGTATCCACCTGATGCCGCAATCTCTCACCCCAGGGCCCGTCGCCGGCAATGCGGACTTCCAGGGGGCGATCTCTCTGCTTCCATCCTCTCAGAGCAGGGCAGATCAGGTCTACCCCCTTTTCCCGGCTTAAGCGGGAAACAATGGCTATTCGGAGTGGCTCGGTTGCTTCAGTCCGGGGAAACGGCAGGGGCGCGTTGGTGGTGAGGTCGATACCGTTTGGGATCAAGTGGAATCTGGATGTGGTGCTGGATCTGGATCTAGATCTGGATTCAGCCCTGCCGTCGTCTGCCTCACCCCCCGCTGCCGGCACCGCCAGCTGCGCCAGCATTGCCGGCGACACCAGGATCACGGCATCGGCAGCCGCCAGCCAGCGTACCAGCCTATGGACCAAGACGGCGGCCAACCTCCGGCATGGTATCGGCCCGGACGGCATTGACCCGGGCAACTCGTTGTGCAACGTCACACAGACCCGCACCCCTTGTCGTCGGCAGACGGGCAATCCCACCCAGGCCGCCTCCAGCCCGTGCAGGTGCACTATACCCGGCTTTAACTCGGCAAGCAGGTGTGCGAGCGAGCGGCGCAGAGCCGGAATACTCCAGGGCCGGCGCAGCAACGACCCGGTCCATGGGACCGGCAAGAAGCGTACTTCTCCGTGCGCCGCAAACGCGTCCGCCAGCCCGGATGGGCCAGCCACCGCTACCCTCAGCCCGCGGGCAGCCAGAGCCGGCAACAAGGTTTGCAGATGCCGCACCATTCCGCCGGCGGCCGGCCGCACCAGATGCAGAACCTGCACCTGCCTTGCCCCGTCCCCGGCAGTAGACCATCCGGCAGAGCGCCATTCTGTCGGTCCCATTTTACACCTTCCCGGCTTGCCATTTGCTCTTTAAGCAGGTAGCAGGCCGACTCCCGTGCGAGGCAAGCCCGGGAGCGGGCTACCCACAGTATGAGGATTTACAGCTGTTTCTGCTGATACTCCCTGATCCCCCATTGAACTGGCGGTCGCATCCGCCGGTCGTATCCGCTGAATGCGCCGTGCTATTATGCAAGGGCGAAGTACGCAAAGTAGCGGCAGAAATAGGCAAGTAGATGATAGAGAAGCGGTTGAGGAGAGGTACCGTCTGGATACACAGATCTGGCTTACTGCGCTTCTTGCCACCCTGTTTGCTTCCGTCTGCGCCACAGGCGCATGGGCACGCGGGTGGCTCAACCGGGATGGGGCTCTGGCTGCGTTCCTGCTTGGCTGGCTGGTTTACTTTGCCGGCACGTGGGGAGCAAGCTTCACTTTGCTTTTCTTTTTTGTCACCGCTTCGGCCTGGAGCGCGCTGGCGGAAGGATCAGGCCCGGGGTCTGGACTGGACCATAACGCAGGCCCGAACCCGGACACAGTCGCAAGTCCTGACCACGGTGCAGCCGCAGGGGATGGCCCGGCTCCGGCCCGTCACCAGAAGCCGGTGCGCAACCCCCGCCCTGCCCGCGACCCAAGTCCGGCGCTCAAGCCCAGCCCCCGGCGCAACGCCCGCCAGGTCCTGGCCAACGGCCTGGTAGCCGCGCTCGCCTGCCTTGCCGGGCACATTGCCCGCACCTTATCACCATCACTCACCCGGCCGGACCTGGTTGCGGTCGCGGCCTGGGTGGCGTTTACCGCCGCCCTGGCCGAAGCTACGGCCGACACCTGGGCAAGTGAACTGGGCCGGCGCTTCGGCGGCCGCCCCCGCCGGCTCACCGACTTTCGTCCGGTACCGCCTGGAACCTCGGGGGCGATCAGCCCGGTCGGCACCCTCGCAGCCCTGGCAGGCGCCTCCTTGCTCACGCTGGTCAGCGTCGAGCTCGCACTGGCCGGCCTCTTCCCCTTCTTACCCGCACCGGCCTTTGCCATCGTGGCGGGAAAAGCAGCGGTATCGGCATCAGTCTCGGGCTTTGCCGGCACACTCGTAGACAGCTGGCTGGGCAGCCGCTGGCAGGCCGTTTACCACTGCGACCACTGCGGCGTAGATACAGAAAAGGCATTTCATAGGTGCGGGAAGTCCGCCCGGCTCTACCGCGGCTTGCACTGGCTTGACAATGACATGGTCAACCTGCTATCCACCGTTTTCGCGACCGTCCTCGGCCTGGTATCCGTATTCCCGTTCTTTACAAAGCTCTAACTTGCTTTCGCCCGAGTCCAGGCCTATTTCACCACCGTCTTGAACTAGCGCGAACCAGGTCGTATTCGCACCGTTCAGACTGACTCCATCACCTTCACGCTTCGCCCGCTGACGGCTGGCCGAAAACTGTCTCCCCGGCCAGTACGGTGGCCAGAATCCGTACCTCACCCTGTGCCAGCGCCCGGGCATCTATCATCACGAAGTCGGCCCGCTGACCCGGGGTCAACGAGCCCAGCTCATTCCCCAACCCCACCAGCTGCGCCGGCCGGGTGCTGGCCAGTTCCCAGGCCCGAGCCAGGCTTACACCCGTAAATCGTGCGAAATTGACCACTCCCTGCCGCAGTTCTAAAGCCGACCCGGCCAGGTACTCAGTGCCGAGCAGATTCACCCGGCCGGATGGGGTCAATTCGACCTGTTGGCCAAGGGTCGTGTACTTTCCCGGCGGCAGCCCGGCCACTGCCACCGCGTCACTGACGAGAAAGAGCCGCTCCTCTCCCTTGGCCCGCCAGAACGTCTTCACCACTGTCGGCGGCAAGTGGTGCCCGTCCACGATGATACCGGCAGCGAGTTCGTCAGCGGCAAGCTGATCCCAAATGTAATTGGGATGGCGGCGGATGAAGGCGTGCGCCCCGTTGCCCAAATGGGTTGACAGTGTCGCTCCCGCATCAATGGCCGCCCGGATCGCGCTACTACTGGCCGCCGTATGCCCGATGGCAACAACAACGCCCGAGCTCACGGCTTTCTTGATGAACTGCACACTTCCTTCTCTTTCAGGAGCCAGCGTAACGATTCGAATGCGCCCCTCCGCCGCTTCCTGCCACCGCTGAAACTCGTCAAAATCGGGATCCCGCACCCACTCCGCCGGATGCGCCCCCCGAGGCCCGTCCTCACCGCTCACGTATGGCCCCTCGAGGTGAATCCCGATAACGGACCTCGCCACACGCCGGTCCTGCCTGCAAGCCTCGGCAATGGCCCTCACAGAACGATTCATCCTGGCGAAAGACTGTGTGGTTATCGTCGGGCAAAATGAGGTAACTCCCGTTTTCCACAATGCTTCTGCCATTGCGGCTACTGTTTCCGCCGTCACTTCCGGGTCATTTACGTCATACCCGGCAAAGCCGTTGATCTGAAGGTCCACGAGCCCAGGCAGCAACGCCGGAACTCCCTCGCCCACGCGGCCGGTACTGGCGTCCGCCACCTCTCCCCTGGCAACCGCTACCAATCTATCTCCCTGCACTTCCACCCAGATCCGCCGCCGGTCAGCCACACTTGCACCACCGATGCCCTCACCTAAGCCTAAGGCATCAGGAGAGATGCCGACCTGCCTCAGAATCATTCGAGTCACCTCTGCTTTCTTTCCCCCTCACGATATCACGGCGCTAGGGTACCTTGCAGCCGCCCTAGCAGCGTGTATCCAGTTTTCGCTGATTATGGCAAGTCGACCATTTTATTGGAAGGATATCGTTGCCCCTTGTAGAAGTTGTCTTCTGAATGCCACCACAAGGGGGTCTTTGGTATGCGACGGGTACTGCCGTTAACCCTTGCCATTTTCCTGGTTGTGGCCTCGGTCGCACCGGCGCTGGCAGCCGGCATCTCCTTCACTGGCTACGTGGATTCGGAGATCAAGTTCAGACCTAACGCCAGTGACCGCTGGACCGGTCGGACCGGTATCGAGATCGGTGCAGCATTAAGCGCAACAAACAAGTACTCACTCAAGCTTGGTTTCTTCGACGAGGATAAGTACTTCTGGGAGAAATATTCTTCCTGGGTCTTCCAGCCGAGTGAGATCTCGTTGTATGCCTCGGGAGCCTTGTGGACTGGCGGTCCGGTTCTGAAGGGGACACTGGGCGACTTCCAGATGCTCGGCCCGATCTACATCGCCGGGGACAGCAAGAATGCTGCAGTCCGGGGCGTCATGGTTGAAGGGCTGCCGCTCGGGGTTATTCGCTCTTCCGTTTACGCTGGCTGGCAACGGGAAGATATTGCCCCCCTCCCAGCGGACCCGAAGACCAAGGCCTGGGGGGGTTCGGTTAACATCGCGAACTATAAGGGCCTCTCCCTGAATGCTTATGGAGCCGTACGTACTGGCGAATTGGTGGCTTCCCGGCAATCACAGGCGCCCGACGGAGAGCCGCTTATCTTTGACATGACAGATCCGGACAGCGCCAGCTTCTCTGTCACAACGAGTCCCTGGATAGCACTCATCACTAAGAACTGGGCGCTAACAAACTGGCCGGCAAGTACCTACTATGATTTTGCCTACCTGGACGCTGAGGGTCACATCCTCTACTACCACGAATCCGGACAGAGCAAATACCCGCCGCCCAGCAACAGCAACGCCCAACAATACGGGTACGTCTACGTTATAGCTGCCCGGTACAGTACAAGTCAGACGTGGATGCGCCAGCACCTCAAGCCGTTCACGGGCCAGATGGATAAGCGGGTAATACTCCAAGCTGAGGAAAAGCCCTACCCGTACACCGAGATGGTGGGAGCTGTAGAGGGCGCGTACCGCGTGGCCGGCTTTGATCTGAAGGGCCAGGCGGGCCGGTTCGTGGCAATCAGCAAGCATCCGTGGGAAGAAGTGGAACCAATCAAAGGTGACTTCCGGATCTTCTCCATTGGTACTCAACTCGATATCCTCGGCAAAGAAGTGGCAACCAAACCTCTCAGCCTTAACATCGAGTACCGGAGTATCGACAGCGACTTCACTCCGTGGGCCCGTTCTACTGATACCGACAGCTTAAGCGACAAGTACAACCGTATCGAAGCTCAGCGTGGGCAAAAGGGCATCAATTTCGTCGCAAGCACCGCATTCTTGCCGGAGAACCCTGTAGATACTAAACTCACTTTCGATTCCTATACTAAAGAGAACAAGAACTACCAATCAATGTCGCTGGAGCTGGCAACTGTGGTGAGTGGATACGAGCT
This sequence comes from Limnochordales bacterium, assembly GCA_014896315.1. Lineage (GTDB taxonomy): Bacteria > Bacillota > Limnochordia > Limnochordales > DUMU01 > DUMU01. Next base: position 33,385 of record JADBKP010000007.1, read on the forward strand.
GACCAGCAAGTTAGGCACGGACGGAACGGAAGTCGGTGTTGCTCGCAACCTTGACCTTGGCATCAAAGATATAACTAAGTTCCGTCCTTCGTTGAAACTCGTTATGTCACCGAATTCCACGACTCCTACTAGCGTGCTCGGATTGTCGGCGGTCGTCTCCCTGGGCGGATTCCGTAACATCAACCTGGACGCTTCCCACGAAGCGACCGGTGATGAAAGTGTGACGACCTTCACCGGATCGTACAAGGCACCTAACGGGTGGGAGCTCAAGGCTGGCTGGACCAGTGACAAAGAAAAGGTTGACGACACCTACATTAGTCTCTACTACAAAGTCAACCTGTAAGGACAGCCACCAGGGGCAGGCAGAGGCGGTTATGCAGTGGGCCCGCCTGCCCCTGTATCCGCTCTAGTAAAGGAGGATGAGGCATGAGACGACATGTTCTGCTGTCGTTGCTGCTGCTGACGGTCTTGCTCACCGGCCTCGGCGAAGCAGCCCTAGCGGCCGACGAGATCAGCTTGTCCAGCGGTTATGTCGACGCAGAGATCTCGTACAACCCGGTCGACAAGTGGCGCGGACGTCTTGGGTTCGACATCTATGCATGGATTTCCAACGCCGAGGTCAACTTCGGCATAAACCGCTGGTACCAACTCCCTTCCTTTTGGGAGGATCCCAGCCAATGGACTGTTGTCCCGGACAACCTGGCCATTCGCTTGCGCACCAAGGGGTCACTCTGGTCGGGCGGTCCGCAGCTGACCGGAACCCTGGGTGACTTTAACATGCTTGGGCCTGTCTATATTGCCGGTAAGTGGGGCGCAAACAAAATACGTGGTATCCAGCTCCAGGACATTCCCTTCCCCGCCAACAGCAAGACAGCAGTCTATTGGGGTTGGGAGCCCGCGCCGGAGGCTCCGGTAGCACAAACGAAGACAGCCTTTGGTTACGGTTTCGCCACGGAGATTCCTAACTTCCGCGGGTTGAATCTAAAAGTCTACGCTGCTTTTCGCAATGGAAAAGTACCAGTACCAAAGGAAGGCCAGGGACCACCAACGATTATTGCTCCCGACGGTACTAGTCAGACTTTTACGCATATCAATCCTACGGGGTACGGCGCTGAGCAACTCCACCTTTATACCTATGAGGCTACTGCTTTCGGCGCTAGTGTGTACTGGGATTACGCTTTCATCGATTCTGAAGGCCACGTTATCGATTACTGGCCGCAGAAGAACCTGAGTAAGCCACCCCTTCCTCGGGAGGGCGTAACATCGTACAAGTATATCGTCGCCGGCCACGGAAGCAAGGCCGACTGGATGAAGCTACATCTGCTACCATACAAAGGAGATATGACCAAGACCGTCCAGATTCTCAACGTTGACGCCCCCCTTGAGCCCTACCATGCTATGGTGGGAGCAACGGAGTTCACCTATAAGCTGGCAGGAATCAATCTTTCGGGGCAGATGGGCCGGTACATCACCGTGGATCCGCGGCAGAGTACACCCAAGTCTACAGCCGACTTTCAGATCATCAAAGGTCAAACATCTCTTGATGTCCTGGGTAAAGATGTTGCGACCAAGCCGCTAAGTCTCGAATTGGAGTATCGCAATATTGCGACCGGTTTTACTCCCTGGGCTCGGTCGACAGAGACAGACAGTACAAAGAGCGGCTACAACCGTATTGAGGCCCAACGAGGGCAACGTGGGTGGAACTTCACCGTCAAGACCACCGTAATCCCAGAAAACCCGGTAGACGTAGGTTTCACCTACGACACGTACACCAAGGATAGCAAGTCTTATCATTCGTACACGTTGTCGCTGGGCACCAAGTATGCCGGTTATGATTTGTCCAACAAGGTTACTTCTAGTGGCGTGACCTTTGCTGTATCCCGGTCGCTGCAGTTGGGAATCCCAGCCGTCACCAAGTTCATCCCCAAGTATGAGCTGGAATTCGCTTCAGGGTCAACGACATCGACTTTGTCACTGGACAGCACCTGGGCGATTGGCGGTTTCCGGAACATCGAGTTGGATGCTAGTTACGAGGTAACCAACGGCTCAGCCGCTAAGACCACCCTGACAGCAGAGTACAAGTCCCCGAACGGCTGGGAGCTGGAGGCAGGCTGGTCGAGCGACGACGCCGCGGCCCAGGACGAGCGCTATTTCACTCTGTACTACAAGCTAAGCCTGTAAGGGCTGGCCCGGTACTTCACGGAAGTGCCTGCCATGCGGGGGGCCTCTATCGGTCCCCCCTATTTTTTGTGGAAGTAATCCCCCCCCCACCGTCACGCATAGCCTGGAAGCGTAGTCCCGCCCCGAGGGGGCGAAGGGAGTGGCGCGCATGGCGGCAGTTCACCCGGAAAGCGTCTTTGTCCAGCGGTCCCTCGAGGAAAATCGCTTTTGGCTGCGGATCATGAAAGAGCACGCCTTCTTCCTCAGCGAGGGCATGAACCGCAGGGACACCAACCTGATCGCTACTGCCAACAACTTCTTCCGGCAGTTTGACGCCCTGCTGCAGGAGGCCAACCAGTTTGAACCCCGTTCACCCGCCGAGATGGCGCGGTTTAACAACCGCAGTATCAATATGGCTTTCTCCTTCCGCCGGTTTAAGCAAGACCTGCTTATCCGGGTGATCCTGGGCCGGATTGCAGGTTTCAACTTCCCACTCCTTATCGACCACATCCGCCGGGAGGCCGAGTACTTCATTGCCACCCTGACCCGCCTCAACGAAGGGATAGACGAACCGATCGAGGCCTCCATCGTCCGGGAGAATGTATTCTGGCTGCGGATCATGGCGGACCACAGCCGCTTCATCCGCAATCTCCTCGATCCCAGCGAACGAGCATTGACCGAGGCGGCCCAGAGGATTGCCCGTGAGTTCGACCAGCTCCTGGCCCAGGCACGTGATCTGGAGTCGATGATGCAGGGCGTCTCACCGGTGATCGTGATCGTGGGCGGCCACCTGCTCGACGAGGTCAGCCTGGCACGCTTCCGTGAGTCGGAGGAGCGACGGCGGGAACGGGAGGAAAGCCTCCGGCGGAGGGGCGAGGAGGAGACCCTGATCCAGCCCCCACCCCCGGCCGTCGCCCGCCTGAACGAGGATGCCCGGCGGGCCGCGGAAGAGATACGGGATTTCAAGCGACAGGGGTTGCAGCTGGTATCCCAGGCCCGCGCCCTTAACGTGATCGACCCGCTCCTTGCCGACCACGTGCTGCGAGAGGCGGAAAAGTTCCTGCGCGTCCTTGATATGCTTGAGAGAAGGATCGCTCAGACTTTTGAACCGGTGGAGAAGGTCACGTTCGCCGAGCCAGCTCCTCCTTGTGAACCGAACGGCTGAGGTAACGAGCATCCAGGCGGATCTTCTCTCCCGTTCTTGATCGGCTAGGACTTACGCGCTGGCCTATACTTGAAGGGGGGTGCCTTGACAGTACCGGCGGGGCCGGCCGTCTACCTGAGAAGGCTCCGGCCCGGGTAAATATGTCCGCAGTGCTACCGGGTATTTGCGAAGCTGAGATCTGGCAGCTGCTCGCCTCCTGCGAGATCTGCCCCCTGCGCTGCCGCGTCAACCGGCTGGCGGGGCGCGCCGGTGGCTGCCGCGTGACCGGCAAGGAAGTCTGGGTGGCAAAAGCTCAGCTCCACATGTGGGAGGAGCCCTGCATCAGCGGAACTAACGGTTCAGGCACGGTCTTCTTCAGCTTCTGCAACCTGCGGTGCGTCTTTTGCCAGAACCATGAGATCAGCCAGGCAGGGCGGGGTCGCAGGCTTACCGTGGACGAGCTGGTCCGCCTCTTTCTGCGGGTTCAAGAGATCGGCGCCCACAACCTGAATCTGGTCTCTCCCACCCACTTCCTGCCCCATGTGGCCATCGCCCTGCGCCGCGCCCGCCGGTCCGGCCTGGAGATCCCGGTTGTGTACAACACCAATGCTTACGAGACGGTGGCCGCCCTGCGCTTTCTGGAGGGTCTGGTCGACATATATCTGCCCGATCTCAAGTATGCGAGCGACGGCCCTGGCTCCCCCGCCCGTCGTTACTCACGGGCTCCCGGCTACTTTGCGGCGGCAACGGCCGCCATACTTGAAATGTTCCGTCAGGTCGGCCCGCCACAGTTTGGCGCTGACGGCCTGATACGCCGGGGGCTGATCATCCGGCATCTGGTATTGCCAGGCCACCTGGAGGAGACCAGGGCGGTGTTGCGCTGGATTGCCAACAATCTCCCCCGCTCGGTCTATGTCAGCCTTATGGCCCAGTATATTCCCGTGCACCGTGCCCCCCTCTATCCGGAGATCAACCGCGGCCTGACGGAAGCAGAGTACGAAGAGGCACTGGAGTACTTCGAAGCCCTGGGTCTTGAGAACGGCTACCGCCAGGAGCTGGGTGCCGCCAGCGAGAGTTTCATCCCCCGCTTTGACCTGGACCTGGCCGGGTTGTAGGGTGCGGCCGGGGGTCCGATCTCTGCGTTGACCGGCCTCTTATTGCGAGTTATAGTAATAGCGACAATTGGTATTATGCCAGGAAGGACGACAGCCGGTGAGAACCGATGAAGCGCTCAGGCAACTGCGCCGGCAGGGGGGCAGGGTGACACCCCAGCGCCGGGCCCTGGTAGAGCTCTTGGCCAGTGCTACCCGGCCATTGACTGCGCCCGAGCTCCATGCCAGGCTGATCCAGCAGTTTCCGGAAGTAGCCCAGGACACTGTCTACAGGATCTTAGAATCGCTGGTGGCCATCGATGCCGTCGAGGTCTTCCACGATCCTTCCCAGGGGGCCGACCGCTACGAGTGGTCGGATCGGCCCCATCACCACTGCGTCTGCCTCGGCTGCGGCAGCGTCGTCTGCCTGCCGGAGTGCCCGGTAGACGCGGCAGCGGAAAGCATGCAGCTGCCGGCCGGGTTTCAGGTGGTCCGTCATGAATACCAGGTGTTCGGTTATTGTGACGGGTGTCGTTCAAACAGAAGCGCAAAACCTCCGGCCAGGCGGAGGAAAGGCAAGCGCGGCCAGCTTGCCGCCAGCCAAACAGATGGCAAAGGAGTAGAGGACCAGGAGTAGGGAGCAGGGAGCAGACCAGAATGGATCAAGGCAGTCGGCAGTCGGAAAACACACCGCTCCGCCGGAGGGCATGGCGCTTTGGGATCCTGGGTGTCAGCCTTGCCCTGCTTGCGGGCGTAATCACGTTGCTCCTCTCCCCCCATTCCCCCGCGACCCGCTCGGAGAAGGTCCGCGGCGTCGAGGTGGTTGCCACCATCCCGCCCGTCGCAGACATCGTGCGGGAGTTGGGAGGAGAGCGCGTCACGGTCTACTCACTGCTGCCTGCAGGCGCCAGTCCGCACACGTTTGAACCGCGCCCTTCCGACATCCGCCGCATCGCCACCGCAGAGCTTGTAGTTACAGTGGGGGCGGGGCTGGATGCCTGGGTAGAGAAGCTCCTGAACGCGGCCGGTTCATCCGGGACACCACGGCTGGCAATTACCTCTACCACACGGCTTCTCCTGGTCGGTACCCACAGGACGCCGGAGCTGGTGGCGCCGGCCGGCAACCGCGGGGATGCGACCGGCGAAGCCGACTCGGAGCACACCGGGCACGCACATGAGGGCGAGGGGATTTACGATCCCCACGTATGGCTTGATCCCCTCAGGGTGCGGGATGATATTGCACCGGCCATTGCGGCCAGCCTGGCCAGGATCGATCCTGCCGGACGTTCGTACTATCAGTCCCGGCTCAAGCTGTACCAGACCGAGCTGACCGAGTTGGATCGGGAAATAAGCCGTCTCTTGAGCCCCTATCGCGGTCTGCGGTTCATCGCTTTCCATTCGGCCTGGAGGTATATGGCTGAACGGTATGGTCTGCAGGAGGTAGCAGCTATCGAGCCCTTCCCCGGACGCGAGCCGTCCCCCGCCTGGCTGGCCCAGTTGCAGAAGCTCGCCAGGGCTCAAAGCGCCTTCCTCATCGTGGCGGAAGCACAGTTTAACCCCCAGATAGCCCGCATGTTGAGTGAGGCCATCAACGGGCTGGTCGTCACCCTCGACCCCGAGGGCGGGGGACCGGACGTAGCGGGTCGTTCAACCTATCTGGAGTTGATGCGCTACAACGCCAGGGAGATTGCCCGCGCGGCCCGGAAGCTACAAAGTGAGCACTCCGGCGAGAAGCAGAAGTCGAAGTAGAAGTGGAAATCGTGGGCGACAGGAAGTGATGGCGGTGGCTCCAACACCGATCCTGGTCATTAAAGAGCTCAGCCTTTCGCTGGGCGGACGGAGGGTGCTGGAGAATGTGGGGTTTGCGCTTCATCCCGGCGAGTTTATGGCGGTGATCGGGCCAAACGGCGCCGGCAAAACCAGTCTGCTGCGGGTGATTGCCGGGCTTGAGAAGCACTTCACCGGCCTGGTGGATCGGCGGCAGCTGCCCCATGGCAGTATCGGCTATCTGCCGCAGATCAGGGCGTTCAATTCCCAGCTTCCATTAACGGTGACCGATCTGCTCGCAACCCGCCTGCGGGGGATGAAGGGTGTCTGGATGACGCGGGACCGCGAGCCCATGAGGGGCCTTCCGTCCCCTTCACTCTTCTCATCCCTGGGCAGCGAAGCGGAACGCCTTATCGGCGAAGCACTGGAACGGGTCGGCCTGGCCGGATTCGAAAACCGGCTCTTCTCCGAGCTCTCCGGTGGACAGCAACAGCGGGTGCTGCTCGCCCGGGCGCTGCTCGGGCCGGTCCGGCTGCTACTTCTCGATGAACCGGAAAGCGGCCTCGACCCCGAAGCCCAGGAACAGTTCTATAAGCTGGTACGCGATCTCACCCGGAAGGGAGATCTCGCCTGCCTGGCGGTCTCCCACCACTTGCACGCCACAGCCCAGGCCGCCGACACCTGCCTTCTGCTCAACCGGCGTGTCCTGGCGTTCGGCCCGGCCAGCGAGATAACGCAACGTTACTTCCAGCGTTGACTGGAGAGTGCAAGCACGATGGAGATGTTGAAGGAGATGCTGAGCTACGTCTTCATGCAGCGGGCGTTGCTCGCCTCGGTCGGGATTGGGGTTTTGACTTCACTCGCCGGTTTCTTCGTCGTACACCGGCACCTCGCCTTTGCCGGCGACGGGATCGCCCACTCCATCTTCGGTGGCGTCGCCCTCGCCTTGGTGCTGGGCGTTTCCCCCTTCATCGGCGGCGCCATCTTCAGCCTGGCCATAGCCCTGGCCATTGCCGCGACCAGCCGGCGCGGCTCACTGTCGGAAGACTCGGCCATCGGCATCTTCTTCTCGGCCACCATGGCTCTGGGGACGGTGCTGATTGCTCGCACCCCCGGATACATTGACCTCTTCAGCTTTCTTTTTGGCAACATTCTGGCCGTGACAGTGCAGGATCTTTACGCCCTGCTCGTTGCCGGCAGTGTGATACTGCTCTTTTTCGTCCTACAATTCCACAACCTTATGGCGGTGGCGTTCTCCCCCGAGTTGGCCGAGGTCGATGGCAAGCCCGTAGCACTCCTGGATTACGGGCTGATGCTGGCCATCGCCGGTGTCGTGGTTCTCGCAGTCCGCATGGTAGGGATTGTGCTGGTCTCCGCGTTGCTCGTGATCCCCCCGGCAACCGCGCGCCTGTGGGCTCGCCACTACAAAAGCTTCATCCTTATCACGCTGGCGGTGAACCTGACAAGCAGCCTCGGCGGCCTGCTCCTCTCCTTCTTTTTCGACCTGCCGTCGGGTGGAACCATCGTGCTTCTCGGCACAGCGCTGTTCCTTATCTCGCTGCTTATACATCGGCTTCCGCTCCACCAGCCGCCCGGACGGCACGAGCGGGCGGCCTGACCGTGCCGGCAGCGATCCCGCACATGGCAAGTTATGATGCAGTAGGCTATGATCAACGCGAACCAATACTTCCTCGCCCGTAACAGGCAAAGCAGGTGGTCATGTGAGTTCGGGAACGGGTAAGCAGACCGGGAACATCACCCGCTTCTATCAAGCCTTTGTCTTTATTTGTGGAGCAGCCGTGATGGCCGTGGAAATGGCTGCATCCCGCCTCCTTGCCCCCTTCTTCGGAGATTCACTGCTCGTCTGGTCCAACCTGATAGGGATTATCATGCTAGGACTCACCGTCGGCTACTTTTGGGGCGGGTGGTACGCGGACAAGCATCCCCGGCCCGAGCCCCTCTTCCGGGCCGTGCTCTTCGCCGGGCTGTGGGTCTCGCTCCTTCCCCTGCTCGCCCGCCCGCTCTTCCGGCTGCTTCCCGGAAGCATCTTCAACACCCCCGCCGGGTTGATAGTCGTCTCGTTTTTCGGCACAAGCCTTGCCTTCCTTCCCCCGGTCGTACTCCTCGGCTGGGTTAGCCCCTACGTCCTCCGGCTGCTCAACCGATCGGTGGAGAGCTCCGGTCTCCTTGCCGGCAGGCTCTACGCCATCTCCACTCTGGGAAGCCTGGCAGGGACGTTTCTCCCCTCGCTGGTGACCATTCCCCTGCTGGGCACCACTGCCACTTTTGCGCTGGCAGGCATCCTGCTCATCGGCGCCAGTACCTGGGGGTTTGCCATTAGGCGGTCGACGCACAGCCCGGAAACGGATAAAGCTGCCTATTTCCGCTCTTTTCTCTTTCTCCTTGCGCTGCTTGTTCCCGGCGCAGTGCTCTGCGGAGTGCGCGGCCCGCTCAAACCCGTGCCCGGTCTCCTGGCGGAGGCTGAGTCAGCCTACCAGTTCATCCAGGTCTGGGAAGATGGAGATAGACGCTACCTGGTGGTAAACGAAGGAGGAGGCATCCAGTCCCTCTATAAACCCGGTTCGCCTTTTGGTACCGGATGGTACTATGATTACTTCGCCCTGCTGCCATACCTCCACCGCAGCTCGGCGGCGGGGGCCGACGGTAACACCTCTCTTAAGACACTCCTCATCGGTTACGCCGGAGGAACTGTCGCCCACCAGCTCACGGCTTTGCCGGCACCGTACAGTTCCGAAGTGGTGGGGGTTGAGATCGATCCTGAAGTGGTCCGCCTCGCCCGCCAGCACATGGGGGGGATTCCCCCCAATACCCGGGTGGCGATCGCCGACGGCCGGATTTTTCTGCGGACCGACCAGCAACGCTACGACATCATTATCGTCGATGCGTACTCCCGGGAGATGTACATCCCGTTCCACCTGGCTACCCGAGAATTCTTTCAGGAGGCAAAAGAGCACTTGCGTCCGGGAGGGCTGGTTGCGATCAACGTCAATGCCACCCAGACCGGGGGGCTCCTCGCCTCCTTCTATCGCACCCTGGCCGCCGTCTTCCCGCACGTCTATTGGGCCAGGGCAGGAGGGTATATGAATTACCTCCTGGTGGCCAGCGACCGCTATCTGACACCGGATCGGTTGCCCTCTCTGGTCTCCGAAAACGGCCCGCCGGAACTGCTCTTTCCCGCCCGAGAGCTGGTAGCCGGGTGGCAGTCCGGCCCACCGGCCGGCCACAGCCTGGTTTTCACCGACGACCGCGCTCCGGTAGAGTGGTTCACTGATTGGATGGTCATAACCTATCCCCTCCGCAAGTGATCCATAAGCGGAAATCGGCCATGCACGACTAATGGGACGAAGTGGGAAAGCATAATATTGACTCACCAACGCTCAAGCAGAAGGGGCGCGGCGAAAGCTTTGCGGAGCAGTGGGAAGCAGGCAGCCAAGGGTACCCCCGCCCGCCGCACCTTCGCCGGCAGTTCCGCCGTGGTCGTGGCCTTCACCTACGTCGGGACGGTGGTGGGGGCGGGGTTCGCCTCCGGCCAGGAGGTCCTGCAATTCTTCACTGCGCAGGGCCGCGCCGGCCTTCTGGCCATGGCCGTCGCCGCTCTCCTTTTTGGCTGGGTTGGGACATCGATCATGGCCTACGGGCGCAAGCTCGATGCCCGTTCGCATTGGCCCGTGATCCGCCACGTGGCCGGCTCCCGGCTCGGCCGGCTGCTGGACGCGATCATCTCCTTCTTCCTTCTGGGCACGACCGCAGCCATGGTCTCGGGAGCCGGCGCTATAGCCTATGAGCAGTTTGGTGTCTCCCGCTGGCTGGGGGGGCTGCTCCTGACGGCAACAGCCGTGATAACCGTTCTGGCCGGGGTGCGCCGCGTGATTGACTCTATCAGCATGATCGCCCCCTTCCTGCTCTTTGCCGTCGTCGGCATCGCCGTACTGGCGATTGCCACCGCTCCCGACCCGGCGCGGGCTGTCGCGCGCGCTTTCACCGTCAGCCCCCGGAGCGACTCGCCCGTAGCTCCGGCAACTCTTCAATCGCTCCGGCAGCTTTCCGCCCTGGGGCCACTGCTCCAGTTTCTCGGCAGCTGGGTTTGGCTCGTCGCCTGCCTGCTTTACGTCGCCTACAACATCGTGCTCTCCATTTCCGTGCTCGGACCGCTGGGAGACGAGGCTGCCAGTCGTCAGGCGGTCACGTGGGGTGGCTACCTAGGCGGTCTGGCGCTTATCGGAGGTGTCTTCGCCATCCAGGCAGCGATGCTCGCACTCCTCAGTGCTGGCGACCTCGCCCGGCTGGACATTCCCATGCTGGGGGTGGCCCGCCGCATCTCGCCCGTGGTAGCCATCGTCTACACGTTCATTCTTGTGGCAGAGATCTATACAACCGCGGTGGCCAGCCTCTACGGCTTCGCCGCCCGCCTTTCCGAAGGACGGTCGGACCGCTTCCACCTTGCGGTGCTCGGGAGTGGAGTGTTGGCCGGCGCAGCCGCAGGGGTTGGGTTTGCCGAGGTAGTCGGGACTATCTACCCGCTCATGGGCGTGGCCGGACTGGTGGTCGTGACCGCCGTCATCCAGCAACGGTTCAAAGATGCACTCTCCTGACAAAGAGGAATACTGGCAGTTAAGTCGAAAAAAGGCATATGGTTTATCCAGGCGCTGGTCGGTGGCTTTGTCCGGCCCGATCCGATCATCCCGCAACAGGACCAGGTCCTGGGAGCGATCCACGCCCAGCTTCTGCAGGCGCTGCGCGGGGAGAAGACCGCCGCCAACGCTCTGACTGACGCCGAGGTCGCAGTCCAGAACATCTGGCGTAACCCGCAGAAGAAGTGAAGCACCAGGCCGTGACAAAACAAGGCCCGCTATGAAAGCAGGGCCGGGAGGTCTGCCACAACACTCCCGGCCCGTTCTCTTCTTACTTACCCACGGTCTGAGAGCGCAGGCGACCTACCACTCCACCCGGAAGACCTTGACGTTCAAACCATCAGCAGGCCGCTGGTCAAGAACGACCAGGATTCTCCCATCTGGCGAAACGGCTACCCCGGCAGCCTCGGTCTCGATGCCGAGCTCGGCCTTGCTGAAGGTGGCGATCACTTCGCCCTTATCGTCGAGAATCGTCAACGCCGGTTCACTTCCGTAGTGAACTACATACGACCGTCCCTGCTCGTCGGCGGCTACATGGAAGGCAGAGGCGAGCCTGGCCAGCTCGTAAACCGAACCGTCGACTGCCCAAAGGTAGTACAGGGTATCACCGGCGAAGTCGCCGACAACCAGACCCACGCCGGGGTTGAAGGCGGGCTGGCGCAAGTCGGCACCGAGGGCAACAAATCCACCCTCACCCCAGCTCGAGTCGAGGGCAATCTCGCCTGCCTCGTCCTTCACGAACCGGTAGACGCCCACGCTGCCCCTGCGATCTGTTACGTAAATCCGGCCCTTCGGATCGACGGCCACGCCTTCGGGATTGACGAGGCCGAACCGGGCAAGGTCGAACCTGGCCTCAAGCTCCAAGTTGGCATCAAAAACGTAGAGCTCAGGAACGGTTCCGGTCGCCCATACCCGTCCCTCTCCATCCACGGCCACAGCTTTACCCCAGGCCTCGGGGTTGATCGCGGCCAGATCGGCCCGGGCCAGGAGGTTGCCGGTCTCCGTCTCCACCTTCCAGATCGCTTTGTCCTGGATCCCGGCAACGTACAGAGTCTTGCCGTCGGCAGTCAGCGCCGCTCCCCGCGCGCTTGCCCCGAGAGAGGCCACGCCGTAACTCGCCAGGGGCGCAAGCCTGGGTGCTGCCGTCACCGCCTCTTCCGCCAGGCCGAAGGAGACCACCTGACCCATCCCGGCAACTGCCAGGACGGTAGCCAGGGTTAGGAGTTTTGAAATGAACGGGCGTCCGCAGCTGACTGACATTTCCCGGCACTCCTTTCCCGATAACAGCTCCCGGTTATCCTCCCGGTCAACTACTCCACACTTTACCGGCAGGACGCCTTTCTCCTCCCCCTGTGAACGCATCGGTGAGGCCAGAGGATTCTGGCAGAATAACGAGAAGGAAGGAAAGAAAGAAGGAAGCGATGCTGCCGCCGCGGGATCGACGTTGGTGCCCCCATGCGGATTAGGCACACCCGTCCTCTCGCGGATAACTTCCTATCTCCTTTGAAAGGATGAACCGTGTGTCCGATCTTCTCCCGCTTCCCCGCCCTCTTGTCCTGGCAGAAGACCGCCTGGTGATTCTGGACCAGACAGCGCTCCCCCAAACGGAACGTTATCTTGAACTGTATACCCCGCAAGACGTCTTTGCTGCCATCCAGAAGCTGCAGGTTCGGGGAGCTCCGGCCATCGGCATTGCCGCCGCCTACGGCCTTTACCTGGGCCTGCGCCCACTGGCCAACTGCCAGTCACCCGTCCCGGCTTCTGCCGTTATGGACAGGGCCGAAGACGTGGCCCGGTACCTGCGCTCCGCCCGGCCCACCGCCGTCAACCTGGCCTGGGCTCTTGAGCGTCTCCTCTCGGCCCTGCGCCACGGCCTCGCCGGTGGCCTCGACGCCCGGGAACTTGTGGAGCTCGCCCGCCGCACCGCCACCACTCTGCTCGAGGAGGACGACGCGGTCTGCGCGGCCATCGGCCGGCACGGGCTGGAACTGGTCCGGCGGGTCGCCGCACAGGTGACCGGCCGGGAGATCGGCATCCTCACCCACTGCAACGCCGGTGGCCTGGCGACGGCAGGTTGGGGCACGGCTCTCGCCGTGATCTACATGGCTCACGCCGCTGGGCTGCCAGTCCACGTTTACGCCGACGAGACCCGCCCGGTGCTGCAAGGAGCACGCCTCACCGCCTGGGAGTTGCAGCGGACCGGTGTCCCCGTCACGCTCATCTGCGACAATATGGCGGGAGCCCTCATGGCCAAAGGTAGGGTGGACCTCTGCATCGTGGGAACGGACCGCGTGGCTGCCAACGGTGACGTAGCCAACAAGATCGGCACCTATACGGTCGCGGTGCTGGCCCGCCACCACGGCATTCCGTTCTACGTGGCCGCACCCACGTCGTCGATCGACATGGAGTTGCCGAGCGGGGAGGCGATCCCCATCGAAGAACGTTCACCGGAAGAGGTGACCACCATCGCCGGACAGAGGATAGCCCCCACCGATGTCGACGTCTGGAACCCGGCCTTTGACGTTACCCCGGCCGAGCTGGTCTCGGCTCTCATCACCGAGCATGGCGTCCTGTACCCGCCGTACACCGAAGCGCTCCAAACATTGAAACTGAGACGGCCGTGACTGCGGCCTGTGTTTCCTTGACTTCCGTCCGGGCCCAGCATATGATTCCTGCGAACTCGCACCCCCAGGGGGTGATGGTGATGTCACGGGCGATTCCGGCGGCGTCGGTCACAGAGAAGGTGGCCGAGCTTTGCCAGGAGGCCAATCTGCACCTGGGTGAAGATATGCTGGCCGCCCTGCGCAAAGCCGCGGCTGGCGAAGAATCGCCAGTGGGCCGCGATATCCTGAACCAGATCATCGAGAATGCCGAGCTGGCCCCGGCAGAAAGGATGCCCATGTGCCAGGACACCGGCATAGCCGTAGTGATGGTCGAGATCGGCCAGGATGTACGGGTGGTGGACGGGTTACTCGAGGACGCTATTCAGGAAGGTGTCCGGCGCGGCTATCAAGAGGGTTTTCTGCGGCGTTCTGTGGTCGGTGATCCCTTTTTGCGTACCAATACTGGTGACAATACGCCGGCCGTGATCCACTACCGGATCGTGGCAGGAGACAGGTTGAGAATAAAGGTGTTGCCCAAGGGCGCAGGTGCGGAAAATATGAGTGCCCTGCGGATGCTGACGCCGGCGGACGGGCTCGCAGGCGTGGAGGATTTCGTAGTGGAAGTGGTTGACAAGGCCGGTCCGAATGCCTGTCCACCGTTGATCGTCGGGGTCGGCGTGGGCGGTACCATGGAGAAGGCGGCCTTGCTGGCCAAGGAGGCTCTGACGCGGCCGGTGGGCCAACCCAACCCCAAGCCCCACCTCGCAGATATCGAAAGGAAGTTGCTTGCGCGCATCAACCGACTGGGCATCGGACCGCAGGGGCTGGGGGGAAGGGTGACGGCGCTGGCAGTTCACCTGGAAGTTTATGCTTGCCATATTGCCAGCCTGCCGGTAGCCGTCAACCTGCAGTGCCATGCAAACAGGCACAAAGAAGTAGTGCTGTAGAGCCCGTTCGGTTCAAATAGATCTTAGCGGGGCTGGGACAATGCAAGATGGTCTTGTAGAGCAACTACCGCCTGTTGAACTGCACACTCCCCTGACTGCCGCCGACGTGAACTCCTTGCGGACCGGCATGCGGGTACTGCTTTCGGGAGTGGTGTATGCCGCCCGCGATGCGGCGCACGCACGTATGGCAGACCTACTCAAGCGGGGTGAGGTGCTTCCTTTTCCCATCGAAGGCTCTGTCATCTACTACGTCGGGCCGAGTCCCGCACCGCCGGGCCGGATCATCGGCGCTGCCGGACCGACCACTGCGGGGCGAATGGACCGTTACACGCCGGCGCTGATCGCGGCGGGGCTGCGCGGGATGATTGGCAAGGGTTTTCGCAGCGCGGAAGTGAAGGAAGCGATGCAGAAGTACGGGGCGGTTTACTTCGCCGCGGTGGGCGGAGCCGGGGTGCTGCTCGCCCGGCGCATCGTACGGGTTGAGGTGGTGGCCTGGGAGGACCTGGGGCCGGAGGCGGTGCGGCGGCTCTGGGTGGAGAAGTTCCCGCTGGTGGTGGCCGGCGACCGCTACGGGGGCGATCTGTACGAGGAGGCCCGGCGGAAGTACCGTGCGGAAGTGTGAAGAAGCAGGGGGAAGTGTTGAGGGAGGATCGGACGGGGTGGAAAAGCAAGTTGAGCGGACGGAAGTAAGCAAACCCGGACGGCAGGCACTGCGCCTGCATCCCTACTACCGCGGCAAGATCGAGCTCGTACCACGGTGCGTGGTTCGGGGGATGGAGGACTTCTCTATCTGGTACACCCCGGGGGTCGCCGAACCCTGCCTGGCTATTCGGGATGATAAGGACAAGGTTTACGACTTCACGTGGAAATGGAACGCGGTAGCGGTCGTCTCCGACGGGACGCGGGTGCTGGGCCTTGGCGATATCGGGCCGGAGGCGGCGCTGCCGGTGATGGAAGGCAAGGCGCTGCTCTTCAAGTACCTGGGCGGAGTTGACGCCGTACCTATTTGCCTCGGGACAAAAGATCCGGACGAGTTCATCCGCACCGTGAAGCTGCTTGAACCCTCTTTCGGCGGCATCAACCTCGAAGATATAGCCCAGCCCAAGTGTTTCCGCATTCTGGAGACGCTCAGAGCCGAGATGGAGATTCCGGTCTGGCACGACGACCAGCAGGGTACTGCCACCGTTACGCTGGCGGGACTCTTGGGCGCTTTACAGGTGACCGGGCGGGAGCTTGCCAATACCCGGATCACACTGATCGGAGCAGGCGCGGCCAGCATTGCGTGTGCGCGTCTGATTCTGGCCGCAGGAGCTGACCCCGATCTTATGATACTGTGTGACTCGCGCGGCATTTTGAACCGGGATAGGACCGAGCTGGCGGCCACACACCCCGAGAAGTGGGAACTGGCGCAAAAGACCAACCGCGAAGGGCGGCGCGGTGGCATTGCGGAGGCGATGGCAGGGGCGGACGTGGTGATCGCCCTGTCCAAACAGGGGCCGGGGACGATTCTGCCTGAATGGGTGCGGGCAATGCGGCCCGACCCGATCGTCTTTGCCTGCGCCAACCCCGTGCCGGAGATATGGCCATGGGAGGCCAGGGAGGCCGGCGCAGCTGTGACGGCAACCGCCCGTTCCGACTTCCCCAATCAGGTCAACAACTCCCTGGGCTTCCCCAGCATCTTCCGGGGAGCGCTGGACGTGCGGGCGAGAACCATCACCGATGAGATGTGCGTGGCCGCAGCAAAAGAATTGTTAGCTTATGCTGCCGAGAAGGGCCTGCGGCCTGACTATATCCTGCCCACCATGGAGGAATGGGACGTTTACCCGCGCGTCGCGGCAGCCGTGGGCAGCAAAGCCATCGAGCAGGGCGTTGCCCGAGTTACTCGTACCCGGGAGGAGCTTGTGGCCAGCGCCACCCAGCTGATCGGCCGGGCCCGCCGGGCGGCCAACCTGTTGATGCGGGAGGGGGTTATTCCGCCTGTGCCGGGGGAGGCGTGATTGCCATCTCGCACCGGTCACTTCAGCAGGATCGTCCGGGGCAGGCAAAAGGGGACAGCTCTCTGCCGTCCCCTTCCACCCGGACGCTATCGCTTCAGGCTACGACAACTCATTCTGCCTTTTCGACGACGTTGAACGACCCTTGCAGCCGGATGTCCCGTGAAACCGCCCCGGCTGAACGACCCACTGATCGCCAAAACCACTTGCGAAGGCTGCGGGCACGGATGATGAGGTGCCCGCAGCCTCCAGCAATGCCAGTCCTTTCTGCGAGACTGTCACAACCGGAAAGGATGCACGGCTACCTAGCTGTCTGTGACAGAACCTTGTCGAGTTCTCGTTGCACCTCTTCGGTCACCTGATCGAGTAGAGCCTTAGGAACCCTGTTTTGCCTGATCGCCTGGTCCAGCGCCCAGGCCAAGCGGTCCCAGTAGTAGGCGCTGACCGGTATGGGCGGACGTGATCTGGACACTTGCAGAAGTGCTCGGAATACTCGGTGGCGCGGGTCTTGAGTCAGCATCGGCGAGTCGAGCAGTGAACGAAGGGTCGGTAGATGATAGGTCCTGCGCATCCAGATCTCCTGACCCTCTTTGCCACAAAAGAACTTAATGAACTCGAATGCTTCCTTCGGGTGGGGAGCACCCTTTGGGATTACCAGACTCCATCCGCCTGACCAGGTCGTCATCCGGGCATCTTCAGCATATGGATGCGGCCCTATGCTATACTGCAGCTGGGGGTTTCTGTTCTGGATCTCGGCCATGTAGCTGTCCGTCTGGATCTTCATGGCCAGCTTTCCGAACTCAAAGGGATCCTTCCCTCCTGACGAGTTGAAGAAGGTATCGATGTCGGTTATACGATACAGGTTGCTCCACCTCTGCAACCATTGTAGAGCTGCTACCACTTTGGGATGGTTCGCTGTGATCTTCTGGGAAGCGGGATCGTAAAACTCCCCGCCGAAGGCCCAGCCCCATCCGTATAGAGTGCCGCCTTGGCTTGCCCATGGGACGAACCCCAAGCTCGTGTATCTCCCGTCAGCGCCCCGTTGCGTCAGCTTCCTAGAAGCTTCCTCCAGCACAGGAATGGTCGCCGGAGGTTTGGAGGGATCGAGTCCTGCCTGTTCGAATAGATCGACCCGGTAATAGAGGGCCCGGGCATCGGTGTCGTGAGGAACGGCGTAGATTCTCCCCCGCCAGGTGCTCTCTGCAACAGCAAATGGCAGGTATTCCTCCTGAGGGTTGATTCCCGCTGCTTTAAAGAGATCGTCGAGTGGCGTGAGCATTCCGGCGTTGGCCCGCTCTGCTATAGTGTAGCGGTCCATGTAGTAGACGTCCGGGGCCACACCAGCGGCTATCGCGACGAGCAGCTTCTCTATCGCCATATCGGCAGCTCGTCCCACAACCTCTATCTGATTCTGGCTCTGATTGAAGCGGTCGATGATCTCCTGAGTCACTGCGTCGAACGGAGGTCCACCAAACGGATGCCAGAAGGTGATCTTTACCTTTGCTTCGACAGGTACACCGATCAAAGCGAGCGCTAGAACGAACCCGGCGACCATCGCCATCATGTGATGCCGATTGTTAAAGTTTTGCCTACTGTCCTTCAATCTATGCACCGTACCGCCAGCAACCATCTGTTTCCCTCCCCGTAATGGCAATACCGCAAGAGTACTCCACCAACTCACCTGAGCCAGCCAGGTTCGGCAGCCGCAGTCCGTCCGCACAGGAGGCTGCTCCACACAGGAACCTCCTGATCGCCCGAGCACCTCCTTTCCGCCCCTTAAACTTGCGCAGTCTGGCCGGACACCCCCTGGCATTGATAGCAGGTCAACCACCGGCGGGCATCGGGAGCCTCAAAGTGAGAAGAGGTGCTAACAGCATGCACTATGGTCGGGCAGGCAGCATTATACATGTTCGTACGTCTGGCCCGTTCCTGACCGTATAGGTCCGCTGAGATTATACGACGTGGCGTCGGCCATTCCTTCTTCAGAAATCTGTGCCATTGTGTGCCGCACCTACTCGCCCCGGGCATGGGCATGCAGATTGCTCGCGGGAAAGAGGCAACGCATCCCTGGTCGCACGACGCCACAGCTTTGAGCCTAGCCCGGTAGCGCGTCGCGTTCGACAGTACCGCGCTGACGGGCAAGCCGCTGGGCAGACGCTAGGACCGCCGGAAGGTCATGGCCTGTGCAATCGGATCGTCTCAGGGACGGAACCCCAGACAGTTGACCTGCCCCGTCTGCTCCAGCATCTCTGTTTCTTGAACAACCTCCGGACGTCCCCGCTCGGCAAGCAGTGCAGGGCCGAATCGAGTCCGTACCCGGGCGGCTCAGCACGCTCCAGGCGACGAAGCCCCCCGGCCACCGCGGTGAGCTCGAGCCAGGACAATTTTGCGGCTTGTGCTCGGTGCATAGGTGAAAACTCTGCGGCCTGGGCCACTGCCTGGGCTATGTCCGGCTTCCTGCAGTTCATGCATTGTCAAAGCCTGTACTTGCGCCGGGTACTGGGACTCCGCGACGCCGTGGGCTGTGGTCGCCTCCCACGCTTGGGCTCGTTCTTCGGTGATTAGCGGCCGGATCGCCCTCTCCGGGGTTGCGGGAGGCAGTAGTTACGCCGGAAGTAAAATGCGGTTTCTACCGCCAGGCTGCCAGGCCCTTGGCCGGTGTCTACAAGCAACCTGTCGTCGCCTCTCACAGGCTCTTTTGATTTGGCACATGCTTCCAGTCTAGAACGATCGGAGGTTTGCCCCAAGTACTTGACACTCAAGCTGTTTCCACTTCTTCTTCCTCATTCAGCTGGTCGCGTGGTATACTTGCAGTCGACCGAAGCGATTTACGAACGCCTCTGGCATATTATGGTACGACCCACCGGGCGGTTCCCCGGATTCATGCAGGTTTCGGGCTCTTTGAGGCTGCAGTCGACCCCCCGGGGTCTAGACGGCAACCGCGGGTCGACGGCAGAATGAACGATCGCCAGCCCGGCCTACCTGGGCCTTTGACCTTGGTTCCAATCGAACCATTGTGGGATTGAAACCAAGGGATGTTCTACTACAAACCTGGCAGTCAAACTCGTTCCAATCGAACCATTGTGGGATTGAAACAAGAACGCCCAAGCGAAGCGCCTTTATCGATCTCCTGTTCCAATCGAACCATTGTGGGATTGAAACAGGCGACGGTGCTGCCGCCCGAGGCGGACGAGCTAGTTCCAATCGAACCATTGTGGGATTGAAACTGGGAGGTGGCAGAGAGTGATCCTATTGCAGCGCCGTTCCAATCGAACCATTGTGGGATTGAAACGCGCGATAACGGATGTCGACCACGCCCGTCTCGAGCGTTCCAATCGAACCATTGTGGGATTGAAACGGCGTTCGCCAACGCTGCCCTGGCCGATCTGAAAGAGTTCCAATCGAACCATTGTGGGATTGAAACTGATGAGCTTCATCGGGGCACTCGCATCCAGAGCACCGTTCCAATCGAACCATTGTGGGATTGAAACCCAGCCGACGGCAGCCAGGATGCTGCCGAGCTCCTGGTTCCAATCGAACCATTGTGGGATTGAAACCAGAGCCAGGGGTGGTCATGCTCGCCAAACGCCCGGTTCCAATCGAACCATTGTGGGATTGAAACCGTAGGAAAGCTGAAGCCAGACTCGTGCGCTACGAACGTTCCAATCGAACCATTGTGGGATTGAAACAAGACTCCGGACCCTGGGTTACGAACCCCATCGAAAGTTCCAATCGAACCATTGTGGGATTGAAACTTCTGCAAGCGTGTAACGGGCGAGCGGAACTTCAAGTTCCAATCGAACCATTGTGGGATTGAAACGGAGCGGGGCGTCATCCTCGAGGGCTTGGACGAGAAAGTTCCAATCGAACCATTGTGGGATTGAAACAGAAGACGATCAAGACTCAGGTGCAGGCGATGGCCCGTTCCAATCGAACCATTGTGGGATTGAAACCTACATCCGACACATGATAGAACGTTTGAATCAATAGTTCCAATCGAACCATTGTGGGATTGAAACCCCTGAGCGGCCAGTATATTTTGTAAGCCACCTCTAGTTCCAATCGAACCATTGTGGGATTGAAACTGTTCCGCGCGCGCCGAGCCGCCCAAGTGCTAGCACGTTCCAATCGAACCATTGTGGGATTGAAACGGCTTCACGTAGCATGATCTGGATGTCAGCGGGCAATGTTCCAATCGAACCATTGTGGGATTGAAACTTCTTCCGCACGAAGGCAGAACTAAGAGCCAATCGGTTCCAATCGAACCATTGTGGGATTGAAACCGTGGGGAAGCGAATCCGGCAGCTTAGGATAGCCGCGTTCCAATCGAACCATTGTGGGATTGAAACTCAACATTGCGGCCCAGAAAAACAATCAACATTGCAAGTTCCAATCGAACCATTGTGGGATTGAAACTCGTTCGCCCACGTCCAGCCACGTTTCTTCGTGCCCGTTCCAATCGAACCATTGTGGGATTGAAACGATCACACAGCCTTCTAGCTGCAACTCCTTGGGCCGTTCCAATCGAACCATTGTGGGATTGAAACGACGACGTAATGCAGGTATCGCGGGTTATCTCGGAGTTCCAATCGAACCATTGTGGGATTGAAACGAGGTTGAACTTTCCCCTTATGCCTTCCGGGAAATCGTTCCAATCGAACCATTGTGGGATTGAAACGATTTCTCCTTCTGGTTAGCGGCTCAGGAACGTCTGGGTTCCAATCGAACCATTGTGGGATTGAAACAGGGTTCAGGCCGCAGATAACTGACGCATCGCTGCGTTCCAATCGAACCATTGTGGGATTGAAACTTCGTCACGGTCCATCTTTGCCGTCTCGGCCAGAACGAGTTCCAATCGAACCATTGTGGGATTGAAACAGGCGCGGAGCTGATCGGGCCGGACCTCAATTATCGGTTCCAATCGAACCATTGTGGGATTGAAACTCCTCCTCCTGTAGAACTCGGCCTTGCTAACGACCAGTTCCAATCGAACCATTGTGGGATTGAAACTGAAAGGGGTGGGCAGAATGGCTGAGCAGGTGAACAGTTCCAATCGAACCATTGTGGGATTGAAACGGGAGTGGTTCAAAAAGGTTTACGACCCCGAATCGGGTTCCAATCGAACCATTGTGGGATTGAAACGTCCAAGTAAGCAGGGCGACAGGTTTGTCACCGTGTTCCAATCGAACCATTGTGGGATTGAAACGTTGGGGATCAGTTACCCCTGACCCGGCCACAGATGTTCCAATCGAACCATTGTGGGATTGAAACTTACGTGAAGAGTGGCTGCTGTTCTCCGGACGTCCTTGTTCCAATCGAACCATTGTGGGATTGAAACTTTTCTTCCAGAATGGAACACATTAATCTTGGGGTGTTCCAATCGAACCATTGTGGGATTGAAACGTAGAAGACGCTAGTCTCGACCGGGCGCTTCTTAGCCGTTCCAATCGAACCATTGTGGGATTGAAACGCATTCAAACACAGGCTTGTGAATGTGCAGCTTGAAGTTCCAATCGAACCATTGTGGGATTGAAACTGCTCAGCCCGAGCCCGAGATAGGTTGCAACCTCGGGTTCCAATCGAACCATTGTGGGATTGAAACCGCGGCTGGGGTTTTGTGTTTCGGAAGGAGGCGGCGTTCCAATCGAACCATTGTGGGATTGAAACATGGGCCAGCGCCGGTGAACAAAGTGCCGGTCGGTTGGTTCCAATCGAACCATTGTGGGATTGAAACGATCAGGGCTCAGGCCAAGCCCTTTCCGCAAAATGAGTTCCAATCGAACCATTGTGGGATTGAAACTTGTACTGTCGGACGATCTGCTGCGTTTCGCGCAGAGTTCCAATCGAACCATTGTGGGATTGAAACCAACGTACCCGAAGCGGAACGAATCAAGCGAATCACGTTCCAATCGGACCATTGTGGGATTGAAACCAAGGCGTTCCCGAACGAAACTGACGTCACCGTCATTGTTCCAATCGAACCATTGTGGGATTGAAACCTCGCGTGCGGGCATAAAGTAGAGCAGGTCAGTCCAGTTCCAATCGAACCATTGTGGGATTGAAACTTCGTCCCGGCTAATTCCTTCGCGCTCACACACAATTGTTCCAATCGAACCATTGTGGGATTGAAACCTGGCGTTCGGCTTCCCGGCGAATTTCATCGTCTGGGTTCCAATCGAACCATTGTGGGATTGAAACTACGGGACATGGTACGACATCTACAAGGAGGTCGAAGTTCCAATCGAACCATTGTGGGATTGAAACTGGGGCGTTTGCGCCGCGACACGAGCGAATTGTTCAGTTCCAATCGAACCATTGTGGGATTGAAACCGACTTTATCTCTACCCCGATTGTGCTTTGGCCAAGTTCCAATCGAACCATTGTGGGATTGAAACCCCGGCACGGGCTCGCTCCAGGCCAGGAAGCGCCTGTTCCAATCGAACCATTGTGGGATTGAAACGGATTCGCTGCTGCTGTACTGCAGCTCCTGATCCTTGTTCCAATCGAACCATTGTGGGATTGAAACTCTCGACGCCGATGGCCGCCTTGTGGCCGGAGATGGTTCCAATCGAACCATTGTGGGGTTGAAACCAATTCTTCAGCATCAACCGCGAAGCTGGCTACATCGTTCCAATCGAACCATTGTGGGATTGAAACGGGTGTCGTAAACGGGCCGGGCTCTCTGGCCATCCCAGTTCCAATCGAACCATTGTGGGATTGAAACTACCGCCGTGATCCATCCCCGCCAGTCAATCTGAAGTTCCAATCGAACCATTCTGGGATTGAAACAGCGCTTTTGCCAACTTGTGCTGATACAAGGAGAACGTTCCAATCGAACCATTGTGGGATTGAAACGGCCGCGGAACTGGAATGGTGTACGGGCCGCGAACTCGTTCCAATCGAACCATTGTGGGATTGAAACCGGACATAGCGTCCGTAAAGGCAGTTCTCACAGCCTTGTTCCAATCGAACCATTGTGGGATTGAAACCAAAAGTTCACGGTAAAGCTCTTCACCCAAAAATTGTTCCAATCGAACCATTGTGGGATTGAAACCCAGAAGGCCAAGGCGGTTAACTTCGGCTTCCTCTAGTTCCAATCGAACCATTGTGGGATTGAAACCTCTGGAAGCGGCTTTCTGGCACATAAATAAACTAGTTCCAATCGAACCATTGTGGGATTGAAACAAGGGTAATCCCCTTGCCTTGAAAAAACGCCTCCAGTTCCAATCGAACCATTGTGGGATTGAAACCGGTCGGGCTGTGGTAATCGCTTCGCTCATGCGCCCCGTTCCAATCGAACCATTGTGGGATTGAAACTGCAATGCTGAGCGCCACCTTGACGGTGGGCGTCTTCGTTCCAATCGAACCATTGTGGGATTGAAACGCTGTAGGCTGTGACGTTTTGGGCAACGGTGCTCTTGTTCCAATCGAACCATTGTGGGATTGAAACCGGATTTGACTGACAGAGAGTGCACAGTTTCTGTACAGGTTCCAATCGAACCATTGTGGGATTGAAACGAGGCAGTGCGGTTGGCCTTCACGAGATCAAACTCGTTCCAATCGAACCATTGTGGGATTGAAACCGTCGACGTTGCCAGTCAGTTCGTCCAGGGATACACGTTCCAATCGAACCATTGTGGGATTGAAACCTCGGCTTCGGCGCGCATAAGGCCGCGGGCCGCGAGTTCCAATCGAACCATTGTGGGATTGAAACACGTCAAGAGGCTTGGAGGAGTAACCCTGCCAGGAAGTTCCAATCGAACCATTGTGGGATTGAAACGAAGGCGGCCCGGCCCCGGTGCGCGCCTACTGGGTGGTTCCAATCGAACCATTGTGGGATTGAAACGCGGTCCAGCTCGGCATGGCGGGCGGCCTTCTCCTGTTCCAATCGAACCATTGTGGGATTGAAACAAGGGTAATCCCCTTGCCTTGAAAAAACGCCTCCAGTTCCAATCGAACCATTGTGGGATTGAAACTCCTGTAGGCTTCCAGAACCGCCGCTGCGGTTTCGTCGTTCCAATCGAACCATTGTGGGATTGAAACGGGCGAGTGTTGGACTAATTGCGCTACCACTTGACGTGTTCCAATCGAACCATTGTGGGATTGAAACTTAGCAACCCATTAGCAACACGCATAAAACAAGCGGGTTCCAATCGAACCATTGTGGGATTGAAACTCGCGCAGGTCTTCCGCCCGACGTCCGCTTCCACGAGTTCCAATCGAACCATTGTGGGATTGAAACTCCTCTTTGCTGAGCCGATCTGGTGCCCGAGCTGCCGTTCCAATCGAACCATTGTGGGATTGAAACGTGTGTCGGCCAGTACGGCGCCCCGGCCGAAGGAGCGTTCCAATCGAACCATTGTGGGATTGAAACTGAGATGTACGACCTGCTGGTGTCGGCAATGGGCAAGCTCCAATCGAACCATTGTGGGATTGAAACAAACCTAGCCCGCGTAAGCGGGCGATGGTCGGCGGAGTTCCAATCGAACCATTGTGGGATTGAAACTTCCTGTATCCCATCATTGACGTTTTTGAAATCACCCGTTCCAATCGAACCATTGTGGGATTGAAACGGCTGCCCCGGGGGGTCCCCTGCCCGGCTGGCTGCCGTTCCAATCGAACCATTGTAGGATTGAAACCGATCTCGAGGTTGTTTTGCTCAATGAGCTTCTCGGGTTCCAATCGAACCATTGTGGGATTGAAACGGACTGCGCGGCCTGCGTGATCGGTCCGAGGTCCTTGTTCCAATCGAACCATTGTGGGATTGAAACTCGAGATGAAACGGGCTCGGGGCGGCCGAGTGAGCGGTTCCAATCGAACCATTGTGGGATTGAAACTCGATTGCACACAGGTCGGTTTTGTAGACAGCGCGGGTTCCAATCGAACCATTGTGGGATTGAAACCGCTGTAAACCTCGGCTCCAGGCTCTCCATCGGCAAGTTCCAATCGAACCATTGTGGGATTGAAACAGAGATAGGGCATCGGAACCTCGCCTACGCCGTCCAGTTCCAATCGAGCCATTGTGGGATTGAAACTCGAAGCATTTCTCACACGGTGGTTTGAGCATCACAAGTTCCAATCGAACCATTGTGGGATTGAAACGTTCGCATGGGGATGAAATCAAACTGCCCCCCGGCGTTCCAATCGAACCATTGTGGGGTTGAAGCCCCGTCATGGGTTTCTTTAGACCGACGGCGCGGCGCGAGTGTCATTCCGATCGGACAATCGTGGGATTGAAGTCGGCAAACGTCGATCATTTCCAGCTGGAAGAGTAGCGGTCCACTCAATCAGTGTGGGATTCAAACACAATGGCACCTGGTCCAGTTCCCCAAGTCCGGCGGCACTTTGACACCCGTAATGCAAAGAAATGGCTATACAAGGGCGTTTTGGGCGCGCGAGGCCTCCGTTTTGGCATCACGGTCGTCCTTCGCCAGGGGCTCGATGCGTGGTGGAATGCGGTATCCCAGGGCCTGGAAGATGGTAACCGCCTCCGGGGAGGCCTCGGAGCGCAGGCGATACATCGCTCCCTTGATCTCGATATAGGCTGACTTGATCCGAGAGAGGTGCTTGAGCGCCTCCGCCGCCGTCATCTTGATCCCTTTCGCATGAAGCTTCTTCTCCAGATAGCGCTCCAGGAGGTGGGCCAGCACGCACACATGCACATGCGCCCGGATACGACGCTCCCGCCAGTGATACACGGGATTGATCTCTTCCAAGCTCTTCAGACTCCGGAAGGAACGCTCAATCGTTTGGAGATCCCGGTAGGCTCTGGCCACCTCCGCGCTGTCAAGCTGCTCGTAGCTGGTTCGGATCACGTACTTGCCGTCATAACGGGCTTCTTCCCGGATTCGGGCCTCGTCCAAACAGATACGGCCGTCATCGAGACGCATGAGATACCGGCCCTTACCCGGGTGGGAGTAGAGCCTGGCGGCCTCCCGTGACCAGGGATCGAGACCTTCCAGCTCGGCCCGAAGCTCCTCCACGATGGACTCCCGGGTCTGGCGGTCGTATTCAGCCTCGATGGGATTGAAGCAGACAATATAGCGGC
Organism: Limnochordales bacterium; assembly: GCA_014896315.1. Taxonomy (GTDB): domain Bacteria; phylum Bacillota; class Limnochordia; order Limnochordales; family DUMU01; genus DUMU01. The sequence continues at coordinate 59,791 of JADBKP010000007.1, forward strand.
GGTCCTCGACCCGGACCTCTTTCACCCTGAGGTTCTCGGCCACTTCGCGATAGCGACCGGGCCAGGCCAAGACGATGTCTCGGACCTCTCCGGCCCGTCGCAACGGGCAGCCAACGATGTAGTGGATGCCGGCTTCCCGCAGTAGCTCCAGGTTCTCTTCGCTCAGCATCCCGCGATCACCCACGAAGATACAGTGGGTGACATGGAACCGCCGCTGCAGGGCATTAACCATTTTCTCCACGGTCGTTACGTCAGCGGTGGCGCCGGGTTCCACCTCATGAGCGAAGGGCAATCCCTCCCGGCTGTTGGCAAGAGTGAGGAGGAATTCTAACTCACCGTCCCGACCGTACTGGATCAGTTCTGACTCCCTTCCGTAGCTACGGATGAGAGTCGCATCGTAAAAGACGAGGCTCACGTCCAAAGAGAAGAGATCTCGCATACGCAGGAAGAGCCCTTCTTCGATCGGTTCTTTGTACTCGTGAAGGACGTCCAGCGCGCGGTAAAGGTGGTGAAGGCTGAGGCTCTTGGCTTCCGGGAAGTCAGCGTCATTGACAAGCCAATCATACGTACCACGATCACTGAAGGGATCAAGCAAGCGGTTGAAGACCATACCCCTGATCGCGGCTTCCACATCGAAGGTGAAGGCCCGGTCTCTGATCTGTCGCCGGATTTCGTCTCCGATGCCGAGTTCATCCCAAAGCCGTTGCAGTACCACTAAGGCTCCGTACTCCCGGGTATGCTTGAGTATCAGGTCTTTTTCCAGGTCCAGCACCTGCAGCTTGTGGGTCTGACTGGCCAGGGCGGCGACCATCTTGTCCACTCGATCCCGATCCATCTCATCCTCTCGGCCAACCGTGCAGATCACCTTCTGCCTGACCTTGCCGTTGCGTCGCTCATTCTCTACCAGCTGCCAATAGACGTACTCCTTACCGGACTGACGGACGATCTTACGGCGCAGGAACACCCGGCGTCACCTCCTTCCACTACGAACCATATCACGCATACCATCCAAGCGCAACATATTATCTTCACGCCAATAACCATGGCTTTGGCACTACCCCGTCACACGCGCGATCACCCGGGATATGCATTAAGCAGCGCTTCTTCTCCGGACACGCGCTCAAATGGGCATTTCACTGTCAAACTCCCGTCCGGGTGAAGGACCGCCAGGCAAAACAAGAGGGCGGTTGCCATAACCGCCCTACGGTCTGGGATGCTCAGCTTTTGTGCTTTTGTAGCATTCCGCCCAGGATACCTTCAGCTGTCACTACCGGCGAAAGGTTGTGCCCAGCAGAACCGGATCGTCTTGATCTCAAACGGGCTCAACTCAAGGTCGAAGCCATCTTCGTTTACCTTTAACGGGTGGCCCAAGGAGCTTTGCTCCAGGAGGTCGACCTCTTCGACCGTGGCAGGACGTCCCCGTTCCGCAAGCAACGCGGGACCGAACCGAACCCGTACCCGTGCGGTCTTTCCCTCGACCTCATACAGGCGAATAATCCATCCAGCCCCGGCTGCTGCCTTTTCCTCCGCTTGAGCCGGAACATCTTGGTCTGTTTGGCCGCGCCGGTCTGCGTCGGGGCTTGGAACGCCTTCCCAGGGCTTGAGCACGCTCCAAACAACGGAACCTGCCGGGCTCAACTCAAGCCAGGACAATTCTGCGGCTTGTGCTTGCTTCCCAGGTGGCAAACCCGTGGCCTCAGCCGTTGCCGGGGCTGCACCAGGCTCGGCCTGCAGTTCACGCGCAGTCAGAGCCTGCGCCTGGGCCGGGTACTGGTACTCGGTGGCCTCGCGGGCTGCGGTCGCCGCCCAGGCTTCGGCCCGTTCCTGCTCGGTCAGCGGCTGAATCGCCCACTCGATCTCGTGCCGCCCCTGGTCCGGCAGGGGATCGGGATCGTGCGATGCCCGCAGCAGTGTCATCCGCAGCGTGACGACACCCGTATCCTCGCCGGTGCGAGCCGCGTCACCGACTAGACCATCGCTACCGTAGCCGCTCCCGACTCCCCGGTCCTCTAGAGTTGCCGAGAAGCCGTACCGACCCCGGTTGAGTACGAGCAGCCCTCCCAGGGCGGCGAACCGCTGGCCGGGAACCTCCATGCCGTCGGCCGGACGCCGAATGGCACCGAAGGGGATCTCGTAGAGAACCTCCGGAAGGCCGGGAGTTGCAGAAGCCGCGGCAGTCGTTGATGTGGCAGAAGCAGGTACTGCCACCGGAAACGCCACCTGCAGCGCCGGTGCTGAACGTCCCCGCCCTCCACTCTCCCGCCAGTCCGCAGTCAGGTGGTACTCCAGCCGCCGGGCGGTGGCTGTCAGGCGAATTCGCAGTTCAAAACGGCTATCCCCGTATGCGTGCGAAACGACCACCGTCGCCTCCACCGGCCCGTTTCTCTCTATCCGTAATGCGGCCCCGCTCTTTAAGGGTTGCCTGGCACAGAACGGTCCGATCTTCCACGCCGACATGCCGTGGGGCGCCTCCAGGTTGACCTCAAGCAATCCCAGCTTCCGGCCGGCGGGTACAAGGTCCTGGCCGGTACGCTTGTCGACCAGGTGGACCACCGCGCCCGATCCCGGTTCGATCTCGGCAGCAATCCAACCGTTCTCCAGATGGGCTACCCCTCTGCCATCGATCCAGGCCTGCACACCGGGGCCTCCCGGCGGATCACTGGGGTCGATCGCCGGGTCATAATCCTGCCAGGCCCTGCGTCGTTGCCACCCCTGTAGTTGTACGAGTCTTTCCCACTCTGCCGGAGTCAGGAGGAGTGCGGCGTAAGAGCGGGCTCCGAGCGGCGGCAGTTCCACTGCCGGGAAGGCGACTCGCAGCACCTGATGTCCCCATTCCTCGTGACGGTGCAGGCGCTGGGTCAAGACGGGACGGCCTTCGGGATCGATCAGCACCGCGTGCTCCGCCCCGGCCGGAGGATCCCAGATGCTCAGGACCAGGGTGTCCGACCGGCGCCAGGGCAGCGAGTTGGCCACAGCCACGGGACGCACCCAGTCAGGGTCAAGGCCTGCCGGCTGCCCCTTACCCTGCCCCTTTCCCTGCCTGCCGCCACCCGTCGTTTCCGGCGGCTCCGACACAACGCCGGGTTTGAACCCGGCAATGGTCTTTACCACCTCCGGCGGGTAATAGGCGAGTTTGTGCCGGAAAAGATTCTGCAATGCCCGGTCTTCAACGGCCTCGGCCGCCGCCCGTACCTCCTGCCCCAGGCCGAGGGCGTACTGGTATGTGGCGGGCACGCCGCTGCCGGGGAGAATATCGTGGAACTGGTTGAAGAGGTGCTTGCGCCAGGCCCGCTCCAGCAATCCCGGCCCGGGCGCCGGCTCGACCTCCCCCGCACCGGCTATGGCCTGCCAGGCTTCTGCGCGGGTGAGCAGGGTTTCGCAATCCCGGTTCAACTGCTTGATTCGGCCCTGCGACGTTAAGCATCCGGCAAAGACTACATTCAGTTCACCACGAAAGACGGGAAGCTCGGGAGCGGGCAACCCGGGAACGCGAGCGGAAGGAGCCTCGTGCCGGCCGGCCAGCACGGCGTCAACCCGTTCAAAAAACTCTTTGACGGTGCTGAACCGGACTCGTGGAAAGAGCGGCCACTCCTGCACCCGGCGGATGGTCTCCAGGTCGCGGCGGGTTGGACCTCCACCGTGGTCACCAACGCCGTAGACAAAAAGGTAATCAGTTATGCCGGTCTGGCGGGCGAGTTGCACTGCTGCCAGGGCGGCCTCGACCGGTCGCACGGGTCCGTTGTACCAGAGGTCGTTGTCATGAAAGGCCAGCACCCGGCTGCCGTCTGCCCCCTCCCACCAGAAGAGTCGCAGCCGCGGCCCGAGGTGTCCACCCCGGCAGTAGTAGTAGTAGCGGATACCGGCACGCTGCAAGATGCCCGGCATGGTGAAAGGATGGCCAAACGCGTCGGGCTGCCAGACCAGGGGGACGTCGGATGGGCGCAGGCCAAATGCACTGGCAAAATAGCGCTTGGCGTAGAGGAGCTGGCGGACGGCCGACTCGCCGCTGGCCATGTTCTCGTCGTTCTCCACCCAGGTCGAAGCGGTTACCTCCCACTGGCCCTGGCGCTGGCGCTCACGGATCCGGGCAAAGATTTCCGGATAGTACTCCTGCATCGCCACGTATACGGACGCCTGGCTTTGCGAGAAGCGAAAATCGGGGTACTCGGCCATGAGCCGGTCCATAGTACGGAAGGTGTCCCGGGTCACCCGCACGGTCTCGGGCCAGTCCCAGAGCCAGTTCATGTCGATGTGGGCGTGCCCCGCGCAGTGGATCACGAAGGCCTGCGCCACCGGGCCGACCGCCGGCAAGAGCATCGACTCCACCGCCGGCACGACGCTGGACCACCGCTCGCCGGATTCTAGCCCGCGTCGCAGTTGCTCGAGCGCCCGGTCCAGCAAGGCCGCATCGATACCGCCAATGCCGGCATCAACGAGGGCGGCAAGAAAGCGGGCCTCTCCCTGAAATCGCTCGATCCACGCTCTCTCTTCTGAAGTGCCTGTAGGCGACAAGAGCTGGCCAAGCTCCTGCAGAACCCGTTCAAAACGGCTCTGCAGCGCCATCTCCGACGAATCTTGTGAACTATCCTTGCCCGAGTGGGCAGGCGGCTTGCCAACCAGCGACGACAACTCCAAATCTGCCAAGATAGCCACTCCTTTACCGATGCCTTACTGAGCCGAGGTCTTGCCACCATCCACATGATGTTGGGGGAGACTGGCAGCCCGGCAAACCTGTACGGTCATCATCCGTACTTATTGACTCAGCATGATCGTACATGTTTGCTCTGGGAATTCGACACGAATTCCATTACTCCTTCCGCTTCCCAGTGGCCGCAGACCTGCCCAAGGAGCCTCGATTCATGTATACTCATTGCAGTGTTGGCTGTCTGGACAGGTCCCGGCTGCGGAAGAGCCGGCCGGCAGCAGACATCTGCTGGCAGCCAGCTGCTGCGTACAGACTAGATGCCACACAGCGGAATGTACGATTGCAAAGGGGAAAGAACGAGAATGGCAGGGTCACCACACCAGGGCGGAGAGTCCCGTTTTCCGTCTTCCCTCGCGGCCGATCAGCCGCTTTACCTGCGAATCAGCAACACTCTGCGCCGGCAAATAGCAAGCGGAGACTTCCGACCTGGCGATCTCCTTCCCTCCGAAGCCCAGCTGATGGCGGAGTTTCGCGTCAGCCGCCACACGGTACGGGCGGCGCTGGCCCACCTGGAGCGAGACGGGCTTATCACCCGGGTGAAAGGGCGCGGCAGTGTGGTCAACTTCGTGCCCCCTCTCGCTAATGAGCCTCAAAGCGCCCGGGCAGCAAGAAAGGGCAGCGATACCATAGCCTTCTGCGCGGCAGAAGAAGATCCCTTTACTATGTCGATACTCTGGGGAATAGAGCTGGAGGCAAGTCGCTACCATGTTTCTGTGCTCTTTGCCAGTTCCCGGGGCGATATGACCAAGCAGCAAGAGCTTCTTGCCAGCTTTGCCGAAAGCGGACTGCTCGGGGTTATCGTCATGCCGGTCGACGTTCCACCCGCTCTGATGCGGGAGTCAGCACTCAGCCTGGACCGCTGGGCCGATGCCGGGCTGCGCCTGGTCAGCGTGGATCGCTACTACCCGGGATCACGCGTGCCTACGGTAACTTCTGACAACTTCGACGGCGCGTATCAGGCAGTGAGCCATCTCCTTCAAATCGGCCGGCAAAGGATAATCGCCGTTTCCCTGGACAACACGAACACCTCATCGGTGGCCGCCCGGCTGGAAGGCTATCGCTGGGCGTTTAAGGACGCCGGCCTGCTAGCCAACCCGGAGTGGGAGTACACAAGGTTCGCCAGGGACGACAACGATTTCCTGGCTTTCGTCGACAGGATACGCCCCGACGGTCTTTTTGCCTTGAACGACAACATCGCCATGCGCTGTATGCAGCTGTTACGTGCCGCAGGCCGCACCATTCCGGATGACGTCGCCGTTGTCGGCTTTGACGATGTCCCGGCGGCGGCTCTGCTCGATGTGCCCCTGACCACCGTCCGCCAGGACGGCCAGCAGATGGGAGTAGAGGCAGCCCGGCTGCTGCTGGAGGAAAACCCTGCAGGGAGCGGCCAGACCACTCCCGTCCGTGTCAAGATTCCCGTGCAGTTGATCGTGCGCGCCTCGACCGTTGGGGCGGCTGCCACCGCTGAACCGACCTCCGGCCAGCACACTTCCCTAAAAGGCTGACCGGGACCGGCAGGAGAGGAGTCCTGCCCTCTCCTGCCTGCAATGACCATCTCTGCCAATTCCGGACACTTCCTATTTGCTCGAAGCGCTTATCAAAGCATTTATTCGCGTCCGTATCGCTGCGAGTGCACTTTCTGGCGTTTCTCTCAATTCGAATGCCGATGCTAGCCCATCAGCAACTACAATCTGCATATCCCATGCACGTGGCACCTGCGGAAAGTACACTACATACGGCAGCATGCGAGCAAACTGAACTTGATGCTTTAGTGCGCGAAACTCAGGGCTGGCAACCACCTTTAGGCTGGGTGACACATGCCCAGCCATTTGACACCAAGTGTAACTGTTCTGCGTCATCCATTTGACAAACGTCTTGGCAGCCTCCAGACGTTCTTTACTAACTCGCGCCGGTTTGGGAAGTACAAGAAGATGCGAGTCTGTCCACGCGGCCGGCTTCGTGCCAAACACTGGTAGTGGTGCCGCCTCGAAATCTACGCCCGACTTGACGAACCCGCCACTCGTCCACGTTCCATCTATGAACATTGCCAGGCTAGACTCTGCAAATAGGCGATCGGCAGCCGGGTCCAATATGAGCGTGCCTGTCTTAACCGAGTCAACCAGGATGTTCAAGGCCTTAACTTGGGCCGTATCTGTGCTCATCTTGTACTCATCAGCTGCAAAAAAGGCACCACCTAACTGTTTAAGAACTGAATACCAAAGTCTGTAGTAAGTAAACGAGTCACGGCGGATGCCAAAGCCATATTGATCTACCTTGCCATCGCCGTTTGTGTCGCGGATTAACTTCCTCGAGTACTGGAAGACTTGCTCGCCAGTCTCAGGGGCTTTCGGGCTGAGGCCAGCATAGTCAAAGAGCGTTGGATTGAAGTATAGGCCAATCGGATGGATATCGAAAGGCAGTGCGTACAATTTCCCCTTGTACTTAGACGCTTCCCAAGGAATTGGGAAGTAGTCATCAGACCGTATGCCAGCAGCCTCTAACTCGGCCGGTGTCAGTTCCAACAGCGAGCCAGCCTCGGCAAACTCAGCGATCCGGGTCGCGTGCATCATCGCCACATCTGGTGGGGTGCCACCTACTACTGCTACCAACAACTTCGAGTAATAAGCATCTCCCCACGGCACTTCCTGCATGCTAACCTGTATGTCCGGATGGAGTTTCTCAAACGCTTCCTTCATAACAGTAAGGGCATCCCGCTCAAGTCCAGCACCCAGGAAATGCCAGAGAGTGATGGTCACCTTAGCCTCTGCAAGCCCAGGTACGAGAGCCATCAAGACTCCTACGCACAGAACTATCGCTATCATTCTGCTTAATTTGCACATTCCTCAGCCCTCCCCTTTTTGTCAACCTGAGCGAACCAGAATCGTCACTTCCCTTCGGCTGTATAACTGATCAAGATTGGCGCATAAACACCTCCCATAACCGGACGTGCGCGAAAGCCCCGGTTCGTCGCGTTCTGGGTATCATACCAATCAGTAAATGGGACACGGTTAGGCGACTCACGTAGCATCCGTAGTATTCCACCTACAATCGCCTCCCGCTGCGCAGGATCCTTGGCGATTGCTGCCACCCACATGAGCCAGTCCGCCTTGGTGTACTTGAATCGGTCCTCGAGGGGAATTCCATACTTCTCGCTCTTGCCAAGAAGAAAACGAATTTCCTGATCGACGAGTTCCCGCGGTATCATCCCAAGTCCAAGGTACTCATCGAATAGTAAATTGTACGGCAAACACCAGGAGTTAGAGTCGCCAAAGATGCGTACAAAGTGGTCGCCGGCCCAGGCCCTTTCAAGCCAGGACACTTTCAGTTTTTGCGCCTTGGCAGAAAAGAGCCTGGCATCTTCATCCTCTCCTACAGCCTCAGCCAGACGTGCAAAAGCACCCACTCCCAGCAAAGCTTTCAGGCTGAGATGTGCATTTCTAGCTGATGGACCAGTGAAGTCATCCGTGAAAACTTGTTCTTCCGGATCCTCTCCATGGTCTGCTAGATACTGGGCCCAGGCCCTCAGCGTAGCATAATGGCGTCGGACAAACTCGCCGTCCTGCGTTTCCTTCCAGACCGCCGCCGCGAGGAGTAGCATGTTGCCACTCTCCTCCAGTGGCATCGGCGCACCATAGGCCTGGCCCATAGCCACTGGGTAACGTCCTAGATCATGGGGAGCGAAAGGTTCGAGCCATCGACCGCTCTCCACAAATCTAAACACCGGCTCAAGCTGCATCTTGAGAAGCTCGGCGTTAAGCACGAGAAAGAGAGGACTGGCTGGAAAGATGACATCAACTGTTTGAACAAACCCTCCGCTGCTAATTTCTTTTCCAAGCATAAAATTGTTTTCTCCGTCCGTAACAAGCACATACGCACCTAGAGTTTGGCGAAAGACAAGGTGTGCAAGCAAGGCCGCCAATCGCTCAACAGTTTGGTCAGTGGTACTAGCCGCCTCAATCAAGTCATCCTGATGCCGTACCACGTAGCTCAATAGTTCGTTATAGTCACCAAAATACGCCCTCCAAAGATGGTCGAGGCGTGATACTCCCAGCGGCTTTTTATCATCTCTCAAAACCGCTGCCGTTGGATGCACGTTTCCGATTGCCATTCGCCAAACGGCGAAGCCATCGCCTGGAACGTCGAATCCTGTAACTTGCATCGCGAACGCGGTCGATCTACCAACCGTCTCCCAACCAAGATCTTCCCCCGGGGTTACGACATGCTCTGCCGCTGTACCGTCGCCGAACGAATCCTGTAGCTCCCGCATGGTGCCGACCAGGAGATCGACGTTCTGCGAGCTAGCAGAAGCGTCTGAAGAGTCTCTTTTTACCAAGCGTGGGCCACCCAATGATACAAAGGCTGTAGTTCCCCACAAAGGCCATTCCTTATCCTCTTCAAACGGCGATTGCTCTGGTGGTTCAAGGAGAAAGCCAATTGGCGCTCGATCCGGCCTCGGACTGTTGTCGTCCGCCTTACCCAGGTCTTCGCCGCTGACTGTGGCATCAGTGTCCTTGATTTTGATCGGCGCGACCTTGATCTCATCACCTTTCCCGGGAGACCACATGCCTGTGATACCAAAAAACCAGTCAACTGAGTGCTGCCGTCCGTCCAATGGAAAGATCCGAAGCTCAACGAGGCTGAGAGGAAGAGCCAAAGTTTGTAGGTCAGTCATGTCTTTTGGGGATATGAAAGATAGCTGTACGCCGACTCCGGGCGCTTCGTAGCTATAGATCGTCTTACAGGATGTTATCTGGACGGACTCAAGTGGCAAGTCCTTCATCGCACCGCCGATTCCGAGCAGGTTGTAGGAGTTCCCATCTATCCGCACGGCAATCGACATAGGGAGCAGACGTCCACTCCAGTGCTCCGGCCATGATTGAGCTGGGTGATCCGTTGCCGACCATACGCTTATATACGGATCATTAACTATGAGCGGCAAAGCTGGAGCAAGACGCGTCGCAACATTGTGTTGGTCAGCTGCAGCCATTGCCATCATTGGAGCACATATCCCTCCAGCGCTTTGTGATATCGTAATCAGCGTCATCAACGCGGTTAGGAGGAGCCATAGCGGCCTTCTCTTGGTTAGACTGGCTTGGCTCCGACACGCTTGTCCGTTGTTCCTCTCTATCCTCTTCACGCCACCTATTGGCCGACCAAGCTTGCAACTCAACGATACGGGGCGCCAACGCCGGCGAGAGTAAGTGGCATCCAATACCATGTGCACACCCCCTTGTCACCGCTCAACGAAGCAAGCTTTACGAGCGGACTGATGAATGCTCGGGCGGTTGTTGCCCGACGAACCTTGTGTACAAGGTTGCCAGTTCGTCCGGGCGTACGAACTTACAGTCAGCCTCGAGAGCCTTCGCACCTGCGACCAGGTCCTCCATCGTGTGCGACCAGTTAAACACGAAGGCGTGTACGAACGCAGGTCGAGGTGAGCCCTGGACTATTCTTGTAAGCTCATCCACCATTCTCGTGCCCCCAGATCCCAGAGCATGGAAGACAGGTATCTGGCGCCCGTTCGCTGTCACAAGGAGATGTGCCTGGTCGTACCCAGCGACACGCTGGCCGTAATCGGGGAATATTGCTACGAGGTCCGGTAGGTGCTGGGCATATTCAGTTAGCATCGCCTCTGAAACCGGTCCTGAAGCCGCCATCGGCCATATCATGTCTATTCCGAGGCTATCCATGTACTTGGCGGTTAGTGCCAGGAATCCCGCTCTGGCTTCTTCCGGAGCTTCAAGAGCTTCTCCGTAGTGTTCCAGATAGGCGTAACCGATACCGGACACGGCACACAGAAAAACGTCCGCCGGGGTCCGGGTCTGTTGCAGGTAGTCGAGGACGTCAGGCATAAGCTCCAAGGCAAGCGGCCCAATCGTCCATCCGACAGGCACCTCACCCCGAAGGGGACTGTCCCAGTACTTACGGAAGAAATGAAGCCAGGCTTGCAGGTTGTCACCGTCGGACAGTATGTACGACACGTAAACACGAGTCAGATCGTCGGGGCTCTTCAGCTCTGTCGTAGAGGGCGCATCGTCACTTGTGGGATCTGGTTCCAACCTGCCCAGGTTCACGGGCACTTCCTTCGTCCCACTATGCACGCTCAGGTTGGCCGCGTGGTCGGTAGGCACAAGGTACTTACCATAACTGCTGAACAGCGTTACCCCCGGTTGCTCTCCAAGCCCAATACCATCACCGGCCCAGGGATATCCAAGTATTGGGATATTAACAGGAGACGTTTTCAGGACTTTCAGGGTGAGACGCATTTCATCTACAATCGAGTTTCCGGGGTCGCGCGCGTCTACAGTACCGCTCTGCCACCATACGAAGATCTTATGCTGGATCAGGTAATCACGAAGGGGCAGAATTGTCGGATGGAGAATTGCCAGGACATCATGGGAAAGCTTCGGCCACAGAGTATTCCAGGCCCACTCGTACGCTTCGGCACTGGTTTTGAACCTGCCGCGTAGATCTTCCACGATGGGTAAGTCGTACTGTTCAGCGTATCGGTCTGCGTAGTCAGGAGAAGTGATCAAGAGCTTATCAAGTCCAGCAATCATGGTCGCTACATTAATTGTAGCAGGTAGTTCCGGATCAACAACTACTTGCCCGTTTAGTTCATCTCTAAACTGGCGGATCATGCCGAAGGTATCCATTAGTCCTACTGTTTCCAGCTCATCGACATCTCCGCGCTCTACAAGCCACTCCAACCATTGCTTGTCGTACTCCTTCTGCACCAAATAGATGCGCGGCTCCGCTTGATTTACAATCCCTTGTAGCGAAATCATCGTAAGACGGAGTTCGGATGGGAAATGGGTTATGTCGGCCACCTTAAGCCGTCGCGCTACAGACGGACTGCGGGGTAGTATCCGATTTTCGTTCAATTGAGCCACTTCCTTACCAGCTTTATCTCCCGAGGTGTCGCCGATCTCAGAAGATCCTGATTCACTGGAGCTTGGAGTCATTGTCAAGTCGCCAGTCAAAGCAGCTTGAGCAGATCTGGGAGATATAAACAGCAGGGACCAGGCCACGAAGACTACCAGGCAGCAAAGAGTAGAGCGCCAGGCAGAGAATGGCAGACCTTTCCCTGAGCAGCGGCAAATATCCAGCTTGTGAAAGCACCAGGCCATCGCCCTCCGCCTCCTCTCTGATTCCCACCTGTGAAGGCTACGGGCGGACGTCACAGGCCACCCCCGGCCTTCCGGCCAACGCTAGCCATCATGCGCCTATCCCGCGTTTGTCTGTGTGGGATCCTGCCGATTGTCCAAGCCACCCCCTTCCAGCGATCCCCCAGTCCCAGGATGAGTGCCAATACCATCACGCACTCGCAGGGATACGACGCCCTGTTCGTACGTTCTGCATCGACATGACCGTACATGCTCGCGATCTTATACGCCGCGGCGGAACAGATTCCTCCTTCAGAGAATGCCTGACATTATTTGCCGTTCGTCTATGCCTTGCTGGGCACACAAGCGCCTGCCAGAGTGCCGCAAGGGCAGCCGGAGTTACCAATGAGGGTTAAGTTGCGAGTTTAGGATCAAGCTATTGCTGGTCTTCGGCATGTCAAGGTAGTTGCTGTCTGTGTTTCTCGAGACTGGTTACCCATATGTACGAATAGACCATCGGCACTTGATCGGGATTTTGTCGCTATATATAATGGTTTTGTATGCAACTCATTGTAGGTTCTTGGGTCAGGAGCGAGGACAAAGCATGCCAAACCTACCCATGGAACGAAGAGCCGAGATCATCCGCCTGCTCGAAGCCCACGGGAGCGTGCGGGTAGCCACCCTTGCCGTGCGCTTTGGCGTTACTGAGGAGACGATCCGCCGGGACCTGGAGGCTCTCGAGGAGCAGGGGGTTCTCCAGCGTACGTATGGCGGCGCGGTACGGGCAGGCATCACACCTGTGGAGAGCCCGGTCAGCCGGCGAGAGCTCGAGCATCAGGAAGAAAAGGAAGCCATAGCACAAAAGGCGGCCGAGCTCGTTGAGGACGGGGCTACTCTCTTCCTCGATGCAAGCACAACCGTCCTCGCCCTTGCGCGGGCGCTGCGCGGCAAGCAGAGGCTGACCATTGTAACCAACGGCGTGAGAGCAGTGACTGAACTGGCCACCCGCCCCGGCTACACCGTGATCTCAACCGGGGGATTGCTGAGGGACTCCTCGCTCTCATTCGTCGGCCCCCTTGCCGAGCGGGCCGTCAGCCAGTACCACGTCGATTGGGCTTTCCTCTCCTGTAAAGGTGTTACCCCCGAACAGGGGCTTACCGAATCCAACGAACTTGAGGCGCAGTTAAAGCGATTGATGGTCAGTCACGCGGACCGCGCCGTCGCGCTGGTCGATAGCAGCAAGTTCGGGCATGTCGCATTTGCTGCCATAGCTCCCATCTCCGAGCTCAATATTCTCATAACCGATGCCAATGCATCCGCAGCCGTCCTGGAGCAGGTGCGCCGCTCTGGTGTGGAGGTCATGATTGCGGAAGCGCGCAAGACAAATGGGAGCTAACCCGCATTCTGGTGTGAGATTATGCTGGCCTCTGCCCTTGTTTTTTCCGATATGTCGTGATAGGTTTGTTTTTGAAGTACCGGTAATCTGAAGCCACTTAGGGCAGAAGGAGCGGTCACCTGTGCAGGATAGGGATATGCGGCGGACCGGGGAAGCGACGTCCGAAGTCGAGCGGGGATTCCTATCCCCCGGAAAAGAGTATCGACCCGCCCCCTTCTGGTCATGGAACGGTCGTCTGACACCCGAGAGGGTCAAACAGCAGATCGAGCTTCTCCATGAGCAGGGCTTCGGCGGTTTCTTTATGCATTCGCGGGTTGGCCTGATCAGTCCCTACTTAGGCGACGAATGGATGTCCGCCGTTGCCGCCAGTGTCGAGGCCGCACGTAAGCTCGATATGGAGGCATGGCTGTACGACGAGGACAAGTGGCCGAGCGGCTTTGCGGGAGGTATCGTTCCTGCCCTGGCTCCAGAGTACAGACAGCATGGCCTGCGATCGCGATTGGTTGACCTGGCAGAGGTCCGCGCCAAAATCGCAGATAAGCTCAAGGATACACCAGGCGAACGCGTCTTCATATATGAGCTCCAATGGTCAGAACCGGGACGACTATCTGCTTACCGGCGGCTCAACGGAGTTACTGACGCACTGCGACAGCACACAACCGAAACCCACCGACCCGAGAGTCAGAAAGAGCATCCAGACTTACCGGAACTCAAAAAGGCACAACAGAAAAGCTATTTGATCAGCGAAGAGTTTACAATGCCGGCAGGTGACGAGTGGTACAACGGCGAATGCTACGTTGACCTGCTCGACGGCCGCGCAACTCAGGCTTTCCTCGCTGTAACGCACGAGGCGTACCGCAAAGTTATTGGCAAAGACTTTGGCCCCCACGTCCCCGGCATCTTTACCGATGAGCCGAACTTCCGTTGGCCGCTTCCTGCCGACTCTTCTCCGTGGACTCCGTCATTGCCGCAGGTTTTCCAAGAACTGCATGGTTTTGATTTACTGGAACACCTTCCGCTGCTTTTCTTCGACGGTGAAGCTGCCGCTCGCATCCGCTACTGCTACTGGCGAACTCTGCTCCACCTTTTCTTACACAATTTTACGATCCCCTACAGCCGCTGGTGCGAAGAGAATGGAATAGCCATGACCGGCCACTATCTGGAGGAGGATTCGCTCGTCTCCCAGGCCACTTGCATCGGCGCCGCCATGCCGCATTACATCTACCAGCATGTTCCCGGCATCGACCACCTGGGGCGGAACATTGACAACCCCTGGACACTGAAACAGGTGAGCTCCGTCGCCCACCAGACCGGGAAAACCCGGGTGCTCTGCGAGATCTTCGGCACCGCCGGCCACAGCATGAGCTTTGCCGACCAGAAATGGATTGCGGACTTCCATTTCGCCCTGGGTGTCAACTTCATGAACCAGCACCTGACCCTCTACTCCATGACCGGCGAGCGCAAACGGGATTATCCGGCCAACATCAGCTGGGCGCAGCCCTACTGGCCGTACTATCGTGTTTTCAACGATTATGCCGCCCGGGCCGCCTTTTTCACTTCCCAGGGTAAACCGGCAGTTCCGCTCTTGCTCATTCACCCGATCTGTTCAGCCTGGGCGCTGCTGCCTGCCTACATAGCCGGCCAGGACCGCCGCAAGGCTGAAGAACCTGTCCGCCAGCTAGACGAGCGTTTTCGTGCACTCTTTTCCGCCCTCCTCGCCCATCAGCGCGACTTCGACCTCGGTGATGAGACCATCATTGCCAGGATGGGCGCAGTAAAGGGTGGTGAAGGAGGCCAAGGAGACCAGGCTGGCCAGGGCGGCGATGGCAGCGACACCCCTGCCTTCGTCATCGGTCGCCAGGAATACCGGGTTGTGGTGGTGCCGCCCGTTGTTCACCTGGAGCGAAGCACCCTGCGGCTGCTTGTCGAGTTCGCCCGCCGCGGCGGCCCCGTAATCCTCATGGCGCCGGTCCCGGAGATGGTTTCAGGGGAGCGCGACCCGCAGGCCTGGCAGGAGCTGATCTCTCTGCCCTCTGTCTGCGTCGCCGCCGACATCCGGGCCGTCCTGGATCGGCTTGACCGGGTGCTGCCCCGTGAGATCGAAGTGTTGCCGGTCGTACCTGTTGAAGGTGACATGGAGCAACAGAGTACACAAGGTACACAAGGCCGGGCCGAACGTGCAGGGCAGAAAGATAGCCCGACTCTGCCGATCCTCTATAACCACCGGCGGGACGGCCATCGCCACTACTACTTTCTCGCCTCTACCGACCGGCATCAGGCCCACCGGGTAAGGCTGCGGTTCCCCTGCTCGGGGACCGTCTGGAGGTGGGATCTTCTGACCGGCGAGGTCGTTCTCTTGGGGCGGGCCCTTCCCGAACTTGAGTGGGAGTTTGCCCCGGCAGGGAGCCTCTGCCTCACCCTCGACGCCGCCGAGAGCTCGTCTCCGGCCTCGACAGAGTCAGCTCAGGCTACGGCTTCTGCCCGGACGGCCGCGCCCTGCTACACCCGAAGCCTGCGCCTGTCGGGTCCCTGGGAGGCCGAGCGCCTTCACCCAAACATCCTGGTGCTCGACTTCTGCCGCCTGGCCTGGGGAGAGGCCGATCTGACAGCCGAGACTCCTCTGCGACCCGTAGCTCACTGGCGGGAAGAAGTACTGCGGGCAAGCGGCCGGAGAGCGATGACCCAGCCCTACATCTACCTCTCCGGCAAGCTGCCTTACCGGCCGCTACCCGTTGTGATGGAGTTCCCCTTCTATAGCAGTGTGAACTGCCAGGCTGCCGACACGGGACGCATTAAAGTCAAGCTGGTGGTAGAACAACTCCGGCGGATGCGCGTCACAGTCAACGGTCAGCTTCTCGACCTGAGTGACGACGCGGTTGAGCCGTTCTACTGGGATCCCGACTTCGAAGCGGTAGATATTACCAATCTGATCCGCGAAGGAGAAAACCGTATTCGCCTAGAGTTTCTGTCGGCCGCCGACGGGCCGGAGGTGGAAGAGATCTACCTCGCCGGCGATTTTCAGGTCCGGCAGGACCAAAGCCGCTATCCGGACGCCCCCGGCGGGTTCTTCCTTGCCCCTGAACCGTCGCTGGTCCAGCTTGCCGCCGGTGACTGGGGCCCGCAGGGCTACCCCTTCTACAGCGGTACGTTCCGCTACCGGATCCCGTTACCCGCTGACATGCTTGCTTCTGCCGACGCCGTTCTCCTGCGCCTTGTTGAACCGGCCGGCGCTTCGCTCTTTGCCGTTCGGGTCGACGGTCAAGAGGTGGCCGTGCTTCCCTGGGAGCCGTGGGAGGTCGACCTGACCCGCCCGCTGAAAAAGCAGGGTGGCGGTGGGGCTGGCAGCTCGCGACTCATCGAGATCGATGTGGTGAGCAGCCTGCGCAACAGCCTTGGTCCACTCCACCACCGGGCCGGCGACAACCTGGGATGGACCGGGCCATACGAGTTTCGCCCCGGCCCGCACTGGACCGACCACTACCGCTTCGCCGCCTACGGCCTGACCGCGGTCGAACTGCTCACGAGGTAAGGTCTCCGGTGCATCGGCCAAGCGTCGGAGGGAGGCAGTGACACGAACATGGAGACCCGGCATGATCACAGGGTAGCGGCTGATTGGACCGCGGCTCTTGAACGTTTCACGCTGGAGACCCCGAGCTGGGGCTTTGGCAGCGGCGGCACTCGCTTCCACACCGCCCGGCAACCGGGATCGGCACGGAAGGTATGGGAGAGGATCGCAGACGCGGCGGAAGTTCACCAAATAACCGGATGCGCACCTTCGGTAGCGATCCACCTGCCGTGGGACGATGTGGAAGACTTCTCCGCCCTGCGCCGGTTTGCTGAAGAGCGCGGGATTCGGATAGGTGCGGTAAACCCCAATCTGTTCCAGCGAGATGAGTATACCCTCGGCAGTCTGGCCCACCCTGATGCCCGGGTACGCCGCCGCGCGCTGGACGACGTACGGCACTGTGTCGAAGCGATGCACGCTACGGGTTCAACGATACTCAGTCTGTGGCTGGCCGACGGAACCAATTTCCCCGGCCAGGACAACTTTGTCCAGCGCAAGCAGCGCCTGGAGGAGAGCCTGCGAGAGATAGTAGCGATGCTCCCGGCCGGGGGCCGCCTCCTGCTCGAGTATAAGTTTTTTGAACCGGCCTTCTATCACACCGATATTCCGGACTGGGGGATGGCACTGCTCCTTGCCGGCAAGCTCGGGCCGCAAGCCGGGGTTCTGGTGGACATGGGCCATCACCCGCCGGGAACTAACGTGCCCTACATAATTGCGATACTTCTTTCAGAAGGGAAACTGGGAGGGTTTCACCTCAACAGCCGGCATTACGCCGACGACGACCTGACGGTAGGCTCACTTGATCCATACCAGCTCTATCTGGTCTTCCGGGAGATTGTAACTTTCGTGCGGCATCTTCCGGCCGGAGCTGTTCCCCCGCAAATCGCCTACATGATAGACCAGACCAATGCCCTCAAGCCGCCCTTCCTGGCCATGGTTCAGGCGGTGGTCCGGGCCCAGGAGCTGTATGCCAAAGCGCTGCTGGTAGACGAGGAGGCGCTGGCAGAAGCTCAAAAGGCCGGCGACCTGGTGCGGGCGGAGGAGATCGTACGGGATGCTTTCTTCACTGACGTTCGGCCGCTGCTGGCCGAATGGCGGTCAAGCCGTGGGCTGCCGCCAGACCCGCTGAAAGCGGCCTTTCGCTACCAGGAGGAGATCGCCGCCCGGCGCGGCTAGACGCAACAGGCTGGAAACACCTCGAGCTGGTTTGTGGTGTCGCACGATCAGTGAGACACAGTGAAAGGATGGACTGCGCTTGTCGGAAGCAGTGAGTTCAGGAAGGAAAGCTACCGTTAACCGGCTCGTTGCCGATCCCGAGCGCGAGCTTTTGCGGGCGCGAGCTCGGCAAGAGCTGGTGGAGTTCGGCCGCCGTGCCTATCGCGCCGGACTCATCCCCGGTCTGTCCGGCAACCTGTCGATCCGGGTCGCTCCGGGGGAGATATGGGTAACCCCCTCCGGCGTCAATAAGGGGTTTCTTGCCGAGAGCGACCTCATCGCCGTGGATGAGGAAGGAAACCTGCTGTATAGCACCGGCCACCGTCCGACCTCGGAGACCCCCATGCATACGGCGATCTACCGCGTGCGGCCGGACGTAGGGGCCGTTTGCCACACCCACGCTCCCTACGCTACCGCCTTTGCCGTAGCCGGGCTCGATCTCTCCGAGCCGATCCTGCCCGAAGTTATCATCGGCATCGGCCCGATTCCCCTCATCCCTTACGCTACTCCCACGACGCAGGAGGTGGCCCGCGTCGTCAGTGAAGTGATGAAATCTCACCAGGCGGGGCTTCTCGCCAACCACGGAGTGATCACGGTCGGCAGGACCCTGGCCGAAGCCTACGCCCGGATGGAGAGCGTTGAGTCGCTGGCCCGGATCGTGGCGATAAGCCGCGCCCTCGGACGCGTCAATGTGCTCTCCCCGACCGAGGTTGAAAGGCTCCTGGCGCTGGTAAATGGTCACGGAATGTGAACTATGTCACCGCGCCCGTGGCAGGCAGGGCAGGTGTTGGGTAAACCGGTCAGGTCATGCCGGAGGTGAGGCCGATGGAGCGCAGACAGGCGTTTCTCGCAATCGACCTGGGTGCAGAGAGCGGCCGGGCTTTCCTGGGGTACTTTCAGAGCGCGGGTCGCGGGGAGAGGAGCGTTGCCCGCCTGGAGCTCGAGGAGATCCATCGCTTCCCAAACCGCCCGGTCCGTGTTCTGGGCCACCTGCACTGGGACGTGCTCTCCCTCTTTGCCGCGATCAAGGAGTCGCTGCGACTTGCCGCCCGCCGCTGTGATGCACTCGGCCTTGACCTTGTCAGCGTCGCCATCGACACCTGGGGCGTCGACTTTGGCCTCCTCGATGGCGAAGGCCACCTGCTCGCCAACCCGTTCCATTACCGGGACGTAATCTCCGACGGGGCAATGGCCAGGGCCTGGCAGCGAATCGGGCGGGAACGGATATTCGAGAAGACGGGAATCCAGTTCCTCCCCTTCAACACCATCTATCAGCTCTTTGCCCTGGCCGAAACGAAGCCTCAGCTTCTCCATAGTGCTTGCAGCCTGCTGATGATGGGAGAACTTTTCACCTATTTCCTTACAGGTGAACGGTTTGCCGAGTTCACCAACGTCACTACCACCCAGCTGCTGGACGCCCGCCGCTGGCCACCCGCCGGGCCGACCGCCGCCTCCGGCGAGAACCCCCGCTTCCGCATCACCCGCCCCCCCTGGGACGACGAACTTACAACCGCTCTCGGCATTCCCACACACCTGCTGCCCGAGCGCCTCGTATGGCCAGGCACTTTTGTGGGGGAGCTGCTACCCGAGGTTCGCGAAGAATGCGGGTTGGACAGCTCAACTTCCGGCAGGGGCCGGCCGCACCCTGTGCGTGTTGTAGCGGCGGCAGTGCATGATACGGCTTCTGCGGTGGCCGGCATCCCTCTTGACGATGACGAAACTCCCTGGGATAGCGCCTTTCTCAGTTCGGGCACCTGGTCCTTGCTGGGGCTTGAGGTACCGGACCCGGTCATCACTCCCTCCAGCCTGGCTGCCGGCCTCTCCAACGAAGGGAGTGCCAGCGGGCACTTCCTTCTGCTCAAGAATGTGTCCGGACTCTGGCTGGTACAGGAGTGCCGGCGGGCCTTCGCCGCCGCCGGATGCGAGTACAGCTACTGCGAGTTGACGGAGATGGCCCGGGCTGCTGCTCCTTTCCGGTCGCTGGTCGATCCGGACTGGCCTGAGTTCGCAAAGGCGACCGCTGCGGGTGCGCCCCCCATGCCGCTGCGTATCCGGCAGTATTGCGAGCTAACCGACCAGCCTTCCCCGACATCGCCGGGTGAGATCGTCCGCACCTGCCTCGAAAGCCTGGCGTTGAAGTACCGTTGGGTACTGGAACAGCTCGCCGCGGTGACGGGGCGTCGGCTGCAATCGTTGCGCTTGCATCTGGTAGGAGGCGGTTCGGCTAACGCGCTCCTCAACCAGTTTACTGCCGACGCCGCCCATATCAGCGTGGTGGTCGGTCCTCGCGAAGCTACAACTGTAGGCAACATCCTGGTTCAGGCCGTAGCGGCCGGGCTTTACCCGGACCTGCTCACCGCCCGTCGCAACCTGACTCGTGCTTTTGAACCGCAGGTTATAACCCCTACAGCAAATGCTGCGTCACGAGCAGAGTGGGAAGCCGCTTATAACCGCTTCCTCCAGTTGATAAAGGAGGCTCCTAAGGCCAGTTAACCCGTCGAAAGGAGGAGTTTATACGCGCTATAAGTGGATTCGGGCCATGCTAGGCTCTCCCTATCAGTCACTGCTCATCCTTCCCGTCCCGCTGTTCGTATTTATCCTGATTCTTACCAGTTATCTTGCAGAAAGGAGCATTACCGTGAACGCAGAGGGTCAACCCAAGACAGAGCTGATTAACGATCCCGGGTTTCAAGCCGGCTTCAATCTTCTCGCGCCTGAACCCGGGCAGCGAGTGGTTTTGACCAAGCTTCCTGGTCCGGCTAACGCCGGCGAACCGTGGTGGGATTTGGCCCAATGGAACAGCAGTTTCCCGGATCTACAAGGTCCTGAAGCTACTCCGTCAGGAGGTGTCCGTTATGCAAACGAAGGTAAGGAGATCATTGTATCACCTCCAGGCTCTCCCGATGCGGGCATTACCCTGGCGGTGGATGCCGGTGCCGAATATGGCCAGCGTGTCCGGACCAGAGGAGAACCATGGGTTCATCTGCTCGTGGAACAGCGTTTCGCAAGGCCCGCCAGCCTTGCACGCCTGCGGTCACTACATCTGACACTGGAGTATAGATTGCTGCGGTCGACACTTCTTGATCCCGAACACTACGACCCCGAAATCCATACTGCGCAATTCAGTTTATTCCTGACGGTACAGAACAAAAATCGATCCTCACCGGGCTTCGGCGACTATTACTGGTTCGGTATCCCAATCTACGACTACCGCTACGCAGTCATCCCGCATTATGAGGCCCGCGACTTTGCCGGGTCGGGTAAGTTCATCTTTACGCCTTCCAGCCTCAACTTCACAGATCATCCAGCCACCACTGGTGAATGGATTCGGGTGACGAAGGATATCCTGCCCTTCATCCGAGCCGGACTTAAGGCAGCATGGTCCAAGGGATACTTAGTAGGCTCACATGACCTATCGGATTATTACGTCACTTCGATCAACATCGGCTGGGAGGTCCCCGGTTCCTTCAACGTCGCCATGCAGCTACGCAACTTGAGTCTCGTAGCTGAATGATTCCGAATGGCTGGGGGGGGGGATTTGTGATGCTTTGAATACTATGCAGCTCATTAAGATGACCCGAGCATCCTCCAAGAGGTCATGCCTCCCGGTGAACGACAACAAGGAGGTAATCAACATGAAGAAGTGGCTAATTTGTCTTCTTATCGTAATCCTCAACATATGTGCCGTTATGCAGCCCCTCACCATCACGCCAGTGAGTGCGGCGAAGAAGACAGTAGATTTCTGGGTCATTTGGGGAGATGCTCCTGCGTTTGTGGAATACCATGCGTTCAAACGGCTCGTAGATGAATTCAATAAGCAAAGTAGCGCAGTGCAGGTTAATCTAGTCGTCGGTCCTGGTGACTACTCCTATTTTGATAAACTTATCGTCGCCACTGCAGCTGGTAATCCTCCTGACCTATTTGTGGATGGAATTGATGTCCACCAAGAGTTACTGTCCGTGCTTGTACCCGTTGATGAAACGAATTTGGCAAAGCATCTCGACATGAAGAACTATGTGCCTTTCATTCAGGAGAACGCAGTCTATGACGGTCACTGGTATACAATTCCATGGTCCCTTGGCACTCAGTTCTTACTCTACAATCCCAAGGTTTTTGAAGAACTGGGACTTCCGGGCTCGGCAGTTCCGCAGACCTGGGCTGATCTTGACAGAATCGGTATGAAAATCGCTGGAGTTAACAAGTCTAGCCGTCCAGATCTCTATGCCCTGGTGGTCCAGTTTGATGCTTGGGGGTTCGAGCCCTGGATATGGCAAGCAGGAGGGCGTCTGTACGATCCTGCCAAACGACAGGTTACAATCAACACCCCGCAGGTGTTGAAGGCCTTGCGTTTCCTCTCTGAAGGGGTGAATGCTAAAGGTTACATCGCACCTCCTGGCAACGACACAGGTTGGCTCATAAAGAGCGGTAACCTGGCCATGTGGCAAGCGCTACCGCAGCACTACAACATCTGGCGGCAGATCACCGGCGAGTATCCGGGAGTCACACTGTTACCGAAAGATGCCGAGAGCGGCACCACGGTTGGAGGTTGGCATCTGTACATGACCAACACGCCCGATCGCGACGCAACGGTCGAGTTCCTTACCTGGCTTACTGATCCGGAACGTCACGCCCGGTATTTGATTGAGAGCGGTACTGTGACCCCCCGTTTGGACCTGGCTCAAAAGAGCGCAACATTCAAGGATTTCCTTGCCCAGCATGTAGAGGCCCGAGTTGCAGTTCAGCAGGTTATGTTCGGGCGGATGCTCCACCCGGCCGTCCGACGTACGCCAGTAGGTCCGGAAGTCGAACGGCTGCTTGAGGAGGCATTCATGACCGTCATCCGGAATCAGGAAGCTCCCGAAAGGGCACTGCAAAAGGCCGATGAGGCAGCCAATGCCCGGCTGAAGCAGTGGCTGGAACGGAAACTAAAGTAACCACCGGGAAAGAGGAGAACCCAGCTTGCCAGGAGGCCCGGGTCTTTCACTCCCGGGCCTCCTGCTCCAGTCGTCTACCGTTGGCAGCTATTGTTGCTTGCCCGACACGATTTGCGATCCACTGATCTCCGGAAAGGCTGACACCCGCAGCCGGGCGCAGCCCATGGGGATGAGCGTCACCACCTCATCCTCGGGCTCGATGGCATCAGGATCGACCGGACTCTCCGGAACCTCCCCGATCAGGCCGTTGGCTTCCTGTTGCCAGCCCCGAACTCGCCGCGCCCGAACCTTCAGGCGCACGGGGGCATTCTCAGGCGTGAACAGTTGTTGCTGCTCGCCGGCGGCTACCGCTTTCTCATCCCTCTCTACCTGCAGCACTCCTTCATCAAGCAGCAGGGCGTAGTTCCACGGGGTGGTCGGAAAGACTTCGTAGCAGGGAAAATCGTCTGTCCCCCCGTAGCGCTCCCACCTTTCGCCGATCGCGAGCGAGAACGCCAGCGGCCCGCGGTATATTGAGACTGACCTGCGGTTCTTCTCCCAGCGCCGAACCGCAATCGCCATGGGCAGGCGGAGCTCGACCCGATCCCCCCGCTGCCAGTCGCGAGTTACGGCCACCCACCTCCGGCTTCCGCCCAATGACTCTTCACCATCAACGCCGATCGGCTGCACTTCACCGTTCACAACAACAGCCGGTTCCGTGCACCACTGCGGTATCCGCAGATACAGGGTAAACCTGACCCGCTCCCGTGACATGGCAACCAGCCGGAAGCTGATCTCTTCGCTGAAGGGGTAGCCTGTCTCTTCGGCCCACGTGACCTCAGCTCCTCCCCCGGCCCCGTCCGCACCTGCGCCCACCCTCGCTGTCACCGTGCAGGGCGCATAGAGTACCGCCGCCAGGCCAGCGTCCCGGGTCGCCATCCACAGGTGCTCGGCAAAGTAAGGCCAAGCGAAGCCGGCGTTGTGCTGGCAGCAACGGTACTGCTCAAAGGGGCTGTAGGAGAGCATGTCGCCGCCATTCTCGAGAAGTGGTGCTTTGCTCGTCCGATCCAGCTGTATCATGTTGGGCGCCGTGAGGTAATGCAGGGCCTTCAGATCGGGAGTGAAGGCGGCCGGCAACGAGTTGAAGGCTATCTCTTCACAGCGATCCGCCCAGGTGACGTCACCGGTGATCGAGGTCAACAGTTGATGGCTCCACATAAACTCTGCCATGGAGCAGGTCTCGGCCGCCTGCCTGGGCCCGCTGAAACCCGGCCGAGCGTTCTCATCCGCCCCGAACATGCCGCCCGGCACCTGTCCGTAGAGTTCCATCACGGTTCGGTAGTTCCGCGCGGTCGCTTCCAGGTAGCGGGGATCGTGAACTTGCTGATAGTATTGCGCCGGCTCGCGGAACCCCTGGCAGATATTCACCCCGTGCCAGCTGGGAATGCCCCCGAACCAGTCGGCGGTCTGCTCATGGTTTATGCGAGCAAGCTCAAGCAGCCAGGGATGGCCTGTTCTGTTGTAGAGCCAGTAAATGCTGTCCAGGTTGTCGCCGCCGCGGATCTTCTGCCAGCTGCCGGGAAGGAACTCCTCCCTGCGAAGCCCCAGCTGCCAGCGGAAGTACCGTTCCATGAGAGAAAGAACCCTGGGGTCACCGGTCGCTTCATAATGTAGACGGAGTGCGTAAAGGGCGATCATGTTCGGCCATACGTCAATCATCGGGCCTTCCCGGTTTGACTGCGGGCCAAAGTACCCATCCGGCCGCTGGCTGGCCAGGATAGCCTCGATCCAGCGTCGGGCACGGTCAATCAGCCGGTCATCCCCCAGGACGTATCCCAGAGAGGTGAAACCACGCAGCCAGTAAGGGAGCTCCTCCCAGCCATACTCCCCCCGGCCCTGCGGATCCGCCCAGGCACTTCTCTCGAAGTTGCACCACGGGCTGATCTCTTCCAGCCTGCCAACCATCCCCGCCGCTGCGGCCGCGAGCTGAAAGCGGAGCCAACCTTCCGGTCGGATGCTTCCCACCGGCAGTTTGATCAAAGGGTTTGGAAGGAGCGGAGGACGGTTGCCGATGTAAAACGGGTTGCTTCCCTGCGCTGGCAAACGAACTACCGCAACGTGTGCCAATCTGTCCGCCATGTGTGTTCCCCCAATGCGGCTCAGCGCGGGTCGTAGTAAGGCGAACCCTCCAGGGGCAGATGGACAAGCCAGATGTTCCGATACTGAACGGGGTTGCCGTGATCCTGCAGAAGGAGTGGCCCGGGAGCACCGACGTCGTGGTCCAAAGCCCCTCCTGTCGGCCCTTTCACAATGACGTTGTTGTGAATCACAATACCGTTTTGCAGTACCGTAAGCCGGGCCGGTTCAATTACCTTTCCCGCCTCGTTGACCCGAGCGGCCCGGAAGATAATGTCGTATGTCTGCCACTCCCCAGGCGGCAGGCAGGCATTGACGAGCGGGGCGAACTGGTCGTAGATTGCTCCACAATCCCCTTTCCCGGGACGGGCATACCCGTACGAGTCGAGGACCTGGATCTCGTAGCGGCCCTGCACGTAGACTCCGCTGTTCCCCTTGGCCTGCCCTTTTGCTTCTGGCATGTTCGGCACGCGAAACTCCAGGTGGATGTAGGCATCCCGGAAAACCTCATTGCTCAGAATGTCGCCCCGCCCCACCGTAACTACGCCGTCACTGACAGGCCAGGTAGCAGGACTGCCATCCCGGTGATGCCAATCTTTCATGGTCTTCGTCTTGCCATCGAAGAGGATAACTGCTCCCGGAAGCGGTTCGCCACTTATACGCATCTTCCGTCTCCTTCCTCAGTTGTTTTAGGACCATACCTCGCAGCCGTTAATGAACACTGCCCGTCGTTGCTGCTTTGCTGGTGGCGGGGGTCTTGAGCCCATGCCACTCAAGCTCGGTCACCGACTCTTTGTATCGGAGTACCGCTTCCCGGCTCAAGGGTGCGGGGTGTGTTTCGCCTTTGACCCACAGATCGACCTGGTCGAAGTAGTGCGGGCTCCGGGGATCTTCGGAGATTCCGGGCGGCAAAAAGGACCGCGAGTTGTCGATGTCGGCCAGGTCAACGATCTGCGTATAGGAGTTGCCAAGCTGCGACCAGATGGTATCTACCGCTGTGGTAGTGAACTGGGGAAGCAGGCGGTCGGCCTGCGGATCCAGCGACGGAAAGCCTTCCAGGTTGGCCTGGTAGGCCATCCGCCGGGGTCGGGTCGCGATCTGCCCCCGGCCCGGCGCCTGCTCCGCCGCCTGGCGCAGTACTCGATCCAGCCAGGCAGCCACCTCCGCTACCAGGGGGATCTCCCCGCTCCGTTCATACTCGCCCAGCACGGTACGGAGCAGGAAAACGACTCCCGCAAACCCGCCGCCAAAGCGAGCGGCAAGGGTAGCGGTCTCCCCCTCGGGACGAATACTCCGGTGAACTGCAGCCAGCAGCGTTTCTGCCAGAGCAGCTTCCGGGCTCCCGGTGACGAGCCGCCCATCCCATTCATCCAGCCGCGAGAGAAATGCCACTGCTTCCCGGCTGAGCAGTCCGCGTTCCTGCAGAATTCGGGCCAGCCGCACCAGATCGCGGGCAATCGGGTTGATATTGTCCCTATGTACCTCCGCAAATCCCTCCACGGAGAACGAGTTCCCCGCCTCGAGCAGCTCGTACAGGCGCCAGCTGCGGCCGTTGTGGCCCGTTCCGCCCGTTCCGATGGTGAGGATGTGAGGATACCAGCTTCCCACGGGCAGATGGTTGGCGCTGGCGATGAACCCCCGGCTCGGATTGAGCACGTGGGGCAGTTCCTCAAAAGGAATGTAACCGGCCCACTCCTCTTCACCGCTCCATCCCACCTGCGGGATACCGTAAACCCCCCGGCGGATGGGAATCGCTGCCGCAGTGTGATAGCCGATGTTGCCTTCAACATCTGCATAGACAACATGAAGTCCAGGCGACCGGTAGCGGCTCAGAGCCTCGGTAAACTCAGTCCAGTTCCGCGCCCGCATCATGGCGAGTAAACCTTCGATGGATGTGGTGGTCTCCTGCAAAAGCGCGTGGTGCAGAGCAAAATGTTCATCCGGCCGACGCCCGGCCAGGAAATCGTCGACCAACGGGCCGTGCCGGGTTTCTTTTACCTCGATTATGACCGGCTCTGCCCCTTTGACCAGGATCTTTTCGGTGCGGGTTTGGACAGGATACCACTCTCCCCGCCACTGATATTCGTCGCCGGTCGAACTCAGCCGCTCCTGGAACAAGTCTGAACCGTCAGATCCCAAAGCGGTGGCTCCCCAGGCGAGGTGTTCGTTCCACCCGACAAGAAAACCCGGGGCCCCTGCCAACCCGATACCGCGAGCGTTGTAATCCCCGCCGCACAGGTGGATCTCGTACCACAGGGACGGCAGCGTAACCGTAATCTGCGGGTCGCTTTCGAGGAGCGGTTTGCCCGTTACCGTCTTCTCGCCCGAGACCGCCCAGGCATGGCTGGCTTTGACCCGCTCCCACGCGTCGTCTTCAATCGTGGCCCGGGGATATGACTTCAACCGCCGGTAGACCTCGGGACTGGTGCGGGCAAAATCCTGCTCCTCCACAACAGCTGCCGCATCGTCGATAACCAATACTCCCTGTGAACTGCCAGCTCCGCCCGCCTGCTGCTGCTCGCGCTGGCGAAGGGCATTCACTTCCTGCTTCCAGGAGTTATCAAAGTACTCGGCGATCCGCATCCAGACGGCGATGCTGTCTGCCGGTGTCCAGGGTTCGGGCACGATGCCCAGCCGTGCGAAGGCAGGATTCAGGTTGTCAGCCTCGGTAGTGAGGTAATGGTTGACCCCTGCGGCGTATGCCTCCAGAGCCTCGCGGGTCTCCGGGGACAGGTGGTCGACCACCCGCTGCGCGTGACGGTAAAGCCCCAGGGTGCGCATCAGCTTATCCGACGCAAGCCATTCAGGTCCCAGCACCTCGGCCAGGCGTCCCGCCACCTTGCGCCGGAAAAGCTCCATCTGAAGCATCCGGTCCTGCGCCGTGGCGTAACCGGCCCCGAAAAAAAGGCCTGCATTGCTCTCCGCATATACGTGAGCGATTCCCCACTGGTCGCGAATAATCTCTACGCGTTCACTTCCGTAAACTGTGCCGCCTGCAGCAATCCACCCGACAGCAGCCGCCACCAGCGTAATGAGGCCGATATAGCGGACATAGAGACCTGTTTTTGCGTGTGACGCCGCCAGTCTCAAAGCAGCCTCACCCCGTTCAAAGAAACTCCATCTTGTCCTGGCGCGTCCTTGTAACGTTGGTTTGTCATACGTTTATCTACCACAGGATGGGTGGCCTTTCCTGCTCGCTCTGCCGCCGCGGATGGGGCTACCCTCAAAAGAACCGGGAGTGAAAATTGGCACAGTCCGGTGAAAGGCCGGCCACTGCTTGACTACAGGTTAGGGAGAGGGGTATGCTGATATCAATTCGACGATGGTCGAATTGTACAAGTGTCATGGATTGTAGAAGGGGGAGTCGCCCGTGAACGAGCCGAGGGCGTCCCGGGACGTCTGCAAGAGCTTCGATCCCCACGCCGGTAAGATTCAGCCGTTGCGCGAGCAGGTCCTCGAGGTAGCGGGGTTGTCTGAGCTGTTTCAGGTGCTGGCAGATGAGACCAGGACCAAGATCCTCTACCTCCTGGCCCATGACGAGCTGTGTGTCTGTGACCTGGCGGAAGTGCTGGAACTGAGCCTTCCTACCATCTCCCACCACCTGCGCCTGCTTAAGGCCATGCGGCTTGTCAAGTATAGACGCGACGGTAAGAACGTCTACTACTCCCTGGCTGACGAACACGTCCTGCGCCTGATCGAGGTGGCCCAGGAGCATTACGAGGAGGATCGCTGATGCCGGAGGATCGCACGCAGTCGTGCGCGCTACAGGAATTGGGCTGTCCGAGCTGTGCCGTCAGGAACGAGGAGGCGCTCCGGCCAGCAGGTCATCGTGTTCATGAGTCTCAGGATGATGAGGAGAAGATCGGTGCCCGCCGGATAGCTGAGATCGTGACGGCCGCCATCCTGTTTGTCGTTGGTATCGTGTTTAACGCACGGCTGCACGCTACACCGTACGCTGCGGCGGAGTGGGTCGTACTGCTCACCGCCTACGTGCTCGTGGGCAGGCAGGTGGTCTGGGCGGCGGTCCGCAACGCATTCCGCGGGCGCCTTTTTGACGAGAACTTTCTGATGACGGTAGCAACCCTCGGGGCGATGGCCATCCACGAGCTGCCCGAGGCCGTCGGCGTCATGCTCTTCTTCGCCGTGGGGGAGCTGGTGCAGGACCTCGCCGTCGACCGCTCCCGGCGTTCGATCCGGGCCCTAATAGACATCAGGCCGGACTACGCCAACGTCAAGAGAGGAGGGGAGACGGTCCGGGTGTCCCCAGAGTCGGTCGCAGTGGGCGAAGAGATAGTGGTGAGACCTGGCGAGAGGGTGCCCCTTGACGGAGAGGTGACGGACGGGACTTCCCTGGTGGATACCTCGGCCCTTACGGGGGAGTCGGTGCCGAGGCAGGTGGCTGCCGGTGACACCGTCCTGGCCGGTATGGTCAACACCCGGGGTCTCCTCACCATCAAGGTCACAAAGCCGTTTGGCGAATCTTCGGTCGCCAGGATCCTGGAGCTGGTAGAGAACGCCGCCGCACGGAAAGCCCCGACGGAACGGTTTATCACCACCTTCTCTCGCTATTACACGCCGGTCGTGGTCCTGGCCGCCCTGAGCCTGGCGGTGATCCCGCCGCTGGTGCTGCCGGAGGCGACGTTGGCCGAGTGGCTCCGGCGGGCCCTGGTCCTGCTGGTGATCGCGTGCCCCTGCGCCCTGGTGATCTCCATTCCCCTGGGATACTTCGGCGGCATTGGCGGGGCGTCCCGGCGCGGGATTCTGGTCAAGGGGGCTAACTACCTGGACGCCCTGACGCGTCTGGACACAGTCGTCATGGACAAGACGGGAACCCTTACCCGGGGCGTCTTCAGGGTCGTGGAGGTCACCCCGGCCAACGGCTTCGGGCGAGAGCAGGTGCTGGACCTGGCGGCCCACGCCGAGGTGCACTCGCGTCACCCCATTGCGGCCTCTATCATCGAAGCGTACGGCCATGCCGTCGACGAGAGGCGCGTCTCCAACTATGAGGAAGTCGCCGGGCACGGCATTCGGGCCAGCGTGGATGGAAAGCCCGTGATCGCGGGCAATGACCGCCTGCTTCATCGAGAGGGTATCGACCACGAGAGCTGCGATGCAGGGGGAACTGTGGTTTACGTAGGCGTAGACGGCGTCCTGGCGGGGCGTATCCTCATCGCTGACGAGATCAAGCCGGATGCCGGCCTGGCCATCCGTTCGCTCCGCCAGCTCGGTGTCCGCCGGCTGGTCATGCTGACCGGAGACGATCAGCGCACCGCCGAAAAGGTGGCACGGACTTTGGGAATTGACGAGGTCCGAGCCAACCTCCTCCCCGAGGACAAGGTGCAAGCCCTCGAAACCATCATGGAAGAGCAAAAGCGTAGGGGCTGCGCTGGTCGGACCGCCTTCGTCGGGGACGGCATCAACGACGCGCCAGTCTTGATGCGGGCCGATGTGGGGGTCGCGATGGGAGGGCTGGGGTCCGATGCGGCCATCGAAGCGGCAGACGTGGTCATCATGGACGATCAGCCCTCGAAGCTGGCTACCGCCGTCTCCATCGCTCGCAAAACGCGCCGTGTCGTCCAGCAAAACATCGCCCTGGCGCTGGGCGTCAAACTGGTCTTCATTCTGTTGGGGGCTGCGGGTGTTGCTACCCTATGGGAGGCGGTCTTTGCCGACGTCGGCGTCTCCCTCCTCGCGATTCTCAATGCGTCGCGTGTTCTGCGGGGTGGCCGTTGAGAAGCCTGGCACCTGCGGGGTGCTGCGCAAGAAAGGGAGCAAGAAAGGTCAGCGGGCGGCAGCAATACGCCGGCGGGCCAATTCACAATACTCTTCCGAGATGTCGTAGCCCACGTAGTGGCGACGGTTTTGGACGGCAGCGACACATGTCGTTCCCGAGCCGTTGAAAGGATCGAGCACCACGTCCCCCACATAGGAGAGCAGTTTGATGACTCGTGTCGCCAGTGCAAGCGGGAAAGGTGCAGGATGCCCCACACGTTTTGCCGATTCTGCCGGGATCTCCCAGACAGATAGCGTGGCTGCCATAAACTCTTCGGGGGTAATGTCGCTTTCACCCTTGTCCGGGCGGCTAAACTCTCCTTTGCTGAAGACCAGCAGGGACTCATGAATATCACGAAATCGGGGAGCCCTGGCCGAACACCAGGAACCCCACGCGCACGAACCGTTGGCTCCCTGCCCTTTTTGCCAGATAATTGTTCCAACGGGCAGAAAACCAATCTCCATGTGGATGGCATAGAAGTAGGCGTCAAGCGGGATGTAGGGCTTGCGGCCCAGGTTGGCGATGTTGATTACGTACCTGCCGCCCGGTCGGAGAACACGGTACACTTCCGCGGCGACGTTGCGTATCAGTACGAGGTATTCATCGAGTCGGAGGTCCCGGTCAAAATCCTTTCCTGAGTTATAAGGCGGTGAGGTGAAAGCCAACGCTACCGCCTCGTCCGGGATCTCCACCATTCTTTCGGCCGTGTGGCAGTAGATCCGATCGGCCCATTCTTCCAGGGGCCGGGGCGGTACGGAGAGGGGAGCAGGCTCCGGCGGGGCATCCGGGGACCGCGGCGCAACCATGTCCGAAGCCTTGAGTTCTACTCTCAAAGCAGGCAATCCCGCATACAGCTTGCGGCCGTAGAACCTGGATGCGTCGTGGCTCTCCCGCCGGGAAGCACCGAAAGAGTAGGTCTGCGTCTTATTTCTCGCCATCATCACTGCTCACCCTGGCGTCGAAGTAGCGACAGGCCGGATGGTGGAAGACCATAGCGCTGACCGAAGCCTCCGGATCCATCATGAAACCATCCGTAAGTTGGATACCGATCTCCTCGGGACGCAGCAGGCGGAAGAGCACCTGCTGCTGGGCTAGATCCGGGCAAGCCGGGTAGCCGAAGGAGTAACGGCGGCCGCGATACTTTGCCTGGAACCGGTCCTTCATGGTCATGCCGGGCGGATCGGGAAAGCCCCACCACGCCCTGATCTTGCTGTGCAGCCACTCACAAGTCGCCTCGGCGGTCTCAAGAGCCAGCGCCTGCAGGGCGTGACTGCGCAGAAGCTCACCCTTCTCCCGCCATTCGGCAGCAACCCTGGCAATCCCTTTGCCGGCGGTAACCGCCAGCAGGCAGATAGTGTCGCGAGGAGCAGCATCCGAGGGCCGGATGTAATCGGCCAGGCAGAGCCCGCCGGCGCCGGGCTGTCGCGGGAAGGTCAGGGTCGCTATAATCCGGTCGGTTCCCGGTTCGTACAGATGAATTGTCTCCTTCTCACTCGCTGCGGGGAAGAACTGCCAGACCGCGCTAACCTGCATCAGCCCCCGGCGACACTCCTCTTTGATCTCCTCAATCAACCTCTCCAGCTCGGCGGCCCGGGCATCACCTGCGGCACGAGCCTTCCCGAAGTTGATGCGCAGCCCAAGGTGCCGATTGTAGAGCATCACGGGGTTGATGAAGGGCCAGACCTCATCAGGGTCGATCTGGTGCAGGACGTGTCTTTGCAGATCGGGCGGCTCGGGCACGGTTTCCAGGATAGGAACCGGGCGAGAAGAAGAGATAGGCGCCCCGGCGGGCGTGGCGGTAGGTGTGGCGGCCGTTCCCTCTTCCGCCGCTCCCCGACTCGCCGCCGGCGCAGCGGACCGGGCTGCCAGGTCCTCCTCCTGCAGCCGGCGGGCAAGCTGCTGCCGCCCCTCCTTGGAGATAATCTGATTGGCCAGCTCCAGTCCTTGCATGGCGTCGGCGGCGTACGCCACCAGGCCCGGGTACTCGGGGGCGATCCGTTTACGAACAAAGCCGTTGGTCAGGGCCGCCCCACCCACCAGGAGAGGGATATCGATGCCGGCCCGGGCCAGCTCTCTTGCCGTTACCACCATCTGCTCCGCCGACTTGACCAGAAGACCTGAGAGCCCCACTATGTCGGGGCGATGCGTCCTGATGGCGGCAATCAACTCGCCGGGCGCAACTTTCGTTCCCAGGTCGATCACCTGGTAGCCGTTGTTGCTCAGGATGATGTGTACCAGGTTCTTGCCGATGTCGTGGACGTCGCCTTTGACGGTGGCCAGCAGCACCTTCCCCTTCACCGCCGCCCCGTCCGACTCCATGAACTGCTCAAGGTAGGCGACGGCCGCCTTCATCACCTCGGCACTTTGCAGCACCTCAGCCACGATCAACTGGTTGTTCTTGAAGAGTCGCCCCACTTCATCCATGCCGGCCATCAACGGCCCGTTGATTATCTCCAGAGGCGTTGCCCCTTCTTTCAGTTTGTGGTCGAGATCTTCCAGCAGGCCTTCTTTGGTGCCTTCCACGATATAGCGGGCAAGCCTTTCATCTACGCTGAGGGCGGAGAGGTCTGCCGCTGAACTGGAAGCCGGATGTCGCCTGCCGCCGCTGACCGGGTGAGCCGTCCGTTCACGAAAGTAGGCGACAAAGGCGGCCACCGCAGCCTCGCTTTCTGCAGGTGGCGAGAAGAGCACCGCCTCCGCCAGCTGGCGCTCCTTTTCCGGGATACCGGCATACCGGTACAGCTTCTCCGGGTTGACGATGGCCAGGTCAAGCCCGGCCTGGGTGGCGTGGTAGAGGAAGACGGAGTTGACCACTTCGCGCCCTGCCGGCGGCAATCCGAACGAGACGTTGCTGATCCCAAGGATGGTCTTGCAGTGCGGAAACTCCTGCTTGAGGCGGCGGATTGCCTCCACGGTCTCCCGGGCCGAACCGGCATACTCCCTGTCACCGGCAGCAGCGGGAAAGGTGAGCGGGTCGAAGATGATGTCCGAGGGCGCAACGCCGTACTTCTCTACCAGTAATTCGTATGAACGGCGGGCTATTGCCAGCTTCCGTTCACAGGTGACTGCCATTCCCTGCTCGTCGATACAGCCGACCACAAGGGCGGCACCAAAGCGGCGGGCAAGCGGTACGACCTCGCGGAAGCGCTGCTCCCCGTCTTCAAGGTTGACGGAGTTGATGATCGCCTTCCCCTGGCAGTAGGTGAGCGCCCGCTCGATCACCCGCGGATTGGTGGAGTCGATCATGAGCGGGACTTTCACCTTCTTTATTACTTCGGCCAGGAAGGCTTCCATGTCGGCCCCTTCATCCCGGTCGGGGTTGGCCAGGCAGATGTCGATCACCTGCGCCCCGGCCCGCACCTGGCGGCGGGCTATTTCGCTTGCCTCGGCAAACTTGCCGGCAGCGATGAGGTCACGGAACTGGCGGGAGCCGACAACATTAGTCCGCTCGCCGACGAGCACCGGCCGGTTACTCTCCTCGATCTCCAGGTTCTCCAGGCCGGAGACGAAGGTGCGGGTGCGGGCGAGGACGTCGGCGGGCGGGCGGCGGGGCGGGCGCGGACGGGAGTTGACCAGCTCGACCAGGGCCTGGATATGAGCAGGAGTTGTGCCGCAGCAGCCGCCGATGACATTGACCCAGCCTTCGTCCAGGAAGCGGTCCATGGTCCGGGCCATCATCTCCGGGGTCAGGGGGTAGCGACCCTCTTCATCGGGCAGGCCCGCATTGGGCACACAGGCCACGGGGAAGCGGGCCAGGCCGGCCATGGCCCGCAGGTGATCGGTCATGAGATCCGGGCCTGTAGCACAGTTTAAGCCGATGTAGAGCAGGTCGGCATGCTCAAGGCTGGTGACCAGCGCCTCGACCGTCTGGCCGGCCAGCATCGTGCCTGACGGCTCGATGGTGACCGAAACGGCGACCGGGACCGCTTCGCTCAGCTCCCGGTTTAGCCTGTCGATGGCTATCAGCCCCGCCTTAATATTGCGGGTATCCTGGCCGGTCTCCAGAAGCAGGTAGTCGACACCACCCGCCACCAGCGCCCGGGCCTGCTCGTAGTAGTTGTCGACCAGTTCATCGAAGGTAACGCCGCCGGTGACCGAAATGGCCCGCGTAGTCGGTCCCATCGAGCCAGCCACGAAGCGGGGCTTGCTCGGAGTGCGACGGGTGTATTCATCGGCAACTTCCCGGGCGAGGGCGGCGGCAGCCCGGGTGATCTCGAAGGCACGGTCTGCCAGCCCGTACTCGGCTAGCACAACCCGGGTTGAACCAAAGGTGTTGGTCTCGATGATGTCCGCGCCGGCTTCCAGGTAGGAACGGTGGATATCCCGGATGACCTCCGGCCGGGTCAGCACCAGAACCTCGTTACAGCCCTCATACAGGGGGCCGCCGAAGTCGGCCGCGCTCAACCCCCGCCGCTGAATCTCCGTCCCCATCGCCCCATCGAGGACGAGGACGCGCTCGGCCAGGAGTTGTCTGAGCAACTGGCGACGTTCTCGGGCCGGTCTGGTCCTGCCTTCTCTCAACATCTGCCGCGTCACCCCCATCGCCCCCTGGCCTTCATCCTTTGAGGGTAGCCGAAACCCTACCCGCAAGCAAGGGAAAGGCTCACTCTAAAGCTCCCTAAAGCTCTGGCATGAAGATCAGGGCCGGATGCTCCAGGTAAAGCCGCAGGTCTCTGAGAAAGCGGAGCGCATCCGCCCCATCCACCACCCGGTGGTCAAAGGTGAGCACCAGGTTGAGCATCTGGCCCACCGCTACCTGCTCGCCCCTCGCCACCGGCCGCCTTCGAATGCGGTGAACAGCAAGGATTGCCACTTCCGGATGCCGGATGATGGGGACGGACCAGACCCCGCCGAGCGAACCGACGTTGGTGATGGTGAACGTGCCGTTTTGCATCTCCCGGTGCTCGAGCTGCTGCCGACGGGCCGCTGATGCCAGCCGCTCGATCTCTGCCGCCAGACCCCAGAGGTCGAGGGTGTCTGCCGCCTTGATCACCGGCACGAGCAGCCCGCCGGGAGTATCGGTGGCGATGCCGATGTTGTACTCATAGTGAAGGATTATCTCCTGCCGCTCGTCGTCCAGGCTGGCATTCAGGTAGGGATGTTTCTTCAACGCCCGCACGGCGGCCATGATGATGAAGGGCAGATAAGTCAGCTTGACCCCGCGGGCGTCCGCCCGGGGCAGGAGGATCTCACGCAGGCGGACGAGCTCACCCACCTCGACTTCGTCCATGACGGCGGCATGGGGAGCGGTGTAGAAGGAACGAGCCATGTTGAGGGCTGTCGCCCGCCGGATTCCCCTAAGCGGCACTCGTTCCGGCCGGCGGCCTGCTTCGCTGGCCGCCCGCAGGACGTCCGGCTGGGTGACGCGGCCGGCCGGGCCCGTCCCTGCCACGGCTGTGATGTCAACGCCCAGGTCACGGGCAAGGCGGCGGACGTGGGGGACGGCCTGGCTTCGGGCCTGCTCCGAAGCGATCTGCTGCTCGCTTTGGCCCGCTTCGGGCTCAGTCACTAGCTGCGGCCCGGGCTGCACCGGCGGCCCGAGACTAAAGGCCGCCCGGTCAAGGGGTGGCCGGGGCTCGGACGCCGGCTCGGGCCCGGGCCCGGGCGCCGACTCATCCTCGGCCTCGAGCTGGGGCCCGGGCAAGGGCATGGACTCCGCCTCAGCCCCGCCGCCCGACCCGGAGCTGCTGCTCAGTGCCGCCGGCATCGACTCGACCTCAAACACCAGGAGCGGCTGCCCGACCTGCACCACCGCTCCTTCGGCTGCCAGAAGTTCTACCACTTTACCTTTCACCGGCGACGGGATCTCGGCGATCGCCTTGTCCGTCTCTATCTCTGCCACTATCTGATCCTCGGTGACCTCTTCACCCGGCCGGACCAGCCAGGAGACCACCTCGGCCTCGTAGATCCCCTCCCCCAGGTCGGGAAGGCGAAACTCCCAGCGCATCCGCCTGCCTCCTTCTGTGTGGGTTCAACCGGTTCACCTGAAGCACCTGAAGCACCTGAAGCACCCAAACATCAACCGCTAACCGCCCGCTCCAGCGCCGCCACGATCCGCTCCACCGACGGAAGCTGTTCTTCCTCGAGCCGGGCGAGCGGGACGGGGATGTCCCAACCCGCCACCAGCACAGGCGGCGATTCCAGATAGTAGAGGGCTTCCTGGGCGACCCGGCTGATGATCTCGCTGCCAAAACCCCCGGTCCGCC
Organism: Limnochordales bacterium; assembly: GCA_014896315.1. Classification (GTDB taxonomy): domain Bacteria; phylum Bacillota; class Limnochordia; order Limnochordales; family DUMU01; genus DUMU01. Next base: position 96,806 of record JADBKP010000007.1, read on the forward strand.
AGGCCTCCTGCACCACCACCAGCCGTCCCGTACGGCGCACCGAGCGCAGCACGGTCTCCTCATCCCAGGGTTTCAGACTGCGCAGGTCAATCACTTCCGCGCTGATTGATGCCCGCCTCTCTGCTTCCCGGCTCGCTGCCAGCGCCGTGTGCAGGGCCGCCCCCCAGCTTACCAGCGTCACGTCGCTGCCCGGCCTCACCACACGGGCCTTACCTATCGGCACGGTGTACCAGCCTGCGGGGATCTCCTGGCGGAACGCACGGTAGAGCCGCTTCGGTTCAAAGAAAATGACGGGATCATCCTGCTCCAGCGCTGCCAGGAGCAGCCCTTTGGCGTCGTAGGGGGTAGAAGGTATGACCACCTGCAAACCCGGCATGTGGGCAAAGAGCGCCTCCGGCGCTTCCGAATGGTGTTCAGGCGCATGCACGCCCCCTCCATGCGGGATGCGGATGATGACGGGCGCACCGTACCGCCCCCGTGAACGGTTGCGGAGCCTTGCCACCTGCGTGACGATCTGGTCGAAGCAAAGATAGGAGAAGCCCTCAAACTGAATCTCAGCGATAGGGCGCAACCCGAAGGCGGCCATACCCAGGGCGGTGCCGACAATGGCAGATTCCGCCAGTGGGGTGTCAAGCACCCTATCCGGACCGAACTCCTGCCAGAGCCCTTCGGTAACCCGGAAAACCCCTCCATTGCGACCGATATCCTGGCCCATGAGTATTACCCGGGGGTTGGTCTGCAAAGCCAGGCGCAGAGCTTGGTTGATAGCTTCTACCATGTTGAGCCCCGAGTTGGGAGTGCCGTTCACACTGACCGGGTGGCTGGTGGTGGCCAAGTCCTGCCGGTCCCCAGCCACCGCACCTCGCAGATACTCTTCCTGCTGGCGGGCGAGATACTCGGGCTGGCGGGCAAAGACGAAGGAGAAGATGCTGGCGGCCGTCGCTCTCCTGTCCTTTTCTACCCCCAGATGATAGGCTTCCGCCGCCGCCACCTCGGCCTGCACTTCCTCCAGGGCCCAAGCCCGGGCCTCTTCCTCATCCTGCTCCGACCAGAGCCCTTGCCTTTCCAGAAAACGTCGCAGCCTCAGGAGCGGGTCGCGTTCCTCCCGCCAGAGCTTCTCCTCATCACATTGCCGATACCGCCGGGGATCGTCGGCGGTCGTGTGCGGCCCGACCCGGTACGTCACCGCCTCAATCAGCGTCGGCCCTTCTCCCGACCGGGCCCGCAAAAGCGCCCGGGAGACGGCGGCATAGACGGCCAGGACATCGTTACCGTCCACCCGCTCTCCCGGAATGCCGTAGGCCACTGCCTTCTGCGCCAACGTGGGGCTGGCAGTCTGCTGCGTGCAGCGGAGACTGATGGCATACTGGTTGTTCTGGCAGAAAAGAACTGCCGGAGCGCGGTACACTCCGGCAAAGTTGCAGGCCTCATGAAAGTCGCCTTCTGAAGTCGCACCGTCGCCAAAGTAAATGAGAACTGCCTTCCCATCCTCAAGCAGGCGGGTGGCCATGGCCATACCGACGCCGTGGGGAATCTGATCGCCGATGGAGACGGCCGTGCTGAAAACGCGAACATCCGGCGGTATGTTGTTTCCCTCTTCGTGGCCCATCCAGTAAAGCAGCGTGTAGCGGAAGGGAAGGCCATGGATCCGGGCGGCAAGATGTTCACGAAACGAAGGGATAAGCCATTCGTCCGGATGCAGAGCATAGGCGCTGCCGGCCTGAGCCGCCTCCTGGCCAAGCAACGGTGGATAGGTCCCCATCCGTCCCTGCCGCTGCAGTGCAACAGCCCGCTGATCAAAGAGACGTCCCAAAACCATCAGGCGGTAGAGCTTGCGCCAATCATCAGGAGTGAGCCCAGGCGGCAGCTGGCCTACCACCTCTCCTTGCGGGGACAGCACTTGTTGAACGGGAAAAGCGGCGGCGAAATCGCCTCCACTTCTGATCTCATATCCTGCATACTGATCCGCCGAAGAGATGCTGACACGCTCCATCCGTCTCACTCCCGCCTGCCATAAGTTGATTCCCGTTCTACAGTCTGCGTTTTATGACCTGGTCATATCACCGACTTCCAAACCGGTCCGCTTCCATTTTACTACTTCATGCTGAGAAAAATAACAGCCGGCAGGTATTGCCAGCCAGGACCAGCCAAGCAGCAAGCCCGCTCTTCCTCGACATGGTGGAAGACGCCCGCATCCTATACGACAGAGATGGTTTTCTCTGCGGGTATCTCGAACGGCTCCGGCGGCACTTGAAGCAGCTTGGAGCCCGGCGCGTTTCCCATGCCGGAGCGTGGTACTGGGATCTAAGCCCGACTACAAACCCGAAGACGTGATAGAGCTATGACCAGCCAGACACTGGCCCAGTCCTGTGCCCGGCTCGTCGTGGAGATGGCCGGTCGGGTCATCAACCCACCCGACGGCTCGATTCCCGCACCACCAGTTTAGGCCTGACGGCCACGACACCATCGCGCCCGGTACTCGCACCATCCCGTGTTGTCCCAGCTTCGCCGCTCGCCCCACGCGTGGACTCACAGGCTTTCTCTTTGCCGTCCAGCATCGACTGCAGCAGGCGGAGTGCGACCGCTCCGGCCTCTTCCCAGTTGGGATCGACACTGGTTATCTGCGGCGAGTGGTGCGAGGCCACTTCCGTATTGTCGTTACCAACCACGGCTACATCCTGGGGTACCCGCAGGCCGCCCCGCAGGAGCCTCCCAATGGCACCGGCGGCCGCATAATCATTTACCGCGTAGAGACCGTCAAAACCATAGGCCAGGAATCGTTCCACTGCTTCCGCCCCGTCATCCCAACCGGGCCGACTTGAAGAGGAGATGTGGACCAGCTCCGGCAGGTAGGGAAGCCCCGCTTCGGCCAGGGCATCCCTGTAGCCGCCGTACCTCTCTGTTGCCGCCAGTGAGGCTCCCGGGCCTGTCAAGACCGCCCCGACATAGGCAATCCGCCGACAGCCCTGTTCAACCAGGTGCAGTACCGCCTCTTTCGCCCCGGCCCGGTAGTCGACACGGACACGGGGCAGACTTGACGGAACCGGGATACTCTCGGACAGGGCGCGATTGATGAGCACAAGCGGCGTCTGCGTCCATTCCAGCAAGACCGAATCATCCCCCCAGGTCGACGTAGAGACGAAGATGATGCCGTCGACCAAGAGGTCTGCGAGAAACTGGAGCGCCTCCCTCTCTGCCTCGGGGTTGAAGCTGGTGTTGTGCAGTACAACGTGATATCCGTACTGGCGTGCAACTTGCTGAATACCGCTCACCGTCCGGGCGAGCAGCGGGTGTTTGATATCGGTGAGCAGTACGCCGATGGCTCCGGTGCGGTGCGTCCGTAAGCTGCGCGCCACCCGGTTGGGCCGGTATCCAAGCCGCTCTACCGCCTCCAATACCCGCTTGCGGGTGGCAGCAGACACCTTTTCCGGATGTGTGCCCGTCAGGACGAAGGAGACTGCTGTGGGAGAGACGCCGGCCTCCCGCGCCACATCCCTGGCAGTGGGTCGGCCGGTCCTGGACCTGACGCCGCGCTGGCCGCCAGAGATCATCGCCTGTTCGACCCCTTGACCTTTCCAGTTACGATCTCTTACCGTTTCGGTGCGAGCATCCATCCCGTCCTCCGTGTGATCGAAAGCTCGCAGGTCCTCCATTATTCATCCCCCTTTGTTGGCAATGTTTTCGGCACCCCCCCTCAATCCCCTTTAGCCGAAAAAAGGATAGCCGGACGGAAAGGGTGCGGGTAAAACAGTTAATGCTGGCATCCCGAGCCCTTTCGTCCGGCTGCACTATACGTGGCGGTGTCAGGTCAACCGGCACTGTCACTAACGCTTGCCCTGCTGCTTCCGAATGATCAAGTTCCACGCCTCTTCGATATCTGCCAGGGTCTGCGGAACGCTCTTACGGTTGCCCCACATCTCCGCAAAAAGCGGTATCATCGCCCGGTCAAAGTCGGGCCAGCCATCGATCAGATGGTCCACCGACTCCCTGCCGTAGCGCTGTGCTCCCTCGAGGGCCAACAGCACCTGCTGGGCGGTCATATGCCCTGACAGCTGCGCCAGCTTCACAATGTAGCCGACCAGCGCCGACTTGCGAGCGGGCGGCAGAAAGATCATGTCGGTGAAACTCAACATCGTCTCCTTGCTCGTCATGAACTTGACGAATCTCCAGGCTGCCTCCGGATTCTTGGTCCGGCTTGAGATCATCCACGGGTCGGTGTAGACGATGGTGGCCGGATCGCCCTGCGGCCCCGCTCCTCGCGGCACAGGAGCCATTCCCCAATCGAACTTCCGTTTTTCCTCCCGGCCGAGCAGCCCCCACGGACCTGCACCCAGCATAAGCCCCGCCTGGCCATTGTAGAAAAACTGCGACGGGCTAATAGCCCCTTCCGGATTGGGGGCGACCTTCAGTTTCCAGACAAGATCCACCGCGCTCTGATAGGCCCGTACGTTTTCCGGCGTGTTGATAAGTGAACGGGCCGGTCGCCCGGTACGATATGCTTCCTCATCAAACCAATCGCCGCCGAACATCCACGAATAGGCGATATCCATAATACTCCAGTGAACGGCACTCACACCTGCCTGCTTCAATCCCCCCTGCGCGTCCCGGACCGTCATCTTCTTTGCATACTCCACCATGCGATCCCAGGTCCAGGACTTGTCATCCCAGCTTATCGGGGGATCGGGCAGCCCAGCCTTCTCCACCAGCCCCGCGTTGTAGAAAACGAAACTGCCGGCACTCATGAAAGGAATACCCCAAATATGCTTCCCATCCTGGTATGCCCGCCAGGCAGCCGGCATGAAGTCCTCGATATTGAGCTCTGCCTTGTCCCGCGCCACAAAGGGAGCAAGATCCAGAAGCCAACCATTGTTTACGTATGTCCGAACCGCCCCACCCTCATCCCACACGTCCGGCGGGTTGTTTGTCGCCCACAAGGTCAAGAGTTTCTCATAATACGTGCTGCCGGCATCAGTAATCAATTCCACTTTGATATCCGGATTTTGCTGCTGGAACTTTTCGATCATCCTTTTTTGCCACTCAAGCTTGGTAGCATTTCCCGCACCAAAATAAACAGTGATTGTCGTCCTGGCCGCCGCGGCTGCCGGCGATGCCGAACGCGCTGCCAGCATCAGTATGGCCAGCGTCCACGCCCCCACCACCAGCAGCACCCGGCGACTGCTCCTTGCTTTCGAGCAACCTGCCATGCTTACCACCTTGTTGAATGAGTCTTCTTGGATAATGAGTACTTCGCCGCCTTGCTTATGCTTCCTGCTCTGCCAGTCAGGCATGGCTGCCCAAAGCGCAGCGGGGTGGGATACATTAAATGCTGATGCACCCGGGACAGCCGTTGCCGCGCGGGTACATCAGCAGGGTGATGGTGGGGCGACCGTAGCAGAAAGCCTAATCCAGGCCAAGTTGGGGTGTCCGGCCAGTACCGGGCTGGAAGTACCGGCCGAATCACATGCCCCCGTGAGAATTCATCTGCGGCCACTGGGGGGAGGCCGACGGTTCGCCCCGGCTCACTTATCCTTCCACTTCAGTAGGAAGATTCCTGCCGCAATAAGACCATTATCTTCTCCAGACATCGTAACCTTCCGATCTTATGGTATGCGCGTTTACCGCTTGCGGGGCTGGCCCTGCCGGGCGCTTACCGCCCCGTACTGCCGATCCCACCGGTCCTTTGCCGGCCAGGCGGCTCTACCTCACCCGCCTCTTCTGCACTGACCCGGCGGAACGGCTGAAAGATAGCCTGGGCCACCCGGTCTCCCTTATGCACGGTCACCGTCTCCGACCCCAGGTTGATTACGCCGATCATGATATGCCCATCATTGTCGGGATTCTCAAAATAATCCGAGTCGATGATCCCGACCGAGTTTACCAGCATGAGCCCGTATTTGAAGGCCAGGCTGCTGCGGATATACACTGCCAGAAACTCGTCCTCCGGCATGTAGGCCTTAAGTCCCGTGGGGATCACCGCCCGTTCACCCGGGCGGATCGTAACCGTCTCTGCCGCCTCCAGGTCGTATCCGGCCGAACCCGGCGTCCGCCGTTGCGGCAGCCGCACGCCTCTCTCCTCCCAGCCCCGAGCCACGGCAAAACCCCGCTGTCTTTCACCTGCTGCGCTCATTCTCCCTCGCCTCGCCAACTTCCGGCAGCTCCCGGTACTCCCGGACCAGTATGGCCATGACAAGTACGTCGTAGTACCTGCCGTGCCGGAAGATAGACTCCCGATAAGTTCCCTCGTACTGGCGGACCTCTCGCCCACGTAGCGACTCATGCCCACCTCATCTAGCTGCTGCTGCTGCTTGCACTGCTGATTTACGCCAGTTTACCAGACTTTTGATGGTTAGGGCAGGAGCAATCAGCAAGGTACACGTGCAGGCTCCGGCCGGGCTGGCAGCAGGAACCCCGGCCCGGTCGAGGAACTTACCCGAGCTGCCACTGCCGCGCCCCCGGGTCGGACAAAGGGTGTCACGGGCTCTTCTCGTGACACCCATACCCGACTCGGCATAGTAGACCCGGCCGGTCTCTAGTCTCCACGCGACGGGTTAAGGATAGCGATGAAAGTGCGGGCATGGCCGAACTCGTCGGCCACCACCGTGAGGAATAGCAACCGCTGTTCGAGCTCAGGGGCGATGATGGCCAGCTGAGCATATGCGGAGACAGCGTTTAACTCATCATCGATGATACGGGCCACCATCCGCCGAAATCTCCCTGAGTCCGGCATCCGTCGCCTCTCTTGCGCCCGAACCGTAAGGCTGTCAATATCATCTTCCATTCCTAACATGCCGGATAGTATGCGTGCGTGTCCTAGTTCATCGCGGGCGATGCTCTGTATCAGCAAGCTCAACTCGTGCGTGGGCGCGATTGCTGCCAGTTCGCTATACTTTTCGTATGCTTCCAGCTCTTCCCGGCGGGCTGCCATCACCCGTTCCCTGAAATCAGCCACAACACCACCCCCCCTCTTGACTACCGATCAAGGCGGCAGCCAATGCCGACCTGGTCTTTTCTGGCCCTATCAGGATATGCCACTTGCAGTCGAAAGCCCTGAGACTGTGGTCTGGCTTTCTAGCTCATGGGACACACCTCTTGGAATTGGCCCGGCCCTGGCAAACTGGTATACTACGTCCAGACTCTGACAGGCAAACACGATCACCGTAACGGCGCGCAGAATACAAGCGAGGTGCAGTCGATGGCAGAGACGACAGAAGGCAGGGAAGCCCCGATGAGGGAGGCGGCGCAGAAGGAGGCCGGACAAAAGGAAGCAGTTCAAGAGATAACTCCCCAGTCGGAGGATTTCTCCCGGTGGTATCTGGATGTGATCCGTAAGGCCGATCTGATGGACTACGCTCCAGTGCGGGGATGCATTGTCTTCAAGCCGGACGGCTACGAACTTTGGGAGCGTTGCCAGGCGGGGCTCGACCGGCGCTTCAAGGAGACCGGTCACCGCAACGCCTACTTCCCCACCCTCATCCCGGCGAGCTTCTTCGAAAAAGAGAAGGAACACGTGGAGGGTTTCAATCCCGAGCTGCCCTGGGTAACGCATGTGGGTGGCGAGAAGCTGGAGGAACCGCTGGCCCTGCGGCCCACATCAGAGACGATCATCGGGTATATGTACTCGCAATGGATTCACTCCTACCGTGACCTGCCCGTGCTCATCAACCAGTGGGCCAATGTCTTCCGCTGGGAGAAGCGGACGCAGCCCTTCCTGCGCACTTCCGAATTCCTCTGGCAGGAGGGGCATACCGCCCACGCCACAGAAGAAGAGGCCCGGGCAGAGGTCATGCGGATGCTGGACGTCTACACCGATTTCGTGGAAAACGACCTTGCTATCCCCGTCTACCGGGGCCGAAAGACGCCCAGCGAGAAGTTTGCCGGAGCGGTCGAGACCTTCTCCATCGAAGCGATGATGAAGGACGGGAAAGCGGTGCAGGCAGCCACTTCCCATTACCTGGGCACAAATTTCGCGGCCGGGTTCAACATCCGCTTCCTCGATCGCGACAACCAGTTGAAGCTGGTACACACCACGTCCTGGGGAGCGTCGACCCGGCTGCTCGGCTGCATTGTTATGGTTCACGGCGATGACCGGGGACTGGTGCTTCCTCCGCTCATCGCCCCAACCCAGGTAATCCTGATCCCCATCGGCGGGCCGAAGGACCGGGAGATGGTTCTGGCGGAGTCCCGGCAGATCCTGGCCGAATTGCAGGCGGCCGGGGTGCGGGCACGCATGGATGACCGGGAGGAGTACCGGCCGGGATGGAAGTTCAATGAGTATGAGATGCGGGGCGTGCCGCTACGCCTGGAGGTGGGCCCGCGCGACCTGGCCTCCGGCCACGTAGTGCTGGCCCGCCGTGACACCCTCGAGAAACTGACGGTGGCCCGCGCCGGGGTCGCAGCGACGGTGACCAACCTGCTTGGCGAGATCCAGAAGAACATGTACCGGAAAGCCCTGGCTTTCCAGAAGGAACATAGCTTTGCCGCCGACACGCTGGCGGAACTGGCAGAGATACTGGAACAGAAAACCGGCTTCGTTCTGGCCGGCTGGTGCGGCAAGGCCGAATGTGAAGCCAGGGTAAAGGAAGAAACCAAGGCCACCGCCCGCAACATTCCGTTTGAGGTGCCTGACCACCTGCACCTTTCGCCTTCACGGCGCTGCCTGGTCTGCGGTGAACCGGCCGTGTACTCAGTCTGGTTCGCCCGGGCGTACTGACTCGTCTGAAGCCTGAAGGTTACCAATCAGAGCGGTCTTTCGGGCGCGAGCGGCCGGCTTTCCCCGCTCTGCGGCTCCGCCGGCTCTCGCGCTCCTCCAGCTCTTCCTCATAATCGTCATACTTGCTCTTCCAGTCGAGCAGATCGTCTTCGGCCGCGAGCTGTCCGTCACCATGCCTGCCTTCATAACCGTAGGCATGCCTGTGCTCCCCCTGCCGCACCGTTTGCCCCTCCTCTCTCTGCCAGGCCGCGACCCAGGCCAGATCATGTTTCAGTCCTGCCAGGCGGGCAGCCGTGTCACCACGCACCGCCTTAACAATGACCACCGTCTCCCCGGGATTTACAGCTGTGAACGGGCTGCCTGTCTCGCCCGGATATACAGCATAGACATAGCGGCGGGCAAATTCAGACGACTCCAGGAAATTGCGAACAAACTCTTTGATGACCGGAGCTCCTTCACTCTCGTGGCCCTGCCCGTGGATTATGACGTTGACCAGGTCGCCGTTTTGGTAAGCCCGGGTGAGTTCCTGGACCAGTTTCTGCTTTGCTTCCGCCAGCGACAGATGCCGCAGGTAGATCTGGTTGATACGCACGGAACCCTTCATCACCTTCACCATCAGAAACTCTACCCCCGAAAGTAGCGGGCACCTTCCTGGCGCCACCAGGAGGTGACCGTCTGCCAACGGATCACGCCGTCATCTGCGCGCCAGCCCAGCGTCCTCCCACCGTGGAGCAACCAGGCTATCAGCCCTTCGGCCGGATGGAAGAGCAACTGGTGCAGGGCTCGGGCGGTCTTGCTGCCGCTTTCCAGGCGGTAGAACGGGTTGGGCAACTGAAAGAAAGTATGTATCTGGAAAGTGGAGGCTCCCCTTAGCGCGTACTCCATCGCCCGCTTTCCGCTGCTCACATCTCCTGTCGCCGATACAGGAGGCAGAGGTGCCAGCTCTCCCCTCAGCTCCAGGCGACGCAAACGGGTGAGAATGCGGATATTGCGCGCGCTCAAATCCGGTCCACCAAAGGCCGCTCCCTGTTTGCCGAAGGCAATCTTCCTGGGATCGAAAAGACGATTGGCATAGGTAAGGGATGAGACGAGGTGAGCATGCGGGCTCTCCATCAGTGCCCGAACCATCTCCACCTGAAAGTCGTCATCAAAGCGAGAGTTCATAAGCTTGATGCCCAGGCGAACCGCTCCTCCGGCAGCCCGGGCCGACTCGTCAACAATCCGCGGTACGGTCGCCATCCACTCCACTATCTTCTCCCGCGCTGCGGCCCTGCTCGAGCCGGCCAGCGTGGGGCTGAAATCTTTCTCCAAGAGGAGTGGGGGTGTTGCCGCACTCCGGAAGTGGGCAGCAGGTTCGGGCTCAGATGCGGACGCAGGGTCGGCGGCTTCCTGCCATACCTCCCACAGGCGGCGCACGGTGTATCGGTACTCGCTCTCGTGCCAGTCGCTCTCCCCCGGACCGGGGAGATAGAAAAGACACGACGGAACAACGACCATACCGCAGGTCTTGCCTATAGTAAGGCTTTCTCTTACAAAGCTAAGGTAGCTTTCCAGGCCGCCCGACCAACCCCTCCCTTTCCAGGTGATCGTCCAGCCCAGACGGCCGCTTCCGGGAGCTCCTCGCGGATCACGGCTGGCAATAGGCTCAAGCAGCATACGAGCTTCCGGAATCGCCCACTCCTGCATACCCTGGCCACCCTTTTCGTCCTGGGCGATCACCGTCTTGAGCACTACGAACGCCAGCCCGGCCGCGCCGTCCTCCTCTACCTGGTGCGCCGCGAGCGATAGCTGGCCGGATGCCTTGCCAAAGGGATGGGCTACCGGTCGGCCCATGAACTCACTGCCTAGGTCCACACGGTATCGCTCCAGGACATAAGCCCGGACCTGCGCCGGCGCCGGGGCAGTGGCCGGCGCCACCCCGGCCCTGGCCGGCGGCCACCCCTTGCTTGCCATTAGATGGTAATCCTCTTCCAGGCGGTCCAGTTCGTCAGTGCTGAGCCGGGGAACTTCGGGCAGCAACTCACCTTCAACCGATTCGATCCGGCCGGGCTGTACATCCGGCCGCAGGCCGCGATGCTTAAGCTCACCCATTGCCCCGACCCCTCGCCATCTCAACTCCCGCCCGCTGCATGGCCCGTCGCAACCACCGCAGGTCTTCCTCGCTTTGCGGATAGGCAAACACCTCATGAACTGCGTCCGCCGGGATTACCCCCTGGTAGTGCAGCACCCACAACATGCGGGTGATATAGGCTTCCATCGGCGCCCGGAAGGTGGCCTCCGCCAGAATGTCAACACGGCGGGTCAGGTCCAGGAAGCGGAGCGCGGCCTCTCCGTTGCCGCCGGGCGCGAGGGCTTCCCGCGCCGCCTTCCAGAGCTCGGTCTGCAGGTGGGTTGCACCGGCAGCCAATCCGAGCAGTGAGCCCCTCGCCCCCCGTAGATAGGAGTAGCCGACGAAGCGGTCCTCGCCTGTGAGCAACACCTTGTTGTCGGTGGCAAACTCCTCTTCTATCATGCGGGCGACATCCTGATAGGTCATCACGGAGTTGAGGGTGGCCATCTTGATCCCGGCTACGGCCGGCAGACGCAGCAACTCCCGCAGGAGCTCAGGCTGGTAAGTCACTCCCCCCGCTGCCTCGTAGAGGTAGAAGAGGATTAACGGCAATCCGATACTGCCCAGCTGGCGATGGTATTCAACAATCAGGTGAAAGGCTTTCTCACCCGCCAGCTGGCGAAGGAAAGCGGGCGGATGCACCAGCAGGTAATCGGCCCCCCATTCCTTGGCCTCGGCGGCCATCTGCAGGGCCGCATCCAGGTACTTGTGGAAATCGAATTCTCTTGGCGAATCCTCCTGGGACAGGCGCACCCCGACCCCGGCGATCACCTTCTGCTCCGGTCGCAGCGCTTCCCTCCAGGCCCGGCAGACATACTCCCTCTCCTCCCGGGTGAGATAAAGGCCGCGACCTGTGTGCACCCATACGGCGACCCCGGCCACATCCTGTTCCCGCATATAACGGGTGTAGCTCGCATGAGCCTGCTCGTGAATACGCCGTTCGGCCGTCATCGGCACCGGCACGGCGGGAAACACGCCCACGAGTTCGTTATAGGACACGTCCGCACCTCCTGCCCTCCATTTTTACTACTATCTGCGCCAATTCCCTGCTGAAGTGCAAGGAAGGGCGACCCGGAGGGCGAATTCCGTTTAGGGGAGATGGAAATATGAGCTTCACAGTTCAACGGCAAAAAGATCCCTGTACCGGGCATGAGTTGATCAGAATGACGCATAACGGCGGGCAGCTGGAAGCAACGGTCGCTCCCGCCTTCGGCGGTGAGGTGAGCAGCCTCAGATGGAATGGCCAGGAGCTGCTCTACCGTGCCAACCAGTTTGACGCTCCCCCGTCCGGCGGCTGGCGCGGACGGGCGCCGCTGCTCTGGCCGGCGGTGGGCCGGAATTTCGGACCGCGGCGGTATCAGGAGGTTGTGGCACAAGGCGCCGACCCTTCCGAAGGTTCGTTTCTTTACAAGGGGAAAGAGTGGCCCATACCCATCCATGGATTCGCCGCCCGGCAGATATGGCAGGTGGTGGATACAGGAGTAACCTTTGATTCGGCCTTCGTCCGGCTGCGGCTTGACTCCCATCCGCGGACCCGACAGATGTATCCCTTCGATTTCCGGCTTGAGGTTGAACATCGCCTCACGGCAGGGAGGCTGCGTTCCGCATACCGGCTGAGTGCGTTGACGGATGGGCTCTTCGCCTCTTTTGGCAACCATATCACCCTGGCGCTGCCGGGCGGGCCCGAGGCGTTCGATGCCACCTCTCTGCGCCTCTCGGCTGACGACCCCCATCTGCTGGAGCTTGTGCCGCCCGGGCTGACCACGGGCAGAATCGCTGCGGCCCGGCCCGACCTCGCCGACGGCAGTGCCCGCCTGAGCGACACGGCCCTGCTGGACGCGGTGACAGCCGGTTTCACCTCCGCCCCGGCCCACCTGGAGCTCCACCACCCGCTCCTGCCGCCGCTTTCCATTGCACAGTGGGGCAGCCGCCTGGTCCTGCCAGCGGCCAGCCCGGGCGTCGAAGAGGTGAAACTGCCCCTCAACCCCCAGCACTTCCATTTCGTTCTCTGGGGCAATCGTGAACTGCAGTTCTTCTGCCCCGAGCCCTGGTACGGCCTGCCCGACTCACTCAACACCCGCGAAGGCGTTGTAATCCTTGGGGCCGGCGAAACGGCCGAGTGGGTGATGGAGATCCGGATAAACGCAGAATAAGGGAACGGCTCCGGCTGTGGCCTCTGGCATCGGGGCGTTCTACCGGTTGCCAAATCGGGTTGCCACGTACTTTTCTATGATCTGCTTAAACTCATCGGCAATCCGCTCGCCCCTGAGCGTGGTGGCAAGCTTTCCGTCTATATAGACAGGGGCTTTGGGCTCTTCAAACGCGCCGGGCAGCGAGATGCCGATATCGGCATGCTTGCTCTCACCGGGGCCGTTCACGACGCACCCCATCACCGCCACCTGCAACTCCTCCACACCCGGGTACTGCTCCCGCCACACCGGCATCTTCTCCGCGAGAAAGCTCTGCACTTCCTGGGCCAGTTCCTGGAAGAAAGTGTTTGTCGTCCGGCCGCACCCGGGGCAGGAGAAGACGCGGGGCGTGAAGCGGCGAAGTTCAAGCGCCTGCAGCACCGCTCGCGCCACCTGAACTTCGAGGGTGCGGTCGCCGCCGGGCTCGGGCGTGATGGAGACCCGGATCGTATCGCCGATCCCCTCTTCCAACAGGATCGAGAGGGCGGCCGCACTGGCGACGATGGCGGCAATACCCATCCCCGCCTCGGTCAAGCCCAGGTGGAGGGGATAGTCGCACCGGGCAGCCAGGTCGCGGTAGACGGCCACCATATCGGCCACCCGCGACATTTTGACGCTCAGCACGATGCGGTCGTGCGGCTGCCCGAGTCTTTCGGCCAGCTCGGCGGAACGGAGTGCACTCTCCACCATCGCTTCCCGCACCACGGCCTGCGTATCGCGGGGCCGGGCCCTCCGGGCGTTTCTATCCATCATCTCCGCCAGCACCTGCTGATCAAGCGACCCCCAGTTGACCCCTATGCGAATCGGTTTACCGTGGGTTACCGCCGCCCGGATGAAGGCGGCAAAGTTATCGTCGCGATGGGTGCTGCCCACGTTGCCCGGGTTGATCCGATACTTGTCCAGCGCCCTGGCACACTCGGGATACTCGGTCAGCAACAGGTGGCCGTTGTAGTGGAAGTCACCAATGATAGGAGTGGAAAGCCCGAGATCCCGCAGCCGGCCTACTATCCGGGGAACTGCACGGGCAGCATCTTGCGTATTCACGGTGATCCGCACCAGCTCGCTGCCGGCTTCCACCAGCGCCCGGATCTGGGCGACCGTCGCCTCAACATCCGCAGTCGGGGTGTTGGTCATCGACTGCACGCGAACGGGATAGTCGCCGCCCATACGGACGCCGCCTACGTCCACCACGACGCTGCGCCGCCGCCGTAATTTCTCAGCCAAGGCCTTTCACCTCTCATTCCCGCTATTCCGGTCGGGCCCCCGCAAGGCCGGTCCGCGTACAGATCCTTGCCTACGGCACAAGCATAATGCAAAGTAAAGGGGCGGGCGCCTTGCAGCATACGCCCGCCCCGCATGCTCCACCTCTCTACCCACCAGGCCCGGTCTTACCGTCCCTTCCTGGCACGTTCAGCCCAGTACTTGTCGAGCTGGTTCTGGACGTTGTTGGCAATATTGTTGATGGCGGTGGTCGGGCTAACGGAGGCCGTCGTCACGCCATACAGGCCGTTGATAATGGCGTCCGTCAGCTGCCGGATGATGGGTAGGGCAGGGAGTGGCTTGTCGGTCTCCATCGCCCGCAGGATCTTGTCCCAGTTGGGATTCAGCTTGCGGTACTCAGGATTCTCGTTGAACTTCCGCACCGGCGAAGGCCGTCCCTGCAGGAAGGAGAAGATGCCCGTACCTTCCGTAGTCAGGAACTTGACCCAGAGCCAGGCCGCCTCCTCTTTCTCTTTCGGGAGCCCTTTAGGGATCACATATCCCCAGCCGAAGCCGCGGGCTGCCACACCCGTTGACTTAGCCCTGGGGTTCCTGTCGTTGTACGGGATCAACCCGATACCCCAATCAAACATCGTGCCTTTCTTCATCTCATCGATGATGAGGTTCATCATGCTGATGTTCTCGAAGAGCACGACTTCCTTGCCGTTCATAAAGGCCATACCAGTCCTGGGGTTGTTTCGGCTCAGGAATTCGGTCTGCTTCGCCCCGCCGTTGATCTTGGCGGCGTAATCATACATGAATTGCAACGTCTCCTGGGACTCCTTGCTATCTATTGCCTGGCGTCGCAGGTCACTGGTGACGATATCACCGTCGTTGCTGAACAGAAAGTCCAGATACATATGGGGTGACATGCGGCTGAAAAGCTGGGTG
Organism: Limnochordales bacterium; assembly: GCA_014896315.1. Lineage (GTDB taxonomy): Bacteria > Bacillota > Limnochordia > Limnochordales > DUMU01 > DUMU01. The sequence goes on from JADBKP010000007.1 coordinate 111,966, forward strand.
ATTCGCCCATCCGGCGCAAAGCGAGTCAGTTTCTGTCCGGCCGCCATGAAGCTGGACCAGGTCTCGGGCGGACGCTCCGGGTTCAGCCCCGCCTGTTCAAACAATTCCTTGTTGTAGAAGTAGAAATCATCGTTAGCAGTGACCGTGGGCAGCGGCAGCGTCCAGAGCTCCCCTTCGTACCGGAAAGCGTTAACCTCTGCGGGGTAGAAAATGCTCAGATCAAGCTTGTCACGCTTGACGTATTCGGTGATCGGAATGATTGCCCCCATATCGGCCAGGGCCAGGACCTCGGCCCGCGGCGCCATCATGACCTCCGGGGCAATACCGGCAGCGAAAGCGGAGATGATCTTGGCACTCAGGTTGTCCCAGCCCTGGATCTTGCTCTCCACATTGATCCAGGGATACTGCTTTTCGAAGGCATCGATCACCGCCTTCATGTAAGCCTCGCGGTCACCGTCCCACCAGTTCCAGAAAGTGATGGTCACCGGCTTGCGCGTGCTCTCCGCCCCGCGGGCCGGCCACGCTGCCGCCACTCCCAGTACAAGAATTAGTGCCAACCCGACGAATACCGACGCTATACGGCGAACAGGAAGACCCTGCATATCTTCTCCTCATCCTCCTTCTACCCGTGACTTCCTGGCAAGCGAGTAATCCTCGGCAATTTTGGAGCTACACTCCACATATTCCACGGCAGTTTGGCAATTCCTTTCGAGAAAGGGGGAAACCGGGCGGCGCCACATCATGACAAAAACCGGTACTACTGAGAACTCCCCCCAGAAACGGCGGAAGCTTCTCCAAGGTCGCCCGCTCTCGTGTAAACCGGGCGGCCGTCGACTACAAGCCGGCTTCCTTCCGCCAGCAGCCAGTGCTCTACAATGGGGGGAGCTGCCATGTTTGCTTCGTTTGTTTCGGCAAACTCCAGCGCGGCCAGCTGCCCTGTAGCTTCGACCGGAATGCCCTGGGTAGTGGCCGCCTTCATCACCGGCGCGTCGGCGGCACGCAGGAGCACCAGAATCCGCCGGGATGGCAGCCAGAGAGCAAAGCCCCCCTCGGCCGGCAGCAGCTCTGCGGGGCAAGAGCGGGCGCTTGCAGCTGCACCGGCATTGCCCTGGCAGGGACGGCAGACCTGCAACACGGTGAGGAAATGCTCGCGGGGCCGGGGAGTCATAGTCGTCACCCGGAGGTGCCACTGGTTCGGCTTGTTGTCCGGTTCATCCAGGACCACCGAGTCGAGCGGAACAGGAAACTGGTCGGTCAGCTCGAACTTCAGCCCGGCGAAGTCCCGATCCTGTGCGGGAAGCAGGAAGTAGACGTTCAAAACCGCCTTTTCGGCCGGAACGGTGACGATACGTCTCTCCTCATCCACGTACATCCGCACGTAGCTGTGCAGCAGCCAGGTGAAGGTTGCGCCGCCGGGAGCGACCGACAGTTCATCATAGATCACAAAGATATCCGGTCGCAGGAAGAGCACGTGCCGCCAGAACCGGGTCAGGGTAGCCGGCGGACCACCGGCAGGGTCGGCGATCTGTCCGTAAGCTTGGGTCGCATCGCCGCGGATATAGTCCCAGCGCGGACCGTGGTAGAAAGCGGCGATCTTTCCTTTGGCCGCGAGAGACTGGGCGATCTGCCCCTGGCCATTGACCAGGATGCTGTTGTGGGCCTGGGTCTGCTTTGTATACTGCATGTGATGCGGGCTGCCGTACCAGGGGCGATACCCCGAGGAAGTAGCAAGCGGAGAGCCGTACGCTTCCAGGGTAAACGCGTTCTGGTCGGCGAAGGAATGGCTGAAAGAGCCGTACGGGCTGCTCTTCAGCATAAAGTGAACGTTGTTATCCGGGTTCGCTAGGTCGGTGTGCAGGATCGCCCAACCAATGTCGGGGAAGCACCGAGCAGGAGGAAGCTGCGAAGGAGAGGCGGGCGGAACGCTCTCGCCGGCCCGGATGTAGCCCATCACCCCCCGCTGCCGGGAGTTGGGGACGTGCTGGGCAAACCAGTCCGCATACCATTGGAAGTAACCGTTGCGATAGATGCGGGCCAGATGAGCCATGACATGGGCATCCTGCACCTTGGGCGGCATTTCGGCAAAATCACCAAAAGGCCCCATCTTGGAGTAGGGCGGCTGGTTGTACAGCTTGAAGTATCCGGTATTACGGAAGAAGGGTTTGCGGTAGAGGTCAAGTCCGGTGGCGATGCTGAGCACATCAACAAACCAGAGGGCCCAGTCCATATACGCCCGCCAGTACGAGTTGCCCTCGGCCCAACCGCCGGGCTCACCCCCCCAGGCCGGGTAGACGGCAAAGAAGATGCGCAACAGATAGTCAAACCAGCGAACGGCGGTTCTGGATGGGGCAGGCTCTGCTTCGGATTCAGGCTCCCAGAGCAACGCAATCGCCGCCTCACCCAAAAAGCCCAGCGAACGCCCCTGGTGGCTGTCCCAGGGACGGATGTGATACTCATGCCGGCGCAGGAGCTGGTAATGATCCTCACCCCGGACCAGCAGGCACTGGCGCAAGAGCCGGCGTTCTTCCGGGGTAAAGAGGTCGTAGCACCAGGTGAAGGTCCGGCTCAACTTGACGAGGATCGGCATGGAGCATTCGTCCATAACTTCGGCACTGGTGGCGGCTTCAGGACCGGTCGCAGGCCAGCTGGCGATCGTAAGAGCCCAGCGGCGGGCCGCCTCACCGATTTCGCGATTTTCCGAGATCAAATAGGCGAAGGCCAGCTTCTCCAGCTTGTCTGTCAGGTTGTAGCCCTGGATGTAGGCCTCCCGCCAGATCTTCACGTCCCAGACCCCGCCGGGCCGGCAGTGGGGTGGCTCGGCCGGCAGCGGCTCCTCCCGGGCCAGACGGAGGGCTTCGTCGTATAACTCCGCCCAGATGGAAGCAGCTAAAGGGCTGGTTCGCTTGGCGCGCAGTTGCGCCAGGCTGTGGGGATGGTCAGGGGGAACGTCAGGCCGTACGAAAAGGCGAGGGTGCTGGCGCGGGACTCGATTGATCACCTCGGCCAGGGGTGGAAGCGCGAAACTCACCGCGTCGGGGGCGATGCGAAAGGTCCAGACGGGGACGTTTCCTATTACCCTTCCGGTCCGGTCGAGTCCCTCCACCGACCACTCCCACGTCTGTGCGGGGTCAAGCTCGATGGGCGGGGTGAAAATGGGGAGATCAGTGGTGAAAGTGTAGCTGTTACCGGCCAGGTGAGTGGCCCGCAGAGTCAGCCTGTAGGACACCGCTTCGCGAATTGGTTCCCAGACAAAAGAAGGTGGGTTGGTCATTACCACCGTTCCCGCCGCCGGTGAACGGGGCAGGGTCGGCATGGCAGGTACATCACTCATCGGCCAAGACAGCTCCTCGCTATGCCTCGGGAATTTCCCTTTCAATTCGCCGGCGGCGGACAATCCCCTGCAGCAATGGTAGAGCTAGACTGGGCTGAGCTGGTAAGCAAAACTCCGGGGAAAGGACCAAACCAAACCACACCAAACCATACCAAACCAGGTCCTTTCCCCGGAGTGCTGCAAACCTGTACGTCCGCACTCCTACTTCCGGCGGGGCTCCTTGTCGAGCAACTTCTGAATCTCGTCGGCCATTTGGGTTGCCACCTGATCCGGAGTCATTTCCGCCCTCCACAGTGCGCGCTCATACTTTCCAATAATCGTGGTGAGTTCACTTTGCTGGACTATACTGGGATAGAGGCGACCGTATGCGGCGGTCTGGAAGCGGGCGAGCAACTGCAGCCGGAAAGGATCGTTCGGCGGTATGGACGCCTGTACCGTCGACTTCAGCACTGGCGTCGTAAGACGGCTCAGGCGGGCATTGATCTCCTGGCCGGGAGGGCCTGAATACCATTTGACAAACTCCCAGGCTTCCTGCGGGTGTTTCGTGCCGGCGAAAACCACACCGCCATCGAACAATACCCGTGTTGCCTCCCGGACCTTCTTGGGCCAGACGCCCACCCCCCAATCAAACTTGAGCTGGCCCTCCATGAACGAGGGGAACTTCCATCCACCATCACCGTACATGGCGATCTGGCCCCGGGCGAACATCTCCAGGGCGGAGACCGTCAAGGCGTTAGGAGGCGGCTGCACCCGGAAACGGTGCATCAGATCCTGTGCAAACTTCAACCCCTCAATCGCAGCACTCTGGTTTATCAATGCCCGGGTGCGGTCGCTGCTGATCACCTCACCACCAGCCTGCCACACCCAGTGCATCCACTCACCCCGGTCGGCGTATCCATAGCGATCCGGCCCGGTCAGGCGCATGGCCACCTGGATAAACTGCTCCCAGGTCCAGGACGAATCCGGCCGCTTGATCCCGGCTTGATCGAACATGTCCGCGTTGTAGTAGAGCAGTATGGCGTTGAAGGCGTTGGGAAGGCCGTATATCCCCCCTTCATACTCGAACCCTTGCAGCAGGATGGGGATATAGTCGTTCTTCCACGACTGGAACTGTTTATCTTTGTCCATGTACGGCTTGAGATCGAGCAGCACACCCCTGTTGACCCACATGGGGATGTCCGTATACGAAGACCAGAAAACATCGGGTGCTTCCCCCGCCGCTATCATGGCCAGAAGCTTGGAGGCATAACCAGATGGAACATTCGTCCAATCAATCTTGATGTTGGGATGGCTTGCTTCGAACGCTTTGATCTGAGCTTCAGTAATCGGAAGATTTCTGGTATCCGACCAGGTGAGGAACTTCAAGGTTACCGTCGCAGCTGCCGCCGCAGGGTCCACAGCCGGCCCGCCGCCAAAGCTGACCAAGGTTGCGACGGCAGCAACTGTGGCACAGAGGACCAGTTTGGACCTGGTAAGCTCTCTCACAACCGATTCCCCTTCCTTCTTCACAAATGTGGGCGGACCACTCTCTTACGACTCCCTGCTCAGATCAGATCTTTAAACGTTTGGTCTTCACCTGCTCCGCAGAAGCAGCCTGCCACCCTCTTGCTGAACTGTTGCCCAATCCACCTCCCAGCTCTTTGTCGTCTCATCTCTCTTCACAGGCACCCAGACCTGGGCTTGCGAGTCCCAGCGCTCCCACTTACAAGGCTTCCCCCGGCCATCATCTGCCCCCGGCAGCTCTCCCGCCCAGGCAAGGCCGGCCGTACTCCGTACCCTCCAGTACTGCCATGACCCCTCGCCCTTCTCTGCCTCCGGCCCTGGTGTCTGACCGAAGGCCAGGCACTGGTCGATGACAAACGTATCTCCGGCCTGCACCTCGTATATGGCGATCCGATCGCCGGCGTTGAAACCGCTAGCAGAGGCAAGCCGCACCGCTTTCAGATCGTTTACCGTGACCATAACGGTCTCGGCGCCAGAAGTTAGGCTCCGGACCAGCCTACCGTCGTAGGCCCGGGTACCCGTCCCGTACTCGGCCGCGAAGGGTAATGGTGTTCGCAGCGTGACCAGGCGACCGCCGAAAGCTATCCGGTCTATCTGGCCGCGGGCAAGCTCCAGAGTACTATCGCCCAGTTCAATCACGGAACGTCCCTGCTCGTCCCGGCTGACCCCCACAATCGTGAAAGCCGAGTCGCGGGTGTACTCGGGGTTGCTGACGACGACCAGGAGCCCGGAAAGCACCGACCCGAGCGGCAGCTTTGCATCGGTCACCAGGCGGTTGTTTACATAGTCGACCTCCACGATCTTCCCTCGCCAGCGGGCTGCCGGTCCGGTCAGCCGCAGCTCCCAGTTGCCGAAAGCGAGCTTGCTTCCGGCGATCAACTCGGCCCAGACCAGCGACCCGTCGACTTCGCGCAGCAGTGTCCAGCGCCCGTCGGTAACAAGCGTTTGGGGCAGATCGGGAGAAGCTGCCACCACCTGGCCACCTCCCTCACGCTGCGCCACAACCCAATCCCGACCCCTGCCACCGGCCATCGCCGGATTAAGTTGAAGGAGTATCCCAATGCTCCCCTCGCCGCCGGTCAACGACAGGAGCTGTGACGAGAGGACCACCGGCTTGCCTTCCTGATATGCCTGGATAATGGCAAGGTAACGAGTCTCGGCCGGGGCATCTCCCCGCGCCGGACTTCCCGCCCCGGAAGGATTCCCGCTTTCTCCGGCGGACGACGCCTTGCTTCTGGCAATGAAAAAGCCGAGGCGGCGCGTACCGGTAAGATCGGGACCTGTGCCTTGGTAAATTGCGAGCGGCCGGGAACCGTAGAGCTGCAGGTCCACGCGGGTTTGATACGCATCGTCCAACTCCCACCGCGCCACAACTGGATGACCCGGGGCAATCTGGGCCGGCACCACTTCGCTTTGCCCCGTTTCCGCCTCGCCCTGGATCACAGCCTTAAGATCGTAAATGAAGCCGTATCCGTTTTTGGGCGGTGCGGTCCAGTTACGGGGTTGCACCCCTTCCGACGCGATTCCCAGGTCCGTTATTCTTTCACCGGTGGCTATCCTTTCACCAAAGCTGCGCCCGGGGGCGTCCCAGCTCGCCTCTGGCTGCGAAAGTCCCGCAAGCGTCCAGACTCCCGGCAAGGCCGCCACCTTCAACCTCTCTCCAGTGCCATCCAGCAGCGAAAGCTGCGACGCCCTCGTGTGGAAAATGTAGTCATACGTAGAGCCGCCTTGCAGACGGAAAAGATCGACCCAGTACGCACCTACCGGCGTGAACGGTTCGTCCGCTGCCCTGGCCGAACGTACGTCTACCTGTAGCACCGCCCGCCGGTACTCCTGTACCCCATCGACAGGCTGGAAGTTGGCAGCAGCATCCATCTCCACCAGCGAAGCCGGTGCATACGGGGTTAGCGAGGCGAAGGTGATCACCCTGGAGCCGGGACCGATCTGGAACATGTTGTTATTGCGGTTCCGATCTTCGTTAACAACCACCAGATTGTGAGCCGCCTTGCGTACACCCCAGCCGAGGTGTACCGCCGAACCAAACGTCCCGTACCCGATATCAGCAGTAAGCTCCATGCCAAAAGCGTAGAGGTTCAACCCCAGTACATCATCATGGGCGTGGGGCAGAGACGTACCGCCGCGGACCACCGCCGCCTCCTGGTTTAGCGGCGTACCTCCCCGCAGAATCGCCAGCTGCGTGCCGCCAAAGAAAGCCGAGGAACCCTTTTCCATCTCGCCGCTCGCTGCAACCTCAGCTGCTGCCTTCAACACCGCCTCCACCAGTTGCGTATCCAGCTCTACACCGTGAAAGAGAGTCCAAAGATCCCGCCGCGACCGCCTGAGCAACTCGTTTAGACGCTCAACGGTCTCCTGGGTCACCGGTTTGCCGATATCATCCCGATAGTTCCACCCCGCGGCAGAAAGCAGCATGGCAGCAAAGCGCCCTCGCTCCTCTTCCGTAGGAGCATAGGCCAGGAACTTCTCGGCCGCCAGCCTCTCGTCAGTAGGAAGGCCGGGGCTGACGTATACCTGCCCCCAATCGGGCGCAGCGTTGCCGAAGGCCGGCAGGTGTCCTGCCGCATCCACTCGCTGCCGCCAACCCACCGCAAGCCTTTGTAGTTTGGGGTGGGCAAAGAAGTTGCCGTTATATGGGAATTGCGCCCGGTCTGGATATGCCGACGGATCGGTAACCCGGAAATGAGGCGGGTAGACCGGGCCGCGGGCGGCCGTATCCCCTGCCGGCAGATCCGCCCGATAACGTGCCGGGTCGTAGTGATACGCCACCTCAGCCATATCGAGGAAGACGCCTTTGGTGAAGTGGGTGTAACTCAGGGAGGTCTCGTAGTACATGCCGTCACGGTCAATCGTGTTGTCGAGGAAGACACCGACCGCTTCCATGCCCCACCTGATATAGTCCGGCTGACCCAGAACAATGCCTACACCCAGCAACGCTCGTACCGCATCGGCTTCATGGTTGTGCAGCGAAGTGAGATTGCCGTTCCGCAGGTCAAACTCGGTAAAGAGGTAATCCTCGAGCAGGTTATGCTCTATATTTTCCCGGACGGTAAAGTCGCCGGCCTTTTGCCTGCCGTAGTTGTCGGGGTTGGTGCGAGATACCTGGTGCATCCAAGGGGTGTTGTAGAGAAGGTCATAATCCCGCAGCAAGTGCATCTTGGAACGGTGCACGATGCTGGTCAGCCAGTGCAGCCGCCCCTCATCACTGGTCTCACTGCGTTGAAAGTCACGGGGACCGATAGTGGTGGCCGACAGGGTGGCCAGCGCATCCAGAATCAAGATCGCCTTGCGGGCATACTCGGGATTGCCGGTCAGGACATAAGCGTGAGTCAGATCGTGCACTGCCCCCCGGTCATTTCCCCAGCCGGCCAGCTCATTGGTGACGTGAGCGTTCCAGACGCCCCGCAGGTAGTAACGGACGCCGTTGATCAGCACTCCCCTGCCGTCATCATAGTAGGGCGAGTTGGGATCGTCGAAACTGATGAGATGACCGCTGGGGCAGTATAGCACTCCGGGGGCATCCAGCGATGCCACCCCACCACCCCCAAACGAAGGCCAGGGCGTACCGTCAACCGGACAGCCGGAGATCCCGTAGGCAAAGATCGATCCCCGGGGAGGGATGAGACTCAGCAACCACTCATCAGACCGCCGGACCCACTGATCGGCCCGGGCGATCACCTCTTTTGCCAGCTCCCTGGCCCACGGATCGCTGGCTATCCTTGCCCGAGCCCGGGCAATCTCCTCCGCCGTGATGTAGAGACCTACCTTCGGAATGACTGTCGCCACATGGGAAGCCCCTTCGAGCTTTGCCCCTGCCTGCACTACCTCTCCGACCTCCTGCACGGCGGAGGCCGTCGAACCCGGCACCGGCAAGATCCAGGACAGCCAGCATGGCAGCGTCGCCAGACAGAGCAGTGTCATGAGGAACCTGCGCCGCCTCTCCCCCACCACCTCGACCTCCCGCCGACCCGGTTTCCGGAAGCGTACTAGTAATTCGTTGAACCTGCCTGTATTCCTTCCCCGGGTCAGAAGATTTTCCGCTTTTGAACTTCTTAGCGGTCCGCAAGGGGAATCGGTATGGCGCGGCTGGCAGACGCACCAAGCCGGACACGCTGGCCGGGAGCGATGCGGCAGGATGTGGGCGCAACTACCCTCAACACCGAGTCACGCCATCGGAGGTGTAACCTGCGGTGCGTGGCCAGGTACTCGCTGCTCTGAAGGGTGGCGAGCAGTTCACCCCGGACCAGCTGGGAGAGGGGGGGCAACGCCGGCTCCTCCGGGAAAACGGCGGTACAGACCGACACTTCGGCGGTGGGGTCTGGGGGAAGTATTTCTAATACTTCTAATACTTCGATATGCTCGGGTCGGACCAGCAGCAGTTCGCCTGGCCTGTCGCCGGCAAAAAAGTTGGCATCCCCCACAAACTCGGCGACAAATCGGGACGCGGGCCGCTCGTATATCTCCTCCGGCGTCCCTATCTGTTCGATGCGACCTGCCCGCATCACGGCGATCCGGTCCGAGATGGAGAGGGCCTCGGCCTGGTCATGGGTTACGTAGATCATGGTGATGCCAAGTCGCTGCTGCAGCCGACGAATCTGAAGGCGCAGGTGCTCGCGCAGACGCGCGTCCAGCGCCGAAAGGGGTTCGTCAAGAAGCAGGACGTGCGGGCGGGGGGCAAGAGCGCGGGCAATCGCCACCCGCTGCTGCTGGCCGGCGGAGAGCTGGGCGGGCATCCTTTCTGCCAGGCCGCCCAGATCAAGCAGCTCAAGCAGCTCGTCCACCCGCTTACGTATCTCGTGCCGGCTGGCCCGAGGTCGTCGCGCCTGTTTCAGGCCGTAGGCAATGTTTTCGGCCACACTCATGTGCGGAAAGAGAGCATAATTCTGGAAAACAAGGCCCACGCCCCGGGTCTCGGGCGGCCAGGCAGTCACATCTTCGCCATCAAAGAGAACGCGGCCCGCCGAAGGTTTCTCCAGTCCGGCGATAATCCGCAAGAGCGTCGTCTTGCCGCAGCCGGAGGGGCCAAGCAGCGTCAGCAGTTCACCGGAGCGTGCCACAAGTGACACTCCGTGAACCGCCGGGATATCCCCGTAGAGCTTCGCAATATTGTCGAGCACGATTTGCATAGTGCTCTCTCCGTCCTTCTATTCATTGCAAGGTGTATCAGAAGAGCATCGGACCTGCTGCCCCTACTCCGCCCGCCGTGCCGGCCGCCATTCCAGCCAGCGACGACCGGCAGCCTCGAGAGCCACGAAGCAGAAGGCAGTGACCACCAGCAGGAAGACTGCCATCGCGCTCGCTCCGCCAAAGTTGCGGGCGGCAAGCAGGTGATAGAGGGTAACCGGCATGGTGGCAAATCCCGGCCCGGCCAGGAGCACCGTTGCACTCATCTCTGCCAGGCTGAACCCAAAGCTCAGCATCGCACCGGTAAGCAAGCCGGTGGCGGCCAGAGGCAACTCTACAGCCAGGAAGGTGCGGCCGGCCGAAGCCCCAAGGGTACGGGAGGACTCAATTGCCTCCCGGGAGATGGCCGCCAGGGCCGGCCGGAGCGCGCGGATGACGAAAGGATAGGCCAGCACGGCATGAACGGCGATGATAATCCAGATCGTCCCCGAAAGGAGCAGCGGCGGACGATTGAAGGCGCGGAGCATACCAAAGCCCAAAGCCACCGAGGAGATTGCCAGAGGTGACATGGCCAGTGACTCGCAAAGCGCCTGCCCGCGCCAGGACTTGCGGGTGAAATACCAGGTCAGAGGGGTGGCGACCAGAAGCGAGAGGGCGGTAGCACCGAGCGCCACCAGAATACTGTTGCGAACGGCCATCAGGGGCGTGTCACCAAGTATCGCGTCATACTCCGGAGCAAAGATGTAGCGGTACCAGGCAAGGGTCAGCTCTCCGCTACGGGGCATCCTCAGCGAGTGGTAGACCAGGACGCCGATCGGTCCCACGTAGAGCAGCCCGAGCAACACTAAGGCAAGGGCCAGCGCCGCCGCTCCCAACCAGCCGGCCACCGAACGAGGACGGCTGATCTGCTGCAGAGGGCGTGGCCTTACGGAGCGGAGCGGGCGGGCAAAATGGTTTTCCAGTGCCAGATAGCCGTAAGAAAAGATCAGGGAGATCAAGGTCTCAAGCAGGGCCAGCGCTGCACCGGTCCGGTAATCAAGCAGCAGCCGCACCTGGGTGTAGATCTCTACCTCGATGGTCGCGAGCCTCCCACCCCCGAGGGTGAGAACCAGCGGAAAGCTGAGAAACGAAAAGACAAAGGCCAGCGCCGCACCGGTGGCGATGCCGGGGAGAAGGGCCGGCAGAGTGATCGTGAAGAAAACCCGCGCCGGACTCGCGCCCAGGCTCCGAGCCGCCTCTTCCAGAGAGGGATCGAGCGCTTCCCATGAGCCATTGATAGTACGCACGAGAAGCGGTGCGTTGTAGAAGGCGTGGGCAAGCAGCACACCCTGTAAGGAGTAGAGGACGGGCAGCCGGAAACCAAACAACCCAAAGAGTAGCCGGTTGAGCAGGCCGTTGTTGCCGAACATCAGCAGAAAACCGACCGCCACGCTGATGGTGGGCAGCACGAAAGGCACCAGTGTCAGGCTGCGCAAAAGCTGTCGGCCGGGAAAGCGGAAGTTGCTGAGCAGGTAGGCAAGGGGAAAACCGAGCAGAACCGACAGGAGGGTGCTGAGCAGCGCCTGCCATGCGGTAAATCGTATTACCTGCTGGAAGTACGGATCGGTCACCACCGACCAGAGGGCGCTTACCGCTCTCGTTCCCCCGGCTTCCTGCCAGATCTGAGCCAACGGGTAGGCCAGGAAAAGAAGCAGAAAGGCGATGGGCGGGGCGAGAAGCGCCGTCGCCGCCAGCCATCTCCTCCACTGCGCAGACGCCAGCCCTTCTCGCCCTTTGCGCCCCTCTGCCTGCGTCGTCGCCTTCATCGTCTTGCCCGCCGCACCCTTAAGGTTAATCGCCGGCCCGCATCAGAAGAGACCACTCACGCAGCCATTTCTCCCGGTTGGCGGCCACTTTCTCCGCAGGCACACGGACCGGCTGGGCCGGCGTAACCGCGTACTTTACGAAGTCGGCGGGAAGTTTGGCTTTAGAATTGGCCGGAAACATCCAGTTGGTGGTCGGGATCATTCCCTGGACTTCCGGGGAGAGCATGAAATTGATGAAGGCGTGGGCCAGACGGGCCTGTTCTGGGGTGCGGCCCCGGACTATGCCCATCAGCTCAATCTGTTCGTAGCCCTGCCCGTCCAGAGTGATGATCCGGTAATGGGTGCTGCCGTAGTTGATCACCCCGTAGGCCATGTCGGTGGAGTAACTGACCACAATGGGGGCTTCTCCGTTCTCGAACATGGAGTAAGCTTCACTCCAGCCGCCGGCCACCGTGAGAAGGTTCGGCTTGAGCTTGCGCCAGAAGTCCAGATACCCGTCCTCGCCAAACCTGGCAATGGTCCACAGCAGGAAGGCCATGCCTGGAGACGAGGTGACGGGGTTGATCGCAATGATCTTCCGCCTCCATTCCGGTTTGAGCAAGTCGTTGAAGGTCTTGGGCGCCTTGTCGGGGGGGATTACCCGCGAGTCGTAAACCAGGGTGATGAACCCGTGGTCGAGAGGAACAAGCCTCCGACTGGGATCGATCAACAACCGCTCCGGCACATCCGCCAGGTTGGGCAGACGGCTAAAGTCCAGAGTTTGGAAGACGTTGTGCTGGAGGGCCGCCGGCAAATCGGAGTCGGCCAGACCCACGAAGACATCGGCGCCCGGCCGGCCCGCCTGCAGTTCACCCAGAAGGCGCGCGAACATCTCGCCAGAGTCGCCCGGCGCTACCCAGACAAGGTCGACATCCTCCTGCGCTTCAAACCGCTTTTCAATCTCCTTCGCCGGCCCCCAGGAGACAAAGCTGTCGTAGGTGTAGACCACCAGGCGGGGTTTGGCCGCGGCCGCGCCCGGGGCAGGTTTTACTCCCGCCCATACCCACGCAAGTGCGGCGGCAAGAACAACGAGGGCGAAGAAGTGAGCTATCCGGAGAGCCACCACTCGGGCGGCAGCCCGGCAGCACAGACCCCGGCGGCTCTTGAGGATGGATGAAACGGACATAAATAAAACCTCCCTGCCCCGAAGGAAGGAGGTACGGAGGCTGCTCCGCTTCCCATACACCTGCCGGAACAGACCGATGAGGCGGCGACCGACCACACAGGGTCGGCGACCGGCGGCTTGTGCCCGGCGGCCGATCCGGTCAGATCAGACTGGAAGCGGAACCTATTGCCCTTTCCCTACGCCGGCATTACCCGGTCGACCATCTCCCGGCCCACCCGTGGCAGCGGCGGCAGCCACCCGCGGCCGGAAGAAAGGTCACAGGTTCAAAGGGTCGACGGGCCACACCCGTCCTCTCAGCCCAGTACCTGAGCTCCCCCAGGCATATTCTCTTACCCGGAGAATACCAGATCCGTCTGAAGTGGTCAAATCAACAACCCTATGGCGAATACCGTTCCCGATGGCAGCGCAGGCTAAAGACAACAACTGTGCACTAAATGGAGGGATCTCCATGACCGATGATGCGAGGGAAGCACGGGTGGGCGCTGCGAGCGAAGGCGGTGAGTCGGGGCAGACGGCAAACACAGCCGGCAGCGAGGCCATCAAGTGGGGGGCGATCGTCATCATCGTCCTCGCCATTCTCTACTTCCTCGCCCGCTATGTGATTCCACTCTTTTGAAAGGAGTTGCCGGCTCGAAAGAGAAATGATTAGAGGGTACTCTTACCAACCAGCATGCGAGAAAGGACGGTGGGTAATGAGATGGCTGGAGATACTCGGCTTGCTCGCTCTTCCTTGCTCTTGACCGCCGGGTTACTCTCGGTAGCGCTGGCAGTGGGGATAGCGATGGCACCCGGAGCGGGGACGGTACGGGCAGCCAACGCGCCGGTCGCCATAGTCAAGAGCCTGGCTACGGAAGCGGCCCGGGTCAACTACCCGACCTACGCTGCCGATTATCAGCTCTTCGTTGGTTGGCTCGGTCAGTTCTTCACCTTCGATGAGATCACCGATGCAGACGTGGCCGCCGGGAAGCTGGCCGGCTACAAACTGGCTATCCTGCCCAACAACGCCGTCATGAGCGCTGAGGAGATCGCTGCCCTCGAGGAGTTCGTGGCCGGTGGCGGAAAACTTTTGGCCGTCTTCTCCGTCAGCTTGCGCGATCCCAGCCTGAAGCTGGTCGGGCTGCAACTGGGAGAGATGCTGGGAGTCCGCTGGGTGCAGTGGATGAGCGACCCCGGCTTTCAGCAGATCGAAGTGGTTGAACCGGCGCCGGTACTGGAGGGTGCGCCCCTCACCATCCCTGTCGGAACCGGTTCGTCTCAGATCGTCGAAGTGTTACCGAATGGCCGAATGCTGGCGGTGCGGGCGAGCGCCGATGGCACGATGGCGATGAGCAACCCGGCCGTCATCGTGGAAAGCGAGGCCGGCATCTACATAGCCAACCACATCCTGTCGGGAACAAACCTTGCTTTCCCTGAAACACAACAGCTGCTCTACACCATCATCAAGCATTACGCTCCCGACTCCGTAAAGCAACCGTTTACACCGGTGGAGCTGGCAGTTCAACAATAAAGGTCTTTTGGCGACAGCCGTTCCGCCCATCTCGAAAAAGCCGAAGAAAAGCCACCGACCGGCGGTGATCCCCCGGACGGTGGCTTATCACTTTCATGCTCCGCTGCTTGCGGCACCGGTCAGCGCACCGGCCTCGGCCACCCAGAGCTCTCGGCCACTGCCTGGACAGTTGTTGCCGGTCGCTCCTTCCCCCGTCGCCTTGGCAAAACCGCTGCGCGCGGCACAAGCAGCCAGCCAGGCAGCATCTGCCGCCTCGGAGGCAGGCAGGATCAGCTGCAACTCCGCCAGCCCTAGACTGGAAAACGCATAGCGCAGAAGCGTTTGCAGGGCATCTTCCTCGTAGCCCCGTCCCCATAGCTGGCGGTCACCAAAGAAGACCTCCAGCCTGGCCCGTCCGACCAGTCTATCGATATCCCGCAAGAGCAGGTAGCCGAGCAGGTGGCCGCTCCAGGTGGTGACTGCCAGGAGCAGCGAGTCGGGATCGTTGACGATTTGGCGGTACCACTGCGTCAAGGCCGGCCAATCCACCGGCAGCAAGTCCCTGGACTTGCGCACCCCTCTCCGCAGTTCGGAGCTGCCCGCACCGGTTCGGCTGCCCGCCGGCGCTGGCCCCGGCCCAAGTTGGCCACTGCCAAAGAGCTGCCGAACTTGCGGGCTTTCCAGGAAGCGTTTCAGCCAGGCCAGATCGGTCACACTGAAGGGCCGCAACAGAACCGTCGCGCCCTGGATCTCCAGCGAACCACGAGGAATAGCCATGGCCTCGCCTCCCTCCCTCAAGGTCAGCCGCCAAGGTCTGCCGTCCTGGCGAGCGCTTTCAGCCAGAGGGAAGCCTCAGTTTCCGGCCCGGCTCTGGCTTTCCGCTGCTATCTGGCCGCTGGCTCCGGCCTCCCCGTTTCTTGTGGCCTCATCCGCCACCGGGCTGGCCGCAAGGCTGATCTTCACGTCGAGAGCCACCGCTCCTTTACCCTCTTCATACGCAAAGAGCGGGTTGATGTCCATTTCCTTAATTTCAGGGAAGTCCCGCACCAGGCAGGCTACCCGCAACAGCATCTCTTCGATGGCGGCGATATCGGCCGGCTTCTCGCCCCGGAAGCCTTTGAGCAACGTGTACGCCTTGGTTTCCCGTACCATGTTGTGGATGTCGCCCTCCCGCAGCCCATTCACCAGGCGGAAAGAGACATCCTTGAGGAGGTTCACATAGATACCTCCGAGGCCGAACATGAGCATGGGACCAAAGACCGGGTCCCGAGCCATACCGATAATCAGCTCGCGGCCTGCCGGCATCATCTTCTGGACCTCGACGCCGTAACGGTCGTTCTCGCCCAGATAGGGAGCGCAGTTGCGCATGATCTCCTCGTACGCGGCCCGCACCTTCTCCGCCGAATCCAGCTTCAGACGGACGCCTCCCACGTCAGTCTTATGAACTATCTTCGGTGAGGCGATCTTGAGCACCACGGGGTAGCCGAATTCCTCGGCCAGCGTCACCGCCTGCTCGGCCGAATGCGCAAGGCCCGCCGGGGCCACGGTCACACCATACGCGGCCGCCGCCTGCGCCGCTTCAACGCCGAGCAACGTGGTGCGGCCATCCGCCCGTACCTGACGGAAGATCTCCTCCACCCGCTCGCGGTTGACGCGGATGGCGTCGAAGTTGACCCTGGCGCCGGCCGCCTTCTGCGCCTCACTGTAGCGTACCATGCCCTGAATCGAGGCAACCGCCCGCTCCGGGAAGACGAAGCAAGGGATCCCCGCATCCAGCAATCTCTTGATTCCCTCGCTCACCAGCGTGCCTCCGACCATGGAACCCATGACCGTGATCTCCGGGTGAGCCGCATGGAACTTCTTGACCACTTCGGCGATACCGACCGGATCCGTTCCGGCCTGGGGCGTGACCAGGACCAGCACCGCATCGACGTTGGGATCCTCGCCCACCACCTGCAGGGCTGCCTCATACCGGGAAGGCGGTGCATCTCCCAGCACGTCCACAGGGTTGAGCACCGCTGCCTCGGGCGGCAGGAGGCTGCGCAGCTTCTCAACGGTGGACTGCTCAAGCCGCGCCATGGCCAGACCCATCCGCTCGATCGCGTCGGTGGCGATGATACCGGGGCCGCCGGCGTTGCTCACCAGCACGACCCTCCGGCCCCGGGGCAGTTTCTGGCTGACGAAGGAAGTCGCGAGGTCAAAGCACTCCTGCATCGTTTCGACCCGGACCACGCCTGTCTGCAGGAAAGCCAGATCGTAGGCGCGATCGTTACCAGCCAACGCCCCCGTATGGGAGGAGGCGGCTCTCGTACCGGCCTCGCTGCGGCCCGCCTTGAGGATCAGAATCGGCTTCTTGCGGGAAGCTGCCCAAGCCACCTCCAGGAAACGCTGACCGTCTTTGATATCCTCCAGGTAGCACAGAATCACTTTCGTGTTCTCGTCTTCGGCCGCATCCTCGATGAAGTCAACCTCGTTCAGGTCTGCCTTATTCCCCAGACTGACGAACTTGCTGAAGCCGACATTGTTCTCCTGTGCCCAGTCGAGAATGGCTGCTCCAAATGCACCGCTTTGCGAGATGAAGGCGATATTACCACGGGCGGGAAGAAGAGGGGCGAAAGAGGCATTCATGGGGGTGTGGGTATCGATTATTCCGAGGCAGTTGGGTCCGACAATCCTGACTCCATAGCGCCGAGCTACTTCCACCAGCTCCTGCTCCCGGGCTTTTCCTTCTGCACCCACTTCCCGGAAGCCGGCGGTTATGACTACGGCGTAACGGACTCCCACCCGTCCACATTCTTCAATAACGGGAACTACCGCTTTCGCCGGGATCGTCACCACTACTGCTTCAATCTTGCCATCAGCTACGGCCGCTGTCACCGACGGATACACCTTGAGACCGAGTATCTCGGATTCCTTCGGGTTGATGGGAACGAGTCTTCCCCGATAACCCGACTCAATCATGTTCTTGAGGACGTTGTGGCCTACCTTCCCCGGACTTTTTGAGGCACCGATAACCGCAATACTCTCCGCACCAAAAAGACTCTTCAGTGATGCCATCCGTTGTTTCACCTTCATTAAAAGTAATGTTCGTTGTACGGCAGCCCCGTTGCCCGGTCATACCCTCGCGCGCCGAAGCTGCCCCGCTCTGCCACGACCGGGGCAGTATCCCGCCGATATGGAATATTGTTCCTGCCGGCGAGCGTCAACAAGCCCCTAATAAGGTAACGAATACGCCGGGGAAATTCAAGTGCCGTTCAGTACAAGCTGCTTCAGAGCCCAGGCCACGGCATCGGGAATGGCAGGTGCGACCAGATCAGCTTCTTCTTTGAGTTCAGGGATGGCGATGTGCATCGCCACCGCTACCCCTGCCCGGCGCGCCAGGCCCAGATCCACCAGCCCGTCTCCTATGGCAATGGCCTCCTCTAGCTTCAATTGCAGCCATTCGCCTACCTTCTCCGCCGCCGCTTCCTTGGAGGCCCGGCGGTCGAAGATCATGAGTCGCCGGCGGCCGGTGGAGTGACTGTCAATAGGGTAGAGGGTCAGATCATCGGCAAACTGCTGGCTAAGGTACACGAGTGCGGTAGCTACCTGCTCTTCGCCCTCGACCACCAGCATGTACGGATCTTCCGGAATCCGCTGCCGCAACCTCGAATCTACTCGTGGCGGGCGTGAACGGGGATAGGGCGGAGAGCTCGTCCAGTAACTGCCCTGCTCCAGCGATACCCGTACCGGCACCCCCTCCCGGTCGAGCAGGCGCACAATCTCCTCCGCCCGCCCGGCGGGGATGCGTGCCGCCGCCAGCTGCACTCCATCGGCCCGCCGAATGTCTGCGCCACAGAAGCAGATGGCCGGCGTACTCAGTCCCAGAGCCTGGTGAAACGGCTGGCAAGCCGACCAGCGGCGGCCGGTGGCCAGAACGACCGGCAGGCCTTTTGCCGACACGGCCTGCACTGCCCGCCGGTTCTCTTCGGGAAGCCGCCCTGCGTGATCGAGCAGCGTATCGTCGATATCGAGGATTACCCACTTGATCTTTGCCACGCCATCTTCCACTGCCCGCAAACTATTTACTCGTTCCCCTGCCCCGCTGCCTGGCCCGGCGCTGCGTCGGTGGGTTACCGATTACACTACACGGAGAGTCCCAGCGCTTGCTGGGCCTGCACGATCGCCTCAACCTCTTCTTGCAACGGTAGTATAACCGGCTCGCCCTTCTCAACCGAGCGGTAGACAGCCAGGACCAGCTCCACCGCCTTGCGACCTTCGACTCCATCTACGGCGGGCTCACGGCCCGTGCGAACGGCCTCGCAGAAGTCGGCAACCAGTGGTTGGTGGCCCATGCCATACACGTTCTTGATGGCTGCCGCCGTCTGGGCCTGTACCTCCGCCTCTTCCGCCGGGTCCATACCGATGAAGCGCCAGGTCTCCATCCGGTTGAGGGCGACACCACCGATCACCACCGAACCCCGTTCACCGAATATCGACAGCCTCTCCTCGAGGTCACCGGGTTCGATGGTGGTGGCTCCTTCGATGCAGCCGAGTGAACCGTCAGCAAACTGCAGGGTGGCAATGGCGACGTCCTCGGCTTCGATGGGCCGATAGCGGGTGGCGGCGAAAGCGCTGACCCGGACGACGGGGCCCATCATCCACTGGAGCAAGTCAATGGCGTGAATGGCCTGGTTCATCAGAACACCGCCATCCAGCGCCCATGTGCCCCGCCAGGCATCTCCCGCGTAATACTGGGGAGAGCGGTGCCAGCGCACGGACGCCACGCCGTGGCTGAGACGCCCAAAGCGCCCGTTCTCTTTTGCCTGGCGCAGTCTAACCACGGTCGGGTTGAAACGGTTCTGGAAACAGACTCCCAGCTTGACGTCATTCTCACGGGCGGCAGCGATCAGCCGATCGGCGCCGGCCAGAGTCAAGCTCATCGGCTTTTCTACCAGCACGTGCTTGCCGGCACAAGCTGCGGCGATGCCGATCTGGGGGTGCAGACCGCTGGGAGTACAGATGGACACGGCATCGATGTCGGTCCGTTCAAGCAGCTGCCGGTAATCGGTGTAGACAGCGACGGGCGGCACCTCACCTGCCATCCTGGCGGCCGTCTCAGCTATCTCCTCGGCCAGCCGCCGGGCTTTTGCCTCCACCACATCGGCCACGGCCACGATCTGAACATTGGGTACGCGCAGCAGTGCATTAACGTGATAGGGGGCGATGCGCCCGCAACCGATGATTCCAAACCGCAGAAGCTGGCTGTCAGTCTCTTCGGCTACCATTCTGGCTGCTCTAAAACCTCCAAACCGGTGTAACCCACCAAAATACTAAAGGCGAAACGGGCCTCGCCGCCGCCAGTATACACCCGATCCGCGCGGTGGGGGAGTAGTAGTGCCTAAAAGCGGGGGCAGGGAGGGGAATCAGGAAATCGTAGAGAATACCCGGTCCTGCACCAAGCTGATGAGGAGACGAAGCGGGTGAATATGCAGCAATGACCCCTCCCCCGGCAACCGCAAGACGCGGTCTTTTCCGAATCTTGATCGCCAGCCTTGGGGCACTGCTCCTTGCAGTCGCCCTCCCCAGGTACGCAGCCAGTTCTTACGTCGGCGGCGCGACTCCCGACCAGATAGCCCTGAGCTGGGTGGATGATCCCCAGACCACCATCGCCATCAAGTGGCGGACCAGCACGGATGTCACCGGGACGGTGGTCGAGTACTGGGAAGCTGATGCGGCTGATGCCATTGAAGCGGCCGGGCTGCCGCCCTCAACCGGCCGTCACCAGGTGGCCGGGTCGTCTTCTGAATGGACCTCCAACCTCGGCAGCATGCGAATTCACGAGGTGAAGCTGACCGGGCTGAAACCCGGCACCCGTTATGCCTACCGGGTCGGTGACGGCAGCGAGGAGGGTTGGAGCGGAGTTTACCACTTCAACACCGCCCCCGCCGATCCCACTTCCCTCTCCGTTCTGGTCTTCGGCGACTCGCAAAGCTATGCCGGCAACTACAACGTCTGGCGCAAGACATTACAGACGGCAGTCACGGACGATATCCCCGAGCAGTTGATCCTGCATACGGGCGACCTGGTGGATGACGGTTCTGACGAACTGCACTGGGAAGCATGGTTTGCCGCCACTCGCGGCATCCTGGAGAACCTCCCTTTCTTTCCTGCGCCGGGAAATCATGAGAACGCTCGTGGGGGCGCCGTTTACCTGCGAAACCACTTCCAGCTGCCGGCAAACGGCCCACCTGAGCTGGCCGAACTGGCTTACTCTTTTGATTACGGTGACGTGCATGTGGTGGTGCTGAATAGCGAGGCATCCGGGAGCGAAGTCGAAGCCCAAAAGCATTTCCTCGAGGAAGAGCTGGCTCGAAATCAGGAGAAGACCTGGAAGATCGTGCTCTTTCATCGCACGGTCCACAATGTCAAGTGGGGGCGCGGCAATCCCGACCTGCTGGAAAACTACGTTCCCATTCTGGAGAAATATGGCGTCGATCTCGTCCTCAACGGGCATGATCACTCCTATGCCCGCAGCTTCCCCCTGCGGGGCGGCAAGAGAGCAGAGAATCCCACCGATCTGGGCGCCGGCATCGTATACGTGGTCACGGGACGTTCGGGAGCGAAAGCGTATACCGACACCTTCCGGCCATGGTGGGCAGCCGCTTTTGGCTACGGTACGCGCAAGCCGAACTACATCAACCTGATCTTTACCGGCAGGCAACTGCGCATAATCAGCCGGTACGTGGACGGTACCATCATCGACGACGTGGTATTGACTAAGTAATGACTGAGTACACTGTTGCCGGCCTTTGTCCTCTCCCGCAGCTCCCTTCTATACTCCAAGTACGTAGATATACTTTCCCTCCGCCCCACACATCGGCTAAGTCTAACGCCGAGAGAGCAACAAACGTAAGCAAAACCTAGCCATTTCGCCCATTTAGCTCTTAGCACCAGGCGTGCCCCACTCCAAACAACGCCAATAGCCAAAGCAGCTAATACTGCAAGCAGAGCAAGCCTACCTATGCGTATCTTCCAGTGATCGAAGTACACCATCATCCACTTCCAGCGCGAGGGCGCGGCCAAAGCCATCGCCCTCTCTTCTGGCTTACTCCTGACCGCGCGGCAGAAGCGCGGCCAGGGAATCTGCCAGTTCTTGCCAGGTAGACCTGGCCATCTTCCCTTGCCGGGTGAAGCCCTCGCCAGTGACCTGAAGGCTGATGCTAAGAGCGTCAGCCTCGCCTGGGGCGACCGGAAGGAGCACGATCTCTACCGGCGACTCGCTGCCAGATGATGTGCCGGCATCCCTGGCGCCGGCAGGACGAGGCAGAAGCCGCACCCGTTCCAGCTGGCCGGCATCGCTCGCGGTCGAGGGCGTCCTATCCTCCGCCTCCGGCGCGCCCAGCCGGGTAACGCTCTCCAACCTCAGGGAGCTCAGGGCATTCCAGATCCGTGTTAGCTTCTGATCCTCTACCTTAAACAATTGTTTGGGTCGGCCGTCCGCCAGGAGCTGCCAGGACTCGCCTGCCTGGCCCACCAACCGGTACTGACGGCCCCCGGAAGTCCAGGCAATCTCCTGCAACCGCCGGCCGAGATCCTGACCCCAGCCCCAGGCTGAAGGAAGAACAAGCCGGGTCACCAATCCGAGCCAGTTGTCGCCGCCCTCTTGCACGCTGGCCAATCGCCAGGACTCCACCGCATAGACCGTATCATCATCCGCCGCCCGAACGTAGACCACGTTACCGTCGGGCGAAGTCGCACCGATGTGAAGAACTCTGGCCAACGGAATAGCCTCATTCTGAGAGTCACCGGCACTCTTTCCCGCCGGGGCGGGCTGCTCCTGCGACCCCTCTTCATCCAGCCAGACGATGATCTCGCCACGAGGGTTAGTCAACCCGTACTCGCCAAGACTTCCTCCGTCAACCACCGACTCTGCCCGCAAGTTAGCCAGGTCGGCCAGAATCGCCTGGATCCTCGCCGAATCTGCCGGCAGGTTGCGAGGCGAGAGCAGCTGCCAGCGGGTTTCGGGATTGCCGGCTGCACTCAAGCCCGACGATTTCTCAGCTTCAATGGCCACCAGCCGCCGCTCCGCTGACCCCGAAGCAGCCGCCTTCCCCTCACCCGCATCCCACAGAATCCGGAGCCGGTATACCCGCGAGGCCTCCCACTCATTCACCTGCAGGTCGCGGAGGGAAACAGCCTCCTGCAATAAGGGTTCCACGTCGTAGGCCGAGAGGGTGAAAACACCCGGGTGGGCGGGTGAATAGACGTAGTAACCGGATGGTGTGTCGGTCCCATAGGTTATCGGGGTGGGATCCCCGATTCTGATCTCCTTCTCAACCGTCCGGTCACCGGAGCCATCCTGGCTGCTGCCGAAGCGGACGCGCACCACCGCCCGGGGTGTATCCAGTCCGTAAGCGGCCAGTATCGATCTCTGAGACTGCTCATCACCGGCCAGATCTTCCGCAGGGCGAACTTCGGCCTCAGGGACGGGCCTGGCCAACATCTGCGCCACCCGGTCAAGGGTGTTAGCATCAGCCGGAGCATGCAGGGGTGAGCGGAGCATCCACTCCACCTTCCGGACCGGCGGCCGGTACGTGGCAAAGGGCACCGCAGCCGTACTGCGGAAGCGGGGCACAGGAGCGTAAGCTACCGGTTTCGCCGCGGCCGTACCCGCCGCACCGCCACCATCCTCGCTGTCCTCCCCGCCGCGGACCACTACGAGGCTCTCCCTTTCCGGTTCACGCGGGTACTCAACCCTGATCTCCCGTACGTCTTCCACGTCCGCCTGCCAGAGAGGAGGCAGTACACCTTCCCCCTCTGACCCGGGGGAACCCGACCGGTTCGTCTGTCTACCCATCCACGCATATACGGCCAGGACGGCAAAGACCAGCAAGACGACGCCGGTGGTCAACCACCGCTGCCGGCGCTTCCGGTGCTGACGGGACTCGGAGGGACGTGACAGACGGCTTGTCACAAGGCCCGCCTCCTCCACCAGGTCCAGCCACCCACGAACAGCGAGGCCAGCGGCATTATCACCACGAAAGCATAGAATGTGTTCCAGACAAGGCGTGGCGTCAGCGCAATCGTGGGCACCTTGAAGACCTTCGGCCTGATGCTGATCAGACTCTTGCGCCCGGTGAGCCAGTTGAGCGCGTTAAGCAAGAAGTCACGATTTCCCTGGAGATTGAGGAACTGTCCCCGGATGAACGTCGAGTTGCCCACCACCACCGCCAGCGGTTGCCACTCTCCTTCCGACTCCGCTCCGGGTTGACTTGCGTCCTGGCCGCTGCCGTCCGCGCCAGTTCCACCAGAAGCAGTGCTCGACCTCTTACTAGCAGCCTCCGAATCGGTTACGGGTTCAGCCACCCGTCCCTCCACCGCCACTGCCAGGATAAACGGCCCGACCGGATCCTCCGGATCTTTACGAACCTGGACTCGCTGCTGTATCTTCTCTCCCCACGCTTCCGAGCTGGTCCGCAGCAAGGCCGACGTCTTAATCTCGCCGGGTGCCCCTGCTGCCCCACCTCCGCTCGCTGCCCCTTCTTCTCTTACCACCAGGCCAACCGATCGGGGTAACAACACTTCCATCCGTCGCTCTATCAAGGGATTGGTAATCGGATGAGCAAGCAGCTCCGGCATGGGCGACAGCACATCCAGGAAGGCAGCCCGCTCCGGATCAACAACGATATGGGAGGTCACCTGCACCCCCAGTTGACCGGCGAGGCTCTCCCAGCCGGGAAGGGCTCGCGTCACCGGATCGAGCAGCAAGAGCAACTTGCCGCCGGCCTGAACAAAACGGCGCAGAACGTCGAGTTCCTGAGCTCCCAGGTCCGACTGGGGTCCTGCCACCGCCACCACCGACGTGGCCGCCGGTATGCTTCCCGTCTCTGCCAGGTTGAAGAATTCGGTCGAGTAGCCTTCGCCCTCAAGATCCGAGAAAAGAGAGGCCAGCTCATCTTCACTGGCAACCTCCCCGTGGCCGATGAGGAAGGCCACCTTGCGATCCTGCTCATGCACGAGCTCCAGAATGGCCCGGGTAATCGCCTGTTCCCCGTTGAACTCGGTGGAAAAACCGTCTGACGCCAGCGTATACAGGCTGTCCGGGGTGATCTTCCGCGTCCTGCCTCCCTGCTGGACAACGACGGTGTCGTACTGCTGCACACCGTACTGTTGCGCCAGTGACGGTTCACGCAGAGGGTCGACGATGGATACCTGCACCCGGTCGGAGGCTTTCGCGTAGGCCCGGACCAGATCAGGCACGGGCGAATCATCCCCCGTCCGGACAAAGGCCGTGATCTCTACCGGTCCGGGAAGCTGCTCGCGCAGCACCTGCTTTGTCTGATCAGAGAGGGTAAACCTCCCTTCCGCCGACAGGTCCAGCTGCCAGGGCATACGAGCGGCCAGGATATTGACAACCACTAGGATCCCGACGAGGGCGGCGGTGAGCAACACCGATTGTGCCCCCGTCTCCAGGGAGCGCCACAGACGCCGGCCGAGGTTCCGGATGGCAAGGAGAAGAAAACCAACGATCACGGCAAGATAGTAGATAACGTCGGGTGCGGCTAACAGACCGTCGCTGAAGCTGACGAAGTGGGTGATAGCCGACAAGTTCCTGAGAACCTCGCCCGCACCGCCCCCCAACGCATCGCCCGCCCACTGAAGCAGCCACAGGAGCAACAGAATCCCAAAGCCGGTTACGGCCGCGATCACCTGGTTATCCGTGAGGGTAGAGGTGAACATGCCGGCCGCAATGAAGGCGGCCCCCAGAAGCAGGAATCCTATGTAGCCGGCAATAAGCGGGCCGGTCTGGGGATCCCCGAAAAGGTAGAGAACCAGCGGGTAACCGGCGGTTAAGACGAGCATGCCGGCAAAGAGGGTGACCGCCGCCAGGTACTTGCCGACTACGATCTGACCCAGACTTACGGGGGAGGTCAGGAGCAGCTCGGCCGTCCCCTTGGCCTCTTCCTCCGACCAGAGCCGCATGGTCAGTACCGGCATAAGGAAGATCAGCACTATGGCTGTGTTGCCGAAAAAGCCGGCCAGAGAAGCAATGCCCGATGTGACCACCGTCACCCAGAAGAAGTATCCGCCCAGGACCAAAAAGATCCCCACCAGGACATAAGTGAGAGGTGCGACCAGGAAGCTGCGCAACTCCTTGCGGTAAATGGTCCACAGGCCGCTCACCGCTCCGCACCCCCTTGCGAAGTCACGTGCGCGTCATGGTGAGGCTGTTCTTCGGTCACCAGCTGCAGGAAGACGTCCTCCAGCGAGACACGGACAGGGCTGAGTTCCACGATGGGAATCCGCGCCTCGGCAAGGGTAAAGAAGATCTGGGCCCGTACGTTTTCGCTCTCGCCGGTCTCCAAACCGGGCTCCAGGACCAGCTGGAGTGCTTCACCTGCCGCTCTTGCCTGCCCCGTCCCCTGCGACTCCGGCTTCCTGTCAATCTCCACTGATCGCACCCCGGCAATGCCGCGCAACAGCTGCTGCGCCCGGTCGGCAGGTCCCTGAACCCGCAGGCGGAATTCGGTCCCCGTCCGCAGCCGCTCGGCCAACCTGGCCGGCTCATCCTGGGCAACCAGGCGGCCCTTGTTGATGATGATCACCCGCTCGCAAATGGCTTGAACTTCCGGAAGGATGTGAGAGCTGAGCAGTACCGTATGCGAACCTGCCAATTCCTTGATGAGCTGGCGGATCTCGATGATCTGCTGGGGGTCAAGGCCGACGGTCGGTTCATCCAGGATAAGGACGGGTGGCTCGCCGATCAACGCCTGGGCCAGCCCTACCCGCTGCCGGTAACCCCGGGAGAGGTGACCGATCAACCGGTTGCTCACTCCCGTCAAACCTGTTCGCTCCAGGGCTTGTCCGACCTGCGCCCGTCGCCGTTCCCGGGGCACACGCTTCAACTCGCTGACAAAGTACAGGTAATCTGTGACGGTCATATCAGCATAAAGCGGTGGGTTCTCCGGCAGGTAGCCGATCCGTTGTTTAACTTCGAAAGGCTCTTCGATGGGGTCGAAACCGGCGACCGTCAGGTGGCCGTCCGACGGCGGCATATAACCGGTAATCATGCGCATGGTGGTCGTCTTTCCGGCCCCATTTGGTCCCAGAAAGCCGACCACCTCACCTTCCGCTACCGAGAAGGTGAGATCCTCCACCGCTGCCCGGCTCCCGTACCACTTGCTGACGTGCTCGAGCTGGATCATGGGATGCCCCTCCTGGCCAGGCTGCAGCAAATGGCTATATTCGCCATCATTATACGAAGGCGGATACGTTCTGTCACGTTAGGTGCAGCCGGCCGTACCGCTGACTCCGCCCCCCAGAATAGGATTCCTGTCGGAGGACAGCCAGCGATTACGGGACGTATCCTGCAAGGAGATGGCGAGGAAGGAGGGAGAAGCATGGCCGAAAGGCGTTCACGCGGCTTGAGCTCTGGCTTCGGTTGGGGTCGGCGCTATGATGATGATAAAGATCCCGCTCTAACTCGCACTCCCGCTACGCCGGCCGACCAGACCGGTGCACCTCAATCCCGCTCCCCGCGTTCTGCTGCGGGCGACGTACCTCCTGCCGAACAGACAGCTCCTGCAGCTCCTGAGGGTTCGGTCTCGGTTGAACCAGCCCGCACCATCACACCCGATCCGCGGCTGGCTGAGACGGCAGAGACGGGTATCGGAATCGGAGAGGAAGAGATCTCTCGCTGGGAAGGCAGACGCACGGCAACGCCCGATGATCAAACCCGGGGATGGGGAGGCCGCAGCGAGGGCGAACCTGAATGGCGGCTACCCCAGACACCCGAAGTTCCCGACCACTCGCCTCGCGACCCCGAGGACCGGCGCTTCCCTGACGCAGAGGAAAGACGCATGCTCTGCCGGATTCAGGAAGCTGAGTTCCGCGCCATAGACTGGATGCTCGCGGCTGATCTGCGTCCCCATGATCGCGAAACCCTCAACAACTACAACGAAGCGGCCCGCCGGGTTCACGAACTGATGCACCAGTATGAGGAGAGGTTCGGTGCCTTCATGTGGATGCAGCCGGGCTGGCCCGCCCGCCGGCATACCGGCCCCTTTGCCGTCGCGGACCAGGAGTACTTCGAGGAAGAGACCGTGTGACCGGGGCGAGGAGGTGAGGACCGTGTGGTATTACGTGAAAAAACTGGAATACCCAGTAAAAGTTTCCAAATCGGATCCGCGCATGGCCAAGTTGATCCTGGCCCAGTATGGAGGACCCCAGGGTGAGCTGGCCGCTACCCTGCGTTATCAGGCCCAACGTTATGCCATGCCCGATCCCCGAACCAGGGGCCTTCTTATTGATATCGCCACGGAAGAGCTGGCCCACCTCGAGATCCTGGGTGAAGCCTTTTACCGCCTGATTGAAGGTCTCTCCCTCGAGGAGTTGCGTCGCCACGGCCTGGACGGATACTACGCGGAATTCGGCCGTGACGTCTTCTACGTGAACGAATCCGGCGTTCCTTTCACAGCCACCTACATCTCCGCGGTCGGTGATCCCATCGCCAACCTGGCCGAAGATATTGCCGCCGAGGAGAAAGCACGGGCGGTCTACGAACATTTGATCAACCTGACCGACGACGTCGACCTCCAGGAAACCCTGCGGTTTCTCTGGAGCCGAGAGATCGTCCACTCCCAGCGGTTCAGGGAAGCCAAAGAACGAGTGGAAGATCGGTTGCAGGAGCGACGCATCATTATCCCGGGCGAGCGAGTGGAGCGCACCACCCGGAACGAGCGCCTTAGCTGGAGCATTGGCGAGCTGGGTTCGGATCTTCGGTGAACCTGCAACGCCGATCCAACGCCGGGCAGCGGCGAGACGGGCCCGCACCCGTTCCCGCCGCTGCTAACAGGCGACCGAGCTCACAGCTGGAGAATGGCCGGGCGGGGAATCTGCACACCGTTCACATTCACATTGATCATCGGCCAGCCGGTCTCTCCCGCACTGAGTAATTCGAGGCCCGACTCCGTAACCAGGAACGTGTCTTCAGTTTTGGTCCCCGTGATGCTGGGGTTCCAAGCCACTGCCTGCCAGGCGTGGATCCTCAGCGTCGAACCGGGCTCTGCCCGATAGTCACGGTTCCGGTATCCGATGGTACCACCCTGGTGGTGCAGCCGCTCCTCCCCCGGAAACCCCTGGGCTGCATACGCCTGAACTGCCGTCTGATACACCTCCGCCATGGTGACGCCGGGGCGGCTGGCAGCCAGCATAGCCGCTTCCACCTGCAGCACCGCCTGATGCCGGCGCTCGAGGTCGACGGGCAGACGCCCCAGCTGAACAAGGCGCGTGGCAGCTATCGTCAGCCCGAAGTAGCGGGCGCAGGTGACCAACATGCAACGGCTCAAAACGCGCGTGCCCGTGGGGATGGGATGGCGAAACAGCCGGATGCGATCGTCTGCTGCGACCAGGGTGACGGTCGGTTCAAGCCCCCGTTCCTGTAGGCGGCGGTCGAGATCCGCGGCGATCTCAAGTTCGCTCTGGCCGCGACGTACGGCCCTCGCGGCCTCCTCCAGGGCCCGGGCGACCAATCTCCCCCCCTGGCGATATCTCTCCACCTCCGCCGGCGTCAGGGGATAGCGGAGCGCGGCGATCTTCTCCGGCCGGTACTTCCAGAGGGTATTTCCCGCAGCGGCAGCAGCAGCGGCAAAAGCCGGATCATCGGTTAACACGGCGCGGCCAGAAACGATGGTCTCCAGCTGTTCTTCCAGAGTCCGCGTCCATGGACGGGCATTGATCTGCCAGATGGTAGAGCCGGCTACGGGAGCAAACTCCTCCCGTTGAAGACGTGCCGCTTCGATCTCCGTGGTCAAGATGAAAACCTTCTCTGCGGTGATCAGAAGTGCCGCCACCGGAGCCTCATCCCTGGCCACGTGGACGTCGGCACCGCCTGTAAACCAGGCAATATCGGGCCTCTGGTTGAGGAGCAACGCCTGAGCACCTTCCTCCTCCAAGAGGGTCCTGACCCTTGCCCACTTCTCCTCCAATTCCGCCTGTTGCGCCTGCATCATTGGCTTAGTCCCTCCTTGGGTTAAACTATCCGGCGTAATCGCCGTGATCCCGGCACGACCGGGGCGCGACCATGACCTGTGTAACAGATAGGTGGTACAGAGATGAGCCGGAGCTGGGTTATCGCGCTTATTCTCGCATCGCTGGCCGGGGCGCTGATGCCCCTGCAAGGAGCAGCCAACTCCTGGCTGGCCCGCCGCACCGGCCTGGCCCTGGCAACCTTCTGGGTGCACGCCACTGGCATGGTAATTGTAAGCCTGGTGCTCCTTTTCCTTCCCTCGACCAGAGGCTCCGGATCGTGGCGTGAGTTGCTTCATGCCCCCCTGCCGGCGCTCCTCGGCGGGTTATTGGGTGTCGGCATCACCTGGCTGGTCGCCGCTTCCGTCCCGGCCCTGGGTATGGTAGCTGCCACCACCGGCATCCTGGTCGCACAGATCGCCACCGCCATGCTGCTTGACCACTTTGGCCTTCTCGGCCTGGACAGGATATCCTTCTCTTGGACCAGGGGCCTGGGAGCCCTGCTTCTCGCCATCGGAGCCTGGCTTCTGCTCCGTCGCTGAAAGCGTTAGATCTGGCTCTCGAGCCGAGACAGGCTTGCCGGATCCAGCTGACGCAGATTCACTATCTCGTAACGGTTCCCATCTACGTCCTTGATTATGAGATGATCCGGCCCGATGAACCGCACATCCCGTCGCTCCCGTACCTCGAAAACCCGGGGTCCTCTGTCCGTCTCCACCTTCCAGGTGGTTATACCAAACTGCTCCTCGATGGAGTTGATCCGGGTGATCTTAGGGATGAAATAGGCTTTGGCCAGCTCCTCCCGAACCACCCTCTGTGACTCCTCACCGAGCTCCGCCAAATCCTTCACTATACCGATCTCTTTGCCGTCCCGATCCTTCACCACAATGTAGCGGTCTCGCATCGTTAAAGGAAAGGCCAGCGCCACCCGGACACCTTTCCATTCTTCGTGGCCTACTCGCAGGCTGAGCCCGGCAGCGGTATCGCGATAAAATTCGCTGACCCGTGGGTCGAGAAGGTTGAGTTCCTGGAAAAGAGCAATACACATACCGGCTTCACCCTCTACACTACATGCGTGCGAGCAATCTCCGATTGCATGCGGACCAGACGAGCAAAAACACCATCCTCTTTGCTGAGCAGTTCATCATGGGTGCCGACTTCCACAATTCGCCCCCCTTCCAGGACCACTATGCGATCGGCGTTCTTCAGTGTCGACAACCGGTGGGCAATGGCGATGGTGGTCCGGCCCTTCACCAGCCGGTTGATCGCTTCCTGGATCAACCGTTCCGTCTCGGTATCTACGGCCGAAGTGGCTTCATCGAGGATCAGAATCTTCGGATCCATGAGGATGGCCCGGGCGATGGAGATGCGCTGCTTCTGACCTCCGGACAGGCCCACACCCCGTTCGCCCAGGCGAGTATCGTACCCGTCGGGGAACTCCATGATGAAGTCATGGGCGTTGGCCATCTTGGCAGCCCACATGATCTCCTCGGGAGTGGCATCCGGCTTGCCGTAGGCCAGGTTCTGGGCAATGCTGGCGTGAAAGAGGAACGACTCCTGGGGTACGATAGCCAGCTGCTCCCGCAAAGAGCGCAGCGACAGCTGCCGGATGTCCACGCCGTCGATGCGAATCGCGCCTTCAGTAACATCGTAGAACCGGCAAAGGAGGTTAATGAGGGTAGTCTTGCCGGCCCCGCTCGCACCCACCACCCCGATCATCTCTCCGGCCTTGATGGTAAGGTTGATATTCTTAAGAATCGGCTCCCCCTTCTCGTAGCCAAATGACACGTTGTCGAACTCGATGTTTCCTTTGATTTCTATATCCACCGGTTGAACGGCCTCCTGCACCTCCGGCTGCGTGTCCAGTACTTCGAAAACCCTTTCCGCGGAGGTTATTGCTTCCTGGAACATCCCGCTCAGCCGGCTCAACTGCTGAATCGGGC
This sequence comes from Limnochordales bacterium, assembly GCA_014896315.1. Lineage (GTDB taxonomy): Bacteria > Bacillota > Limnochordia > Limnochordales > DUMU01 > DUMU01. The sequence continues at coordinate 143,347 of JADBKP010000007.1, forward strand.
CGTACAACCGCCACATGTACCCGATAAAGGCCAGCAAGTCGCCCAGGGTGAGGACGCCCACACTCCCGCCGCCGGCAGTTATGCCTTGCGTCTCCTGGATAACCCGGTATCCACCATATCCCCAGATGAAGGCAGCCCCTATGATCATAACAAACCCCATGGCCGGGTAGAAAACAGAAGAGAGGCCTACCGCCTGCATGTGGCTGTCGAGTAACTCCTTTTGTTTGGCGGCAAACCTCTCCGTCTCTTCTTTTTCGCGCCCGAAGGCCTTAACAACTCGTATACCTGGAATTGTATCACCTAAAATCGCGTTCACTTCCGAAATCCGCCGCCAGATACGGTGATACACCTTATGGATGCGTTTGGCAAAGAGAGCCGTACCGAATCCCACGACAGGCATAGGAAGTAGTGCGATAGCAGCAAGCTTCCAGTTAATGGTCAGAACGATCACAGTAATGAATATGACCGTAAGGATCTGAATCAGTGTGTCCTGCAAGCCGAAGACGATGAAGTTTTGCAAGCGGTTTACATCACCGGTGACCCTGGTCATAATCGAACCAGTTTGCCGCTTGTCGTAGAAACTCATGGAGAGTTTCTGCAGGTGAGCATAGACTTCAGTGCTAAGGTCGTAAGTCACCTTCTGTCCCATGTAGGACATGTAATAACCACGTAACATATGCAAGACCGCGTTGATACCGTGTATGCCCAGGTAACCGATGACGATCCAGACCAACAGCCGCAGGTCATGCTTGCCGATGGCCTCGTCCACCAGGAGCTTCTGCATGATAGGATCCATCAGACCCAGGCCGGTGACCGCCATGGAGAGAAAGAGGGTGAAAGTTGCCAGAGCCCAGTACGGCTTCAGGTAACCTAGCAGACGAACCAGCACCTTCTTCTTTTCCACGCAAAAGGGACAGACGTTGCTGCCCCAGGGAAGCGTACGTCCGCACTTGGGGCACTTGTTAACCTCTGCGGGATGCTTTTGCGCCAGCAGTTCAGCATCTTTGAGTCCTTCAACGCCGGATTCTACCAGCTTGTTGAGGTAACTCGCCACGGTTTCAAAAGCGGAACTGAGGCTGCGGGAATACCGGATGATATCGATCGTAGCGGTCCTGGTAGTCAGTTCGAGAGTGCCGTTGCCGTACAGGTGCCTTGCTTTTGCAGATAGAACTTCGGTCACAGGCAGCTGGAGAGCCGGAGTATCCGGGGCATACCGATCAATATCATCGTAGACGACAATCTGCCGGTCTGTGACAATAAGCCAGCTTTCATCGTACGTGCCATCCAGGGTCATGTCCGTTCGAACGGCCAACAGAAGCTGTTCCCCGGGCGTCAAAATCTCCTGCAGGGAATCTGTTAGCAACGGGGGAAGTTCTGCCTCGGCGCCGGCAATCCGAATCAGGGGTGCAAGCGTCTCACCCTTGGTACGGGTACTCGGCGTCAGCATGCCCATCACATCTACCTCCAGATCGGTTCTTGTGATAAGCCCGACAAGCCGTTGGGAATGTTAGTCTTGTAAAGAGACGGAACGAGGCGGGTAGAAGGTGGGTGTATCATACCGGGGTCGGAGTCACAAACCGGTTAGGGGTGACGCGGTTCTCCGCGATGGCCGGAATGGATCGTATGGGCCGGGAGTAGCTCTCGCTCATACGGGGTCATCTCCGTTTCTCCCCGTGTTCGCAGGCAGTTTAACCCCGGGCGTCAGATTTGACGAATCCTTTCTGCGATCAAATGGGGCAAAAAGCCGGCGTCTGTCGAGAATAGCTCCTCAACCCGGCAGGTTTTCTCCAGCTAAGGCCCTTTTTCGACCTCTTCCGTCACCGCTTCCGCCAGCCGCATGCGGCCCTACTCCGGGCGCTCCTCTTGTCCCCGCTTCTCATTTGACACGGCTGCCCGCCCTCACGGGAACGCTCACGGGGCGGGTAATCGACGGGCTCTTCTATGAAACAAGTTGACGAGCAGACAGGGCCGCTGCCCACCGGCGGCGGCCCCGTGTGATTGTGCTATTGACTCCCGCTTCCTGCCGCCTTCTCCGCTACCTTTCCATCCAGACCATGGTCCAGTAGCAGACCGACGGGACGCGCAGGCTGATGAACCGCCCATCTTCGTCCTGGCCTTTCGTCACCGGCAGCTCGTGCGGGCGTAAATCGCCGTCGGGGGAGGCCCAGAAAAAGCGCGGCAGCTCACCGGGGCCTCCGGCGGGCCATTCACTCGGGTAGAAGCGGACCTCCAGGTTGTTGACAGGTCGGGGCGTCTCCTTTGTCTCGCGCCAGCGGGAGCTGCTCACCCCGTTCAGGTTTATGAGGTGCACGACCGGATAGCCCGCCACCAGCCGCGTCATGACGGTGACCTCTCCCGCGCTGAATGTGGTTCCGACCCGCACGCCCTCCGCCAACACTTTGACCCGTCCCGGGAAGATTCCTTCTGTGACCCCCGCGTCCCTGCCCTTGGTAGACAGCTCGCCGTAGAGCAGGGGGCGGTAGCGGACAGAAAAGTCATAGTAGCGACGGAGAGCGACGGTAAGCTCCTTTCCTACCGGCTTGTGCTTGGGGAAATAGGGGTCGGCCAGCATCCGGTTGAACTCGCCAAGCTCGATGTGGTAGCCGCCGCTGGCAAAGATGACCGCGTCGAGCAGCAGCACACCGGGAACGTTGGCGGGGTCGAGGTAGGCGGCGATGATCTGCGGCCTTCCTTTACCCAGGCGCAGTCCCTCGGTAACGATGCGGTGGATGTCAGCATAGGTATCGTTGGGCGGCCATACTTCGACGTAGAGTGCATCAACTTTCGAGGCGGCTACCAGCGGCGTGGGCCAGTCGTTGACGGCGTTGAAGATCAGGGCCGGATCTCCGCCCGTACCGGGATGACGATCGGACAGATCCAGGCCGGCCAGAGCTTCCTTGGCATCGGTCAGCAAGTCCCGGATCGCGGGGCCCAGGTCGATAAAAGAGGTGGCTTCCGCCAGCTCCGTGGTAAAGCCGTTTTTCGGATCTCCGTACTGGTCCGCATGAATCCCGTCGAATCCCCAGGCAACGACCTGCTTGTACTGATCGATAATCCAGTCGTGCCACGGGCTGGTGCGGGCCGGGTTCAGAATGTAGAGGAAATTATCACCAAATGTCCAGGGCGTGAAAGGCCCTTTGTAGAGAGCCCAATCCGGATGCTGCTGATAGAAGTCGGGGGAGGCAGCATAAATGGCGGTGTAGGCCATGGCGGCCATACCGGCTTTGTGGGCATCCTGAATCCGGCTCTCAACCACCTTGAGTGAAAGACGCCGTCCAAGCGGGTCCATGAACACCGGTGTGGGCGGCAGGTACTGGTGGTGCCGATACATCCAATCGTAAAACTGCAGGCCGGTGATATGGTAGGGCAGCAGCTCGCTTATGGGACTCATCCGACCCCGGCTCGGGTCAAAATCCGACAAAAAGCCGTATCTTGGAATATCTACCCAGCGCCAGGCCGTGTCAAAGGCTGAACTACCCTCTGCCACCTGCTCGCCGGAGGCGGTCCGAACGGTCCAATCCATCCCTACCGCTATTGGCCGGTCCGCCGGAGTTACCCAGGAAAACTCCCAGCTCCAGACCACCGTTTTCCCATCCAGGCTGCGCTTCGCGGCCTGGGGGTCGACAACGATAAGGCCGGAGACCGTCGTCAAAGGCTGCGTCAGCTCGTACAGGCGAAACTCGGCGGTCAGCTCCGGCATTATCGTCGTCCCGCTCGCTTCCGCTTCCGCCACCGCCACTGCCGGCAAAGTAAGCGAAAGCGTCCAGGTGGCCTTCTCTCCTGGCAGGAAGAACCCCTTGTTCGGCACCACATCCCATGTGGCTCCGCTGGCAGCCCGGACCGGTTGGGCAGCCAGCGCCAGGGAGAGCAGGCTAACCAACAAAGCCAGCATGATCGCCATGAAGCACGTCCTCCTCATCGGCACGCGGTCTGCTAACGCCGGAAATGCTTGTTATAGCGGTCCAGGATGGCTTGCGCCTTCTCCGCCGCCTGCTTAAGTGCGGCCTGCGGGGAGAGCCGGTGGTTGACCGCATCATCCACAGCCTGATAGATGAGGCTTTCGATCTCCGGGAAGGCCGGATGGACTGGACGGTAACGGGCAAACTCCATAGACAGGATGAAGGGCCGCCAGAACCGGTTGCCGATGATGACCGGATCTGTGGCCGCAGCAATGAGAGCCGGGATCGATCCGGCCCGCTGCGCAAAGAGCAGCTGGCTTTCCTTGCTTACGGCAAACTGCAGAAACTTCCAGGCAGCCTCCTTCTGCCTGGCGTTCACCGGGATCGCCAGCGAAAACCCACCCGCGATGGTGGCGTACTGCTTTTTCTTTGGCAGCGGTGCAAGTCCGAGGTCCTTTTCGAGGAATTGCGGGACCGCTTTCTTCATATCTCCGTACATCCAGTTACCGTCCGACTTCATCGCTTCCTGACCGGTAACCAGAGGGTCTTTCGTCCCCGAACCAAACTGGCTGCTCAGGTCGTTGAGAGCGGCGACCCCACCGTACATGTCAACGAAGCGAACAACCCAATCCAGTGCTTCCACCGATGGTTGCTGATCAAAGATCACGCGGGTCTTGTCGGCGTTGAAAACATCCGTGCCGTTTTGCCACATGTAATGCGTGAGGGATACTCCGTGCCATATCGGAACATACCCGACCGTCTTGAGGCGGCCATCCGGTGTACGGGAGGTGAGTTTGCGCGAGTATTCGACCAGGTCATCCCAGTCCACAGGTGGCCGTTGCGCGTCCAGTCCCGTCTCTTCAAAACGGGGGATGTTGTAGAAGAGAACACGGTTGTCGACATAAAAAGGCACGCTGTATACGGTACCCTCGTAAATGGTCTCGTTCCATGCCGCGCCGAAGAAATCATCCGGCTTGATGGTGGTGTCCTTGCGGGCCAGGTAGGGATCAAGCGGCGTGAGCGCTTTCCTGGCCGCCATTTCCCCCGTACGATAGCGATCGAGCAGGACAAGATCCGGAGCAGCGTTTCCAGCAATGGCTGTAAGCAGTTTCGTATTGAGGTCCCCGGTAGCCGTGACCTTTACTTCGATGGCGCTTTGACTCTTGTTAAAGTTGTCGGCGATCAACTCAAGGGCCGCCAGACCGTCGCCACCCCAGTCGGTCCAGAAGGTAATTGTGGTCCTTGCCTGCGCTACACCGGGAGAAAGCAATAGGAGCCCGCCGGCGATAACGGACAGGATGACGCCCCTCGTGGGAACCAACGCCCTGGCCATCCTACTTAACGAGCTGAGTCGAGACACAGCGTCAACTCCCCCTTCTATTCACTTCTGCTTGAGAGTAAGAGCAAAGAGGCGCAGGCGATCATTGGCAGGCAGGGTGATCTCGACCAACTCTTTGTCGGCAAACTCCTCGGGCAATCGGATGATGGCCACCCAGATCTTTGCCGACGGTGTCTGGTCCCCATAAGGACCATGACGATGAGGAACGGTGAGGTTGCCAAACTGCCCCGTTCCGCCCGCAGGTCCAAAATCCCGTACGTTAAACTTACCGCTCCACTGGCTGCCGTCACGGAAGCGGAAGGTCACCTCGCCCGTGTGCAACCCGGAAATAGCCGTGATCAGCAATTGAAGCTCACTGTATTGCCCGGCGGGAACGGCAAAGGATTGTCCGGTCAGGATCAGCGCGTTATTGGTACCGTCTTCCTTAGGAGGAAAGAGAAAGCTAGCGCTGCGGATACTGACCACGGTGAGCGAATCGGGCAGGAATTCGGCGGGCAGGGTAGTCCAGGCAAAGTTGATGTCTCCGTCTAGCGGGTCGTGATCCCAGGATATGGCATCATTGTTGAAGAAAGGACGCAGATCCAGGTAGACGAAGGGGTCGGACTGCTGGGCTACCGGAAGCATAGGCGTTGCCGTGCTCTCCGCCGCCTCGTCCACAACTTCCTGGGCGTCTGCCCCCGCAGCCTGAGCCCCGAGCCGGTCCGCTCCCTGGGCGCTTAAGAGAGCGAGTAATACAGCCACCAGCAACAGGGTGGGTGCTCTTGGCTGGAGCAACGTACGACGCCAAGGCATCATGCATCTCCTCCTTTCCTGACGACCGGAGACAGGACAAGGGCAGCCGGGCGGGAACTGCCGGCTGACTCCCACCCGCCCGAGCTGTCCCTGCCACGGACCGGATTTCAGGAGTACAGCATCGGCACCACTGCGTACAGGCCGTTATCAATGTCGTAAGCCTTCAGAATCTCCGCCTGCGTCCGGGCAGAGTTGGCAGGAACGAACATGTCGATCACGTTCGGGTGCAGGCCGCTCTCGTCGCTGCCACCAAACTTCCACTCGGTGTTGCTCTTGAGAACACGGCGCACCTTAACGCCGTCCATGTCAGAAGTGCTGCCCTCCTGCCCCAGCAAGAGAACCTGATAGCCCCAGCCGGGCTGCGGCTCACCCAGGAACGACTTGGGTACGGGCACAATGACCGTATCGCCTTCGACCCGGGCAGAATGGCTGATGAGCACAGCAGCAAGCATGTCTTCGAACATGTTGCTCTCGGCCGCCCGCTCAGCCTCGTCGCCCCAACCGCCTTCGACAATGATCGCCCTATCCCAGGCCTCGGCCTCAGCAAAACTCACATTTGCCCCGGGAATGGCGTCCACAAAACCCGACCCCTCCTGGTGGTCGGTATCCACATAGATCTGGAACATCTGCACGCTGAAACCATTAGGGCCTCCCCAGGGGTTGCTGATGGTCTGGTTCACTTTTATCCGGAACTCAACATTCTCTCCTGCATCGATTACCTGCAGCTCCAACAGATCGAAAGCTCCCGGGGTAAAGACCGGATTAGTGGGATATACATACGTTCCCGGACCGTTGTCGTCTCCGGCGGGGTCGACTGCTGTAAAGATAATTGATGGTGCAGCGTTCACCGGGACTACAGATGCCCAGAGCAAGCCGCCACAAAGCACCAAAGCGAAAGCCACCCGCTTTACCAGCAACGATCTCATTCTCTTTCCTCCCTTCGCTTTTGCCGAACACAACTCCAATCACCTCTAGGAGATCTCGCCAACAGCTACACCAAAAGCCACAGCCCAAGATGCGCGGCAATCCCCCCCTTCAGCGGGTGACGGCAACTTTGAGCGGGGCATGGAAGAAGCGCTGCAGAGCCAGGACCGTCGCACCGATCAGCCACACCTCATCACCGAGCCTGGCGGCCTCCACGCGGACACGTCCGGACAGCGGTGAGAAGACGTAGCGCTGGAGAGCGGCCCTGATCGGCTGCAACAGCATCTCCCCGGCCTGTGATACCGCTTCCCCGCCCACGACGATGAAATCACAACTTAGCACGTTGACCAGGTTGGCCAGACCGAGACCCACCCACTCACCTGCTTCGGCCAGGGCCTGGCGAGCGGCCGCATCACCTGCCTGCGCTGCCAGTATTACCTCCGGGCGCCCGCCCGGATACGCCTCCCAGTCACCCTTGAGCTGCCGGGCCCGTTGCACCACGGCGGCATCCGCTGCCAATGCCTCAAGACATCCGAAGCGGCCGCAGTTGCAGAGGGGCCCATCCCGCTGGATGATCATGTGCCCGACCTCACCTGCTCCGCACAGCGCCCCCCGGAAGATCTGGCCATCGAGGATCAGACCCGCCCCGATCCCTACCCCGACCGTCACCCCGAGCAACGAAGAGGCTCCCCTGCCCGCGCCGTACCAGTACTCCCCCAGTGCGAAGCAATTGGCATCGTTCTCCGGATAGACAGGCAGACCAAGCCGCGTCTCCAGCAACCGCTTGATTGGTACATTCTGCCAACGCAGGAAGTAGGACGAGATCGAGGCCCCCGTGGTCGGATCGACAATTCCCGGCAATCCTACTCCAACCCCTAAAAGCCGGGCGGGAGAGAGCGTGAAGCCGGCCCGATGAATGACGTCCCGGACGCACGCTTCCACCGCCTCTACGATCGCCGGAGGTTCTGAGGGGAGATCGACCGATGTCATCTCTAGGATCTGCCCCTGCAGGGAGGTAAGGGCGGCAGTGATCCTTGCCGGTGCAATCTTGACCCCCACAGCCAGGCGCGCGGTCGGGTTGAGGCGCAGGAGAGTGGGCCGACGCCCGCCCCGGGAGTCACCGCTGCCGGTCTCCAGAATGAGACCGGCGCGCAGCAACATCTGGGTGATGCTGGTCACTGTCGCCTTGCTGAGACCGGTCAACCGGGCAATATCGACCCGGGAGATCGGTTCGTGCTCCCGAATGGTGGTGATGACTGCGGTAACATTGAGCTCTTTTATCAGTTGCCGATCACCCGTCCGCATCTCCGGCCTCCTCCAGACCATCACCAAAGGCGCGAACCCGCTTCGACACCTGCAACAGAGCGGTAAGGGATGTATGTTCGATCATAAATCGAACTAAGTTCAACAATTATGGATTCTATCCAGCCGACGGAAATCCTGCCGACAACCGGATATGGCGGCAATTATCTGGAGTGACGGTTGTCACCTGCTACAACCGCGCTTGGCTTAGCGGGGATTCGTACCGGTAAGGAAGGCGGTAGCCGATATGACGTCACCCAACCCGACGGTGAATAACGGTCGGGACACGACCCGGGTCGGCACGAAGACCCCCTGCCAGGATTGGAAAGAAAAGATCCCGGACATCGCCGCGCCGTCCGAGCGCACCATGCCGGCCGCAGCCAGCCGTTCCAGCTGTTCGACACCCCGCAGGCCCACCGGGGATAGAGGCACCTCGAGAGCTGCCTGCGCCTGTCCGGGGTCGGTCAGATCACCCTGGACCGCCCGCACCGCCGCCAGAGCGGCCGCAAAGAGCAGACCGGAGCGGGTCAGCTTGCCTGCCTGCCACTCGTCACCGACCTGCCCCTCTTGGTCGGGGCGGACAAGACAGAGGTAATAGCCAAGGTTGTGAAGGTGTATCCTCCTGAGCCGGCCCGCTTCTGCTACCCGCACCAGTGCCGGCAGAAGGATCTCCAGGGGCGGCGTCGCCACCTCACCCGCGGCTGCAGCCCGCCCGGCCGCCGCGTCCGCAGCTTCCAGCCCGGCGGCCAGTTGTTCCTCCCCCAGGTCGCGCAGAATGGCGATCAGCTCTACCTCGTTGAGGCCCAGACTGTCCACCCGGGGAAGGATTTCCTCGACCACACCCCGGCGGATCAGCGGGCTCGCAATGGAAGCAAACTCGTAATGAAGCAGCAGATGGGGATAGCGGCCCCGCACCTTTTCCAGAACCGCCCCAACTCCCTGCAGACATTCCCTATAGGTGCTGCCATCGGGGTAGGTCTCGGAGAGTATGTGAAAGCCGGAGACGATAAAGTGAGTAAAGCCACTGCCCACCTGAAGCAGGCTGTCAACAAAGTCGGGGTTTACCCGCAACTGGTTGTTCTCAGGATTCCAGGCGGCGATGAACCGGTTTGCTCTCGGGGTGCGGCCCTCCTCCCAACGGAGCAGACCACCGTCGAGCCGGGGATACGTGAAGCGCTGCTCTCGTTCGAACTCAAAGACCCAATGTAGAGCCCTGATCTTGCTTCCGGATTGGCGCGCCGCCGCGACCCGGGGCGGGATAAGCTCGCCCGATGCCAGCACAAAAAGATTGGGTCGGTCAACAAAAAGCTCAGCAAGCTGCACCGACAGCGGATGGGCGTAGACCACAACTCGCGGATAGCCCAGTGGAGCGAGGGCATTGGCCATATTCCCGGAGGTACCGCCCATCCGCAGCCGGTCATAGCCGACGTGCTGCAGGGCCCACCGGAAGGTCTCTTCACTGCGGATCATCAGCTGCCGGGCCTTGCCCCGGGCCATGCAGTCGAGTAAAGCAGCCAGAAGTTCAGCCGGTGAACGGATTTCTCGCAGCGCCGCCACCCGGGGCGTGCCGGAAGCATCTGCAGCCAGAAGCTCTGCTACCTGCTCCGCCAACCCCGGGAGGCTTCCGAGCCACTCCTTGAGCGACCCGGCTTCCACCTTCTTCAAGCCGTCGATGGTCGAATGAAAGCCCAGCACCACACCGGGAAGCTCCCGAACCCTCCGCACGCCCTCGGCGATCGCTTCCCGGTACCACCGGTCCCAAGCCGCCGCCGGACCACCGTACTCAGACAACATCTCCACTGACCCTCCCAGAAACTGCTTGGGTCAGCTATTGGCTGCCGCCCGGACGATCTCCTGCTCACTCGCCTCAGTCAGACTGCCCGTTTCCGCCAGCATCAAGATCTGGAAAGGTGCACCGGCAGCCTGCGCCGCCCGGCAGGCGGTCAAAATCACGTGCGGATGGCAGGTAAAAAGCAAGATCTGCAGCTCATGTGCCAGTTCTGCCACACCAAGCAGAGCCCCGCCAAGACGCCGCGGGTCGAAGTTGACCAAGACGTCGTCGAGCAGCAGCGGGAGCGCAGCCACCCGCCGGGCGTAATCCTCGGCCAGCGCGAGCCGGATGGAAAGGTACAGTTGTTCGGCGGTCCCCCGGCTCAGTTGCCCGGGTGAGAGGTATTCTCCATCCTGCCTCTCAACCAGAAGTTCCAACCTCTGGCGGTCCCGGCCGGCCGCCGCGGCGCTCAAGGGAACCATCACCCGCCGGTACTTGCCCCCGGTCATCCTGGCAAAATAGAAACCGGCCCGCCGCAGCACTTCCGGCTGCCGCTCCTGCTCGCAGCGCCGGCGGACTTCGGCCAGCATCCCCCGGGCAAGGCAGAGCACCGCCGCTCGTTCCACCGCTTCTCGCAAGGCCAGACGCAACTCCGCCTCACGCTGCTGCACCGCTGCCCGAGCCTCAGCCCCTGCCATACTCGCCAGTTGCTGGCGTACTGCGGCCAGCTCCTCGCTGCACTTCTCCTTCTGCTCCCGTATCGCCCGCCGCTCCGCCGCCACCTCTTCCGCCCGCAACCTCAGGTCCGCCAGGGATGCTCCTGCCAGTTCCGCCTCTACTCGTGCGAACACATTTTCGCTGTCCGTCTCTGAAAGACCGAAGAGGACTCCCAGCGAAGTAGCGGCACTCCTTGCTGCCGCCTCTGCCTCCCGGAACCGGCGCACCTGCTCGGCTCGCTGCCGGAAAACCTCGGGATCATCGGTTCCTCCCATAGCCAGCAGGTTGAGAAGATCGGCTCTCGCTCGCGCCAGCCGCTCCGCGGCGGCCCTCTCGGCTTCCCTGGCCTGTTCCAGCAGCTCCTGACAGCGTCGCCGTTCCGCCCGTGCCTCACGGGCCGCCGCCACTCTGGTAAGCCACTTCGGCAAGGCCGCCCAGCAGGCTTCTTCTACCCGGGGATCCCACCCGCCGGCCGGGTTGCCCGCCCGAACGGGGAGGTCGGCCTCGCCGGGAAAACCGGACTCGCCCACGGCAGCGCAGAAGAGATCGACGTAGCGTCGCAATTCCTCCTCAAGACGCTCCCGGCGCTGCCACAACCTCTCGCGCTCGGTACCGATCTGCCGGATCTGCTGAACCCTCTGAATCAGTTGCAAGGCGGTGCTGGGCCCGATGCCGGGCTCCACGCCTACCCGGCCGGCCACCTGCGCCCAGCGGGAGGCTAGCTGCGCCAGCTCCGCCTCGGCCGCCGCCAGCGCCTTGCGTGCCTCCTGGAGCTGGCGTTCCCGATCCTCATGGAGTGCCAGATCTCGCTCAAGCCTGCGCAGCTCCCCGGCTACTTTCTCCTCCCACAGCTGCATCCAGGCACCGTTCGCAGTCAGGTGATCTTCGGGGCGGGGCGGCTGTACCTGCTCCCGGCCAAACAGGCCGGCCAGCTCTTCCGCGACCTCTTCCATCAGGGATCTAAAAGCTGCTTCCGCCGCGGCCGCCTCCTGGCGCAACCGCTCGCCTTCCGCCTGTTGCTGCTGCGTCACTTCCGCCCAGCGCTGCTCCAGCCCTTCCGGCCTCCCTGGCTGCTGGTCGGGGCGATCATCACTGCGCCCCAGCAACACGGCGGCCAGCAGCGAGATCAACAGCGCGCCGACGATGGCCGCCGGCCAGGCAAGTCCGGCCCAGGCAAGCAGTATCATGACGGCCACCGCCATCGCCACCGCCCGGGCCACCCGACCGGCCCCTACCCGCCGCCGGCCGGATTGCCGGGGATCGGTGCTCACCAGCACCCTTGCCAGCTCTTCTGCTTTGATCGCTCCCGCCTCCCAGGCGGCCAGCGCGGCACGGCGCTCCGCCCATTCCGCCCGGGCGGCCTGCAAACGCTTAAGAGCGGCAGCAGCCCGCTGCAAGGCTGCCTGCCGCAGCCGCAGCGCCGCTTGCCCCTCCTCCCCCGCTCCCTCTGCTTCCTCACCCGCCGGCTCGAGGGAGATGATCCGACGACGCTGCTCGGAGATGAAGCTCTCCACCCGGTCGAACTGCCGGCGCGCCTCCTCTACCTCGGCCTGCACCACGAGGGATGTGTTTATACTCCGCACCCGCTCCTCGGTCCAGCCAGGCCCCAGCGTCTCAAGCTCGGCACGGATCCGCTCCTCGACACGCCCAAGCTCCGCACCTAGCTGCGCCCACTCCTCTCTGGCCGCGGACCAGCGGGACCGCTCCTCTTCCAGCTGCCGCCACAGCTCCTCCTTCTCCAGCAACCCGTCGTCACACCGGATCTTCTCTAGCCTCTCCTCAAGCTCCTGGCAGGCACGGGCGCTTTCGGCAACGGCTTGCTCCGCCTCGCGGACGGCCTTCTCCCTCTCCTCAAGGCGGGCCTCGGCATCGGCGGGGAATCCGGGCCAGTCGCCGGCAAGCTCGAGCTCCCTGCGGGCCTGGAGCAGCCGCTCCCAGTGCGGCCATGCCTGCAGGCAACGTTCGAGACGGGCCTGCTCCTTTATCAGCTCTTCCTCACGCTGCTCCAGCTCCTGCCAGCGTGCTTCCAGCTCCCGCTCCCGGCCGAGCAACTGGTTGTACTCTGCAACGCTTCCATCCAGTTGCATCCTGCTGCGGATCGCCTCGTTCAAGTCGCTCAGTACCGCGTTAATACGCGCTTTGCTGGACCGGGGCGCTATCAAAGAGGCAAGTTCCTGGTCGAGTTCCGTTTCTACTTCGGGCAACCGCAGCGCCAGCGCGCCCAATCCCGCCGCCGTGTAGAGCCGGGCTCCCAGGTCGACCGCTTCCAGGCTCTTCAGCTCCTCTAGCTCCTTCAGGCCAATAGCAAATATGTTGCTGAACTGGTCTTCCGACACGTTCCCCAGAATCCGGGCAGGATCACCGGCCGGGAGCAAGCGGACTTCCCCCCGGCGCTGGCGCCCGCTCGCCCGCCTTTCCCACCGCACCAGCCTCCCCTCCCCGACCTCCAGATCAGCCCATCCGGCCGGCGATACTCCCCCCGACCCCTCCGAATCCTTTTCGTAACCGAAGAAGAGCTGGCGGAAGAAGCGGAGCAACGTGGACTTCCCGGCCTCGTTCAACCCCCAAAGAAGCACCATACCCCGACCGTGCAGCCTGGGTGAGGTCAGGCCGGCCAACACCCCGAATCTCTCAACGCCAAAGCGGATTATGCGCATCTACTCTTCATCTCCTGCCTCGGACAGTAGCTTCTCGACAAGCAGGGATTCTGCCTCTTCCACCCATCGTTGCAGCTCTGCCGGGGGCAGCTCCTCCAGCAAAGAAGCAATTGCGCTCTTGCTGTGCAGGGGCTTCAGCCATTCGTTCACCAGGGCGCTCATCTCGCCCGCCAAAGTGCCGCCGGCACCACCGGGCTTTCCGGCTGCGGCCACCTGCGCCCTCCCGGCCAGCTCTTCCCGCAGCGCCGTCCCGAGCCGTACGAGATCCCCGATGAAACTCTCTTCTGCCAGCAGTTTCTGGCGATCCACCGGCGGCTGCACCCTAAACTCCAGGGAGGTCGTCCACACCCAGGGCGCGCCTGGCAACTCTGCCCGATCCCGGGCCGTCTGCAACAACTCGCTGCGAGTTGCCTCCTGCTGCAACCAGCGATAGAGCCGTGAACGGCCGGCTATCTCCACCCGCAGCAGCACGCCTTCCGGGGCATAGCCACCCTTCCACCCGTTCTTCTCCACAGCCTCGGGAGTATACTCGGCTGCCACCGCGGCTACTGTCTTCTCCAGCAACCGGGTCAGGTCATCCTCCGCCGTCAGCTCGTCCACCGTAACCCGGGCCGTATGCCAGACCACCGTCTGCAAGGGGTAGAACTCTACCAGTGGTTCGGCATAGATGCCGGTGTCCGTGACTGTAACCAGGTACGCACCCCGCCAGCCCGGTTCAGCAAAGGAACGTCCCTGCGCATTACCGGGGTAGGCAACCACCGGTCTGCCGGAATGAAGTACCTTGCGCTCATGCACGTGCCCGAGGGCCCAGTAATGGAAACCGGGAATACTTGCAGTCAATTCCCGCAAAGAGACGGGAGCATACGGATCGACAGCGGGTGAACCGTCTACGTTCGCATGCAGCAGCGCGATGTCGAGGGAGGCCGCCTTTTCCTCCCGTTCAACGCGGGAGTGGAGGTCAAGCAGCCGGCGAGCATAATTATCCCGCACCTCGCGGCTTGGATAGCTGATGCCAAACACCCGCACCACCGGCCCGGCTCGGGTCTGCCAGCTCACCATCTCCGGCTTGCCCGGAGGGAAGACGTGCAGGTTCGACGGCCACTCGAGGTTGAGCCGCTGGCGGCCCAGATCGTCATGGTTGCCGTGAACTGCGAAGACCGGAATACCGGCACGGCCCAGTTCCTCAATCATCCGGCGGAAACGGAGCTGGGCGCGCAGCCCCCGGTCTCCCTGATCGAAGATGTCACCGGCAAGGAGCAGGAGATCGACCTCTTGCTCCCGGCAAAACTGCGCCAGCCGGTCCAGCGTCAACAAGGTCGCATCGCGCACCTGCCGCGCCCACTGCTCCGGCATCCCGGCGGTGACGCCTTCGAGGGGGCTGTCCAGATGCAGGTCGGCGGCGTGAACAAAGCGCAGCGTCACCGGGACTCCCCCCCGGAGAACTCGCCAACCACCTGCTGAACCCACTGCCAGTAATCCGGATGGCCGGCATCCAGCCGGACGGCATTGATGGCCGGTACTGTGTAGCTGTGCAGCTCTTTCAGGCGGGCGATCAGCGCCGGCAGTCTTTCGCCGGTAGTCTTGAGGATGAGAAAACTCTCGGTATCGTCAACCAGCCGGCCCTCCCACCAGTAAAACGAGCGGATTTGCGGAATAAGGTTGGCACAGGCGGCCAGCCTTTCGGCAACCACCTGGCGTCCGAGCGCCGCCCCCTCTTCCGCGTTGCTCACAGTCGTATAGACCAGGTAGACACCGGCTTCCGGGTTCGCGCCTTGGTGCTCCCTCACGGTCATCACTCCACTCCCGTATTGGTAGCAAGCGGCAGTTAGCTTTCGCGGCTGGCGGCGCGCAACTCATCCCGGGCTGCCCGGGCCGCGTCTGCGCAGGCCCGCGCCCATTGCGAGGGCTTGCGCCCTTCCATGAAGCGGGGCTCTTCGTAAGCGTAGATCACACTGCGGCTGGCGTTGACCAGCGCCCCCAGGCCCGTGCCGGGCCGGCAGGCACGGACGGCATCCTGGGCCGTCGCCCCTTGCGCCCCGTACCCGGGCACAAGTATCCAGTGACCGGGCAGAAGCTCCCTCGCCCGCTCCAGGTCCTGGGGGTACGTCGCCCCCACCACTGCTCCCAGCAAGCTCCAGCCTTCCTGACCTGCTCCGCTTCCCTCCCCGAGCGCCACGCTCCACTCCCGCACCTGCCGCGCGACCCTCTCCCACAAGAGCTCCCCCGTACCCTCGATACGCAGATCCTGCAGCTCGCGGGCGGAGTTGTTGGAAGTACGGACCAGAACAAAGACGCCCCGGCCGCGGGCGCTCGCCTCCTGCAGGAAGGGCATTATGCCGTCAGTTCCAAAGTAGGGGTTGATAGTGACGGCGTCCACATTGAGTAGGGCCGGGGTAACGCGGCCGGAAGGCAGCGGTACCTCTCCGAGGTGCGCCCGGGCGTACGCCTCGGCCGTCGAGGCAATATCCCCTCTTTTCACATCGCCGATGACCAGCAGGCCCAGCTCCCGGGCATAGGCGGCAATCTGCGCGTAGGCCTTGAGTCCCCACCAGCCGTACATCTCGTAGAAAGCAATCTGGAGCTTGATCGCAACGGCGTACGGAGCAACAGCCTCGACCACACTCTGGCCAAACCGGAGCAGCGCATTGCCCGCCCCTTCCCAGGACTCGCCGTACAGGCGGCGGGAGGCATCCAGCACCGGAGCTGGTAAACGCTCCAGGCGCGGATCGATGCCGACCACCAGCATGCTCTCCTTCTCCGCCACTGCCCGGGCCAGCCGTTCACCGAATGAAAGCACTGCCAGTCCACCCCCGAACGCTTCTGAGCCAATCGCCCGGCCACTCCAAGGAGAGTTTACCACCCGGACGGCCGCTGGCTAGTCCAGGAAACCGCCGACTGTGCGGTCAAAGCGCAGTTCTCCGCCGACAAAGCCATAGACCACCTGTCCCCGCAGTTTCCAGCCGGCAAAGGGGGTGTTGCGGCCCCGAGAGTAGAAGCGGGCCGGGTCGACAACCCACTCCGCCCGCGGGTCAACAACCACGACATCCGCCATGGCACCGGGGCTCAACGTACCCGCACCTCCCGGGAGCCTCAGGATGCGGGCCGGAGCGACCGCCAGCCTCTCCACCGCCGCCGACCAGCTCAAATACCCCTCGTCGATCAGTCTGGTCATCACCAATGCCAGCGTGGTCTCGAGGCCGACCATACCGAAGGGGGCAAGGTCGTACTCCCGATTCTTCTCCTCTTCCATGTGCGGGGCATGGTCGCTGGCGATGCAGTCGATCACACCCTCCTGCAGCGCGGTGAGCACCGCCTGGCGGTCTGCCTCGCTGCGCAGCGGCGGGTTTACCTTCGTGGAGGTATCATACCCGGAAGAAGCAACCAGTTCATCGGTAAGAAGGAGGTGGTGGGGCGTAACCTCAGCCGTTACCGCGATCCCCTGGCTCTTAGCCCACCTGACCACCTCCACGCTCCCCGCGGCCGAAAGGTGGGCTATGTGTAGCCGCCCGCCGGCCAGCCGGGCAAGCAGGCAATCACGAAAAACCCAGGAGACCTCACCTTCGGCCGGCATTCCCCGCAGACCGAGCCGGAGTGAGACCGGGCCTTCGTTCATCACGCCATCGGGGGCAAGGGTTGGGTCGTCGCAGTGTTCGATGACGGGAATGCCCCAGCGCCGGCTGTACTCCAGGGCATGGCGCAGCAGCGAGGCATTGGCCACCGGTAAACCGTCATCGGAGACGGCCACCGCACCCGCCTCCACCATCTCCCCGATGGGGGCAAGCTCTTCGCCCCGCCTGCCTTTGGTGATGGCACCGATCGGATAGACCCGGGCGGCCCGCGCTGCGGTTGCCTTTTCCCGCACGTACGTAATGGCGGCCGCAGTATCCAGGGGAGGATCGGTGTTGGGCATGCAAGCTATGGAGGTGAAGCCGCCTGCCAGGGCCGCCCGGGCTCCACTTGCTATTGTCTCCTTGCGCTCCTGGCCCGGTTCACGCAGGTGAACGTGCATGTCTACCAGGCCGGGCAGCACTACCAGACCGTCACAATCCAGCTCCCGCACCTCACCCATGCCGGCGGGACGCGGCAGGTCGGGGCCGACTTCGACAACCTTACCGTTCAATATAAGAACATCCGCCTTACCATCCACGTTGTTGGCCGGGTCGACCACCCGGCCTCCCTTAAGCAGCCAGCCGCGGGTGGCGTCGGCTGCCCCCTGCACCGCCCTTATGGTATCACCCTTTGCCTGCACGCTTCTCTCGGCCATCGCCCAGAACCCTCCCTCACTTCAGACTTCTCACTCTTCTGTCCTGCCGCCGGCCAGGAGGTATAGCACTGCCATGCGCACCGCCACACCGTTTTGCACCTGTTCACGGATGGCGGACTGGGGCGAGTTGGCCAGCTCCTCGCTGATCTCAACCCCCAGGTTAGCCGGCCCCGGATGCATCACCACCAGGTCGGGTTTGGCTCTCCAGTCCCGCAGACGCTCTGAGTCGAGCCGGTAGAACCGGGAGTACTCCTCCACACTGGGAAAGAGGCCTCTCTTCTGACGCTCCAGCTGCAACCGGAGTACCTGAACGGCATCGAGGCTCGGCAGCACCTCGCGCAGGTTGTAGGAGACCTCCACGCCCGGAAAAAGCTTCTCGATACCGGGCGGAACAAGGGTCGGCGGCCCGATCAGCACCACTTGCGCCCCGAGCCGGGTCAGCCCCCAGATGTCGGAACGGGCCACGCGGCTGTGGAGCACATCACCGACGATACCGACCCGCAATCCTTCTATTCGCCCCTTGCGGCGGAGCAGGGTGAAAAGGTCGAGCAGACCCTGGGTCGGGTGTTCGTGCAACCCATCGCCGGCATTGATCACTCCCGCCCGCACCTGCCTGGCCAGCAAGTGGGGTGCTCCCGAGCTGCTGTGGCGCAAGACGATCCAATCGGCCCCCAGGGCCTCCAGCGTACGGGCCGTATCTACCAGGCTCTCCCCCTTGACCACGGCCGATGTGGCGACGGCTATGTTGACCACGTCGGCACTGAGAGCCTTGGCGGCCAGTTCGAAAGAGGTACGTGTACGAGTGCTGGACTCATAGAAGAGGTTGACCATAATGCGGCCGCGCAGGGTCGGATATTTCTTCACCGGGCGGCCGAGAACGGCCAGCATCGGCCGGGCCGTCTCCAAGATCAACTCAATCTCCGCCCGCGTCAGGTGCTCAAGCCCCAGAAGATCTTTCCGCTGCAACCCCATGATCGGTCCCTCCTCACCGGCAGTTGACCGGCAACTGCCTGCTTTGGGGTCAGTCCGGGCGGCGAAGCTACAACAACGCCGGGCCAGGCATCTAACCTGCGCCCGGCGTTGGCGCTACAAAAAGCGGTTCAAGTGCTGAGGTGAGGTTTAGGCACTGGTCGTACCGTCGGCTCGGGCCTCCAACCCGCCCGCCATGGTGGAGGCCACCTGAGCTTTGGTCTTCTCCCCCGGCATGATAAGGTTGAGCAGGACACCTGCCAGCGCTGCCAGGGCCATGCCCTCAAGGTGCACCGGACCGATGCTGAGCTTCGCACCGCCGATGCCCAGGACCAGGATTACCGAACTGATAACGAGGTTACGGCGCTGGCCGAAATCGACCTGGTTCTCGATCAAGTTGCGCATGCCGGAGGCGGCAATCGTGCCAAAGAGGACGATGCTCATGCCGGTGATGACCGCCGAGGGGACCGTCTGCAGCAGCGCCCCCATCTTACCGATGCAGGAGAGGGCGACGGCCAAGACCGCTGCCGTTCCGATCGCCCAGACGGAGTACACCCTGGTCATCGCCAGGACGCCGATGTTCTCACCGTAGGTGGTGTTGGGCGGCCCACCCAGCAGGCCGGCCAGCGACGTGGCCAGACCATCTCCGAGTATGGTGCGGTCCAGTCCAGGATCCTTGAGAAAGTTCCGTCCCGTCACACTGTTCAGTACCAGCACGTGACCAAGGTGCTCCGCCAGGGTGACGAGGCTTACGGGGAGCATAGCAGCAATAGGCGCCCAGGCAAAGGCAGGGAACTGGAGTTGCGGCCAGGCGAGCCAGCTGGCCTCCGCCACCGGCGTAAAGTCAACCGCGCCGCGCAGCAGAGCGAAGAGATATCCGCTGGTCAGGCCGACGAGAATGGGGATCAAGCCAAAGAAGCCGCGCAAAAAGCCCGTAGCCGCCGCTGTAGCAGCCACGGTGAAGAGAACGATCTGGACGTTGACGTCCTTCAGGCTCAGGCCCGGCTGATTGAGGCCCGCAGCGCCGATGACGCTGCCGGCAAGACCCAACCCGATGACCATGATGATCGGGCCAACCACCACCGGGGGCAGCACCCGATCGATCCAGCTGGTTCCAACCAGGCGGATGATACCTGCGACTACCGCGTAAAGCAGCCCAACTGCCACCGCACCACCCAGCGCGTACGGAGCACCGTAGGTCTGCGAGACAGCGATAATCGGGGCAATGAAGGCGAAAGACGAACCAAGGAACGCCGGCACTTTACCGCCGGTGATGAGGATAAAGAGAAGGGTACCCA
This sequence comes from Limnochordales bacterium, assembly GCA_014896315.1. GTDB lineage: Bacteria > Bacillota > Limnochordia > Limnochordales > DUMU01 > DUMU01. The sequence goes on from JADBKP010000007.1 coordinate 163,279, forward strand.
ACCCTGCCGTCAGCAAGGCCACAGACGTGTTGAGGCCTGTCAGGATGGGAACCAGAACCGTTGCCCCGAACATGGCAAAGAGGTGCTGCAGACCCAGAGGAATCAGGCGTGTAAGCGGCGGCCGTTCATCAACATCATAGACGACTCGCTGGGCGGGGAGCGATGCGTTGGGGTCTGATGGGTTTTGACCGGCAGAACCATTCGAGACGGGTCGAACAGGCGAGGGAATGGAGCGCGTGAGGATATCTGCAGTTTCGGTCGATCTGCCCACAAAAATAGCCTCCTTCTTCCAGGAGGCTGGGGAACAGAAAGCAGACAGCATAAAGCACATTATTATGCTTGTTTGCCCTCTTACCTTCCCAGCCTCACGGGACCGGATTTAAAGGTTGAAGGGTCTACAAACACTCTAGCCGGGTTTGGACAATCCGTCAATGCCAAATCGCTTCCTCACCCCCGATTCCGTGCGGGGATCAAACCACCCGATCTGCTTCTCGGTCGTCGTCGCCAGCCGGCCTTTCGAGAATAACCACCCGCTCCTCACCATCGGTCTCCCGCAGCCGGACGGAGACGATCTCCCGCTGTGAGGTCGGAACATTCTTGCCTACGTAGTCAGGCCGGATAGGCAGCTCCCGATGCCCCCGGTCGACCAGGACCGCAAGCTGTATGACTCGCGGTCGCCCCAGGTCAATCAGCGCATCCATCGCAGCACGCACCGTCCGCCCGGTGTAGATCACATCGTCCACCAGCAGAATCCGCCGGCCCTCCACTTCAAAGGGAACTTTCGTCTCTCTAATCACCGGCTGCCTGGCAATGGTCGTAAGGTCATCCCGGTAGAGGGTTATGTCCAGTGTGCCGACGGGAGGCGTAACTCCCTCGATACGGCCGATCTCGCGGGCCAGCCGCATGGCCAGGGGGATGCCCCGAGTGTGAATCCCGACAATGCCGATATTCTCCACACCCCTGTTTCGCTCGATCACCTCGTGCGCCATACGAACGAGCGCCCGCCGGATCCCGTCCTCGTCGAGGATCTGGGCTTTGACAACCAGATTCTCGCCCGCAGCTCTAGCTGACAAGGCAAATCACCTCCGGCACTTTACTACATCGTTTTATAGCCCGGCCGGTCTTCTGCGGCCAAGCATACCACTGTCGTCCCGTCGTAGCAATCAATCCCTACCATCTCGGCGTCCACCGGGCATGCGTCTATCCGCGACCTTCCAACCCCAACTGGGGTGAACTTGGCGCGGTCTCGGATTATACTGCTGAATGAACGCGCTTTAAGGGAGTAGTATTATGCGTCGACATCAAGCACTCATGCCTTTGTCTGACGACCATCACCAGGCCCTGGTCCAGGCCCGCCAGCTGTCGCTCGCGGGGACGGCGGAAGCCAGTCTTTCGCCCACCGAGACAGCCGCAGCATTCCTGCGTTTCTGGACCGAAGCAGGCGAAGAGCACTTCCGGCTTGAGGAAGAGGTGCTCCTTCCGGCCTACCAGCGTCATATCCGTTCGCTGGCGGAGAGCGGCCCGCACCCCATCTGCGCTCTTCCAACCCCGGTCATGCAGGTACTGGTGGAGCACGTTTACATCCGGGGTCTGGCAGCCGAACTGGCAGACAGCTTTCCGGACCGCACCAGCCTGGATCTACTGCACGCGCTGGGGTCAGCGCTGCATGATCACATCCGCCTGGAAGAACGGGCGGTCTTCCCACTCATTGAACAGTCGTTGCCGGAGGCCGTTCTCGCCGGGCTGGCAGGACGGCTCAAGTCCCCCAGTTACCTGGCCCGCAGATCCGAGAGCAAGCCGAAAGATGCCGGAACGCTTATGCCCGGGATCTCCCACGAGCGTACGTATGTGGTTGAACCGCAGCACACGGCGGTAGCAGTTCACTCGGGCGGGATCACCGGTCTCTCAACCCCGACCCTACTTGCCTGGATGGAGAGCGTTGCCTTCGAGTTGGCCGAGGATCGGCTGCCCCCGGGCCAGAGCACCGTGGGCGTAGCCGTCAATCTGCAGCATGTCGCCCCCACGCCGGTCGGAGCAGAGGTTCGTGTGCGGGCGACGTTGACGGGGATTGAGGGTGACGGGCGCCGCCTCAACTTCAGCATCGAGGCCAGCGACCACATGGAGCTGATCGGCAAGGCTGAACATCAGCGGTTCGTCATTGACCGGGATCGCTTCGACCGCCGTCTCGCCCGGAAAAGTAGGTAGGCCCTGGGTGACAATAATTCGGTCACGACGCCGGGGCCTTTGCCGAGGCGGCACCGCCCGGCCCATACAGCTCGACGTAGCGCTGGAAGTCCCAGTTCTTGAGAAACGCCAGTGCCGCCTGCCGGCCCGAGTTATAGAGCACCAACTTCTGGTCCTTATCCAACCCGAAGTTGGTGGCCCTGATACCATGGGTCGGTATGTCGACGGTGCGTACCCAATCTCGTTGCGCCAGATCATGTTTGGCTCTGCCTTCCATACTCGTCTCGACGAGGGCAACCATATACCTGTACAGCGCTAGCGGTCCTCGTCCCAGCTTTCTGGCGGGCGGAGGATCGATGAGGCGAAAGCCGAAAGCGGGCCAGCGCGGCCGGCCGGGTTCGTCGAAAATCCAGACCGGGAAGTTGGAGAGCAGGCCGCCGTCAACGACCAGCACTTCCTTACCCGACACCCAAATTCGCACTGGTTTGTAGAAAAGAGGAATGCTGATGCTCATGCGGACCGCCAACGCCACGCTCAGCCTGTCCGGATCAAACCCCAGGCTTTCCGCGTCCCTGGGCAATAACAGCATACGCCGGTTGGTGACATCGGAGGCGACCACCTGCAATCTGTGCCGCAAGCCTGCCTGAACCGCCTGCGAGGGAACGGCCAAATCGCCGAAGGTTTTAACACCTCGAGCTGCCAGCAGGTCTGCCAGCCAGGATTCCAGGTTCGCGGCCGAGTGAATCCCGAAGTGGCTGCAGAGAGAGGTGAGCGGCCCAAGGAGAGGAACTCTCTCCACTCCCGTGCGGGTCGCCAGCCGGCGAAAGTCGGTTTCGTCCAGCAACTGGCGGAGTTCAGCCGCTTTGTAGCCGGCCGCAAGAAGCGCAGCCACAATCGCACCGGCGCTGGTGCCGGCAAGGAAGTGCCATTCATAGCCGGCTTCCTCGAAAGCTGAAACGGCGCCCGCAAAGGCTATCCCTCGAACCCCGCCACCCTCAAACACCGCATCCGCCCGGAGAGCTCGGCCTTCCACCTTATCCTGATCCTTGCCCTTTCGCCCTCCCCCTCCCCGGCCGTGGCCGTACTCCTCTCCGTCCCCCTGAGGATAAATCCGACCTTTTCTGCAATCCTGACCTGCTCCGGTCTGGTGGCCCTGATCTCCGTGACTCTGCCCCTGAGCCTCTTCATTAGCCTGGCCGGTCACCGCCAACACCTCCGGGCACAACCTATGCCGCCATTACCGGGCCGCAGCAGTTTCCGGGCAACCCACGTATCGCCCGGTCATGACGTTCCGGCCGTTGCTGGCTACCGCCGGCCCTCTCCCTCCCGGCAACCTGTTAAGATAGAATTGCGTGTCATACAACGGGCAACATCCCAGAACACTCCAGAAGGAGTGTGAACAGCAATGAGGAGAGAGCCGTTGCGGAGCCCTGGCCGGTTGGGACCCCTCATAAGGCAAGTGACACGAGCTCCCGCAGCCCGGATCTTACTTCTGTCTCTGTCTCTTGCCGCAGCAGGCATCTGCCTGTTTGATCCTGCCTGGGGATTCTCTTCCCCGGCTGACTCTGCCTCCGCGCCCCCTGGCTCGCGCGCTACCCGTCTCACCGTTGAACAGGCCGAACAGGACGCCTCAGCAAACATCCGGGTGATACGGGATCTCACCTATGCCGCGGTAGACGATAAGGCTCTGCTGCTCGACCTCTACCTGCCCTCGGAGCAAACAGGTCCGTACCCACTCATAGTCTGGGTGCACGGCGGTGGCTGGCGCAGCGGGAGCAAAGAAAACCCGCGCTTGGCTCTCACCATGGTATCCCGGGGATATGCAGTGGCCAGCATCAACTACCGCCTCAGCCACGAAGCGATCTTCCCGGCGCAGATTCAGGACGTGAAAGCCGCCATACGGTGGCTGCGCGCCAACGCTGCGGCCTGGGATCTCGACCCCGACCGTATCGGCGCATGGGGCAGTTCCGCAGGAGGACATCTGGTCGCCCTCCTTGGGACCTCTGCCGGCGTCGACCTTTTTGAACAGGTTGGCGACCACCAAGACCAGTCAAGCCGCGTCCAGGCCGTGGTTGATTTCTATGGCCCCATCGACTTCCTGCAAATGGACTCCATGCTGGGTCGGAGAAACCAGTGGCACAGCTCGCCCAGCTCGTCGGTATCGCTGTTCCTTGGCGGTCCCGCCCTCCAAAACCGGGAGAAAGCCCTGGCGGCCAGTCCTCTCTCCTACATCACCCCTGACGATCCGCCCTTTCTGATCGTCCACGGCAAGGAGGACCGTATCGTGCCCTACCAGCAGAGCGTACTCTTCTACGAAGCACTCCGCCGCGCCGGTATCGAGGCCACGTTGATATTACTGTCTGAAGCCGGGCACGGAGGGCCGGCTTTCAACGACCCACAGCTCTTGGATCAGGTTGCCAGCTTCTTCGATCGGCATCTGCGCGAGGTCCGGCCCCGAGCGGGCGAAGTAGCGCCGTCTGAGTGACAGGAGAAACAAAAAGAGCAGGTGGCGCGACCGTCCGCCACCTGCCTCTGCGATCTGCATCTGCGACTGTTTTGCTACTTCCGCACCGCCGGGTTGTAGACGGGCTGACCGGTACGGGCCGAGGTGTAAATGGCCTCCAGAATCTGGGTAACAACCAGCGCTTGCTCCGGCAGAACCACCGGATCGGTATCGTTTACCACCGCATCGATCCACCGCTTGGCTTCAAGGTATCCGGGATCATCCGACTTGCCCTCGTAGTAAGCCACGCCACCATGGTGCAGTTCGACTTTGGTGGTGTAGAGCTGGCCGTTTTTCTCCCCATTGATGCGCAGCCCGTCAAAGAAGTCAGCTCCGCCTTCTGTCCCGCACAGGACACAGATGGCTTCGCCCACCTGCAGAGTATTCAATGCCCAGCTAGACTCCAGAATAATGGTTGCACCATTTTTCATCTTGATGAAGCCGAAAGCTGAATCTTCGACAGTAAACTTCTTAGGATCCCACGGCCCCCAGGCATTGGCCGCGTTCTCCCGCTGGCTCAGCTTCTTAAACGTGCTGCCCATCACCGACTCCCACTCGTAGTTGTTCATCAGCCACAGGGTGAGGTCGAGGGCGTGGGTACCGATGTCGATGAGCGGGCCGCCTCCCTGCTCTTCCTCGTCAAGGAAAACACCCCACGTCGGCACTGCCCGGCGGCGCACGGCCAGTGCCTTGGCGAAATAGATCTCTCCCAACTCTCCGGCTTCAATGATTTTCTTGAGGTAGCTGGAGTCGGCCCGGTGGCGACTCTGGTAGCCGATGGTCAGCTTCTTGCCGGTCCGCTTCGCCGCCTCCACCATGGCCTTGGCCTCGGCATACGTCTTGGCCATCGGTTTTTCGCACATGACATGCTTGCCGGCCTCCAGCGCGTCAATGGTGATGAACGAGTGCGAACGGTTGGGAGTGCAGACGTGAACTACATCAATATCGTCCCGGGCGATCAGATCGCGGTAATCGGTATAAACTTTCGCATCTGGTGTGCCGTACTTCTTGGCTCCTTGTTCAGCACGCTCCCTGATGATGTCGCAGAAGGCCACCATCTCGACGTTGGGCAACTTGGCCAGGTTGGGCATGTGTTTACCGTTTGCGATGCCGCCCACTCCGATAATACCGACGCGAACCTTCTCGTTCTTGCTCCTCATGCTGGCTGCAGACTCCTCCGCTGCAATCTTTTGGGATCTGCGGGCTGGTTCATAATCCGGGCCCGTACCCTCTCCCCTTCCCTGGAGAATGACGGCCACGCCCGAACCAAAATCCGCCTTCCCGCGATCTCCGCTCCGGTCTATTCGAGGGATTTCCCGGATATCCTCCCTCCGCCCTGTTCCTCCTTACCACAATCGACACCTGCGGCAATACAGGACAGGAATGCCCCACACCCAACACGAATCATGAAAGAGCACCAGATCACTCACTATACTTCAAAGGCAGGCTAATCTTGCCATGGCAAGCACGGACAAGTATCTGCTCACTTTTGATATCGGGAACTCTCAAACAGTCATTGCTGCCTACCCTTATCCAACAGACGGCGTCGCTGCCGGCGCAGACCGCGAGTCATCACTTCCGCCGCCTTCTGCTCCGCTCGCGAGCTGGCGGCTTGCCACCAGCTACACCCGGACCGTGGACGAGCTCATTGTCCTGCTCCATTCACTTCTGACCCTGCGCCAGATCAGCCCGGCGCAGGTTTTGGGGGTGGCCATCGCCAGCGTCGTTCCGCCCGTATTACCGGCGTTTGTGGAAGCCTGCCGAAAGCTTTTCCCTGCCGCTTCCGCCCCGCTCGTCGCCAAGGCGGAGCAAGCCCAGAAGGCTGGCGTCAAAATCGATTATCCATCCCCCGGCGAGATCGGCGCCGACCGGCTGCTCAACTGTGTAGCCGTCTTGCACCGCTTTCGCGTCCCCGCCATCGTCGTCGACTTCGGCACGGCTACCACATTTGACGTGATCTCCACCGACGGAGCTTTCGTCGGGGGTGCGATCGCCCCCGGTGTGGTCACCAACCTCGAGGCGCTCGCCCAAAAGACCGCCCGGCTTCCCAAAGTAGAGCTCGCCGCTCCCCCGGACGTTATCGGCAAATCGACATCCCAGGCCATCCAGTCAGGTCTGATTTTTGGGGCCGCCGCACAGGTCGAGGGGATGGTCGCCCGTATCACCCGGGCGCTCGGGCTGACCACCCGACCTCTTGTGATTGCTACAGGAGGCCTTGCCGCCTTGATCGCCCCCCATACTTCTGCAATCGATCGAATTGAGCCATTCTTGACTCTGGACGGCCTGCGTCTACTATATGTTTTCAACGGTCACGGGGCCGGAACTCCCGCTCGAGGTGAACTGGCGTGAAGCGCCGGTCTCTTTACCTCACCACAATCGCGGTGGCCGCCATCTCCCTCACCGTCAGCATCCTGGTGAACGGCCCGGCGGGATATGCTTTCGTCGTCCCCGGCAACGCCGAGATCGGGGCGGGCAGCCGCTGGGAGTATGACTCCAACCTCGGCCCGGTCGTGGTGGAGATGGTCGACAAGGTTGATCTTCCGCCCCGCACCTTCTACCGGTGGCGGCTCTCCCTGCGCGGGCTTGTCTACGAGGAGTGGCTCGAGCTTCAGAACGGCCAGCTTCTCACCTGGGAGCGCTCCTTCTCCGCCTTCGGCCTGCTGAAGGAGAAGCACTCGTATCCGCAACCTGAATACACCATGCCCGCTCCGCCAACAGCGGGTGCGCGCTGGAGCTGGCAAGGCGCGGTCAGTCCCGAGCCTTTGGGAGCAGAGCCCTGGAAAGCCCGGGCCGGTCCGCCACACCAGACCCTTGCTGACGGGAGGAAGGAACAAAGCCACACGGCCGCGGCCAGCGGCCATGTACACGGCATCGAGACTGTGGAGACCCCTGCCGGACGGTTCAGCACCTATCACATCTACCTGGAGAGAAGCGACTCTCTGGGCACGGAGCAGACCATAGAGATCTGGCTCGACCCGAACATAGGCGTGATCGCCGCCGAAGGGGACCTGCACTGGGCAGGCCTCCCCGGCAAGATCCAGCGCCTTATCGGGCTGGAGCATCTGAGCGTTCGCCTGCGGAAATACCAGCTGAAGTAACAGCAGTTACAGCAGCTGAACTGCTACCTGCCTCCCAAAGACGCGCGTACTCGCCTCCCTGCCGCAGCAGCTCCTCGTGCGTACCTTCCTCCACGATCCGTCCGCCTTTCAAAACGAGAATGCGGTCGGCTCCAACTACGGTCGTGAGCCGGTGGGCGATCTCCAGCATCCCGTCCTGCCCCTGCCCCCGTACCCTGGCCAGCAACTGCTGGATGCCGGCCTCCGTTTCGTTGTCCAGGCTGCTGGTCGCCTCTTCCACAACGAGAAGCCGTGGCTTGCCAAGCAGCGCCCGGGCAATCGACAGCCGCTGCGGCAGGCCGGTTTACCGAGTTGTTTCAGAGTTCGCCCTCATACTACTCCTCTGGTTGCCATCCTCCTGCCGATGAGCAGGCGTGCGTCGCCAGTGCACCAGCAAAGACACGGTATGCCTCCTGCCCAAAGAGGCAGAAACGCACAAGCCCCACATGACGGAGCTTGGGGAGAGTAAAGAGAACTGCCTGGACTGCAACCTCAGCCGCTTCCGGCAGCGGGTAGCCAAAGGCACCGGTGGAGATCGCCGGAAAGGCGATGGAGTGCAGCCGGTGCTCCTCCGCCCGCTTGAGCGCATTGACGTAGCAGGAGGCAAGTAACTCGGCCGCCGGTTCATCCCGGCCAAAGACGGGTCCAAGGCAATGGATCACAAAGCGGTTGGGTAGACGAAAGGCAGGTGTGATCACCGCCTCCCCCGGGCGAATGGGCGCCAGGGCCCGGCAGGCCTCGGCGAGTTCCGGCCCGGCGGCCCGGTGTATCGCCCCGGCAACTCCACCGCCCGGTACCAGCTCCGCGTTGGCCGCATTAACCACTGCGTCGAAGCCGGGTTGCTTTGTGATGTCGCCCTCCACGCACTCCACTCTCTTGCCACCGATATGCTTCACAATCATCTGAGTCACTCTCCCGCCTCTGGTTCAGCCGGTGAACAAACATTTCCACGCGGCTATGTGTTTGTCACCGGGCTCCTTTGGTAGAATAGCTTGATCCCATCGCGATCGGTAGCGGAAGGAGGAATGAGGATTATGTTCCTTCCGTCACAAAAAGCAGATACCAGACACTGGGACACCACTAAAGCTCGAGTAATCCTGCTCGCCACTCTGGCGATGTGGGCATTCTCATTGCTTCCGGCAGGCGTCGGGGTCGCCACGGCCAGCAAGCCTGCCAGTAGCGCAACAAGCACCGCAAGACTGGAGGTCAATCTACCTTTGACTTCCCGTCTCGCGGGCCGATGTGTTGTCCATTTCGACTCAGAATCGATTCCGGCCTTTCGTGCAGGAAACCTTCGCACGGGCGGGGAGCTGGAGTATCACTCAATACTCCCGGACCAAAAAACAGAAATAATCATAGGTGCAGGCAAAAGCTGGTTTAACCTTGCCGGTAATGACGGAGAGAGGAGTCTGCTTCTCTCTGGGGCCGCCGGACCTTACCCGGCCGTGTACTATACTTTGAGCAGAAGCTTTGACAGCTCGAAATCGCAGCCGGTTGGTGCGACCTACACCCGCATGTGGGCGAACCTGGCAGAGAGCCCCGGCAAGACGCGCTGGCTGGGAATACACTATCTGCGACTGAACCTGCGGCCGGGCCTGGCTATTGGGGCAGGCGAAGCCTCCATCTTTGACACCCACTTTCCCGGTGACGTCGCATACTACTTCGTCCCGCTCCTGCCATACTACCTGACCAAGAAGATACCCGGGCTTTCGAGCACCCACGACAACTCCCTTTTCTATTTGGACGGCCGGGCAACCCTTGCAGCGCAAACCCAGCTTTATGCCGCCTTCTTGGTGAACGAGTTCCCCATGCTCCCGGGGGCGGGCAACCCGGCGCTTTATGCCTGGCAGATAGAGATTGACAACCCTCGCTGGTCGCTTGCCTATACGCAGGTGCGTCATCTCGCCTATAGCAACGGCAACCCCGACCTGGTCTACAGCTTTCGCGGCAGGTGCCTCGGGTACCCGGACGGTTCCGATCTTGACTATCTCGAGCTGGACACACCTCTGTCCCTGCCTCTGCCTCTGCCGGTTCATACCGTGGCGGGACTCTTCGTCCAGCGGAAAGGAGAAGGCAAGCTCGACGACTGGGCTTCCGATTGGACCGCCTGGCGGCAGCAACAGTTTCTCACCGGTACAGTGGAGACCTGGGCCGGCGTACATCTTAACCTCCGCGAAGATTTGAGCCGTCCACTCACTTCTTCATGGTCATTGGACCTCAAACTCGGCCCGGTCTGGAATGCCGATAACCAAACGGGAGAAACTGCGTTCCGTGCTGGCGTCCGCCTGGGAGTGTCGCTCTCGCTCTGACTGAGCTGGCCGGTATCTCCCTGGCCGGACCGGCCGCCTCACACCGCTTAAGGGGGGCTTCTTGTGGACGCTAAGACCTGGGAAATACTGCGCAGCTTGTGGCCTCTTTTCGCCCTGCAGCTCGTGCTCACGATTTGGGCATTGGTTGACCTCGCCCGGCGTAAGAGCGTGCGCTATCTGCCCAAAGCTGCTTGGACTCTGATCATCCTGTTCGTCAGTACCATCGGCCCTATCATTTACCTGGCCGCCGGCCGCGGGGAGGAATAGGGATCATGTCTTCCCCGGCAATCGAGGTCCGCGGACTGCGGAAGCGGTTCACCGGCAGGAAGCAGACGGTGGATGCGCTCAAAGATGTTAGTTTTTCGGTACCGTCCGGCAGTATCTATGGTTTCTTAGGACCCAACGGCGCAGGCAAGACCACGACCCTGCGCATATTGACGGGGTTATTGCAGCCAACGGCGGGGGATCTCAGGCTGCTCGGTGAAACGGTAACCTATCCCGGCGGGCCAACATTGGCCACACGCCGCCGCCTGGCTTACCTGCCGCAAGATCCCGTCTTCCCCGCCCGTCTCAACGCCTTCGAAGTGATGGAACTGGTAGCCGAGCTCTACCGACTCCCGCGCCGGGCAGCCGCTGAACGTTCACAAAAACTTTTAGCCGACTTTGAGCTGCTCAAGGATGCCAAGCGTTCGGTCAAGAGCTTTTCCCGGGGCATGAAGCAACGGCTGGGCCTCGCTGCGGTCTTGCTCCCCGAGCCCGATTTGCTGCTCCTCGACGAACCGGTCTCCGCCCTTGACCCCGTCGGCCGCTACGAAGTACTGACGCGGCTTGCGGCTTTGCGCGGGCGGGCAACGGTTTTCTTCTCCACCCATATCCTGGCGGACGTGGAAAGGATCTGCGACCGCGTCCTCATCATCCACCAGGGTAGCAAGGTTGCCGAGGGTGATATGGGCGAACTGCTCGCCCGCTTCACCCCGCCGCGCTACCGGGTGCGCACCCGGCCGGACCAGGTTGAACTGGCAGCTGCCACCCTCAACCAGCAGCAAGCTGAGGGGAAACTGCCCTGGCTGCTCTCGGTTGAGTTGGAATCGGGAGCAGCAAGCAAGGAAACAAACCAGGAAGCACCCGCTTTGAACGGCGATTCTTCGGTACTCCTGGTGACCGCGCAGGCCGGCCGCCGCAGCGAGATGGAAGCGGAGTTGTTACGCGTCCTGGTCAATTCCGGCATCACCGTCCTGGAGTACTCGCCGGTGCGACCGGATCTTGAGAGCGTCTTCCTGCAGTTGCTGCCGGAGACGGAAAGACCGGGCTTTGCCGAAGAAAGTGCGGAGGAGGAACGGGACGTTGCTGCTAACGCTGATGCGCAATGAGTGGCGACAACTTTGGCGGTCGTTTCAATTGCCGGCTTTGGCCCTGGTGTTGCTCTTTTTTGCCCTTTCCGACCCGCTGCTTACTCGCTACCAGAACGAGATCGTGCAAATGTTCGTGGCCGACCAGAAGGTTGAGATCTCCCTGCCAACTCCCACGGCAGCACAGGCTCTTGGCCAGTTTTTCGGCGACGTAAGCCAGCTCGGGCTCTTTGTCCTCATCCTGATCGGGATGGGCATAGTGGCGGCGGAGAAGGAAAACGGACTTACGGGCTGGATGTTGACCCGGCCGGTTACCCGCCAGGCCTACTTGGGGGCAAAAGTGGCCACGCTGATGCTGGCGGTCGTAGCGCTCCTCATTGCCGGGACAGCCATTGCCTGGGCTTATACCGGGAGTCTCCTCGGCCCTGTCCCAGCCGGTCCGCTGGTGTGGACACTGGCGGGAGTGATTGCCTATGCAGTTCTGATTGTGGCCTTTTTGGTATTGGCTTCGACAGTAGCCCGTTCACCTTGGTCCGCCGGTGGGCTGACTATTCTTGTACTCTTCGCCAATAGCCTCATATATGCTTTGGCCCAGCAGAGTACCGTGGGCCGCTTCGTTCCCTATCGCCTGATCGCCAGCATAGGGCAAGTCCTGACCGCTGCCGATAGCGGCAACGCCGGATTGGCCGGTCTGTGGGACCTGACCGGCCCGGCCCTGGTCACCTCCATGCTCCTGGCGGCGCTCCTGCTGGTCCTGGCCTTTGCCTCGTTTGCCAGGCAGGAGATACCCAACGGATAGACCCGGCGGCCCCTTGTCCTGACCGGCGGCCTGATCCGTTGGACTAGTCTATGATAGGCTATAATGTACAGGGAACTACCGCTGGACTCGAGTCACCACCAACGCATAAGGCAGTAGAAAACGCGATGGGGAGTGGCAGCGAAAGGAGGTCCCCCAGAATGGCTTTAGCCACAAACGAGATCGCCTGCTCCGGCGAAAAAGTCTACACCTATGAGGAGTATCGCCAGCTCCCCGAAGGGTCGCCCTATCAACTCATAGGAGGCCGTTTGGTGATGACACCCTCTCCCACGCCCCGCCATCAGTTTGTCTCGTTTGAGCTGGAGTTGCAGATTGCGACTTACATTAGGGAGAAACAGATGGGCGTAGTAGCGCACGCCCCCCTGGATGTGTATTTTGAGGCGACCGAGGTATTTCAGCCGGATATCGTATTCATCAGCCGTGAACGGTTGAACATCATCGGCCCCGACAAGATAAATGGTGCTCCGGATCTGATAGTCGAGATCTTGTCTCCTGCAACGGCCTACTACGACCTCAAGAAGAAATTCCGGGTGTACGAAAAGCACGGAGTCCGAGAGTACTGGATCGTTGATCCGGAAGATAACTCCATTCAGATTTATGTTCTTCGGGATGGCAAGCTGAAGCTCCACCAAGAGGCGAGCGGAGAGGGCCAGATTCAGTCCAAAGTACTGGAAGGCTTCAGTCTCGATATCAAGAGCATTTTTGACCAGCCGGTCGCGAAGCTATCAAAGGCTGACCGTTGACCAGTACGCCAAGCGCCGTAGAAGCCAGTGCAACCCGTACCTGTTGGTTGAGACCCCCAACCGCCTGGTTTGGAAGGACCTTCTCTGGAGTCACATTTCCGCTGTAGTAGTGCGTTCTTGCCGGCCAAGGTCATACGGGGTAGTATCATGACCAGCATTGTCATCTGCGCCCTCAAGTTTCCCGACCACCCGCATCTGGAATGGCCAGCGCGCAGTTGTTGCGGCAAACCGCAGAGAGCATTGTCTGCATAGCACTCCCAGAACAGTGTGCACGCACCATACGCGGCGATTTCCGGTGAACCCAGCATCGCGTATACCCTTATGTAGACCCCGTGGCCCAGGAACAGATATCTCAGCTCCAGTTTGCTGCAGCCGCTGCCTTCTCAGCCCCATGCTTGCCAGAGGGACCCTGCCACACTACCTTCCCGCTGTCCAAAACCACGACCCAATCTGCTATCCTGACCAGATCTGGATCATGGGTGACCAGCACTATTGTTGATTGGCCTTTCCGCTGAACCAAGGTTCGCATAAGGGCCTCCTTCGATTCCTGGTCGATGCTGGACGTGGGTTCATCGACCAGCAAGAGGCGGGGCCGGCGTAACAAGGCCCTGGCTATTGCCAGTCGCTGGCGCTGGCCGGCAGACAGTGCTCTGTAAGCGTC
>JADBKP010000008.1 GCA_014896315.1 Limnochordales bacterium
CCTCACTCTTGCCAACAGCCGGGAGGGATTGCCCTTCGCTCATGAGGTGGAACCCGGCGCCACCGCTGACGTAACGACCGTGGAGAAAATGGTTAATGCCCTGCAGCGGCGGTTCCATGTCACCCACTGTATCTTCGTGGGTGATCGCGGGATGCTGAGCGAAGAGAACCTGGAGCTACTGCGGGAAGCCGGCATCCACTACATCGTTGGCTGCCCGTTGCGACGGGCCGGAGAGGTCCGAGACATCGTCTTGGCCTGGCCCGGTCGCTATCGCGAAGTGGCCGAGAACCTCAGGGTGAAAGAGGTCCGGGTCGAGGACCGCCGCTATATTGTCTGCTTCAATCCCATCGAGGCTGAATACGACCGCCAGACCCGGGAGTCCATCGTGGAGGAGCTTCGGGCCGAGCTGGAAGGTCTCGATCCCTGGTCACGGGAGGCCGCCAGGCTCTACTCCCACCCGGGTAAGGGCCGGTATCTCATGCGTCTCGATGACGGCCGTATCTGTTTGGACGAGGCCCGAATCCGGGAAGAAGCCCGTTATGACGGCAAGTACGTGATCCGAACCAGCTACGAGCAGCTTGACAGCGCGGAGGTGGCCAGAGCCTACCGGGATCTCCAAACGATTGAGCGTTCCTTCCGGAGTCTGAAGAGCTTGGAAGAGATCAATCCCGTGTATCACTGGCGGGAGCGTCGTATCCGGGCGCATGTGCATGTGTGCGTGCTGGCCCACCTCCTGGAGCGCTATCTGGAGAAGAAGCTTCATGCGAAAGGGATCAAGATGACGGCGGCGGAGGCGCTCAAGCACCTCTCTCGGATCAAGTCAGCCTATATCGAGATCAAGGGAGCGATGTATCGCCTGCGCTCCGAGGCCTCCCCGGAGGCGGTTACCATCTTCCAGGCCCTGGGATACCGCATTCCACCACGCATCGAGCCCCTGGCGAAGGACGACCGTGATGCCAAAACGGAGGCCTCGCGCGCCCAAAACGCCCTTGTATAGCCATTTCTTTGCATTACGGGTGTCAAAGTGCCGTCCACCTGTGCAGTTTAATACATGCGTCTCGTCAGTCTCACCGTCATAGACAACCAGTGAACCATCACCGAGCTGATCTATCGCCAAACCGTCACGTACAACCCACCTGTCTACTTCAGCCACAGGTAAACCCGCCTTTCCTCGAAGGCCGCGTGTGTGCCCGCGGCCCCACACAATAACTTGACCGACCACACACCCCATCACTTCGACGAGCACGGACCCTGAACCGGGTTGCAGAAATAGCAGGTGTAGGTCTGCGGACACGACGACGGAGCTGCATTAGCCTCGATAATCGACCGCAGAGCCTCTGCGCTATAGGTTTCAATAGTAGGTGCCTCGAAACGGCGCATTGTTTACACCTCCTTTCCGAAGAGCAAGTGTGCACACCCACCCTGCTCCAAGATAAAGAGAAAGTGTTATCAGCAAACTCTATTCCTGGCTTCGACGAATTTTTCTCTCAAAAGCGTCCGTCTTACTTGACACTCTCCATCAGTATGGTCGGCAGAGCCTCGTACTATCGCCATGCCTGGACAGCCACCAGAACACATCGCCCGCCAAGCACATCGTGGGCATTCCGGTGCATGGCTAATGTATTCCTGCAGCCGCTGGATCAATTGCTGCTTCTGTGAAGAACAGACTATATCATTCAACCTATCTCTTGAGATGTTACCTATAGACAAATCATCCTTGTAAAGCATTGCGCAGAGGAAGACTTCACCAGATACAGATATAATCGGTCGAAACTCGACATTCGCAATCACCGGGCATCGATATGACACGTCGAAACCTCCGATGCGGTCCTTCGGACGTTTGTCTTTAAGGAGGGCAATCATGCGTACAGCCAAGAGAACATCGTCTGGCTCGGGGAAACAGGCTGTCGGAAGACGTGAGCCCCTGCCTACAGGCCGTAACACCCCCCATGATATGCCCACGTTCAGAGAGGATGCCAAGTCGACTAGCTGAGCAATTTTGCTGCAGTTATAGTGTGTGAGGGTAACACGGATGTAGGTGTTGTCTGCCAGCCCGGCAGCCGCGAGTAGCCGAATGCCATTTATGACCCTGCTGTAGCTGGAGCCTCTGGTTAATGAATTTGTGTTTTCGTCTGGACCATCTAAACTTACTTGGATCTGCAAGGATTTACGGGGCGATAACTCGAGGAGACGAGTCACGGCAGCGTCGGTAAGTAAGGTCGCGTTGGTGAGTAAGGTAACAATAGCGCCGGTATGTAGCGCATACTCGAGCACGTTGTAGACATCAGGATGAAGGAGGGGTTCGCCGCCGCTGATGGAGATCTCGGTGCACCCCATTTGGGTTGCTTCATCAATGATGCGTTGAATTAGGGACAAGTCCATGTTTACCTTTCGGGACGGCGATGACTCATTATAACAATAGGCGCAGCGTAAGTTGCAAAGACTGGTGATCTCTATCATGACTTGTGGTACGCGTACGCTGTGCACATCCTGAGAATCAGGCAGCCTCGGCGATGTCGACTGAGTATGTGGCTGCGCGGTTTGCATATGCACTACGTGGCCCATACGCTCACCCGCATTCATGTTGTAGGTCGAATCCGTCGCCTCTCGTCATCGGTTTTCGGCGCTAGCGGAGTCTAAAGATCGGCAGGCGGTCACATGCAAGACTTGCCAGGCCCCCAAGAGGCGAATAGCCTTGAGTACGGACGGGTACTGTTCTCCAGTTGCCTGGCAGAGCTCTCGGCAAACATCTACAACGGTTCCACCAGAAGTTCTTACAAGTCCCTGCCACAACCCCGACGGCACACTCAGCCCGAAGAACCACCCCGGTTTTGTGAGATAAGTCCACCCTTCCTGGTCTCCTATTGCCTCTACCGTCGGATCGATGTGCAACCTGTCATTGTCCCGAATTTCCCCACCCAAAGCACGCAGTTGACCCAGCTCCGGGGCCAAACAACAACCATAGAACCGTACCAGTCCGTTATCCATGCCTATCCTCCCATTCCGAAAAAACGGGAGGCCGGGTCAAAAGGCCCAAGGAATTCCTGCCCCCAACTGTCCCAGCGTTGATCCTCCGCAGCAATCGCCTGCTTCCTCTTCGCACGTAGGTAGGAATACAAAGCCAGAAGGGCTTCCAAACAGCGTTCGGTGTCGGCCTGAAAGAACCGTTGGGCCGGCGGCAACGACCACTGCCCCACCTCCACCTCGTGGTCGAACAAGGTGGCGTCCGCGATTTTCTGCGCCACGCTAGCCTGATCCCGCAAATGGTCGAACCCTGCGGGCCAGGGTTGCGGACCAAAACATTCGTCGACTACCTTTCGCACAAAGGCCAGCGCTGTCTCCAATCCATTCCTTTGGGCTACTCTTAAGACCTCCTCTCCATTCAAACAGTGACCATAGTGTCTCAACAACTGCACCACGTCCACAAAACGACCCAGACGGAAATCCTCGCCCTGCACGATTTCGTTAAGAGAACGAGCGTGCCTGTAAGCGTGAGTCACCGCAACAAGGAGATTCATCTCGGGGCTGGGTATCCAAAGGGATGCCTCAGGAGTCTGCAGGAGGATGGCTCGCGAAAGGATCTCGTCTGCCGGTAGGCCGTAAGGCTCACCTGCTGCAGTCAGTCGGTGGTGAACTTCCACTGTGATACGAGGGAGAATCGAATCTCCCGTAGGCCGGAAGTAGGGGGGGAAATGTTGGAGCCGGGCGCGCCCCGCACGAACCTTTCTGGCCAAAGCTCGAATATCATATTCCTGGTCCTGCCGAAAACCTTGCTGGACTAGAGCCTCGTGGACCAACTCCAACTCATCTGCTGCGACCAGTACATCGATGTCCCCGCAGGTGCGTAACCACGGTTCCGGATAAGCTGTGGCTGCAAACCCTGCCCCTTTGAGGAGGACCCAATGACACCCAGCTCGAGAGAGAATATCCGCTACTGCCCCTACCTGCCGTATGTAGGCAACCCAGACTTTCTGGGCCTTTGCCGTGCAGGCCCAACACACCGCCCGTACATCCGGCCGCAGTGGGAAGGAAGCATGCAACAAGTTGTAACTGACAATGGTACTTGTCCTCTGACGAGCGGCCCACGCCAAGAGTTTGTGGGCGCTTTCACCCACGTCGTGAGCAGGAAGACCGCTCTGGGCCTCACATGGCAGGCACCAAGGAAACCACTCTAGATGAACTTCGGCGGGTCGGTTTGTTTCCCGATTGTGAGCGATTTGAGGTTCCATCCTCGCGCGCTCCTCTTCGTTGACACGCCTTTCTTTCGCGACCGAGTTTTGTTGTATAATTCGTCATTACTGTCTTTACTCCTCCTTAAATGCCGAAAAAAACGGGCTGTTGTATTTTATGGTTTATTTGGCAGACATTGTAATCGCCGCAAATCGCGGCGCACCGGGAAATGCAGCGCTCAGAAGGGAGCGAACATCGGGACAGTGCGGCAGAGCCTTTGGCACGCCAGCCTCACTACCACTCAGAAGTATCCGGCGCTCGCCGACGAAGAGGTGGCACGGGTGGCCAGGGCGGACTGGTAAGGAGGAGGAAACCAGTTCGTGGCCTCTCATGACGCGCCCTCACTCATATCGGGCGAGGGTGGTGCAGCAACGATTGAGTGCCTTACACTTGATACAGTGGCGAGTCAATCCTAACACCAGGCAATGCACAGTTCACCCGGGTGGCATCAATGCCTGTGGCTGGCTTTACCTTTGAATTCGCAGGGCGAAGTCTCGTGTTGCGCGAACTGTCCGCCACCGCAGCCGACGCCCAACAGCTCCTCGACCTCACCAACCGCGTGGCGGCCGAAGGCCTACTCGGTATCGACTCGCTGGCTGCCTGCGTGGAAGAAGCGCTCCTTTTCATCAGCCGCAGCCTCGAGCACGGATCGATCCTCCTCGGACTCTTCGATGGTGAGAGGCTGATCGGTCATCTCGGAATCGACCGGATTGCGGGGAGTGAGAGCGGCAGTTCAGCGGTGGACTGGGTTGCCGGCACGCCCGCCCGGAATACCGGCACGCTGGTACTCTTCCTCGACAAGGCGTACCGTGGTGCGGGCCTGGGTTACAAGCTCCTTGCCAGCGGCTGCCGCCTCGCCAAAGAACGCGGCTTGCGCCGGATCTGGGCGGCCACCCGTTCCGACAATCAGGCGGCGATCAGGCTCTACCGCAAGCTGGGTTTTCGTCCTCGCCTGGTAACTCCCCCGACCTCTGACCCGCTCTCTCCTCCCGGCTCGCCCGCCACTATTTACCTTGAACTGGAGTTGTAACCTCTGCCGCCAGTATCTCTCCCTCTTGACAGCCACATCAAAAGGAGATAAAAGTCTAGTAAACCACTCGGAAAACATGGATTCCGCGGAGGCGATAGAGTGATGGCAGAGCACCCTGCGGACTCACTTCGTAGACTCCGGATTCGCCCTCGGACTGGGGTTCTGGCTCCGCTGCTACACGGGCTGCTGCTCGGAGTGGCAGCATGCCTCGGGCTGAGTCTCGCGACGGTCGTCCCACCGTTTCTCCCAGACAGCCGGGTTGACGCCGCCGCCGACCCGATCACCATCGGCTTCTTCGGTCCGCTCTCCGGCGACAATGCCGAGTACGGCCGGCATTTCCTGCAAGCGATCACCCTTTTCGCCGACAAAGTGAACGCCGCCGGCGGTATACATGGCCGGCCCCTGAAGATCGTGGCCGAGGACGATCGGGCCAATGCCCGCGAGGCGGCCAACATCGCCCAACGATTTGCTTCCAACCGGCAGATTCTTGCCACAATCGGAAGTTTCAGCAGCACCGCATCGCTGGCGGCCGCCCCCATTCTTGAACGGGCGGGCGTAGTTCAGCTGAGTCCGTCCAGCTCCCACCCCGACTTTACCCGGCAGGGTACCTACATGTTCCGGAACGTTAACACCCAGCAGATTGAAGGCCCCCTGGTTGCCCGCTTCGTCGTCGAAGAGAAGAAAGCGCGCCGGATCGCGGTCCTCTACCGCCAGGATGACTGGGGACTTACGGCAAGCCAGGCGTTCATTAAAGCAGTAGAGGCTCTGGGAGCAAAGGTCGTCTTTTCCGAAGCTGTAGTGCAGGGGACCCGCGACTTCCGCCCGCTCCTCACCAAGCTGCGCTCCCAATCACCGGATCTCCTTTATGTAGCGCTCTTTTATGCTGATGCCGCCGTTCTCGCCCAGCAGTTGCGGCAGGCCGGGCTCAACCTCCCGGTGGTAACCAACTCATCCCTCAACAATCCGCAGCTGATCGAGCTGGCGGGCCAGGCAGTGGAGGGCTGGTACGTCCCTACCAACTACTTCCCGGGCGATCCGTCGCCGGTAGTTCAGAACTTCCTGCGGGAGTACCGGCAGCGCTGGCAGGAGGAACCGGATCAGTTTGCTGCCATCGCCTACGACAGCATTGCTGTGATCACGGAGGCCATCAAGTCGGTCCTGGCAGCCGGCAAGCCTCTGGATCGGAAAGCAATCCGGGACACCCTCTACGCCCTTCCCCCCTACCGGGGCGTCAGCGGGATCATCAAGTTCGATGCCGAAGGTGACGTGGAGAAGTCGATGACCTGGCTGATCATCAAGAACGGCAAGTTCGAGCTGGCCGGGAAGGCCAACTGAGGGCCGAGGGCTGCTGCGAGTCGGGGTTAGTCGGGGTGGAAATAGCATGACGGAGTTGGGCAGCCAGATATTGAACGGCCTGGCGATCGGCAGTGTCTACGCCCTGCTGGCGCTCGGGTTTAGCCTGGTGTTCGGGGTCGCCAACTTGATCAACTTCGCCCAGGGTTCACTCTTCATGGTCGGGGCGTACCTGGCCTGGACGGCAGCCGCCATCTGGCAGCTGCCGTTGCCTCTGGCAGCGGGGCTGGCCATCCTTCTCACCACGTTGCTCGGGTTGCTCATCGACCGCCTGGCGCTGCGCCCCCTGCAGGGAGCCCCTGCCATCGCTCCGCTTCTGTCCACCCTGGCCGTCAGCGTGATCCTTGACCAAGCGGCCGAGCTAATCTGGGGGCCTGAGACAAGGGCCTTCCCCAGTCCGCTGGCTGCAACCGTCTACGGCGTCGGAGGAGCTTTCATCTCCGCCGTCGATCTCCTGATACTGGCCACGGCTCTGGCCACCATGGCGCTTCTCGTGTTGTTTCTGCAGCGGACCTGGATCGGGCGGGCCTTGCGGGCCACGGCCCAGGATCCCGATGCCGCCGCCCAGATGGGCGTAGAGATCGCCGCCATCCGCCGCTACACCTTCGGCCTGGCCGGGGCGGTGGGCGGAGTGGGCGGAGTGCTGGTTGGGATGTACTTTCAGAGCATCTTCCCGGCCATGGGCCTGCCCTACGGCCTGAAAGGCTTTGCTTCGGCGCTGCTTGGCGGAATCGGCAGCATTCCGGGGTCGATCGCGGGAGGACTTCTCCTTGGCATCTTTGAGAGTCTGGCCAGCGGCTACGTCGGCGGGGAATACAGAGATCTCGTCGCCTACGCCTTGCTGCTGGCCGTGCTCCTCTGGCGTCCCCAGGGGCTTCTGGGCCGGCGGGGCCTGGAAGCGCTCGGCGGCAGCCAGGCGGCGGCCGGGGCCGTCCCGAGCACCTCGCCGCTGGCCCGACCGGCGCCGGTGGCGGTCGGGGCGACGCCCGCGCCCGGACCGGCGGCAGGGGCACTTTGGCGCAGTCGGGGGTACGTCCGGGCTTTGCGCACACGTTTGTCCGGGTGGCGCCCCCGCCGGTTTTACGGGAAAAGCAGTTGGAAGCCGAGCAACCGTCAATGGCTTGCCCTCGGAGTGGTGGCGGCCCTACTGCCGGTGCTGCTGCCCGACCCTTATCTGACTCAGGTGGCGCTGATCGGTCTGATCTTTGCCTTGCTGGCGACCGGTTTGACCCTCATCTCCGGGACGGCGGGCCAGATCTCACTGGGCCACGCTGCCCTTTTCGGGGTTGGAGCCTATGCCACCGCCATCCTGGCCCGAACTTTTAACCTGCCGGCCGAACTGGTAATCATCGCCGCCGGCCTGCTTGCGGCCGCCCTGGGCATCCTCTTCTCACTGCCCGCCCACCGGCTCTCCGGGCACGCCGTCGCCGTCGCCACCCTGGCCGCCGGCCAGATCGTCTACCTGATTCTTCTTACCTGGATTCCCGTCACCCGGGGACCGATGGGCATTCCCGGCATTCCCGCTCCCCAGCTCTTGCTCGCAGGGAGAGCACCCCTGTGGGATGTGCGGGCCCAGTACTGGCTGGCACTGGCCCTTACCGCCCTGGCCCTGCTCGGTGAGGGACGGCTGCTCGCCTCCCCGCTCGGTCGCGCCTGGCGGGCCATCCGGGAGGACCGCCTGGCGGCTCAAGCAAGCGGTCTCCCCGTCCGCCGCTACCTCATGCTGGCCTTTGCCTGCGGCGGCTTTCTCGCCGGCATAGCAGGGGCGCTCTACGCCTATCTGCTGACCTTCGTCAGCCCCGATTCGTTCGCTACTGACACCTCTCTCACCATCCTTGCCATGACGGTGCTTGGCGGCCTGGGTAACCTGGCCGGGGCTCTCTTTGCCGGCGCGCTGCTTGCCATCGTGCCTGAACTCTTCCGGAGCCTCGCCGACTGGCGGATGATCGGCTACGGGCTCTTGCTCCTTCTGCTTGTCCGCTTCCGACCGCAAGGTCTGGCGGGAATCGACTGATCCGCTGAGGCCGCATGATACTGGGGGGGTTACCTTGGATCCGGTACTGGCATCGTCAACATCGCCAACATCAACAACATCGTCGACCTCATCAGCTTCATTAGCCTGTGAAAAGTCGCCACCCTCCGCGTCTTCAAACACTCTTTTGCAGGTAGAAGCGGTCTCGCGTCGCTTTGGCGGCCTGACGGCAGTCGACTCTGTTTCGCTGCAAATCGCTCCCGGTGAACTGGTTGCTCTTGTCGGCCCAAACGGTGCGGGCAAGTCCACCCTGCTGCAGTTGATAAACGGGATGCTGCACCCCGACTCGGGTACCATCAGGTTGAACGGTTCAGACATCACTCGTCTGCCGCCGGAGGAGATCGCTCGGCGAGGAGTAGCCCGTACCTTCCAGACCTCCCGGGTCTTTCCCGGCCTTACCGTCTGGGATAGTGTGCGGGTCGGTCTGCAGCCACTTCTGTACGGCAGAGGTCGTTTCCGCCGGCCCGTCGCCGCCCCGGCGGAACTCTTCTCTGCACTACTTGGCCTTCCCGGCTACCGCCGCCGCCAGCAGGAGATCGATCGTAAAGCCGAGGAAGTGCTCCGTCTTTTCGGCGACCGGCTCTGGCCGCGCCGGCACGAGCTTGCTCAGAACCTCTCCTACGCCAACCGCCGCCGCCTTGAGATCGCCCGGGCGCTGGTTTCCGACCCACTGCTGCTGCTCCTCGACGAACCAGCAGCAGGGATGAACCCGACCGAAACGGCGGAGCTGGCCGAACTGATCCTGCGGCTGCGAGCAGAGCGCCCCTCCCTCAGCATCCTGCTGGTGGAGCACAAAATGCAGTTCGTCCGTCGTCTCGCCGACCGGGTGCTGGTACTGGATCGGGGAAAGCTGATTGCCGCCGGAAAGCCCGACGAGGTTCTGGCTCTGCCGCAGGTTGTCGCCGCCTACCTGGGCGGCCCTCGAAATCCCGGCATTGGCGAGGGTAGCGGCCAGGGCCACAGCCAGGGCCAAGACCAGGACCACCAGCAACATCACGGCCAACACCAAACCCCGGGACAAGACCCAGACCCAGGTCACGCCCAAGGCCAAGTCCGGAGCTGCGCCCAGCTCCAGACCGATTGCCAATTCGGTAGCCGATCCGGTGACCAGGCCGCTGGCCAATCCAACGGCCAAGCCGATGGCCAAACCGGTGGCCAAGCCTGTGCCCAGGCCAACCAGGAAACCCGCGCCTTTCTGCAGATCGAAGCGATCGACGCCTGCTACGGACCGCTGCAGGTGCTCTTTGGCGTCAGCCTGCACGTCGGCCGGGGCGAGACCGTCGTCTTGCTGGGGGGCAACGCGTCAGGCAAATCAACAACCATCAAGGCCGTTCTCGGCCTCGTCCGTCCGCTCCGCGGGGCGATCTACCTGGATGGCCGCCGTATCGACGGGCTCTCCCCCGCCCGCATCATTGAGCTGGGGGTCGGCTCTGTCCCCGAAGGCAGGCGGCTCTTCCCCGAGATGACGGTGGAAGAGAACATCCTCATGGGCGCTTTCCCCCGCCGCCGCCAACCTCAAGCCGCGCTCCGGAAAGAGCTTGAGTCAGTGCTTGAGCTCTTTCCCACTCTCTCCTCACGCCTGCACCAGCTGGCAGGCACTCTCTCCGGCGGCGAGCAACAGCTGGTAGCCATGGCCCGGGCCCTGCTGCGCCGCCCCCGGCTTCTCTGCATCGACGAGCCGTCCATGGGCCTCTCTCCTCTCTACGTGGAACGGGTTTACGAAGTGATCAACTCTCTTAAGGCACAAGGCATTACCATCCTCATGGTCGAACAGAACGCTAACAAGGCCCTGGAGATAGCCGACCGTGCCTACGTGCTGCAAAGCGGCCGGATCGTCATCTCGGGTTCAGCCCGCGAGCTGGCCGCCGACGCCAGCATCCGCCGGGCTTATCTGGGCGAGGAGGCGATAGCATGAGAATCAATGACCGCATTCCCACCCCATCCCGTATGACCAAGCTCGAGCGTTTCCTGGCCGCCATCGCTGGCGAAGAGGTAGACCATGTCCCGGCCTGCGTCTGGCTTCACTTTGCCAGCGAGCATCTTCCGGGCACCGAGACCGCCCGCCTGCACCTGCGTTACTTTCAGGAGTACGACTGGGACTACCTGAAAGTTATGAACGACTACCGTTACCCGCTGCCCGGCATCGAAGCGATCGCCAGCGAAGCGGATCTGCTCCGTTTTGAACCGCAACCGCTCACCGCACCTCCTTTCGCCGCCCAGCTCGAATGCTTGCGGACCCTCCGGGCGGAGCTCGGCCCTAACGTGCCCATCATCGAGACGATCTTCAGCCCCGTTCAGACCATCATCCGGGCCGCCGGCGCCAGCGCCTGGAAAATCATCACCGCCCATCCCCAGGCTGCCTGCCAGATGCTGGAGGCGGTCACGCAAACACTCGTCTCCTATGTTGAGGCCTGCCGTGAACTGGGCGTCACCGGCATCTTCTTCTCAGTCAATGGTGCAAACCGCCCGCCAGCCGCCGGGGGTACGACAGACGAGGAGTTTGCCACCTTTATCGCCCCCTACGATCGGCGCGTCCTGCAAGCCGCCGCCGGCCTGGTCCGCATCGGCCACATCCACGGCCTGGACCTCGCCTTCGACCGGGTCCTGGACTACCCGGTCGAGGCTTTCAACTGGTCGCACCTGCGCACCCCACCCTCCCTGGCCGAGGTCCGGCAGCGCACCTCCGCCGCCCTCATCGGCGGCATCGACGAGGTCAAGGTCTTCGACCAGACCCCGGCCGAAGTCGCAGCCAGTATCGAGCGCGCCTGGCACGAAGCGGGCGGTCGCAAGTTCCTGGTCGGGCCGGGCTGCACCGTAGCCCCGGACACCCCAAGGCGCATTCTTCATGCCATCGCCCAGGTCGCCCACTCCCTCAAAAGCGGCTGATCCGGCCTGGTCTTCCCGCCTGCCGACCAGCACGCAGACAGGCGGGCAGGGGAAGGAAAGGCAGGGCAGGCAAGCAGGAAGGAAGGAAGGAAGGAAGGAAGGAAGGATAGGCAAGGCGAATGCTACAGGGAAGTGCGGGGACAATGGGAGAGTGAGATGCCCACGCGAACTGTGGCTTGCCTTGCCACCCGGCTGCTTGCGCTCACCAACCCGAGCGCAGACCATTTTCTTACATCCCGGCCCGGGATTTGGCGCCTCGCGGCCATCGCCATCGGCACTGCCGCAAGCAGAATGAGAGTGTGAGAGTGAGGGAGGAGCAGGTTAATGCTGACAGGTATTCCTACTTTTGAACTTATCGTCGTCCTGGCGTTCCTTATCGGATACGCCTTCCTGGCCCTGACGGGGTACCGTCTAGAGAAGCAGTACTGGCTTGCCCGGAAGGCGAGCAGCACGAGCAGTGCCGCCCGGGAAGGAAGCAGGCGGTAAGAGACGAATGTGAAGGTTGAACCGTCTGACGGCGGTCGCAGGCAATCGCAAAGCAAGTGGGGGTGACCGGCTTGGCCACGTTTGAACAGCTGGAAAAGGAGTTTGCTCTGGAATTCCGGGGTACCAGCTACACACTGAAGTGCATGCGTTGCGACTCCTACATGGACAAATACCGCACTCGCCCCAATGCCCAGGTGCCCCACCGGGCGCTGATCTACCGGTGTCCCAAGTGTGGCGCCATCATCCGTTCCATGCGACCGCTGCATACAACGAAGACGACTCCCATCATCGACTAGCTGGTTGGCGCAGACCAGGTCGACCAAATCCCACAGTGAGGCGGGGTTAACCCATCTCTGCCTCACTGTGGAGCGGGTCGAGCGACGGGCCCTCTTCGCTCTCCCCTATGGCACCTGAACCGGATCGAACTCGCTGCCCCACTCCGGGGCCACTCCTGCCCTGGCGTTCTGCTGATCGAGAAGCGCGGGCAGATAGAGCCGGTTGTAATATTCTTCCAGCATCCGCAGGGCCGAGAAGCGTTTGCTCAGTTCCAGGCTGGCTACCATCATCGCCTGCCACTTTTCCTGGTGGTCGTAATAGGTGGGCAGGACTTCTTGCAGCAGGACGCGGTAGAGCGCCTCGAGATCCCGTTCATCCTGGCCTTCGCCCTCGTATCCGTCGCCGAACTGCCAGCCGTTCTCGCCATGGCGGCAGGCTTCCGGCCACCATCCGTCGAGGGTGCTCAGATTAAGCACCCCATTGGCGGCCGCCTTCATCCCGGAGGTACCCGAAGCTTCCATGGGCCGTCGCGGATTGTTGAGCCAGACGTCGCAACCACGGGTCATACGAGCGGAGATCTCCATGTCGTAGTTTTCCAAGAAAACCACCGACTGCGGGTAGCGGCGCGCCATCTCCGCCAGCCGGGCCACAATCGCCTTCCCGGTGTCGTCCAGGGGATGAGCCTTACCCGAGAAGAGGAGCTGCAGCCGTCCGCTGATCAGGAGTGGCTCAATGATCTCTGGCCGTTTGAAGATGAGGTCGCTGCGTTTGTAGGGAGCGGCACGCCGGGCGAACCCAACGAGCAAGCGATCGGCGTGCAGCCTGACTCCCGTACGCGCCTGTACAAAGTCGATCAGTTCTTGCTTGAGCGTCTGGTGTATCTGCCAGAGAGCCTGCGGGTCGACCGGCTGTGGCAGGGCGGCAATCCGCCGGTCCTGCCATGTCGGAAGGTGAACGCCGTTGGTGATGCCGATGATGGGCGCTGCCCCTTGCACGCCCTGCCACATTCTCCGGGCGGTCTCGGCGTGGAGTTGCGAGACCGCGTTCGCCCGGGTGCTCAGCCGCAAGCCGGCAATGGTCATGTTGAAGGGGGCATCGCCTATACGCTCAAGCTGCCAGTGCGTGAGGCCAAGATCAGCGCCTGTGTAGGAAAGGGCGGCGTACCGGTGGACCTCGTTGCCTTCAGGAACGGGGGTGTGAGTCGTGAAGACAACGCAAGGTCGGACGCGCTGCCAGGCCCGGCTGAAGGCCGTCTGGGAATGGCGCATATCCTGACGGATCAGCTCCAGCCCCGCCAGGACCGCATGCCCTTCGTTGAAGTGATAGATGTCGGGGCGGATTCCCAATGCCTGGAGGGCCCGCACGCCACCAACTCCCAGGACGATCTCCTGAGCCAGCCTTTCCTCTTCAAACCATCCGTAAAGCTGGCCCGTAACCCAGCGGTCCTGGTTCTCCCAAAGGTTAGAGTCAAGGAGATAAAGGGGGGCATTGCCGAAGGCCTCCGTCTTCCAGACGCGGCAGCGGACCGGCCGCCCCCGAATCTCCACCCGTACCCTGACCCCCGTATCCTCTAGAAACTGGTACATCTCATCGTAGTTGGGGTAGGAGTCGTAGGGCTGACCGTTCTCCCGCAACCTCTGCCAGGTGTAGCCCTGCCGCCAGAGGATGCCAACTCCAACCATAGGATAGCCGAGGTCGCGGGCCTGTTTGAGGATATCGCCCGCCAGAATGCCCAGGCCTCCGGCGTAGATGGGGAGCCGGGGATCGAGGCCGTACTCCATGCAAAAGTAGGCTACCAGGGGCTGGCGCGGCGGGGCTTGCCCCGTGATTTCATTGTTCCGATCGCCCAAACCCGTCCCTCCTGTCACATCTCGCATCCGGGTTCGCTCCCGTATAACCTGCCCAGCTCCGGCCGTTTGATTACAAGCCGCGGATCCCTGTAACCTCCCGGGGCCGGAACGCATATTCCTGGGGCAAGAGTCGGCCACAAGGACGGGGGAGCGTGCCATGATTCAGATCCACGTCGTACAACCGGGTGACACGCTTTGGAGAATCTCCCGTCGCTACGGTGTGAGCATCGACGAGTTGATCCAGCTCAACCGCCCACCCTACACCGAACGTCTCACACCCGGGCAGGCGTTCATCGTCCGTGTTGAACAGCCTCCGCTTCGCTACACCGTCCGCGCCGGTGACACTCTTTGGCGGATCAGCCAGCGGTTTGGCGTGACCATCGCCGCGATCCTGCAGCTGAACCCGCAGATCACCAACCCCGACCGCATCTTTCCCGGACAGGTACTTCTGATCCCCGCCCCAGGCCCCACCCCCTACTCCGCCGCGGTCAACTCCTATCTGGTGGTCCAGGGCGAACAGGATCGGACCACCGTGGCGGAGGCCGCTGCCGCCCTCACCTACGTGTCAGTCTTTACCTACGGAGTTAATCCTGACGGTTCACTGGCAAGACCTTTCGACAGGCCGGCGCGGGAGAGCGCTCAATCCCTCGGCGTGGCATCCATCATGACACTCAGCAACTTCCACCCTACCGAATTCCGCTTCAGTCCCGACCTGGCACGCACGATCCTCACCGACACGGCCGTACAGGACAGGGTGGTGGCAGAAGTGCTGACCACACTGACCGACCGCGGGTTCGCCGGCCTCAACATCGACTTCGAGTATGTCTTCCCCGAAGACCGGGAAGCTTTCAACAGCTTCATGCGGCGGTTGGCAGACGAACTCCATCCTCGCGGTCTTCTTCTGTCGAGCGCCCTCGCACCCAAGATCAGCCGCACGCAGCGCGGCCTGCTCTACGAGGCCCATGATTACCCGGTGCACGGGGAGATAGCCGATTACGTGGTACTGATGACATATGAGTGGGGCTGGGTGGGCGGCCCGCCCATGGCGATTGCCCCGCTAAACCAGGTTCAGCGAGTGCTCGATTACGCGGTGACGGAGATACCTCGGCAGAAGATCCTCATGGGCATACCGCTGTATGCCCGTGACTGGCAGATACCCTGGCAGGAGGGGACGCGTGCCGAGACCCTCTCGGTGCAAGAGGCCGTGCAAAGGGCGATCGACAGGGGCGTGGCGATCCAGTACGATCTCGTCGCCCAGTCACCTCTCTACCGGTACACCGATGCCGCCGGGCAGGCGCACGAGGTCTGGCTGGAGGACGCCCGCAGCATCGATGCAAAGCTGGACCTGGCCCGGCGCTACCAGCTCGGCGGCATCAGCACCTGGACACTTCCGGCTGAGCTCCCGCAGGTCTGGCCCCTCGTGGCCGACCGCTATGAGGTACGGAAAAGGTTGCCAGCACAGACGTGACCGGCCGCGTCACTTGCGAATGGCAAAACGGTCGGCCAGCTCACCTCCCACTTTGATTGCCTCTACTACCAGCTCGTTGGGCGAAACTGTCACCCGCGTATAGTGGAACGGGGCATTGTACTTGCTGGTCTCATGCGTTAGCGTCCAGCCACCGCCACCGCCGGTCACCACGTAATGAACACCGTTCACAAAGTAATGGTCATACAGGTGCGAGTGGCCGCTGAACACGATGTCGACACCGTACTTCTCAAAGAGCGGGCTGAGATGCTGCCGCACACTGTAGGTGTTGTCCTCGGGCGTGGGTGAGTACGGCGGGTGGTGGAAGTAGACCACCTTCCAGCGCATGTCTCTGGCTGCTTCCAGGTCCGCCACCAGCCAGCGGTACTGTTCACTGCCGGGAGAGTAGTCACTGGTGGAGTCAAGGCCGATCACGTGCACCGAACCATAATCGAAAGAGTACCAGTACTCGTTGTTGGGCAGCTCGAAGTACTCCCGGAAGCTGAGGTGCTGCGCGGCATGGTTGCCGTAGACCGGATAAAAGGGGGTCTTGCCCAGCATCGGCTGAGCTGGCCCGAAGAAGTTGGCCCACTCGGACGGCTGGGGGGGCGTTCACCAGATCACCTTGGTGAAGCAAGAAAGCGACCTCGGGTTGCTTCAGCATCTCCTCGATGACCCGCTGATGCTGTACCCGGTCCTGCGTGTCGCCGTAGACGTTGAAAACGAAGTTCTGCTCGGGATTGTCAGGAGCGGTGCGGAAAGTGTAGATCTGGCTTCTGGCCTCTTTTGAACCACTGCGAATGGCCACGTAGTAACTGTAGGCAGTAAACGGTTTGAGACCCGTGAGCACGGCCCGGTAATGCTGGCTGGCACTCATGGCCTGAGCGTTTACGGTGAGAGTGTGCCGGTAGGCAGGGTCATCGGCGGGCCACCACTCGACCCTGCCTTCCCCCGTGTCGGCCGACTCCCAGGCTATGGTGATGGAGCTGGGCGTGACCAGGGATATATAAGGACCGCGTGCAATGCTGAGGCTTCTGGTCCGGAAGCTGCGCGACAGGCTTGAACCGCCGGATGTGACCGTCACCGTGTAATTGGTCTCGGGCAGAAGTCCCGTTATCATCAATTGCCGGGCAGCAATACTCTCCCGCGTAACGGGTAAGACCTGCCTTTCTCCTGGATTGTCCGCAGAAGTCAGCAAAACCTCTACGTCCGGCGTCCCCTGATCCGTATACCACCGGACTAGCGCAGAAGTTGCACCCACGTTGGAAAGAGAGACAGAGATCACCTTCCCTGCCGAAACCGCTGCGTCGCTTCTCCCCGGTTCCCCCTGCCCCTGCTGAACGGGGTCGGCTTGCCGACGCAGGACGCGCACGTTGTCTACAGCCAGCGCGTTGGTCGCATAGGCGAGCAAGCCTACTTTGCCGGCGGGAAAGGTGTCATCTCTGACCGCGAACAGCAGCTCCCCATCCAGCCAGACTTCCAGGCGATCTCCGACCGCCACCATCTCCACATGGTAGACCTTACTTGGTGTGAACGGCTGGTCATCTTCGGCCAGCACTACCCGTTCACCATTGACGAATTTCTCCAGCCGGCGGAAAGGACCGCGATTGGTGGGATCGGTTAGCATTATGAAGCGATAATAGTTGTCTTTGTCCTTGTACCGGATAATCCCACCGATACCGTTATCGTCGTTGGCACCAATGTCAAAGGAGAAGCTGTAATCTGTCCAGCCTGGATCGCCGGCAACAATATGAGTACCCTGCCAGAAGTCGTACTCCCTCTCGCTTCGGTAGATGTTCGAAAGCTGCAGCAGCAGGCCCCCCTGTACGACCCAGCGGGACGGGCCTTCTGCGTAGGGAGCATCGTCTACCACGGTCCAGACCGCCCCCAGGCGGTCGACATCGAAGTCGTCGGCAAGCAGCACGTCGGTACCCGCCATAGCCGTCTCGCTAGCCGTCCCGCCAGCAGCTCCGCCTGCGGCCGGGTGAATTGCAGCCGTAAGGAAGAGCAGGAGAACGCCGGCTCTGAAACCAGGTCGAACGAGTCGCATGACGCAGTCCATGCTAAACCTCCCCACCGTGAGCTGTTACCCCCGCGCTCCTCTCGCGGTGCTGTCTGCGATACCGCTTCGACCTTACCCGGTGTTTTCCTTGGTTCGGCTTGGCGACGAATCTCACACGACTCTCAGATGATCCTCGCGTCCCATTCTTGCCGATACGGGCTGTCAGACCTATGAGCAACCACGTCCTTTCCTCATACATGTAGCAGGACACCAAACCTACCTGCTTGCGTCCCCCAGCCCGCTTGCCCGGGCTTGCGCGAGTTGAGAAGGGAGGAATCGTGCAGTGGGATTCGAGGAGGGCTATTTGTACGGCGATGAGATTGTTGGGGCAGACGACACTCCTACTTCAGAGCCCGGGGCGCAGGCCCAAGAAGCTGCGCCGTTCACAGCTCAACAGGCGCCCTCCTGTCCGGGCGGAACTATCTACGTTATCCGGGCCGGCGACACCCTCTTCCGCCTGGCTCAGCGCTTTAACACCACCGTCGATGCCATCCTGCGCGCCAACCCCGGACTTGACCCCAACCGCCTTGTAATCGGCCAGCAGATCTGCATCCCT
>JADBKP010000009.1 GCA_014896315.1 Limnochordales bacterium
GCAAGATTATGGGTTGTGGGAAGGGCGGACGCAGGCTGCGTCCGCCTTTCTCGCGCGCTGAAAAGCCCGCGTCCGGCGGTCGCGGGTATGGCGCACCGTGCACCATCTCGGGGCAAGGGCGACGGCGCATTCTGCGCCAGTCGCTCCCCTTGCACATCCCAGGGCCTGGCCTGGCGGTGCGGCGGCGCAGAATGCGCCGCCGGCTGGCGAGCCGGCACTAGTCCGGTAGCATGATGTGGTAGAGAGTTACCAGCTCCCTGAACCCCAGTTTGGTTGCGACACGAAGGCTGGCCTTATTGGAAACGTCGGTGCTCCAGGTAACAATGGCGGCCGACTGCAGTGCAACCTGCAATGCCAAGGCCGAGACGCTGGTGGCGTAGCCTTTTCCGAAGTGATCTGGATCTGTCCCCACCATCACCACTTCCGTCCGGCGCACGGAGAGCGGCCAGAGCCCGGCATGGGAGAGCACGCGGTTGCCATCGGCCACGATACCAAAGACGCGGTATCCGGCTCGAAGCAAATCGGGGAAGGAGGACCAGTCTCGCCAGAACTGGTATTCACGTCCCAGTACGAGCTCCTCACCTTCGGGGTGAACACCCTCCGGTGCTGAGCAGGTGTAGAGTTTCACATTCTCCCGCTTTAGTATCGCTCCCGGCAGTTGCATGATCTCGTCGGCAGCGCTCCGCCCGCAGGTGACGATGGAGAGTGGTCCGGTCCGTTCTTTCCGGAGTCGTGCAAGCAATGAGGCAACCTTGACCTCTGGCAAAACGTCGACGAGCACTGTTGCACCGTTTACGAAGGCGATACCGCCTATGCTCCCGTCATGTTCGGCGGCAAAGATTGGGCCGCACTGGTTGCCGTACGTGCTAAGTAGCCTCTCCAGTTCACCATAGAACCAGAGGTTTCCGTCCCAAAGCACGGGATCAACATTGGAGTATGTGTGGTTCTTCAAGAAGTCTATAGCAGTCGTGATGGCCCGGGTGTCCAGGAACCGCCACATCGTCTTTCCCCCTCATGAACCTTTTTTGGTTTTCGTGAAACGGCGCTTCAGCCCCTGCAAGGCGGAGGGGTTTCACGGGCCACCCCTCTGAGAGCACGCCTGCGGCGGTGGGGTGGGGTGGGGCAAGGGCAAGGCGATGGGAAACGGCGTTTCCGCACATGATACACCCACAAGCTCGAGCGCATCGCCTCCGGGGGTGTTTGGGTGCAGGCGTTTCTCCTTTCCCTGCTTTTCGGGTTGGCCTGGGTACTCTACTTTGCCAGACAGGACCGGCATCCCGAGCCGGCGGCGCGACTTCTGCTTACGTTTGCCGCGGGAGGCTTGTTCGTGCTACCGGCAAGCCTCATCGAACTGGCACTCCGTCGCTGGATCGGCAATGAGGTGGGCGCGGCGATGCTGGCTGCCTTCCTGGTCGTTGCTCCGGTCGAGGAGCTAGCAAAAGCCCTTGCCGCGTATGGCTTGGCGCTCCGTACGCGCGAGGCCGATGAACCGGCCGATTACTACATTTACCTGGTTGTTGCCTCCCTGGGTTTTGCCACATTGGAGAATGTTTATTACACACGGGTATTGGGAATGGTTGCTCTCCCCCTTCGGGCAGCTGTTACCAGCCTCGCCCACGCATCGTTCTCGGCGTGGGTGGCTTACGGCTGGGCGCGGGGCAACTTGACGGCAGGATTGGTGCTCGCCACGGTTACCCACGGGGCCTACGACAGCCTGCTTCTGGCCGGCGGGTTTCCGGCGCTGGCCTCACTGCTGGTGGTCGCCGCCGGTCTGGCCGTCCTGGCGTGGGGACTAAGGGCGGCACAGCAAGCCGGTTGACGTCAAAGCTGCCTTCCCCGGATCCTCGCCGTCCGAGGCCCATGCATGCTACAATCTTAGGTTGGTTCTGCACCCTGTGAACAGAGACGAACCCGATGCCGACCCCGCACGGATACTTGAGAAAGGGGGAGTCAACTTGTCCGGTCACTCAAAGTGGGCAAATATCAAGCGGAAGAAGGAGAAGGTTGATGCCGCCCGCGGCAGGATCTTTACCCGTCTGGCCCGGGAGATCATTGTTGCCGCCCGACAAGGAGGCGGAAATCCCGAGGCCAACTTCCGGCTTCGTATCGCCATCGAAAATGCTAAAAAGGCGAATATGCCCAGCGAAAACATTGAGCGAGCAATCAAGCGTGGCACAGGTGAGCTGGACCAGGACGAACAGTGGGAAGAAGTGACATACGAGGGATACGGTCCGGGGGGAGTAGCCGTGATGGTGGAGGCCCTTACGGGAAACCGTAACCGGACTGCCAGCGAATTGCGTTACATCTTCTCGCGCAACGGAGGCAACCTGGGCGAAGCTGGTTGTGTGGCCTGGCTCTTCGAGAAGAAGGGCGTCATCCGTGTTGCCAGGACCGCGATTCCGGACAGTGAGGACGATTTTCTCCTTTTCGTACTGGACGCGGGCGCGTCTGACGTCCAGCTCGACGAAGAGGAAGGGGTTTTTGAGATCATCACTGAACCCCAGGATCTCCAGAAAGTGCAGGAAGCCCTGGAAAAGAGAGGCATAGAGACCGAGGAGGCATCTTTGCAGCAGGTGCCGAAGAATCGGGTAGAAGTGACTGGTAAGGATGCCGAGCGGGTTGTCGCCTTATTGGAAGCGCTGGAAGATCATGATGACGTTCAGAATGTGTATTCCAACGCCTCGTTTGAGGAGAGCGATCTGGCGGTCGGAGATGGGTCGTAAGTTCACGGAGGAGTGCTTGGAGTGCTGGTTTTAGGGGTGGACCCCGGGACGGCGCTAGCCGGCTACGGATTTGTGGAGCAGGTCGGCAGCCGACTGCACCTGGTAGATGCGGGGGTGATTCGAACTCCTCCGGATTGGCCGGCGCAGCAAAGGCTCCTTCATCTCCACGACGAATTAACTCGGCTCGTCGCTTTTCACAAACCGGCAAGCATGGCGGTGGAGAAGCTGTTCTTCAATCGGAACGTGCGCACTGCTATGGCTGTCGGTGAGGCCAGGGGCACGATTCTGCTGGTAGCAGCCAGGTTTGGCCTGCCGTTGGATGAATATACCCCCCCTGCGGTGAAGATGGCTGTCACAGGGACAGGCGCGGCAGATAAACAGCAGGTGGCAGCCATGGTTTGCCGGCTTCTCGGGTTGAGCCGTCCTCCTACCCCGGATGATGTCACCGATGCCCTGGCTATAGCCATCTGCCATCTGCATCATTTGACCACGCTGTCACGTTGGCAGCGGTCTGCGGGCGGTATCCACGGATGATCGGGCGTTTGCGCGGACAGTTGGCACATGTGGGTGAAGAGACGGTTCTGGTTGAGACCGGAGGAGTCGGCTACGAGGTGCAGGTTCCGGCCTCAACGCGCCAGGCCTTGCCACCCGTGGGCCAGGAGGTTACGCTTTGGTGTCGAGTATACCTCCGGGAAGATGATCTGCGCCTTTTTGGCTTTGCCAGCCTGGTGGAAAGGGAGCTTTTTGACCATCTTCTCTCGATAAGCGGTGTGGGGCCCCGCCTGGCTCTGGCCGTGCTGTCTACCTACTCTCCCACCCGCTTTGTTCAAGCAGTGCTCAGAAACGACGTGGGAGCACTAACCCAGATTCCCGGGGTCGGGCGCAAGACAGCCGAGAGGTGGTTGTTGGAGTTGCGCGGCAGGCTGCCGAAGGCCTTGCTGGCTGTCGCCGGTGCTCGGGGAGCGGCTGAGCCAATCCCTACCAGCCCCGCCGGTCGGGGGAGTGGCGCACGGGAGGGGCGGTTCGGGGAGGGTGAGGCGGACGGGGTAGGCCCGGGTGCGGACAGCATGGCAGAGGCGCACGCAGCCTTGCTTGCCCTGGGCTATAGCAATGCCGAGGCCGACGGCGTCTTGCGGGAGCTTCTGGCGGAGGGGCTGGTCGCTTTGTCGGCTCCGGCTGAGGTGTGGGTCAAGGAGGCTTTGCGCCGGCTGGCGGCGCGCCTTGCCCGTCACTAAAGCGATCGCGGGAGGCAGGCAATATGGTGCGGGAACGCAGACCTGCCCGGGGTCAGTCCGGGCTTAGAACCGGGCCGACCGAGAGCAGAGCGGCAGAGCGTCTGGTCAGTCCGGAGCGGCGCGGCGAGGATGACGAGATCGAGCTGGCTGGGGAAGGGCCGTGGCCGTACGCGGAGAGCGTCCCGGGGGAGGGCAGGGACCTGCTCCGGCCGCGGTGCCTCGCCGAATACATCGGTCAGGAGAAGGTAAAAGAGAACATAACTGTTTTTGTGCGGGCAGCCCGGGAGCGAGGCGAAGCTTTGGACCACGTCCTGCTCTACGGGCCGCCGGGCCTGGGCAAGACTACACTCGCCCACATCATCGCTGCCGAGCTAGGAGTTACCTTGCGGATTACCTCCGGACCGGCGCTCGAGCGCCCGGGGGATCTCGTGGCCATGCTGACCAACCTCGAGCCCCGGGATGTTCTCTTCATCGATGAGATTCACCGGTTGCGGCCCGTCATCGAAGAGGTCCTCTATTCCGCCATGGAGGACTTTGCCGTTGACGTCACCCTGGGAAAGGGGCCGAGCGCCCGCTCGCTGCGGATCGACCTTCCCAGGTTCACGCTGATCGGCGCTACCACCCGCATGGGGATGCTCACCTCGCCTCTGCGGGACCGTTTCGGGGTTATATGTCGTCTCGAGTACTACAAGCCGAGTGAGCTGGCAGCCATCCTCAAGCGTTCGGCTCAGGTACTGAAGGTGAACATAACGGAGAGCGGCATCGAGGAGATAGCCCGCCGTTCACGGGGCACGCCGCGCATTGCCAATCGTTTGCTCAAGCGAGTTCGCGACTTCGCACAGGTGGCGGGGGCAGAGGTGATCGACCGGGAGCTCGCCTCCCGTGCCTTGCGCCTGCTTGAGGTGGATGAACGGGGACTTGACAGTGTCGATCGGAAGCTGCTGGTGGCCATAGCCGACATTTTTGGCGGCGGTCCGGTGGGTCTGGATACACTGGCCGCGGTTACCTCCGAAGCTCCCGAGACGGTGGAGGATGTGTACGAACCCTTTCTTATGCAGCAGGGGTTTTTGCAGCGGACTCCCAGGGGACGAATGCTGACCCGGCGGGCTTATGAGGAACTGCCTTTCCTTGCTCCCTGGCGGGCCCAGTGGGAGGCGGCCCAAGCCGCTCGCGAAGCAGGAGACGGGCAGACAGCTTTACCTCTGTTCGAGGATGGGGAGAAGTCGGGCTGAGGCCGGGAGGGTAAACAGAGGCCGTTGAGTTCACGAATCTATGAAACCGAGGCGGTCGTACTCCGTTCCCAGAATCTGGGAGAGGGTGACCGCTTGATCACGCTGCTCTCGCCTTCGGAGGGGAAGATTCGAGCAACAGCGCGCGGGGCGCGCCGGGGCCGGTCAAGCCTGGTCGCCGGGACCATCCCCTTTGTTCACGGGCGCTTTCAGTTCTTCCGGGGCAGGGAGCTTGACTCGCTGCGGCAGGTGGAAGTTCATTCGACCCATGTGGCCATCCAGAGCAGTTTGGCGACGGTGACGGTCGCCTCGTTCATGGCAGAGCTGCTTGATCACACCACCGCCGCCCGCCAGCCGGCCGAAGGCCAGTTTACTCTCTTTCTCGGTGCTCTGGAGCAACTGGACAGCGTCCCCGAGAGCGTGGAACTTCAGAATCTCCTCTTTGCCTTCGAGCTGAAGCTTATGGATGTTCTGGGATTCCGCCCTCGCCTGGATCAGTGTCTGCAGTGCGGGCGGTCGGAGGAGCAACTCGATGCCTGGGTCCTCCAGCCGGAAGCCGGCGGCCTGCTCTGCTCGGCCTGTGCCGGCCTCCTTCCTGCGGGGGGCGTCCGTCTCTTCGTTCCCGAAAGAAAAGCTATGCAGTACCTCCTGAATAACCCGCTTTCCCGGGCGCCGGTGCTGCAGCTTGCACCGGCCGCAAGGACAAACATGTTCCGGGCTCTGCGCATGTATGTAGACTTCTACGTAAACCATAAACTTCGGTCACTACCCTTTCTGGTGGCGGTGCTGGGGTTGCCGGATACGCTGCTGCCGGGGGAAGGAGCGAGGGTCTACGATGGAGCATCCGCCAAGCGAGGTCGGCAAGAGTAGCTGGCAAGCTTTAACTGATGTGGAGTTGGAGAAGGTCGAGGCCATACGCCGCCGGTTGCCAGTTGGCTACCGCGAGGCCCGGGCGGCTCTGGAAGCTTGCGGGGGCGACCTGCTGGAAGCGCTGGCTCGTCTGGAAGAGGAGATCCGTAACGATGAGACGCAAGCCGGTTTGTGGGGTCGTGTTAAGACGGAACTCCGGCGGCTGTGGCGGGAGGGAAGCGACACCCGGTTGCGGATCGCCCGCGGCCAGAGACTGCTTGTCGACGTACCGGTTCTGGTAGGTCTGTTGTCGGCGGTGGCTGCGCCCAGTCTGACGCTGGTGGCCGCCCTGGGGGCGGTGGCGACCGACTGCCGCCTGACGCTGGAAAAGGAAAGCAAGCATTTTAGAGCTGGCAAGGAAAGGGCAGTTGTTGACGGTTTCTCCCGCGTTTGATAAAGTAGCCAGCGGTAGCGGGACAGAGCAGGCCAGGGCGGGCGGTGTAACGTCCCGTCCTGATTGATACAGGCCAGTCAGTGCCTGATCGGACCGCCAGGCGCCCGCCCCTAGTCGCTGGCAGATCAGCGCCAACCCGACCCGACGCTGGCAAGACCTTCCGTTCCTGCTCTGGCAGCGGAAGGTCTTTCTTTTGCAAAGAACAGGAAGGAAATAGAGAAACAAGGATAAGCAGGGGTAGGAGGGGGAGCTTGGACTTTCAGGAACTGATCTTTGCCCTCGAGCGTTTCTGGGCAAAACAGGGTTGTGTTATCCAGCAACCTTACGACATCGAGGTGGGCGCAGGGACGTTCCACCCGGAGACCTTCTTGCGCGCTCTGGGGCCCGAGCCGTACAGAGTTGCCTACGTGCAACCGTCCCGGCGGCCGACCGACGGACGGTATGGGGAAAACCCCAACCGGTTGCAACGGTATTTCCAATTTCAGGTGTTGATCAAGCCCTCGCCCCCCGACATCCAGGACATCTATCTCGAGAGTCTTGCTTATCTTGGCTTCAATCCGGAAGACCACGATATTCGTTTTGTTGAGGACGACTGGGAGTCACCCACCCTGGGAGCCTGGGGTCTGGGCTGGGAAGTCTGGCTCGATGGTATGGAGATCACCCAGTTCACGTACTTTCAGCAGGTGGGCGGGGAGGAGTGCCGGCCTGTACCGGTCGAGATAACGTACGGGACGGAAAGGCTGGCCATGTATCTGCAGGGTGTAGAGAATGTGTACGACCTGCAGTGGGTAAAAGGGTTTACTTACGGTGATGTCTTTCACCGCAACGAGGTGGAGCAGAGCCGGTACAACTTCGAACTGGCAGACGTTCCTCTCCTGGTGCGGCTTTTTGACGAGTACGAGGCAGAGGCACGCCGGGTGCTGGCGCAAGGAGCGGTGCTTCCAGGTTACGACTATGTCCTGAAGTGCTCCCACGCCTTCAACCTTCTTGACGCCCGGGGGGCACTCAGCGTAAGCGAGCGGGCGGCATACATTGGCCGGGTGCGGGCACTGGCACGGCTTGCGGCGCAGCAGTACCTAAAGCACCGGGATTACCTGGCGCAAGGGAAGGGGCAGGAGTGAGATGCGGGACCTGCTTTTGGAGATCGGAGTGGAGGAGCTGCCCGCCCGATTCATCGACCCGAGCCGGGAGGCTCTGGCTCGCCGTGTGGCCGAACTTCTGCAACAGTCGCGGCTTGACTTCGGCGAGGTTAAAGGGTATGCGACGCCGCGCCGGCTGGCGGTCCTGGTGAAGGATGTAGCCGAGGAGCAGCCCGATACGTTTATTGAACGGCGGGGCCCCTCCCGCTCCGTGGGCCAGACACCGGACGGCCAGTTTACCGCTGCTGCCCGGGGGTTTGCCCGCTCGCAAGGGGTTGACGTAGAGCAGCTGGAGTTGCGCGCAACACCCCAGGGCGAGTACTTCTTTGCCGTCCGCCGGGAGGCGGGGCGACCGGCCCGGGAGCTGTTGCCGGAGCTGTTGCGGAATGCCATCACATCTTTGACCTTCCCCAAGTCAATGCGTTGGGGTGATGGCGAGCTGCGGTTCGCCCGTCCCATCCGCTGGTTGGTCGCCCTTTTCGGGGAGGAAGTGATCCCATTTGAACTGGCTGGTGTCCGCAGCGGCCGGGAGACGCGCGGCCATCGCCAGCTCGGGCCAGGTCCGATCGTCCTGAACCGTCCGGATGAGTACGTCCGAGTACTGGCCGAGGCAGGGGTGATCGTGGACAGCGAGGAGCGCCGCCGCCGGCTCATCGCCGAGGTTGAGCGGGCAGCCCGGGAAGCAGGCGGCAGGGCCGATCTCGAGCCGGAACTGGTAGACGAGGTAGTCAACCTCGTAGAGTATCCCACTGCTTTTGTGGGCAGCTTCCCTGCCGAATACCTGAGCCTGCCCGAAGCGGTGATCATCACGCCCATGCGTCACCACCAGCGCTACTTCCCGGTTCGGGGCGAAAACGGAAAGCTTCTGCCCGTCTTCGTAG
This sequence comes from Limnochordales bacterium, assembly GCA_014896315.1. Taxonomy (GTDB): domain Bacteria; phylum Bacillota; class Limnochordia; order Limnochordales; family DUMU01; genus DUMU01. The sequence continues at coordinate 8,511 of JADBKP010000009.1, forward strand.
GAGTTCGCAACGGTGGGACGCGTAACCTGGCGGGAGTGGCGGCCGGCAACGAGCGGGTCTTGCGCGCCCGGCTGGATGATGCCCGTTTCTATTTCAACGAAGACTGTAAGCAACCGCTCTCAGCCTATGGGGCGAAACTGGCCGGTATCGTCTTCCAGGAGCGTTTGGGCTCGCTCGCGGATAAACGAGAGCGACTGGTCAAATTGGTGCGCCAGTTGGGAGAGAAGTTGGGGGAGTCCGCAGGCCTATCCGCGGCCGAACTGGAGACCGCCGCTCGTGCCGCCGAATTGGCCAAGGCGGACCTGGCGACGCGGATGGTTGGCGAGTTTCCAGAGCTTGAGGGGATTATCGGGCAGGAGTATGCGCTTCGCAGCGGTGAGAGCGAGGCGGTGGCCATCGCCATTGGTGAACAGTACCGACCGCGCGGGGCGGGCGACGAGTTGCCCACCAGCCGGGCGGGTGCACTGCTGTCGGTGGCTGATCGATTCGACACCCTGGCCGGGTACTTTGCCGTCGGGCTAATCCCGACGGGATCGCAGGATCCCTATGCTTTGCGCCGGCAGGCGCTGGGACTTCTGCGCATACTGCTGGAATTCGACTGGCATTTGAACGCCATCGAGGCGGCGCAACAAGCACTGCGCAACTATCCCCGGGAGCTTCTCCAAGCCCCCGCTCCCGCTACCGGAGAACGTTCTGCCGGGGCGGATGTTAAGGGACGCCAGCCGGCCGGGCCTATGTCGGTGGCCGGGACGTACGGAGAAGAGGACCGGATCAGAGCGGTGGCAGGCCAGCTGTGGGAGTTCCTGGCCGATCGTCTGCGGGGTATCCTTACTGCCAAAGGAATACGCTATGACCTGGTGGAGGCGGCCCTCGCTGCCGGAGAGGCCGATCCGGCGGGAATTTCCGATCGGGCATCCGCGCTGAGCGACGCAGTTGAGAAGGATGCCGCAGGAGACCTGGAGAATCTGGCCGCCGCCTACGGGCGGGTGTATCGCATTCTGGAACAGGCCGGGTCAGCAGGCTGGCGGCCGGGACCGGTAGATCCGGCGTACCTGACCGAGGATGCGGAGCGAGCCCTGTGGGAGGCAGTGGCGCAAGCCAGTACAGAGCTGGAACAACTGGCTGCCAGGGGCCGGTGGGCCGCGGCCATTGCGCTGCTCTCCCGCCTGCGTCAACCAATCGACCTGTTCTTTGACAGGGTGCTTGTTATGGCGCCTGACGAGCGCGTGCGCAACAACCGGCTAAACCTGCTGTTTACCTTCCGACAGGCAGCCGGCCGGATTGCTGCCTTCGAGAAGGTAGTTACCGGGAAGGTGCGTTGAGCCTGATACTCTCGCAAAAATGCCCGGAGAGGAAGGAGGATTCAAGGAGCTAAGAGAGAAAATTAAATACGGGTAAAGTTGCCTGAGGCGGGTCAACTTTTGACCCTCCGGGAGCTTTTGGTGTCCCTGGGTTTTACGACGTAAGGTGAAGGGCGGCAGGCTTTAGCTCAAGGAGGTAGGTTTACGCGATGTCGGTCGAAACTGCGAAGCAGACCAGGAAAAAGATGGTCTACGCCTTCGGCGGTCCGGGTCGCGCCGAAGGGGAAGGCGATATGAAAATCCTGCTGGGTGGTAAAGGCGCCGGATTGGCAGAGATGACCAACCTGGGGATTCCCGTTCCTCCGGGCTTTACCATCACCACCGAGGTCTGCATTGAGTTCTACAATAACGGCAAGAAGTGGCCGGAAGGGCTTGAGGAGCAGGTCAAGGAAGGCCTGAAGCGGATTGAGGAATTGATGGGGGCCAAGTTTGGCGATCCGGACAACCCCCTGCTTCTCTCGGTCCGTTCCGGTGCAAGGGTCTCTATGCCCGGGATGATGGATACCATTCTCAACCTGGGGCTGAATGACCAGGCGGTTGAGGGCCTGGCCCGCAAGACCAATAATCCCCGGTTTGCCTGGGACTGCTACCGTCGCTTCATTCAAATGTATAGCGACGTAGTGCTCGGGGTGGATCACGATCACTTTGAGAAGCTGATTCAGGCCCGCAAGGATCAAAAGGGTGTTAAGCTGGACGTAGAGCTGGACGCGGAGGACTGGAAGGCCCTGGTGGCACAATACAAGGAGCTTGTCCTGCGCGAGACCGGCAAACCGTTCCCCCAGGATCCATGGGAGCAGCTCAAAGGAGCTATTAACGCGGTTTTCGACTCGTGGAATAATCCTCGGGCCATCAAGTATCGCGAAATCAACGGCATCCCGCACGACTGGGGCACGGCCGTCAACGTCATGGCCATGGTCTTCGGCAACATGGGCGAGAATTCGGGCACCGGCGTCGCTTTCACCCGTGACCCGGCTACCGGCGAAAAGCGGTTCTTCGGCGAGTACCTGCCCAATGCCCAGGGTGAAGACGTAGTGGCCGGTATCCGTACGCCGTATCCCGTATCTGAGCTGGAGCGGCGGATGCCGGAGGTTTACAAGCAACTTGAGGAGATCTACAAGAAGCTGGAAAACCACTACAAGGATATGCAGGATATAGAGTTTACTGTTCAGGAAGGTAAGCTCTACATGCTGCAGACCCGTAGTGGCAAGCGCACTGCCAGGGCGGCCGTAAAGATCGCCGTGGACATGGTGCATGAAGGCCTGATCGACAAGAAGACCGCCCTGTTGCGGGTAGATCCGAAGCAACTGGACCAGCTCCTGCACCCGATGATTGACCCGAAGGCGAAGTACGAGGTGCTGGCCAAGGGTCTTCCAGCGTCGCCGGGTGCGGCCGTAGGTCGGGTGGTCTTCACCGCAGACGATGCCGAAGAGTGGGCCAAGCGCGGTGAGAAGGTCATCCTGGTGCGGTCGGAGACGTCGCCAGAGGATATCGGCGGTATGAACGTGGCCCAGGGCATCCTGACATCCCGGGGCGGCATGACCTCCCATGCGGCGGTGGTAGCCCGTGGTATGGGCAAGTGCTGCGTGGCCGGCGCGGGAGATATAGTGGTGGACGAGGAAGCCCGCCGGTTCCGGGTTGGCAACGTGGTGGTAAAAGAGGGTGACTGGATCACACTTAACGGTACTACCGGCGAAGTGATCCTCGGTCAGGTCAACCTGGTCGAGCCGTCGCTGGCCGGAGAGTTCGCCGAGCTGATGAGCTGGGCCGATGAGATACGTAAGCTCGGGGTACGCGCCAATGCTGATATCCCGCGGGATGCCAAGGTGGCGCGGGAGTTTGGCGCTGAAGGTATTGGGCTGTGCCGTACCGAGCATATGTTCTTTGCTCCGGATCGGATCAAGGCGGTGCGCGAGATGATCCTGGCCGACGACGCGGCCGGGCGGGAGAAGGCGCTGGCAAAGCTCTTGCCTTTCCAGAAGAACGATTTCATCGGTCTCTTCCGCGAGATGCAGGGGCGGCCGGTCACTATCCGTCTGCTCGATCCGCCGCTGCATGAGTTCCTGCCGCAGGAAGAGGAGCAGCTCCAGGAGCTTTCGCGTGAGATGGGCGTTCCCGTGGAGAAGCTGCGGGATCGGGTTGAGAGCCTCAAGGAGTTCAACCCGATGCTGGGACACCGCGGCTGCCGTCTGGGGATCACCTACCCCGAGATCTACAACATGCAGGTACGGGCTATCTTTGAGGCCGCCTGCGAGCTTGCCAAGGAAGGCATGACGGTTGTCCCCGAGGTAATGATCCCGCTTGTCGGCACCAAGAAAGAGCTCGAGGTGCTGCGCAAGAACGTTGAACGGGTGGCAGAAGAGGTGATGGCGGCGGCCGGTGTCAAGCTCGAGTACCGGATCGGTACAATGATCGAGGTACCGCGTGCGGCCGTTACTGCCGATGAGATCGCCCAGGTGGCCGATTTCTTCTCGTTCGGTACAAACGACCTGACACAGATGACCTTCGGGTTCAGCCGGGACGATGCCGGTAAGTTCCTGGGCGCGTATCTGGAGCAGGAGATTCTGCCGGCCGATCCCTTCCAGACGCTGGACCAGGAGGGTGTGGGCCAGCTCGTCCGCATGGGTGTGGAGAAGGGTCGGGCGGCCAATCCCAACCTGAAGACCGGCATCTGCGGCGAGCACGGTGGCGATCCCAAGTCGATCGAGTTCTGTCACCGGGTCGGTCTCACCTACGTGAGCTGCTCGCCTTACCGGGTACCGATAGCCCGGTTGGCAGCGGCTCAGGCTCAGATCAAGTATCCTCGGTAACCGGTGGCGGAAGCAGTAGCGACGGAGCCCCGGCGAGCCGGCCGGGGCTTCTTATCTTGCGGCGGGATTGGGGAGTATAGCTGGCAGCGAACGGTAATGCCCAACGTTCGTCTAGTGGTTACGGGGGTGAGGTGGGGGGAGGACAGCACTGCCTGAGAGAGAATGATGGTAATGGTGGCAGGAAGGGAGGGTAAAGTCTGGTGGCAGGACAGTATCCGCCCGAGTGGCTCGAGGAGCTGCGGCGGGCCAACGACATCGTCCAGGTCATCTCCGAGCATGTGACTCTGAAGCGCTCCGGGCGGGGATTCGTGGGGCTGTGTCCTTTCCACCAGGAGCGGACACCTTCTTTCCATGTTCACCCTGAGCGGCAGTTTTTTCACTGTTTTGGCTGCGGGACCGGTGGCGATGTAATTCGTTTCGTCATGTTAATCAGGGGACTGAGCTTCCCGGAAGCGGTGGCCTGGCTGGCCGAGCGGGCGGGAATTCCGCTACCGGCTGCGGGAGCGGCCCAGATACGCGAGGAACGGGAAAGGCGAGAACTGCTCGAAGTTCACAGGTGGGCGGCGGAGTTTTTTCGCCAAACACTCTGGAGCGAGATAGGACGAGTTTGCCGGGAGTATCTGGCCCTCCGGGGAATCAAAGAGGAGACTGCGACGCGCTTCCTCCTGGGATATGCCCCTCCCTCGCCGGATGCCATCCAGCTGGCCGCTCGGCGGGCGGGTGTCTCACCCGCTCTGTTGATCCGAGCCGGGCTCGTGATTACGAGCCGCCAGGGACAGGCAGTCGACCGGTTTCGCGGGCGGCTGATCTTCCCCATCTGCGATGCCCAGGGGCAGGTGATTGCTTTTGGCGGCCGTGTTCTCGACGCTCCGGGAGCGGAGGTTGGTGGGGTGGCGACTTCAGCTCCTGCCCCCAAGTACCTCAATTCGCCGGAGACGGCGCTCTATCGGAAGGGACGGCAGCTGTACGGGCTCCACCTGGCGCGAGAGAGCATACGCCGCCTGGGATCGGCGGTGGTGGTAGAAGGGTACATGGACTGCCTCTCCCTAGTTCAGGCCGGGGTTGAGAACGTGGTAGCCTCGCTCGGAACGGCTCTCACGCCCGCACAGGTGCAGTTGCTGCGCCGGTACGCTCCGACGGTCACCATTGCATATGATGCGGATACGGCAGGCGAGCTTGCTACCGGGCGCGGGCTGGATCTGTTGGAGCAGGCAGGGTTGCAGGTGCGGGTGGCAGTCTGGCCGGAGGGCAAGGACCCTGACGATGTGGCACGCCAGGATCCGGCGGAGGCGAGGGAGCGCCTGGGCAAGGCTCTTCCCATATGGGAGTACCGGTTCAGTCGGCTGATCGGCCCGGCCGCATCTGCCGATCCGGAAGCGAGGCGGCAGGCGGTGCGGCGGGTTGCGGAAGCACTGGCCCGCGTGCCGGGAGCAGCCGAGCGGGAGGTTCTTGTTCAGCAGGCGGCGGGACTGCTGGCCATTCCCCCTACGAGTCTGGCGCAGCAGGTGGAGGAGACGAGGCGACGCCAGGGGATGCCGGGGCTGCCTGGTGCTCGTCGCAGTAAGAGCGGGTCATGGCAGCATACTAACGAAGGCGGCCGGCTACAGCCCCGCAGTGAACAGCTACCCCCGACGGTACAACGCCCGGCGGAGGTAGAGGCAAGTCTGCTGGCCTGGATCTGCCGGCATCGGGAGGAGGGAAGAGCCCTGATCAGCCAGCTGAACGCGGCGTGGTTCAGAGTGCCGGCCTACCGGCGGTTCGTGGAGGCCCTGCAGGAATGGGGGGATCTCGAACCTCTGCTGACGGGGAAGGCCGGCGAAGAGCTGGCTGCCTTGGCCGCGGCCTTCGTATCCGGTGCCTGCGGGGATACGGGTGGGTTGCTGTCCGTGTCCGTAGGACATGCCGCGGAGGACGGTACGGCCAGAGGCGGGGGTGGAGGCGCTGGCGTCAGGGGCGGAAAGCCGGCGACCTGGGAGACCGGGCAGGAACTGGTCTGGCGGGTCCAGGCACAGGCGGAAATCGCGATCATCGGCAATTTCGAGCAGGAACTACGCGATTGGGAGCGAATGCTTCCAACCCGATTATCTGGTTTAAATCGACTCATTTTGCGGTATAAACAAATGGTGGCAAATCTGGCCCCTGGAAAAGCAGCTGAAAGGGGGGCGTAACCAAAATGGATCGAAAGGGGGGAGAGGGAGTGAATAAGCCGGAGTTGGCTGACATCGAGCACGTGCGGGAGCTGATCCGCAAGGGCAAGCAGCAAGGTTCGCTCACCTACAAAGAGATAATGGACGCGCTGGGCGAAGTGGATCTCTCGCCCGAGAAGATAGACGAAATATACGAATCCTTTGCCAATCTCGGGATCGAAATCATTGGCAGCGGTTCGGAGGACGAGCGGCCCGGTCGTGACGGAGAGCATGTCGAGCCCGAGGACCTTAGTATGGACCTGGATATACCGGAAGGGATTGCCCTTGACGATCCCGTCCGGATGTATCTGAAGGAGATCGGCCGCATTCCCTTACTGACCGCCGAGGAAGAGGTAGAGCTGGCCAAACGGATCGAGGCAGGCGACGAAGAGGCTAAACGTCGCCTGATCGAAGCCAACCTGCGCCTTGTCGTCAGCATCGCCAAGCGGTATGTGGGGCGGGGGATGCTTTTCCTCGACCTGATCCAGGAAGGGAATCTCGGGCTGATTAAGGCGGTCGAGAAGTTCGACTACCGCAAGGGCTACAAGTTCAGCACGTATGCGACGTGGTGGATCCGGCAGGCGATAACCCGTGCCATCGCTGATCAGGCTCGCACCATCCGGATACCCGTTCATATGGTAGAGACGATTAACAAGATGATCCGGATTCAGCGGGAGCTCCTGCAGCAGCTGGGACGGGAGCCGACTCCGGAGGAGATTGCCGAAAAGATGGAGTTGCCGCCCGAGCGGGTACGCGAGATACAGAAGATCGCGCAGGAGCCTGTTTCGCTCGAGACACCCATCGGTGAAGAGGAAGACTCGCACCTGGGTGATTTTATCGAGGACCAGGACGCCCCGGCACCGGCTGAGGCAGCTGCCTTCACCATGTTGCGGGAGCAGCTCGAGGAGGTACTGTCGACCCTCAACCCTCGGGAGCAGCAGGTGCTTCGCCTACGGTACGGGCTTGATGACGGGCGCCAGCGTACCCTGGAAGAGGTCGGTCAGATCTTCGGCGTGACACGGGAGAGGATCCGCCAGATTGAGGCCAAGGCGCTGCGCAAGCTCCGGCATCCGAGTCGGAGCAAGAAGCTGAAGGACTTTCAGGAGTAGCAGCGGGAAGCAGGTGGCGCTGTACGACCGGCGGATGCGGTCGAGAAAGCGCCCCGGGCCTTTCGCTGCCGGCATGGATATGCTAAAATGAGACGGCGAGTGGGCCCTTAGCTCAGCGGTCAGAGCAGTGGACTCATAATCCATTGGTCGCAGGTTCGAATCCTGCAGGGCCCACCACCTCTTTTCGTGATTCTCCCCCTGACGACCTTGTTCGTCAGGTTTTTCATTCTTATTCCTGGCAAACCAGGAAGTCTCTGGTATTGGTACTTGACCATCCGGGGATGAGCTGGTATACTCCAGGGTACAGTAAGAAACGGAACGAGCGAAACGAGACCGGGTGGTCGCGCAGGACGTGTGCCTGCGAGGAAAGTCGGGACTCCACAGGGCAGGGTGCTGGGTAATACCCAGTGGGGGCGACCCCAAGGAAAGTGCCACAGAGATGCAGGCGACCGACTGCGGCTTTGCCGCAGTACGGTAACGGTGAAACGGTGCGGTAAGAGCGCACCAGCAGCCAGGCGACTGGCTGGCTTGGCAAACCCCACCTGGAGCAAGACCAAATAGGAGGGAGATAGAGTGGCCCGCTCTTCCCTCGGGTTGGTCGCTGGAGGTGCCGGGCAACCGGCATCCTAGATGGATGACCACCACGACAGAATCCCGCTTACAGGTCTGGTTTCGCTCCCGTGCCGCGGGGGCCTCTGAGGGTTGTGCCGCGGCTTTTTATGTTCTTCGCCTGTTCGTAAGCGCAGAGGGTGGAAAGGAGGGAGCGCCGACCGTTCTTTCCCCCGGGAAGCGGGAGGCGCTGGCGGAAATGCGGTTTGGGCAGAGGATAAGAGAGGATGCAGAGTCAATCTGGGGTGAGGTCAGCCGGACGCCCTCCTCCCGGCGGGTTGTTCGTCGGCCTACCCGGGGACATCGGTTTTCGACCTCCGAATCGTTCCAGGGAGAGCCAGGAGATCCGCGGGTCGACTGGGATTCCTGGGATCCCGAAGTTTATAGTTCCGATTTCGGCAACGGTAAGGATCGGGAAAATCCGACTTAAGCTTCTATACAGTCCAAGCCGTCTTGCCAGACGGCGGTGAGCCGTTTGGTTGCAGGTACAGGGGAAGGCCGAAAGCCTTCCCTTTTTCTTTTAGCATTGATTGAAAACATTCGCGCCTGCCGGCAGGAGTTGGGCGAGTCAAAGCGAAGAGTGCTGTGGGGATAAGTGGGGTGAAGTGGGGACAGATGGCGAATGTTCATGGGGGAGTATCGTCACACCCTGGACGAGAAAGGCAGGCTCTTCATCCCGGCCCGCTTCCGGGATGAGCTGGGGCCGAGCTTTATCGTCACCCGCGGGCTGGATAACTGTCTTTTTCTCTTCCCCCACACCACCTGGCGGATGGTGGAGGAGAGGTTGGCAGCACTGCCCGTCAACAAGGCAGCAAGCCGGGCTTTTGCCCGTTTGCTCTTTTCGGGAGCTTCTGAATGCCAGCCCGATCGGCAGGGCAGGGTGCTTCTCCCGCCAGCTCTGAGGGAGTATGCGGGGCTGGAAACGGAGAGAGAGGCTGTAGTAGTTGGTGTTTCCCAGCGGGTCGAGATCTGGAGCGCGACGCGGTGGGATGCTTATACGCAGCAGGTAGCCGCTGATTTCGCACAGCTAGCGGAAGAGATGGTAGACATGCCATTCTGACGGTAAGCTCCTGGAGGAAAGAGTGCTTGCGTAAGGAGGCGATAACGGCAGTGGGCGTCAGTCTCTACCAGCACACGCCGGTTCTGGTTGAGGAAGTTCTCGCCCGCCTCGATTGTCACGCCGGGGGTCGCTACGTCGATGGCACGGTGGGTGGTGGTGGGCATGCTGCGGCCATCCTGGAAGCTTCCGCTCCGGACGGACTGCTGCTCGGCATCGACCGGGATCCAATGGCGCTGCGCTCAGCTGCCCGGCGTCTGGCCCCCTTCGGCGATAGAGTTACCCTGATCCGGGGCAACTTTGCCCAGATGGATGATCTAGCCCGTTCCGTGGGCTGGACGTATGCCGACGGGGTGGTTCTGGACCTGGGAGTATCCTCCCCGCAGCTGGACATACCTGGTCGGGGCTTCAGTTACCAGCACGAAGCCCCGCTGGATATGCGCATGGATCCTTCGATCAAGCGGACGGCAGCCGATCTCGTCAACCAGGCCAGCCCGGCCGAATTAACCCGCATCCTGCGGGAATACGGCGAGGAACGCTGGGCCTCTCGCATCAGTCGTTTCATCGCCGAAGCACGGCGCCGGGAGCCGATCGTGACGACGATGCAGTTGGTAGAGGTGATAAAGGCGGCGGTGCCCGCCAGCAGCCGCCGGGAGGGTGGCCATCCCGCCCGCCGGACGTTCCAGGCATTGCGAATTGCGGTCAATGACGAACTGCGTTCACTGGAGAAAGGGTTGGCAGCGGCTTGGAGGCTCCTTGCTCCCGGAGGACGGCTGGTTGTGATCAGTTTTCACTCGCTGGAGGACCGGATCGTCAAACAGTTCTTCCAGCAGAAAGCGTCGGGTTGTACTTGCCCTCCAGGCTTGCCGGTCTGTACTTGCGGGCGGCGGCCCGAGCTCAAGTTGTTGACGCGGAGGGCTGTGACGCCCTCTGCTGCCGAGATTGAGGCAAATCCACGAGCGCGGTCGGCAAGGCTTCGCGCCGCAGTTAAGGTCATGCCAGGCGAAGGAGAGGAATAAAGTTGGACGAAAGGGACTGGTATACTTACGGCTCAGCGGTACCTGAGGTCGCCCGATCCGCAGTGCGATACAGGCCGCTGATTCCAGGGGTGGCCGAGGAGGCTCCCGGTGAGCAGAACCAGCTGCCCCGCTCGGTCCGGCGCACACGCACCCGCTACCGGCTCTCAGCGCGGGCCGTTGTGGTCGGGGCGGCGATCGTGTTGGGGCTCGGGTACGCGTACCTCTGGCTGCAGCTCGAGCTGACGTCACGCGGCTTCGAGCTGGAGCGCCTGGAGAGCCAGCTCGCCGAGGAGTTACAGGTCAACGAGTGGCTCGGGCAGCAGCTGGAGCAGGCCAGGTCACTGGAGAGGGTGGAAAAGGTCGCCCGGGAGCAATTGGGTATGGTGGATGAGCCAGTCCTCCAATTTGTAGCGGCGACCAGGAGGTAGTGATGTGCGCCACAGGCTGTCGCAAGTCAAGGTGCGCCGCCGGATGGCACAACTGCTTTTCATGTTCGTCGTGGTTGCCGCGCTGCTTGTGGCGCGGCTTGCCTGGGTACAACTGGTGAAGGGGGCGTTTTACCGGCAACAGGCAGAAGAGCAACGCCTGCGGTATATGCCTGTCCCGCCTAAGCGGGGTGAAATTCTGGACCGCAACGGCGAGACGCTGGCAACCAGTATCAGCACCGATGCCGTGCTGGCCATACCGGCGCAGGTGTCCGATCCTGCCCGTACTGCCGCCCTGCTCGCCCCACTTCTGGGGGAGGATCCTGACACCCTTCTGGAAAAGCTCGCGAACCGCCGGGTGGGCTCGGTCTGGCTGGCGCGCCGCTTGCCGGTAGAGATCGGCCGGAAGATCCGGGAGTTGCAACTGCCCGGGATACAGCTGATAGACCGGCCGGAACGGTTCTATCCCAACGGGTCATTGGCCGCGCCGGTACTGGGGATAGTGGGTATCGATAATCAGGGCCTGGAAGGCCTTGAGTTGTACTATGATCAGGTGCTGCGGGGAAAACCCGGTCGGGTGTTGCAGGAGCGGGATAACAAGAATCGCAACATCCCGGGGGGTGAACGCCGCTTCGTGCCTCCTGAGGACGGCCACACACTGGTCCTCACCCTGGATCGCGTTATCCAGTACGTGGCCGAACGGGAGTTGGCCGCGGGCGTCCAGGCCGCCCAGGCGGAACGGGGCGTCTTCATTGCTATGGACCCGCAAACCGGAGAAATCCTGGCCAGCGCGGTCTATCCGAGCTTCGATCCGAATGCGTATTCCCAATTCCCGGTTGAACAGCGGCGCAACCGAGCGGTTACCGACCAGTACGAGCCGGGTTCCACTTTCAAGATCATCACTGGTGTGGCTGCTCTGGCCGAGGGTGTGGTGAGACCCGGAGAGTCGTTCTTTGATCCCGGCTTTATCATCATAGACGGGGAGACCATCCATTGCGTCAAGCCGGGTGGGCACGGTTCATTGGACTTTACCCATGCGACCGAGGTATCCTGCAACGTCGTCTACGCGCAGCTATCCCTCTATCGCTTGGGTCCGCAGCGCTTTTACGACTACATGCGGGCCTTCGGACTTGGGCAGCGGACGGGAGTCGACTTTCCGGGCGAAGCCACCGGCCTGATACCTTCGCCCGGCCGTATCCGCTGGGGTGCCAACGTGGCCTGGGCTACCGCCGGCTTCGGCCAGGGGGTAGCTGTTACACCCCTGCAAATGGTGGTGGCGGCCAGCGCCATCGCCAACGGTGGACATCTGATCAAGCCCCGTTACGTCAAGGAGATCCGAGATGCAGAGGGGCGGGTCGTCAAGCGGTTCGAACCCGAGCTGGTCCGCCAGGTGATACCGGCAGCGGCAGCGCGGGAGTACGCCCGGATCCTGCGCTCAGTCGTGGTCAACGGTTCCGGAGGACGGGCCGATCTGCCCGGTTACAGGGTGGCCGGCAAGACGGGGACTGCCGAAGTGGCAGAAGGCGGGCGCTACACCGACAAGCGAATCGCCTCGTTTCTGGGCTTTGCGCCCGTTGATAATCCCCGAATCGTGGGCATAGTGGTGTTGTATAATGTTGGAGCTCGCCCAGCATACGGCGGTACTTGGGCTGCCCCCGTCTTCAGGGCGATAATGGAAGACGTCCTGCCCTATCTGGGGGTGCGTCCGAGGCTGGAGGAAGCGGCCTCTTCCCACCAGACCCAATCCGGTCAGCCAACTGAGGGCCGGCAGGGGGCGCAGGATGGGGCTACCGCAGAAGTGATCGTCCCTAACGTCCGCGACTTTCCGCTTTCCGAGGCGTTGGACCGGATTACCGGGGCCGGGCTCTCCTATCAGTTGCTGGGAGATGGCGAGGTCGTATTAGAACAGCTTCCCCTGCCGGGGGCGTCGGTTCCGCCCGGAACGGCGGTTAACCTGTATTTAAACGGTCTCACCGAGAGTCCGCAGACGCTGGCCACCGTCAAAGCGCCTGATTTGACAGGCCTGGGAGTACGGCAGGTTGCAGTGGAACTGGCCGAACTTGACTTGCAGGTTCGCATCGTAGGCACTGGCGCGGCAGTCCGCCAATATCCAGCGCCGGGTACATTGCTGCGACGCGGCGACACCGTTACCGTTTGGTTTGAACCGCCCGAAGCGGTAAGACAACCCGGGCAAGACGCAGGGCGGGCAGGAACGGACGAGGTGCAGGGGCAGCAGTAGGAAGCAGACGGCCGAAGCAGGGCAACGTGTAGGAGGCTGAGCCGGTCACCGATGGAACAGGAAAAAGAAGAGATGAGGCTGGCGCGCTTGCTGGCAGCTCTTCCCACGTACCGGTTGCTGGGCGGCACGTCAGCTGCCGGTGCGGATACCGACATCCTGGTCAGCGGGATAGCGTACGATTCGCGGATGGTGCGCCCAGGCAAGATCTTTGTCGCCGTGCGCGGCATGCGCGAGGATGGCCATCACTATGCCGGTGATGCCGTCTTGCGGGGAGCCGTGGCCGTGGTAGGGGAAGAGCCGGTCGAGGTGCCAGCTCATGTTGTGCAGGTGATCGTTCCGGACAGCCGTGAGGCCTTAAGCCGGCTCAGCGCTGAGTTTTACGGCCATCCTTCGCGGCGGTTGCGCGTGATCGGTGTGACCGGCACCAAGGGCAAGACAAGCACGACCTACCTGATCAAAGCGATCCTGGAGGCGGCTGGAGGGAGGGTCGGGCTCATTGGTACCATTCAGAATCTTATTGGCGATCAGATATTGCCAGCCCACCGGACGACGCCGGAGTCCACCGATCTGCAGGCGCTGCTTTGGCAGATGGCAGAAGCAGGGGTTGACAGTGTCGTCATGGAGGTTTCCTCTCACGCCCTTGCGCTCAAACGGGTTCAAGATGTCGCCTTCGACGTCGCCGTCTTCACCAACATCGGTCGCGATCATCTGGATTTCCATCCCACGCCCGAAGAGTATCTGGCCGCCAAGAAGATTCTTTTTCGGAGTTTGCAGCCGATCTCTCAGGATGCGCTGCAGAGGGAAGGAGCGGAGACTGCCCCTCTTAAGTCCCGCCGTTTTGCCGCCATCAACCGGGACGACCGCGCGTGGCAAGAGGTGGCGGAGGCTTGTGCCGTACCGGTGCTGACCTATTCTCTCCACTCCTCCGAGGCTGATATAAAGGCCAGCATCCTCAAGATGGGCCTCGACGGGACCAGGGTACGGCTTGACCTGCCCTCCGGGTCCCTCGAGCTTGCGCTGCAGCTGATAGGCAAGTTCAACGTGTATAATGCGGCGGCAGCCGCAGCCGTGGGCGTCGGGCTGGGAGTTGCGCCTGCAGCCATAAAGTCGGGGCTTGAGGCGGTGGCGGGAGTGCCGGGGCGCTTCCAGCGGATTCGCCAGGGTCAGCCTTTCGAAGTGGTTGTGGATTACGCTCACACGCCTGACAGCCTGGAACAGGTGCTGCAAGCCGGCCGGGAACTGGGGCCTCGCCGACTGCTGGTGGTGTTTGGCTGCGGCGGCGACCGCGACAAAGGAAAACGGCCCCTGATGGGGGCGGTGGCGGCTCGCTGTGCCGACCAGGTTTTTATTACCTCGGATAACCCGCGCAGTGAAGATCCGGAATCCATCTGCCGACAGATTGAAGAGGGTTTCTTGCGTGAACCCAACCGGGTGGCGACCAGGCATGAGGTGATAGTGGATCGGCGGGCAGCGATCAGGGCTGCGCTTGCTGCCGCCCGAGCGGGAGATCTGGTTGTGATCGCCGGCAAAGGGCACGAGACCTACCAGGAGTTTGCTCGCGGGCGCATCCACTTTGATGATGCTGAGGTGGCTCGCCAGGTGCTGGCTGAACTGGCAAGAGGTGGGGCATGAGGTGGAAGGTGTAACGCTGCAAGATCTGGCGCAAGCGGTGGGAGGCAGTCTGGTGGGAGGGCCCGGCCTGGAGGGGGTTCCCATCCGATCGGTAGCCGTCGACAGCCGCAAGGTGACGCCGGGGGCGCTCTTTGTGGCGCTGCCGGGTGAGAAGACGGACGGCCACCTCTACATCGCACCGGCACTGGAGATGGGAGCGGTTGCCGCTCTGGTTGATAAGACAAAAGTTGCTCTGTGGGAGGATGCGTGGCAGGTAGCAGGCCGTCCGCCGGCGGCCGCGATCTTGGTTGACGACACCCTTGCAGCTCTGGGCGAACTGGGACGCTGGTACAAACGGCGCATTGATCCCGTGACAGTGGCGGTGACGGGCAGCAATGGCAAGACGACCACCAAGGAAATGGTCGCTTCCATCCTGGAGCAGGTGGGACCCACTCACCGTTCCAGCGGGAATTACAATACCGAGATTGGACTGCCTCTAACCCTGCTCGAACTGGCTTCGCATCACCGCTTCCTGGTGGTGGAGATGGGGATGCGGGGTGCGGGGCAGATCCGGCGGCTGGCCCGCCTGGCCGAGCCGCGGGTTGGGATTGTCACCAACGTAGGACCTGTTCATATGGAAATTCTCGGTTCTATCGAGGCGATCGCCCTGGCCAAGCAGGAGCTGGTCGAAGAGTTGCCCGCCGGTGGCGTGGCCGTGTTGAACGGCGATGACCCTCGGGTGGCATCCATGGCTCAGGCGGCCCGGGGAGCGGCAGTGTTCTTCTTTGGCCTCAGCCGGGGTTGTGACGTTCGGGCGGAGGACATCGATTTCAAGGACGGACGCCACTGCAAGTATCGCCTGGTCTGGAGCAGAGGGAGCGATGCAGAATCCGTGGTGGTGACGCTTCCGTTACCCGGACGGGCGGCGGTCTGGAATTCGCTGGCGGCAGCCGCCGCCGCGTTGGCGCTGGGTGTACCGCTTGAGGTAGTGGCCCGGGGGCTGGCCCGCGTCGTCCCGCCGCGGCAGCGGTTGAACATTGTAGATGTTGCCAACGGTCTGACCTTCATAGAAGATGTCTATAACGCCAGCCCGGCTTCCATGCGGATCGCCCTCGAGACGCTGGCGCAGGTGGCGCGGGAGGGCCGTCGGCCGGTGGCGGTACTGGGAGAGATGAAGGAGCTCGGGCCGATCAGCGAAGCAGCTCATCGAGAACTGGGTCAGGAGGTGGCCGCGCGCGGGGTACAACTGCTGGTCACGGTGGGGGAGCTGGCGCGGCTTATCGGAGAAGAAGCTCGGGCGGTGAGACCAGCACTGGAATGGATACACTGCCATGACGGTCAGGAGGCGGCCCAGGCGGTGCCGCGACTGGTTCGGCCGGGTGACGTCGTGCTGGTTAAGGGCTCACGAGCATTGCAGCTGGAGACGGTCGTCGCAGCGCTCTACGGCAGATGGGACGGGGAAGCGGAGGGGGAACGCTGAATGTGGCAGCTGCTGGCCAGCTTTTTGCTGGCAGTGGTCGTGGTTCTGGTGCTCGGTCCGGGAACCATCGCTCTGCTGCGGCGTCTGAAGGCCCGGCAGACTGTTCGCAGCGAGGGGCCGGCAACTCACTATCAGAAGAGCGGAACTCCCACTATGGGCGGGTTGTTGCTGCTGGTCGGCACTGCTGTGGCGACCTTGTTGTTTGTCCCCCCGGAGGGCTTTACCCGGGCGGCACTCCTTCTGTTTGTGACCGTCGGGTACGGGCTCTTAGGTCTGACTGATGATTTCTTGAAGGCCGTCTTTCGGCGCTCACTGGGTTTGCGGGCACGGACGAAGTTTCTGTGGCAGGTAGTTCTTGCCCTGCTACCCGCTCTCTGGCTGGTTCGCGAAGACGGACTGACTTCTGCCGCCCTGCTTTTGCCCTTTTCCGCCGGCAGTGAATGGGTCTTGCCGCTCTGGGCTTTCCTGCCTTTTTCCGTACTGGTGATCGCAGGCAGTTCCAACGCGGTCAACCTGACGGACGGGCTTGATGGGCTGGCAGCCGGGACGGTGGCGGCGGCGAGCCTGGGGATGGGGTTGCTCCATGCTCGCCTCGGAGATGTGGGAGGGGCCGTGTATGCTTTCAGCCTGGCCGGGGCATGTACTGGCTTTCTCTGGTTCAACAGCTACCCGGCACGAGTTTTCATGGGAGATACGGGTGCCCTGGCCCTGGGAGCAGGTCTGGGCAGTCTGGCCATCCTGGGGGGAACCGCGCTCTTTCTGGTGCTTATTGGCGGTATCTTCGTGGCGGAGACCCTCTCCGTCATGGTCCAGGTGTTCTCCTTCAAGCTGTTTCACCGCCGGGTTTTCCGTATGGCGCCGCTCCACCACCACTTTGAACTGGCGAAGTGGCCCGAACCGGTGGTGGTCGCCCGCTTCTGGGTGGTTGGCATTCTCCTTGCCGTGCTGGGCCTGCTTGCCAGCGTCCCCTTGCGCTGACGGGGCGGAAACGTCCGGATAACTGCCGGGGAGCATAGCCGTTGCTCCGGGAGGGTAAAGGATGGGAGGCAGAAAAGCGCCAGTGGTCACACCCGCTCTGCCCACCGTGGCGGGCAGGCCTGCCGGACTCCGTCAGCCTGCGGGCCGTGATATCCCGGCGGACCGTTCTCACCGCCCGTCCACCGTCCGCGCCGGCAAGAGTCGCCCGGATACCCTCATTCTGCTGCCGTCCGTGGCCTTATTGGTGATCGGCCTGCTGATGGTCTTCTCCGCCAGCTCCGTTCAGGCTCTATACGAGACCAACGATGCCTTCTACTACGCCAAACGGCAGTTCTTGGGGGCTGCTTTGGGGCTTGTCGCCATGGCCGTGCTTTCCCGGATCGACTACCGCAGGCTGCGATGGCTGGCATGGCCGGGCCTGCTGGTCACTGTGGCTTTGCTGGTTGCCGTTCTGTTTGTCGGCCGCGAGGTTGCCGGGGCCAGGCGATGGATCCCACTCGGGCCTATCAACCTGCAACCATCCGAGTTGGCGAAGCTGGGCCTGATCCTTTTCCTTGCCGCCTGGCTGGATCGCCGGCGGGATATGATAACTTCGTTCTGGTCCGGGTATCTGCCTCCGCTGTTGTTGACCGGATTGCTGTTTGGCCTCGTCATGCTAGAGCCGGACCTGGGGACGGGCATTACCCTGGGAGCGATCGCCATGGTAATGCTCTTTGCCACGGGTGCCAGCGGCTGGCACATTCTTCTCACCGGTTTTCTAGCCATTCCGGTCGTCGCACTCTTGATCTGGATCGAACCTTATAGGTTGCGCCGGATCATGGGGTTCATCGATCCCTGGGCCGACCCGCTCGATTCCGGCTTTCAGACCATCCAGTCGCTCCTGGCGGTTGGGTCAGGTGGCCTTTTTGGCACCGGCTTGGGTCAGAGCCGGCAGAAGTACTTCTACCTTCCCGAACAGCATACCGATTTCATCTTTGGGATTGTAGGCGAGGAATTGGGATTCCTTGGCGCAGTGCTGGTGGTCCTTTTCTTCTTCATACTTTGCTGGCGGGGGCTCCGAGCGGCTTTGCGGGCACCCGACTTCTTCGGCATGGCTCTTGCCACCGGGCTTACGGCGCTTATCGGAGTTCAGGCCTTCCTGAATATGGGGGTTGTCACCGGGCTCTTGCCGGTCACCGGGATCACGCTTCCCTTCCTGAGCTACGGGAGTTCCTCGCTGGTCGTAACGCTGGCAGCTGTTGGAATTTTGCTCAACATCTCCCGGCAGGGGGAGGGTCCGTAGTTGGCTGGTTCAGACAAGCTGCGGGTGGTCGTCACGGGTGGCGGCACCGGCGGACATGTGTATCCCGCTCTGACTCTGGCCCGAGCACTCGTGGAGCAGGAGGCTGACGTTATCTACGTAGGGACGGATTCGGGCCTGGAGGCGCGGCTTGCGCCGCGCGAGGGACTGACTTTCCACAGCATTTCGGCCCGGCCCCTCAAACGGTCTCGCCCCTGGACTGTGGCAGGTACCGCCCTGGCCGCCGGGGTAGGGGTGCTGCAGGCGGTCCGGATGTTGGCAAGGTTCCGGCCCGATCTGGTCATTGCCACCGGCGGGTACGTATGCGGGCCGCTGGCGCTGGCCGCTGCGCTGAGGCGAATCCCCTTGCTGGTGCAGGAGCAAAACGCTCTTCCGGGCAGGACCAGTCGCTACCTGGCCCGCTATGCCCGAGTTGTCGCTCTTGGGTTTGCCGAAGCCATCCCCTACTTCCCCGCCGCCTGCCGACCCCGTCTGGTGGTAACCGGCAATCCCGTGCGACCGGCAGTGATCCAGGCGGAGCGGAAGGCGGGCCTCTCGTTCTTCCGTCTTGATGAACGACGACGCACGCTGCTTGTTGCCGGTGGGAGCCAGGGGGCACAGCGACTCAACCAGGCCGTGCGCGAGGCCCTGCCCTGGCTGCTCGACCGGCCCGATCTGCAGGTTATCTGGCTGACGGGCGAGCGATCCTACCCCCAGATCGTGGCACAACTCCCCGGGGAGTGGCGGCAGGAGAAGCTGGACGCGGACGGATATGAACAGCAGCTGGTAAGACAGCGGCACGTGCTGATCGCCCCCTACACCCATGCCATGGCACTGGCGCTGGCTGCGGCGGACCTGGCCGTCAGCCGGGCCGGTGCCCTCTCGCTGGCGGAACTCCTGGTTCAAAAAGTCCCCGCGGTACTTGTGCCCTATCCCTTCGCTGCCGATAACCATCAACAGGCAAATGCTGAGGTGCTTGCCCGCCAGGGGGCGGCTGTGATCGTTCCTGATGCCGAGCTCAGTGGTGAGAGGCTGGTCTGCGAGTTGCAGCGCCTGCTGGATGATGCCGGCCGGCTGGCGGCCATGCGGGCCCGCGCCGCCGCTTTAGCCAAGCCCCAGGCGACCGAAGAGATTCTGTCCCTGGCCCGACGGATCATCGGGAACCAGAGTGCAAGGGAATGAAGCGAACCGGGCCGGCAGCAGCCATTTTGTGGGGTGAGCCAGAAGTCCTAAAGTTGCATAAAATGGGCCGCTCACGTAATGGGGCGGTTGCCCCCGCAAACAGGGGGTGGCCGTCGTGATGGGGGTGGCGGCCCGTGGAGGCCATCTGGATTCAGGGCGGCAACCAGCTCGCGGGGAATATAGCCATCTATGGGGCTAAGAACTCCGCCCTCAAGCTGATGGCAGCCGCGCTTCTCACTGACCAACCGTGCCGGCTGGATAACGTACCCGATATTCGGGATGTACGGCTGATGGTTCAGATACTGGAAGGAATGGGGGTGCAGGTACGGCGAGAGGGTGAGAGCCTTCTCATTGAGGCGAAGGAGCTGGGGACCGAGGTGCCCCCTGAGCCGGTACGGGAGATGCGAGCCGGAATTCAGGTCATGGGTCCGGTGGTGGCCCGCAAGGGGCGTATTCGGATATTCCAGCCTGGCGGGTGTTCGCTCGGGCCACGGCCCATCGACTTTCACCTGCGGGGGCTGGAGGCGATGGGGGCGAGGGTGCGGGAGGAGCACGGGTTTATCGTTGTGGAAGCGGAGCGGCTGCGGGGGACGGACATCTACCTTGACTTCCCCAGCGTGGGAGCGACCGAAAACCTGATGATGGCCGCCGTGCTGGCGGAGGGGACAACCGTAATCCACAACGCTGCTCGCGAACCGGAGATAGGCGACGCCGAAAAGTTTCTCAACCAATGCGGGGCTCGGGTAAGCGGCGCTGGAACGGGTGTTATTCGAGTCGAGGGTGTCACGTCGCTGCAAGGGACCAGTTACCAGGTGATGCCCGATCGTATCGAGGCAGCCACGTTCCTGATAGCTGCAGCGGCAGCCGGAGCGGACCTGACGCTCAGACCGGCGCCGGTAGTTCACCTGGAAGCGGTGCTGGCCAAACTCAGCCAGATCGGTGTGGATTGGGAGAGTCCCGACCCCATGACGCTGCGGGTGCGCAGCCAGGGAGCACTTGCGGAAGGATACCGACCGGTCCACGTACGGGCCTTGCCCTATCCCGGGTTTCCCACCGACGTGCAGCCGCAGATTACCGCTCTGCTTACCCTCGCCCGCGGCACGAGCATCGTCACCGACGAAGTCCATGCGGCCCGGTTTGGATATGCCGGTGAGCTGCGGCGCATGGGGGCGCAGATCTGGGTCGAGGGCCGGACGGCGGTCATCAAGGGCTGTTCCCACCTGACCGGTGCCCGGGTGACCGCACCCGACCTGCGGGGAGGAGCAGCTCTGATTGTGGCAGCTCTGGCGGCGGAAGGTGAAAGCCTGATCGAGGGAGTGGTGCACCTTGACCGGGGATATGCCCGGCTGGAGGAACGACTGCGGCAGGTAGGAGCAAGGATCTGCCGCCTGGAAGTCTAGCTTCCTCGAGTAGGTTGGTGGGGAAAGGGGGCGAATGCGGCACTTGGCAGGAGCGGTTTGGCCGGAGGAACTGCCAGAGGAGCAGAAAACCGGGCGAAGAGCCGAGGTCGGCTGGCGCTGGCTGGTGGCGGTCTTTCTTCTCCTGTGCGCGATGGTGATCGTTCTCTCCTCACCTCTCCTGGCGGTCAGAGAGGTGGTGGTCAGGGGGAATCAAGCGCTCCCCGCCTGGCAGATCGAGCAGTTGGCCGACATCAGGCCGGGTCAGCCACTCCTTCTGGTGGACAAGGCCGCTATCGAAAAGAGACTCCTCCTGCACCCCCGCATCCTGAGTGCCAGGGTAACCCGCCGGTGGCCGTCGACAGTGATAATCACCGTTCGGGAGCGGCGGGCCGTTGCCCTGCTGCCGGCCGGGGACGATTTCCTGGCCCTGGACCAGGACGGGATCCCGTTCAGCCTGGCTGATCCCGCCCGCGAAGCGAAACTGCCGGTAATCACCGGCCTGCGCGTGCCATCACTGGCGATGGGAGTACGGTTGAAGGACACCGGCCTGGAGCGCGTGCTCGCTCTCCTGGAAGTTCTGCCGGAACAGTTGCAGGGAAAGGTGGCGGAGATACATGTCTCTGAGCTCGCCGGTGAACCGGTACTGCGCCTGTACCTCGCGTCGCTGCTGGCGGTGGACATGCCTGCCGATCCGGCCCGTTTTGGCGAGGCCCTCTCCCGGCTCGTAGCGATATTGCCCCATGTCTCTACCTACGGAGCGGGCTGGGTTCTTGACTTATCATCTTCCACGGGCGCACTGCTGCGCCAGGAAGGAAAGTGAGCTTGGCTGTGGAATGTACAAAAGATATTGTCAACCGAAAGTGACTTCCAGCCGGTTAACTGGAATTGGTGGCAGCGCTGGGGGGAGAACGGTGCTAGAACTAGAGAAGGATACTGGCCATTTTGCCCAGATCAAGGTGGCGGGGGTTGGCGGTGGAGGCAGTAACGCAGTCAACCGCATGATTGAGGCAGGGCTTTCGGGGGTCCAGTTTATTGCCATGAATACCGACGCCCAGGCCCTGCAGATCTGCAAAGCCGAGATCAAGATCCAGCTAGGTGCTAAACTGACCAAGGGGCTAGGTGCGGGTTCAAACCCGGAGGTAGGCAGCAAGGCGGCGGAGGAGAGCCGGGAGCAGATCCGCGAAGCCCTGGCCGGGGCGGACATGGTCTTCATAACCGCCGGAATGGGCGGTGGGACGGGGACCGGTGGCTGTCCCATCGTGGCGGAGGTGGCCCGCGAGCTGAACGCCCTGACGGTGGGGGTTGTCACGCGGCCCTTCTCCTTTGAAGGTCGGAGGCGGGCGCTGCAGGCAGAGCGGGGGATCGAAGCGCTCAAGAAGAACGTCGATACGCTGATCACCATTCCCAACGATCGTTTGCTGCAGGTAGTCGACAAGAAGACGTCGATCGTCGAAGCTTTCCGCGTGGCCGACGATGTCCTGCGTCAGGGCGTTCAGGGTATCTCGGACCTGATCACCGTTCCCGGGCTGATAAACCTTGATTTTGCCGACGTGCGCACCATCATGACCAATGCCGGTTCTGCCCTGATGGGGATCGGGCGGGCAACGGGCGAGGATCGAGCGGCCAAAGCGGCACGGATGGCCATCTCCAGCCCGCTTTTGGAGGCATCGATCGAAGGCGCGAAAGGAATCCTGCTCAACATAACCGGTAGCTCCAACCTGGGGCTGTTTGAGGTAAACGAGGCGGCCGAGATCGTGGCTGAGGCGGCCGATCCCGAAGCCAACATCATATTCGGGGCTGTCATCGATGAAAGCCTGCAGGACGAGATTCGCGTCACAGTGATAGCGACCGGCTTCGAGCCGCGATCCGCCGAGGAAGACGACAGAAAAGTCGAAGGTTTTGAGATCAGGCCCTTCACCAACGACGAGCTGGACATCCCCGCTTTCCTGCGCCGGCGCTGAGCCCGGCCGGCTCCGGCGAACGGAGCGTTGCGAGAGGGCCGGGAGGCTCGCGACGGGAACGGCCACTCGGCAGCCGTTGCCCCTCTTAGCCGCTCTCTGCTCTGCTCATCTCCCGCCGCAGTTTCTTCAAGATACGCTTCTCCAGCCGGGAAATGTAGCTTTGCGAGATGCCAAGGAGGTCGGCGACCTCCTTTTGCGTTTTTTCCTGCCCGTCCCGCAGCCCGAAACGCAGCTCCATGATGAGTTGCTCGCGGGGATTGAGACAGGCGAGCGCGCGGGCCAGAAGGGCTCGTTCTACTTCTTCGTCGAGGCGCTTGTTTACGTTACTCTCCGCCCACAGCACGTCGGAGAGTCGGAGCTCATTGCCGTCCCAGTCGGTAGTGAGTGGTTCATCGATGGAGATCTCCGTCCGGGTCTTGCTGTTGCGCCGCAGGTACATGAGAATTTCGTTTTCAATGCACTTGGACGCATAGGTAGCAAGTTTGATTCGCTTGCTGGGATCAAAGGTCTGGACCGCCTTGATCAGGCCGATAGTACCAATCGAGATCAGATCCTCGACTGGGATACCCGTGTTTTCAAACTTGCGGGCGATGTAGACGACCAGGCGCAGATTATGCTCGATCAGGGGTGTGCGCACCCCTTGATCCCCGGCAGCCAGCCGGCGCAGGAGCTCGGCCTCCTGTGCTGCGGAAAGGGGCGGTGGCAGCACCGGGCGGCTATCCACGTGGTAGACGGGAGAGGGAGCCCGAAAGAGACGGTCAAATGCCTGGCGTAACCGGTGCCACGCCCGCAGCAAGCGTATCCGAGTGTGGATGGTGGCGTCAGGCAGGGCTAGCCGAAGCATGGCCGGACTTACCTCCTCCTTGAGCAGGGGTGAACGGATCAACGGCTTGAGATAAACCGGTGCGGCTGGCAGGGGAGAGGAGCGCTCCAGGTACGAGCGCCTGGTAGATTCCGTCTTTGTCCAGACGGTGGGGGAGGAAAGCGACCAGGCAAGCGCGGTTTTCATAGATCCCTTCCACTGTCCGCACCAGTACCCGGTCGGGACGGAGAGCCCAGAGTATACCCCGATCCTGTCCCAGGCTGGAAAAGGGTACGGGGCACAACCTGCCCTCAAGCTCCGGGTTCTCCAGGGCCGTCGCTGCTGTCAACTCGCCCCGGTCCAGGGAGACCAGGGCTCGCCACAGCACCGGCGGTAACAGGAGCCGTGCGGCCCCGGAATCACAGATCAACACCGGGCGGCCCATGACGGGGTCCCTGAGTTGATTGCCGGTATCGAGCAGCGCCGGTAGGTTGACGGCTTTTCCTGCCAGGCTGATGGTTACCTGCAACTGGTAGAGGCGTCGCCAGGCGTGGCGATGGAGAGCGCCCCACACCCTGCTGGCCAGTGTGGGAACAGCTACCAGGAAGGCGACGCTGCCAGCGGTCCAATGGGGCGCTCCGGGATCGCCCAGCAAATAGGCGACGGTAATAGCCATGCCGGCGGCGACGATCGCCAGCAGAAAGAAAGTGGCGCAGATCTGTACAAACCGCCGCCCTGAGAACGGTGCAAAGGCGATAGCCAGCATGGCGATACCGGCAAGAATAATGACGGGCAGAGAGCGCCACGGGATGCCAGGCCACAGCAGGCCGAGCAGAGATAGCCTGTATATGACGTAATACGCGCTGCCCGTGAGAGCAGAAAAGAAGAGACGAATGCGGGAGGTGAAAAGTCCAAGAGCGTGGGCCGTCGCCCTTAGCAACCACCCATCGGCGATCACGTTAAGCATCACTTGCAGAGCCAGTTCATCCAGGTACAGGTATTGAACCTCATCCTCCATGAGACCTGTCCCCCTAGCTCCCAATCCACATTCCGAGCGGAGTCTTCTATTCCCCCACTCTATTCCCCCGGCCGCTTCCATATGACGGCAGATCAGCTTGGAATAGTCCTCCTGTTTGCGGGCCATACTCTGGGTAGGCTTGCGGGAGGGAACAGTATGACCAACAAAGTCGAGATATGCGGTGTCAACACCTCGAAGCTCCCCGTGCTTTCTTGCGCCCGGATGCGTGAGTTGCTGGCCCGTATGCGCCAGGGCGACAAAGAGGCTCGCAACGAGCTGATCCAGGGAAACCTCCGGCTTGTGCTCAGCGTTATCCAGCGGTTTAACAACCGGGGCGAGCAAGCCGATGACCTCTTCCAGGTCGGTTGTATCGGACTTATGAAGGCCATCGACAACTTCGATCTCAGCCAGGATGTGAAGTTTTCTACCTACGCCGTTCCCATGATCATCGGCGAGATCCGGAGGTATCTGCGGGACAACAACCCGATCAGGGTGAGCCGTTCATTGCGGGATATAGCGTACAAAGCCCTTCAGGTTCGCGATCAGCTCACCAACAAGTATGCCAAGGAGCCCACCATCGCTCAACTCGCGGAGGAGCTGAAGATTCCGAGGGAAGAGGTGGTTTTTGCCCTGGATGCAATACAAGAGCCCATTTCCTTGTTCGAGCCGATTTATCACGATGGCGGTGATCCGATTTACGTAATGGACCAGATCGGCGATGAGAAAAACCAGGATAGCAATTGGCTCGATGAGCTGTCCATCAAAGAGGCTATGGCCAAGCTGAACGAACGAGAACGGCTTATCCTTCACAAACGTTTCTTCGACGGGCGTACCCAGATGGAAGTGGCCCAGGAGATTGGCATCTCCCAGGCGCAGGTATCGCGATTGGAGAAGGCAGCTTTAAAGAGCCTGCGCCGCTTCCTGGCCAGCTAGAAAGAGTTCGGTGAGAAAACGCGGAAGGATGTACGTGCGGGTGAAGTTCACAAAAGAAACTGAGGCTGGAGGAAGTGCCTGGTTTCTTCGCCTGATAAGTTTTCTGGCGGGTTTGCTTATCGTGCTGGGATTACCGTTAACGGTCCGGGCCGGCACAGCAGAGCGCGCGGAGAGGAGCTGGCCGGCGGCAGAGACACAGGAAGCTGTCCTGGCCTATAACCCCCATAACCTCTTGCGCCTCCACATTCTTGCCAACAGTGATGATCCCTCCGATCAGCAGCTCAAACTCCGGGTGCGCGACCAGCTTCTGGAGATTACCGCAGGACTTTTCGGTTCGGTGCGCAGCGCCACGGAGGCGGAATGGCTGGTCCGTCTGCACAAGGCTGAACTGGAGGCGGCGGCCCTGCGGGAGATCCGTCTGGCCGGCAAGAGCTACGGGGTACGGCTGGAGATCGGGGACGTCTACTTTCCCGATCGACGATACGGATCGCTGGTCTACCCGGCCGGTATCTATCGGGCTGTTCAGGTCGTTTTAGGGGAGGGGCGGGGGGCGAACTGGTGGTGCGTTCTCTTCCCACCGCTTTGTCTCGATTCGGGAACTGGTACGGCGAAAAGCGCAGGAGGGAAAACTGCCGCGGCGGCGCCGCCTACGGGATTGGGTGTGGCGCGGGCTGCCGCAACCTCAGGCGCGAGGGGTAACTCCGGAGCTATGGACCGGGATGCGGGCCGGGCGGTACGGGTAAAGATAGGATGGAAATGGCTTCCGGATGACTGGTGGAGTCAGGTGCGTGGCTGGTTTCGGTAGACTTCCGGTACTCCCGCCTTCATAAAATGCAGTAAGGCGGGGATGCCCATGATGATCACCAGTTCGGAGTTGCGAGAGCGCGAGATCATCAATCTGGTGGACGGCCGGCGTCTGGGGAATCTGTATGACCTGGAACTCAACCCCGATACGGGGGAAGTGATGGCTCTTATTCTGCCGGAAATAGAGGGACGTTTCCTGTGGCGCCGCGTGAACGAGTTTCAGATCCCCTGGTCCCAAGTGGTGTTGATTGGTGTAGACTGTATCCTGGTGGAATGTCCGGAACTGGCAGACCCCGCATACCAGATGCCAAAACGGCGGGAGGAAGCCCGTGAACCAGGGAACAAGTTGCGCGGGGGCGCGACCCCCTCGTTTTCCGGCACAGCCCACATTCGCCCCTAAAGAGATTGTTGCCTGGCGCGCCCGGACGCTCCCCGGTGCATTTGCGGTCTTCACCAGCCGTCGCGGGGGAGTAAGCCCGGCGCCTTGGGCGACGCTCAACCTTGCCTACCATGTTGAAGATGAGCCAGAGCGGGTCAGGACCAACAGGGAGCGGGTAACGGAAGCTCTCAAGTTGCCCTCCTCGCTGTGGGTAACCGCTGAGCAAGTACATGGCGCCGGTGTTGGCGTGGTGGAAGAGCTCTCCGTGGAAAAGGCTGACGCCAACACTTTTCGACTGAGTTCCATTCCCGGCAAGGACGCGCTGGTTACTCCCGCGGCAGGGCTGCCGCTAGCTCTCTTCTTTGCTGACTGTGTTCCTCTCTTCTTCTCAGTCCCTGCGGCGGGAGTGGTGGGTCTTGCTCATGCCGGGTGGCGCGGGACGCTGGCAGGGGTGGCCGAGGCGACGCTGCAGGTCCTGAAGGACCGTTTCGGAGTCCATCCCGGTGATGTCTGGGTGGCCATCGGCCCTGCTATCGGTCCATGCTGCTATGAGGTGGGCGAGGAGCTGTGGCAGGCTTTCCGTCAGAAGTTTGGTGCGGCGGTGGCGGCGGATCACCGCCGGGTTGACCTGGCAGCGGCCAATCGTGAACTGCTGCTACGTTGTGGGGTTCCGGCCGGGCAGATTGAGAGTGCCGGTATCTGTACCTGCTGTCATGCTGATCTTTTCTTCTCTCACCGCCGCGATGGTTTTCCCACCGGCCGCATGGCCGCCTTGATCTACCGCCTGCCAGCCTGAGAACGAGCCGTTTGCCATCCGGGCTCGGGCAGCAAGTGGTGTATTATTCTTGAGGGCTGATGTATCGAACACCGGCGCTGCGAGGTGGGGGGAATGTACAACGCGGGATCCGGGGGGGTGCGGTCGGTAATATCCGGGATCGTGCTCCTCGCCGCCGGCCTGTTTGGCATGGTAAGTCTGTCCTCCGACAACAGCGGGGCCCTTGGACGTTCGCTGAGTGGCTGGTTGGTCTGGGGGCTGGGAAGGGCGGCGTGGCTGGTACCGCTACTTTTGATCGCCGCGGCGATCCGCGCTTTCCGGCCTTCTTTCCTTCGGCGGTGGGGGCTGGCCCAGTTCGCCGGTATCAGCCTTGCCATCATCAGCGGTCTGGCCATAGCCCATCTCTTGCTGGTCGCACCTGCGCCTGGGACGACCCGCCCGCTTCTGCCACCACTCTCCTACCATCCAGGGGAGCCTGCCGTGGCCGTCGCCAAACCGCTTGCTTCCGGTACCGGGGCTGCGGGTGCCTTGCTTGCGTGGCTGGTACAGCTGGCGGTGGGAAGGGCTGGCGCCTGGATTCTGTTGCCGGCCGTCTTCCTGGTAGGAGTATTCCTCCTGGTTGAACCGTATGAGTCCCGGCTCAAGGTGGCAAAACGCTGGCTGGGAGGAGCGGTTCGAGGGATCGGGCGACTGGGGAGGGCCCTGTGGGGTCTGATACTGGCCTGCATCAAGTATGTGCAGGACGGCGTGGCAAGATGGCAAGACCGGCGTGAGGAGAACAGGGCCTGGAAGAACGTGAGCGCGGTCAAACGTACACAGAAAGCAAAGCCCGCGCGCCACGAGCAGGAAAGCCCAGCGAGAGAAGAGGACGAGGATACCCTTGAGATTGTTCTTCCTGGAACTCCGGCGGATGGCCCGGCGGCACGCGGGGGCGGGCTGCCCTTGCAGCGCCCCCTTTTTCCGCCTCCTTTAGGCGGTGGACAGGTCGGCCCGGCCGGCAGGGCTGCGCCTGCCGCGCAGGCCGGTGATGCGACAGGGGGGAACGGCGCACCCGGGCCGGAGCTGGAAAGTACAGGGGTGGCGAAACGGAGCCGCCACGGGATTCCCCAGATGCGGAGCTTCCAGTTGCCGCCTCCGGCGTTGTTGACCCGGCCGGCCCGGAGCAACCGGGGGCGCAGAGAGGTGCCCCTCGATCAGTCCGATCTGCTGGTAGAGACATTTCGCAACTTTGGCATTCAGGCGAGCGTGGTGGCGGTTCACCGGGGGCCGACCGTAACCCGCTATGAGTTGCAGCCGGCTCCCGGGGTGAAGGTGAGCAGGATTGTCGGCCTGGCCGACGACATTGCGCTGGCCCTTGCCGCGCCCGGCGTAAGGATTGAGGCGCCCATACCCGGCAAGCGGGCGGTAGGGATTGAAGTTCCCAACCCGGAGCCGGAAACGGTCTACTTCCGGGATGTAATCGAGAGCGAGGCTTTTCAGAAGAGTCCTTCGCCCCTTACACTGGCGATCGGGAAAGACCTGGGCGGCGAGCCGGTGGTGGCCGATCTGCGGAAGATGATCCACCTCCTGATAGCCGGTGCTACCGGTTCGGGCAAGAGCGTCTGCCTCAACTCGCTGATAGCCAGTATCCTCTGCAAGGCGACTCCGGCTGAGGTCCGGTTCCTCATGGTCGATCCCAAGCGCGTGGAGCTCAGCACCTACGATGGGATTCCCCACCTGATAACCCCGGTGGTTACCGATCCCAAACAGGCAGCGGTGGCGCTACGCTGGGCGGTGCGGGAGATGGAGGAGCGCTACGAGCTGTTCGCCCTGGCCGGGGTCCGGAATATAGAAGGGTTTAACGAAGCGCTCGCCCGGGGGCAGTTGCGTCTGGCTCACAGCGAGACGCATGGACCGGATGGGCGAGCCGGGGGGATGGGGACGGAGGGAGCATTTGACGCTGCGGCAACGGCTGGTGAGGGCGGTGCAACCGGCCCTGGGGGAGCAGGGGCGGGAGCCAACCAGGCTGCGGGCCAGACTGTTGTGCCCGCGCCGGTCTTTCCCGACAAGAAGCCGCACAGCCACCGCCATGGGGAAGGTGGAGATGAGAGGCCACAACCGACCTTTCCGCAAGCTCCGCTTCCCTACCTTGTCATTATCATCGATGAGCTGGCCGACCTGATGCTGGTGGCGGCGGCAGAGGTGGAGGATGCCATCTGGCGGTTGGCACAGATGGCTAGGGCGGCGGGGATATACCTGATCATAGCCACTCAGCGGCCGTCGGTCGATGTCATCACCGGGGTTATCAAAGCAAATATTCCCTCCCGCATTGCCTTCGCCGTCTCCTCGCAGACGGATTCCCGGGTAATCCTGGACCAGGCAGGTGCTGAGCGTTTGCTCGGCCGGGGCGACATGCTCTTTTTCCCCGTCGGCGCGAGCAAGCCGCTGCGGGCTCAGGGGGCGCTTATCTTTGATCGTGACGTGGAACGGCTGGTAGAGTTCTGGAAGCGGCAGGGCGAGCCCGAGTACGAGGTGGATGTCACCGTGCCGCCGGCTGAGGAGGAGAGGATGCCGGAGGAACCGGATGATCCCCTCTTTGACGAGGCCGTACGCCTGGTGGTGGAGATGGGACAGGCCTCCATCTCCTTGCTCCAGCGACGTTTCCGCATTGGCTACAGCCGGGCGGCCCGCCTTGTCGATATGATGGAACAGAAGGGCATCATTGGACCGGCCCAGGGGAGCAAACCGAGAGAGATTCTCATCGGTCAACGCCTGGGCCGGACCGGGGAGAGTAAACGCTCGTGAGAGGTACCGGGCAAAGGTTGCGGGAGGCTAGGCAGCGGCAGGGTATTTCCCTGGCGGAGGTTGAGCAGGCGACTCACATCAGCCGACAGTACCTTGAGGCGCTGGAAAGGGAGGATTGGCAGGCCTGCCCCGGGGAGTTCTATGCTCGTGCGTTCTTGCGCACCTATGCGTCATATCTCGGACTCGATCCGGCCGAGTTGCTACCTGCCCGGGGAGCGGCGGAGTGGGAGAAGGAATCTGCCGCCACCCGCTGCCCCGGCCGGGGCAGGAGGCGGGTCCGCATCAACGTGCTCCGGCTGGTAATCGTTCTGCTTCTCCTGTTGCTCGTACCGGGGCTGTTGCTGTTCTGGTTGCTCAGTGGGCGCTGATGACGCCGATTTTCTCAAGGTCGAGGACGGTTAAGATGCTGGAGATGAGAGACTCATTGATCCATGCTATGGTGGCTGATGGCCGGCTGATGGCGGTCGCCGCCAGTACCCGGGAGACGGTGGAAGAAGCAAAAAGAAGGCATGACACCTGGCCTACCGCCACGGCCGCGCTGGGCCGCACGCTAACCGGCGCGGTGCTGCTCGCCGCAGTGCTCAAGTCCCCCGGCCAGCGCGTGATGCTGCAGGTGGCGGGCGACGGTCCTCTTGGTTTGGTGGTAGCGGAAGCCACGATAGCGGCCGCCGGGGTGCTGGCACGCGGATATGTCCAGAACCCGCACACTGATCCGCTCCGGACGCGCCGGGGCAAGCTGGATGTGGCCGCAGCAGTGGGTCGGGGGACACTCTGGGTGATCAAGGACCTGGGATTGCGGGAACCATACCGCGGCAGCGTTCCTCTGGTCTCCGGCGAGATTGCGGAAGACCTAGCCTATTACCTCGTCCGCTCCGAACAGACGCCGTCTCTTGTTGCCCTGGGTGTGCTTGTCGAGCCGGATGGAGGCGTGCGGGCTGCGGGGGGAATCATGGTGCAGGTCCTGCCCGGTGCCGATGAGGCGACCATAAATGAACTGGAGCAAAGGGCTCGTAATATGCCGCCTGTCTCCAGCCAACTGGAGCACGGCCGGGGGCCTGAGGAGATTCTCCACGGCTTGCTCGGCGACTTCGGGGTGCAGGTGTTAGCCTCCCGTTCCGTTGGCTTCAGCTGCAGCTGCAGCCGGGAGCGGCTTGCTGATGCCTTGCGTGCCCTGGGGACCGAGACCCTTGCCGAGCTCGAGCGGGAAGACGGGCAGGCCGAGGTCGTCTGCCGTTTCTGTGGTGAGAAGTACCTTTTCAGCCGCGAGGATCTCATGCGCCTGATGGCCTATCGGGGCGAGAAGCCCGAGTAGCGGGACTGCCCGGTCTAAGCCGGTCCCCTTCGGCATATCCGTGATGCTGAAGGGAGGCGGTCCACTTTGGTCAAGTCCATTGACAGGGAGACACGAGGGCCGGGCATTCTTTTCGTCGTAGTCGTGCTTCTCATTGTTGGCGTGGTGGCAGCTCGCTTGCTGGGATGGAATCCGCTGGGCGGTCAAGGCCAGGAGGGCAACCTGCCGCAGATCGGCGATCTGGGCGGCGCAGTTGGCGGTTCGGACACCGGTACGGGCGGCGACACAGGCGGTTCGCTGCCGGCTGCCGTGCCGACGGTGATCATCTACCATACGTATGCGAGCCAGAACTACTCGCCGAACGAGGCTTACACCACTCAGGGGCGTCCCGGTGAGATAGTGGAAGTAGGGGCGGAACTGGCACGCCAGCTGGAGGCCAGGGGTATAAGGGCCATACACCTGCAAAACGTAAATGATTGGCCGTCCCACGCGGAGGCCTATAAGGTAGCTGCTTCCGTGGTGGAACAGAAGATTCGTGCGACCCCGAACGTGGTGGCCGTGATCGATGTTCACCGGGATGGACTATCCGGCAAGCCGGATGGCTATACCACGGGGCTCATAAACAACGAGTCGGCGGCCAAAATTTTACTGGTAGTGGGAGACCTGGATAATCCCGAGCTCGATAGCAATGTGGCCTTCGCCGAGCAGGTCCGGGCCGGCCTCAACCGCATGTATCCGGACCTGTCGCGGGGAATCAAAATCCAGCCGATCAACCGAAACGGGCACCTGCATCCGCAGCATCTGACGGCGGTGATCGGTGACTATACAGATAACAACCTCGAGGAGGCCAAACGGGGGGCGGCGGCCCTGGCGGCGGTGCTGGCCGAGGCTTTGCGTGGCCAGGCCTGAGAAGTGTCAGGAGTTGAGCGCCCGGCCGGTATCCGGGGCATCCCTGCCACCTGCAGGCGGCGGCAGGACAATCGAGAGGGAGAGAGAATTTTGCATGGTTGTTTAATATGCCAGGCAGGCGGCGGATGCCCCTGTTTGTTGCTGCAAGGGCGAAAGGGGCGCATGGCATGAGCCACGTCCATTTCATCGGTATCGGCGGGGTCGGGATGAGCGCTCTGGCCCGTATCCTGCTCGCCAGAGGGGAGCGGGTCTCGGGATCGGATCTGCATCCGTCAAGGATAACGGAAGAGTTAGCAGAGCTGGGGGCGACAATCTACATCGGGCACCGAGCCGAACAGGTGAAAGGTGCCGACGAAGTGGTCGTCTCTGCTGCCATCCCTGGAGATAATCCCGAGCTCCGCGAGGCGCGGGCCCGGGGCATCCCGGTGCTGCACCGCGCAGAACTCCTGGCTCGCCTGCTCAATTCCGGACTCTCGGTGGCGGTTTCCGGAGCCCATGGCAAGACGACGGTCACCTCCATGGTGACGGTGGCGCTGCAGGCCGCCGGCTGCAGAGTGCAACCGGTGATCGGCGGCACCATCAGGCCGCCGACGACAAACGGGAACGGGCAGGTGGTGGCGCCGGCAGAAGCGGCGGCGCATGCAGTTCTCGATGTCACCGACGCCCTATCGCCCAACGGTTACTCCGGGGGTTATCGCAGAGAAGAGTGGGTCGTCGCTGAGGCGGACGAGAGCGATGCTTCTTTTCTTTACTATCACCCGATGGTGGCAGTTGTAACCAACATAGAGCCCGACCACCTCGAGAACTACGGGGGGTCGTTCGCCCGGCTGGTCGATGCTTTTCGCCGCTTTCTCTCCCAGGTGCGGCCGGAAGGCATTGGGGTTGTCGGGGTGGATTCCCCGGTCTTGCGAGAACTGGTGGAGGGGTGGCCGCGGCCGCTGATCCGGTACGGTTTGAGCGAAGAGGGACGGCCGGAGTGGACTGCCGATCAGATCGAGCTGGGGGAGAGAGGCAGTCGCGCCCGGGTCTGGCACAGGGGGGAGGTTGTCGGGGAGCTGCGCCTGTCCGTCCCGGGACGTCACAATATCGTCAACGCGCTGGCTGCCCTCGCCGTGGCCGAATGGGCAGGGGCTCGTCTGGAACCGGTCTTCGCGGCTCTGGAAATCTTTGCTGGCGCCCACCGCCGTTTTGAACTGGTCGGAGAGGTGGACGGCGTCCGGGTCGTGGATGACTACGCACACCATCCCAGCGAGATCAAGGCGACCATCGCTGCCGCCCGTTCACTGCGGCCCGGGCGGCTTTGGGCAGTCTTCCAGCCGCACAGGTTCGCCCGCACCTACTACCTGCTCCATGAGTTTCCGCCGGCCTTCGCCGATGCCGACGAGATAGTCATCACGGAAGTCTACTCCCCGCCACCCGAGAAGCCTTTGCCTAATGTGAGTGGCGAGAGATTGGCAGCCGAAGTGGAGCGGGTGTTGCAGCGTCCCGTTCACTACGTGGCTACGTTGCCGGAACTGGTGGAGTTCGTTCTTTCTCGCGTGCGTCCCGGCGACCTGGTGCTCTGTATGGGTGCCGGCGACATAACGCAGGCCGCCCGGGAGATCGGCCGCAGGCTCGTGGAGGGTGCCCGCAAGTGAATGTGGAGAGCTTTCTTGGGCATCTGACCAGCGACGCCAACTATCGAGGTCAGATCTGTCACCGGCGGGAGTTGCCGGCCCGTCCGGCCCGCTTTGCTGATCCCGCCCGTCCGCTGCCCGAGCCGTTGCAGAAGGGGCTGGCCGCCCTCGGGATCAGCCGGCTCTATCTCCACCAGGCGAAGGTGCTGGACCTGGCCCGGGAGGGCAAAGACGTGGTAGTGGTGACCGGGACGGCCAGCGGTAAGAGCCTTTGCTACAACCTGCCCATTCTCGAAGATCTGCTAGCCCATCCCGATCACCGGGCTCTTTACCTTTTTCCCACCAAGGCTCTGGCGCAGGATCAGTTGCGGGCGCTCGAGACACTGACGCAGGCGGCCGGGCTGGAGGTGAGCGCCGGTACTTACGATGGCGATACCCCGCCCCACACGCGGCGAAAGCTCCGGGCGGGTGGCCAGCTCATTCTCACCAACCCCGACATGCTGCATGCCGGCATCCTCACCAACCATGGCGGTTGGGCCCACTTCTTCAGCCGGCTGCGCTGGGTGGTAGTGGACGAAGTTCACACCTACCGTGGCGTGTTTGGGTCGAATGTAGCTTTGCTGATGCGGCGCCTTTTGCGAGTGGCCGGCCTTTACGGGGGCAGGCCGCAGTTTCTGGCGGCATCGGCCACGGTGCGTAACCCGGGTGAACTGGCGGAAAAGCTTTTCGGCCGCCCGGTGGAGGTCGTGGACGAGGATGGAGCCCCTCGTGGACCGCGGACGTTCATCTTCTGGAATCCCCCGGTGGTCGACCGCGGGGAAATCCGCCGCAGCGCCACGCTGGAGGCCCGGGACCTCCTGGTCCGTCTGGTGGAACAGGGGGTGAGCGCCATCGCCTTCAGCCGCACTCGAGGCGGTGCGGAGCTTCTTTACCGGTATACCCGGGAGGCGCTGGAGGCGATCTCGCCGCGGCTGGCGCGACTGGTACGGGCTTACCGGGCGGGATACCTGCCGGAGGAGAGGCGACGCATCGAACAGGAGCTCTTCAGCGGGCAACTGCGGGCGGTCTGTGCCACCAGCGCTCTGGAGCTCGGCATCGATGTGGGGGATCTGGACGCCAGCATCCTGGTAGGGTACCCGGGGTCGATCGCCAGCACCTGGCAGCAAGCAGGCAGGGCGGGACGCCGGGATGAACCGGCACTGGCCGTGCTGATCGCCCAGCCGGGGCCGATCGATCAGTATCTGGTTCACCATCCCGATTACTTCTTCGAACTCTCACCGGAACACGCCGTCATCGATCCGGGCAATCCGTACATCGCCCTAAACCACCTGCGGGCAGCTCTGGCCGAGCTGCCGTTGCGCCCCTCAGAGCTTGCGATCTTCGGCCGGTATGGTCCGGCGTTGCTGGAGTTGCTTGAGGAGCGAGGAGAGGCGATCCGGAGAGGAGGCCGAGCCTACTGGACGGGGCGGGGACAGCCGGCCACGCAGTTTGGCCTGCGTACTCTGGACGATGTGACCTATACCATCCTGCTTGTTGAGGACGGGCGTGAAGTGCAGGTTCTGGGAACTACCGATGAGGTCAACGCCTTCCTGCAGCTGCATCCGGAAGCGGTCTACCTGCACGGCGGCGAATGCTACTTCGTAGATGAACTGGATCTGAAAGAGAAGGTGGCTCGCGTCCACCGCGAGGATCTGGATTACTACACGCAGGCGATCGCCGAGAGGCGGGTGCAGATCGAGAAAGTCGAGGCGCACAAGAGTGGGGGGGCGGCCGATGCCGGGTTCGGCCCGGTGAGCGTGCTCTTCTTGCCCTACATGTTTAAGAAGATCCGCTTCTCGACCCGGGAGAATGTGGGCTACGGGCGGATCTCGCTCCCCTCCCGGACGCTGGAGACGGTGGGCCTATGGATTGAGCCATCGGCCACGGTGCGGGAGTCGGTAGAAAGGGCGGGGCGGAGTGCGGCCGGGGGGCTGCTTGGCCTGGCCAACGTACTGGCGGAAGTGGTACCGCTCTATGCCATGTGCGACCCGCAGGATATCGGCACCGCCATCGGCCCCGGCGAGAGCGGCAGGCCGGCGGTTTTCCTCTACGACCAGTACCCGGGGGGGCTTGGGTTCAGCGAGAGGGTTTTCCGACTCCTGCCCGAGGTGCTGGAAAGCTGCCTCGACCTGATCGATAGCTGTGCCTGCGCCGACGGGTGTCCGTCGTGTGTGGGTGCGCCGCTACCCGGTCCGGCGGCGCTGGTGGGAGATACGGCCGGGCTTGTCCCCGACAAGCTGGCGGCCTTGTTGCTGCTCTCGCACCTGACAGGGCGCAGGCCGCGCATCCCCCTGCCGGCCATGAGCGAGGGTTGGCCCGGGGGACTGGGGGTGGGTGAGGCGGCCGCGACGGCGTTGCCGGGGTCGGATGAGGTGGCCGCGACGGAAACGGGGAGGCAAGCCGGAGTTGCCGCGGCAGGAATGACGGAGTCAAAGCCCGAGCCCTGGCCTCCGGTGGAGCATCCGCTCAGCCCCGCGCTAGAACAACGCCTGCGGCAGAAGCTGGAGAGCCTCGCGGAGGCGTCGGCGTACGAAGCGGCGAACCGCCCCCGCGGCCGCGGTCCGGCCGGTGGTACGCCGCCGCGGCAGGTGTAGAATGAAACGTTGACCGGGGTACGCCGGGAGCCGGGGTGGATATGGAAGGGGATCGGGGAAGCCAGCTTGCGGTCTTGGTCGTGAGCTACAACACGCGGGAGTTGCTGCGATCTTTTCTGCGCTCCGCCCTTGCCGCCGGGGAGGAGTTGATTCGGGTGAACTCCGGGGGCGCAGAACGGCGGCTGGTACCTCCTCTTAGGTTGCAGATTATCGTTGTCGACAACGCGTCCAGGGACGGGACGGTCGCCATGGTCGAGCGTGAGTTTCCTGCGGTATTGGTGATGGCCAATCGGGAGAATGTCGGGCCGGCCAGGGCCTTCAACCAGGCGTTACGCCTCGCCCTTGAGTCTCCCGAGAACGAGTTCCTCGTCTTGGCCAACAGTGACATCGAGATTCTGCCGTTTGCCCTCAGCCGCATGCTGGAGTTCCTCCTCTCGCATCCTGAGGCGGACGGCTGCTCAGCGGCGCTACTCAACCCCGACCTGACCCCCCAGGTTACGCGCACGTTTGTCTGGCGGTTGCTTCCCCGCCCGAGAAGCGCGGCCTACCGCTCCACGTTCCCGGGTACGACCTTTGCCATGTACCGCCGGCGCGCGTTCCAGCAGGTCGGCGGGTTCGACGAAGTCTACTACTTCTACAACGAAGACCTTGATTGGGCCACCCGCGCCTTTCGGGCCGGGCTTACGTTTTACCACCTTACTGATGCGAAAGTTGTTCACTACGGCGGTGCTGGCCGCAGCCAGAACCAACTCCGTATCAAAGAAGAGCTGCCGCGCGCCAACTACTACTATTTTCGCCGGCACTGGCCATGGCTTGCGCCTTTGGTCTTCCAGTACAATTGCTGGTCTCTCAAGCGCGAGGCTGGGCGGGGGACTCCGGGCGCGGCCGAAGCCCTGCGCCGGCTGGAAGAAGAGCACCATTCACCTTCGGCTCCGCGCATACCTGCCTTCACACAGGACTGACTCCCGCATCGCTTCACCTGGTTCAAGTGCATTAACCTGCACTGAAAAGGTCGCGTGGTAGACTGGCATTGGAGGCGCACTCAACCACTCAACCGCGTTTGCGTGAGGAGGCCGTGGATGGAGGAGAAAGCTGGCGGGTTCAAGTACGATGCCCGGACCGCTGCGGATCTGTTTCGGGAGATCGCCGACCTGTTGGAGTTGCTGGGCGAGGAGCCCTTCAAGGCGCCGGCTTACAGGAGGGCGGCGGCGGTGATCCAGCGGTACGCCGCGGAGATTCCCCGCCTGGCCGAGGAGGGGCAGTTGACCAGCTTACCCGGTATCGGGGAGATCCTGGCCCGTAAAGTCAACGAGATCCTGTCGACGGGTACCGTCGAACTCCTGGAGCGGTTGCGCTCCCGCGTCCCGCCCGGAGTGCAGGCGCTTCTGGGAGTGCCCGGGCTCGGTCCCCGCACTGTCGCCACGCTCTGGAGGGCCGGGGTGGAAGATCTCGATACCCTGGAAGAGATGGCGGCTACCGGACGATTGCGGCAGCTCCCGGGCTTTGGCCCGCAAAAGGAGAAGGCGATTCTGGAGGCCATCGCGACGGTAAAGCGCCAGGGAGGGCTGTGGCTCGGGGAGGCTTGGGTCGCCGCCAAAGAGATATCCGCTCGGCTTGAGACGCTGGCGGGGGTCGAGCGGGTCGAGCCGGCCGGCTTTGTGCGGCGGGCGGCCTGGCAGGTGCCTCAGCTCGAGTTTGTAGTGGTCCGGGAGGCTGACTCCGTAGATCCCGACCTCGATCTGACGGATCTGGCCGCCGAGCTTGGCAAGATGCTGGGCGTGCCGGTTCACATCTATGTGACCACTCCTGAACGGTTCGGTGCAGTGCTTCTCTGGGCGACCGGGGGAGAAATGCATCTGGCCGAGCTCGCCCCCGTCCTTACGGCACGGGGGCTTCTGCTCGGGCCGGAAGGTCTCCTTCGCCGCGTGGCATCCTCGACGCCTGAGGGGAAGGGTAACGGTACGGCTGACCATCCGGCAGATTCCTCCCCCGACCTCCCGTCAGAGCTGGTCGTCACCCCCGATGAGGAGTCCGTGTACCGCTATCTGGGACTTGCTCCCATACCCCCGGAGCTGCGGGATCGGCCGGGCATGGTCGATCTTGCCGCCAAAGGCCAGGTCCCCCGCCTGGTCGAGCTGGCGGACATTCAAGGGGATCTCCACGTTCACACGTCCTGGTCCGACGGCCGTGCTTCCCTGGCGGAAATGGCCCGGGCGGCGGCCACCCGCGGCCTTCGATATCTTGCCGTCACCGATCACTCGGCTTCGCTGCGGGTAGCCAATGGCCTGGAGGCCGAGCGGTTGAAGCTCCAGTGGGAAGAACTTGACCGCACCCGGTCCGCCTTTCCTGAGCTAGAATTGCTCCGGGGCATCGAAATAGAGATCCGCACTGACGGGCAACTGGATTACGACGAAGAGATTCGCAGCCGTTTCCAGTGGGTCAACGCCTCCATCCACACCGGCTTTTCCAGCGATGCGGCGCAGATCCGAAGACGCCTCCTGGCGGCGATGAAAGACCCTGCCACCTGCGCAATATCCCATCCCACCGGTAGGCGTCTGGGCATGCGCCGCCCGTACGCTTTAACCCTCGAGCACTTGCTCGAAGACGCGTTGGCGACCGGAGTGGCACTGGAGATCAACTGCTCCCCCGAGCGGCTGGATCTGAGCCCGGAGTGGGCTGAGGCTGCCTTTCGGGCCGGTGTTCCCCTGACCATCAGTACCGACTCCCATTCCCCTGACGGGATGGCCGTGATGGAACTGGGCGTCAGACTGGCCCGGCGTGCTGGCTTGCCGCCGGAGGCCATTCTCAACGCGCAGCCTCTTTCGGTGGTGCGGGAACATGCCGAGCGCCGCCGTTCTGCCGCAGGGCGTTGAGAAGGCGTTGCATCTCGTCCGGGATAGGTGCCTCCAGGACCAGCTCCCGGTTGTCGTTGGGATGGGGGAAGCAGAGCCGCCGGGCGTGCAGGGCCATCCGCGCCAAGGTGTGCGTCTCGTTTGGTGGGAGCACAGCCCCGAACAGGGCCTGATGCTCCGCGCCCGGCCCGTAGAGTGGGTCGCCGAGGATCGGCCAGCCGGCCGCTGCCAGGTGGACGCGGATTTGGTGGGTTCTCCCCGTGACTGGGTGAACTGCGAGCAGCGCCAGGCGCGGCGGGAAGAGTTCGAGACACCGGTATTCGGTGCGGGCGGGACGGCCGGTCGGAGTCACCTGCTGCCGGCTGGAATGCCCGGGAACGGGGGCAAGCGGCCAGTCGATGATTCCATCAGTGGGAAAAGCCGGCCACCCGTCGGAACGGCAACGCACCACCGTCACCAACGCCAGGTACTCCTTGTGCACCAGCCCTCTGTCAAGAGCCTGCTGCAGCCGGTGATGTGCATGAGGGTTGCGGGCAAAAAGGACGATGCCGGAGGTTTCCCGATCAAGCCGGTGGATGGGGTGCACCACGACCTCGTGCTCGGCACCGGTACCGTTGCTTCCGTTGGCGCGCAGGAGGTGGTAGGCCACGCCGTTGGCCAGAGTCCCCGAACGTTCCCGCTTTACCGGGTGGGTCAGCATGCCGGCCGGCTTGGCGACGGCAAGGATTGCGTCGTCTTCATAGAGGATGCAAAGCGGCATCTCCTCCGGTTCGACTGGCGGCGGTGGGGCTACGGGGGACGGGACTCCGTACGGGGTCCCGCCTGGCCCGCTGGCCGGCGGAAAGCGTTCGGCCGGATCTCCCACCAACTCTACCAGGTCGCCGGCTTGCACCCGGTAGTCGGTGCGGGTCGGTAGGCCGTTCACCCGGATACCGCCGGTGCGCTTCAGCCGACGTACCAGCCGGAGGGAAACACCCTTGCGGCGGAGAACTTCGCCCAGGGGGCGACCGCAGGCAGAATCATCGGGGCTTACTTTCAAGGAAAACCAGACGGTCTGCGGCATCTTCACATCCAGCAAAACTTCTGCTTTGGCCCGGCAAGCAGGTCTCATGGTTATAATGACATGAGTGGGTACTCGTATCCAGTGCAGGAGGCGAGACGATTGCAGAGGAGGCGGGAGGCGCAATCCCTGAGGGAACTTCTATTGGAGCTGGCGCGAGCCCGAGGCGGAGCGGGGGCAGAGACTCCCGTCGCCCGGCTTGTCACGAAACTGGCTGCTCCCTGGGTTGATGCCTGCCACAGGGATCAGCTGGGCAACCTCTGGCTGATCCGCAGGCCGCGCCGGGAAGCCGCAGGCCCCCGCATCATGCTGGCCGCCCATATGGACGAGATCGGGTGGCTGGTGAGCAGCATTGAAGATGGGGGTTTCTTGCGTTTGCGGCCGCTTGGCGGACCGGATGTGGCGACGTACCTGGGGCACGAGGTACTGGTCGAGAACAGGGAAGGCCGGCTGTTTCCCGGGATAGTCGGCACGAAGCCGCCGCATATAACCCGGGCTGATGAGTACCGCCGCTTCCCGGAAGCGGAAGCCCTTTTCGTGGATGTGGGGCTGAGCGAAGCGGAGGTGCGCCAGCACATCCAGGTAGGAGACATTGTCTATCCGGCGGTTGAACCCTGGGAGCTGGGCGAAGGCAGGATTACGGCCAAGTCGCTGGACAACCGGGCCTCGGTCGCGACGGTTCTCTGGGCGCTGCGGCTGCTTCAGGACCGGGATACCGCTGCGGAGGTTGTGGCCGTGGCCACTGTGCAGGAAGAACTCGGGATGCGGGGAGCACGCGTCGCCGCCACGAGCATCGAACCCGACCTGGCTATTGCTCTGGACGTGGGTTTCGGCCTGCAACCGGGGGTTGACCGCTGGACCGGGATCAGGCTCGGTAAAGGCCCGGCCCTGACCGTCGGCCCGAACATCCACCCCGGGTTGCGCCAGGCGCTGCTGGATACAGCCCGCCGCATCCGGGTCGAGACGCAGGTGGAGGTGGCCGCCGGTTCAACCGGGACCGATGCCTGGCTGATCCAGGTGGCCGGCCGGGGCATACCC
This sequence comes from Limnochordales bacterium, assembly GCA_014896315.1. GTDB lineage: Bacteria > Bacillota > Limnochordia > Limnochordales > DUMU01 > DUMU01. The sequence goes on from JADBKP010000009.1 coordinate 50,108, forward strand.
ACGGCGCTGCTCTCGCTGCCGCTCCGGTACATGCATTCTGCGGTCGAGCTGGTTGACGTGGGGGATCTGGAGGAGACCGCCCGTCTGCTCGCCGAGTTTATCGTCAATGCCGGTCCCGAGTGGCGGCGTACCCGTCCCCGGTGGTTGACGGGCGGGGAGGGAGCGGCGGCTGGTATAGCGGCAGCGGCAGTTCACCAGGACGGCACGGGGAAGAGTGCGGACGAGGCGGGTGACGCGGGCAAGGCGGGGGAGGAGGGTGACGCGGCTGAGCATCCGGCAGAAGATCCTTCTGCGGACCGGAGTGCCAGGATTGCGGCGGGCCTTGCCAGAATCGATCTTGATGCAGCCGGGCATGAGTTGGCCCGCCGGCTTGTAGCGCATCTTGCCGAACTCTCGGAGCTGCGCGGTCCTTCGGGGGCGGAGGCCCCGGTCCGGGAGTGGCTCCTGGACCACCTGCCGCGGGAGGTAGACGAAGTTTTCATTGACAGCATGGGCAATCTCCTTGTGGCCCGCGGCCTTGGCCGTCCAGGCCCCCGGGTGATGGTCGATGCTCATATGGACGAGGTCGGACTGATCGTTCAGGGGGTGGACGATGACGGCCTGCTGCGTATCGACCAGATTGGCGGCATCGACCCGCGGGTCTTGCCGGCCCAGCGGGTCCTGGTAGGACCGCGGGCGCTGCCGGGCGTGATCGGGGTGAAGCCAATACACCTGCGCAAGGGCGAAGAGCGCAGCCGCGCCCCCCAGTACGAGAACCTCTACGTTGACATCGGTGCAAAGGATAAGGATGCTGCCGAGAAGTTGGTTCAACCGGGGGAGACGATCACCTTCGCCACCCGCTTCGAGCTGATAGGGAACGGGCTGGTAAAGGGGAAGGCGCTGGACGACCGGGGAGGCTGTGCCATCCTCCTCGAGTTGCTGGCGGAGGATTGGCCTTTTCCATTCTTTGCCGCTTTCACGGTGCAAGAAGAGGTGGGCCTGCGGGGAGCGCAGGTGGCAGCAGAAGAGATTCTGCCGGATGTCGGGCTTGCCCTGGAGACGACCATCTGTGCCGACCTGCCTGACGTGCCCGGCCACGGTCAGGCCACCCACCTTTGGGGCGGGCCGGCCATCAGCTTCCAGGACCGCGCTTCTGTTGCGGACCGGGAGCTGGTGGAGCTGATTGAGAAGGTGGCCGCTCGCGAGGGGATTCCCTGGCAGTGGCGGCGCGCCCTGGGCGGGGGCAACGATGCGGGGGCGATTCAACAGAGGGCGGGCGGCGCCCGAACCTGCAGCATCTCCATTCCGTGCCGGTATATCCATACTCCTGCCTGCCTCCTGTCGGTGGTCGACATGGTCAATACTTACCGCCTGGCCCGGGCCTTTCTCCGGGCACTGGCAACCGAGTGGCCAAGGTCCTGAATAGAGACCGGGCGGATAACTGTTCACCAGGAAGAGGGCGTCAGAGATGGAACGAGTATTCAACGAAGAAGAGCTTGCGGAGTTGGCTCGCTGGGTAGCGGCAATTGCGCCTACCGGCCGGGAAGATAGCTTGCGGGCCATGATCCTGGATGGCCTGCAACGTGGCGGAAGCGGGCTGGAGGGGCATGCAACCTGGGAAGTTGATGCGCTGGGCAACCTGGTCGTTGCTGCTGGGACAGCCCGGTCGGTCCGGTCTGACGAATCAGCCTCATCCGGCCCGACCGGGACGCAGACCGGGATCGGGACCGGAATCAGGGTTGCGATCGCCGCACCCCTGGACGAGCCGGGGCTGGTGGTAACTCATATCGATGAGGACGGGTGGCTGCGGGTCGAGCTTCTGGGTGAACTGACGCCCGCCGGCGTAGTGGGTCGTCAGGTTGCCTTTCGGGGGCGGACCAGGACGGTGTGGGGAGTGGTCGCTCCCGAACGGCGGCGAGGCAGCGGCGGCAGTTCACGCAACGGTGAGGGGTCGGGCGGTGAGTTGCGCGCCGACGAACTCTTCGTCGACGTGGGGGCGACCAGCCGCAGCCAGGTTGAGGAGGAGCTGTCTCCGGGTTCGGCAGGGGTGATATGGTATGGCGAGGTACTGGCCCGCGGCCTGTCGGGCGATCGGCTGAGCGGTAAGGCGCTGGGGCGGCGGGCGCTGGCCTACCTGGTGTATACTTTGCTTTCCCGAGTGGAGGGAGCGATCGGCTTCATATTCGCGGCGCAGAGCCTCCTGGGCGGCCGTGGCGTTCAGCCCGCCGTCTACCGGCTACGCCCGGACGTGCTCATCGTCTTGCAGCCCGTGCCCTCTGCCGACTGGCCGGCCGTGCCGAAAGGAGAAGTACGTCTGGGGGGTGGCCCCGTACTGGTGGTTCATGCCGGAGCAGCAGGGTCGGACCGGCAACTGCTGGCGCGGGCGCAAGAGTGGGCGACCGCGCGCGGGCTTCAGGTCCAGAGGTGGGTGGCCGATGGCCGGACGGCAACCGACCTCAGCCAGGGCGCCTGGGCCGGTGGTGGTGTCCGGGTTCTCGGCCTGGGCCTGCCCGTACGGGCGGTGACAGGAGGTCCGGAGACGATCTGCGCCGGCGACTGGCTGGCGCTGCGGGACTTGCTCGCAGGCCTGCTACAGGATCAGGTTGGCTTAAACTAGGGACAGAAGGGCGACAGATCAAGAGCAACGGCGCATCTTCACCCCGGCCCGGATTGACTTAACGGAGGAGGGAATGGCTTGCGGGAGTTTTTGAGGCTCAAAGAGTTCTTCGTACGTAACAAGTGGCGTTACTTTGCCGGCATCCTCTCCCTCCTTATAGTCGATACCGGACAACTGGTGACGCCCCAGATTCTCAAGGGGGCGGCCGATGCCCTGCAGGACGGGAGGCTCACCGCTCCCCTGCTGTTGCGCTACGTTCTCGCTTTTGCCGGGGTAGCGGGCGTGATTGCAGTTGGCCGTTTTGGGTGGCGGATCTTCATAGCCGGGGCTGCCCGGCAGCTCGAGATGGAGTTGCGCAACCGCTTCTTTGCGCACCTGGAGAAGTTGTCGGCGAACTTCTTCAACCAGCGCACGACAGGCGACCTGATGGCCCATGCCACCAACGACATCGGGGCGATTCGCCAGGCGGTGGGGCCGGGCCTCATCACGCTTATCGACTCCCTTTTCCTGACCGGGATGGGGCTCTTCACTCTGGTCTATACCATTGATTGGAAGCTTACGGTGATCGCCCTGCTCCCCATGCCACTTTTGGTGTTTACCATCATCTATTTCGGTCGGCAGATCCACCGCCGGTTCCGGCGGGTGCAGGAGAGTTTCGCCGAACTCACGGGAATAGCCGAGGAGAGCTTTGGAGGCGTACGGGTTGTCAAGGCTTTCGTCCAGGAAGAGGCGGAATGCGAGAAGTTCGCACGGCAGAATCGAGAGTATATCGCCCGCAACATGCAGCTTGTCCAGCTCTGGGGCTTGTTTGGGCCGCTGTTGCAGTGGCTGTCGGGTTTGAGCGCCGTCATTGTGATCGGCTATGGCGGTTATCTCACCGTTACCGGCGTCATCAGCCTGGGCGACTTCATTGCCTTCCAGAGTTACCTGGGACTTTTGACCGGCCCGATCATGGGATTTGGCAATGTGGTAAACAACCTGCAGCGCGGCGCGGCCTCCATGGCCCGGATCAACGCGATCCTGAACGAAGTTCCGGAAATACGCGACACGGAAGATACCCTTCCCGTGACCGACCTGAAGGGTGAGATCGAGATCCGCAACCTGACCTTCCGTTACCGCGATGATCTGCCTGCGGTGCTGGAGAATATCAACCTCAAGCTGGAGGCCGGGCAGACGCTGGGGATTCTGGGCAGGACTGGCAGCGGCAAATCGACGCTGGCCAACCTGCTTCTGCGGATCTACGATCCTCCGGCCGGGACTATCTTCATAGATGGCGTGGACGTGCGCCGGATCCCCCTCGCCACGCTGCGGGAGAAGATCGGGTACGTACCGCAGGAGAACTTCCTCTTCTCCACGACGCTGGCGGCCAACATTGCCTTCGCCCGTGACCAGTGGACGATGGAGGAGGTAGAAGAGGCGGCCGCGCAGGCGGCGCTTATCGATGATGTGCGCGGTTTTGCCAATGGGTTCCAAACCATTGTGGGTGAACGGGGAATCACCCTCTCCGGAGGCCAGAAGCAGCGGGTGGCGATCGCCCGGGCGTTGCTGAAGAATCCCCGCATCCTGATCCTGGACGATTGCCTGTCGGCGGTGGATACCCGCACCGAAGATGCCATCCTGCGACGGTTGCGGGAGGTGATGCGGGAGCGGACCAGCATCATCATCTCGCATCGGGTCTCGACTCTTCAGGAGGCCGACCGGATAGTGGTCCTCGACCGGGGGCGGATTGCCGAGATCGGTACTCACGAGGAGTTGTTGGCACGGAAGGGAATCTACTGGGACACCTATCAGCGCCAGCTGCTGGAAGAGAAGATCTTGGCCGACGCCTAGAGGCTACCTGGCGCGTCCATATCTCATGGCGCTTGCGCACCTCGAGGAGGGTGAGGGTTGAGGGAGTTTCACGAGGAAGAGGCATTAGGTAAAGCATATGATGCCCGGCTTATGCGCCGGCTGATGCGGTACGCCAAGCCTTACTGGCACCGTTTTGTCCTGGCGATTATCATGGCGCTGGCGGTGGCGGCGGCCGGGCTGGTTCAGCCGCTGCTCATGCAGCGGGCCATCGACGACCATATCATCGGGCCGACCAAACCAATGGTTGCCTTCACCCCGGGCACCGAGCCGGTCCCCGGCGTCCTCTGGCAGGGCAAAGTTTACGTCCGGGAGAGTGCCTTGAAGGACAAAAGTCCGGCGGAGGGGGCGATCACTGCCGGTCGCTATCAGCTCGTGCTTGTGGACGGTCAGGCCTACCTGGTGACCCTGCCTGCCGGCGTTGTCGAGATTACTCCGCCCTACAAAGTGGAGGACGGACAGGTGATCGTGGCTGGTGGCCTGCGCCTGCCGGCTCAAGCGCTGGACGAGAGTGAGGCCGACCTGTTTCGCGCCCGGGACATAGCCCGGGTGCGTTGGCTCGCCCTGCTACTCCTTGCCTTGTTGACCTTCTCCTTCCTCACGAACTACGGCCAGACCTATCTTTTGCACCGGACAGGCCAGCAGATCATGTACGATCTGCGCCAGGAGCTCTATCGTCACCTACAGAGCCTCTCCCTCTCCTTCTTCGACCGAAACCCCACCGGCCGTCTGGTCACCCGGGTCACCAATGACGTCGAAGCCCTGAATGAAATGTATACGGGGCTGTTTGTCAACCTCTTCCGTGACCTTTTCCTGCTGATCGGTATCGTGGTGGCCATGTTTGGTTTAAGCCCGCGCCTCGCAACACTTGCCCTTCTCACGCTGCCGGTCTTGACTGCGGTTACCTACGCCTTCCGGATGAGGGTACGGGAGGCCTACCGGCAGGTGCGGACCAGGCTTGCCCGTATCAATGCGGCCATGGCCGAGAATATCTCCGGAATGCGGGTAATTCAGATCTTTCACCGAGAACAGGCAAAACTTGCCGAGTTCGCCCGGATCAACAAGGATTATTATGATGCTTCCATGGTGCAGTTACTGATATTTGCCATTTTCCGGCCGGCCATCGACCTGATTTCGACCCTGGCCGTAGCCATGTTGCTCTGGTTTGGCGGAGTGCGGGTGATTGAGGGGACGGTCTCCTTTGGAGTGCTCTTTGCCTTCATCTCCTACATCCAGCAGTTCTTCCGGCCCATCAGCGATCTTACCGAACAGTACAACGTGCTCCAGACCGCCATGGCCTCGGCCGAACGCATCTTCCAGCTCCTCGACACGCAGGAGAGGATTCCGGTCCCCGCCAACCCAAGGCCGCTTGGTCGGATTCGCGGGGAGGTCGAGTTCGACCACGTCTGGTTTGCCTACAAGGGCGAGGAGTGGGTGTTGCGGGACGTCTCTTTCCGAGTTGAGCCGGGGCAGACTGTGGCACTGGTGGGCGCCACGGGAGCCGGCAAATCCTCCATCATCAGCCTGCTCAGCCGCCTCTATGACATTCAGAAAGGAAGCATCCGCGTCGACGGTATCGACATCAGGGAGGTCGATCCGGCCGAACTGCGCCGGCAGATCGCCGTAGTCTTGCAGGACGTTTTCCTCTTTACCGGAGACATCGCTTCCAATATCCGGTTGAACAACACCGAGATCGACGATGAGCGAGTGCGCTGGGCGGCGGAAGTGGTGGGGGCGATGGAGTTCATCGAGAAGCTCCCGGGCGGGCTGGCAGCCAGGGTGACCGAACGGGGGTCGACCCTTTCTGCCGGCCAGCGCCAGCTCATTGCCTTTGCGCGAGCCCTGGCCTTCGATCCCCGGATTCTCGTCCTGGACGAGGCGACGGCCAACATCGATACCGAGACGGAACAGTTGATCCAGGCGGCTCTGGCCCGGCTTATCAAAGGGCGGACGACGATCGTTATCGCCCACCGGTTGTCTACAATTCAGAACGCTGACAAGATCATCGTTCTGCACAAAGGCAGGATCCGGGAGATGGGCCGCCACGAGGAGCTGCTGGCGCTTGGCGGACTTTACTACGACCTGTACAGGCTCCAGTACAAACTGGACGTGGACGGCAACACCCGCGTGGCCGACCCGACCGGTTCCGGCAGTACAGTGACCCGGCCTGCCTAATCCCCGCCCTCAGCGACCGGCAGGATGTAGAGAAGGGCCGGCAGGCAGGAAGCTCCCGGGGGCATGAAGTCGAAGCTGAAGAGCGTCTCCTCACCGGGACGCAGTTCAACTTCGGCGATGTAGGACATTTCCGTTCCGTAGCCGGAGAAGTAGCGGCGGGGAGTCTCAGGTATGCGGATCACCCGGCCGGCGCCCGGACCGGCCGTGACCAGGATCGCCCCGGCAAAACCGCAGCCCGACCCCGAACCGAAGTAGATCCGCACCTTCCGGCCTCTCCCTGCTTCTGTAGCGGAACTTGTGCCCGTGGCGGTCTCTGCCACCTCTGTGCCGGCCCGCAGGCGAAGGTTTACGTGGTAGATGACCCCGTAGTTGCCGAAGTTGACGCGGGTGTTGCCGTCCAGTTCGTCCCGGCCAGTCAGGAAAGTATCGTAGTAGTTTCCGCTTGCCAGAAGCCAGACCGCCTCTTCACCCGCGTTCTCCAGGTTGACGGTACGGTCAGCCGGTCCGAATGTACCGCGGTTGACTTCACCGGCCGGTACGGGGATGGGTTCAAACCGGGCAGGATCAAGGTCGCTTGGGCTGTTAGCGGCCAGGACCAGCATCTCAATAGGGCCGTCCGTATCTCCTTCGTAGAGACCCTCGATCAACTGGTTGTATGCTACGGGCCGGCTGAGGCCTACCGGATCAAGCAGCGCCCAGCCCCCGGCAGGAATCGTGATAGTGCGGGGGTGTTGGGGCAGAAGAAAGTCGCGCAGTGATTCCTGTCCTACCCAAAGGTATCCCTGGCTTGGCCCCCGCACGCCCTGCCGGGTGACCGTGACGTTTACTTCCCTTTCACCCAAGTTGCGGATGATAACGGGGAAATACTTATAGCCGGTAGTCTCTTCGTTGACGTGGTAGACGAAAAGACGCCAGGGTCCGGAGAAGGTGGCGCGGCTGAGAATTCCCTCTCCTTTCACATATTCGGGCTGGTCGCTGAAGAGCAGGTCCGGCCCGCCCTCGGTGTAGGTAAAAGGTTCTGCCAGGTACAGAGGGGGAGGGCTCTTGAGGTTGACGATGGTGCCGGGAGCAGGTTTTGGTGTGGGGGAGGGGGCGGCGGCCACAGCAGTTCGGGCCAGGACAAGCGCGGCAAACAGAAGGGTGGCAGTGATCAGAAGCTGGGATAAACCGGAGGGCCGGCGGGTGAACATAATCTCCGTCCTTTCGTCAAGTAATTGATCCATCGGTAGATGCCGTAATACTGATAAACATTTCTATTCTATCGGGGGTTTACCTGCTAGAGCCTGGCAGGAAGATAGACAAGCTACCAGCAGGAATACTTGTCCGCATGGCTAAGTTTCCTGAGTAGTCACGCAAGAGATACCGGATCTTTATGCCCGAAACGAAAGGACGATGTGAGGCTGAGGTCGCTGGGAGCGGTGTTGGACGGGATACCTTGCCGAGTTTACCGGCAGAGCGCGGATGCCCGGATAAGTGTTGATAACCGGTCCGGCTCTACAGACTCGCTAGTGGATTGGTCCCAGCCGGTGGCGGGGGTGACCGCGGACTCCCGTGAAGTCCGACCTGGCTGGGTTTTTCTGGCGGTTCAGGGCAGCCGTTTCGACGGTAATCTTTTCATTCCGGCAGCCCTGAGGGCGGGGGCGGTGGCCGTCCTTACTGACAAAGAAGCGGCAGTGCCCCGGACTGAGGCAGTGGAGGTGGCCGCAAGCGAGGGGCGGATCCTGGTAGTACCCGATATTCGCTGGGCCGTGGCGCGGGCGGCAGCCAACTTCTACGGTCACCCCGGCCGGGAGCTTACGGTAGCGGGTGTGACCGGGACTCTGGGCAAGACGAGTGTGAGCCACATCCTCTACTCGATACTCCAGGAAGATCCGTCCCACCGCCCGCCCGGTCTCATCGGCTCGCTTGGCATACGCTACTGCGATCTCCACATTCCCTCGCCCCTGACCACTCCGGATGCAGTCACATTGCAGCGCTCCCTGGCCGAGATGAATGCGGCGGGAGTACGGGTGGCGGTCATGGAGGTCTCCTCCCACGGCCAGCTGCAACGACGCGTCGACGAGATACCCTTCCGCCTGGGCGTCTTCCTGAATCTGGTGGCCGGAGAACATGCCGACGTTCATCCGGATTTCGACTCATATGTGCGGGTAAAAGCCCGCTTTTTGCAGGAACTGGCCCCGGGCGCGGTGCTGGTCTTCAACCATGACGATCCCAAAGTGCGAGAGCTTGTGCTTGGCGAGTGGAGGTCGCCCGACCCGGACCGGGGCCAGCTCGTGTTCAGCAGCTGGCGCCCGCTGGGGTACTCCGCGGGTCTGGAGGCGACTGCGAGCCAGACTCGAGGCAAGACGATGTGGGCAGCGGAAAACGGTAGGCGGTCTGCGGCCTCTCCTTCACTTCTGAAGGTACGCGGGTTGCAGCTATCGCTGGATGGCAGCCGATTTACGATAAGGTCAGGAGCTCCCCTGCCGCAGGTAGGGGGAGGGGAAAGGCCGCCCGTTCATATGGAGTGCCAGCTCAGCCTGCTTGGGGCTCACAATGTGGCCAATGCTTTGGCAGCGATTGCGGCCGCGCTCGCTTTGGGAGTACCGGAGTCCGTGATCACCGGCGTTCTGCCCTACCTCAAGCCTTTCCGGCGGCGCATGGAACTCATATATCGCGGGGAGTTCTCGGTGCTGGACGATACTACGGGCCATCCCCAGAGCTTCGTCGCACTCTTTTCCACGGTGCAGTTGCTGCAGCCCCGTCGCTTGGTCCTGCTCACTGCCCCGCGTGGCAATCGGGGCCTGGATATCAACAGAGCCAACGCTGCCACGATTGCCGCCTGGTACGGACGGTTGCCTCTGGCCCCTCTGTTAGTTACCGCTGCCTGGGACAGGGCAGACCCGGCAAACCGGGCCACGGAGGAAGAGGTAGCCGTCTTTCGGGAGGAGCTGGTACGGGAGGGAGTGCCGCACGCATTTTACCCCGACCTGGAGACGGCCCTCACCGCCGCCCTGCAGCAGGTGGAGGCCGGGGACCTGCTGGTGATTGCCGGCACGCAGGCGCTGGATTCCGCCGCTGAACTGCTGCGGGAGACGATAGGCGTTCCGCCGCGTCGGTAGTTACAGTATTCGGCCTCCATCATCTGCCGCCATCCGGATCGTGGCTTTCCCGTTCTTGGCCGGAGACCTTTCGCTGGGACGACCGTCATAGGGCAGGGGGATGAACCCGACAGAGGGCCGCCGGGCTATTGGCTGTGGATACAGGTCCATCAGGGCGTAGATCTCCGGTGGCATGTCGGTGCTTACGGGCAGGCCCATCTCCCGCGCTGTCTCCGCCGTGATCGGGTAGTCATGGGTGAAGCGGCCGGTGGAGAGAAGGTCGGCCAGCTCCTCAGCTTTCTCTGGCGATACCCCGTTGGCGATGGTGATGCGGATGACCAGATCCCGCACCTGGCGCAGTGCCTTTCGTCCCATCTCAGCCAGGATCAGGGTCTGGTCATCCAGCTCGCTGAGAGGCTTGGTCTCAGCCACCTTGACAATGTCTGCAGCTGCGTACCCGCCGATCTGCGGGTCGACCGGCCCGAGGACCGCGTTTTCGTCCATTACGATCTGATCCGCGGCCAGGGCGAGCAATGTGCCTCCCGACATGGCGTAGTGGGGAACGAAGACCGTTACGGGGCCTTCACGGTTTATGAGTGCATGAGCGATCTGTTCGGCTGCCAGGACCAGCCCTCCTGGAGTGTGCAGCACCAGGTCAATGGGCATGTCGGGAGGCGTAAGCTTGATCGCCCGCAGAATCTGTTCAGAATCGTCGATGTCGATGTAGCGGCTGATCGGGATGCCGAGCAGTGCCAGCGACTCCTGTCGGTGGATCAGGGTTATCACCCGGCTGCGCCGGCGGGCCTCCAGCCTGCGGATCACCCGCAGCCTTTCATTGTAGATATGGCGCTGCCGCAAGAGGGGAGTAAGCGAAGTGAAGAGCAGATAGATCCAGAAGATATCCAGAGGGCTGAAAGTCATGTTCGCCACCTCCCCCTACAGCATGCCTCAACTCACAAGGTAGCATCCGGCAGGCGCCCGCCGAACGCTTAACCGTCCGACCGTTCCCTCATCTTCTCCTTCAGGAGGTCGAGCCTGGCTTCCATCTCGTCAAGGAGACGGGCAAAGAGTGCGAGCCCTTTGCGGATCGGTTCGGGGGAACGCATGTCTACCCCCGCCAGCTCCAGCAGTTCCAGCGGATAGCGGCAACTGCCGCCGCGCAGGAACTGCAGATAACGGGCGACTGCGGTCTCTCCTTCCTCAAGAATCTTGCGTCCCAATGCAACTGCAGCTGAGAACCCAGTAGCGTACTTGTAGACGTAGAAGTTCATGTAGAAATGAGGAATCCGGGCCCATTCCAGGGCAATTTCTTCATCGACGACAATATCTGGGCCGAAGTATTTCTTGTTCAGGTCATAATAGATGCTGCTCAGGCGCTCAGCGCTGAGTGAACCGCCTTTCTCGACCTCCTCGTGGATTAGCTGCTCGAATTCGGCAAACATGGTCTGCCGATATACTGTGGTTCGGAAAGCCTCAAGAAAGTGGTTGATGACGAACAATCTTTCGAGGTCGTTTTCCAATGTTTTGTGGAGGTAATCAAAGAGAAGTACCTCGTTGGTCGTCGAAGCCACCTCGGCTACGAAGATGCCGTAGTGAGCGTAGATATACGGTTGAGTTGCATGACTGAAGTAAGTGTGGAGCGCGTGGCCAAGCTCGTGAGCGAGAGTGAAGAGATCGTCGAGGCGGGACTGGTAGTTCAAAAGAATGTACGGGTGAACTCCATAAGCGCCCCAGGAGTACCCACCAGCATATTTGCCCTGGTTTTCAAAGACGTCGATCCAGCCTCCCTTGAGAGCCTCGAGCAACACCTGCCGGTACTCGGCGCCAAGCGGTGCGAGGGCGCGCACCACTTGTTCTTTCGCCTTCTCGTAGGGGATCTCCATTTCGATTTCAGGCACAATGGGAGTGTACAGATCGTACATGTGCAGTTCATCCAGACCCAGCGCCTGGCGGCGCAACCGGACATACCGGTGCAGGAGCGGCAGGTGTTCGTGTACGGTAGCGATCAGGTTATCGTACACCTCAAGGGGTATACTCTCACCATCCAGGGCCGCGGCGCGTGCCGACTCGTACCGGCGCGCCCGCGCGAAGAAGACATCCCGCTTTACTTGCGCGCTGAGAATGGCGGCCAGAGTGTTTCTCTGCTTTCCATAGGTCTCATACAACGCTTTAAAGGCGTCCCTGCGCACCCGACGGTTTCGGGACTCAATGAACCGTCCGTACCGCGCTTTGGTCAGTTCGACCTTGCGCCCGTCTTCGTCCTCGATCACCGGGAACCGCAGGTCGGCATCGTTCAGCATCGTGAAGATGTTGTCAGGTGCTTCGGCCAGCTGCCCGGCCAGAGCAAGAATCCTCTCCTCGGATGGCGAGAGCGTGTGCGGCTTGAGCCGCAAGAGTTCGTCCAGATAATGCCGGTAGAGTTCCAGGTCCGGAGTCTCTGCCAGGTAGCGCTCGATCGTACCGTCGGGAAGCGCCAGGATTTCCGGAGCGATAAACGCCGTCGCCTCGGAAAGCTCGACGCCCAGGTGCTCCGCCCGGTCAACCAGCTCCTGGGAGCTGGCCCTGGTGCTGTCCTCGTCCCGCCGCATACGGGCGTAAACAAACAACCTCTCGTGGATCTCCTCGGCCTTATCCCGCAGCCGCAGGCATTCGAGCAACACCTGGCCGCCTTCACCCAGCCGGCCGGCAAAGCGCCGCAGCTCCGGCAGGATTTCCTTTACCTTTGCATAATCAGCCTCCCACTTATCCTGGTCGGGATAGATGTCCTCCAGACGCCAGCGATACTCCGCCGGGATCTCTTCACGCTTGGGCAGCGTTAGCGTCTCGGCCATTCACTACAACTCCTTTCTGTGCCGAATCCTCGCACACCTCCCCTGGAAGCGTCAACCGGCAAGTCGGCAGGAGTTGGTGATCCGTGAGCGGAATGGACAATAAACTGTGCAAACTCTCCGGAGTTGAGACGCTATGGGCGATGCAAGGAGCCCGGGAAGCAGGCAAGATTCGCTTCCCCCCTCCTGGAACACGAGGCCGGCCTGCGGCTGAAGGTCGGCCAGCTGCTCGCGCTGGCCGGCGTTCCGAAAGAGCTGCTTGCGGAGGCAATCCGCCTGACCCGGCCAGCTGGAAGCTAACAGAATACTGCGGGGCCGGCCGCCCGGCCTCTTGTGCCGCAGCCGGCCCGCTCTCTTGTCGCGTGCTACTGTTTTGCCTTCTTGCCACAGCAATCGCCGTACCGCTTACCCGACCCGCAGGGGCAGGGATCGTTGGGGCGCGGCCGGTTTTTTGTGCCAGCCAAAGCTTTCGCCTCCTTCCGGGTATTACCTTGCCCAGATTTGGGTAAACCATCCCTGGCTTCTGTTGAATACAGCTAGATCGGGCGGCTGACAGCCAAGAAGTTGGTTTGTACCATCATCTGTCCACCTTGCGCCCGCGCACTTCCCCGTACGCGCCATCACTCGCGTTGCCAGGTGATACCTGTCGCTTTATACTTCGTGATAGCCGATCGGGTCACAGCTTTACTGTGCAACCCGTCGTGCGCGGGAGGTGGCCAGAATGGCCAACAAGGGCGAGAAGACCCAGAAGGGCCAGCAGGCTCCGCAGGGCGGCAAGTCCGGCACCAAGCAGGGCGCAGAACCCAAGAAGTGACATCGGAAGTTTGGTTGTCGACCAGTGGACACGTCTCGGGTACGGAAGGGACCAACCGGTCCCTTCTGTTTTTTACGCACCGCGACATGTTGCCCGCCGACTGTGTTTGCCTGTGCGACAGCTACGTTGACAGGATTGGCACAAAATGTACCGAATCAAATCAACGAAATTACCTCTACAATTAATCGCAGGAGGAGGATAGCATGCGTGCTTGGTCGTGCCGTTACCTGTCCATGGTAACTCGCAAACCAAGGTTGGGGTGGTGGCCATCAACGGGGTTAGGGATAGCGTTGTTTCTGGCGGGACTCGGCGCGACGGCGCAACTGCAGGCCTTTCCAGCGGTCCTGGCGGCCTCTGTCAAGAGCCCGGCGACGATTACGGTCTACTTGTACCAGGGCGACCAGGAAACTGTTGATTGGATGCGGTCAATGATCACCAAGTTCGAGGAAGAACATCCGGATATCAAAGTGAACGTTATCACCAGCGCTGGGGCCGACTATGTCACCAAGTTAACGACGCTTTGGGCGGCGGGCACTCCGCCCGACGTCTGGGGACAAGGAGGCCCTGTTCGCACCTACGTTGAAAGAGGCTGGCTGCTCGACTTAACCCCGTATGTAAAAAGAGATCTCAAAGAGCTTCAGCCGGACGAGTTCTTCCGAGCGGCCTGGCTTGCATACCAGTGGGATGGGAAGTTTTGGGGAATTCCCTTCATGAGCGTGGGATCGTTTTTGTTCTACAACGCCGAGCTCTTCGATCAGGGCGGGGTTTCCCCGCCACCCACGGAATGGAAGGATTCAGGTTGGACATGGGATGACATGGTAACCTTGGCCCGCAAGCTGACGGTCATAGATGGCTCCGGCACCATGAAACAGGCGGGGGTGGGAGCGATGACCGGTGTCTTCGGCAGTATTCTCTACTCGTACCTGGCTGGCGGGGACTGGTTTGACGCCAACGCGTACCGCACGGGTACGCCCTCCCGGTCAACGCTTTTCACACCTGAGAATGTCAAGGCGTTCTCGTCGGTGGTAAACCTGATGTGGAAAGAACGGGTTGCTCCCCGTCCGGGGAGGGACTTTGATGCTTGGACCGGCTTTCAAAACGGAAAGGTAGCCATGTACGTTGGGGCCGGACCGTGGGCGGTCATGGGCAAGCGGAATATTCTCAAATTCGCCTGGGGCATGGCAGCCCTGCCCAAGATCACGCAGCGGGCGAGTATCGTCTATACCGACCCCTGGATGGTGAGCAGTGCCACCAGGCATCCGGAAGCCGCCTGGGAGCTGGTTAAGTTCCTCACCAGTGACGAGGTGCTCCAAAGCTATGTCGGGATTGCTGCCTTCCCGCCGGCACGTACCAACTCCACCCTGGCTTATCTGCAGAGGATGGCTAAGTTCTCCAAACATCACACCGAAAAGGAGATTCTGCTGGCTCTGGCGGGGGCACAGGAGTATGGCCGGGAGTCCATCGACCATGTCATCAACGGTTGGCCGGACATTATGAATACGCTCACACCCATCTGGACGGAGATGTATGCTAACCGCAAAGGGGTAGGCGAATCCCTGGCGACCGCTGACGAGAAGTTGAATGCTCTCTACCGGAAACTGGCCGCGGGCCGGCAGTAGTTGAAAAGCCGTTACGCAGAGCGGTGAGTAACGTAGACAACATTAGTGACACTAGTAGCAAACAATCCATGGCTATTGCCGTGCCGGCAGCACGGCAATAGCCATATCCTGCGATGTGCTGGTCCTGTTGACTACTTTCCCGCGAAGATCTGGTCGAGCTGCTTCTGGGTCCGCTCAGCCGCTCTAGCCAGGGATTCGGCAACTGATCGCGTTCCCAATATGGCGGGTACCACCTCGGTCTGGAAGATCTGCTGCAGCTCCAGGGCCTTTGGACCGATCGGATCGGGGAAGATGATATTCGCCTGGATTGCCGCAATGAAGCCCCTCATGAACGGCTCCTTCACGATGGGGCTGTTTGCCAGATCCTGACGGGTGACCGGCATCGAACCCAGTTCATACATTACCTGACCCATACGAGTCATCTTTGTGGACTCTTTTACGTCGGTGGTGAGCCAGGTGATGAATTTCCAGGCCTCATCAGGGTGTTGGCAGGCCTGGGTTACGGCGAGTAACCAGCCGTAGGTGGGTGAAGCAGGTTTGCCGGTGCTGCCGGCCGGCAGCAGCCCGGTTATGACGCGATCATAGATGTTCTCGTTCGGGCGGGTGAACTCAGTCTTCCAGTACGGACCGGCAGCCATGGTCATGGCCACTTTCTCAGCCCGGGTGTCTACCACGATCCAGGACTTGGCCAGAGCGATGCCCTTTTTGACCAGCCCGGCGAGATATTCGATGGTCTCCGCCATCTCCCGCGAATCGAAGAGGACCTTCCGGTAATCTGGCGAGATATACTGCGCGCCGTTAGAACGGGCGAAAGCGAAGATAGTGGCCCAGACCAGTTGGGCGGAGGCTCCCGTGTCGATGCCGAAACCGGCCTGCTTCAGCGTTCCATCTGCAGCCCTCTGCGTCAGTTTGGCCGCCCAGGACTCCAGTTCAGCAAAGGTAGTGGGGGTCCGGGCGGGGAGTCCTGCCGCCTCTAACATGCGGACGTTGGCCACCATCGCCCGGGGCATGAATTCAGTGGGGAAGCCGTAGACCTTACCCCTGTAGGTGGCAAAGACCGAGAGTCCCGGCAGGTAAGCCTTCTCCATAGCTTGACGGACGTTTTCGGGGACTTCCCGGAGTATACCGGCATGGCTGAGATCGCCCATCATGTAACCGGCAATGTTGACGATGTCCGGTGCCACCCCGGCACTCTGGGCCACCAGAATCTTGGTGAGTAAGGTGTGGGCATCGGCAAACTGAACCTCGATGTCAATATCAGGATGCAGCTTCTCGTATTCCTTGATGGCGTTATCCAGGACCTTGCCAAAAGGTAAACTGAGATTGTAATGGGTCATGAAGGTGAGTTTGGTCTTCTGGGCCGCGATCCCCACCAGGGGCCGGAAGACGGCGAGAGCAGAGAAGATAGTGAGGCTGCCGACGGCCGCGGCCAAAGTCACGGCGAGAGCCCTTGCATGGAACTGGCGCCGACCGCACTTGGACATTACCAATACCTACCCCGCTTTCGTCAATGATGTTAATGGAATTACTTCGACACTAACCCGGGATTTACCTCGTGGTCTGATCCGGCCTTCACGGGGTAAGATCCCGGCATTGCATGGTCCGGCCCCGGGGCGACGGGGGCTTGAGCCTAGTTACGCCCTGATTTGTCCGGGAGCAAGAAGACAGGCGTGGAGAAGGTGGCCTCCCGGCCGCCGACCTGGACGGTTATCTGGCCCAACACGCCCACCCACGACCCGGGCAGGCGTCGCACTTTCTGGACGTAGGGGGGCGCCGTCGCACTTTGCACCATGGTCCAACGGGCAGTGCGGAAGTCGGCCGATCCGGAAATAGCGAGCCAGAACTCCACCCTGGCTATTCCTGGTGCTTCCCTCACTCGCAATTCGGCTCCATCCTCGTTTTCCGTGTAGGTCCAGCTGATCTCCGGCAGCTGGAGCTTGCCGGCGACGTCAAGGAAGAACGCGGCAATGGAGGCAAGGAGCTGCTCATAGTTGCCAAGCCCATGTCCGGCGTTGGGAAGGGCGAGGATGTAGTTTCGGCCTTTCAGATCTGAGTAGTAGATGTTGAGGGCATCGCTGGGCCAGTACGGGTCGTTGGTGCCGATAATGATCAGCTTGGGAAGGAGCAACCGGTCGCGGAAAGTGTATGGATCAACGAGCTCCATCAACGCAGCCCCGATCGGGGAACTCGCAAGGTCTGTTAGCCCCAGAGCCGTGTAGTCACCAATCTGGGCGCTGTAGCTGCCAAAAGCCTCTAGCTGCCGCTGCATCTGCTTGGCCAGGTTAAGATTGTTGTAGACCATCGGGGCGATACCTCGGACCCGCTGGTCTACTGCGCCCACGAGCCACGTCGTCCAGCCCCGCTTGGAGGCGCCAAAGACCACGAATCCCTTCACCGGACTGCCGAGCTGCTTCGCGGCAAACTCCTGTATCGCGTCCATGGCGCGCACGGCAGACTTGGTCATGGGCAGAAGGAGAGGCCATGTTGGGTCCTGAGTCTCGATGAACCGTTTAAACGTGTAGGCTATAGCCGCATCCTCATAGAGCCCGCCGAAAATCGGCTGGTTCGGGACGTCGTAAAGGATGCCGACCGCGGCCTGGGTGGCGTTGGCCAGTACTGCCAGATACAGCTGTTCCGTTGGGTCTTCCGTACTTCCCGTGATGTAGAGGAGTGCCAGGTCCTTGTTTTCCCAGCGGGCGGGGACGAAGAGCTTGAGCCGGTGTTTCCAGACAAGATCATGCCAGGTCTGCGAGGTAAGCGAAAGGGAGTAGAGTGTTCCCTGGCCCGGGACGGGCATGCTTTGCTCCACTTTCCAACTGAACGTCGGGTCACCATTGTTGATGTACGCTTCGAGAGTGCCGTGGAGTGCGGCGAGCTCAGCCGTAGTCAGCTGCGCCGGGAGCTGGCCCGCGGCCACCTCTGCTGGATTGCCTGCTCCGATCACCTCCCGGACGGGGCTGACAACGAGGAAGCAGATCAGTCCCAGGACCACCAGAGTTGCGCTCCGGATGCGGGCAGAATGCTCCGTCTTGCTCGTCATACCGATCGCCTCCCAACTCCGGTAATGCAAAGCCGCGAGATACAGGCACCGTAAACCTTGTTCTGCTTTGGGCGACTCTTTCCTGCGATGGTGGTTGCCACTCCCACAGGTTACGTGACCCACATGCAGTGCCTGGGAATGATTGACGATGGGAAAGAGCAAGGTAAGAAATAGTAGGTGGATGGCCGGAAGTGACAGGGGAGGCGGGCGGATGCCTGCGGTCTTCTTGGGTCTGGACATCGGCTCGGCCACCGTTAAGGTGGCAGGAATTGACGAAGAAGCGCGCCTCTTGGGAACTCCTGTCTACCTGCGCCACGACCAGTTTTCCTCCCAGGTGGAGGCGCTCAAGTTCGCCCTGAGACAGTACCTCGACTCCCTCGGTCAGCCGGTCAAAGTGGCCGGAGTGGGATCGACCGGAAGCGACCGCGAGCTGACGCGAAGCCTTCTTGGGGCAGATCTTTCTCGCACTGAGATCTTCGCCCATGCAGTGGGAGCGCTGCATCTGACGGGGGGAGCTGTACGTTCGATCATCGAGATCGGCGGTCAGGATGCGAAAGTCATCATCTTTGACGACCAGGGTGTGCCACAGTATTTCAACATGAACACCATCTGTTCGGCGGGGACCGGCGAGTTTTTGAAGCAACTGGCTGACGAGGCGGGTATCACGCTAGATGAGTTCGGGAAGATCGCGCTGCAAAGTACCCAGCCGGCCCTGATCGACGCCACCTGTACCGTCTTCTCCCGCCGCGACTTCCGCCATCTCACGCAGAAGGGTGTCCCGCTGGCCGACCGACTGATGGGTGTCTGCCATGCTCTGGTCCGCAACTACCTGGTAAACGTGGTGCGGGATGCACCTTTGCGTCCGCCCGTGTACTTCCAGGGCGGTGTTGCCTTCAACCCTGCCGTGCGCCAGGCCTTTGCCAGCAGCCTCGGGATGCCGCTTCTGGTTACGCCTCACAACGATGTGGTAGGGGCATTGGGCATGGCCCTCATCGTCCGCGAGGAAGCGCTGGACGAGCCGGGATTTGCCAGCCGGTTTCGGGAAGACTTCTTCGGAAAGCGTTTCTCCAGCCGGTTGCGTTACTGCCATGGCTGCCAGAATGCTTGTGAACTGGCGCAGGAATACGAAGAGCGGGACGGTCAGATCGTCGTTCTCGATACCCTGGGGGGACGTTGCGAGGGCTCGCTCAACCCGCGCAACGTAAAAGAGTTCCCGCAGAACCTGCGACAGTTGCGGGTGCCCGTCGACCGCCGGCACAGATCTGGCGAGAATGCCCGTCCTCGCATCGACCTGATCAACCCATCGGGGAAGCAAGTGAGGGACGCGGGCGGCCGCTACTTTGCCGGTATCGATGGAGGTTCACGCGGGACCAAGTATGCGCTGCTGCGCGGTCTTGGAGGGCATCGGGTTGAGATCGTAGCAGCAGGCGCGGTGGAGACGGGCGGAGACGTCATCCTGGCCTGTCGCAAGGCAGTGCGGCAGCTACAGGAGGCGCTCCCAGCCGGAGCGCAGCTTTCCGCACTCGGGATCACAGGCAGTGCCGGTGACATCATCCGGGACATATGTGTGGCACCGCCTGCCGACGGGAGCGCACCCGGAGGGTGGGTGGGAGCGGATGAGGGGGCCGACGTCCGTTCTACCGAGATTCTCGCCCACTACGCGTGGGCGAGCTACTGGGTACCAGACGTGGGCACGGTCATGGACATCGGCGGGAATGATACCAAGCTGATTCTGGCCGAAGCCGGCAAGCTTGACTTTGCCATGAACGACAAGTGTGCGGCAGGGACGGGGGCTTTCCTCGAGGCCGTGGCCCGCCGGTTTCACGTTCCCATCGAAGAGTTTGGCCGGGTTGCCTTGCAGTCGACCAATCCCGCCCGGATTGCAGGCCGCTGTGCGGTCTTTGGTGAGTCAGATGTGATCCACAAAGCCCGTTCCGGTTTTGCCACGCCCGACCTTTTCCTCGGAGTCGCTTTTGCCGTCTGCCGCACCTACCTTTCGGACGTAGCACGTGGCCGGCCCCTTCCGCTGCCCATCGTGGCGCAGGGCGGTGGTTTTCTGAACGAAGCACTGCGGTATGCCTTCCGCCAGCTGCTTGCGGTAGAAGAAGACGAGTTTCTCGTGGCTGACGACCCCCGCCAGGTCCTTTGCGCGGGGGCGCTGGGGGCGGCCTTGCTTGCCCTGGGACGTTGGGAGCAAGGTTACGAAAGCCGGTTTAAGGGGTTTGAGCGGGTGTTGGGGAGCGAACAGAGAACGGTCTCGGTAGTCTGTGCCGCCCCGGGGTGCGGCCGCAGGTGCCAGGGCCTGGTGGTGCTGCTGGAAAACGGTCTGCCCATTGCCGGCTATCGGTCCATTGACTGCGAACGAGGGTATTTCTCCGGACCGATTACCGATAGTGAGCAAAGGGAGTACGTGTGGCGCCTTGTCAGTGGCAGGGAACTGCCGGGAAGCTGAAGCCTGATCGAAGGCCGGCCGGCAGGCGTCGTCGCCGGCGCCCGTGCCGCCGGTCCGCGCGACGACGGCAACGGTGCAGGGGTGTCCTGTGGATGGCAGCGGAGCTTGGGGTGCGTGAGAGTGCAAGAGGTGATCGGGTTGTTAAGGCAGGGATTGTGCTTGCCTTCACCGGCCGGTATACGTCCGTCCGCTTGCTTGCCCGTTTTCTGGAACTGGCCGGTATCAAGCTCGTCAAAAGCCTGCTTACCACTCCCGAGATCTTGCAGGCCGGTACTACTCTGGCCAGCGCCGATTTCTGCTTGCCCCTGCGGGCATTCGTAGGCCACGTATACCACCTCCTGACCGAGAATCCTGATCTGACAGCTATCATCGCTCCAAATGTGCTGAGCGAGGACGGCAAGAGTGCCACCTGTTCCAAGTACCGCGACCTGGGCGGGGTTCTGATCCGGTCACTGGGTGATACGGTCGGCTATCTTCTGCACCACCTTGATGCCGGCACTCGCCGCCGGTTCCAGGAGAGGTTGGAGAGACTTGCCGGCACAGAGATCATTCGGTCCTGCATGGAACGGGCGGCCGGTCTGCCGACCGTTATCATGCCGAGTATCCGTTCACTGGATTGGGTGGAGATGCGGAATCTCTGCTTCCGCCTCTACGCTGACCTAATGGGTTGGAAGAGGGTGCGGCGGGCTGCCTTGCTGTTGCCGGAAGGCGTGCGGCGTATATCTGACGGTATAAGACGGGTCGAGGAGGCTTTCTGCCGGGCCTGGGCGGAGGTTGTGGAGCAAAGAAAGGCAGGGTTCGAGAGGCTGCTTGCCGACGCACACAAGCCCCGGCTGGCGCTGGTCGGGCGCTCCTACCTTATAGACGACCCGCTCCTGACCGCCGGTCTGAAGCGATGGTTTGAGAGGCGGGGTGTGGCAGTCTTCACCGCCCGCGACCTGCCGGCGGAGTTGCTTGCTCCTGGATTGCGGGCGGCAGAAGGATTCTATGACACCTATAAGGAAGCCCGGGCCTTTGTGGAGTGGGCGCTGGATAAGGTGGATGGTTTTATCTGCGCGGGCAGCTTCGGCTGCCATCCCGATGCCTTCCAGGTGGATTATCTGGCAGAGTACATCCGCGCTCGGGGAGTTCCGTGCTGGATTTTCCGCTTTGATGAAGCAGCGGGGAGCGCCGGCTTCCAGACCCGGTTCGAAACCATTCTGACTTTTCTGCAAGAGTGCCGTGACCGGAGGTTGAGGGCTGGCACGATCCTGAGTAGGCCGGCCGGCGTTGGCGAAGCCGGCGCCGCGGCGCAGTCCCTTTCGAAAAGCTCGGGGGACTTACGCCGGCGGCCGCTGATCATCTGGCCCTACATGGGTGAGATCCTCAACCTGCTGGTCGAGGAACTCGGGTACCAGACTGGTTTGGAGCAGTACATGGTATCGCCACCGCCGCTGGACGAGGAGGCCATGCTCCTTGGGAACGATCGGTATACGGAATCCTGTTCACCCTATGCGTGCAGCACCGGATCGTTGAAGCTGACACTGCGGCGGGTGCTGGACGCTCTGGACGCTGAAGCGGCCGCGGCGCGCCGGGAGGGTAGGGATGGCGAGCCCCGGCGTATCCTCATCCTCATGGCTCGCGGTGAGGGGCCGTGCACCTTTGGCTGGTATGCCATAGTTCAGAACAAGCACCTGCCGCAGGAGTTTGCGGAAAGGCTGGCTGCCGGGGGTCACACCCTGGAGATGGCCACCATGGGTTTGAGCGGCGTGGTCGACTTTGTCCGGGAGCTTTGCCAGCTGGGCGACAGCCGCCGCCTGCGTCCCATACTGGAGTATCTGGAGGCCACCCAGCCGGAGGAGTCATCGACTGCCGGGCGGAATCCGGCACCGGCATGGCCTCTGCACCGATGGCGGAGGAGTTGGTTGCGCCTGCGGTTCTATCTGAATGCGGGCCGGATTGCGCTTCCGCTCTGGGTCAAGCTGCGAGCCGCCGAAGGGCTACGGGCGCGGGCCATGATCCTGCGAGCGCACGAGCTGCACGTGGGGGATGTGAGCAGGGCCTATCGTCAGGCCCTGGAGATACTGCGGCAGGCGCACTCGCTGCGCGCGATGGTGGCCGCTTATCGGCGTGGGATGCAGCTTCTGGCCTCCGTACCCCGGGATGACCGGCCGCGACCGAGGGTGGTGGCCGTCGGGGAGATCTACGTTGCCCTGACCAGCTTTGCCAACCGGGGTACGCTGGAGAACCTCCTGGGACGGGCCGGTATCGAGGTGGTCGAAGGTACTACCCTCAGTGGCTTCCTTGTAAACAGCCTCCGGGAGATGCTTCGCCGGTCGCTCCGTCGCAGCTGGCCTGCGCGGCCGCTTGCCGAGTGGCTGCGCCGCCACGGTATCTACATCGGTCGGCTGGAACAGCAGATTCGTGACAGGATGGCAATGCCGTTCATGGTGCACGAGGTGGGGGGCGAGGGATTGCCCACAGTCGGCCATGCCCGGCGGCATGTGGAAGCCGGGTGTGATGGGATCGTGCACGTTCAGCCTCTCAAGTGCATGCCGGAGAGCATCGCCAAGGATGCCGTCAAAGAACTGGCCGCTCTCTACAACGTCCTCTATTTGAGCCTTTCTTTTGACAAAGAGACGGATATCGAAAGGCTGAAAACGGAGGTGGCTACCTTCGCCGCCCTGCTGCATGCACGCGTGGAGCAGGAGGGGGCGGGAGATCTGACTCGTTACCGGAAGGTAAGGCGGCAGGAGGTCGCCCGCCGGCGCAGGCTTGGCTGCCTCATCTCCAAGCTCTGGAGGACCTACTGCAGTCGGGGGGTTGGGGTCTGAGATAGGTTGTGCTTGTAACCAGGCAGCTCCCGCGGACTTCTTGCAGAGAGTACTGGCAGGCAATGGCAAGAGTAGACGGTTTCGGTCAACCGTGGATAATATATTGGCGACGGTATCTACTTGATATAACTCGTCCTGAGTCCTGAGTGATAAGGAGGAGCGCGATGGACGCTCTGGAGTGCCTGCGCACGCGCCGGGCGATCCGCAAGTACAGCCAGGAACCAATCGCACGAGAGATCCTGGAAGAGATTATCGATGTGGCCCGGCTTGCACCCAGTGCCAATAACCGCCAGGCATGGGACTTCATCGTGGTCACAAACAAAGAGAAGCTCAAAGCGCTGGCAGAGGCGGCCGACTGGGGGCGGCATATCGCTGATGCTGCTGCCTGTGTTGCTGTGATCGTCCAGCCGAGCACGTTTGCCCGGGAAGATGGTGCCACCGCAGCTACCTACGTGATGCTGGCCGCCCGGGCCCACGGTGTTGGTAGCTGCTGGGTGGCCGGTGACCCGAGTCCCTTTGCGAACAGGGTAAAGGAGATCCTGGGGGTTCCTGCCAGTCTGCACCTGAGTGCACTGATTCCTCTTGGTTACCCGGCGGAAGAGCCGCACCCTGACAAGCGTCCGCTGCGGTCCGTGCTTCACTGGGAGAGATATCACGCGTAGCCGCTACGCCCAGGCGGAAGTGGGCCACGCCGCCACCCGGGCAGGGTGGGTGTGGCTCTTAGTGTCCTCCTCACGGCCAGAGAGATCTCTGCCGCGCACATAGTCCAGGGAAAGGCGTTGGTCGCTGTGCTTGGAAACTTAATCGACGCACTTGTACATTTCGACAAGTACCTTGGAGGAATAGTGGAATCATACGGCACGGCAACATACGCACTGCTGTTTGCAATTATCTTCCTCGAGACCGGATTAGTTATCACTCCGTTTCTGCCGGGTGATTCGTTATTGTTTGCTGCCGGTGCCTTCGCGGGAATAGGATCTCTGAATGTGATTATTCTTTTGGTGCTTTTGTCAGCCGCAGCGATAATTGGCGATGCAGTTAACTATCATATCGGTAAAGCGATCGGCGAAAGGCTGTACAAATCTGAACAACGTCTTATTAAGAAAGAGTACATTGACGAAGCGCGCGTCTTCTACGAACGCTACGGGCCCATGGCAATCGTCCTTGGTCGTTTTGTTCCGATAATAAGGACATTTGTCCCGTTTGTTGCAGGAATCGGCCAGATGCGTTATTCGCGGTTTCTGGTGTACAATGCGCTGGGCGGCATTTGCTGGGTAGCCTTATTTACCCTGGGCGGTTACTACTTCGGTGGCCTGCAAATAGTGAAGGAGAATTTCGGTCTTGTAGCAGCGGCAATCATTGCTATCTCAGTAATGCCGGCTGTCATTACGTTTATCAGAACCAGGCGGGCCGCTTGCCGCTAGAAGGCAGGCCGGCCGTTTCCCCTTTTGGACGGCCCTGTGACCTGACCCGCTTACCACCTCAAGTCCTGCCCGGTCCCCCTCGTTGATGTGGAATATTGTGCCATTTGTGGGCGTGGGAAGTTCCACTGCAATAAATTGTCAGATACGCAGTACGAGTGGAAGTATTGACAGGCTTGTACTATATACATAAAATACAGACAAAACTGACAGTGTTTTGCTGCCGTGGCTGATCGGACGGTGCTGACCAGCAGCAGGGGGTGAGCGGCGTGGACTTCTCGGGCGTCCTTCGGGTGCTGATCTACTCGTCTTTGGTCTTTCTGCCCCCGGCATTACTCCTACCTCCGACTGCAGGCGCCGCTTTTGAGCTGGCCTCTTCCACCCGGGATACCCGCGAGCAGTACGCAGGGAGCGGGTGGAGCGGCGAGCTGCGCCTGAGAGTGGATGGTTATGCTGGGAGATTACCGATTCCAGACGACGGTGTCAGCGATGCCATCCAGGATATCAGGCGGCGGGAGCTGCCGGCGGACGGTACGCAGATCGGTATCCGGCAGATGACACGGCTCCGGTGGGAGGTGGCTCCTACAAGCCTGTCCCGGCTACGCCTCACCTTGCGGAATTACGGTTACTGGGGGGTCGGCTATTACACGTCCGGAAGTTACGGCATCCGTTCCTTCACGGCCGACCCGTTTTCCATCGAGGAGTTGGCAGTTCAATTCCCGGTGGGGCGGGGGATGGTTTCGCTTGGTTCACAGTATTTCCAGCTGGGGTCGGTCGGACTTCTGGCCGCTACTCCCTTAAGTGAGGCCGAGGGGGTTGCCGTCCCCCTGACCCTGGGCATCTGGGAAGAAGCGGTCGACAGGCGGGTGCTCGCACTCCTTCTGGGGCGGGTGAAGACGGAATTTGACGAGGAGTCCGGCCTCGTCGTGGCGGCGGATGATTACGCAGCCGTGCGGGTCGGGATTGCCGCAGACCAGTCCTTTTCGGGTCTGAACCTTCTTCTCAGCGGGAGGGGCGGCGAGCAGGGCATCTCCTGGGACCGGATCGACGCCGGCGGGTCGCGCCTGGAGATTGCTGTAGGGCGGGCCGGACCGGCCTCAGCCTGGCGGCTGGCCGGTTACGGGGAATGGCCCATACGGCGATGGCCGGGTTGGACGGTGCAGGTGGGGTACGTACAGGCGGGCTATCCCATCGGGTACGCTCAGCTGGCAGACCTTGGCGGCTCGCTGCCGCTTGCCTCGGGAGAGGCCATGGTGGGAGTCTCCGCGACCTTGCCCTCCGGATCATCCGCGGTCGGGCATGCGGCGGCTGCGGGGAGTGTGAGGAACGCGGCATGGATAGGAGCCTTGCGGGTTTACAGCGCTGGGGCAGGCGGACTCTCAGGCCAAGCGCGGCTGGGTTGGGAGGGAAGGGTGTGGCCCGGGGTGATGCTGCGAGCCGAATGGATCCAGTGGGCACTCGCGGCCGGTGGCTACGGCAGGGGACGGATTGACCTGGCATATCAGTTCTAGCCATGGCAGGAGGCAGGGGATGAGCGATGAAGCGAGTCTCTTCCCATTTGCCGGCGTCGAGCTTGGGGGTGGTGATGTTGGGGGCGTTGACATTGCTGGCATCAGCCTTCTGCCATGCTGCACCTGCTGCACCTGCCCCCGGCAGGGCGGAAACAGAAGCGTCTCTGCCCGCCCTGACTCTCCGGCCGAGCGGCTGGTGGGAATGGGAGTATGCGTTTCGAACCGGCGAAGCTCCGTCGGTTACCCAGAAGCTGCACCTCGAGATGGCAGGGGCGGTAGCCCCGCAAATCCAGGGGAAGATCGTTTTTGAACACAAAGGAGTGTGGGGTGCGGGCGGGACGGGTCGAGTTGGGGGAACGGGACTGGTCGGGTCGCCCGTCTCCAGTCCTTTGCTGCGAACGAGCGAGGCGTATGTCGAGCTTCACCCCGGACAGCTCGAGGGGTGGGGCAGCTGGCGGCTGGGGAGGCTTCGATTTCAACTGGGCCCGGTAGGTTTGCTGAGCGCTAATCCCTTTGACGCCCTGGAGGGAGTGCACTGGCAGAAGAGCCGGAGCGATTGGTTGATTGAGGCCGTCTGGGCCCGTCTGGATACGAGTTACGTCACTTACCTGAACTACGTATACGACACGGACGAGTACGTGGCCATCCATGCCGGACGGGTGCTGGGCGGGGGGCAGACAGCGCAGGCGGGCATCACGTGGTTGGCCGACGGCCTGGCGGGAGAGCGCGGGGTGGCGCTGGACTTTGCGGGGACGCTGACCGGCGGCCGGCGTCTGGTGATCGAGTTGGCCGGTTATGAGGCCAGCCGGACTTCCTACGACTACCAGGGATGGGTGGGTGCGGCGGCGGCCAGCATCGATCTTTGGGTGGACGAGCGCCAGACGTTGAGCTTGACGGCGGCCTCAGTTCACCCGGGATTTACGCCAATGGCAAGCAACCTGCGCTCTGCGGGAGGCAGTATCCCCTTCTTCAACGGCAGTACGGGGGTGGAGCTTTATGCCTCTCGTCTCATAAGGGTGGGTGCGGTCGGAGAGATAGAAGTGCGCCACCAGGTTCGCTGGGGGGAGCCCCTTTCGGAGCTGAGGCTTGGAGTTACGGTGGCCGGGCCGGGGCCGGGGGTTTCCACCGGCAGATTGCAGTGGACGAGAAAGGGAGAAGTGACATCCATCAGCGGTTCAGCCGGTTTCCAGATGGCCTTCTGATGACTTGACTCTGCTTTCAACCCTTGGGGTGCGGGAGCTCCGTGGCAAGGACGAGGTGCGGACAGTTACCGATACATAAGCCCGACAAGGAGGGGATCTCTGTGAAGCATCGGATTCGCACTGCCGTTTGGAGTCTGGCAGTTGGTGTCGTTGCCGTCCTGGCGTTTTCTGCTGGCGCGCTGGCCGGCCCGCTGACCGGGGTCAAGATCACCGTTGATCCGGGGCATGGCGGCAGCGACCCCGGAGCGATCGGGCCGACCGGACTGCGGGAAGCCGATGTCAACCTTCGGGTGGGCACCGTGCTCCGCAACTGCCTGGTGGAGTATGGCGGGGCGACGGTGCAGATGACCCGGACCAGCGACGTCTACGTCAGCCTGGCGGACCGGGTGAACATGGCCAACTCCTGGGGGGCTCATCGGTTCATCTCCGTGCACCACAACTCCTCCAGCGATCCCACCGTCAACGGTACAGAAACCTACGCCTACACCTACGGCAGCTCTTTGAGCTTTGACCTGCGCAACAAGGTCCATGCCCAACTGTTGGCCTGGGGAGGACTTCCCGACCGGGGCGCCCGGACGGCCAATTTCTACGTGCTCAGGTACACCAATATGCCGGCCATCCTCACCGAGGCGTCATTTATCTCCAACCCCTACGAAGAAGCCCGCCTCCGGGACGCCGGCTATACCTGGCGAGAGGGTTACTACATCTACAAGGGTATCGCCGATCATTTCGGCGTTCCGTATCAGTGAACGGACGGCCGCACGACCCGGCGCACGACCCGGCGACCGATAGCCGCCTGATAGCTGACTAGATGCAGTGAGGGGCTCCCGCACCCCTCATTTAAGGCTATACGATGTAGTCGAGAGTGGCCTCCGGAAATAGCCGGCGGAGGTGCTCGGTAAAGAACCGGGTGATCTCCTTGTAGGTTTCCCCGCCGTACACGTACTTGCCATAGCCAAACTGACCCCATTTCCACTTCCGCTGGCTTTCGTTCATCTCGAGGGCGGTGGTTGGGTAGACTTCCAGGATCGTCTGCTTTGCCCTGGGCGTGAACCGGTGAGCCACGATCTCGAAGCGCAGGTCATTCTCAGGAGTAGTTCGGGGCAGCCTTGCCCTGATCTTTTCCAGTAGATCCGCATATTCCTTCTTCCAGCCGTCGTAGATGATCACAGGTGAGATGTGAAAACCAAGGGGATACCCGGCCAGGGCTACCCTGGCTGCGGCATCCAGGCGTGCACTTACTGGTGGAACTGCTTTCTCAAACTGCCTCGCTACGGTCCTGGTGTTGACGGAGAACCGGATCCGAGTGTGGCCGTTGTGTGCCAGGCCGAGCAAGGGGTCAACGGCCGCAAACTTGGTGACAAAACGAAAACGGCCAAACTCGGAGCGGGCAAAGTGTTCAATAGCCGTACGCAGAGCATGACTCCAGTGTTCCACCGCTACCGGGTCGGAAGTGCACGAGCCGTCGAAGTAAGTTAACCGGGGGGCTCGTTCCCGGGCGTACCTGTCGGCAATGTCCAGGATCTCCGCAAGGTTCACGTAAATTCGGACGTATGGTCTGGTGCTCAGGTTGGTGTTGAGGTAACAGTAATGGCAATGGCCGGGACATCCAGTGGCGAGAGGTAGCGCGTAATCCGCTGAGGGCCTGGAGGTCTGGAAGGTTGTGCCCCGGCGCACCCCGACCACCAGCGTCCGCTTGGCTTCGAGGAACCGGCGGCGCGGCGTGCTGCCGGGCAGGCCCGTAATCCGATTGTGCGACCCTGCCATAAGGATAGGTAGCCCGGCGCTGAGTGCTTGTTCGTAAATCTTCTTGCCCAGCGGGTATTCCAGCGCCCGCGGTTCAAAGTAGACCCGGGAGGGGTTGAAGACGAAGGTAGCGGCGGTCCTGGTCTCTGCCACGGCCGTAGTCCTAGCCTCCGCCTCGGCCTCCACCTCAGCGTCCACCTCAGTCTCAGTCTCTGCCTGGGCTTCAGGCACCGCTTTTGCCTTAGTTCGCGCACCGGTCTCAATCCCGGTCTTAGCCTGGGTCTCGGTTGAAGAGTTGATCGATGATTCCATGCACGTCCCCCTACGGGTTAGGCTGACCGTGTTGCGTCCGGTGCATGCAGAGTCGTTCTGGTTGACCGGGAAGGCGTTGCTTGTGAGAATTGTTCAGCATGGCACGGGTGCTCCTCTCACTGCCCGGGGCGGCGGGATACAAAAAACTCGTCCCTTAAAAAGGACGAGTTTTCTCAACGGGTCTCCTTAACGTCTTCTTAACGTCTTCTTAACGCTGGTTCCCTAAGTATACCAACGCCTCCCTGTCGACGTAAAGCTCGCAAGGGATGGATCTGTTTTCCACTCCCTTGAAACCACTCAGGGTCTCTATACGGTACATGGCAGACCGGTACCAGTTGAGCCTGGGTTTTACCTGTACAAAAGAGTAGTCGTTTCTGATGCTGTTCAGTAGATAGTCCCAGTTGACGTAATGGTTAAAGTTGTCAATTATGTCAGTGATGACCACCTTGAATTTCTCCACCAGCAGCTGCTGGAACAGGTTCCATTTCTTCAAGGAAGCCTCTGCCCGGGTCAACCCGAAGTAACCGGCACATCCCTCACCGGAAAGACCTGTAAGTCCTCTACCTATGGTAAGCTCCAGGGCCTCCAACGTCTCCGGCGGATCGGTATGGAAAGTGTCAAAGTAACCCACGTATTCTTCGGGCAGTTTATCTCTGAAATCATACCTTACCGCTTTCACAGGTAGGCCATATTCTGCAGCGGTGTTATTGATATATTCAACCAGCCTGTCGTCGATTTCCAAAACAACGACTTCCCGCGGCATCCCCGAAAGGCCGGCGGCTATGCTCACGAGGTCATCGTCCCCCAGAAGCAACAGCTTTTTGCCTTGGAGATCTCCCCTGTCCGCCATGAGGAGTATCCTGCTGACTACAGTGGGAGTTGTTACAAACCCCTGGTCGTAATCAATTATGGCCTTGGGTCGGTCGGCGGTTACTTCGTCAAATTTTTGTATTAGTTCTTGCGGTTTTGCCAGGTCGATTCCCCGTCCCTCGCAAGCCGGACAAGTGTAATCTTTTCTTGCGGTTATTCCCTGCACATTCAAAAAGTCCCAACCCTCGGGGGTGATGTGTAAATCCCCTTTGTCGTCTACCTTAACCAGTCTCTTCCGTTCCAGAATTGCTACTATCTCAGCGACGACGCTGAACGGTTTCCGAGCGGCGCAGACTATACCCCAGAAGTGAGAGCTGCCGGCCAGTCCCGACAGTACCTTCTCCACATCATGTACTGTAGTTTCGACTCCTGTCCGTTGATAAACCTCCTGTGCTATTTCCCTGAGATCGTCCATGGCTTCACCTCCAAACAACGATTTGTTTTCACCAACGGATCCCGTTTGGAGATCCCAGGCAGTACTGTCAATGAGCTGGAATAACAGTGTGCACAAGCGTGCAAAAGTATAGAGGGTTTAAGGGCACCCTCAAGCAGGAAAGACCATGCAGCCTTTAGTAGGTGAATGGGTGATTACTCCGACGCCACCAGCAGACCCAACAACGGCCGACTACCAGGTTACCACAGACTGTGAGATTCTGCAGCAGTTGATTGTTCAGAACGGCGGAATGAAGTGACTTGTGGGCAGGTGGTGGCACGGAGTGCGGTTCGGTGGCGGTCCGGCAGCGGTTCGAGAGTTGCCCGGGTTGGGATCTGCCGATTGGCCGACCGGGTGGTGGTGATCCAGGTGTTCGGGATCGCCATCGCAAGTGGAACTTGACGACAGGCTGCTTGGTGTGGTGCGTTTGTCCGTGGCGGACACCGCCTAAGCACATTTCCACGCCTTTTGCGGGCAGCTCTCGTTGGCCGGAACCTGACGCGTGGTTTCCCCCTCGTTTACAGGCTTTTGGATCTGAGAAGAACCACCCAGAGGGGTATTGACACTCTGGCACAAGGAGGCACATACTCATAGTGCACTAGCAAGCTAGTGCACCAGTGCAATATGGCAATATGGCGGCATGGTGCTGTTGCTGGTGCGGCGGGGGTGAAGAAAGAGTGGTAGCCGGGAATGCGGCAGCGGCCGGCCTCAGTTTCAAACTCGACTTCGGTTCGACCCGCCCGATCTATCTGCAGATCATCGACGAGGTGAAGCGGGCGGTGGCCCGCGGTGACCTGCAGCCCGGGGACAGGCTTCCGTCACAGCGAGAATTGGCAGAGCTGGCTCGAGTCAATCCGAACACGGTTCAGCGGGCCTTCCGGGAGATGGAGGTGACGGGGTTGGTCGAGACAGTGCGAGGGCAGGGCACGTTTCTACGTAATGATCCGGGATTGGTACAGGAAGTGCGGCTGGAGATGGCTCAGATGGCGGTGGTGCAGTTTGTGAAGGAGATGCAGCGGCTGGGGCTGGGCCTTGCCGAGGCGATAGGCCTGGTACGGCGCATGTGGGATGGGCAGGGCCAGGGACAGGACCAGGTGCGGGAGGAGCAGGTGCAGGCCGAGGCACAGATCCAGGCCCAGGCACAAGAAAAGGCACAGGGCCAGGCACAAGACCAGGCGCAGGCCCAGGTACAGGCCCAGGCACAGAGCCAGGCACGGAGCCAGGTGCAGAGCCAGGTGCAGAGCCGGATACACGGCCAGATCCAGAGCCAGGTGCCGGGCCAGGTGCAGGACCAGACCGGCGCCGATGCTTCCGGTACTGGTACACGTCCGGGAGAGCAGGACAGCTAAGGCCCCTGGAGCGAACAAGCGATCGGAGAACTGGCAAATCGTGGGTGGTAAGGGGGCTTACACATGCAGAGAGCCCGGGAAGAGCGTAAGCAAGAGCAGGGCGCTCAGGACGAGGTGAGGATGAAGATGGAAAGCACGACGTCAGGGACGCCGGCAACGGAGGCCGGGACGCCCGCAACGACGGCCGAAGCGGCCAACCCGGAGAGCATTCCTCTGGTTGTCGCCCGTGACCTGGCCAAGCGCTTCGGCCGGGTGGACGCCGTTAACGGTATAACCGTGGAAATACCCCGGGGTCAGATCGTCGGCCTGGTTGGGCCAAACGGCAGCGGCAAATCGACCTTCCTCAAGCTGATCACCGGCCTCTTGCAGCCAGACCGGGGCGAGATCCTGGTCGCCGGCCGACGACCGGGCCTGGCCACCAAGCGCCTGGTAGCCTACGAACCGGAGGGTGACTGCCTGTACGACTGGATGACCGTTCAGCAGATAATGGAGTTTGTGGCCGTGCAAGTGCCGGACTGGGACAGCGACAAAGCCCGCTCCCTGCTGTCCTTTCTCAACCTACGGGAGCAGCTTGCCACCCGCATCCGCAACCTCTCCAAGGGAATGCGCGCCCGGGTGAAGCTGCTGATCACTCTTTCCCGCAATGCACCGCTGACTCTTCTCGATGAACCGCTTTCGGGCATCGACCCGACTTCCCGCCTGCGGATCATCCAAAGTCTCGTGAGCGAGTTTCGCCTCGGTGAACAGACTATCATTCTCTCCACTCACGAGGTGGCGGAGACAGAGGGGATCTTCGACCGGGTCATTTTCCTGGAAAAAGGGCAAATCAAGATCGATGGCGACGCTCAGGAGCTGCGTGCTCGTTATGGCTGCTCGATTCAGCGCATCTTTGAAGAAGTTTACGCCTGAAAACCAAAACCAAAACCAAACCGCAACAATATCTCTTGCGATGTGCCTATGCTAAGTACGTCAACGAAATCTACGCAGTAGCTACGAAGTTATGCCCTTGAAAGGCGTTCCATCAACCTTTAAAAGGAGGCTGAACCTCGAGATGAAGGCCTTCTGGCGATTGTACCGTAAGGATCTGCAAGCACTGCAGTTTACGATGCTGCTTTTCAGCGTCATAACCGTGGCGTGGGACGTCTTCCTCTTCACCCGGGTGGGCAAGTGGCAGGAGGGGCTGCCCTTCGGCTTGAGCTTCATCCCGCTGGCCTTTCTTCCGCTCTGGGTGGTCTGGGACGCGATCCAATCCTACCGGTCCGAGTGGAATAGCGGCAGCATCTACCTGATGCTCTCGCTGCCCACGAGCGGGTGGAAGCTGGCCCTCTCCAAGCTGGCAGCGGTTTGGACCAGCTTTACACTGCTTTCGCTTCTCTCGCTTTCCGGTGCGTGGTTCATCGCGATGCGGGAGACTGGGCTGGCGCACGAGATCATGAACGTGCTGCAACAGGTTCCCCGGGGCTTCCTACTTTCCTGGGCGTTCCGCTTGGGCCTTGCCTACTGGCTCTCCGGGCTGGCCACCGCCCTGGTCGTGCAGGCCGCCTACGTCACGAGCCGCCTGGTCTCCCGCGGCCAATTCTTCGTGCTGCTTGGTGCCTTCTGGGCCTCCGCCTATGGCCTGCTCCGGCTGGGGGGCCTCGGCCACTACCTCTTCGGATGGGTGCCGGACCTGGAGTTCACAGCTCTCGAGGTCGGGCCCGAGCACGTGCGCGTGGCGGAGACTTTCCTCGTGGTTGACAGCGGGATTTTGCTGGGTTGGGCCCTCGGCCTCGGGTTGCTCTACATCCTGACCGCCCGGCTGCTGCAGCAGGTAGTGGAGGTGTGACCGCATGAAGGAGAAACAATTGGTGCTGCTCGGACTCGCGTTGGTGATCCTTGTTAGTTTTCTAGATTCCTTTGCCGGAGTAATGTCGGGCTATGAGGAGGCCGTGCAGATCAGGGATGAGGCCGGCAACCTGGTACGAGTAGGAGAGGACGGGTCGCTGCCGCTGCAGGCAGTTCAAAAGGGTGAACTGACAGGGAGTCTCGCGGCCGGTCAGGTACTGAAAGTGTCGCTGCCCATGGGGGAGATCGATCTCAGCGGTGTTAAAGAAGGTGAGGAGGGTGAGGAAGGTGAGCAAGGTGAGCAAGGTGTAGGTGCAGCGGATGCCGCCCAGCTGCAGTACGAAGTGAGGGTGTACGGGCGGAACAAGGAAGTGGCGCAAGAGTATGCCGGTCGTGTGAAGGTGTCGCTTCGGCCATTGTCCGGGACCCCGGGAGCGTCCGGGGTGGCCGGGACGGCTGGAGAGGCTGGAGGTGGGCTGGAGCTCGTGGTGGATGAGCCACCCCGCCCGGCTGAACTGAAGGTCAAAGTGGTGGTACGCGGTACGCTGCCTGCCGCCGCCCGGGTGGATCTGGAAAACGGGTACGGGCTGGTGAGGGTGACGGATCTGAGCGGCCCGTCCACGGTGCGGAACGGATATGGACCTACCGAGCTGGGCCGTCTGGCGGGGGACTGGAGCGTGGAGGCGGACTACTCTGCCCTGCTGGTCGATGGGATAGCGGGGGATCTGGAGATGCGGGGCGACTATAGTGAAGCCAACATCAGTCATGTAGGCGGTGACCTCACTATCCGTTCAGACTACAAGGATATCCGGGTTGCGGACGTGCGAGGTGACCTGGATGTCAAGGGCGATTACGGTTCACTGCAGTTTGAGGATGTGGCCGGCAGCGTCACGCTGGACGTGGGCTACAAGGACGTGCGGGGTGACGGCATCGGCGGCGATGTCAGAGCCAGCTCCTCGTATGGAGATCTGCGACTTGCGGGGCTGCGGCGGAACGTGGAGATCGAAGCCGAGTTCGCGAAGGTGGACCTCGGGTTCGCCGCTCCCCCGGACCATCGCTTCCACCTGCGCAGCCGCTATGGGTCGATCGCCGACGACCTGTCGGTGACAGAGGAGCGGAGTGCCGGGAGCTTTGAGAAGTTGCGGGAAGGGGTAGCTGGCCGGGGGCAGTATCGGGTAAGCGTCGAGACGGACTACGGCGACATTCATGTATGGGAGGCGGCCGCCCGCAACAGATAGCAGGTAGCAGGTAGTGCAGGGGGGGTGCAGAAGCAGGAAATCCTGAGGTAATGCTGAGGTAATGCTGAGATAATGCTGAGGTAGGCTGTAGGCCTAGGGTCACATCACAAGCCACAGGCCCGCGGCGGCAGGCCTGGGCAGTGGGCCGTGGGCGCCGGGTCGTATTCCTGGGCACAGGCCGCAGGCCCCGGAGATCCCAGGCGGCATGCGCAAAGGACCAGGCCGCATGCCACACAGGTCCCGGGCGGCCTGTGCAAAGGGCTAGGTCAGAGGCCTGCAGCCCCTGCCGAGGCCTTTGGCGAATTGGCCAGGCGAAGGTGCGTACTACCGTACTACCGCAGCGACCACTCCCCGGTCGCTGATTGGATCTACCCTGCCTGAGCCGATCTCCCAGCCTTTTGGGGTAGGTTGAGGGGTGGGTAACAAAACTACCCGGCCCCGGCGAAGGACTGGGTAAAATCATTACCCACTGGCCGTCGGCGAGTGTCGGCTGGCTGCCTCCCGGGGTGCAGCCGGCCCCGGCCAAGGCACTCGACCTGTGCATTTGTCCGCCCACTGGCCCGGGCGTCCAGGCCGGGGTCACGCCGGCTCGGCCTCTGCAAGGCGTGGGAACGTTCCCATCAGCGGGGCGGGTAGTTTCTTCACCCACTCCAGCGCACAGAGTGGGTGAAAAAACTACCCGCAGTCTTGGTGGAGTTGGTGCGGTTGATGTAGTTGATAGAGTTGGTGCGGTTGGCATGGTTGGTGGGGTTGGCGTGGTTGCTTTGGTTGGTGTTACTGAGATAATTGCAGTTCCGGGGTAAGGACACCACTGCTTCGGGGTTCGGCAGACCAAGCCGCGGCGCTGGATTTTAGGTAATTCAGATACTAGATAACCGTAGCTCCGGCTTTTGCCATCTCGTCGATAGCCCTGTCCCCGTCTCCTTTGTTCACGTTCACTGCCCGCACGGCGTCTCGTATCACGACCACTTCCAAGCCTTCTTTGAGCCCGTCCAGGACTGTGGCCTTCACACAGTAATCGGTGGCCAGCCCGCCTACGTAGATGCGCTTTACACCCTGCTGGCGAAGCCATTCCGCAAGGGGCGGGCCAAAGGTTTCCTCCGGCGCGCTTGCCTTGTTCTTCCCGGCCACTTGGCCGGCCACTTGGCTTGTCACCTTGCTTTCTGCTGCCTGAAGTCTTGAGTCAAATCCGGAATAGGCCTCCCGGTTCGCCACAAAGCCCTTCACAAAAACTGGTCCTTCCACGAGAAGGTCCGGATGGAAGTCAGACCCATAGGTATGCTGCAGGCAGTGGGGCGGCCATATGCCACCGTTAGGCTTAAAGGAAGAGTGATCGGCCGGATGCCAATCCTTCGTATAAACTACTGGTAATCCCCGCTCACGGAACTTCTTGATCCAGGCATTCAGGACGGGCACGACCTGATTGCCCTCTGGTACCGCAAGCGCTCCTCCCGGACAAAAGTCGTTCTGGACGTCGACCACGACCAGACAAGAATAGTCGGGGACATCGGTTTGGTTAGGATCGGGAGGGACGTTAAGGGTCATCGACATCGAGCCACCACCTCCGGGAAGTCTTGCTCTTATCCCGTGCTGCTCAAGGTATTTCAGACCGTCCAGTTACTACGCTCGAGCAGTCTCCTCTCTCCAGGTAGTAAGACGGACGCCGAGGTCATCTATCATCCGATAGGTTTCCGGGTCGAGGAAAGCCTGCAGGTCCCAGACCCGCTGTTGCCAGCCGGGGAAGATGGCCCGGAGCTCAGGTGTGTCCGCGGCGGGGTGGATGATTACCTGGCTCAGACCGGCAGGGAGTCCCGCGAAGATTCGCCGTATTGCTTCCTTCTTGGCAGCGTAATTGGGAGTGGCCGGCACCTGCACAAGGTAGTCGAGTTTCACCCCGGGATAAGCCTCGCTGAAGCGGGCGAGCGCCTCCACCGGATAGCCGGCCCGGGCGTACTCTTCTCGAACGAGCGGCGAAAGGCGCAGAAGCATGGGGGTCAGGCGATGCTCGGCCGCCGCGGCCATATAGGCTTCCAGGAAGGCGGGGGTGGCGTAGACCGTGCCCATGTGCGTGTCCAGGTGGGTGGGGGAGAGGCCCCAGGCCCTAGCCCGCTCGATCTGGGCCGTGAGTTCCTGGCGAACCTCTGCCGCCGAGGCGTGGGTGGCTACCGATTTTACGTCCCGCCAGAGGAAGCCGTCAGGGTCAACCAGCCCAGAAACGGTTGCCGACGGGGAAACTGGCCTCCAACGATAGGTAGCCCACTCGCTGGTCAGGGTCGCATGGATGCCGATGTCGGCCGTGCCGGTGCCGGCCCTGGCGCTGTCGGCCGCTGCCTTTTCATCTGTCAACCAGCGGACAAAGTCGTACGCCCACGGGCACGGGACCATGACGCTACCGGACCGCACCGGCGAGGACGTAATTAGTTCCTTGACAGCCAGGTTGGCCGCATGGCACATCCCGATGTCGTCACAGTGGATGATTACCCGGCGCTCGCCCCTTGAGGACTCCGATGAGGACTCCGAGGTCACGGGACACTCCCCCGTTTCTTGCGATGTGCGTCTTTCTCACCTGCTCACCTGTTCACCTGCTCACCTGCTAACGTCTCGTTCTTCCCGCGAAACGCATTTCCTGCGTTTGGGGTTGCAGGCAGTTCACCAGTAGTGCCGGCAGAGCGAGGCGATCACTGGCTTTCGCCGGGAGGCAACGCCGCGAAAGCTTGCCGGGCGGCAGCAAGGGTATACTCGATGTCCGCTTCGGTGTGGGGCGTCTGCACGAACCAGGCCTCGTACTTGGACGGCGGCAGCAGTATGCCCCGGTGGAGCATCTCCTGGAAGAAAAGGCCAAAGAGGCGGCTGTCGGACGCTTCGGTATCGGCGAAATTGCGGACCGGCCGTTCACTGAAGAAGAGGGTGAAGCCTCCCCCTACCCGATTTACCTGAACCGGAATCCCGGCCTTCCGGGCGGCGTCGAGGAGCCCTTCTTCCAGTTGGGCGGCGAACTGGTCGAGCCGGGGGTAGGGGTTCTCCTCCCGCAGGGTGTCCAGGCAGGCTGCTGCGGCGGCGAGGGAGAGGGGGTTGCCGGCCCAGGTGCCGTTCTGGTAGACCGGGCCGAGGGGGGTTACCTGCTCCATCACCTCACGGCGGCCGCCATAGACGCCGATGGGAAGCCCACCGCCGATGATTTTGCCCAGCGTGATGAGGTCGGGGGCGGGGTTGATGTCAAAGAGAGGGTAGACCGCCCCGTAGCGGAAGCGGAAGGCGGTGATCACCTCGTCGGCGATGAGGAGTGCGCCGTGGCGACGGGCGGCCGCGGCAACGGCCGGCAGAAAGCCAGGAGCAGGGGGGACGATCCCGAAGTTGCCGACGATCGGTTCGAAGAGGATGGCGGCGACCTGGTCTCCGTGCGCGGCCATGGTGGCTTCGAGGGTGGCGAAGTCGTTCCAGGGGATGGCGATGACCTCGGCTTTGAGCGAGGGCGGAAGGCCGGCGCTGTCCTCCAGGCCGAAGGTGGACGAGCCCGAGCCGGCGGCCACGAGGACCAGGTCCGAATGGCCGTGGTATGAACCGATGAACTTCACGATCTTGCTGCGCCCCGTGTAGCCCCGGGCCACCCGGATGGCGCTCATCACGGCCTCCGTGCCCGAGGCGGTAAAGCGCATGAGCTCAAGGCCGGGGATGGCTTGCTTCAGGCGCTCGGCGACTTCAGCCTCAAGCGGCTGGCAGGTGCCAAAGACCGTGCCCCGGCTGGCCTGAGCGGCGACGGCGGCGGCGATGCGGGGATGGCCGTGGCCGAGGATCAGGGCGCCGAAGGCGGCCAGGTAGTCGATGTAGCGGTTGCCGTCCACGTCGTAGAGGTAACCGCCCCGGCCGTACTCCATGAAAAGGGGGGCGCTCCCGCCTACCGGTGTGTAGGAGCGGCTCGGGCTGTTGACCCCGCCCACGATGGCGCGGCTCGCCCGGGCAAAGAGCGCCTCAGAGCGCGGGAATGAACTTGGCCCGCGCGCGCAGTTGAAAGATCGCGAAGAGCTCAACCCATTCTTCCTCCTGATCCGGATCCAGACCTGTTTTCCAAGCACTGTGTTCACATTATAACTTCCGCAGTTCTGCTAAGCGATGGCAGGATTTCCTTGGCGTTCCGTAGAATCCCTGCCCATCCTCGTGTGGTGCTTTACTGCCATAAGTGCGCGACAGGACCACCGGGCCTTCTGCCCGGTATGCCGGTTGATGTCCGCGGCGCGGAAGCGCGCTTGCTTTGCTGGAGAGCTTCAGGCAAGGAAAGGTGGCCGCAGATGCCGGAGTGGGTCGACTATCTAACGGGTTTTTGTATCAATTGCACCGATGCTTGGCTGTCACAGGTTAGGCGCCATCTGGCAGGCATGCTTGCCAGGGAGCTGCGGAGAATCGGCCCATCGGCAGACAGTGCTGATCCGACCGCTTGGATCAAGGGCCGGGCGGATGTTGCTATCCGTTTTTGGACGCAGGAGTATTACCGATTGGTTTACCCCTTGCGTTTTGGCATCGACCGCGAAGCAGCCGGTTACGGGTCTTCGGGCCAGAATAGATCGAGTGGCCACGTTGGAGCTCTGTTACGCTGGCCCGCTCAAGACGCCCGAAGTGAGGAGGGCGGCTCAGGATACGAAACCTTGCGGCTGCGCGAGCGATTTCTGGATGAAATGAAGCTTCCTCCCATCCTGCCGGCAGCCTTCTGGGGGCCCTCATCCACGACTGGGGACGGCACCGCGCCAGTCCGGACCAGTGCTCTTGCTGCCGACCAGGTGGGCGACATCGCGGCAACTTTGTATCTGGCCCTATACGACGCTGCCCAGGCCTCGGGCCGGTTTGACTGGCTACATGCCTTGCGGTTGGGTGTAGCCGTTTCTCCCGTCTGGCCCGAGATAGAGCCTGATATACCGAGCCTGCTCAAGCCTCCGGCGGTTTCCGGGGCGGCTCCGCTCGTCGAATTGGCCCGGGCGGTGGCCGGCTTCTTCCAGCCCGGCGTCCCCGGAGCACCCGGTACGGGGAGTCCGGCGGAGAAAGCGGCGCCTGGCACACCCGACCCGGATTGCTCGCTAGTTGCCTCAGTTGCCTCGCTCATCGAAAAGCTGGCTGCGCATCCGCCGACGGAAGAAGTGGTAGAAGTGCTGCGGGCCTGCCGCAGCACGCCTTTGGGGCGGAATCACCAGGCCAGTCTCAACGTGGAGTTAGCTGTCGTAGTGGGTGGGGCGCAACGCATCAAACAGTATGTATTTGAGTCGCCCGGATTGAACGAGATCCGGGGTGCTTCCACCCTGCTGGATGAGGCTACGCGGGAAATCAGGAAGAAGGTCGAGGAGTGCCTCGGTCCTGAGCTCGTGCTACGGGCCGCCGCGTCGACCGTTGTTTTTCTCTGTCCGGCCGCGCAGGCCGAGAAGTGGCGGGAGACTATTCGACGGCTGCTGCTAAGCCGCTGTCAGGTGGCGCGAGTCACCACCGGAGTGGCGAAGGCAAAGCTGGCCGACTTCCTTGCCGAACCGGGGGCCTTCATCGGGCAGGCCTACCGCGATCAGGAGAGGGAACGCTTTTCGCGCCAGGGACCGCATTGGGAGCCGTTACCGTTTGAAGCACGCTGCACTTTGTGTCGGCAGCGGCCGGCTTCTGAGCTGTATCTCTTTCCCGGCGATGAGCAAGCACAACCGGTCTGTGAGCCCTGCCGGAGAAAGCGGGAAAAAGGCAGAAGGGAACGCACCGGCAAGTCCGCCGCCATATTGAACTGGGTGCAAGTTTCCGCCCGGGATCTGCTGGCCGGGCGGCTCGGGCCGGGAGGCAAGGGGTGGCCGGAGACGGCGGTGGCCCAGAGCGGCCAATCCCGGGAAGGGGCGGCGCCAGGTCTGGACAACCAGGCCGATGGTCGCACCGTCCCTGAATCGGAGTTCAAGTTCTTCCCCAATGAGATCAGTGAGATCGTGGGGCTGGACGCCGAACAAGGGGGAAGGCACCGGGAGGGCGAGGAGCGCCGGCGGCTGCTGGCTGTTTTGTACGCAGACGGAAACAATTTTGGCCGAATCGTTCAGAGGTTAAAGACGCTGGGGCAGCAGCGTCAGTGGTCGCATCGGGTGGAGGCGGTCACTCAGGCTGCGGTGAGTTTGGCGCTGGCCGACGCAATAGTACAGGCAAGGAAGCGGTCGGGCCGCTCTTTCTCACATCTCCCCGTCGAGGTGCTGGCGCTGGGAGGCGATGACGTCAGTCTTCTCCTGGCCAGCAGCATCGCCTTGCCGGTGGCGGCCGAGTTCACGCGCCTCACCGACGCGGAGTTCGGGCGGGCAACAGCTGAGGCGGGGGAAGT
The DNA here is from genome assembly GCA_014896315.1 of Limnochordales bacterium. Taxonomy (GTDB): domain Bacteria; phylum Bacillota; class Limnochordia; order Limnochordales; family DUMU01; genus DUMU01. Next base: position 91,598 of record JADBKP010000009.1, read on the forward strand.
GACCGCCAGCTTCTCCACCGGTGTCGCCGTTTCCCATCCCTCGTCTCCCGTGCGCCGTTTGGTGGAGTTGGTAGAAGACGAAGACGGGCTTCTGCACTGGGCCAAGCGTGCTAAGGTCGCAGGAGGGTCTGCAGGCTCGGCCGACGCGGATGGAGGGCGGATCGCCTTCTGGTTCACCACTTCATCAGAGCAGCTGCCGGAGTCCATATCTGATCATCTGTCCCGTCACTTCCGTAAAGAGTCGTTGCACGGGCCGGTTTACCTTACACTACAGCCGTTCACCAGCAGGGAGCTGGAGTTCCTGCTGGACAAAGCCAGGCAACTCCTGAGCGCAACTTCTACGGCACAAAGCGGCGAAGGGGTTAGCGACGAGGAAGGCACGGGTAACGTTACGGAGAAACCGGGACGGGCAGCCAGTGTCACAGGAGCGCTCACGCGGCTTGTCACGCCGTTCGTGAAAGAGACTCCGCCCATTGCGGCGCTGCACTACAGCTACCGTGCCGCGCGGGAACAGTCCGCGGGAATCCCGTTGCGCCTGTGCAGCCTGCTGGAGCAGCCCGTGGCAGACGGCAGCAGCTGGCAGTCGGTCTTTAATGCCAGGGGCTGGTTCCCAGTGCTAACGATACCCGGTCGTCCGCCGTTCGGCGGCATTGTGAATGATTCCGGGACCACGCCGGCATCGGCCGCACCCATGTTCACACCCCTGGTGGATCTGTGGCAGATCGTCAAGCTGCTGGATTAGCTCGGAAGGGCATAAGTGCCGTGGCTTTCGCCATTGGTCCGTGAGTCCAATGGGGACGGAAGGGAGAATGATCCGTGCTCACTTTCAACTGGAGAGTAACCTACCGGTCAGAGGGCCCGCTCGACGTTCACGGTGCGGGGCTGGGTGTCGTACTCGCCGACCGCAGCGTGGAGGTGGGCGGCGAAGACCTGCCGGTCATCCCCGGATCGAGTTTGCGGGGCGTAGCCCGGACGGAGCTGGAGCGATTGCTGCGGTCGGTCGGGAGGTTTGTATGCCAACCGCCGCATCCCGACCGGATGTGTCCCCATGTGCGCTCGGGGACGGCCAGGCCAGGTGAATCCGGGTCCCAGGGCAAGCCCGTGAGCGAGGCCGAGAAGCAAAACTTTGCAGGGTTGACGGCGATCGGGCGCGAGCAGCTGGTATTCTGTGACGCTTGCCGGATCTTTGGCAGCCCTTGGCTTTCGTCCGCCGTCTGGTTCAGCGAGCTGGTGACGGCGGAGCCGGTGAAGGTGGCCACCCGCACCAGCGTGAGTGTGAGCCGGTGGACCGGGAGTGCCGAAAGCGAGAGGCTCTACTCTTTCGAGTTCGTACCCGCAGGCGCCGACAGGTCGACGCTGTTGTGGGTTGGGAACGTTGAAGGGCGGCTCGAGGAGCCCTTGGCAGGACTTTTGCTCATCGCCTTACGGATGGTGTCTCATCTCGGCGGGCAAAAAGCCCGGGGGTTCGGGCGCGTGAGCCTCGTTAGGATTGAAGGGCACGTCGGCCCGTCCCGGCCTGACGAACCCCTGACAGAAGATGTCAGCAACAAGTTGATGGAGTTGGGTTGGGCCCGCCTGGAGAGGGCTTCCGCACCGGACGCCAAAGGAGGGTCCGCCCATGACTGAATCCGGACTGATCTGGATTGAAGCAACTTTTTACCCCGACAGCCCGTTCATGATCGGTGGGGGGTTTGAAAGTCAGAACTTGCGGGAGAGCCAAACCTTTATTCCCGGTAGCGTAATCCGTGGTGCTCTAGCCGCTCTGATCCTTGAGGCCCGGGGATGGCTGTGGCCTGCGGGTGAGCTACCCGAGGCGGGATCAGACCCGCTAGCAGACCGGTTCTGCCGGACCTTCCTGGATCAACGACGGGCGGTGCGCATGACTGCCCTTTTCCCGGTTCCGCAAGGGAGTCCCCGCACGAAGGAGGAGAAAGAGCCAGGTGAACGGTGGGATCGGTGGATTGGGTTCCCGATGCCGCTAACGGCCCGTCAATGCAAAGCCAACCCCGAACACGGGATTTTTGACACCGCGCTGCCCATACCGGGACACACCGGGGGGATCGGCTGCCCGCGCTGTCGGGAACGGGTGGCAAGGGCGCGAGGCTGGCTGGCGTATGCCGCCCCGGCCACAGAGGAGACGCCGGAAAATGCCGCGGTCGATAGGGAGCGTCATTACCGGAAGGTTGCTCCCGCACGGCGTACGGTTACGAGGGTTGGCATCAACCGGTTCACCGAAACGGCAGAAAAGGGGATGCTCTACTCGCTGCGCGTCGTAGACGACCGACATGTGGTTTACCGTGGCTTCTGGCCTGCTTCTGAGGCTGCCTGGGAGGAGCTCGAAAGTCTGCTAAACGAGACGGGATGGCCTGCGGTTGCCGGTCAGAACGAGCGGGGTTGGGCGGTTAAGGTAGGCGGCAACCGTGCCCGGGGCTTTGGTCGGGGCATTCTGGTTTTGCGCCGCCTCCCGGGAGCTGATCGCCCGGGCCTTCCCGGCCTGATGCAAAGGGTGCAGATGGGGCAGCAAGAGCAGATCTTCCTTCTTACTCTCCAGTCGCCTTTGATACTGGGCGACATGCTCTTGGGCCGGGAATCAGAGAGCAGTATCAGACGGTGGTGGTCGCAGGAGATTTTTGCACAGGCCGGCCTAACCCCACCGCCGGGGTGGGAGTGGGTGCCAGAGCTAAGTGTTCTGGAGTGGAGTACTGTCTCGGGCTGGTCACAGGCCTGGCGGCTGCCCAAGGCAGTCCAGCCGGCTCTGGCTGCCGGGTCCGTGCTGGCTTACCGGCTGGCGGGGACGCCTTCGGCTGCGGCGACGGCTGCGGCTGAGGCTACGGCTACGGCTGCGGAGGTGGGGCAGCAGCTCACAGCGTTCCTGGCTCAAGTGGAACGAAACGGGCTAGGATTGGAGCGATTGGCCGGATTTGGAGATGTCGTCGTCTGTCATCCATTCCATTGGGATGCGAATCCGGGCCGGGCCCGAAACCAGCGACCGGCCACGGCTACGGCGAAAGGTGGAAGGAGTGAAGTGAGTTGAACGTGCAGGCTGCAACCAACGTCAACCGCGTTCCCATAGACGACTGGATGGTAGAGCAAGCAAACGCCATAGCGCGAGAAACAGTGTGGGACAAGAACGGCGATCAATCCGCCTCCCAGCTGAGCCGGGCGATGAAGGTGGCACTGGCCGCACCTACTCGCCGCGTTCTCGAACACTGGATCCGCTACCAGTGGGCTCGGGAAACCTCGCAAGACTTGTGGCAGAAGCGGTCGGGCAACAGCACGATAGCCCAGCGTGTGATCTCCGTCCTCAACCAGCTTCCGCAAAAGCTGCAAAGCGACCCGCGGGCTACGACGGTCACGGAAGCCGAAGTGATGCAGGCGGCCGCTCGCTTCTTCGGGTACCTGCGCCGCTCGATCATCGCAGCCGCCAAGGGCAAGCTGGCGCCGGGGGAGGTGTGAGCCGTGCGTGATTATACGGATGTCTGGGGCAGATTCCAGCGCCGCGTCATCATCAAAGCAGAGCTGGTTACCGTCACCGGCCTGCGCATCGGAGCCGGGGGCGAGAGTTATCTTCCCAGTGCTACTGACCTGCCGATTCTCAAGCAAAACGGCGTGCCCTACATCCCGGGCTCATCGCTGCGCGGCCCGTTGCGGGCCGAAGTCGAACGGTTGGTTCGTACTGTCGAACCCGGGCCGACGGGTGGCGGATACGGAGCGTGCGATCCTCTGTATGATCGTGCTTGTGGCGGTCGCGATGCGGCGAAGGCTGCCGGGCAGTCTCTCGATCCGGAGTCGGTTTGGAATAGCAGCTGCAGGGTGTGCCGCATATTCGGGTCACAACGGCTCGCCTCTCGCCTGCGCGTACGCGACCTTCCTCTCATCGACCGGACGGGCGGCAAGGGGCCTTGGTTTGACCTGCGGGACGGTGTGGCTATCGATCGGGAAAAGGAGACGGCGGCTAGCGGCCTCAAGTTTGATTTCGAAGTCGTCGTTCCGGGTCAGGCTTTTGCGCTGGAGATGGTGGGCGAAAATCTAGCCGATGATGAACTGGGCCTGGTTGCCTATGCTCTCAAGGAGCTTCACGAGCAGCGCTTGCCCATCGGGGGCTTCAAGGGGCGCGGTTTGGGCCGGGTACGCCTCGACAGCTTGTCGGTACAGGTCATCGATGGGATACGGGACCTGAAGCAATTCTCCCGAACGAACGGGGCAAGTCCGGCTCCGCTTCGGGATGATCAGGCCTGGGCGATGCTGGAGCGCTGGATTAACTCTTTCTGGGAGCAAGTCGGAGAGCCGGCCGGTAAGGCTGCGGGAGGAGCGATGCAGTAATGCATGGACGGCTGTATAACCAGGCGACATTTCACATCGCGCTGCGGCCCCGTACCCCCTTGCTGATCAAGGCCGGACAGGGTCAGGAGGCGCTCGATCCAACCCTGCCGGATATGTCCTTTGTCCGTACGCTGCGCGGGGGCACAGGGGAGCCGAGGGAAGAGATCTTTATTCCCGGTTCGAGCTTGCGGGGGGTCGTTCGCGCCCATGCTGAGCGCCTGCTGCGCACGGTCAAGCCGGGTGCAGCCTGCAATCCTCTGGTCCGCGACCCGCAGAAGAGCGGTACGTTGCGTCCCGCCTGCTCGCCGGAGGGGAGAAACGAGGACGAGGATGACGAGGGCCGGCAGAGCCGCGCCGGTGCCCCCCAGGCTTACCAGCAGTCATGCTACGCCTGCCGGCTTTTCGGCAACACCAGCATCGCCAGCCGTGTCCGGTTTTCCGACTTCTTCCTGGCGGGAGCTGGGGAGGCCGCGGCGGCTGGCGTTCCGGCGCCGCTTACGGAGACTCGCTACGGCGTGGCCATCGACCGGGTGACAGGTGCTGTCGCTCACGGGCCCTTCGAACTGGAGACGGTCACAGACGCGCTCTTTACCGGCCTGGTTGAGGTGCGCAACTTCACCGTCGGCCAGTTCGGTTTGCTGGCGGCTGCGCTGCTCGACTTGAGCGACGGGTACGTGGCCATGGGTTACGGAAAGTCACGGGGGCTTGGCCTCGTCGAGCTCATCTTCCTGAACCTGAAGCTTCGTTACGGGCCCCGTACCCCGCTTGAGCCGAGAAGGTTGTGGGGGGTGGGAGATCTGGCTCCGGCGGAGGTTCTGGAGGCCTACGGGCTGCGGAAACTGGCTCAGCACGACCACCTGGAGATAGACGCGCCTGCCGGCGACAGCCAGACGGCAAGCTCCGGAGAGCTAACCACCGCTCCCCGTTTTCTGGCGACCATCGAGTTGAAGGGCGAGCAGGTACGGTCGCTTCTCGAAAAGGCGACCAGCCGCTGGGTGGAGGAAGTACAATGACAGGTCAGGCAGCTGGCTTTCTGATTCGGCATACGTTCACCGGCGAAAACGCAGCCCGGTCTGGTTTGAACCGCCTTACTCAGATCTGCGAGACGGTGCTGTCCGGTCAAGACAAGTGGTGGTACGCGTGGAACGAAGTAGAGCTTGCCCTGCCTGACATACTGACAGACCCTGCGCAGTTCTACCACGAGCCGGCCTGGGAGCGGATCGTGGTCTTTTCAAGGCTTCTAGAGGTACGTTTGCAGCGGTTATCAGATATGTGGGCGGAAGTCGTGATCCTGACGGAAGATCCTGCTTTGAGGCAACAACTGGCCGGCCCGCAGGCTGAGGTGACGGATTTCCGTGTGATTCGCGACTCGACACGCTTTTTGGCCTTCAGCAGACTTTCGTTGCGGACCGGTGAGAAACAGGTCAGAGTTGCGTGGGGGGCAGTGCGATTTCCCCGCGTGGTTCAGACCGGTTTGTCTCCAGATCCCAGTAAGACGAGTGAACTGCCTTCAATTCAAGTAAAGCAGTACTACAACGATTCAGGAGAGCTGGTCGTCACCCGATACGTTGCCTGGGGTGATCGGGGTGGCAGCGGTGAACACCAGCAGGGGGTGTCCCGATGATGCGCAGTCAAAACGGCATACCGGACGGCATACCGGTCCAGAAGCCTTACGATTTCGTGCCGTGGGGAGTACAGGAGCCCCACCGGACCCCACCCACCCGTGACGGCCACTCGGTGCTGGCCGATGGAAATGGTGGCCGGGCAGGGAGAGTTGATTTTACCATCATCACGAAAGAGGTTGTGCACGTCGGCAACGGCAGGTACGGGTTCGTGACGGTGAATAAAGACGAGTGGCTGGTGGGGATGGCGGTGGGGGCACGCCGCTGGGTTATCGTTCAGGGCAACAGCGGCGGGGAGGCGAGAGAGGTTTCGCTGCCCGTGATTCCTGGTTCGACCCTGAAGGGGGTCATCAGGTCCGTTGCCGAGGCGTTGAGCGGTTCGTGCGCGGTGGCGTTGGGGCCGAACACGCGCCCGTCGGCGGGCCGATTCCGACCCTGCCGGCGTGTTGACCAGCTGTGCCCTTGCTGCCGGCTCTTTGGGACGACTGCGTATGCCGGGCACTTCCAGGTACAGGACGTAACGGCGGCGGACCGCAGCGCTATGGGAGTGTACCGCATGCCGTTGTTGTGGAAGCCGGGCGGGGGTCGCGGGTTGCCGGAACGCTACCGGGCTGTCGGCACACCGGGGCTGGTTGGCCGGAAATTCTACTTCCACCGTCGTCATGCAAAAGGAGGAAGCGATCCCCGGCTGGTGATCAAGCCGAATGTGCAGCTGTCCGGGCGTATCCTCTTCGACAACGTGGAATTGGCCGAGCTTGGCTTGTTGGTGGCTGCTATGGGGTGTGCGCCCGGCCGGTCGTTCCCGATTAAGCTGGGCGCGGGCAAACCCGTGGGCATGGGGAGTGTCGAGTGCCGGATAGATCGCGTGGTCTTGTTTGGCGGAGCGCGGGGTGCTGATGCGTCCGTTTCGCCATTCGCCGGACGCCTCGGGGGAGAGCGGCACCAAGTATTTGAAGGAGAGGCATTGGGTGAACTGTTGCAGCGGGCGGTTCAGGAGGCAATGGAGCAGAACCCTCCGCTCGTAATACCGTCTCAGCTGGAACGGCTTCGCCAAATCTGGTCGCCCGAGGGGCTGGAGAAAGAAGCTTCGGCCGGCCCGTATTGATGAGAGGTTCGAGAGGCTCAGTTCGCGAGGTTCAGTCGGAGAGGTTCAGTGCGAGAGGTTCGGTCGGAGAGTTTCACTCTACCCGATGAACTAGCGGAGGGAGCGACGTTTCATGCTGAATGGCCAGGATCGTCAAGGCAGTTCGGGCGGCGCTGGCGCGCACGGCGCGGCCACGGGAGTTTCGGCGCAGTCTCGAGGAGCCGAACCGGGGGTAGGTGAATGGGAAGCCATCGTGCGGGAAGCCGAAAGGCTTGCGCCCAGGCTGATGCCGGCAGACAAGACCTGGGATGTAGTCGGTGAGGCAAAGAGAATACCCGACGTCCTCAAATCGTTCGGCTATGACGAGGATAAACTGGCGAAGTATCTGCACATCATGGCCACCAACGCCCCGCCGCGCAGCAAAAAGACGGAGAAGCAGTATCAAGAGATTGAACGGATCTGGCGTTCGTGGGCCGGTACTTGCCCTCTGACACCGCAGGCGAAGGCGAAAGCGTGGGCATGGGCGGTGCGTATCGCGACGTACACCAACGTCTTCGGGCGCGGCTCACAGGTTAGATGAGGCGAGTGAGGCGGTGCATACGCCGTTGAAGGAGGGGAAGGAGCGTTGGGCACGGTGTCCGCGACGCCGGAAACCGTGTGGCGGCTGCCCTGTCCAGCGCCGAAAAGGCTGTGGGACTGGGCTGTGTCCCGTTTCTAGTGCCTCGCTCGCTTGCCGGTCGCCCGGTAGATGTAGCGCTCGCTGGCGTCAACGAGGTAGTGCAGAACGGGGTCGTCTAGGTACACCGTGCGCAAGGGCAACTGCGGCGCTTCCTTGATCTTGGCGAGCATTCCCGTGAGCGTCAAATCTTCTGGGTGGATCGTGATCAAAGTCACGCCGTGGTCGTGGCTGATCGCCTTCTTAATGTAATCCCGGGCCCTTGTTTGGCCGACCTGCTCGGAATGGGGGAAATGGTCGGTCACCCGATAGTGCTGCGGGCCGTTGAACTCGAAGGCTACGCTCCCCCCTTCGCATGTGGCATACCATCGGTCGTACTCCAGGTGTTCACCGGTCGCCGGGTTGCACAGAAACCCGGGTCGAGCGTTGTCGTCGTATTCGGATAGATCGACGAGCAAAGTCAGCCACTCTTTCATCAGCGCTTCGCCGATGTGGGGCGCACGGTCGAGGCGCTTTTGCACTTGCTCGAGTTCACGCCAGCGTTCTGCCAGGGCAGGGTAGCACAGGGTGAACCGCGTGCTGTGTGCGCCATCCGGCTCGACGCTCAACCACCCGTGTCTTACCAGTTCACGGGTATACCGGTAGAAAGTGTGGCGCTCAATGCCCAGTTCACGGGCGAGTTTTGCCTGGCTGATGGTGATTGTCTTGACTTGCACTGGCGTGCGAGTCCGCCCCTGACCGGGCGTGACCACTTGAGTCTGCTCCTGGCAGCGCGAGAGAAGTGCCAGGTAAATCAGTTTGGCGATGGGGGCGATCCCGGCAGTGATCAGGTCGACTGGTGCGGGGATCTCGAACCATCGGTAACTGAGCCCCCTGTTTTTCCGCGGGCTCTGGCCTGCGGCCTGTCGCTGCGGTTTCTTGACCGAACCGTCCATGGCAACCTTCTTCACCGTCCTCACCGGCTGGGTGCGCCGTGGCTCAAGCCGTCACTCAAGACGGGCGCTAAGCGCTATATGGCCCGCAAACAGTTCCCCGAGAACATGAGCCATACCTAGGAGGGCGTCCACAATATGTATAATATGGCATACATTGGCAGACACGTCCAGGGGGGAGGGTGAGGCAGGTACAAAAACTACCCGGCCCCGGCAAACGACCGGGTGAAAAAAGTACCTGCTGGCCGGAAAGGAGTGCCAGCCGGTTGACTCCCGGGGTGCGGTCGCAACCGGTGCAAGCGCTCAAGCTGGGCGTTTGTAGGCGCTCCCACCCGACCTCCCCGAACCGGAGTCGCCCCGGCTTAACCTCGGCGGGTGGTGGGAACGTTCCCACCAACGGGCCGGGTAGTTTTTCTACCTACCCCAGTGCGAAGGCCGGGTATAAATATCACCTGTCGGCCAAGTGACCAGTGCACAGACCGCCAAGTGACTGGTGAACAGCCTGCGAGAGGACTGGTTGAGTGCCTGCCAGGTAACTGCAACTGGTCACTGGCTAACAGCAAACCCTCGGGCTCGGCCAATGGGGCAGGTCAGGAAGCGAGCTCGGCGGCCCTGCGCTGTAGCCTAGCGCCTGCGCCCGCTGATTCCACCTTGCCAAGTGTCCCGGCCGGGGAGTTGCGGGGTCACAATGCAGGGATCGCCCCCAGTTCGACGGAACAAAGGCGTGGTGCAGGCCAACGGTAGGTAAGCGGCGCGACAACCGGCGTGGAGGCAAACGGCGAGATCAGATACGACGGTGTGGATCTAAGAGACTATGACGACAGGAGTGTGTACCAACGAGCGTCGGCTGTATTCCAGGACTACGTGAAGTATCACTTGACCCTTAGGGAGAACATTGGCTTCGGTGGCGTGGGCGAAATCCATGATGATGGCCGTATCATGCAGGCCATAGAAGAAGTAGAGCTGGCAAACGTGGTGGCCAAGGTCCCGCAGGGTCTCGATTCACAGCTTGGCAGGGAATTCGGGGGAGCCGAGCTCTCCGGAGGAGAATGGCAAAAAGTGGCCATAGCCAGAGACATCATCAACAAAGGTGACGTGGTGGTGTTGGATGAACCCACCGCCTCACCGGCGACCTTATTGCCTTCGTGGGCTACCTGCCGCGCGCATACGCCTCGCTCCGCCTGGTCCTCAGTACCCACGTCGAATTCGAGAGAATAAAAGCAGCCGTGCAAACCATAGATGAACTGCTTTCCTTGCCACAGGAAGCCCTGTGGTTTGGGAACCTCCCGGTGCCGGCCACGGCCAACAAGCAGACGCGGACACCGGCCGTGGAATTCCGCCACGTCTCCTTTGGCTACGGGAGGGATGGTTTCCACCTGGACGACGTCACGTTCACCGTTGAACGGGGGGAATTCCTCGGTATTGTTGGGCCGAGTGGTGCCGGGAAGAGTACGATCTTTGATCTTCTCCTCGGCTTCTACGTTCCTGCTTCCGGCAGTATCCTGGTGGGCGGGGTGGATATCCGCTCACTATCCCTGGAGGAGTTGCAGCAACAGTTTGCGTTCATACCGCAAGACCATCACATCTGGCGAAACTCGCTGGCCTTCAACCTAACCTACCCGCAGCAGGATGTTCACGAGGAGCGAGTATGGCAAGCAGTCAAGAATGCCCAGCTGGAAGAGCTGGTGGCATCACTTCCCCGGGGTTTATATACCGAATTGGGTGAACGGGGTGCGAACCTGTCGGGTGGCGAGTGCCAAAGGATTGCTAGCGCCCGGGCGCTGATACGGCAAGCGCCGATCCTGCTAATGGATGAGGCCACGGCCTCTCTCGACGCCTTGACCGAGCTCCGGCTGCGGAAAGCCCTAAAAGCTGCAGCGGCCGGCCGGACTTTGATCGTTATAGCCCATCGCCTGGCGACCGTGATGGACGCCGACAGGATTCTTGTGCTGCAGGCGGGACGTGTGGTCGAATACGGTTCACCGGCTGAACTCTTGCGCCGGTAGGGCCTTTTCTACCAGCTGTATCAGGCTCAGAAGCTGAAAGAGGCGTGATCGGGACGTGAAAGTAAAGCCGGCTTGTGCTATGAGGCGCGAACCAGCTCCGCCAGACCGGAACTCCTACCGCCGGGCCGTGCCATAGCTATGCCCAGGGGGTGAGTAAGGTGGGTGAAAAAACTACCCGGCCCAGCCGGATGATTGGGTGAAAAAACTACCCACCTACCGTGGATGACAGTTGGGCTTGAGGTCTATCGGAGAGCATCGCAACCCGTGCAAGCGCTGTAGCTGGGCGTTAGCATGCAGCCTTGCCGCACCGCCCCGACGACGGTTCACCTCGAACCCGCTTCAGCATGCGTGGGAACGTTCCCACCACTGGGGTGGGTAACTTTTCGACCCAGCCAACGCCACCGGGTGGGTGAAAAAAACACCTACCCCCGCACCGTCCGCCTGCCCGCCAGCCAGTGTTAACCAGGCCCGGCCGCGACAGTCGGGCGAGGGAAGAAGGGGAGGCATTGTTGCCTGGATCGATGGTGCCGTACAGGCAGCGTTTTCCCCACGCTTCTAGCCCATGCATGGAGGAATCCGGCGCGCAAGAGCGAAGAGGCAGACAAGGCGAAAGTGACGCTGGCTCCTCTTGATACTCATAATGCTCACAACCCGGTTGCCCCCAGTTCTCTGCTGTGCTGATGGGAGTGAAGGCTCATGCAGCCGGCCGGCCGCCGGCCATTCGTGGACCTTCTCTGGTTCGTGGGTGTAGCAATCCGAGCTGCACCGCTCCCCACCACATTGTGGGCTGCCGCCGCACTGGCCATGGGAGGATTTGTGCCCATCCAGCTCTTCCTGACGAAAAGGCTGGTGGACGAGCTGGCAGTTAGGGTAAGTGGGCGAGGGGAGGCAACTCCCTGGCTCTGGTTATCTCTCCTTGTAGCGATTCTGGTTCTGCAAGAATTGGTTTCGGCATTTTCACAATTGGTCCAGGTGTTGGCCCGCGAACAGATCGGACCCAAGCTGCAAGAACAGGTAATGGCGACTACCGCCGGTCTCGACCTGGCTACTTTCGAAAACCAGGCGTATTACGACCAGATTAACCGTGTCCTTTCCGATACCGAAAGCCGCGCCCCGGCCACGATAGCCAATGTGGTTCAATTGATTAGGACGTTACCGGCCCTGGGCGGTTACACTGTGGTGCTGGCCACGTTGTCCCCGGCGCTCTTTGCTATCATCCTTGCCGGCATGGTGCCCACCCTCCTCGATGCTGTGGCCAGCGGGCAGAGGGCATGGAGTCTCTTCTCCGAGCAGACCCGGGATCGTCGCCTTGCCGAGTTCTATGCGGAGATGCTGACGGATCGCCGGTACGCCAAAGAGGTACGTATCTACGGACTCGCCCCTTACGCCTTGGGCAAGTGGTCCACCCTTTTCTGGAAAAACAGCAATGCCCAAAGGAGACTGGCTCTGCGGCTACTCTTGCGCCAGCGGGTCACCATCCTGGTGGACGCTGCTGCCAGCATGCTGGGGTTGTGGTGGGTGGTAACGGCGGGATTGGCCAAAGCCACGGCAGGATCGTACGCCGTGCTCTTTCAGTCTGTCACCGGACTGTCGGGCGCGGCGCTCGGGCTTGTGTATGCCGTGAAGAACCTGAGCACTCAAGCAGGATTCGCAGCCGAATTCAGGTCTTTCCTGCGGCAGCCACTCCTCTACGACAGCATGCCCGTCTCCACTAGCAACGTCTCAATCGTCTCAACTCCCAAAGACTCCCTCCCCGAGGTTGCGCGCTTCCCGGGGCGGGGCAGCGACGACGCAAGCGGTTGGTACGGGCAGCGCAACTCGCACGGGCGCAGCTTCCCCACGCCGCTGACGCAGGAGATCCGCGCCGAAGACCTCTGGTTCACCTATCCGGGGGCCGACCGCCCGGCCATCGCAGGAGTCAGCTTCACTATCAGAGCCGGGGAGACCGTGGCGCTGGTAGGCGAGAACGGGGCCGGCAAAACCACCCTGGTCAAGCTGCTCCTTGGCCTCTACCGGCCGGACCGCGGCCGTATCCTCTTTGACGGTGTTCCGGCAGATGAGATCGATCCCCGGTCCCGTTTTGCCGCCATGTCCGCGATCTTCCAGGACTTCTTGCGCTACGCTCTCACTTTCCGCGAAAACCTCGCCGCCAGCAACCTTGGGGCGCTGCGGGACGACGCCCGCTTGCAGGGGGCGGTCAGTGCTGCCGGTCTTGATGATCTGCTCGCCCGGCTGCCGCAGGGGCTCGACACGCTGCTTGGGCCGGAGGTGGGCGGAGTAGATCTCTCCGGCGGAGAATGGCAGCGGGTGGCCCTGGCCCGTTCCCTCTTGCGTGAGGCCCAGGTGCTCATCCTCGACGAACCGACGGCGGCGCTCGATCCCTTGGCGGAACTCGCGCTCTTCGAACGCTTTGCGGAGCTCGCTCGCGGCCGGGCTACCTTACTCATCTCCCACCGGCTCGGCATGGCCCGGCTGGCGAACCGCATTCTGGTCCTGGAGGGCGGCCGTCTTGTAGAGGAAGGTTCCCACTCCGACCTGGTCCGCCGGGGCGGCCGCTATGCTCAACTCTTTGCTGCGCAGGCGAGGTGGTACGTATGAGTTCACAGCCGACCGCCCTGGGCCGGGCGCCGGTCGTTCCCGCCAGGCGCTCCCAGCTTGCCTTGTGGCGAGACATTCTGGGCTTGCTGAAAGAGTTCTGGCTGGCCCACCCCATAGCATCCACGACGCTAGTCCTGCTCGAGCTGGTAGGTAACGCCCGCACCGGCATTTACGTGATCTCCACGGGCCGCCTCGTGGATGCGCTCACCAGCCCTGCAGGAATGGCGGATGGCCGACCGGTGCTCTTTTGGCTGCTCCTCTTTCTTCTGGCCCGGGCTGTGGAAGAGTTCTACTGGGTACTGCATCCGACTCTTTTTGCCTATCTACGCGACCACGGTACTTACCGTATCCAAGAGAAAGTGTTGCGTCGGGCGGCATCCGCACCCCTCGTTCGCTTCGACGATTCGACGTTCTTTGATGGGCTGCAGCGAGCCAATGCCGGAATGGGCGAGCGACTCGTGGGCCTTGTCGACAGCATTCTGGGGAACTTGCAGGGCTTTCTCATGCTTGCGTCGGTCAGCGTCTCGCTGTATGTGGTTCACCCGCTGCTCCTTCCGCTCCTGATGGCCGGGATCCTCCCGGGGATCTGGCTGCACGCCCGGGTAGCTACGGCCCTGTACGAGTTCCAGCGGTCTCAGACAACCAGTGACCGCATTCGCAGCTACTTGCAGCGGCTGCTCACCGGGAGGACTGCGGCGTCCGAGTTGCGCCTCTTTGGGCTTCACAACTACTTTCTCGGCTACTGGCGAGAACTCCGAGCTGCCCGCCGGCGGGGGCTCCTGGCCGCCGAGACCCGGCGGGCTGTGCACAACAGCGCGGCTGGGCTTTTCTCCACCGCGGCCTACGGCGGCGGACTCCTCCTTGTGGCTTTCCTCATCCTGCGCGGCCGGCTTTCGGTGGGGGATTACGTCGCGGTGACGACGGGGGCGCTCTGGTTCCAGGGAATGCTGAGGGGCTCCATAGTCGCCGTCCGGTCGCTGGCTGAAGAAGCCCAGTTCCTCGGCGATCTTTTCGAGTTTCTGCGGATGGCCGGGGTGGATGGGGCGCCGGCCACGGGTGTCGCTGCGGATGTGGCGTCGGGCGCGCTTGTAGGTGCGCCTACAGGTACGCCTGCGGATGTGCCGGCGGGTGTGGCTGTCGACGGGCCGGAAGAGTGGTGGCGCTGGACAACGGGCGGTCAAGCGGCAGCCGTCGCTGCGTCTCCGGGCGGCAGTGCCCGCGGGTTCAGCATCGCGGCCGAACGAATCTCTTTCAGCTACCCCGGAAGTGAAGTGCCGGTAATCCGTGATGTGACGCTGCACATCAATGCTGGTGAACGGATAGCCATCGTGGGCGAAAACGGCGCCGGAAAGACAACCCTGGTGAAGCTGCTTATTGGGCTCTATCAGCCGCAGGCCGGTCGGGTGATCGTGAACGGTTCAGAACTCACCCCGGAGTACGCGGCCGGGGTGGTCCAGCCGCGGGTGGCAGTGGTCTTTCAAGATTATGCTACCTATCCGCTGACGGCACGGGAGAACATCGGCTTTGGCGATCTCTCCCGGCTGTGGGATGAGACGGCTCTCGCTGCGGCTGCGGAGCGGGCCGGAATCAAGGAGTTCATAGAACGTCTGCCACAGCGATACGACACCTACCTGGGCCGCCAGTTTGGCGACACGGACCTGTCAGGCGGCCAGTGGCAGAAGATTGCGCTCGCCCGGGCGTTCCTGCGTGATGCTGACCTGGTCGTACTCGACGAGCCAACCGCAGCCATGGATCCTCTGGCCGAACTCGCCCTCTTTGAACGGTTCATTGAGCTTGTTCAGGGTCGCACGGCGATCATGATCTCCCACCGGTTGGGTGCGGCGCGGCTCGCCGACCGTATCTTCGTCATGCGGGACGGCAGGGTTGTCGAAGAGGGCACTCACCATGCCCTGATGGCGCGAGACGGCGAGTACGCGAGGCTCTTCCGAGCCCAGGCGCAGTGGTATCAGTGATGGGGACACGGTAAGGGGGAGCGCCTCCGATGCAGAACTCGCTTCGCCAATGGCTGGAAGAGCTCGGTCGTCACCAGTACCGCAACCCGGCGGGCCGCTTCAAGACCTATGGTGAACTGCTTGCTGCCTTCCCCTCCGAACCCGCCTACCTCAGCGAATACTGCCGGGCAGCGTATCAGTGCGGGCGGCTCGAGGAGCTGGACAATACCGTTGGACGCTACCTGCCGACCCCCCAGCTCAGATCAGTGGCGATGGTGCCCGTGCCGGCGTAATCCTCTATCTGCACCCAAGCTTGATGCAGACACTCACGGACCAGCAGGTTGAGAGCCTTCTGGAGCGCCTTGTTGCTGCCCGTCGCCGCTTTGAACACGTGGTAGGGCAGCCGTTCACTGCTGCCAGCCGCATCTACCTGTATCCCGAGCGCCAGAGCGGCGAAGAGACGGTGGGCAGAAGCCGGTTTGGCTGTGCCAACACTGAACTCGGCGAAATCCATGATACCCCTGACGGTGAACTCCTTCCTGAGATTCTCTTCACCGTCGACGGAGGATGGCCCGATTACCACCCGGAGCTGTACGCGGGTCTTTGCTGTTGGGCCAAGGCCGACGCCGGTGCTTTGCGGACAAGCCGTGAGCATCCGCAACATGGCCCGGCGTGCCTTGCCACACGGCTGCCCGACCTGCTCGTAGGGTGGCATGCGGGTGGAAGGTACAGCGAGCAGTTCAGCTGGGAGATCGCCTCGCTGCTGCAGTTTCTAATCGAGACGAAAGGCTGGTCAGCCATCATTGATTGGATGCGAGAAAAGGAGTTGATCGATTCCTTCGAGCGCCACTTCGGCCTGACCTGGTCACAAGCGGAGACCGCCTGGCGGAAGTGGCGTGCCTTGCGAGAACGGCAGGCGCGGCGGGGTGAGGAGGCGCAGCCGAGTGGGATTCCGGCAGCTCGCGAGGCGGCGGCCTTCTGGGAGGCAGTTCGCACCTTGTCCCGCAGGCAGTTGCGAGGGTGGGCAACAATCTGGTGACACAGCATTACGTCCTGAAGGCACAGGAGACACCCGAGACCCCCTGGGGTATCTGCCGACTCAGGTGGGTGAGGACGCCGGCAGGTGGGCGCATTGCCGGGCTTACCTGCTACGCTACCGACCCGAGCGCCTGGAGGCGGCGAACGGCGGCCTGGTATTCCCCCAACCGTCCCTGGCCGGGGGCTAAGTTCCGCCGCCACGTCCTCGAATTGGCTGCCGACCGTGGCCTCACCAGTCCGGTCATCTGCGAACTGGGCATCGGTTCAGGCCGCGTCGTCCGCAGCTTTATCGAGGCTGGCGATCGGTACATAGGCATTGATAATGACCCCGTCATGATCGATGAACTGATCTCCTCATTGGGCGGCCAGTGTCCACCCAATCTTCAGCTGGTCAAAAGCGATATCAAGCAAGGCATCCCGCTGCCCGACAACTCGGTGGACATCATTATCGAGATCCAGGTGTTCTCGTCGTTTGACCCGGACATTGCCCGGGAATGTGCCCGGATTCTGCGCCCGGGGGGTTCGTCCTTGCCCGGTTCAGCGGTAATCAGGAAAGGCATGTGGGGGACGGCGACCCACCTTCGTGGCAGCAAGTTTACGACTATGATGCCTGGATTCACCGCAAATTCAATGTCTACATGACTCGTGGCAGAGAGACCTGGCCGAAAGAGCCCGCGTTCCAAAACCCGCGGCCCGCCGCCCTGGTGGTCCGAGCGCGCCCGCCTGCTCGACGCGGAGGCGGAACGCCTCGGCATCACGCTCACCGACAGTGTATTACGGGAGCGGTGGGTCACCGGTGAACTATGGGAGGCCAGCACCCTCAAACGCTGGGCCGCACTGGCAGGTGGTAGCTGTCCTCAGTCATAGGGCAGCCTCTCCACCGGCATCGCCTTCACGGTCCTTGGCGATCATCCTGGCCTCTTCGAGCACGGTCAGATGGTGGTATAGTTGGCCGCCGACGAGGCCGGTGCGAAGGGTGAGCTCGCTGCTAGACAGAGGTGCCTTGAACAATTCCTTCAGAATCTTGATGCGCTTGGGGCTGACGAAGGGCTCCAGTGTTGTGGCGACCTGTTCTTCGGAAATCGCTGCGGCTGCGGCTCCCGGGTTTCCGCTGTTGTCCACAACCTGGAAGTCGCTCATCCAGGGGAGGGACTTACCGTTGGGCAGCCGAAAACGCCCGATAGCGGTGGATTGAACTGGATAGTTGTTCATCCTGGCAACGAACTCCGCGTCGATCGCATTAAGTGGCTCTCATGCTGTCTGCATGAATTCCTCTTAACCGACAGGAAAATTCACAAAGGAAACCGCATCGCCGTGGCGAATGATCTTAGTTGGGAGCGTTCCCACGACGTTCCACGATGGCGCATGGAGGTGCACGAAGCCATGAGGAAGTGCGTCGGAAGGAAAGGCGCTGTCGCTGGCTTGTTCGGCTCGGGCCTGGGATTGGCCCTCTCGCCAATGCTTGTTGCCTTGTCTCTGGCTGCCTTGACCATCGCTGGTGTCGCGGGTACCGTGGCCGCGGCAGCAACTGCCGCCGGTAGTGCTACTGGTTCTGGGCCTGCGGCCGGGCAGATTGTCATCCGCATGTATTCCGGAATGGACTCGAGCCACACCGTCTTCGAGCAGTATCTGCGGATGTATGAAAAGCTCCACCCCAACGTGAAAATCGAGAACCTTGGGTATGAATGGGACGTCAACAAACTGACTACGCTTTTCGTTGCCGGCAACGCGCCGGACATCATCCAGCACGGCACAGGGTACATCATGGACCTCTACCGTGAGGGGTTTATCGCCCCCGTACCGGCTGATTTCGCTGCCAGGCTAAAGGAAGCGTGGTACCCTGTGTTCGGGCTTGGCCTCACCTACGAGGGCAGGTTGATCGGGGTTCCGGCGGAGAACACGGTTAGCGGGCTCTGGTATAACAACGAGGTGCTGGCTGAAGCCGGAATAGCTTCGCCGCCGCGCAACTTCGACGAACTGGAGAAAGTCGGGGCCAAGCTTGCCAGGTTCGCCGCTGACGGGCGTCTCCAACGGGCGGCGCTAGTGGAGCAGGGCGAGTGGTGGAGTTTCAACCACTTCGGGTGGGTAGTGTTCAAGGCGCTGGGAGGTCGAGTCTTTGACCCGCAAGGCAAGCTTGTGCTGGATAGCAAGCCGCTTCGCGATCTGCTTGCGATAGTGCCGCGCTGGATCGGTCCCAAGGGCTTTATGGGACAGGGTTGGAACGACCAGCTCGTCCGCTTCTTCAAAGGCGAGATCGCTATGGGCTTCGGCTACCTTTGGTGGGCCCGCCAGATCCAGAACCATTACAAGGGTGACTACCTGAAGGCATTCGGAGTTGGGCTTTTCCCGCAGGGGCCAGGAGGAGAGTATGGGGCTCTCCACTATGCCCATGCTTACGCCGTCAACAAGTTTAGCAAGCATCAGGACGAGGCATGGAAACTGCTCGAATGGCTCCTCCTGCAGCCGGTGGAGGGCATCACCCCACTTGGGCACGCTCTTTGTCCCAACTCGTTGCCCGTGATCCAGGCCGACTTCCGTTCCCCCGTTTACGATGTGTACCGGCCCTGGATGGCAGGGTTCATCAGCAACCTGCAGTATGCCTGGACGGGCTCGCAGTTCCGGGTTTATGGGATTGATGCTGACAATGTCGATTTTGCCACCGCCATCTGGCAGGTGCGGGATGGCACGGCCAGCCCTGCGCAGGCGATAGAGGGCCTTGTTCAGAAGGTACAGAACAAGATCAACGAGTTCCAAGCGTCTAAGTAGCCCTTTCGTAACCGGATTACGTTTGGCCGGCCTCTGCTCCGGCCTGCGATGCGGCAAGCATTTCGCCCTGCCTCAACGCTGCCAGAACTGTGGCACGACAGGAACCAGGATCGATTGGGACTTGGCGTCCGCCCCCGTTCCAACCGGCGGCCGGAACAAAATCCGCCTGTCTGGCGAACGGTGGGCGGACGCTGCTCTAGACCGATGAGTTCGATGAGCCGCAGATCCAGGTAGTCTCAACTCTTCAGGTACGTGCACTCTAGCCGGAGACATTCGTCCTCGGCTACGTACCTCTCCGAGAAGGCGAACTTGTACGCCCCTGCGTCGATCACGCCATTGCCTCGTCTAATACGGATGTTCTTTGCCCCGGCGGGGATGGCGAGGTACAAGCCGGATTTTGCGTTGACGCCCAGGTAGTTCTGCATCTTTCCAACAACAAGGTTAGGATCCTCGATCGTGGTGGTGACATACTTATCTTTGCTCAGGGCCACGGAAGCCATGAGGTGTTCAGGATACACTTTCACCATCTTACGGTAAACCACCATCACCTTGCTTGGGTCGCTCGGCTTGGGAACCAATTCAAACTCTATTCTGTGACCTTCGTTGTCGAACTCCGCCAAATGCTCCAGGTTTGCATCATGACTGGTGAATGACCAGCTTTCCTTTTGCGGGATGGCGCCACCGTTCGCCTGGAGAACGGCATTCATATGGTCGCGCTGGTGATCGTCAATGGGGTAGGTGACACCGGAATAGAGGAGGTTTGTTCCATCGCTCAACGGCATGGCTATCATGTAATGCCGGATCTCGCCGTCCTGTGCTGGTGTCATGCTGGCTGCCAAAATACGAAGGGACTCCGCCAGATCGTTGCAGTCCTTGCAGGCGTCAAGGTGACCTTCGACCTTTTCCCGATCCTCGCGCATGATCTGGCCCTTGGCATACTGGAACAAGAACACGTACGCTTCTTTGCAGTTCACAACATACTCCCCCTCGATCATGTAGTCAGACAAGAGTCTGCGGAGCTTTTGCAGCCCGTAATGGCACTTCGACTTGACAGAGCCCACAGGTTGGTTGGTCAGATACGCCACCTGGTGGACACTGACGTTCATAACGAAACGGTAGTAGACTACGGTGCGCTGGGCTTCCGGAAGCTTGCTGATGGCGTCTATGATGCGGCGTGTCAGCTCGTTAGCCAGCGCTACTTCCTCGGCGGACGGTACGGGGTCCAGCGCCGTTTCTACAAAGTCGACGATGCTCTCGTCGCTGGTGCAGAGGTTCACCTCCCGTTTGGCGGCCGGATCGCCCAGGTAACGAAGGGCAACATTGCGGGCTATGGTGCGCAGCCACTGCCGCTCCCGGCCGGTCTCCTGGTAGCCGTTGTAGGCCTTGTACGCCCGTATGAACGTCTCCTGGACGATATCCTCCGCCGCCTCCTGGCTACCGACGATTTTCCTGACATACCGGAGAAGCCATCCCTGGTTCCTGGCAACTAACTGCTCAAATCCGCGATCGTGCTCCAGGATTCACCACCACCTCCGCGTCGGTATTTTCGGCGCCTCAGATGCCATCCACCAAAACAAATCACGTGAGCCGGGTAATGGTTCAAACGGGACGAGAACCTAAGCCTCGATAACACTGCGGCGATTCCGCCCATGGCCTGAGTCCATCCACCCTTCTCGGGTTCGGGGCGGTGGGCGAGCATCCTTGTTGGCCTGACGGTTGACTGAACGAGACGGAGATGATACGGTTAGGATAGTTAGATGGTTTGCTAACAATCTTGTTTGCGGCGGTTTGACTGGGCAGCAGTGGAACGGCCAAGACGGCCATACGGCCCACGGAAAGCGGGAGCGGGAGCTCAAGGGGGAGACGAACGAGATTGGGGCTGGACCTGGTTTTCAAGGCTTTGTCAGATCCGACCCGGCGTCAGATCCTGCGTATGCTGTCGCAGGGCGATCTGTCTGCCGGGGAGATCGCGGCTGCTTTTGATATGGCCAAGCCCAGCATCAGCCACCACCTCAATGTGCTCAAGCAGGCAGGACTGGTGCAGGACGAAAGGCGGGGGCAGCAGATCATCTACTCTCTTGACACTACGGTGTTCCAGGATGTACTCGCCTGGATTTTCGAAGTGGCCCAGCGTTCCGATCAGCCCCGCCGGCCCGCGGGCTCGTGAGCTAGAACCTGCAAAAGGAGAAAGCGTTAAGGGGCGATGGATATGGGTGAGTCGACACCGACACCGCAAGACGGGTATCGTCTGGACTGGCCGGAGGTGCGCCGGGATTGGCCCGTATGGATTCTGCTGCTCGGGTCGTTTATTGCCGGGCTGTGGGCATACCCGCACCTTCCTGAACGGGTTCCTATCCACTGGGACGTGCAGGGGCGGCCGGACGGGTGGGGTTCACCATTTTGGGCGGCCTTTGGCGTCCCGCTGCTCAACCTCGGAGTCTACGTTCTGATGCTTATCTCCCCTTTGATCGACCCTAAACGGGTGAACTACGCCCGATTTGCAGGCTTTTATCGCGGCCTGCGGTGGCTCATCGTTGCTTTTATGACCGCCGTTTACGCCGCGGCTTTGGCAGCCGGCCTGGGTTATTCGGTAGACATAGCACTGATCGTGCCGCTGGCGGTCGGGTTGCTCTGGATATATATCGGTAACTCGTTGGGGCGGGTGCGGTTCAACTATTTCGTCGGGATTCGCACCCCCTGGACTCTAGCCGACGAGACCGTGTGGCAGCGGACGCACCGCCTCGGAGGCAAGTTGTTTGTGGTCACCGGGCTGTTGACCGTCGGGGCGTTGCCCTTCTCGCGGGCTGCCTCTTTCTGGTTCTTGCTTTGCGGTTCACTCGTCACTGTGATCGGTACTCTCGTGTACTCGGCGGTGCTATACCTGCGGCGGCCGCGGGAGGAAGGCGGCGAGTGAGATGGCAAGTGAGTTGGCTAGTGGCTGCGTGGCGAGCGGCATGGCGAGCGGCATAACGAGGGATGCAGGTGGGGAAGGGAACCGTCGAGCGTTTTGAGCACCAAGCATGTGAGTAGGACCAGGCGTCAAGCAAGGAAGGGGCAAATCGTATGTGGACGAAGCGGGGGTCCCGTTGGGAGCTGATCAAGCGCTGCGCAGCCGTCATGGTGGCGATCGCTGCGCCCATCGCCATCGCCATCGGCATCACCATCGGCATCACCATCACCATCCCGATCGTGGCTGGTGGTACAGGGGTGGCTTACGCAGAGGAGGCCGCCCAAGCAGTGCTTTCACCAACTGTGGCCGAGGCGGCAGCACGGGCGGCCGAGCTTTTTGCCGCAGGGAAATACCAGGAGCTCTGGGAGACGGGTGCTCCGGTCCTGCAAGCGGCGATCACCGCCGCCCAGCTGCAGGCCATCGGCGACCAGTTGGGGGAGGTGCAAGCGGTGGGCCAGCCGCAGGCAGTTCCGGGATACCCCCGGACTGCCGTCGTGGTCTTGACCTATCCAGCGTTCAAGGTTGATCTGGCTCTGACCGTTGACGAAGAGGGTAAGCTGATTGGCCTGTTTGTGAGGCCGCACGAGGAGCAGCTCCAGCCCGGCTCGGCGGCTTCACCCTCTGGTGATGCTGCTGATGCTGCTGATGCCGAGGAGAGCTGGGAGGCCCCATCCTACGTCATCCCCGGAACGTTTGCTGAGCACACGACCAAATTTGGTACACCCGGATGGGAGCTAGGAGGGACGTTTACCTATCCGACGGACCGGGCGGAGTATCCGGCCATTGTGCTGGTGCACGGCTCCGGACCTAACGATCGGGATGAGACGATCGGTCCCAACCGTATCTTCCGGGATCTGGCCTGGGGCCTGGCAAGCCGCGGGATCGCTGTCTTTCGCTACGACAAGCGGACGTACGTGCATGGCGGGAAGATGGCTCCGGCCGATGTCACGCCGTATAGCGAAGTGATCGACGACGCGCGGGCGGCCATCGCCTGGGTCAAGCAGCAACCGGGTGTGAGCCGTGTTTACCTGGTTGGCCATAGCTTGGGTGCACAGCTCGCGCCGGCCATCGCTGATGGGCTGCCCGCTGGCACGCTGGCGGGATTGGTGCTGCTCGCCGCTCCCGCCCGACCCCTCGAGGAACTGTTCGTCTACCAGGTGCAATACCTCGCCCAGATCGACGGTACTGTGACCGACGACGAGAAGCAGGCGATTTCCCAGTTGGAGATGGCGGTGCAGGCGCTCACAGCCGGGCAACTCCGGCAGATGCTGACTTTTTGGGCGCACCAGTTCACTACTGGTTAAAGTTGCGTGAACTCGCCCCGGTGCCGATTGCCCGCCGGTTGGAGCTTCCCCTGCTGCTCGTGCAGGGCGGGCGTGACTACCAGGTTCCGACCGCAGAGTTCGAAGAGTGGAAGAAGGAACTGGGCGGGAGAGACAACGTCGACTTCGAGTTGTTTCCCGATCTCAATCATCTCCTCATATCTGGCTCGGGACCTTCGACTCCGCAGGAGTATGAGAAGCCTGGACATGTTGCAGAAGAGGTGATCGAAGCTATCGCCCGTTTCGTCGGGAAGTCGGAGTAGGGTGGGTCCGAACTGCGGCGCAGACCAGTACACGACACTACAAGAGATGGGGGTGGCCAGATCGCAAAGCCTGGGGAGTCAGGGGCGTCCGGCGAGATTGTCGGGTTCGCGGTCGGAGGGCCGGAGCGGGACGGTGACCCGGTCTACAAGGGGGAACTCTATGCGATCTACCTGTTGCAAGGTTACCAGCGCCAGGGGTTGGGTCGACGCCTGGTCGCGGCCGTTGCGCAAGAACTCGTCCGCCGCGATCTCTGCTCCATGCTCGTCTGGGTCCTGGTCGACAACCCCGCCTGCGGTTTTTACGAGGCGCTTGGTGGCCGCCGGCTGCGTTCCCGGCCCATCACCATCGGTCCGGCGACCCTCGAGGAAGTGGCCTATGGTTGGCCCGATCTGCGGGCGGTGCGCTTCGCCGATTGGCCCTGATCCTCTGCGATCACTTCCTTGCCCTGCTCGATCAGTTCTCTCACCATCTGGCCGCCGATTTTGCCGGCCTCCCGGACCGTGAGTTCATCGGGGTTTTGGAGATCGTCGTCGAGTCCGAGACGCTCGGCAACCTCCCATTTGAGTGCATCCAGAGCGTCCTCTTGAGCGCTCGCACTGGCCCCGGCCTTGCGAACGCTCTCCCTCACCTTCCGTACTCCCGCCGCACCAGCAGCGGGCCCGTCGACACCAGGGTCGGGTGTGTTTCTGGTTGGCTCTTGATCGGCACCTGCCACCATAACTCCCCTCCAGGTGTGATGCTGTAAGCATATTGTCAGCATTAGTTTGACTGGCGTCCGGGGATGGGATTCCAGCAAATGGTGGATTGGCAGGGGAGATTTGCTCATAGTTGACAAGAGCTGGCCGGCATGGAGGAAGGTGCGCGGCTTTGGGCAAATAAACAGTAGAGACTCTCAAGGAAGGAGGTGGATCGGTTGGCCAAGTCCATCGACCCGGTCTGCAAGATGGAGGTAGATCCGGCGACAGCGCCGGCCAGGAGCGAATACAAAGGGCAAACCTACTACTTCTGCGCGCCCGGCTGCAAGCGGGAGTTCGACAAGAACCCCGAGAAGTATGTGGGAGCGGGCGCCGGTCAGGGCAGCCACGGTCAGGCTCACTGAGAACAACCTGCTAGCTCGTACTACATGCCCGGTGCCGAACTGGTGCTGCCGGTCCGTGTGCTCACATATCAGCAGGTCTGGGCTCGGTCGTGCATTCCCTCGACAGCAGGTAGCGAGCTGTCCGGCTCCGACCGAGCCCTGCAGGCTTACTCCACATCGACCCAGACATAGCCGTCCTCCACCTTAGTGGGGAAGGTGGCGATGCCGGTGATGGCCGGCAGCGAGAGCGCCCGGCCGCTGGTAATGTCAAACCTTGCTCCATGGCGGGGGCAGACCACGACCTTGCCCTCGAGCCGTCCCTCTGCCAGCGATGCCTCGGCGTGAGAGCAGGTATCTTCCGTGGCATACACCTGGCCGTCCACCAGGAAAAGCGCAACCGGCAGGCCGTCCACCACGACCCGCCGTCCGCGCCCGTCCTGCAGTTCAGCAAAGGGAACTGTCTTGAACCATGCCATGCAAGTCCTCCTCACCCATCAAGCACTCACTTGCGCCGGTGATGATCCAGCAAGAACTCGTAGACAGGCGCGGGAACAAACTGCCGTACAACCTCTTCCCAGCCTTCCGGCCCGATCAGCCCCCGCACAAAGCTGGAACTGATCTCCGACATCTCCCGCGGGGGCATGAGAAAGACGGTCACCACCTCCGGGGCCAGGTCGGCGTTGATGTTGCGCATCGCCCGTTCATAGGCGTAGTCGCCCTCGTTGCGGATGCCGCGCAGGATGTAGCGGGCGCCCACCTCGCGAGCGTAGTCGACCAGGAACCGGTTCTGAAAACTGCTCACTCTTACATTGGGGAATTTTGCCGTGCAACGGCGCAGCAGTTCGGCACGATCAGAGAGGCTGTAGTAGCCCCGCTTTTCTGGATTGGTTCCGATGGCTACGATCAGTTGATCAAACAGGGCTGCGCCCTGCTCGATCATCCACATATGCCCGTTGGTGACCGGGTCGAAACTCCCGGCATATACACAGATGCGCACTCGCTTACTCCTTCTACGTGACAGTCTTGAACGGGCCGCCGGGCCGCATCCGGCTATGCGTTGCTTGCGGCGGCGGCCTCGACTCTTTCTTCGGCCGTGACGGTCTCTACATCTATTAACTCGTAGCGTCTTGTACCGATTCCCAGCTTCTCAGCCTCTATGACCTGCAAGTACGGGTCTTTGACCCGGCCGAGAATCCGCTGGAAGGGATGCCCTTCCGGCTCCAGGACGAACTCTTCCGGAACCATGTCTTCCAGGATCTCCTCCCTAGCGATCAGGTCCAGGGAGGCGGTGTCGATGGCCACCGGATCACGGGAAACCAGCACGCCGATGTCTCGCAGAAAAGCCGGCATGGTGTAGGGATGGCAATCGCACCAGGGCGTGATGTGAAGAAGGAAGTTCACAAACAGCATGTTCTCCCGCGGGAAGGTGGACAACACCGCCCGGGCGGCGTGCGCCATGCCA
This sequence comes from Limnochordales bacterium, assembly GCA_014896315.1. Lineage (GTDB taxonomy): Bacteria > Bacillota > Limnochordia > Limnochordales > DUMU01 > DUMU01. The sequence goes on from JADBKP010000009.1 coordinate 117,671, forward strand.
ACCTGGAAGACGCCGAACATCTCCTCCGGTTTGAGCTGGAGTGCCCCGTGGGGGCAGGCCGGCTCGCATTTCCTGCAGTAGGTGCAGGAGTGGACGTCGATATGGAGCTCATCTTTGTTCTGGCCGGACCAGTGGATTGCCTCCACCGGGCAGACGTCGAAACAGGCCTGGCAGGGCTGGTGCGGAAGGCAGCGCTCCTTATCCCAGTATTGCACCGTACTGATCAGGTGGTGGATCGCCGAGCGTGAACGGCCTGCCAGCATACCGATGCCAATGTTTTTCAAGGCGCCGCCCATGCCGGTGCTCCCGTGCCCTTTTACGTGGGAGAGGCAGACCAGCGCCTCGGCGTCTTCGATCTCTCCGGAGACCCAGACTTCCTTCAAGCGGGAATCATCCACCTCGTGGCGGTAGGCGTAACGTTCAAGCGAGCCACCAGAGGGCACGATCGGGCAGCCCAGCGTCTCCGGGGTGTATCCCCTTTTATACCCGTCGAGCGCGCCCCAGGAGTGGACGACAAAGGGGCGGCCGCCGGCAGCCTTAATCTTGTCGATCACCATTCGGACCAGAGCTGGATGGATGGTGGAGAAGTTCGTCTCTTGCCCCAGGTGAACTTTGACCGCTACCCGCTTACCAGCAACCACATCTGCCAGACCCGCGCAGTCGAGGGCCTTCAGCATCTTGAGGGGGTAGCTGTCTTCTTTGCGCATCCGCTTCATTTTGACCGAAGCAAAGTAGACCCGTGCCACTTCCTTGGCCAAAGCCACGGGCACACCTCCTCGAGGTCGCGAGCTGCTAGTGCCAGCCATTACTATATCATGATGGTCCACCCTCCGTCATTGACAGCCGCAAAATAGCTTTGCTAGCCTGAAAGCCGGGAACTGGGTGAGAATGAATATCATTCGCGCCCGCATGCGGGCCTGCTGACGGCCAACATGCCCGAATATCTGCAGAAAGGGTGTGCCCCACGTGGTTTATCCGCTAGTGGTTACTCTGCGCGAGGGTATCGAAGCCGCGCTTGTAATAGGAATCATTATCGCTTGCCTCCGCCGCCTGGGAGCCGAGCGTCGGCTGCGGGCGGTCTGGATCGGCATTGTCGGGGGGATTGTGGCCAGTATCGTGGCCGGAGTTTCCGTCTACTACCTGGCCGGAGAGCTTGAGGGCGTGGCCGAGTATACGTTTGAGGGTATCGCGCTCTGGACGGCTGTGATCGTGCTTACGTACCTTGTTCACTGGATGCGGGCAAACAGCCGGCGGATACAGGAGTTCCGTCAACAGGTGGCCGCGGCGGCGCAGGAGGCTTCGCCCTGGCCTCTGGCTCTACTCTCCTTCGTCGTGATCGTCCGGGAAGGGATTGAGACCGTCCTCTTCCTGGCCGCGGGCACCGTTTCCGGTACTGGCTCGGGTACGTTCTGGCTGGGGGCAGTCCTGGGACTGGCGATCGCGGTGGCTCTGGGACTTGCCCTTTACCGGGGCACCGTCCGCCTTAATCTGCAGCTCTTTTTCAACGTCACCACTGCACTCATCATCCTCTTTGCCGCCGGGATGCTGGCGCACGGGATCAAGGAATTTCAGGAAGCCGGGCTTCTCCCCGGAGGAGGGGCGATTTGGGATCTGTCCGGGTTTCTCGCCGACACGACCGGGGTGGGTAGCTTTCTCAGGGCCATTTTCGGGTACGACGACAACCCATCGCTCTTGCAGGCTCTGGCCTATGCTGCCTACATAGTCGTGGTGGGGCTATACTATTTCCGGTTTACCTTCCGGTTCACCGGAAGGAGTGAAAAATTGACCAGGTGAAAGTGAAGGCGCGGGTGACCGGGATGGCTGGCAATTCTGGCAGCAGGGCCGGGTTTCAGTTCATCAGCTTCCTCACTGACTTTGGCCTGGAAGCAGAATCGGTGGCTATCTGCAAGGGGGTCATTGCCCGGATCAACCCGAGCGCCCGCGTCATCGACATCACCCACGGAATTCCTGCCTTCGATGTGAGGGCCGGGGCGCTGGCCCTGGCCAGTGCGGTGACCTACCTGCCGGTGGCGGTCCACCTGGCAGTGGTCGACCCGGGGGTTGGCAGCGGGCGGCAGGCGGTAGCGCTCGTGGCTGGTCGGGGCGACGTACTGGTAGGGCCCGACAACGGCCTGCTCCGGCCCGCTGCTGACGCACTGGGAGGGATAGTTGAGGCCTACCGTGTGGAAAACCGGGAGTATATGCTGCATCCGGTTTCCGCCACCTTCCACGCCCGGGACATCTTCGCACCGGCAGCGGCGCATATCAGCCGGGGAGTCGATCCGGCAAAGCTGGGAGCACCTGTGGAGATTGCAGAACTCGTCCCCGCTCCCTGGCAGGATCGCTGGTTGCCCAAAGAGCAGTGGTTGCCGGCATTGACCGGTACAGGAGGCGAAGGCGCCACTGCGAGCGGCTGCCGCGGTCTGTCGGAGAGCCCGTGGCAGCGACAGCGGCAGTGGCAGTGGGAAGGCACGATCATTGGTTTCGACCAGTACGGTTCTGCCCGCCTCGACTTGCGGTTGCGACCGGAGGAAGACCCATGGGGAGTAGTGCGGCAGCAACGCAATCTGTCTATCCGGATGGGCGGCTCAGAGGAGCGGCCTCCGATTGAGCTGCCCTGGGTTCGTACGTATAGCGACGTGCCGCCCGGCACGCCGTGCTTGCTTGTCGACTCCGACGGCCGCCTGCTGATCGCCGTCAACCAGGGTAGTGCCCGCGAGCAGCTTGGGCTGAGAGCCGGTCAGCGGCTGGTTATTACCGTTCCGCCTGTACCCCCGATGCTACGCGAGGACCAGAGCGCGACCAAGCACCGCTCCAGCGATGCCGAGTACCGCGCCAAAAGCGACATCTAGCGGGTAGTGGTGTCCGAGATACATCCGGGAGATGCCGACAATTATGGCAAGCGACCAGGAAACCAGGGCGATGGGCAGTCCGCTGGTGCTCAGGATGCCCGCCATGGCAAAGGCAGCGGCGGTATGACCGGAGGGGAAGGAGTAGTCGGTGAGCGGCGCCACGAGCTTCCGGTATCCCTGAAGGGCGAAATAGGGCCGCGGCCGCTGTACGGTCCGCTTTAGCAGCTGAACCGGCAGATGACTGGTGACCACCGAGATGGCAGTAGCCACAGCCAGGGTCCGACTGGTGGGGAAAGCCCACAGAGCAGTGCTGATACCCATGCAGCTCCACCAGCTGCCCGCGTGGGTTAAAAGCCTCATCACCCGATCGAGCCACGCCCGTGCCCAGCGCCGGTGCACCCACCAGAAAAGCGCCTCTTCATGGCGACGAACCGCGACCTTCCACCGCTGCATCCCGCTGCAACCCTGCCTCAGAACTTAGGATGAGAAGACCCGTCCGGAATCATGATAACAGGCCGTTCGCGGTACGCCAATTCTCGTTCGGGCAGGGAATGCCCGGTCGGTGGTTAAGAAATGGTAAGGGAGGTGAAAGTCGTGCGAAAGGTAACCACAGCGGGGCGTTTCTGGAGTGCGGTGCTGGTTTCGTCGCTTGTCCTCGCGCTCGTGGCAGTGTCGGCGCTGATGCAGGGGTGGCCTGGAGGAGGCGGCCACCCGGTCTGTGCCGCGGAGTCGGGCTTACAACTCCCGTTTGCCGAAGCAGAAGGATACTTCCTCGTGCTGGCGGACCTGCACATTGGCAGCGGCACCGGAGACAGCAACACCCGCAAGATTGTTCAGGACGTGTTGGAGATAGGTCTGCAGCCGGATTTCATCTTGCTTTTGGGCGACATCACCGAGATGAACCGTGCCAGCGAATGGCGCAACGCCGTCACCATCCTTCGGCCGCTGGAGGATAAGTTTCCCGTCCATGCCGTTCCGGGAAATCACGACGCCCGCTGGGCCAGCCTCGGTGAGAGATTGGCCCTGGATGCATTTGGGCCTACCCGGTTTGCCCTGGACTGGCGCGGGATCAGGATGATCGGGATCAATACTTCGGTGGAGCTGGAACAGCACGGCCATGTCGGTCCGGCCCAGAGAAGCTGGCTGGCGCAGCAACTGGCGTCCGCGCCTGGGCCGGTGATCGTAGGCGGGCACCACCCAATCGGCTGGGATAGCGATTTTGTCGACGACCAGGAAGAGACGATGGCCGTCTTTTCCAGGGCCAATGTCCCGCTGGTTCTTTCCGGACATGGACACTCCTTCGTGACCAAGCCTGTAGACGGGCGGATTAACCAGATGATCGGTGCGGCCATGGACGGCTGGTATGCTGTCGTGGCACGCTTTGATGACCGGCTGGTAGTCTACCGGCGCAAGGCGGGTACGGCGCTTGGGCCGGGCGGCTTCGAAGAAGTGATGCCGATCGGGCTCGGCGGCCCTTCCCGGCCTGACTGTGAGTTGCAGGGACCGGTGGAAGAAGATGGTCTGCTCCGGTTCAGGGTGAAGGTAGGTGAAGGAGAGATCATCCCCGATTGGCTCGAATACCGGGTGGATCAGGGCAGCTGGGATTCGGACGCGGAGCTGCAAGGCGGCGAATGGGTGTTCACCGTTGATCCTGAGCGGCTGCTTCCGGGAGTGCATCGGCTGGAAGTACGGGTCAGTGCGGGGATGCGCGAGTACCGCCTTACCAGTACGTTCACTACGCAGAATCGGCGCGGCAGGATTCTCTGGCAGCTGCCGACGGGAGATTCCATAAACCTGCAGCCGTTCGTCGACGGGGAGTATGTCTTTGTGGGGAATGCTGCCGGGCGCTTCCTGGCGGCGAACCGCCGCACGGGAGAGATTGTCTGGGAGTTTCAGACCGGCGGCGCCATCTACTCTTCGCCCACCAGCGACGGCGAGAAAGTGTATTTTGGGGCGAACGATGGTTTCCTGTATGCCCTTGACAGGAGAACGGGCAAGCAGGTCTGGCGCTATGATGCCGGAGCGCCCATCTACGGTGACCCGGTGGTGGATGCTGAGAACGGGACGGTTCTCGTGGCTTCAGGGGATGGGCGTTTCCATGCCGTCCGGATAGCCGATGGTGCGGGTGTATGGAAAGCGTCCATAGGCGGAACGGCTGAAGGAGCGGCCCTGCTCGTGGGCGATGAGGTGTGGGTGACGTCGTGGGTTGGCGCAATTTACCGCTTTGAACGGAGGACCGGACAGCTCAGGCAACGGATCACCAATGGCCGCACCTACTTCACGCCCGGGCCATGTACGCCCGCTCTCGAGCCAGGGAGCGGCGTCGTTGCCGTGACCAATACCGAAAGCAAGGTTTATGGATTCGACAAGGAGACCGGCAAGCAGCGGTGGGTGGTGGCCAGGGCGTCCGGCTATGCTTCTGCGGCGGTGGATGAGGCAAATCGACGGTTCGTTTTGTCGACACTACAAGGCGAAGTCTATGCTCTGGATGCGGCGAGCGGCGCGATCGCCTGGAGCACCCAGGTCGGCAGCCCGATCTACAACTCTTCCCCCGTGTTATGGCGGAATGCTGCGGGTGAGACGGAGGTCCTGGTCGGAACCACAAGCGGCCAGGTCTGGCGACTCGCGGTCGACAACGGACGGGTGCTCGGGGTGTTCCAGCTCGGGGATAACTTCCTGTTTGGAAGGGTGCGGCCGGCGGATGGGGAGAACGTTATCTACGCCGGGTCGATGGACGGGACGCTCTACGCTCTGGCAGTAGTGCCGGCCTCGGACTAGGGGAGCTCACAGCCGGCAGCGGCGGCAACGAGTTTCGCAACGCGGCGGGCGGCATCGGGACGGGCAAGGTTCCGGGCCGCCCGCCGGAGCCGCAAACGGGTACCCTGCTGGTTCAAGAGTTCTTTGACAACCGCAGGAAGGCTCGACCTGGTGGCCGCCAGGGCAGCGCCTGCGGCCACAAGATACTCGGCGTTCTCTTCCTCCTGGCCAGGCACGGGGTCGATCAGCACCATAGGTACGCCCACTGCCAACCCTTCGGCGAGTGTCAGGCCGCCGGGTTTCGTGATAAGGAGGTCGGCCGCCGCCATCCAGTCGACCATGTTCTGCGTAAACTGTAGGATCTCAACCCGATGAGGTGAGGACCGGAGAGACTCGGCTACAAAGTACTGAAGCTCGCGGTAGAGCTTCTGATTCCGCCCGGCAAAAACCACCAGGTGCAAGGGCATTTCTACCCCGAGCAGGCGCTCCAGGATCTCCCTGTACCGGCCGACCCCCAGCCCTCCGCCCATAACCAGAACGAGCGGGGGATGGTCGACCGCACCTGCCGGCGTGGCCGGCCCGGCAGGTGCAACCAGGCCGATGCGGCTCCGGGCTGCCTCGCGGTCGGGTGGGTCTGCGAACTGTTCGCGCACCGGGATGCCGGTGACCCTGATCCGGTCCGCCGGGATACCCATCTGCAGCAAACGGTGGGCAAAAGCGGGGGTGGCGACGCAGTAACAGGTGACGGTTGGGTAACACCAGAAAGGGTGCGGGGCAAAGTCGGTAGTCACCACGAAGAACGGGAAACGCTCCTGATTTTCGTTTTCGTGTTCTCCCGTCTCTCGCCGGAGCATGAGCCAGGCATCCACCAGTGCGGCGGCGAATGGGTGCGTCGCCACTACTGCCCGGGGACTGTTTTCCTGCAGCCATTGCTCAACGATAGATCCGAGCACCAGCCATAGTCCCTGGCAGAGGATATTCTGCAGGGGGCCTCGTAACGGCGTCTCTCCGGTTCTTGTGTAGACAAGACGCCAGAGGTCCGGGGTATAGCGCAAGAGGTCGAGGTAAGCTTTGACCAGGTGCCGGCCCGCGCCTTTTGGCAGGCGGGCGAAGGGGTCGAAGATGCGAGCATCGCAGCTTGACTCGAGGGAGTGGCGCACGGCTTCGGCCGCCAGTTCGTGACCGGCCCCAAAAGGGGCGGTCAATATCGCTACTTTTGGTCGTACGAAGTTCATCACTTATATGGTAGCACTCGGACCGCGCAAGCCTTACAGGCACGGGCACGGCCACCGGCTTGCTGACCGGTTCGTGGGCCGTTCCGTCCGGGTTCGGATGACTTGCGGCCGGCCCCTCTTCTGATCGGGTTGTGGCGTACGTTATCCTTCCACGTGGAAGCAGACCGCACAAGTCCGGACGGGCAGGTACGGCGGTCAGACAGAAGGGCGGATCGGACAATGAAAGTAGAATCACCCTGGTTTGAATGGGTCCCAGGAGATGCACTCAAGATCCTCTGGTCCTCTCTCTTGACATGGGCGGGTCGCCTGCTGCTCACAGTAGTGTACTTCCTGGTGGCGGCTCTCATTGTGCGGCTCTTGCTCGGTCTCTTGACGTTTGTCCGCACTCGAACGCGGTGGAATCTCGGGCTAAACCTTCTCCGGCGAGAGGGAAGTGCTGTCCTTTTCTCTCTTTTCCAGGGCCTGATCACGTACGCGGGATATACCGTTGCTGCTTTGCTGGTACTCCGGAGGGTGTTTGGGGTTGACACGGCTGCCCTGATCACGGCTTCAGGGATCGTCGGCCTTGCCATCGGTTTCGGTACCCAGGGGTTGGTGAGGGACTTTGTAAGCGGCCTTCTGTTGGTGCTGGATGGCTCAATCCGGCCCGGTGACGTGGTGGAGATTGCCGGGCAAAGCGGAGTGGTGCAGGAGGTGAGTTTTCGTACTACCAGGTTGGTGGATGCTCAGGGCGAAGTCCGCCACATCCCCAACGGGAACATCGGTGCTATTGTCAACTACCGCGGCAGTGGTGTCGAGGCTGTTGTTAATGTCTTTTTGGCGGAGATGCCAGACGAGAAGAGGAATGAAATACTGCTTCACCTGAAGGAGACGCTGGGAGCACTCCTGCGTGAGGTGCCGATCTTCAAGGAACAATGGAAGGCCTGCTTCCATGAACTGCCGGGGACCGGCACTATTCTCCTCGAACTTAGCGTTTGCCTGCTCCCCTCCCGCAGGCAGCTGGTGGACCAGATGCTCGTCCCCGTGATCCGCGATAGCTTGGCACAAGCAGGGATTACGCCCCATCAGGACCGGATCGTGGTCTATTACCGTCAGCCGGAGAGTAGTGCAGAGAACGAGCGGCCTGTCCCCATCATTGGACGCCGCTGGCGATCCTGAGTTGGACGGCAGGCCGGGATCCTCCCCCAAGGGGCGCACGGACGGAAGCCAAAAGACACCTCGCAGGGAAGAAGCATCTCGCGCCGAAATAAAAATCCGAAAGAGGGGAGGGACTTCAGTGCTGAGCACCACGAGTAGTGGCAGGTCGACGCTTCAAGCCGTTCTGGCCGTTGTTCTGATGATCGGGTTATCAGGGATACTGGCAGGGCAGGCTCTCGCCAAGACCGTGATCACAGTGGCTACTTACGGCGACATCATCACGCAGAAAAACACGTGGGAAGATATCAAGAAAACTTTCGAAGAACAAAACCCGGGATATGAGTTGTCTTACACAATTATCCCCTACAACGACTACATCACCAAATTGACGACGCTCTTTGCCAGTGGCAAGTATCCTGATGTTTTCCAGTGCTGGGCTCAATACAAACCGCGCTGGGCAGAAGACGGAATCCTGCTTGATCTTACACCGTTCATCAGCAACAGCAAGCGCTTGAATCTTAACGACTACTTTCCGGTTGCCTGGGAGGCGGCCAAATACAAGGGCAAATACTATGGTACACCGCATGATTTCAATTCCGAGGTGTACTACTTTAATGTAGATCTGGCCGAGAGCGCCGGGCTGCCTGTACCTTCGCTTGATTGGGATTGGCGGGACTTCGAACGGTATGTGACAAAAATGACCCGTCCTGACGAAGGGATCTTCGGAACCAACCACTCGCTGCAATGGGGCGGTGGGCTCCAATGGGTCTACAACTTCAGCGGCCACTACTGGCTGACCGATAATAACACCCGGGCAGCCGTTGCGGATCCCAAGGTAGTAGACATGGTCAAGTTCTGGGTGAGACTGACTTTCGACCTGCAGGCTGCCCCCTCGGTGCTGAAGCCGGCCCAACCCGGGAAGGACGAGTTTGGCGGGTATATTGGCGTCTGGCAGGGATGGGTTGCGTACCTGGATCAACTCTCCAAGTTTGAGCAAAACGCGCGAGCAGCGGGCAAGGAGTTCTGGGAGTGGACGATGCTGCCCTACCCGGCCGGGCCGGCGGCGCAGCGCAACTTTGCCCAGGGTCACATGTGGAGCATCTATGCTAAGCATCCCAACCCTGAAAAGGCGTGGGTGCTCGCCGAGTGGCTGGCAAGCTATGAGGGCCAGAAGGTTTGGGCCCGCAATCACGCCTTCCAGCCGTTGATGCCCAGGACCGACCTTTGGGAGAGTTATCTCAGCTTCCTGCCCAGGGAGAAGTATCAGAAGACTGGCGCTTTCCTGCTTGGGTATCTCTATCCGAGATACGCTCTGAATTTCTCGTACTGGCCGACCTATCCCGAGATGCACCAGGTCTGGACTCAGGCTATGGCCGATATCTTCTTCAATCGGAAATCGCCAGACACCGTGCTGCAGAACGCCAACGCCCGGATGGAGGCGATCCTGGCGCGCCGCGGTGTGAAATAGGTGAAATAGGTTTGAGGGGGGAGTGATGTGAGCGACGAGCCAGGACGCGGGTGGTAAAGACGCCAAAGGCATATGTACTGCTGGTTGGACGTGCCGGCCCAAGTAAAACCAAGAAGAGGGAGTGACGGATGATGATGAGCCTGAGGAAGGGTTTACTGATAGCAGGAATCTTCGCTGCGCTGGTTCTGGCTGCAGGGACGGTAAGCCTGGCCGCGTCGGGCGAAGTGCTTTTCCAGGATGATTTCTCGGCCGGTCTCGATAACTGGTACCTGGACACGGGCACGGGCGGAACGCCGGACAAGTTCTACGCTGACCCGAATACCAAAGCCATGGTTTTCGACCCCGTCGGATTTGGCAATGCCTTTGCCGGTGACGAAAACTGGACCGATTACGCTTTCGAGGCGGAGGTCACCATTCATGAGTATCCACAGTACGGGAACTTCCGTTTCTTCGTACGCATGAATGAGCTCTGGTATGGGTATGGCGTCAACTTTGTGGCCAATGGGCTGACGATCTTCCGTTTCGACGGTAACTGGGATGTGCGGACGGTCCTAGGTGAGGCGTGGGATGCCAAGGCAGGGATCCCCCTTGATACTCCCACGCACGTGCGGGTAGAGGTCAAGGGCAACCAGATCACTGTCTTTGTCAACGGTGAACAGGTTGCCCAGGTTGAGGATCCGGAGGCCGTTTATCCCAACGGACGGGTCGGTTTCCGCTTTGACTATGTCCGTGGCGAGGTCCGGAATGTGAAGGTGACCGCTCTCTAAGACAGTCCTGATGGAGCAGACGGGAGCCGGCCAGGCGAGCTGGCCGGCTCTTTAGTTGTCAACTTCGGCGGCGGCCGCTAGGATGGAATGTAACGCGGACAAGGGGGGGAGCGGGCAGGTGTCTCTTGCAGGTGATGGAGGAGCCGGGGGGCTGCTCGACCTTCTCGCGCAGGGAGTCGTTCTGGCCGACGGTGCTATGGGAACCCTCCTCTATTCCCGGGGAGCAATGGGCGAAGCAGGACTTGAGGTACTCAACCTGACACAGCCCGAGATGGTACAGCAGGCCCATCTTGACTACGTGCTGGCCGGGGCGAGGCTGATCGAGACCAACACTTACGGGGCGAACCGCCTGCAGCTGGAAAGCCGGGGGCTGGCCGGCAGGGTCTGGGATATCAACCTCTGGGGGGCGAAGCTCGCCCGTGCTGCCAGGGAGATCGCGGGCGAGCCGGTACTGGTGGCCGGGGCGGTCGGGCCGCTGGGCGTTGCGGGAGAGCAGGCACGAGAGGCAAACGACGACGCTTTGCGCGCAGTCTACCGTGAGCAGATGGAAGCACTGCTGGCCGGTGGGGTTGACCTCTTCGTTGTTGAGACACAAGCCGATCCGCGGGAGGCCGTGGCGGCGATCCGGGCCGCCCGGGAGCTTTGTCGCCTGCCGGTGGTTGTGGAGTTTGCCTTCTGGCCCGCAGGAGTGCAGGAAGGATTGGGCAGTCACCTGCCTGTGAGCAGCACCGGAGAGGGAGAGTTCGTCACTGCCGCAGGGTACACTCCCGAAGCGGTGGCGTCCTACCTGGCCCAGCTGGCAGAAGATGAACGTCCTGAAGTGATCGGGCTCAATTGTGGCAGCGGCGTGGCCTATCTCCTTGACGTGTTGGAGCGGTTGCGGCGGGCTCTGCCCTTCACGGCTTTCTGGTCTGCCATGCCCAACGCGGGTCTGCCCCGCTATCAGGGCGGAAGGCTCTTTTATGCCGCCGGACCGAGGTACTTTGCAGGGCAAGTGGCACGGCTGGTGGAGGCCGATGTTCGCCTGATTGGCGGCTGTTGCGGCACGACACCAGAACATATTCAAGCGATGGAAGCAGCCCTGCGGCAAGTAGCAGGAGGCGGGGCGCAGGAGACGGCAAGGGCGCAGGCCCGAAGAGTGGTGACCGCCGCGGCGGTCCCGGAGACGCCCAGGCCGCGGGCGACGTGGGAGTGGCAGGTTGCCGGGCGCGGCGCAGGCGAGGCGCAGACGGCTGTCAGAGAGGGCGGGGAGCGTGCCTCGTTGCGGGAGAAACTCGGGCGACAGTTTATCATCAGTGTGGAACTCGACCCGCCCCGCGGGTCGGTGGCGAAGAAGTATCTGCAGGCAGCGGCCGCTCTGCGCGAAGCAGGAGTTGATGTTATCAACGTAGCAGACAGTCCCATGGCCCGGGTGCGGATGGGAGCGGTGGCGGCCGCCTTTCTCATCCAGCACCAGGTAGGCGTAGAGACGATAGTTCACTTTACGGCGCGGGATCGCAACCTGATGGCGATCCAGTCCGATCTCCTGGGAGCTCATGCGCTAGGGCTGAGGAATGTGCTGGCGCTTACCGGGGATCCTCCGTCGCTAGGTAATCTTGCCCGGGCGAGGCCGGTCTACGATGTGGACTCGGTAGGGCTGATCCGGATCTTGCACGAGCTCAACCGGGGTCACGATGCGGCCGGCAACCCTATCGGCCGGCCTACAGGCTTTACCATCGGCTGTGCTTTGAGCCCCAACGCTGAGGATCTGGAGCAGGAGATCGCCCATTTCCGCGACAAATTGGAAGCAGGAGCCCAGTTTGTCATGACGCAGCCCATCTACGAGTTGGCGGCGTTGGAGAACGCCCTGGAGAAGCTGGGGGGATGTCCCATCCCGTTGCTTTTGGGTGTTATGCCGCTTCATAGCCTGAAACATGCCGAATACCTGCACAACGAGGTACCGGGCATCTCGATTCCCAAGCGGATCCGGGATGAACTGGAGAAGGCGGGCGAGGATGGGTTGCGGGTCGGTTTCGAGCAGGCTGCCAAACTGGTGGCGCAGGCCAAAGCTTCCGGGCTGGTGGCCGGGATCTATGTTGTTCTCTCCTTTGGCAAGCACGAGCCGGTCTGCGATTTCGTCCGGAAAGTGCGGGAGCTTGTGGCGGGCGGAAGTCAGTAACCGGCCAGGAATAAGCAAACAATTGGAGGTGTGGCGCAATGGAGTATGCGGTCCTGGCAGATTCGGGGATCAAGGTGACCCGGGTTGCCCTGGGTACGTGGGGGATGGGCGGCTGGCTTTGGGGCGGAGCGGACGAGGTGGCCGGACAGCAAGCGGTTGAGGAAGCCATTCAAAACGGTATCACTACTATCGACACGGCTCCTGCCTACGGCTTCGGGCTCTCCGAGAGGCTGATCGCCCGGGCGATCAAGGCGCTGGGTGTGGCCCGGGAGAGTCTGGTCATAGCTACAAAGTGTGGTCTCTCCTGGGATGACAGTGGCAATACCTGGAGAGACTCCTCGCCTGCCAGGATTCGGCAGGAATTGGAGGAGAGCCTGAAGCGGTTGGAAACTGACTATATCGACCTGTACCAGGTCCATTGGCCCGATCCCAACACGCCCATCGAGCAGACGGCCGAGGTCTTCAGGGAGCTTTGGGAGGCGGGGAAGATCAAAGCCATCGGGGTGAGCAACTACAATGTAGAGCAGATGGAGCGGTGGCGGAAAGTAGCTCCCCTGCATACGCTCCAGCCGCCCTATAATCTGTTCGATCGTGGGATTGAGGCGGAGATACTTCCCTACGCCCGGGAACATGGGATTGCAGTGCTGGCCTACAGTCCGCTCAAGAGGGGTCTTCTGGCAGGGCATATGACCCCGCAGACCACGTTCCCGCCGGGCGATAGCCGGGCGGAGAAGCCCGAGTTCCAGGGGGAAAGATTTCGGCGCAATCTGGCCATCGTGGAGCGGCTGAAGGAGATTGCGGCCAGACGAGGGAAGAGCGTGGCGCAGCTGGCAGTCAGGTGGGTGCTTGACCAGCCGGGAGTGACCGTGGCGCTGTGGGGTGCGCGGCGGCCGGGGCAGATCAAGGAGGCTCTGGGGGCGATGGACTGGAGCTTGACCGAGGATGAGAAGGCCGAGATCGAGGCAGCTTTTGCGCAAGCTTAGAGGGATCGCCGATAGCGGAGTGGAGTGAGGTGGGGTGAGACCAGTTCACCCCACCTTTTTTTACCAGCCGCGTCCCGCAACGGCAACCGCCTTGGCGATAAGCTATCCAAGGCGAGATCAGTCTTTGTGGCTCCAGTGAACCATGACACGCTCCACCGAATCTCCGTCGATGAAGTACTCGGCATCGGTGGTCTTGAAGGAAATCAGGCGCTTCTCCAGGTCTATCGTGGTATCCCCCAGGTGAAGCTCAAACTCTTCGCCCGAGGCCGTCCTGATCATCACTTCTCCCCAGCGCTTCAACTGCTCCTGTACAACCTCTAGTTTCATTACATCCCACTCCTTTTTTGTTGTTATCGCGTCGGCCGGTCAGCGCGGCACGGACCGGCGCCGTTAGATTGCCCCGCCTTCCGGTTGGCCCACGTACCGGGTGAACGGGCGACAGCCCGTTCGGCAGCGCCATCGACACTGACCTGCCGGTTGCAACCTCAGCCTAAATAAGAATCATTATCAAACGCAAGGGACTTATGTACTTATTGTCTCCGCTCCCGGCTACTGTGTTGACCTTAGAACCGCAGCACAATTTGGATAATTCGGTCAAATTGTCGGCCTCATCCCGTCGTAGGCAACGGTGAAGGGGTCGGCGGGCTGGCCCTGGACGACTGCCCGTTCACGGAAGGTTAGCACCTCGGCGTTGCCGAAGATGTCAAGGCCCAGGTCGGTCTCACCCAGGGCTGGATGGCCGAAGGGTGGGCGGCGCATCTCCAGTTCGGCCGGGTAGAAATGATCCGAGTGAGTGGACGACAACTAAACCCGCGATGTTAGTGTTGTACTCTAGTCGTGACTGACGTCGCCGATTAGAAGCCCTGCAGGAGAATACCAGGTTTTGCCGAAAAGATGCCCGTGCAGTGAGAAGATTGGGAGGCCGGCGTCGAAGTGAGCATCGAGTCGCAGGTGGAGCTGGACGAAACCCTGTTTACCCTGCAACGGAAATGGGAGCGTCTCACGGTGGCCTGGCTTAACGTGACTTTGACAGCGGTAGAACCACTGGAGTTGCCTCCGTACAAAGGTTCTACTTTCCGTGGGGCGTTTGGCTGGGCATTTCAACGAGTCTGCTGCCTTACCGGTTGGCCCAGTTGCTCGGGTTGCGTGAGCCGTTCAGTTTGTGCCTACGCACAGGTATTCGAAGCAATGACAGTGCACGGTACCATCCCGCCTCTCAGGGGACTTCAAGATATCTCACGACCGTTCGTGTTACGTCCACCCCGTGACAGGCAGGAAAAGTATCAACCTGGCGACAGGCTTCAGCTGGAGCTTCTCCTCTTCGGCCGGGCTATCCCCCTGACTCCGTTATTCATCAGGGCCTTCCTGCTTCTCGCCGCGCAAGGCGTAGGGCGCGGGCGGGGGAGGATGAGGGTAGAACGGGTAGAGGCCTGGCTTCCGCAGGGGGATGCGGTCAACCTCTTCGACCTGGATTCCGGGAATGGTGCAACCAGGGGACAAAGACCATTCTATGCGACCCTGGGTCAGTGGCTGGGCAATAGCCGGCCGGTTGCGGTCGGCACCAACGGAAAGTGTGAAACGGTTTCCATCGAGTTCATTACAATGACCCGGTTCAAACACGATGGCCGGCTGGTCAAGTTCGGTCCCCCCTTTTCCGTCCTGGTTGCTTCCCTGTTGCGCCGCCTTACTACATTGTGGTGGTATTGCGGCGGTGAAGAGGAAGCAGAGCGGTTCGCCTACATTCCGGAAGGTGAAAAGGGGATGGAAGACGAGAAGGCGAGCCGATGGCTGTACCGGGAATTGGTCGAAAGGGCGGCTGAGGTTCGTCTCCTTGACGCAAACACTCGCTGGGATGATTGGGTGCGTTTTTCCTACCGGCAACAGCAGCGCATGTTATTGGGTGGATTGACGGGTCGGGCAGTTTACGACGAAGAAGCCCGGCTTTTCCTACCGCTGCTAAAAGCTGGTGAGATCGTACATGTTGGTAAAGGCACCACGTTCGGATTGGGACAGTACAGGTTGAGTTGATGAGAGACTACAGGACAATTGTGAAATGGAGGGCTGGCAGGTGGTTTCGGAGGCTGGATGGTGTGGTTGACGAGGGAATTGACCTGTTTGTCTCGAGCTTCGGCACAAGCTTACGCAAGAAAAGTGAGAGGGTGGTGATCAAACTTCCAGATAAGCGCGTCGAAGAGGTGCCGCTAAGAAGAGTACGCCAGATTACTGTGGCCAGCCGGGGAGTAGCGTTCACCAGTGACTTGGTGGAAAGCTGCGCCCGGCACGGTGTGCCGATCAACTTCATTTCTGCTATAGGTGAACCGCTTGCTCGGATCAGTTCACCGGCTGAGAACGCAACGGCGGCGACGCGACGGGAGCAAGTGCGGGCGTATGATGACAGGCGGGGATTGCGGATTGTCGTCGAGATGGTAGCTAGCAAAATGTTCAATCAGATGAAAATCATAACGTACTTTACCCGCAAGCCGGACCGGATTGCAGATGATGAGGAGATCAAGGGACTGTGCGGGAGGATTGCAGAACGTATCGAGGCATTGCACCAATTGGAGGGGCAGAACATCGACGAAGTTCGGGATGAGGTCCTGAGTTTGGAAGGTGGGGCGGCGACGGCGTACTGGCAGGCGGTGGGATTGCTGCTGCGGGAGCGGTTGCCCTTCCCCGGAAGAGAACACCGGGGTGCGACCGATCCTGTTAACGTGATGCTCAATTACGGGTACGGCATTCTTTACCATCAGGCATGGTCGGCGCTGGTTCGGGCAGGCCTCGATCCTTATGCTGGGTTTCTTCACACGGACCGCTCCGGGCGTCCCAGCCTGGTTCTGGACTTTGTGGAGGAGTTTCGTCAACCACTGGTTGATCGAGTGGTGATATCTCTTGCTCTGCGGGGTTTCTGTCCGGAGCTCGAAGATGGGCGTCTTTCGGACTCAAGTCGGAAAAGGTTGGCTGGTGCGGTGGTAGATGCTCTCGACTCTGCCGTTCGTTACCGTCGGCAACGAGTCAGGTTTCGTGAGGTGATAGAGCGCCAAGCTCAACTATTGGCCACGTCGGTTCGGGGTGAGGACTCTTACAGTGGATTCCGCTGGCGTCGGTGATGGCGGGGACGCGAGGTCAGGGTAAGAAAGAGGGTCGAAGGTCTGGAAAATCTTTCTGAATGTGTTGTCTGGGGCCCCGGCAAAGCAGGAGATCTGGCCCCAGTCTCCGAAATACTCAATCTGTGCGATGAGCAGGCGGAGCTATCGTGTACTGAAGGCCAGCTAGAGGCCGAGGAACAACTGAGGTGCGCGGTCGGTTGCAGTGGTGGACCCGTAGCAAAGGGGTTTGAAACGCCGAGGCCCAGGCGCTCCGGCGCCGCCTGGCCGAAGTTGCAGTGGTGGACCCGTAGCAAAGGGGTTTGAAACCTCAGATCGTGGGGGTTACTTTCACTACCAAGGCGGTTGCAGTGGTGGACCCGTAGCAAAGGGGTTTGAAACCCTGCCGGTGGATCGGGTCGGCCACTGCGGCGCTGCGTTGCAGTGGTGGACCCGTAGCAAAGGGGTTTGAAACACGAGTTTCTCAGCGGCCCGGATGGCCTCAGTGATGTTGCAGTGGTGGACCCGTAGCAAAGGGGTTTGAAACGCCCTTGGCTCGGTCCTGGCCTGCCGCCTGCTGGGCTGTTGCAGTGGTGGACCCGTAGCAAAGGGGTTTGAAACGCGGCATCCAGGTCCCGCAGCCGCTGGGCCGCGGAGCGTTGCAGTGGTGGACCCGTAGCAAAGGGGTCTGAAACATGGCTGGCCACTACTGCCCAGCCTTGTTCGGCGTCTGGTGCAGAGGTTGACCTGTAGCAAATAGGCTTAAAGGTGATGCAGCGTAACATGTTGAGTTTGACCCGTGGGAAAGGGGTTGAGGCCGGGCTCAAAGGAGGACCGATAATGAGAACCCTGGTGATCTATGATATTTCTGACGATCGAAAGCGGAAAAGAGTGGCAGAGGCGTGTCTGGATTACGGCCTGGAAAGGATACAGTGGAGTGCCTTTGAAGGCGAACTCACATCGGAAGAGCGGCGGGAGCTAGCGGCACGTTGCCGGGCCATTCTGGGTAAGGGCAAGGACAAGGGTGAGGTGCAGTTCATTCCTGTCTGTGAAAAGGACCTTGTCCGGCGCGACGCTGTGACAACCAGGAATGACAAGCGTGGTAAGGTCAGCACCGATTGTGGGCATCGCCGGCAACTTTGCCGATCGGTGCGTCCCTGGGCTGCAACCAGAACCACTCGTCCGCTGTTTACTGTCTTCCCCCTGCCCCTTCCTCTCGAGAAGAAGACGAACACGAGGAAAACAGGCAGGAAAGAGCGACCTTTCCGGTTCTTCTGGCTCTAATTTTACCGGAGCTACAGATTCGATCTGCCAGGACATCGCAGACCCGGTCGGCGGCCGGCCGGTGTTGAGCCTCCCCTCGCACCGGTGTCCAGAGACGAGCCGGCGTCAGGGCAAGCGAGGGTTAAATTGACGGCGCTCCCGGTTTGTCCCAGGAGCGCCGCCCGGCAGCCAATGGGAGGATCACTGAACTCTGGCTGCGGCCTAACCAAGACACCTCGACGGCGCCGAGACCGTCACCTAGTCCTGCCGGATTCAACGACCCCATCCAGAGTACCGTTCTCGACCTGTGCGGAGGCAAGGTCAAGATCGCCGTTCAGTGATTGCTGGGCCAACTCCAGCCGGATCCGTTGCAGATCCCGAATGATTGCCTCAAGCTCGCGGTCGGCGGTGAGCAGACCCTCCAGCACCAGCTCGCGCTCGCGGTCGGTTCGTTGGGCTTCTTCTTGGGCTTGCTTCAGTTGCCTGGCAACCACCTCGATACTGGACTCCAGTTGCGCCGTAATCGCTCGGGAGAGCTCATCAAATGCTTACTCCAGGCGTATTTGAATCTGCGTAGCGGCTTGTTGGCTCAGGGAGTCGGCCAAGTCCTCGATGGCTGCCAGTTTCGCCTCCCGGTGACGTTGGCCAAATTGCTTCCGGTATGCCATGAAGCCGGCGCCGGCGGCTCCTGCCAGGGCAGCAATCGGCCCAAAGAAGAGCAGCGCGGCAAGTCCGACCGGTAGCGCCCAGTTGGCTACTGGCCCCAGGTCCCTATCCCAATCCCAGGCAGGAATGGTGGAGAGCGAAGAGGAAGTGCCTGACGCCGGCAGATTACTGTCCGCATGTCCGTCAGCTTCTGCGTGGCCATCCTGCTGCCCGGGGTCTTCCCCTGCGGCTTTAGCCGCCAGGACGCCAGGAGCGTCCTGGCCGCCCCAGGTCGACAGGCTCTGGATGATCACTTCCTTGATGCCTGCCTCAGCGGCACGGGCCTGCATCACACACCGGCGGCTTATCTCCTGCATCCTTTCACTCAGCTCTTGATAGACCGGGGCGAGGTGCTCGGTCAATGTCTGCCGTATGAATAAAGTTAGCTTGTCGTCGGGAATCTCGTCAGCCTTGTCTTTGAGCTGGCGGACCAAATGGTAACAAGTGGCTTCTACTTGATTTCGATATGCACTGGTTGCTATCCTCCATTCCCGTTCCAGGTCCGAGTTTATTTGATCCATGGTTTCCTTAATTCGGTCCAGCCGTACCTGGATCTCCTTGGCCTTTTGCACGAACTCGTTACTCTTGCTGGTGACAGCTTGCATCCGTACTTTGAGAGCCCGCCGAACTATTTCCGCCCGTTCCAGACCGATCGAGATGGCAGACTCAAGGGCTGCTCGCCCTTTTTCATTCATAAGAAAACGGTCCAGAGCCCGCTCGAAGGCGGGCAAGCCGCTGGCATCCAATCGGGCAGAGTCACCGGTTCGGCGGGCTTCCAAAGCTTGTCGGGCCGAGATGGGGTATACCGGGGGATGGCCCAGCATGGTTTCTTGTTCGAGGACATGGTAAAGATAGGCCCGCGACTCCTCCACTTCCTCTGGTGACCAGCGGTCAACTTTTGTCTGAACGAACATCAGCTTGCGTGGTTGAGCGACCACATCCTTCAGGAAAAGAAGTTCGGAGCGGTCTATCGGCGGGTCGACAGTAAACACAAATATAATAGCGTTGGCGCGAGGCAGGAAATCGTAGACAAACTCAGTATGGTTTTGATGTATGCTGCCAACGCCGGGAGTATCCGCGATGACAACTCCGTCTTTTAAATAGCGCGACGGGTAGGTAATAGTCAGGCTCTCAACCTGCTTCTCGTTGCCGGGGTTCAGACGCTCAGAGCAATATTGGCTTATGTTTTCAAAGTCGATACTTTCTTCGCGGCCATTGGCAAATCTGACCAGCGCTGCTTTTTCTTCTCCATGGCGGATGTAGGTAACGACGCTGGTCACAGGAATGACGCCAGTAGGTAGCACCTCTTCACCCAACAGGCTGTTTATAAACGTGGACTTGCCTCGCTTTACGATTCCGCAGACTGCCAGGTTGAATTGGTTTTGTTCCAAGCGTTCGATTGCGGCATTGACTACACTTATGATCCTATCGCCACCGGGCAGTTGTAGGCGAGCCACAGCGCGATTGAGCCGCTGAAGAGTTGAGATAACTTCGGCTTTTTGCTTTCTATAATAAGTGATCACGTCGTGATTCCCCCTTGGGTTGAAACGAGCAATTCGTTTATTAAGGCTTGCGCTGCGTTCAAGGCAGAGTCTAATTGGGAGCTTTTGCATATCCAGTACTCTTGTGTCCGTTTGAGATTTACTTGGGCTGCCTGAACTCTTGCAGCCGTTTGGGTTTCAGCCGTTAGGACAGGAGCGACAGCGTTAGCCGCCTGGCTCTTGATGGATGCTATGTATTCCGCAACTAGCTGCACGGCATCATTGTGTATGTTGGTTAGAGTGGGTTGAAGTCGAGCGCCGACTATATCGACGACCTCACCTCGCCAGTCTCGTTCCTGGCTTGCCAACGAATTCCCTATGATAGCTCCAGCGATTGCTCCCAATGGTCCCAATAGGACCATACCAATGAGCCCTCCCCAGAATGCTCCTGAAGCTCCACTGGTATGGGTTGGAACTATGATAGGGGGTTCCGATGCAAACTTGTATCTTCCCTTCAGGTCGGGAATCGTCACGGGCGGCAACTTCACCTCGCAGGGGAAATCTTCTAATAGTGGCTGAGCGTCGGCCTGCAAGCTCGCAGCCAGCCGGTAGTAGAAGTCATTTACGCACGTGTCAAGCAGATGGCTTACGTGCGCGATGAGGCGTTGACTGTTGAACCAGTTCTCCCGGGAGAGCCAGGTCGTAAGGGATCCCAATATGTCGCCCGCCAGTTTGTTACACTCGGCTGGCAACGTCTGCGCTCGGGCCCTTTCAAACAAGTCAAGTCGGCTGTCAAGTACTGCAAGCATTGACCTGTACCTGTCTGCATCCCAGGCCACTTGCTCATGCTTGGCCATGTTGGCTGCGAGTGCCGCGCGACAACGGTTCAGCTCCGCCTGCTGACAGGCGGCGAGCGTGGCACGCATCTTCCTGCCAGCCCGTTGTAAATCCAATTCGAGCTTGTGCGCCCGCAGTTTCGCTCGCTGCAAGATCACTTCCTCTTTGATCCAGTTCACGACCTGCCGAGCAGCCAACGAGTTTTCACCAGCCTGCCGCGGCTCGCTTTCCGCCGTTGGCTGGCAGCTGATCGCCACGACTTGGGGCGGGGTGCCGGCCTCCCCCAGCCACTGTCCCAGTGTGACTGTCACGTAATGCTTTACTTGCTGCAATTCGTCGGTGTCGACCATATCTGCTTTGCTGAGGACAACGAGGATACGAGGAACCACCGTTGCCAGCTGCACCACTGCCCGCCGGTCCGCCTCGGTTAATGGCGACGTTACCGTGATGAAGTAGATGCAGGCATCGGCGTCTTCTATGTACCTCCAGGTGGCCGCATCGTATTGCTCATCTGCCGCCTCAAGTCCGGGGGTGTCGACGAGTACGAGACCGTGGGGCCACTCTGGATTGTCGGTATAGACGCGTCTTACCGGGGGAGCGGGAGATGACCCTGCTTCCTCTGCCAGGAGCTCTGAGTATCGGGCTTGGAGAACGTCGCTTGGCCAATCCCTGTTGCGGGCAAATCGGGTGCTGATTTCTGTCCAGGCCTGCCGCACATAGCACATCAGTTCGTGCGAACGGGGACCGACACCTCGAATTTCGGTGAAAGAGTCAGTCGTGGGCTGGGGACCCACGGCCTGGATGTCTTGGCCCAAGAGTGTATTGACAAATGTACTCTTTCCCGCACTGAAATGGCCGACGACCGGAACGATGATTTCATCGCGCTGGTATCGGCGTTCAGCCTTCGCGAGCAGTTGCATAGCTTCCTGGTCCGATAAAGAACTGGCAAGTGCTATGAGCTCCTGGAATGATCGACCGAGGCGTCGGCTAGCGGCCGAATGCCTCTCATCCCTCATGCGACTACTTGGGACCTCCCTAGTTGCGGTGTGCGTTACCTGCGATATCGCCGGAATCGCATCCAGTTGTCGTGCCGGCGCGAATCAGAACTGTTACTCAGCACCGAGATTGCTATTCCGGCTACACCGGCCAAAGCGGGGAGTATCCGGGCCCAGGTGGCGATGGGGAAGAGCGATGCGGACAGTGCCCCGAGGGAGACCAACAAGACCACTGGTTCTCCAGAAGTGAGAAAATCATTCAGATTCCGATCGCGGCCTGAGGACGCGGAGTACCGCCGTGCTGCGATGGGCTGGCGCTCCGAGCTATCTCGGAAGGTGGAGTTATCCGTTACGCGGAAATTCGGTCGGCCTTTCCCAGCGAGTCGAGCAGTGAATCGAGATGGGCGTTGATTTCGGTCCATTGTGAGGATACATCCTCATTGTCTGCACCTTGCTTTGCACTATGTACATCCGTGTCACCCATGTGCGTACCTCCCTTGCCGATTACTCAAAGGTGCTACGGGGACGAAAGCACCTGATGCCATCATATCTTGCAGCCGTCGCGGTTCTCGGTTAGCAAGATTGTCGCTCGGGCCTGAGAGTGATTTGTCGCCGCGGCATGCCCGGACCATCATAGAAACGTAATTGGCCTCCAGACGCAGGGGGTGTGGGTGAGGTGTTCATTCAGAACCTTGGAGTTTTGTCCACCGATTCGTTGCTTACGCTGGCTGCCACCCTGACAGAGGTTACTGCTGCCTCGCTAGTAGAACTTCAAACAAAGGCTTGGATGTCGCGTACACCTATAGACCGGGGCCGGGGAAAAGGGTCGGTCGACGCTTTGCTGCACCATAGAATTGCCCGTACGCGGGAAGAGTTTAGCCGGCGCCAATTGCCGGACGATACATTGAGGTGGATGATCCGTCAACAACTTGCTGCTCGAGCCGACAAGGTGCGGGCAAGGAGTTTGACGCCTTATGTACGTTGCGCGCCCTGGCACAGATGGAAGACACGGAACTTGCGCGGGCGGTTCTTGGCCGTATCGCTCCTCTCTATGGGATTCGGATCACGCCCGTCACATCGATCGACTGGTTGGAGCAGGAGATCTTCCGGCGGTTTATCCGGGAGCTTGGCGAGCGCGTAGAAGAGGAGTTACGGACTGCGGAGCAAGATCCGGTGAGGCTGGAACATATCGAGGCGGAAATCGAACGCAGGCTGCAGGCCCTCTCACGAGGGGAAAGGGAGACGCTCCAGCGTGACCTGGGGTTGACGCGGCTGACCGGCAAGGAGCTCCGGACTTTTGCGGCCCGGGGAGGGTTGACCACCGCGGCGCTGGCGGGGGCTGCCTCGACCGGAATGGGAATTTACCTGGCGACGACTACCATCACCCATGCGCTCGCCACAACCCTCTTGGGGGTGACTCTGCCCTTTGCGGCCTACACAGCGTTAACTAGTGCCCTCTCCCTGCTCCTATCTCCCGTGGGCGCGCTGGTCCTGGTGGGGGCGGGCGGACTTATCCAATGGAGGAAGCTTCGCAGGGCGGTAGACCAGCGCGTGCTCCTGTATGCCTTTGTGACGCTCATCCAGGGCGGGTTCGATTCAGACAGTGCTGCTTGCTAAGTCGCAGGTACGGAGCAAGGTAGGAGTGATGGCAGGGGATAGCTGGGATTGCGAGAATATCTTTCCTGGCAAGCACGGAAGTGCTGGTGTTGAGCTTGCAGTGGCAGGGAGGAAACCCACAGGAGTATGCCGCCGAGGGATAAGGCGAAATACGAGGAATTCTTACGGCTCTGGGAACGCAGAGACGAGTTGGGGCTAGTGAGCGCCGTGGATTTTGCCCGCGTGCTGGAGATCCATCTCCGGACCGCGCAACGCTGGGTTAAAGCGATGCGTGACCGGATGGCCCAGGCTAGCACAAACGATGGAAATGACCCGCAGCCGCCGGCAGGGGAAGCGGGGGAAGCGGGGGAAGCGGAACTGCCGCCTCGCGTTAATCGACAGGAGATTGACGAAGAGACACCGGGGGAGAAGTACACCTTTTCCCCGGCGACCCCCAGGCGTATTGCGCTGCTAAAGGTTTTGTACGACGCCAGCGGGGGCAGATTGGATAATCCCGCCTGTCTCAGCCGGGCAGAGTTGGTGCGCAGGATTTGGGAAGAAGGGCTGACGGGTGACGGTGCTCCCTCCGAAGACGCGATATGGCGGGATCTCGATGCCTTGCGCAAGGAGGGGCTGGTTGAGAGGGTAAGCAGGGGTGGGCGGGCCCGCAGTGAGGATACCTACAGGTTGAATCCGGCTGCCTTTCTCCAGTTGCCGGCGGACCTGGCACTGGAAGCAGCCAGCCTGGCGCGGGAGCTTGAACCGATGGCACCGCTCTCGCCCTTTCCTGAGACGGTTCGCGAGGCGCTGCTGCTCCTCGCCTCCCCGGCGACCTGCGCCGGTCGATGGTCGTCCGGGCGGCGGATCCAAGGGTCAGTCCGTCCCCGTCGCCGATTGATCAAGGGACGGGTGGCTTGGGAAAGGGAACTCACCCAGCGCTACGTAGAGGAACTGGAGGCGGCCGCCCGGACCGGTCAGCAGATCGCTGTGGAGTACGAGCCGCCGGGCGGTGGGGTCGGTGAATGGATCGGCGATCCGCTGGGCGTCGTGTATTACTGGGTCCTGGACGCCTGGTACGTATGCGTGCGGCTGGTCGCCTGGCCGGAGTCTGCTGCTATCCCGCCCCTGACGGAATGGGGAAGGCTTGCGCTGTTGCGTCTCGATAGAATGATCAGCTTTCGTCCGACCGGCGAAAGGTTTACGTATCCTGCCGGTTTCTCGCTCTCTGATTACCTGGCAGTTCCCTGGGGGGTTGAACTTGGTGAACCTTTTGCCGTAACGGTCCGCTTCGAGGATACCTTTGACGTGCTGACGCGAGTGCGCCAGGAGACGGCACACCGGAAGGCACGACGCCTTACGCCGATCCCCGGAGGCCTGATCTACCAGGATGTGATTGCCGGTCCCGGGGAGTTCCTGCGCTGGCTGCGGGGGTTTGGTTCGTCGGCAGAGGTTCTTGCTCCGGACTGGTTGCGAGAGCGGGCGCGGGAGGGTGCCGAACGCCTAGCCCGACTCTACGAGGTACTGCCCCCCGCGGGAGCAGAGCCCAATGGGGAAGCTGCCGGTTGCCCTGCCCGTGTGACCGCTCCTGAGCCGGATATTGAGCCTGCGGTGAAGGCAGCTACCAGGTCTGGAACGGAGTCATTCGCGGCCGTCGCAGCCTCGACGGACGATGAGCCGGGAGTTGTGCCGCACAGCCCTCCACATACGGGCAATGGGAAAGGGCAGTCCCTGCATGGTGGTGAACCGGGCCGCAAAGCTACCCACATGGATGGTGACCAGCCAGCAGCACGCGTGCGGGGCGGCCAGATCCGGAACGCCCTTGAGCTCTTGTCTCTGCTGGCCACGGAAGGCGGGATCACCGAAGGCGAGTTGCTGCAGCGTTTGCACCTGTCGCCGCGTGCTTTCCGCGATCTTATGCAGGAGCTGATTGTTCTGGGGGCCCCGGTCTACTCCCCGGACGAGAGCGAGGATGAGGATGCTCTGGACGTGCTGGCCGGAGGGGAGTTCGTGGCGGCACGCCGCTGGGCGCTGCAGACCGACCGGGCATGGTTGCCGCCTCCGCGACTCACCTCCCTGCAAGTCCTGGCCGTGCGGGAGCTTGCCCGCTACCTGCCTCCGTCGTCGCAGGCCAGGCACCGGCGGGTGCTGGAAGCTTTGGAAAGCCTGCTTTCCACATCAAGTGAATGCGAAACCATTCGTGAGACGGACACAGGGGAGGATGAGACCGGGACCTCAGCCGCCGCTTGCGGACGTTTCCGGGTCATCAAGGGCGTGCTGGATTTCTACCCCGATGAAGAGACCAAGCGCCGCGTGGAGCTTCTGGAAAGAGCAGCCGGTGAAGCTCGCCAGGTGCAGGTGCTGTATATGCCGCGTGATGGGCGCGAACCTGTTGCCCTGGTGCTGGAACCACTCGGGGTGGTCTTCGAAACCAGCCGTTTCCTCTGGTACGCGGTGGCGCGTCGCGCCGGCTCACGCGGCCGCATCTCCTTCTTCCGCGTGGACCGCATTCACCGGTGCGAACTGCGGGCGGAACAGTTTCACTACCCTTCCGACTTCTCTTTGGAGAGCTACCTGGCGTCGGCGTGGGGAGTTGAAGTGGGAGCGCAGCCCGTGCCGGTCGTGGTTCGCTTCTGGGATGAGGTAAACGTTCTGGACAAGGTGAGGCAGCAGATGCGGTGGCGGCCGCAAGCTCGCCTGGTCAAGGAGGACCGGCCTGCTGCTGAACGGCCTTGGGGAAAGGCAGAATCGTATCTTTACCATGACATGGTAAGCGGCCTTAATTCGTTCCGACGGTGGCTGCGATCTTTCGGAAGCTCGGCCGAGGTGCTGGTTCCTCTTGAACTCCGGCAGGCGATGGCCGAAGGAGCGGCTAGACTCATCGCCTTGTACTGCCCGGATGCGGTTCATACGCGGAAAGGGGATGAGCACCCTGTTGCAGGAGAGTGACCGGCGCTCTGCTGGTGGCGGCCGGCACTGCGTCTTTGACTGGCAACGTGTAATCAGGGATGAAGCCCGGCGGATGCAGATAGCCGACCGCCTCTACCGCTACCACGACCGTTCGTGGGCCAGCATTCCTTTTGAACGGCTCCCGCTCGACCTTCAGCTTTTCGCAGCGGGTGAACGATCAAAAGCGACGGCTGGCGAATCGGTGGCAATGCCACGCGGGCTGAGAGGTACGTGGGAGAGGCTGGCCCGCGATCTTGATCTGGCAGGTACGGCAACTCTGGCTCTACCAGTGGGGATGTGGGCGTTCGGAAGCGGTCTGGCACTTCCGGATGCCGACATCGAGTTGCTCGGTATCGGGAACCATCGTTTCTTTGCCTTTCACAGCGGCCTCCTGATCTGGGTTATGAAGCTGCTCTACGGGCGTTATTTGCAAGCCTGCTCGAGCGCCGCAAGAGCCGCTGAGAGCAGGACGACGGGGTGGAGGCGGAAGGCCGCGGGAATCGGACTGGGGGCAGCGGCCCTGGGTGTCGGGTTCCATCTGGCTATCGACGTGCTCCAACCCAAGTCGATCATCTTTCCGTTTTTCGGATCACTTGTGGATGGGACGCTGATTGATGATGGCCTCTGGTTACTGGGCAACGCCCTCTGGTGCTTTCGCATCGCCCGTGATCTCTTCGTTTTGACTTTTGGGGATGACCTGCAGACTGTGGCCGCGTGGGTCAAGCGCCAATTCGTGCAGCCCTTTTTTGAGTCGTGAGAGCGAATGATTGTGAATCCAGAAAGATAAGAGGTGGAGTGACGTTGTTAACAGACACACCGGCGTCTCCCGTGGCCCACTGGTTACTCACGTCGCCAGGAGTGAGGCTTATTGAGACGACCTACACCCTCAATGGTAGTGTGGCCCGCGCCAAGTTGTCGCCCGTAGCATTGTTGAAACTACTGCCCGAAGAGAAGAGGCCACAGCAGGTGCTGGCGTTAGTCACCGAAGAAGCCGGGAAAGAAGCTCTCGGTTACCTGGAAGAAGAGGCCGGCGCTCCAGTTGTTAGTGTTGCCATCCCGGAGGGCACATCGCCCGGCGAGATCTGGGAGATTCTCGCCCGCATATTGGCGGCGGTTCCCCCCGGTATCCGCCTAACCCTCGATATTACCCACGGATTTCGTTCACTACCTTTTGTGTACCTTACGGCCGCCCTCTTTCTTACATCCTTACGGGATGTTCGCATCGAGGGTGTCTATTATGGCATGTTGGAAGCCGGAGAGAAAGATGGCGCAAGACCTCTGGTTGATCTCTCTGTTGTGCTCAATCTCGCCGAGTGGTTCTATGCTACTCGCATGTTCAGGGAAACTGGCCAGGCTCACGACCTGGTAAGGTTGCTGAGTATGCAATTAACCCGGAGCGGTGCGGGGAAGCAGCTGATCTTAGCGCTGGCCGAGTTCACCTGGGATTACACCTCAGGGCTACCCCTTGAGCTTGGCCAGGCGGCAGAGGAGATCTGCCGCGTCGGGACAAAGGTCGAAGAGCCGGTCCTGCATGTCCCGGCGGGCGAAGAATTGCTGCGGGCCATCATCCAGGCGGCAGAGCCTTTCCGGCTTGTGGCTGCGGGCGGGGCTGCATACCAGAACAAGAAGGAGATAGCTCTCGACCTGAGTGAGCTCAAGCGTCAGGCTCGCCTGATCGATCTTTACCTGGAGAGGGGGCAGTTTGCTACTGCTACTCAGCTGATACGTGAGTGGATGGTCAGCAGGGTACTGCTGGAGGAAAGCAATGGCGACGGCCCAGACCGTGGCTGCCGGGGCTGGCTGGATTACCGGCCAACTCGAGCGTCGGCGGAAGCACGCCTTAATGTGCTGACTTGCGTTCCGTCTGCTCTGCTTACACCCGCACAGGCCAGGATCAGGGATTGGTGGCAGAGGCTTGGCAACGCGCGAAACGAGGTCGCCCACTGCGGGTTTCGGCGCCAGCCTGTGGATGTGGCCAAACAGCTGGCTGACGTGGTCCGGGTCTGGCAGCAGGTGCGCGAGCATATCGAGGATGGGGACTTCTGGAACGTGCGCGTCAGGACAGGAGACGGCATACTGCTTGTGAGCCCCGTTGGCCATTCGGCAGGTGCGCTATATACGGCATTAAAGAAGGTGCAGCCCCGGTGGTTGTTACCGATAGTATCCCGCGAGACGGCCGCACGGATCGGGGAGATCTGTGCCGCCGCCGGTTTTGCCGGGGAAACGCTGCCGCCCCTGGTAATGAACGATCCGTATCTCGGATACGACGAGATCCGTTCGTTAGTGGCGAACCGTCAATATGAGAAACAGGTCGCCCCCGAATTGGCCGGCAAGCTTGTCAACGGATCAGAGATAATCGTCAACCTTACGGGCGGGACCACTGTCATGCAGCAACTTGCCCAGAAAGTGGCCGACGTGGCCCGGAACAAGCTGGGCTTGAAGACCCGCACCGTCGCTGTGGTCGACCGGCGCTGCCGTCAAGAACAGGAGAGTAACCCCTACGTTGAGGGGGAGCTGGTATGGCTGGACGATGACCGCAGCTAGGGCGAGAGGAGCGCACTGTTGCTCCCGGGAAGATTCCCGGCCGTACCGTTCCGTGCCGATCGCAGGAGGATTAACATAAGGGCAGACGTGAGCAAGGGGGGCGTTGCCAGGTTGGCTACTCAGATAGCAGCACAACTCTATACGGTGAGGGAGTACCTTAAGACACCGTCGGAGATTGAGAGATCATTGAAACGCATCCGAGAGATCGGCTATCGGGCAGTACAGCTTTCCGGCCTTGGGCCGATCGCCCCGGAGAGGCTGGCCGAGATCGCAAGGAGTAACGGGCTTGATATCTGTGCCACGCATGTGGACTACTACGCCCTGCGGGATAACACCGCCGAGATAGTCCGGCAGCACAAACTGTGGGGGTGCCGGTACGTGGGTATCGGTGGGCTGCCGGGAGAGTACCGAACTCCAGAAGGATACGTTCGTTTCGCCAAAGAGGCATCGCAGGTCGCCCGCCGGCTGGCCGACGAGGGACTCGTCTTTATCTACCACAACCATGCTTTTGAACTGGAGAGGATGCCCGCCACAGGAGAGGCCCGCGGCCGAACCGGCCTTGACATCCTCTATTCCGAGAGCGATCCCCAGTACTTCTTTGCCGAGATTGATACCTATTGGGTCCAGTATGGCGGGGGCGATCCGGCCGCCTGGATAAGGCGCCTGTCCGGCCGTGTTCCCGTGGTTCATCTAAAAGATATGACCGTCCGCGGACACGAGCAGTTGATGGCTGAGGTCGGGGAGGGCAACCTCAACTGGCCGGAAATCCTTAAAGCCTGTCGCCAGGCAGGGGTGGTCTGGCATGTTGTCGAGCAAGACACCTGCCAGCGCGACCCCTTTGAGAGCCTGGCCATCAGCCTGGAGAATCTGCACCGCATGGGTATGGAGTAAGCAACCTTTTCTCAACTTCATTTCAGGTATGGCCGGAAGGGAGGGGCTAAACTAGTCATTAGGTAGTGGAGGTGAGACTGAGTTTATGGCAATTGATACGGAAACCAGCTCCAGGCAGCGGGTTATCCTGGATATCGCTGGCATGAGCTGCGCTTCTTGCGCCGGGCGGATTGAAGAGGCTCTGCGTTCGGTGCCAGGCGTAAGCTCGGCCAATGTTAACTTCGCCCTGGAGAAAGCGGCAGTGGAGTTTGATCCTGCCGCGATCCAGATCGCCGACCTGGTCAAGGCCGTAGAGGAGACAGGCTACCAGGTACGAACCCGCACCCGCAAGGTCGGTATCGGGGGCATGACCTGTGCCTCCTGCGCTGCTCATGTGGAGAGGGCCCTGGCGGAGCTGCCGCAAGTTCAGAAGGTGAGCGTCAACCTGGCTACGGAGAGGGCGACTATCGAGTATGTCGGAGAGCTTGCCTTCTCCGAGATCAAGAGGGTCGTGGAGGATGCCGGGTACAGAGCTTATGACGTGGAGGAGCAAGGGACGGTCGACCGGGAGAAGGCGGCGCGGGAAGCAGAGATAAGGAGCATGTGGCGTCGCTTCCTGGCGGGCGCGATCTTCTCTTTCCCCCTGGCCGTTTTCATGTTTGCTGAACTCTTTCCTGCCCTGTGGGGGATACTGCCCGATATTCTCCGAAATCCCTGGCTTCAACTGGTGCTGGCAACTCCCGTTCAGTTTGGTGTGGGACTCCACTTCTACATTGATGCTTACCATGCTCTGAAGGCGCGAGCCGCCAACATGTCGGTGCTGGTAGCCCTTGGTACATCGGCTGCCTACTTCTACAGCCTGGCGGTCACTGTGTGGGGTGAGCGATTTGGCGCCCACCATGTCTACTTTGAGACGGCAGCCATCATCATCACCCTCGTGATCCTCGGTAAGTACCTTGAGGCGAAGGCTAAGGGGCGCACTTCCGAGGCGATCCGCAAGCTTATGGGCTTGCAGGCCAAGACGGCCCGCGTCATCCGGGACGGCCGGGAAGTAGAGATACCGGTGGATGAGGTCGAGGTTGGCGACATTCTGGTCGTGCGCCCCGGTGAGAAGATCCCGGTAGACGGTGTGGTGACCGAAGGGACGTCCGCCGTTGACGAGTCGATGGTGACGGGCGAGTCGCTTCCCGTGGACAAGAAGCCGGGCGATCTCGTGATCGGTGCCACGATCAACGGGTATGGAACGTTCCGCTTCCAGGCGACCAGGGTAGGCAAGGATACGGCGCTGGCCCAGATTATTCGGATAGTGGAGGAGGCACAAGGGCGCAAGGCGCCGATTCAGCGGTACGCCGACCGGGTCTCCGCAGTTTTTGTGCCAATCGTGGTCGCCGTGGCGACGCTGACATTTGTGGCCTGGTACTTGCTGATCGATAGGGGCGACTTTGTCCGAGCTCTGCTCAACATGATCGCAGTGCTGGTGATCGCCTGTCCCTGTGCCCTGGGGCTTGCCACCCCAACCTCCATCATGGTCGGAACGGGCAAGGGTGCAGAGCGAGGGATTCTGATCAAGAGCGGCGAGGCACTTGAGACCGCGCACAGACTGAAAGCGGTGGTGCTGGACAAGACCGGCACCATCACCCGGGGTAAGCCGTCCTTGACCGATGTGGTGCCTCTTAGCACATGGGCCAAGGATCTGCTAGAAGAACAGGTCCGGCAGGAGTTCCTTTGCCTGGCGGCGGCTGTGGAAAAAGGTTCAGAGCACCCGCTGGGTCAGGCGATCGTGGCCGGGGCGGTGGAGATGGGACTCACTCTTCCCGGGGTTGAAGAGTTTGAAGCGGTGCCGGGTCAGGGTGTGCGCGGGCGCGTAGCCGGTCATGAGGTGCTGGTCGGCAACCGCCGGCTGCTGCAGGAGTGGGGGCTGCTGCTCCCAGGTGCCGAGGACCGGGAAGGGGCGCGAGCTGCCACCGAGATCGAGACGATCGCCACCCGGCTTGAGAATGCCGGCAAGACCGCTATGCTGGTGGCGATTGATGGCCGGCTCGCCGGAGTGATCGCGGTAGCGGACACGGTTAAGCCGGAGTCGGCTGAAGCGGTCCGCCGGCTGGAGCAGCTAGGTATTACAGTGTACATGATCACGGGTGACAACCGTCGGACAGCGGCTGCGGTCGCCAGAGAGGTGGGGATCAAGCCCGAGCACGTTCTGGCAGAAGTTTTGCCTCAGGACAAGGCAGCCAGGGTACGAGAGCTGCAAAAGCAAGGGCTGGTCGTCGGAATGGTCGGCGACGGGATCAATGATGCACCTGCCCTGGCCACTGCGGACGTCGGTTTTGCCATAGGCACAGGGACGGATGTGGCCATTGAGTCCGCCGATGTAACGCTGGTCGGTGGAAGCCTGATGGGGGTGGTCGACAGCATCCGACTCTCCCGGGCCACCATGCGCAACATCTACCAGAACCTCTTCTGGGCGCTGATCTACAACACCCTGGGCATTCCCGTGGCGGCAGCCGGCTTCCTGGCACCGGTGGTGGCCGGAGCAGCTATGGCTTTCAGTTCGGTCTCCGTGGTGACCAACGCTTCCAGATTGCGGCGCTTTCGTTTCGAAGGCTAGAGGCTGTGGCTTGCACCTCACTCCGGCTATAATGAGAATATGTGGCAAAGAGACATGGCCGCTCTGGCGGCCGAACCGCTAGACGTACTGATCATCGGCGGCGGGATCAACGGTGCGGCCTGTGCCCGGGAATTGGCCCTGGCCGGCTGGCGCGTCGGGCTCGTTGAGAAAGAGGACTTCGGCTGGGGGACGACGGCCCGTTCAACACGACTGATTCATGGCGGGCTGCGGTACCTCGAGATGTTCGACTTCAGGTTGGTGCGGGCCTCGTTGCGGGAGCGGGAGATCCTGCTTCATCTCGCTCCGCACCTGGTCCGCCCGCTCCCGTTCCTGACCCCGGTCTACAAGGACGATCCTCACCGCTTCTTCACCGTCCGTGCCGGCATGGTTCTGTACGACCTGCTGTCGTATGACAAAAGCCTGCCCACCCACAGGGTGCTGAGCCGGCGTGAGCTCCTCGAGCTTGAACCGGCCCTGCGGCCGGAAGGGCTCCTCGGTGGCTTCGAATACTACGACGCCCAGGTCGCCTTTCCTGAACGGCTGACCGTGGCTTACCTGCGAGCAGCTGCCCGAGCGGGGGCGAGGGTGGTCAACCATGCCGCAGTTCACCGGCTGCTGGTGGAGGAGGGTAGCGAGGCAAGAGCGCCGGTCAGAACGAGCAGCGCATACCTGGGCGGGACCCGAGGCCGGGTTGTTGGTGCCGAAGTGGTGGATCTGCTTGCTCCCGGACGGCCGGCCTACCGGGTGAGGGCCCGGGTGGTACTGAATGTGACCGGTCCCTGGGCCGATCTCATAAGCAGGCAGGCAATCCCCGGATATCAAGCCCAGCTGCGGTTGACAAAGGGGATCCACCTGGTGGTGCCGGCTTTCCTGCATAGCGGGAAGGCCATGGTGATGCTGGCCCGCCGGGACGGAAGGCTCTTCTTCTCCATACCCTGGCAGGGCTTTACTCTGGTTGGAACAACCGACACCGACTACAACGGAGATCCGGACCACGTTCTGGCGACCGAGGAAGATATACGCTACCTGCAGGAGTCGACCAGCTTTTACTTTCCCGATCTCAAGCTTGAACCGATTTACTTTACTACTGCCGGGCTGCGGCCGCTGGTACGGGCGGTCCGGAGCTGGCCCGGTCGTGCCCCCGGCAAGGACGCAGGCGAGTTGCCTGCTTCTGCCGTCAGTCGCCGGCATGTGATCCGCGATCATGCTGCGGAGGGCGCGCCGGGCCTGGTCAGTGTCCTCGGTGGCAAGATCACGGACGCCCGGGTGGTGGCGCAGGATGCGGCGCAGGTGGTGGAACGGCTGCTTGGCCCGGCACCCGTGAGCCGGGATAAGCGCCTGCACCTCTCCCGGACGGAGGTGCTACCGGGAGGGGAGATCACCGACTCTGCCCGCCAGATCCAGAGGTTGCGCGCGCTTGGGGTTGACGCCCGGCAGGCCGAGCGTCTGGTGGCACTCTACGGCAGCGAGGCGGTGGAGCTCGTTGAGCGGATGCTGCCACCAGGGGAGGGAGATGGGGACGGAGTCGGTCAGGACGCGCTGCTTCGGGCAGAGGTGGTCTGGGCCGTGACGGAGGAGATGGCGCGGACCACCGCCGATGTCCTGTTGCGCCGTACGGGGCTCGGGCTGCGCCCCGGCCTGGGGCTGGACCTCGCCCCGCAGGTCTCACGGTGGGTGGGCGAGATCCTGGGCCAGGGCGAGGAGGAGCAGAGGCGGGACCTGGATTCTTACCGGAAGACGGTGGCCGAACTCCTTCCCCAGCAGTGACCGCCGGGCGCCGGCAGCGGGAGAGCGGCCAAGCCACTGGTCGTTAGCTTGGTACGAGCGTGGCAGGAGTGGGATGAGCTGCGTCGAATGCACGCGCGTCACACTCTGCAGGGAGGTCATGGCATGCAAGGTCCTTTCCCCGCCCGGGCCTGCGAGGTTGCCGCGGCTGCCGATCTATCTAATCGCGTCTTTCGTCCGGCCAGCCAGTTTGTCCGCGGGACGATGCACCTTGAGTTCCCTCTCGTTTTTTCGGAGGAGCATCCGGAAAACCTCTGGATCATGAAAGACGGGGAGAAGGTTGTCTCCCTCGTAGGATTACTGGAGCGGCCCATCTTCCTTTTCTGCCATCCGATCCGCACGGCGGCGCTGGGCACGGTCTGCACCGATCCGGACTACCGTGGACGCGGCCTGGCCAGCCAGATACTGCAGAAGCTCATGCAACACCTGCGCCAGCGGGGGGTGCGGCTGCTTATCATCTCCGGTAACCGTTCACTCTACCGGCGGATCGGCGCGGTCACCGCCGGGCTGGTTCGTTGGGTGAGCGCGCCCGCCCGCAAAGCCTCAGCAGAGCAGCGGGAGGGCGGCTGGACGGCCGAGTCCTGGGTGGTGCGGGAGGCGACCCCGCAGGACTTGCCGTGGGTGTTGCGTCTTTATGAACGGGAGTCGGTACGCTTTGCCCGCAGCCTTTCCGATTTGCGTGCTTTCTACTCCGCACTGCCGCACGCGTACGCAGGTGCCCGCTTTCGCCAGCTATGGGTGGCGGAGGCGAGCGGTGGGGAAGTTACCGGCGGTGGGGCGGCCGCATCCGGAGAGGTTACCGGGCGACGGGGCAGTCCCCTTGTGGCGTACCTGGTGACGGACGGCCCTGCTCCGGCCACGGCCGGCGTTGGCCATGGGGTGGACGACTCTCCTCCTATCTGGTATGCCCTGGAGTGGGGCGGAGCTCGCCAGGTTGTCTGGCAGATGGCCCGCACTCTGGCAGCCCGCCACCAGGTAGTGAGCATCAACTTCCCGTTGCCGGAGACGGACGTTGATCTCGCGCTGGCGGCGAGGCAGGATGGTGTGGATGTAGATAGCCTTCCCCTGGCCAGCTGGAGCGGGACGTTCGTCGCTCTCGATCCCGCCGGGCTGGTTTCTGATCTGAGTCCATTGCTTGGTTGTGAACTGACACGGGGGCTGACCGAAGCGCTGGCACGCGGGAGCGTAACCGGGGAGACATTGCCGGCCATTCTCTTTGGTGCGAGCAAGGGTTGGTGGGACGGAGATAGGCAAGCGTGGGCGGCAAAGCTCTCGGAGCTCACGGGGGTGAGCGGGGGGTTCCTTTTGGAGCATCCCCTGCCGCTTCCTCTGGTCTGGGGTTCAACCCTCAATTTTGTCTAGCAAGATGCAAGTTGGCGAGTGCGAAGGAGGAGCACGGTTGACGGGCGGACAGAGTGTGGCAGAGACGGAGCTACTTTCCCAGCTCAATCCGGAGCAGCGGCGGGCGGTAGAGTTTGGCGAAGGGCCGCTCCTTGTCATAGCCGGCGCCGGCAGTGGCAAGACCAGGGTACTGACCTACCGCATCGCCTATCTCATTCACGTCCGGGGTGTGCCTCCCTGGCGTATTCTGGCAGTAACTTTCACCAACAAAGCGGCCCGCGAGATGAAGGAGAGGGTCGAGCAGCTGATCGGGACGAGTGCCAGCGGCCTGTGGATTGGCACTTTCCACTCCATATGCGGCCAGATCTTGCGCCGCGAAGCGTCTGTACTCGGTTATACCTCCCATTTCCTTATATTTGACACCACCGATCAGCTTGGAGTCATCAAGGAAGTGATGAAAGAGCTTAACCTGGACAGCAAGCGGTTCGAACCGCGCGCCATTCTCGCACAGATTTCGCGGGCCAAGAATGAATTGATTGACCCGGAGACGTTCAGCGAGCGGGCTTCCGATTTCGTGGAAAAACAGGTTGCCCGAGTTTTCAAGAGTTACCAGCAGCGCTTGAAGTCCGCCAATGCTATGGACTTCGACGACTTGTTGTTCAATACGGTGTTGCTCTTCCGTAATCATCCTGAAATTCTTGCTAACTACCAGAACAAGTTCGACCACATTCTTGTCGATGAGTATCAGGATACTAATCATGCTCAGTACGTGCTTGTGAAGAGCCTTGCCGAGCGTCACCGCAACATTTATGTGGTCGGTGACGAGGATCAGTCGATCTACTCGTTCCGCGGGGCCGATATCCGTAACATTCTTGACTTCGAGAAAGACTATCCGGAAGCTACCGTTATCAAGCTTGAACAGAATTACCGGTGTACGCAGGTGATTCTCGAAGCAGCGAACCAGGTAATCGCCCATAATGTGAGCCGCAAGTCCAAGCGACTTTGGACCAACAACCCGCGAGGCAACCTGATCCGGTTTTTCCAGGCGGCTGACGAGAACCAGGAGGCAGCGTTTGTGGCTGCGGAGATCGAACGGCGCCGGCGGGAGGATGGCTTTGCTTACCAGGACTTCACCATCCTCTACCGCACCCACGCACAGTCGCGGACGTTCGAAGAGGAGTTCATCCGGCGGGCAATTCCCTATCGCATTGTGGCCGGACTGCGCTTTTACGAACGGAAGGAAGTGAA
This sequence comes from Limnochordales bacterium, assembly GCA_014896315.1. Taxonomy (GTDB): domain Bacteria; phylum Bacillota; class Limnochordia; order Limnochordales; family DUMU01; genus DUMU01. The sequence goes on from JADBKP010000009.1 coordinate 154,330, forward strand.
GGATATCCTGGCCTACCTGCGGGTGCTGGCCAATCCGGCGGACAGCTTCAGCCTGCGCCGGATTGCCAATGTTCCCAGGAGGGGGCTGGGCGATACCACCCTGGACAAGCTGGAGGCCTGGGCCTCCGCCAGGGGTCTGGTCCTCTACGATGCTCTGCGCTGTCTGGCAGAGGAGGGTGGCAGCGAACGGCCGGAAGTGACGGGCCGGGCCGCCAGGGCGGCGGTACAGCTGTTCCAGTTGCTGGAACGGCTTCGGGCGGATCTGGCCGCCTCTCCTTCTGGGAGACTGGCCGACTGGACGGCGCAGGTGATGCGGGAATCCGGATACCTGGCTGAGTTGGAAGCAGAGAAAACGGAAGAGGCGGCTGCGCGGCTGGAGAACCTGAACGAGTTTCTGAACATGGTCAAACAGTTTGAAACGGCCAACCCCGGGGCCGGTATCGATGAACTCCTGGAACACGTAGCCCTGGTATCCGACGTCGATGCGTACGACCCACAGGCCGACGCGGTGACGATGATGACGTTCCACTCGGCCAAAGGTCTGGAGTTTCCCGTGGTCTTCATGGTCGGGATGGAGGAGGGAATATTCCCCCACGCCCGCTCCCTTTGGGGCAACAGTGAGAATGATATCGAAGAGGAGCGCCGCCTGTGCTATGTGGGGATCACGCGGGCGCAGAAGGAGCTTTACTTCACCTGTGCACGCCAGCGGACTCAGTATGGCCAGGCGACGCCCCGTCTGCCGTCACCCTTCTTGCGTGAGATAAGTGAGGACCTGATAGAAGAGGTCAGGGCCTGGCCGGCAACAGGAGGAGTGGGCAGGGGGCAGGCGGCCGGGAGGACCTGGATGCCTGTGACGACGGCCACCGTGGCGTCATCGGCGGTTCACGGAGCAGGCAAGGAAACTGGCGGGAGAGCACGGGTGCAGGGTAATGCCAACGCGGAGCCGGCGCCAAAGGCTGGCGGGTCGGGGCTGCGGGCCGGTGAGCTAAAGGCCGGTGAGCGGGTGCGGCACCCGCGGTTTGGGGTCGGTACGATCGTTGCGATTCAACCGGCCGGTGAGGATGCTTTTGTCACCGTCAGTTTTGAAGGGCAAGGATTGCGTAAGTTTCTCCTGAGCATGACCCCGTTTGTCCGTGAGGATACTGCCACGTAGTGGCAGTGGCAGGTGGCAGCGCCGGGGGGCAGTGACAAGTGCCGAGGCCAGGTGGCGGCGTCCGGGGCGTAGTTGTTCGGTGGGGGAGTTGGCATGGGGTGGGTGTTCAGCGGGTGTGATAGTTGTTATCGCCGCCAGCGCTGCCAGATCCGTTCCCAGAGCGACAATCCCGGCACGTCCGCTCCTACCTTCAGGGGGACACTGGCAACTGGTTTGCCCTCAAGAAGCAGGTAGAGCGTGCCGGCTGACTCACCACGCCGAACGGGGGCGGTGAGCGGCTGCAGGTCGAGGCTTACGTGGTAGCGGTTGGCCTGCTTCACAGGAACCGTCAGCTTGAGGTCGCGGGTGGCGATTACGGGCGCGGTGGCCGGCCCTGTTACCCGAGACTTCCGGGCTCCCGTGACCGGGACCGTGGCCACCTTCTGGCCACGCACAACGGGTTTGAGCAGGGTGAAGTTGGTGAATCCCCATTCCAGGAGCCGGCTGGTATCACCCCAGCGGTTCTCGGAGCCCATCACCACGCTGATCAGCTGGCGTCCGTCGCGGCTGGCGGCAGCGACCAGGCAGTTGCCGGCCCGGCCGGTCGTCCCCGTCTTGATGCCTTCCATGCCGTCGAAGCTCCACAGCAGCCTGTTGGTGTTGTGCCAGGAGACACCGGGGATGCTGGTCGGCGAGTAACTGCGGGTGGCGACCAGGCGAGCAAAGAGGGGATAATTCATGGCAGTGCGGGCGAGGAGTGCCAGGTCATAGGCCGTGGTATAGTGGTCGGGTGTGTCGAGGCCATGGGGGTTGACGAAGTGGGAGTTGGTAGCACCGAGCTCGGCGGCCCGACGGTTCATGAGGGCGGCAAACTCCTCAACCGAACCGGCTACTGCTTCGGCAATAGCGATGGCGGCGTCGTTGCCGGAACGGATCAGCAGGCCTGCCAGAAGGTCCTCTAGATGGACCACCTGGCCAGCGCGCAGGTTGATGTCGGAGCCGATGACGTTGGCTGCCCGCCGGCTGACTTTTACGGTGCGGTTGAGACGACCGGATTCGATCGCGAGAATGGCGGTCAGGATCTTCGTGGTGCTGGCAGGGGCTCGCCGGGTGTGTTCATTCCTGGCGTATAGGACGGTACCCGTCTCGTTGTCGACCAGTATCGCGCTGGCGGCACTGAGATAGGGTTCACGGGCTTGTTGTGCTCCCTCAATATAAGAAAGATCGGCGGCCGTGAGGTGGCCGCCGGCGGCAAACCATTGCGCCGCCGGCCAGGGCCAGAAGCTCCAGCTCCGCCAGAGGCTGGCAGGTGAACGGGAGGTTAGTGCCGCCGTAAGGAGGAAAGCGGCCAATCCCAGACCTCCAATAGAGGCGATTGCCCGGCGCGGCGACGGATAGCGGAGTATGACAATCTTCATTGGCCTGCCACCCGTGTCTTCAGGGTCTCGGTCTCTGCCTCGCTGTCAGGTTGTATATATGCCGGGTGGCGGGCAGGCTAGACCGGAATCAGAAATGATGGCAGGCCGGTGCGGGATGTGTTGCTGATTGGCTATAACTGGTATGCAAAATGATGGTTGACCGGCAGCTGGGCAGCGCTTATAATTACAGCTTGCCGGCGGCACGCGGGCGGTGATGCCAGAGAGCAGTACCGATCCGCGAGGGCCGGGCGGCAGAAGGCGAAAGCGCCGCGAGATTGCTCCTTGAAAACGGAACAGTGCGAGAGAGACGGGCTCGTGATTC